>NZ_LIQF01000036.1 GCF_001418205.1 Marinomonas fungiae | reverse complement strand
CTCCGTAAGCTCTGATCGGTCGAAGATACCAGGTGGCTGCGACTGTTTATTAAAAACACAGCACTCTGCAAACACGAAAGTGGACGTATAGGGTGTGACGCCTGCCCGGTGCTTGAAGGTTAATTGATGGGGTTAGCGTAAGCGAAGCTCTTGATCGAAGCCCAAGTAAACGGCGGCCGTAACTATAACGGTCCTAAGGTAGCGAAATTCCTTGTCGGGTAAGTTCCGACCTGCACGAATGGCGTAACGATGGCCACACTGTCTCCACCCGAGACTCAGTGAAATTGAAATCGCAGTGAAGATGCTGTGTATCCGCGGCTAGACGGAAAGACCCCGTGAACCTTTACTATAGCTTCACAGTGAACTTTGAACCTACTTGTGTAGGATAGGTGGGAGGCTTTGAAGTGAGGACGCCAGTTCTCATGGAGCCAATCTTGAAATACCACCCTGGTATGTTTGAGGTTCTAACTCAGATCCGTTATCCGGATCGAGGACACTGTGTGGTGGGTAGTTTGACTGGGGCGGTCTCCTCCCAAAGAGTAACGGAGGAGCACGAAGGTGCGCTCAGCATGGTCGGAAATCATGCATAGAGTGTAAAGGCAAAAGCGCGCTTAACTGCGAGACAGACACGTCGAGCAGGTACGAAAGTAGGTCTTAGTGATCCGGTGGTTCTGTATGGAAGGGCCATCGCTCAACGGATAAAAGGTACTCCGGGGATAACAGGCTGATACCGCCCAAGAGTTCACATCGACGGCGGTGTTTGGCACCTCGATGTCGGCTCATCACATCCTGGGGCTGAAGCCGGTCCCAAGGGTATGGCTGTTCGCCATTTAAAGTGGTACGCGAGCTGGGTTTAGAACGTCGTGAGACAGTTCGGTCCCTATCTGCCGTGGACGTTTGAGATTTGAGAAGAGTTGCTCCTAGTACGAGAGGACCGGAGTGAACGAACCTCTGGTGTTCCGGTTGTCACGCCAGTGGCATTGCCGGGTAGCTATGTTCGGACGGGATAACCGCTGAAAGCATCTAAGCGGGAAGCCTCCTTCAAGATAAGATCTCACTGG
>NZ_LIQF01000035.1 GCF_001418205.1 Marinomonas fungiae | reverse complement strand
CGGCGCACCTTCTCCCGAAGTTACGGTGCCATTTTGCCTAGTTCCTTCACCCGAGTTCTCTCAAGCGCCTTGGTATTCTCTACCTGACCACCTGTGTCGGTTTGGGGTACGGTCTATGTATATCTGAAGCTTAGAAGGTTTTCCTGGAAGCATGGCATCAACCACTTCGTCCAAAAGAGGACTCGTCATCAGTTCTCGGCCTTAAGTACCCGGATTTGCCTAAGTACTCAGCCTACCACCTTAAACACGGACAACCATCGCCGTGCTGGCCTAGCCTTCTCCGTCACTCCATCGCAATATACATCGGTACGGGAATATTAACCCGTTTCCCATCGACTACGCTTTTCAGCCTCGCCTTAGGGGCCGACTCACCCTGCCCTGATTAGCATGGGACAGGAACCCTTGGTCTTCCGGCGAGGGAGGTTTTCACTCCCTTTATCGTTACTCATGTCAACATTCGCACTTCTGATACCTCCAGCCTGCTTTACAGCTTGACCTTCAACGGCTTACAGAACGCTCCTCTACCGCTTACACAAAGTGTAAACCCGTAGCTTCGGTGTACAGTTTTAGCCCCGTTATATCTTCCGCGCAGGCCGACTCGACTAGTGAGCTATTACGCTTTCTTTAAAGGGTGGCTGCTTCTAAGCCAACCTCCTAGCTGTCTAAGCCTTCCCACATCGTTTCCCACTTAACTGTAACTTTGGGACCTTAGCTGACGGTCTGGGTTGTTTCCCTTTTCACGACGGACGTTAGCACCCGCCGTGTGTCTCCCGCGCTCATACTCATTGGTATTCGGAGTTTGCATGGGGTTGGTAAGTCGGGATGACCCCCTAGCCCAAACAGTGCTCTACCCCCAATGGCAATACGCGAGGCGCTACCTAAATAGCTTTCGAGGAGAACCAGCTATCTCCGAGCTTGATTAGCCTTTCACTCCTATCCACAAGTCATCCCCAGCCTTTTCAACGGATGTGGGTTCGGTCCTCCAGTTAGTGTTACCCAACCTTCAACCTGCTCATGGATAGATCGCCCGGTTTCGGGTCTAATCCTAGCAACTGAACGCCCTATTAAGACTCGGTTTCCCTACGCCTCCCCTAAACGGTTAAGCTTGCTACTAAAATTAAGTCGTTGACCCATTATACAAAAGGTACGCAGTCACGGAACTAAGTCCGCTCCCACTGCTTGTACGTACACGGTTTCAGGTTCTATTTCACTCCCCTCACTGGGGTTCTTTTCGCCTTTCCCTCACGGTACTGGTTCACTATCGGTCAGTCAGGAGTATTTAGCCTTGGAGGATGGTCCCCC
>NZ_LIQF01000034.1 GCF_001418205.1 Marinomonas fungiae | reverse complement strand
GCGAAAAAATCGCGATTAAAAGGCATGTTTGAAGTGTGGTTGGTGCACAGAACAAGTCAGAGCGAAATTATCTGACTTGTTCGTAGTATCCTTAGATTGGAAGAGCGATGAAGAGTTAGTTGCTAGTTTCTGAGTCCAATAAATCACCTAGACCATGAAAGTCTAAATCGTCAGAGGGAATAGCATCATACATAGCGCATTCTGACTCATTCCATTCGTTATAGACACCTTCCCAATATTCATAGTCATCAGGATCTTTGGGAGCATCTTCAACGTTTTCTAAGTGCAACTTAAAATAATCATAGAATGAATTCGAATTTTTATTTTCAGCGATGTTACAGGCTTGCCTGTAGCTGACATATGGACCTTTATAAATGGGAGTTGCGGGATTGTGTCTCATGTCGTTAGCAAATTTAGACATATTGATAACCCACCATTTGCCTTTATATGAACTGATATCTGGTTTGCTGACGCCCAGTTCTAGGATTAAAGTGCGCCAGGCAGGGTATGATATGCTCGATGATTCATCAGGATCTTTAGCCAGCCACTCTTGCACTAGTTTTTCTGATACGCCTAATAGCTCTGCAGTTTCGTCAGTTGTGAGAGCTGAATCACTGAGTAGCAATTCTAAATCTTTAGTTTTTGGTGGAGTGTAATCAGGGTCAGAGATGCAAAGTGTTGTTCCTGCTGACAATTCTTCTGCTAAAGTCTTAACTGATTTTAACTCTAAATATGAGTTTGTGTGCTCGTTCATCTTAAGGTTCTCTTGGAATTATGTGCAATTAAAGAGGCGTATTCTGTCAATGCAGAATCTGCGGTTGAAAAGAAATGGCCCAAGGTTGATCTACTGTGTTGCAAGTTGAGCCTATAAAAAGTCGCGGGAGATGAAAGAGCCAAAATGCCGTTTACGAGTGCCTAAATTGCATCTTTGCTAAATCTTTACGGTTTAGCGATTCCCCTTGTCCAAACCAGACATGGGGAATCAAAAAATGAGCAGATTATTGAGGAACCATTTCTAAAGCGATGTAGTTTTCATCAGAAAATTGCTGGTGCTCATAGTCGAACTCCGCAAAAGCAATAGATAGGGCGTGGTGAATTTCTCGCGCTGAGCATTGCCCTGTTAGTAGCAATTGCTTGCGTGAAGTAGGGGAGAATGGGGTGTTTTCGTCATCTGTGCTGTGGAATACAGTAAGGTGGCATTCATTGCTAGGCTGCTCTAACACATGCTCAATTGTAACGACTAGGTCTGTGTTTAGCTCTAGTGATGAAAACGCTTGTCTTAACGCTGAGATAGATCCGAGCGAGCTCGTAAAAACACTAATATTCATAATCATGCTTCCTGGTTAAATATCCAGTGGATATGGTATCTTCAGAGTTGCCCTGCAGTCGCTATCTGTAATCGCTAATTTTCTGTGTTAAGAGCCAGATAGTAGTTGGAGGTGCAAATGGAGTGACTATTAGCGGGCTTAAAGCACTTTATTGATTCCAAATTTCCAAGAAAACATGCATCCACCTTTCTTGCCTCTGTGCAATATTCTGAGTGGGGATGAACAAGGTTTTGATACTAAGAAGATTGATGAAGAGTTTTTGAAAGGGAGTAAGAACTGCTGAGCTAGTTTAACGAGCACTTAGCTCAGCAAGATATTCCTAGCGATTAAATTGAACGGCGGGCAATACAACTCTCGGTAGGCGTAAACGCTCACACTGTGAACTTAAGAACTCACGCCAATATGGCCAAACATGAAAGCTAGCGTTTTTTAACGAAAACTCATCAACAGCTTCCGTCTCCAGCAACTCAGCCATTGAATACTCAGCAATAAAGTCAGCCTCAACAAAAGCTTTCACTTCAGGGTCATCGTCTTCAACAGGCAGAATCCAGCGAGTTCCCAAACGAACATACACTTTTAAAATTAGCTCGTCTTCATTCGTCTGAAGCACTTCGCCTCTGCGCACGGTATGCATTTGTTGAACAAGCAACTCGGTATGCTCAGTGCGCTTAGGATCAAAATCCTCACTGCATTCTGCTTGAGATGACTTTAAATAGACATCTTGAATAGACAAGTTATCAATCGCTTTTTGCAAGCTCGCACTATTTTTAGTAGCCATAGGCCATCTCTTCATTTAGTGAATGAGAACGCACGACTTTCAAGCTTTGTTTAGCTGCCACTGAGAAATCAACATACTGCACAGTTTCCCATACAGACTCTTTATTAGAGGTTACACTCGCTTCTTGCATCAGCTTCTCTAGCATCATCGGAAATGCGTCGGCCATACGCAGCAGCTTATCCATCGAGTCCGATTGCATGACATCATCCGATTCATACTTAGAGAACGCAACTGGGCCACCACCGAAAACTTTTGCGGCTTGCTCTTGGTTTAGACCCTACGTTTTGCGTAAAACACGGACTTGTTCACCTGTTAGTAAGCCTTGCACCTCTTTCTTAAACGCGATCATGGCACGCTTATTTAAACGCGCCTCGGTCGTACCGGCCTGCTCGCTGCCACAAAAATCACACTTGGCCAAGCAGCTTTTGATCTTGCCTGAATGCCCTTCACACTCAACATCAATCCACTCGACGATTGCTTTCAAATTCCCTTGATCACAAATTTGGCAGGTTTTGTTCATAGATCCCATCTCCAACCTATTGAGCAGTGACAATGTAAATCGGCTCAATTTATCAATTTGATATTGATATATTTGCCTTGCGTACTTACAGTTCACATATCTCATCTACCATGTGTAGAAAGAGTTACGGCACCGTCCCCAACAGGGGGCGAGGCCAGCTTTAAGCTCCACCGTAACGTTTCTGATGCTCTGAAACTAAATATCCCCCACAGCAAAAAGAAGCTCTAGTTTCAACTCTTCTGAATACTCCTCCTCAATGATCATAGATGTAATGAGCTTTTGTAGTAACTCCTTTGAAACCCTTCCCTCTGCTAACCATACTGTGATGTTTTCCATTCTGATGACAAAATCAGAAACACAGTAGTCATAGCCATTTAACTGGGCACCTCGAAAAACCTCGCTCACAGCACTGGTAACCCTGTGATAGTATCGAGCAACCACTAACACCCGATAGTTCAGTACCATGAAGAAGCGTAGCGCGATCAAAAACGACCTCTTTGCCAGCG
>NZ_LIQF01000033.1 GCF_001418205.1 Marinomonas fungiae | reverse complement strand
ATGGTTGCAAAGACTAGCCATGAGACTAAAACGTGTTGAAAGTTAATCCCACGACCACCTTGCATTAAGGCCTGAACAGAGACCATCAATACCCCAATGAGCAAGCCAATCCGAACCATTGAAGTAAAATCGCCTGTACCAGTGATCATCGCGACAGCGTTCAGGACCTGCTCTAAAAAAGCCGAATCCCCGATGGAATAGATTTCCCACATGACCTATTCCCCCAGCGCCGTAGATTTAACGGTGTAATAACGCTGTTTGCGAATGGTCTGAATCACCTGGTTAAAATGTGCCAGCAACTCTTGCTCTGAGCCGTATCTTCGCTGCAACGCGGCGTATTCCTCATTGATTTGGCGACGTGCACGTTCAAGGTCTTCCGTTAATAACTTCTCATAGGCATGATCTTCCACACCGGAGGTACTTCTAGCTGCATTGAGCATGTCTTCAACCAATGCTCGGGCCATCTCAACAGCAATAAATGGTGCCGCTCTTGAAGCAAACGATCTAGCGGCCCCTTCATTTAATGCAGAAAGAGTTCGAATCATGCCCCCAATGCTGGCAGGAGCCGAGGTCATAAAAGCCTTTTCGGTGGTGCTAGCAGCCCCTGTATTTCGAGCAAACTTAAAAATAATGCCGTTACTAGAACCTGTACCAAGAAGTAAATTTTCTACCTGAGTTGATAACCCGGTAAGAGTCACGTTAGTGATTGTTGGGTTCAGACAACCGTCTTGCGTCACTGTGTCACATCGGTACATAGCGACGTTACCGCCATGAATTAGATGCTCAATAGTCACTTTATTGCCATTCAGCCTGGTCAGTTTTGGGGCTTTACCTTGGCCATCAGCGGCATTAGCAAGATCACCAACAATGATCGAACCAGTCACCGACATAACCGCTTCAAGAAAACGGTCATCCCCCGATGCAAACCAGCTTGATGCCGAGTGACGTTTCAATGCTCGCCAAACCAAATTACCTTTAATCGTTTTGTTCACATCAGATGCCGCGACACTCGAAGCGTTCTCATATGGGTTCTTACCATTGGATTCACTCCAACTGGTAAAAACGTCTCCAGCCCCTTTAAGTGAGCTCAACATGCTGGCTTCTGTTTGCCCCTTTTTACCAAAAGCAGCCAGGGTATCGTTCACGACTCCCTGAGCCATTTGACAGGAATTGCCGAAATACTCGTTCAACTGCTGGATTTTCTTTTGCAGAGTCTCCATGTGCTGGGAGCATTTCTCACACATAGCACTGAGCGCCAATTGGAATGCGTATCCCTTGGCATTTGCCGCTACAGAGCGAAGTAATTGAACAAACTGATCTGCATTAACAAATGACAAACTTCCAGCGAACATATCAATGCCGCCACAACCGGCTTGGAATGACGGAGGCACCATTGAGACGAGGTTCTCGTTCATGATCCTGTTACGGACAACAACACTTCCGCCAGATATAACGCCACGCCGCTGACTCTCGAATACACCAGGCGCAGTGGTGTTGGTCATTGAACCAAACAACTGATTCATCTCCTGTTGCAAGCTTGCTTGGCTCATAGACGAAAAACCAATCGCACAGACGATTAGCGATACTCGTAATACTTTTTTCATCGTTATAACCCTCCTTGTGCACGCAGATAGCGAACAAGGAACTCAGGGTCCTGTAATATCTTCTCGTTAAGCTCTTGGGCTGACATCGCGAGTGACACGCCGGGCTGAACAGGTCTGGTGGCATAGTAAGTTTGATCGTCAATCCAACCGGCTTGATGGGCTGCGAGAATAATTCGATTATTGAGCTCATCAAGGCTCATTGCGCCTTGGCCAATCGGAGTGATGACATTAGGCGGATCAACTAAGAATACGGCAGGGACAGTCGTAACGGACAAGGATTGAGCTTGTCCTGAATCGACTTTGTAATTAGGAAACTCTCCACCAGGTAAAGGCAAGCCATCGACTGCAATAGCAAACACCTCGAAACCATAGTTCAAAGCCATTGATTCGATGATAGGCGCTTGAGCGTGGCAATAAGGGCAATCCGAACGATAGAAGAAGAACAAGCCTGCTCGCTTTGCTACTTCACCTAAAGCTACAGCACGTTGAGCGCCAGCTTCTCGGTCCATCCGATTGGCAGCATAGGTCGCCAAGGGTCTGCGACTGATTTCATCCAAAACAGGATCGCCCATGACCACCTGCTGACTAACATCAGCAAATAGTGAGCCCTTATCCATCATAACGCGCTGAAGATACAGATAGGCTCTGACGTTCTCACTGGTCGGCTCATCAATTGCCTTGTCCATGAACGACTGCATGTGCTCACGAAACCATGCAGCACTGAAGGGCTTTAGCTCGTCCTGACTGGACTCCATGACACCAGCTTCCGGCTCTATCAGCTCATCAGGCTGTTCAGGTTCAGGAATGACCTGATACCAAAACCAGCCTTCCTGACCACGTTGATAGAACGGTCCATCACTGGCATGGGCGGGCAAGATGAATAGAAAGAAAATAATGATTGGGATGGTCACCCATAGGATGAACCAAGGGAACAAGGGGGTTCTCATTGTTAGCTCCAGAAAATTTCATAGAGCTAACATGCTAAAGATCCCGGTAAGTGCGATTGAACAGATAGATGAAGGAATCGTGTGTGTTTCTGACTAGCTGTTGTGACTAGTAACAACAGCTAACGTTAATGAACAAAAGATATGATTTTACGCTTTGAGCGAAAGGCTAAGCCTCAGCATAGCCATCACTTTTATCTCAAAGATTAAGAGATAAGCTTTTGAGCAACAGTTTTTAGTTCAAGTTTTAAGTCGTCAGAAATAATTGGAAGCGCTACACCGTCATCGCCAACAGCTACTGCTGGCCCATAATCATCATAATCTTCACCAGTGTCAGCATTGATTGCCCTGTAACAATCTTTGGTTACGTCGATATCATCCTGTAGACCAACGTAATACCAAAACCACTTTTCAGTTTCACTAATCGTAGCTTCGATTATTTCAATCAACCCTTCGCGTGACGGAGCAACAATCATTTCAGCTTTTAGCCAATCAAGATAAAAACTAATTGGGATTACTGGCTCATCTTCGTCATGACAATGCAAAGCATATCCAATAGCCTCAATCACAACATAAGGATCATCATAAAAATAGCCACTCCAGCAGTGGCTATGGCCGTCACCACATTGATCATAGATTGGTTTCAACGATGAAGGAATTGGAAATACCGCATCATTACTGTTTTCAAATTTCTTTAATACCAGCGTTAAAAGCTCTCGATAATGGACGATTTTCTGGTATTGCTCAGCAACGTCAGACTGAATTACATTAAGCGAATGACCAGCTAGTTTTTTGTTATACCAGAACTCGCCACTTCTGTTATCCGGATTGTCTTCATATTCAGCCAATAATGTCGCAGCTACAACAAGACCAACCAATATCGCTTCTGAGTCATTTGCATCTATGAATGAGGTTAAAACACCTAGCATTCGTGTTTCACCTAATGCTTTTTCAAAAGAAGCCTCAGCATAAAATGCATAAACATCATCTAAAGAGATAATGTTAAATTGCTCCCAAGCTTGCTGGATTCGCTGGCATACTTGAAGCGTAACACCTGCATCAAAATCCAAAGCTTGCAAGCGCTCAAAGCACTGTCTATTTGCGATCTCAAGGTTTTCAACTCTATATTCAGAGGCAACTTGAAATGCCGCGTAGCTTTTAAAGCCGCAAAATGCTGCGAACGCTTCGTATAAATGGCTTTTCTTTATTGATGGAATTGCTGTTTTTAACTCAGAATGAGCCGTAAAAATGATGGGTTTTAAACTTTTCATATACATATCCATATGCTTGAGACAGTTATTAACCGTTATCAATCATTGCTACACACGATTACAACATGATCTCTCAAGCCATGTATGTATAATTAAAATTTAAGTAAATATTGGGTTCTCTATACGCCTTTTCAGGTCAATTTGCTGTTTTTCACTCGTGTGCAAGTGTGGCTAGCGCCACTAAAAAATATATAGGATTTTTGAAATTCAGGCAACCATCACAAAGAAAAACTGAAAACGTATGGATCGTGCAGTTCAAAAAAGGAAAAGATGAATCGACCAGATCAGTGCTCAAGGTAGACCTCTAACGTCTACTTCTGGCACATAAAGCAATATTCAGAAACTTCGAATACTACGTTAGCTCACTTTACTGCAAAAACCGTAACCAACGTTTTCATTGAGTCACCGGGAACCATAACAAAGTGCATTTTGCTCCCCACATGCTGCCAGAACTCGGCCTCTTGAGCATATTTCTTTGCTTTTTGGATAGCGACGTTTTCTGGCAACTGAGTTTTAGTTAGCCCCGAACATAGCAGCTTTGAGCACAAAGCCTTCCAAGGATGCTTAGGTACACTGTCTGCAAACCGTTCTACGAATCGTTCTAGCGCGTGACGAGTCACCACGACAGGTCCAATACTTGGCACATTGATGACTTCATCGATTTCTCTCACTGTAGCATTATCGACGCTGTATTCTTCGAAGGAATGTGAGAGCCAATCGTCCCGCTTCTCTACCGAGATCTGTGCTTCCTGGTATCG
>NZ_LIQF01000032.1 GCF_001418205.1 Marinomonas fungiae | reverse complement strand
GACGCAGTGACAAAGAGCTGCTGGATCAAAAAGCCATGCCAGCCGACTGGAAGCCCGCCAAACGACGGCAAAAGGATACCGATGCCAGCTGGACGAAGAAGCACGGGAAAAGCCATTTTGGCTACAAACTCTCAATCAACGTCGATGCCAAGTACAAGGTGATCCGGCGTTTTCAATGTGACACCGCCAAAGTGCATGACAGCCAGCACTTCGAGGCTGTTCTTGATCGGTACAACACCAGTCAGGACGTCTATGCCGATCGCGGTTACCCATCGACCGAGCGGGAAGCCTGGCTGAAAGAGCACGGCTACCGCAACCATATTCAGCGCAAAGGCCACCGCCAGAAACCGTTATCGGAGTGCCAACAACGTCGCAATAAGCGGATCGCCAAAACTCGTGCCCGCGTCGAGCATGTGTTCGCCAGCATCGATCAGATGGGGGGCAAGTTGATCCGCACAGTGGGCCAGGCGAGAGCCAACTTTGCGATGACAATGATGGCTGCCTGCTACAAGCTGAAGCGGTTGGTGTACTTTCAGCGGGCCGGGATTAAGGCATTTTGAGTCGTTGGTGGCGGCTCAATGTGCCTGATGGGCACACTGAGAGACGACCGCAGCCGGTGCCACTGAGCCCGAGACCGGCATGATATCAAGTCGAAAAAGCTGTTCCGGGCAGTTTAGCTGTTCAGACGACGAGCAGCAGGGTTTTTCGAGGCGCCCTAATGTCTGTACTGGTGTTAGCTTTCAAAAGCTCAACGCCAATGTAAGGTTGAGCAGAAACAGAGCTACAGCAGGCAGCAAAGGACAGTGTAATGAAAGTTTTTTTCACGTTTTTCTCCAAACTTGATTGATCCGTTAGAAGCCATTTGATCAATATCGGCGTAAAGAAAACGTGAGGAAAAGTAAAAAATCGTGAATTCGAATGTAACAAGTCCGTTTATTTGTTACGTTTAATTTCACCTTCTTTAACTAAACTAAGGACATCACAGATATAGTGCGGCTTTGCAAACAGATAGCCTTGACCTATACGACACCCTAACTTTATCAGTATTTGACGTTGCTCTTCTGTTTCGATACCTTCTGCAATCACATCAAGGTGAACGGCGTTCGAAATGGCAATAACAGCGGATACCAAGTGCTGCCCTACTTCGCCTCCCACATCATCCACAAAACTCTTGTCTATTTTCAGAGCATCAACGGTTAACTTGCGAATATAACTCAGGGATGAATACCCGGTACCAAAGTCATCAATCGACACCTTGACTTGTTCAGCACGTAAAGAACGTAAGTTGTTTTCCACATTCTGATTCATTTCCAGCAACACACCTTCTGTGACCTCTAAATCCAAGTAGTTTAATGGCACCTGAAGCTCATCAGACAGTGCAAGAATATAATCAGTAAGGGATACATCATTAAAATGCGAAGACGTGATGTTAACGGCAATCGGCAACACGCTTTTATGGTTATCCAAACTACGTCGTATACTCATAAACACGGTTTTCAATACATAGCGATCTATTTCTTTTGCCAGTGACATCTCTTCTGCTACACGAATAAACTCGACAGGAGAGACTGGCCCCAATACAGGATCATTCCATCGCAGTAGTGCTTCGTAGCCTATTGTTTCAGTGGTGATTAGATCGACTTTGGCTTGTAAATGCACTTTCAACAGCTCATTTTCAAGGGCGACTCGAAGCCTTTGCTCTACGTCCAACTGCCTCTGCAGCGTAGAATTAAACTCTGAGTCATAAAATGCAATGTTATTTGAGCTGCTCTTTGCTTTTGCCAACACTGACTCGGCTTGACGGATAACCATGTCTATTTTATGTGCATCATCAGGGTAAATAGCCACCCCTACTCTGCCACTAAGACGAACATCATCGCGTCCAGCAGAATAAGGCTTACTGATACAGTCCAATAAGTTAAGAGCAATATCATTTGCCTCGATCGCATCACTGACGCTCGTAGCAACAATAAATTCATCGGCATTAGGACGGCATAGTAGAGTCTTACGATTAACGCAACTTTTTAGACGATGAGGTATTTCTAATAGAATCTGATCTCCGATATCAAAACCATATCGGTTATTAATTAAGCCAAAGTGATTTAAATCCACATAAAAAAATAGCATGGCGCTTGTTTGTCATCCATTCACACAACCCTGCGATAAAGGCTTCAATTTTAAGTAAACCTGTGAGTACATCGTGATTTTTGAAAAACGCAGCCTCTTTTAAGGCAACTTCTTTTTCTGAAACATCGATACCAAACCCTTGAATCTCGTTTAACCCAAACTCATTAGGCACTTTGGTAAACCACCACTCAGTATCTAAGTGACCACTTTTTCCTCTCATCGTTGTCTTCAACTTTGATTGGCTTTTTTCTACGCTATCAAAGACATTCTGTAAGGCACTTTGAACATTTTGCTTATTCCCTTGTACAAAATTGATAAAATCTAAGCCGATAATTTGCTTTTCTGTGCAGTCAAATATGTCTTGAAAAGATGGATTTACAAATGTGATTTTGAAATTTTGGTCTAACCGACAAATAATCTGCCCTTGGCACTCAACGATACTTTTATAACGCTGCTCGGCTTTTGTTAAATCAATAAGTGCATTTTGGTAATCGGTTAGATCATGGCAAACACTGATAAAACTGATACCTTGATCGGTTTGTGCTTCACCAATAGAAAGGCGCATAGGAAAAATTGAACCATCTTTTCGACGACCAGGAACATCACGTCCAGTTCCAATGACTTGTGCCTCACCTGTGGAAACATAATTGTCTAAGTAACTGTCATGGGCACCTTGATGAGGTGAAGGCATGAGCATACTGACGTTGTTTCCCAGTGTTTCCTCTTTATCATAACCAAACATATCCTCAGCCGCTTTGTTAAAGCTAGTAATGAGGCCTTTTTGATTAATGATGATAATGCCGTCAACAGCAGCATCAAATAGTGCATTTTGCAAAGATTCAAGCTGCAACTTTTCAGTGAGATTTTTTTTATACTCAGATAAGTCATGACATATGCCAATATAATAAGTGTGCGCTTTGATGACGGCTTTTCCGACAGACAAGTGCATAGGGAAAACAGTACCGTCTTTTTTAACGCCTTTTACATCTCGGCCAATACCAATAATTTTTTCTTCTCCGGTACGGTGATAATGACCAAGATAAGAATCATGAGCACTTTTGTAAGGCTCTGGCATAAGAAGATTCACATTTTGATCAATGCATTCTTCTGAAGTACGCTGGAACAGCTGTTCTGCTGATTTGGAAAAATGCAGGATGGCGCCCTTGTTGTTAATCACAACAATGGCGTCAGCGGCGGAATCCATCAACGCCTGATAAAGCAAGCCTAAATCACTAAGCATCGTATCCATACTGCTTTACCTCTTAAATCGAACGACAAGCTCATGCAATTCATCAGAGATATTTTTTAAATATGTGATTGTATCTGAGAGTTCAATAGAGCTTTTGGCGCTGGTGTCCGCCAACTCAGAAATGTTTGCCACTTGATTTTTGATAGCTTCAGCAACATACGCTTGCTCTTCAACCGCTGTTGCCATTTGTGTCGACATAGACGCAATTTGACTGACTGAGTCAGAGATACCCAATAGCACATCCCCACTCTGAATCACCTGAGTGAGCCCTTCTTCCGCGTCTTTTGCACCATCTTCAGCAATGAGAACCGCATTACGAGCACGCTCTGTTAATTCATTAACAATGATATAAATTTCTTTGGTGGATTCCTGTGTACGATGAGCCAAACCTCTCACTTCGTCCGCCACCACGGCAAAGCCGCGTCCTTGCTCCCCAGCTCGGGCCGCTTCTATTGCCGCATTTAATGCCAGAAGATTCGTTTGCTCAGCAATTTGTTCGATCATTTGTGCCGCATGTGCAATTTTTGCCGTTTGATCCGACACACCATGGACAGAACTGCCTATTTCCTGAACCGTACCTTTTAACTTCTCAATAGAACGATGAGTAACGTTGGCGACGTTAGTGCCGTTTAAAGCCAGCTGACTCGCTGTTTCTGCCTTCGTAGCGGTATCACTGACGTGTTTTGATACTTCCGCAATGGCGGCGGTCATTTCATTAATGGCGGTCGCCACTTGCTTGGTTTCAGATTGCTGACTGACGATGGCTTTTTGAGTAATGTTTGTGTATTGCGCACTTTTTTCTGACTCTCTTGCCACATCGGCGGCCGCACTTTCTATCTGAGTAATAATCGTACTGAGGTGGGCAAATTGACTGAGTATGGACACCTTAAGCTTACCGACTGGCCCAGTGTCATCCGTATAGCTGTGCACTGCCAGTGGGTGAGAAAAAGAATCTTCTAACATGGTATTTAACGAAGACAGCATGGCTTTTTTGCGAGCAGAAGCGAAGAACGCATACAAAACAACGCTCATTAATAAGGCAATCTGAGCTGCCGCGGCATAATCATTGAAAAAAAGAACAGCGCAAATCACCACAGCCAATGCCAGCAAGCTGTTTTCTAGGGAAATGGGCCACGTTGATTGAACGCTTTTGCCATTTTTTATTCCACGATACAGGGCATCGGTTCGCTCAACATCTTGACGATTAGGGCATGAACGAACAGATTCATAACCCACTACCTTACCGTTTTCCGTTACCGGCGTAATATATGCGTCAACCCAATAAAAGTCCCCATTTTTACAGCGGTTTTTTACAAGCCCCATCCAAGGCTTTCCTGCATTTAAATGCTCCCACATCACTTTAAAGGCTTCTGCAGGCATGTCAGGATGGCGAACAATATTGTGAGGCTGACCAATCAGTTCGTCTTTACTGAAGCCACTGATGTTTACAAAGTCATCGTTGCATTTGACGATATTACCGCTTTTGTCAGTGACAGTAATCAATTTTACTGAAGGCGCAAAAGTAGCTTCCGTGTTGGTGATGGGTTGATTGTTACGCATAGTTAATCCTTTCTCAGGAGTAATTTAATGTGTCAATTTGTTATAGATGTAGTTACTGGGTAATACATATTGATTTTAAACACTGCTTGATAGTGAGCTGGGAACATTTTACATTAGCAGTCACTAAATAAAAGGGCGGTACTCATTTTTGAATAGAAGTATTTGTCATGATTTGTCATGATTTGTCATGATTTGTCATGATTTGTCATGGTAAATTCATCATAAATACATATTGATGTATTATCATAGGATTAATAATGGATTGATCTTTATGCTTTAGGAATGTGCGATTAAGTCAGCTAGTTAGTACGAAGTCACACCTGACCTGACTTGATTTGCTTTTAAATTTGCTCAAAACCTCAGTTTTTAGTGTGTCTTATTCCCTAGTTGGAGCCTTTAGAGCTCCAACTACCGTCATCTAGACGGATTAACCCCGTGCAGACCTGATCATCTGATCTACTCGTAGCAAATTTCCCAGTGCAAACAACACCGCGAGCTTATTATCATTTTTGGATAACCCTTTATAGACCGCTTTACGGAAGCCAAACT
>NZ_LIQF01000031.1 GCF_001418205.1 Marinomonas fungiae | reverse complement strand
TACACTCCTACCATATCCGTTTCTAGGCTTGTTCAAATATTAAAAAGTATGACTGGCAGAGAGCTAAAGCTGCATCATCCTTATCTTAATCAAGTAGCGTGGAGAAAAAATTCATTATGGAGTAGTGGTTATTTTGCTTGCTCAGTAGGAGGTGCGCCACTGGAGGTTTTAAAGCAATACGTGGCTCAACAAGATAGACCGCATCAAGCCTTCTTCGAAGGCGTGACTATCCATCCCTCGCAGCAAGCTGCGGGGCTTTACGTCAATTTTGGTAAAAATATAGTTTCAAGTTAACCAAGCGTTTAACTTTGTAACAATGAAAAGGCGTTCTGGGTGCAAAAAAAGCGGAGGTGAGGAACTGATAAGAGAGCAGGCAGTGTAAATTAAAAAATATAATATATATTAAGTCTATATTAACGGTAATAAAAAAACAAACAAATGATCAAAAAAACAATGAGAAAATTTAAGAAAATTATTTACTTAATTTATATTTTAGGGATTATTTCTTTAAGGATATTTTACTAGGAAGCATCTCTGTCATGGACGCTCCCTAGAAATACAGTACAGCTTACCAATCCATATCTGTGATATCAGAAAGCGCGGCATTTACCTGAGCTTTCTGCTCTTTCTTATTCAGCTCTGGGGGACGGATATTCGAGTCTTCTTTTTGGCGAGCAATACGCTCTTCACTATTGTTCTCGCCAGCCAAAAAAAGTTGCTGCTGCTCTGGGTTATCTTTCATATCTTGCTTATGCGCATTGGACAATGCGGCAAATTGTTTCTTAAGTAAGCGGTTATGCTTACTTCGATCCCCAGTGATATGATCTGTACGATCGCGGCTGAAGATAGACGAAACAATCTCTGCATCAGCGGTATGGAAGATCATATGATATCCAAGGGCGGTGACTTGGTTGACACCGTTATCATTCCATTGACCGGTGGTCGTGGATTTTGAGAACAGGTTTTTCATGCCCTGAAGGAATATTTTTCTAAATGTGGCCTCTGAGCTATTTGGGGCTAAAAAGTGATGTAGGTCTTCTGTCGAAAACGTCTTGAAACCTTCATTTTCCGGTTTATTTGCGCGCCCCACAACAACATTGAGGAATTGGTAGAGAAGATGAATAATACCATTGGTATAGCCTAGCAGTTCTGAGTGAGCGATTACCAACAAGCTATTTTTGTCTTGGAAAGCATTGAGCATCCCTTTGTACGTATCCGAGTCTATAGAGACTTTAAACCAACGAGGCTCTGCTTTCTTATTAGGTTCGATCTGGTCGAGCTGCGCTTCAAGTTCCGTAATAAAACGTTTGTTATAGTAATTATTATTTTCTGTAAGCCCTAAAAGTTGACGTGCAAGCGTCGCATTTTCACTATTACCAATGATCACTTGGTTGTTGGTCTGGTTTAGACGCATCAAAGATCGGATAAATTGCGCTCGAATGGAACCGGATGTGTATTTCGATGGTTTGATATTAGGGTCATCGTATTGATGACCTTTGGCAATTTTACAAATATCAACGATATCAATGAAAAACTCGTTCGTTGGTGTAATCTCCAACTCCACTTGTTGTTTAATCGTTTCAAATACTAAGTTAGTAACAATGGTCAATATCAGCAAATCATCATCAATGCTGGCAATCCCTAGATCATCGGCAGAAGTTGAGCGGATTGTAATCGGGCATTTGTGAACATAAGTCTGATGTTCGATGGCTCCTGGCGATTTGTGACGTGTCGATTGACGCCATGCCAAAGCTAGCATGTACCAAGGTTTCGCCAATACACTGACAGAATCATTGAGAATTTTTGTAATCACCGCTCGCGAAGGGGATTGGTGTGAATTGATTAAGTTTTTCTGTGTTTTCAAGACAGAATCGACCGCAGAAGGAATGCTCTCTAATTTTGGCTCTTCGACGATATTCTCATTAATTAAACTGGAGATCTCAAAAGGTGGGTATAAAATGTACAGCTTCTTTTTGTAGATGCGTTGAGTGTGCTCAAAAATACATTCACTTTCCTCTGCAATGCTACATTCGATAAGAGATTGAAAGCGTTGTACTAATGTACCCCGGCTGTTAGGCAAATCACGCTTTGCTAAAAACCGTTCGATAAGGTGCTGATCTACAAGGATATAGGTTTCTTCATTGATAAGAGCTTCATCTGAATCGGTGGCTTCACAGCAAGTATAGAGAAAGTCATACAGCGCAGAGGAAATAGAGCTTTCGTTAAGTAAGGACTTGAACGACTTTAGATACGCAGAAGGTCGCCCACGAAAAACTATAGCTTTGTTGCTGTTAACAATGTGTTCTTTTGAGATTTCTATTGAGGATGCCATATGTTAGCTAAAATTTGGTTTTTATCGACTGGCTAATCATTATTTATGCCCAGTCTAATGTCAAAGTGTCTTATGATTTGTTGTTATCATCTATAAGATCAGTATTAATCCAATATTGATCAACTCAATATTTCAATATAATCAGTGGATAAGTCTCCTAATTTACCTAAATAACATTTATAACCTATTGAAAATAATCAAAAAAATAGAATTGTATATTGTTTGCTCAAATCAAGTGTCATAACGAAGTTTTTAGGTGTCATAACTTGGAAAAGTAATCGTCATGACTTTCTTAGCAAGGTGTCATGACTAAAAAATTCAATTAATAAACAGAATATAAACAATAAATTAACAGTATTTCTACTTGAAATAGTGGTTTCTGCCTAGCTTAGTAATGACACATGCTCTGTGCACAGCAGATTAGCGCGAATAGGTGTCATTACTAGCTATCATTCATTACACTTCCTAATCACTTGCCCGGTCATCAGGGCATCCTAAGACTAAAATGAGTAATGACACCTTAAAAATAATGCTATTACTAGGATTAAAAAGGAAGTGTCATTACTTGCTTTGCCCTCTCTGGCTGTTTTTAGAGCTATGTCTCATGTTTTAGGGCTTTAGTCATGAGACGCCTTAAAAGCTGACACCTACTAAGAGAATGGCTATAGACACATGGCATAAGTGCTTTAGTTATGAGACGCCTTAAAAGCTGACACCTACTAAGAGAATGGCTATAGACACATGGCATAAGTGCTTTAGTTATGAGACGCCTTAAAAGATGACACCTACTCTTGTAATTATCAGTAGGTCATTGATATATAAGCAGTTACTAAAAAAAATTGACCAAATGGTCATTCTTAATACTGCCACTTATTTAACACGCCATAGCCACTTTAGTTATGAGATTCCTTTGAGGTTGATACCTTGGAGCAGGTGTCATTACCAAACGAGTCGACACGAGCCGTTAGTGATCGGTTTTCGACAAATTTTTAGTGATATTGGCACTGTCAACTAGCGCTTTGGTAATGACATCTTTGTAAAGCTGACACCTACTGTGCCTAAATCAGGTGTCATTACCATATTGGTTGTCATGCTATTTGTAGTAGCCAAATCCACGTTAAGGATAATTTTTTGATGTAAACGCCTTGCTGTCGGGCTGATATATCCGTCTATTTGCCTAAATGACATAGGTGTCATTACTAAATTGATTGTTGTGTAACCAAAATACGATCGCTTTGATGATTTTTTATGCGAAAAGAGAGATTTTAATTATGTTTTGGTAATGGGAGGCCAAAATAATTGACACCTACTTAGATGAGTACAAGGTGTCATTACTATTTATTCTGTTTAAGCGAAGGCCTATAACAAGAGACTTTGGTAATGAAAGCACAAAAAGACTGACACCTACTCCGCCATATACTAGGTGTCATTACTAACTTGGCGAAATTTCAATCAGCTTTGTGGATTATAGCTACGGTTTTCTCAAAAAAAGGCCTGCTTTGGTAATGAGAAGGCTCTATTTCTGACACCTTACGTTGTCTTGATAAGGTGTCATTACTAGATTGATTAATAAGTCAGCATGGAAATAATGACGATGTGTTAAACCTTGATCAAGTGTGTAGCTTTGGTAATGGGAAGTTGAAATGTCTGACACCTAGGGTGACATAGCAAGGTGTCATAACTAGAAAGCGTAAAAATTGGTTATGTGGGGACTGATGATGCTGACACAGTGCGTACTAGCGTGCTTTAGTAATGATATTGGCGTTTCTCTGACACCTACTTAGAAATAGTAAGGTGTCATTACCAAATCTTTGAATCAGCGCCTCTTTATGAAACAGGGTCACCATTAACGCAATGCGTACCAGTTAGAACCAGGTACCAGCTCGAGAACTTTATTCTGGATCTTCTCTAAGCTTTTTGTAGCACGAACAGCACCTCGATGAAGCGTCACCGAAATGGGATCAAGTCTAGTTTGAATGGTGGCATCTTCGGTACAGTCAAACACAAGAATAGGGTAGTTAACGGTGATTTTGCTGTTTAACCAGTGTTTATTAAAGCGGAAATGGGCTATGGGTGCTGGTGGAATATAGTAGCGCTTTATATAAGTAGCAGAAGGGAATTTTTGGTGATGAAGCTCAATGCTTTGATAAACGTCCATTTTATTGATCACTTCTTCAGTTTCGATGGCCTTTGCATAACTTCCCTTGAAAACAGTGGTGTAATTGCTGGGAAGCCATTTCAGCGTTAAGCCAGATAATTCAAACTGGTCCTCCTGCGACAGTACTTCAAAGTCGATTTCACTTACGTCTAATTTTTGTGACTTCGCATAGACATGCCTTGAAGTCATAATAGGCTTGATGACCATTTCATAGTGTTCGTCGTTATTAAAGACATTTTGAGTACGCAGAAAGTCACTGTGAGTGATAATTTTGTTAGTTACATGCTCTTTATAGAAGACGCTTGACTGCTTATTAAAGAGAGCTTTGACTTGATTGACTTTCTGTACCAGATGCCACACTTTCTCTCTGTTTTGCTTCGCAACCACAATGTGACCAAGTGTTCTGGGCAAGGAGCTTGGGACTCGGTTAGAGGGAACGATATGACTGTAGACGTTTTCCAAGCAGGAGGGCCACTCCATTAATGAAGGGGCAAAGTCATTGCTGGTCAGTTCAATGGAGCGTTTGCCGTCTTCATCACTGTTATGACCAAGAGTCAAAGGCTTTAAATATTGCACACAGTGGTTAGTTGATTCTGCCAGTAACTGTTTTAACTCAAGCAGGTCATAGTTGATTTCAGTGATATACGATAGCAACTCTTTTGGGGTGTTCATGCTAGGTCACTCTTAGTCTAATAGATAATATGCAATGGCAATGCACACAGCATCGATCCATCACAGCAAGACCATTATAGCTTGAAAATCTACATTCCGTAGCCCTTGATTTTATTTATTGCCTAACTACTTTATTCCTGAGTTATCTATTTGATTTCAATCAAAAAGGACTACGGAATGCTATTTTTGGATGATTGCTTAAGCTTTAATCCCTGTTATTAATGTTAAATGGGTCAAGTTGTGCTTGTAGCGCATATCGCTCTACCGTAGTGATGTTTTGCCCTGTGATTTTGCTGATGTATTCGTATGAGCGCCCTAACTCAACTTGGTCGACTGCTAAACCGATACGCAAGCTATGGCCTGAGATGCGCTCTAAAGCCTGCATGGGGAGGCCGGCAGAGAACGACCAGTCCTTTAGTTTTTCATCTATCGTATTGGCTCCCATGGCTATTAACTGATTGGGCTTGCGCTTAGATCTCATTGGTTCCCCCATTGAGTTTGCTCTGAGAAACAGCTTTGTGTACGAGTCTGTGCCAGCAAGCGATCTGACGTACTCAATATAGTCCTTAAGACACTGATAAGGACATACGTCGGACTCATCACCTTTGGCAATTGAGCCTCGAAAACTGTAGGAGCGATTGCCGCCTTTAAGCACTATCCTTAAATAGTCAATCCTATCAGCAGCTATAGAAAAGTCCTGTAGCCGCACACCATATTTACCGCACACTTCTGACTCACGACAGCCAGTTGTTGCCATAAAACAGAGAAGGGCTTTATCTCTTAGTCTTTGAAAATGGCTGCTTGAATTCATACGTGGTGATTTCAACAAGCGAACCACGCTAGGCCAGCGAAGAGGAGAAGCTTGCCCGCGACGACGTTGTGATGCTTGCTCACTAATAGTGAGCTTTAGCCGGCGCACATACTCAGAAAGCATTTCTTTTTGGGTTGAAGAAAATTGCACCCCTTCCACATGCAACATTTTGACAATGCCCCAGCGCCGCGAATCTATGGTAACAGGAGAAATAGGATCTCCGTCCACTAGCACATCATTGGTCGAGTCATACTTCACTAATGTCCCGTGAAACTGATCGGCCATGAAGTTGATCAAGTCGATATGAGTAGGAGTGGCTGATACACCTTTATGCCTTAACCAACGATTAAAAATACGATAGTGGGATTCATACTGTTTCTGCGTTTCTGTGACTTCAGAAGATTTAGCTAATAATGCTAACGCCTTTTCAGATAAGGTATTTGAATCGTAATGGGTTAGTTGGCTGGTCATCGAACAATCCTATTCTCGGAATAGTCAGCCCTCCTTTCGGAAGCTAGATAAAGAACGCCAAAGATCCCGCTTGAGCTAAGGCAATCCAATTTTATTAACTAGTACAATACCAGTACAAAAATCACTAGTCAATAAAATACACATTTCACTGACTGGTGGTACAGAAATGTAAGTCACTGTAATAAATGATAAATATCAGAATCAGTACAGAAAAAGATGATAAATAATTGATTGCTTGGTACAAAAAATATTGGCGTGAGCGCATTTGCGCCATAAGGCGGTAAGGAGGGGTTTCGATGGGTGCGTGCCTCAGTTTAAAAACTTCACCAAATCAGGATAAGTGGACTGTAAACGTATATTTATTGATAATAATAGTAATTAATTTATCCTTTTATCATTTAAAACGAAAAAGCCAGAGGCGTTATTGGTATTTAGGGTGGCCTTTCGTTTTGATGAAAATTTGACAACTCTCGCGCAGCAAGCTGCGGAGATTCTTGATTAAGCCACATGAGGCAGCTCAGACGACATATTACTGTCTGAACTCAAGAGTGCCTGAGCCACTTCGAGGGTAGTATCAAGCAACTTGCCCGTTGTCAGCGGGACTACGCAGTTCAACCTTGCGACAGGTGTTTTTATAGGCCTGCGATACTTTGCCATAGCTGGCGGAAGCTGATAGCTTGGAACGATTAAGCCGTTCTCGCTTTTATTTAAAATGTTAGCTGCGCCAACAAGATCCCGTATCCCAATAAAGTCGCATTCTGGATTCTTACATTGGTAGATACGCCCCGAAGGTTTGTGCCGATGGCCGCATTTCGGGCAGGTTTGGGAGGTGTATTGCTCTGGTTCTTTTTCTAGCTTAACACCACGCTGTTTCCCTTTGTATTTCACATATTCAAGCAACTGTCCTAAAGGATTATTGCTGTTCATTTGGTTGCTTCGACTGGAACCTTTTCTTCGCTTACGAGCGTTCTTACTCATATTGATGCAATCGCCTACCACCAGCTTTCCTGCACCCTGAGCAACGCAGAAGTCCACCATTTGCTTAGAGGCATGATGCAGCAAGTTACGAATTTGGCAGTCATTGCAGGTAAGCATCTTGGCTTTTGAGATTCGCAGCTTACGCGCCTTACGAGAGCCTTTCTTGAGTTTGCTTTGCAGTCTCGAGAACTCTGCTAGTTTGCGGTTGCGATACTGAATAAGCGAGCGAAGCCCTCGCCCCACGATCACTTCAGCCTCATTTCCATCCGTCATGGCCGCTAAATGAATCACCCCAAGATCGGCGGCTACTGTATTAGCGCCAGCACTCTTAATAGCGTCCGAATCATTTTTAACGGTTAGACGCAACTCCCTAAAGCCAAGCTCTGCACCGACTATTTTTCCCGCAGGCAGCTGTTTTGGCAGTTTAACCCTAAGCTTGGTGTGACCTTTTCCGTTCGATAAAACGAGGTATTGGTGATGCTTTCGGATAGCGGATGCTTTGTACATCACTATCTGAAAGTGTTTGCGATCACGCCAAGGATAACGTGCTCTTAGGTCACCATTTCGGCGTAATTCTCTGGCCGAATCAATATTGGCGAAAAACTTCTTGATGAGTGCTTGAATAGTCTGACTGTGTAGCGAGTATTTGCCCTTGAAGTGCTTCTCAAAGTCACCTGCAGAAG
>NZ_LIQF01000030.1 GCF_001418205.1 Marinomonas fungiae | reverse complement strand
GCAAACAGTTTGTTAGCGCAAAAACAGAAGCGAAAGCTAATGATAGTGCTAACGGATGGTGACCCAGATGATTGGGCTGCCACGCATGACATTGTTGACCGGTGCAGACGCAGTGGCTTTGAGCTGCTGGGGATAGGGATTCAAACACGCAGTGTTGAGAAATTCTTTCCTCAAAGCATTGTGATTAATGACGTCAAAGATCTAAAGCGTGAGTTATTCGAAGTAACACAACAACTGTTAATTCAGTAACCACATCAATTTTACCACCCTGCGGGGACGATTCCGTCTCCTTCAGGGCATGGGTTCGTCTCCGCTTTTTTTTGGAGACTCCTATGAAAAACAAAAAGTTCTTAGCTGGCGAAGAAGCCGGTACTTACATCGTTCCTGAGCAAGTGACTGAAGCGGATATTTTAGATATGGCGCTTAAGCTTGCTCGTGGTCGATTGATTAAAGGTCGCAAAATTGAACAGCCATCGTCGGCGTTCTCATACCTGCAAACACTGATGCACGAGTATGAGCACGAAGTCTTTGGCGTGCTGTTTCTTGATACAAAGCATCGCGTTATTCGATTTGAAGAGCTGTTTAAAGGCACTTTAGATGCTGCGAGCGTGTATCCAAGGGAAGTAACAAAGCGTGCGCTAGAGTTTAATGCGGCAGCAGTGATACTGGTTCATAACCATCCATCGGGTGATCCTGAGCCCAGTGAGGCTGATAAACGCATTACTCATCGACTCCGTTACGCCTTGTCACTTGTTGATATTCGAACGCTTGACCATGTCGTGGTTGCATCCGAGGGCTGCGTTTCGCTTGCCGAACGCGGTTATCTTTAATGAATGGGCGTATTGCCCATTCTCCTACATCACAAAAGCAGTCTCATCAGCACACATCATCACAGCTCGAATTTCTATTTGAGTTTGATGATGCCCCTGTCACTTGGTCTGACGCGGAAATCTGGCAGTTACGCGAAGGCATTCTATTGGATGCGATCCGAGTATTGCTGGACGGTCGTGTCAGTACTCGGTTGCGCAAGGATGTGTTGTCGTGGATTCAAAATGACGAATTAGCGCCATTTTGCTTTCGTGTTTGCGCGATGGCTGAGGTTGTCGATCCTGATGTGCTTCGTGATTCCATCATGTGGCTATTAAGACGACATGGTATCCAGCTTGACTAACGTTCCTGCATTAACCAAACGGCTTAATGTAGGACCCAAGCTGACTTTTACCACCAGTGGTAGGAGTCGGCTTTTTACTTAAGGAGGTTATATGGCGTTACCTTTACAAATTGACACAGTAAGGCCATATCTTAATGGCCAATGGCTTCAAGTATTAGCGGTATTGGTGCCAGAACTTGATGCCGCTATTGCTCGAAAGGGCCGTCATGTGGCTTGTCCTGTTCATGGCGGTCGTGATGGCTTTAGGCTATTCAAAGATGCTGAATATACCGGTGGTGGCGTTTGTAATACCTGCGGTATCTTTCATGATGGTTTTGAACTGTTGTCTTGGATTAATGGATGGAACTTTGCTCAGTCTATTGAAGCAATTGGCCAGGTTCTTGGTATTCAACCCGGACAAATACAAGCGCCTTTTCGGGCAATACCGCGTAACGCTGTTGATTGGAAGGCTAGAAAGCAGGACGAGGACAAAGCGATTATCCATCGCTTGAATCAAGCCTGGGGAGAAACGTTTTCTCTTGCAGATACTCGTGCGCAACCAGTTTGGAACTACATGCATCGTCGTGGCATTGTTACCCGGCTTCGTCCTGAATGGGATTCGGTGCTGAGGTATCATCCAAACTTGCCTTACCATGATGAAGATGGTTTGTTTATCGATAGCTACCCAGCGCTGCTAGGTAAAATCGTTACTCAGCAAGGTCGTTCGGCCACGTTTCATCGGATCTACCTAAGTGAAGATGGATTCAAAGCGCCGGTTGAAAAGCCTAAAAAGATGATGCCGATACCAAGTGACCGAACAATCACTGGTGGTGCCATTCCGATAGGTGAGCCTGGTGAGGTATTAGGTGTTTCTGAAGGCATCGAAACAGCTTTAGCGGTTACCAGAGCTACGGGACAGACATGTTGGTCGGTTGTGAATGCAACGCTACTGGCTAGGTTTGAACCACCAAGTAATGTGAAAATGCTGTACATCTGGGCAGATCACGATCTCTCTGAGACCGGCCTGAATGCAGCGAATGAACTCAAGAAAAAAGCCTGGCAAAAAGGCATTCTGACACAAGTTCTGATCCCTCCGATACCAACGTCACTTGGCGTGAAAAGTTGGGATTGGAATGATGTGTTGAATGTTTACGGTGCCATGGGCTTTCCGAAAGTTCATATCTAATCTAAGGGGCTTCGGCCCCTTTTTTGCGCCTTGCATATTTGAAAAAACATGGAGAATGAAAAATAGATAACCAATAGGAGAAACAAACATGATGGTATTAACCCTGTTAACAAAGCAGATTGATGGTGAGTTTACGGTTTACTGGAAGACCGGACTTCGAAGAGGTGGTGAGCTCAAGGTCGATTTAGGTGAGCAATACGACAAGCTACCTGAGCAGCAAAAGCTAATTGCAGCTGAGCTCTATGCGATTCATCACCTACTGTCAGTGAAAGAGGTGATGGGGAGTAACCGAAGCGGTAATGGGCTTCAAATCCGGGTCAGTAAAGGAGCTATCAAAAAGTTACAGAAACAACGCTCAACTCAGCATTCACTTTACAGCCTGACTAGGTTTTTGCTCACTCGATACCAGGAAGCACAGATCTCGGTAGAGAGGCGGGACGATTGGCTCTCACATTCCTTCGAAGAATACAGCGTCGATAATGCTACAGTGAGAGACATCGATGAAGTCATCAACGTTCCGAAAATTGGACCTGTTGTGGTTACTCGTCATGCACTGGAACGGTTTGTGGAACGGCTTTCAGACGGTGCACCTAAGCATCCTTGGAAGGCCTTGTACACAAAGCTGCTATGCTCGGGGCTAACTAAAGCCCAGTTACCTGAAAGGATCACTATCCAAAAAGCCAAAAAATATGCACAAGGGGCCGAGTTCTGGCAGCATCTTGGTAGCAAAATGCACTTTGTTATGATTCCGGGTGACTCAATGAAAACGTTGGTTACGGTTTTCATAGTTAAGTAAAATAATGTGGTATTAGTTGACCTCAGAGTAGCCTATTAAATTAAGGTCTGGCTTGAATAGCCTTTTCTGCCCAAGCATTGCTCTGCACGAGACAGAGCACCGAGCCTTTCTCTTAGATCTTCAATTTTTATTTTTACAATGTTTTGCTTTTACACTATTTATCACCACCAGTTACATATTGGAATTGACCTAAGTCTGCTCAGGTTTTGAAGTCAAAAAAGCGTAATCATCCACATACAGAGTTTATGTTAACTCTTAATTAATTTTAGAAAAATTGAGGATGCTCGAAAAAACAGATTTTAGTGTCGGTTTAGAGATAATTGCACGCTAAACCGAAATCAAGCATTGGAGAGGGCCCCCATGACCGAATTGGTAAAAATAAGGACAATTTGAGCTAGTACAGCTTAAAAGAAAAATACTAATTCAATTCTGCTTATATTTGGTACAGTTTATACAAACGCATACAGTTTTTACCAGACTGTTTAGCTTGGTACATCGCATAGTCAGCTTGTTTTAGCAGATCCGATGCACTGCATTGTTGATTTTCAAAAATGACTGCTCCTAGGCTTGCTGAGCAGTGGTGAGTAAATCCAGAAATATCATAAGGTTTTCCAATTTCCTCAATGATTTTATTAGCTATGGTTGTTAACCAACAGCTGCCTTCTACTGGATGTGATGGACCGCTGAACAGAATAACGAATTCATCTCCGCCAAATCTAGCGACTGTGTCACTTTCTCTGACTATAGCGTTCAGTCTGTTGGCTACTTCCTTAAGAAGAGTGTCGCCAGCATCATGTCCTTTGGTGTCATTGAGGAGCTTAAAGTTATCCAAATCCAGAAACATGACTGCAAATTTTGTATTCGTTCTGGAGGAACTAAGCAACATAGTTTTTAACCTATCCTGCAACAGGATTCTGTTAGCAAGCCCAGTCAACTGGTCATAAAATGCTAGCTTTTGGATTTGTGCTTCTGCTGCCTTGGACTTAGAGATATCTCTAGCGATTTTTGACGCACCAATCACTGTTCCCTTGTGATCATAAATAGGCGATATGGTAACGGAAACGTCTACTAGATGACCATCTTTATGCAAACGTTGAGTTTCGAAATGTTCTACTTTTTCACCTTGTGCCAATTTTTTTAAAATTTCAGTTTCCTCATAATTACGCTTTGGATGTATTATTTTTATCAAAGGTTGGCCAATCATCTCATCAGCACTGAAACCAAATATTTTTTCCGCGCCACTATTCCAACTGGCGACAATTCCATGGATATTTTTGCTGATGATTGCATCATCAGACGATTCAATAATGGCTTTAAAGTGAGAGAGATTTAGCTCAGCTAAACGACGTTGAGAACTGTACAGCCAGCCTAAAACACTCTCTGAATTTTTCGGCTCGACGGCAATTGGAGTGAGGAAATCACCGTTGCCAAGTTGAGTAATAGTGTTTTCTAGCTCGTAAATTGAGCAGCCAATGATGTCATTGAGTGCTCGCCCTAATCGGGTGATTAACCAAATTAAAACCCCAACAAGTAAAAACAATACAATAGTAGCTGTCTGCAATCGATAATTAGCTCTTTGAACTTCAGCACCCGTTCTTGCCATAATCATCTGTTCAGTTTTGATGATGTTGTTCATGATTTTAGCTTTAGAATAGATAAAATTATCGTCGGCTAACATCGTCAACGCTTTTAGCTTTTTGTTTGGATCGACAGGAACATCTTCTTCAACAAGCGACATAGCTTGGTTCTCCAAAATCACGAGTTTGTCAGATGTATTTTTGGATTTTTTCAAATTTTCAAGTTCTTCCTGAGTGACGCCAGCCCGGCGCATCAACTCAAACAAAGGTATGGCATCCCCCGTTGATTCTGTTACTTCGGCCCAATCGGATGTAGCAAATGCATTATGCTCCCAGTAGGCTGAGCTATAGTTTTTTGGTCTGGCTCTTCGTCCTTCCCGAATATCGACAATAGCATGAAATTGGTCTTTGTAGATTTGCTTGCCAGTTATCACATAAGTACGAACTAGTCTGGCCAAGTCGCTGGAAGATTGTCTCAGCTCTTCAGTCAACTTTAGTGATAGCTCTCTGCTCTCGACAGCTTCTCGATATTTCGCTTGGTTATAAACCACTACAAAAAAACTCACCCCAAGTGACAACACAACACAAAGCATCATGAACAGGTAAAGCTGATATTTCGAGGGTCTTTTTATTAGCATAATAAGGTATTCCTATAAACTTCTTAAAACAACGTCCATGTTGCATTGAACTCGTCTTCGTTATTCTGCAGAGCAAAATCAATGTAGTGTATTTGCGTTTTAGTGTGGTAAAAAAGGTTTGGCAAATAAGTAGCCTTGGCCTGTGTCGCAACCCAATTGCTCTAAAATATTGGCTTGTTGCTCAGTTTCTACTCCTTCAGCAATTACGTGCATACCACAAGCCCTTGCCATCCAGATGACTGACCTGACGATTTCCATACCGGAGGGCTCAGTAATTGCGTCTATAAAACTTTTATCAATCTTTAATTGGTCCAACTGAAAATGTCGTAAATAACTGAGAGAAGAGTAACCTGTGCCAAAATCGTCGATAGCAATAACTACACCGAGGTTCTGTAAACAAAAAATATTATCTCGAACTTGCTCTGTCATTTCGAGTAACACTGTCTCAGTCACTTCTAATTGTAATAGCCGCAGTGGCACATCATAGTCTTTTGCCAAAGCCTCAATAGCTGGCACTAAGCCTGGGGCAGAGAAATGCGTGGATGTGATGTTTACCGCAATCGGAGCTACGTCATTATTCCTTTTCATTTGCTTGTTCAAAAGGCGGAAAACATGTCGTAATACGTAGAGATCTAACTCCTCCCCCATATTCATTCGCTCTGCTATCGGAACAAATTCCGCAGGACTTATCGGGCCTAATAACGTATCTTTCCAGCGCAGCAAAGCCTCATAGCCAATTACTTGCCTAGTCTTGAGGCTAACTTTGGATTGGACAAATACCTGCAATTCTCCTTTCTGTAATGCAGATTTTAGACCTTGTTCTATGTCCAATTGTCGACTCATGACTTGTTGGTATTGTTGATCGAAAAAGCAAATATGAGGCCGACTCAAAAAGGCTTGTGGTAGCACGCTTTCAGCCATTCTTAACAATGTAGGAAGATCACTACTGTCATCTGGATAAATACTGATCCCCACCTTTACAGAAGGAAGTAATTTCTCGGTTCCGATCTGATAAGGCTGCTCCAACTTTTCGATGGTTCGTAATGCATAAGGAATGACATCAGCTCTGTCTTTACTTTCTATCAGAGCAATAAATGAATCACTCCCTGGTCTGCAACGCAGGGTAGATGTGTCAAAGCTGTCCTTAAGACGTTGACTTGCCTCTATGAGCATTTGATCACCAGCTTCGTAGCCAAATCTGGTGTTAAACAAATTAAAATGGTTGCAGTCAAAATACAGTACCGCCTTTCTGCCTGGTGTGTGGGCTTGCTCAAAAGCCCTGATTAAACCCTCCACATTTAATAGACCTGTCAATGAGTCATGATATTTAAGATATTCAATTTCACGTAATGCCTGCTCTCGCAGACTAACATCGACACCAAATCCCTGAATTTCATGTAATCCACTTTCTTGCGGCGATATTTTGGTAAACCACCATTCCATTTCAAAAGGGCCTGACTTACGTTCCATCACAGTTTGAAAATGAATACGTGTCAAACAATCGCCTGTAAAAAGCCTCTGCAAACGATCGACAGTGCCATGTTTAGAACCGCGAAACAAATTGATAAAATCAAGACCTATCAGCTCGGTATATGTGCACTCAAAGACGTCCACGAACGCCTGATTAACAAAAGTGATTCTTAAATGCTGATCGAGTCGGCATAGCATTTGTCCCTCGCAATCAACTATGGATTTATAACGTTGCTCAGCTTTTGCAAGATCTAATAGTGCATTCTGATATTCCGTCAGGTCGTGGCATAGACCGATAAATAAGGCACCTTCTTCTGTTTGGGCTTTTCCTACGGATAAATGCATAGGGAAAACCGAACCATCTTTGCGCTTACCGGGTACATCTCTGCCTTTGCCCAAGATTTGTGCAGGTTGACCACTGATATAGCGCTGAAGATAGCTATCATGAGCACGTGCGAACTGTTCAGGCATAAGCATCGATACGTTTTTGTTAAGTACTTCTTGTCGCTGATAACCGAATAAACTCTCAGCTGCCGAGTTAAAACTTTTGATCAAGCCTTGCTGGTCAATTGTGATAATTCCGTCAACGGCAGCATCAAACAATGCTGTTTGCAGAGACTCAAGTTGAAGCTTTTCAGCAAGAGTTTTTCTATAGACCGATAAATCATGGCATATCCCGACAAAGTAACGTTGGTCTTTGATGACTGTTGTGCCTACAGACAAATGCATAGGAAACAAACTTTTGTCCTTTTTTACACCATACACATCGCGGCCTTGTCCGATAATCTTTGCCTGCCCTGTAGCTAAATAATTCGACAGATAATCGTTGTGATTTTTGCTATGAGGATCAGGCATTAAGATTGAAACGTTCAATCCCAAAACTTCAACGCTGTCATAGCCAAACAACTGCTGAGCAGAGTGTGAAAAATGTCTGATAATGCCAGTTTGATCGATAACAATAATGGCGTCTGCGGCTGCGTCAATAAACTCTTTGTACAAAGCATTCAAGTCTTCCAGAGAATGTTGCATGTTTTAGCTCCTTCTAGCTCTGTTTACCAGTTCGTGCAGGTTGTCTGAAACTTTTTGTAACTGTTCCATACTGAAGCTCGTTTTATCGACCTCTGCGTTACTTTCCTCAGCGAGTGCAGAAATGCGGACTATCTGTTGATTAATATCTTCAGCAACATGAGCTTGTTGCTCAACTGCGGCGGCCATATGAGTAGACATGTGGGCTATTTGATCGATTGCAGAACTGATCCCTTCTAGCGCGGCCGAGGTTTGTTGCACCACTGTCGCACCTTGTTGTGCATCTGAATTACCAATTCGGGCAACTTCGACGGCTTGTTGTGTTTGTTGCGTCAGTTCTGATACTATGTTGTAAATTTCCTTGGTTGAATCTTGAGTTCGACGAGCTAGGTTGCGAACTTCATCTGCAACTACTGCAAAACCACGTCCGGATTCACCTGCTCGTGCAGCTTCTATAGCCGCATTCAATGCTAATAAATTAGTTTGCTCAGCAATAGTTTCAATAATTTGAGCCGCTTGTGAAATGTGTTGAGTTTGCAACGCTACAGCTTCTACAGACAGGCTGATATTGTTGACCGTCTGTTGCAGTTGATTAATAGCCTGGCTGGCACTAGTGGCCATTTTAGAACCTTGCTCTGTCAGTGTGCTGGCTTGGTCAGCTTGCTGTGCTGACTCACTGACATGCTGTGCGACTTGATGGATAGTAGTTGCCATTTCATTCATGGCTGTAGCTACTAAAGTTGTTTCTTGTTGTTGCTGGTCTAACTGGTTTACCAATCGCTCAGTCTGACTGCGACCCAAAGCAGCTTCACCTGATACTGCTGAAGCTGCATGATCGATGCGAGTCAGCACTGCGCCCAAATGCGAGGACTGACTGCGAATGGCAACTGTGAGTTTGCCCTGAATCCCTTTTGTGTCTGTGTAGCTGACGACAGCAAGCTCATCTGAAAAGGCGCTACTCGTCAATTGCTCTAATGATCTTAACATTTTCAGTCGGTTTTGACTGGTCCAGATCGCGTAAATAACGAAAGATACAAGCAGCATGCCTTCCGATATCTCTTTGTAACCACTGAAAAAAATAAGAGCGCAGACAGCCATTAGAACGATTAAGCATAGATTCGGAAGTGAGATTTTGATGGATGCTGAATAGCCTTCTCCATTGCGTAGACTGCTGTATAATCTTTCCGCGCGTTGAACATCGGTTCGACTAGGGCAGGAGCGAACTGATTCATAACCAATAATTCGACCTTGTTCGGTTATCGGTGAGACATAAGCATCTACCCAATAATAATCTCCGTTTTTACATCTATTTTTTACTAGCCCCATCCACGCTTTGCCTGATTTGAGATAGCTCCACATTTTTTCAAATGCCTGAGGTGGCATATCCGGATGTCTGATTAGATTGTGTGGCTGTCCAATTAGTTCTTCCTTAGTGAATCCACTGACCTCAATAAATGCGTCATTGCAATCCGTAAGAACTCCGCGGGTATCAGTCACTGAAATTAATTTTTTATCTGGGGAAAAGCGTTTCTCTTGAGTCGTGACTGGCTGGTTAATGCGCATAGCTACGTAGTCCATTTAGTAAATATGATAAAAAAATTAAATCCAAAAAACGCGTATATTAGAAAAATCAAAATTTAAGTCAAGAGTTATCAGACCCAAGCCTAATAAGTTTGATAACTGAATTGATGTCATAGAATGCCCGGAAGTAAGGCTGTCTAAACAAGCAATTTCCTCCGGTTGTGTAAAAGCTCGTTTTTGTAGTATTTCAGCGTTCGTTTACCAGATCACAACAGCTAGTCAGAAACACTAACAATTCCTTCATTTATCTGGCCAATCACCTTAACGGCGTTCTTTAGCATGTTAGCTCTATGAAATTTTCTGGAGCTGACAATGAGAACGCCTTTGTTACCTTGGTTTATCCTATGGGTGACCATCCCAATCATTATTTTCTTTCTATTCATCTTACCCGTCTATGCTAGTGACGAGCCATTCTATCAGCGTGGTCAGGAAGGCTGGTTTTGGTATCAGGGCATTCCTGAGCCAGCGGAGGCTGAAGAGCTTATTAAGCTGGAATCTGGTGCGGCAGAGTCGAGTCAGATCGGGCTAAAGCCTTTCAGTGCTGCCTGGTTTCGTGAGCACATGCAGTCGTTCATGGACAAGGCAATTGATGAGCCGACGAATGAGAACGTCAGAGCCTATCTGTATCTCCAGCGTGTCATGATGGATAAGGGCTCACAGTTTGCTGATGTTAGTCAGCAGGTGGTCATGGGCGATCCAGTTTTGGATGAAATCAGTCGCAGACCCTTGGCGACCTATGCAGCCAATCGGATGGACCGTGAAGCTGGTGCTCAACGGGATGTTGCTTTAGGTGAAGTAGCAAAACGGGCTGGTTTGTTCTTTTTCTATCGTTCAGATTGCCCTTACTGTCATGCTCAAGCGCCAATTATCGAATCAATTGCTTTGAACTACGGTTTCGAGGTGTTTGCTATTGCTGTCGATGGCTTGCCTTTACCTGGTGGAGAGTTTCCTAATTACAAAGTCGATTCAGGACAAGCTCAATCCTTGTCCGTTACGACTGTCCCTGCCGTGTTCTTAGTTGATCCGCCTAATGTCATCACTCCGATTGGCCAAGGCGCAATGAGCCTTGATGAGCTCAATAATCGAATTATTCTCGCAGCCCATCAAGTCGGTTGGATTGACGATCAAACTTACTATGCCACCAGACCTGTTCAACCCGGCGTGTCACTCGCGATGTCAGCCCAAGAGCTTAACGAAAAGATATTACAGGACCCTGAGTTCCTTGTTCGCTATCTGCGTGCACAAGGAGGGTTATAACGATGAAAAAAGTATTCCAAGTATCGCTAATCGTCTGTGCGATTGGTTTTTCGTCTATGAGCCAAGCAAGCTTGCAACAGGAGATGAACCAGTTGTTTGGTTCAATGACCAACACTACTGCGCCTGGTGTATTCGAGAGTCAACGGCGTGGTGTGATATCTGGCGGAAGCGTTGTTGTTCGTAACAGGATCATGAACGAGAACCTCGTCTCTATAGTGCCTCCGTCATTCCAAGCTGGTTGTGGCGGCATTGATATGTTTGCTGGAAGTTTGTCATTTGTTAATGCAGATCAGTTTGTTCAATTACTTCGCTCTGTTGCTGCAAACGCCAAGGGGTACGCATTCCAATTGGCGCTCAGTGCTATGTGTGAGAAATGCTCCCAGCACATGGAGACATTGCAGAAGAAAATCCAGCAGTTGAACGAGTATTTTGGCAATTCCTGTCAAATGGCTCAGGGAGTCGTGAACGATACCCTGGCCGCATTTGGTAAGAAGGGGCAAACAGAGGCCAGCATATTGAGCTCACTTAAAGGGGCTGGAGACATTTTTACCAGTTGGAGTGAATCCAACGGTAAGAACCCTTACGAGAATGCTTCAAGTGTCGCGGCATCTGATGTGAACAAAACGATTAAAGGTAACTTGGTCTGGCGAGCACTGAAGCGTCACTCGGCATCAAGCTGGTTTGCATCGGGGGATGATCGTTTTCTTGAAGCAGTTATGTCGGTGACAGGTTCGATCATCGTTGGTGATTTGGCTAATGCGGCTGATGGTCAAGGTAAAGCCCCAAAACTGACCAGACTGAATGGCAATAAAGTGACTATTGAGCATCTAATTCATGGCGGTAACGTCGCTATGTACCGATGTGACACAGTGACGCAAGACGGCTGTCTAAACCCAACAATCACTAACGTGACTCTTACCGGGTTATCAACCCAAGTAGAAAATTTACTTCTTGGTACAGGTTCCAGTAACGGCATTATTTTTAAGTTTGCTCGAAATACAGGGGCTGCTAGCACCACCGAAAAGGCTTTTATGACCTCGGCTCCTGCCAGCATTGGGGGCATGATTCGAACTCTTTCTGCATTAAATGAAGGGGCCGCTAGGTCGTTTGCTTCAAGAGCGGCACCATTTATTGCTGTTGAGATGGCCCGAGCATTGGTTGAAGACATGCTCAATGCAGCTAGAAGTACCTCCGGTGTGGAAGATCATGCCTATGCGAAGTTATTAACGGAAGACCTTGAACGTGCACGTCGCCAAATCAATGAGGAGTACGCCGCGTTGCAGCGAAGATACGGCTCAGAGCAAGAGTTGCTGGCACATTTTAACCAGGTGATTCAGACCATTCGCAAACAGCGTTATTACACCGTTAAATCTACGGCGCTGGGGGAATAGGTCATGTGGGAAATCTATTCCATCGGGGATTCGGCTTTTTTAGAGCAGGTCCTGAACGCTGTCGCGATGATCACTGGTACAGGCGATTTTACTTCAATGGTTCGGATTGGCTTGCTCATTGGGGTATTGATGGTCTCTGTTCAGGCCTTAATGCAAGGTGGTCGTGGGATTAACTTTCAACACGTTTTAGTCTCATGG
>NZ_LIQF01000029.1 GCF_001418205.1 Marinomonas fungiae | reverse complement strand
ACAGCTGATGCAAATAGCGTGATGCCGCATCGTAACCACTGGCGCAAGTGCGATCCGCTTGCTCTTGTGCTTGCTGCCAGTAGTGCTCACGCCGATTGTAGATATCCGTCAACGCTTTTTCTTTTTCTGCTTTTTCGATGGCTAATTTTTTCGCGAGCGCTGCGGTTTGCTCTTGCTGTAATTGGCTTTGGGCTTGCTCGATAAAAGGAGAAATTACCTCGGGGGTTAACCAGTATTGATAGTTCTCGTCTGTGTTGACAGGTTCTTTTCGCGTCAGCGCTAAAGCTTGGTGACGGGTTAACTGGCCTTGCTCAAACAGCGCGCGTAATAGCGTGTCTTTCTCTGCCTCTGAGAGACTATGGAGCCATGTATCAAACTGAAACTGGGTTTGTTTGGCTTGGTGACTGGGTTGTGCGTTCAGCACCATGGCGAGTGCCTTAACCAATGCTAAGGGAATATCATACAGCGCTGCAAACGCCTGTTCCTCTTCATTGAGGTGCTCAAAATCGAATTGAATTAACGGCACTCGCTCAACGTCATCATTAAAATCAAACGTTTTGAGCCACATAAAGTACACAAGGCGCCAATCCCCTTACATTAACCCGCTGCGTAACCCTGCTAAATGCTGGAAAAATTGGTCGGCATACTCATCGTCAAAATATTCGTCATACTCCTCAAGGGAAAAAATCAGCAACTGCCACTCATCGTTTTCGTGAACATGAAGCCCATCACTTGAAAAGCCAAGTAAAGCTTCAGGGAGCGTTCCTGCTGGTAGCTTGATGTAGACATCGATTGAGCCCCAATCAGCATAGTACCTGACTCCGTGACTTAAAACTCAGCTCGCATCTCCACACACCTGTAACTACGCGGCCTGCGGCGGTAAAATGGACGCCATTCTCGATTCACCCAGACAGTGATATCTGACTATGCGTACCTTCAAGCTGGAACAGTCCAAAACCGAGATTATCACACCCCACGGCGGTCTGGCGCTGGTTGGCCACAGTGTCAACAGAATGACCTCCCTGGCTAAGACCTCGCGCACCATCGTCAAGCGCCATGGCATCGCCAACATCGATCTCATTCGCACCTACCTGGGGTTGATTTGCCTGGGCAAGAGCGACTTCGAAGCCGTCGAGCACGCACGCCATGATCCCTTCTTCAAAGCGGCCATGGGCATCAAGCAATCACCTTCATCCGCTCGGCTGCGTCAGCGTTTCGATGAAGATGCCAGGGCACTGATCCCGTTGTTGGATGAAGCCAGTGTCGAGTTTCTGTGCAAGGCGTCTGTACCTGTCGGCACGCTTGCCACCGGTCACGCGCCGCTGGATATAGACGTATTCCCCATGGACAACAGCAACACTAAGAAAGAGGGCGTGGCCTACACCTACAAGGGGCACGACGGCTACGCCCCCATCGCGGCCTACCTGGGCACGGAGGGCTGGTGTCTGGGCTGTGAGCTGCGACCGGGTAACCAACACGCCAACAAGGCGTTTATCCACACCCTCGACCGGGTGCTGCCTCGGGTGCGTCAGCTGACCGATGCACCGCTACTGGTACGGCTTGACAGCGCCCATGATGCCGCCGAGAACCGCGCGTACTTCCGTACGCACGGGGTGGACTACCTGATCAAGTGGAACCCTCGCTCGCAAGACGGTTTGGCCTGGGTTGACAAGGCTCATGCGGCTGGCGCACTCTGGTGCCATACTCGGCCGGGCAAAATGGAAACGCTGCTGAGCGAGCGGCTGGATGGCACTGACGACCACCTGATTGTCAAGGTGACAGTGCGCCACAGTGACAGTACAGGGCAGCTGTTTCTGGAGCCCGAGGTGAGCCTGGAAGGCTGGACGACCTCGCTCAAGCCGGACGCGGCGGATCATGCCAAGGTGATTGCGCTCTACCAGGATCACGCCACCAGCGAACAGTTCCACAGTGAGTTCAAGACTGATCTGGATCTCGAACGTTTGCCATCAGGGAAGTTCGATACCAACGACCTAGTCATGGCGTTTGCTGTACTGGGCTACAACCTATTGCGCTGGATGGGACAGCGCGTACTGCTGGGACCGGATGCGCCGGTGCGTCATCCGGCCAAACGTCGGCGGCTGAAGACCGTCATGCAGGAGCTGATGTATATGGCCTGCCGCCTGGTCAGCAGCGGCCGCCGTCTTTACCTGCGTTTTGGCCAACATTGCCCCGGGTTCAGGGCGTTCGGTTGCATCTACGAGTCGATCTGATCCGCTCGGCTTAACTCACCTCGTTCAACCGCCAAGCCACAAAGCGCCATGCATGGCAGGATATTTTGTGGTTCCCGATAGCATTCAGAGCAAAAAACGTCGGAGAAGACGGTGAATGATACTGCAGTAGCGCAGACGCGGCGGCAGAATCCGGATAAGATCGAGCGGTGTTAAAGGGCACGGTCATACTCAGGACAGTGGCACCGCAACGACAGATGAAGTCACTGATTCAGGTGTATATTACCACAGTGGTTGAATCGGTGTTACAACACCGCTCGCGGTGTGCGCTTTCCTCACCGCCCGATTGGGCGATGGTTCTCGCGCAAAATTGCTTAATGACACCCTCCCCGCGCTAAAGCAAGAGGGTTTCCTCTACAGAACGGCCATGCCCGACCACAAGAATGTTCTTGGCCCCGTTCACATCGCAGTCGTGAGTGACACCACACTCACTGCAAGTTCATTCTTTTATTCCAGCTCTGCTCATCCTTTCGAACTGCTGTAGCTGCATTAAGGATATTAAGCATTGTTGTTGATATGCGACAAAATAACGCACCTATAGTGATTGAAATCTACATTTAAAATGTCATAGTTTATATATGAAAAATATGACCATGATGTAGGTTGAAATGGAAGACTCTAAAGCTGGAATTATCACACTTGCAAATGTAGAGGAGAGGCTGGAGCAATTGCCTCTTCTGCCAGGAGTCATGTTCGAACTTATGAAATCAGACCCTGACAGCGAAACCTTCTTCGATGACATGGTACGACTTGCCAAGAATGATCCACCGCTGGCTAGTTTGATCATTGGCTATGCCAATTCAGCAGCCTGTATGGGCAAATGCCCGGTTGAGGGCATTGAGATGGCTTTGGTACGGGTGGGTTCCAACAATATTTTGCAGTTATTAATGGCTATTTCGGTGGCGCGGGTATTTGTTCCGGCTAAGGACGAACAACGTAATATTTGGCGTCACTCGTTAGAGGTGGCTCATATAGCATTGTTTTTGGCACGAACATCTTATTTCTCAACCGTAAAACCCGAGACTGCGTACATGGCTGGCTTACTGCACGACTTGGGGCGGTTTGTGATGCTTCAGGTTGCGCCCGATGCACTTAAAGACACAGATGTTCGAGGTTGGGGGGCGGCAGCAGAGTTGATATCTACCGAGCAGAGCACACTGGGTTTTACGCACACAGTGGTAGGTCAAATAGCTTGCAAAAAAATGCACCTGCCTGCGCTGTTAAGCAACATTGTGCGTTATCACCATCATCCTGAAGCAGTGCGCCACCCCAAGGCTCCTAAAAAGTTAAGCGATCTTTTGATTATCATCCAACTTTCCGATGGCCTGAGTTTCTTCCTGGCGGCCAATCGGGATTGGCCCGAACTGGGGGAGGATGCGTTAAAACATCGCATCGAAACTGAGGTCGTTTCTGAAGCTTGGGGTGGGGTTCACTTACCCTTGCTGGAGTTGGTGCATGCTTTACCGATGATTTATGAGGATTGCGAAAACGCCTGCAGCATGCTCGGCATTCGCAAGTAGCGGATGGATTATGAATAGACACCCTATTACAACCAGCATTCCTGACTTTGATTCGCTTGTAAGTTGGCGCAGAACGATCCCGTGGCGCTGGAGCAACTGAGAACGGAGCTGATTGAGCAACATATTGCCAAGCAACCTGAAGCACAGCGACAGAAACTTGAGCGGATGCAATTCAGAATCAACGGTGTGATACGCATGGCTAATAATCCGATTCATACCTGTGTGTTGCTGAACGATCTGTTGATGGCAAGTGCCTCTGACCTGCTGCAGAAATTGAATCAGATATCTCGCGAGTGCGACATAGAGGCAATCGATACTACTGAGCTCCTTCAGCCGCAGCTCCGTTTGGTAAAAAAGAAGGATGACTGAGATGGACAGAGCTTTACTTCCAGTCGGTGATGTGGCCGCCGCTATCGGGTTGTGTAACGAAAGTTTCGAGCAACGCAAGCGTTTCATTGCGCTGACACTTGACGAGGAGAGGCTGCTGCAACAGCTGCAGCCGCGCATGCACACTTACAGCGATCAGTTGATAGAGGCTTTCTATGATCATTTGATGCAATTTGATGCCGTGGCGGATCTGTTGCAGCACGACGCTACGCGTGTGCGGTTAAAAGATACTCAGCGCCGATATTTCGAGCGTCTTTTGTCAGGTCATTATGATTACGATTATGCGCTTGATCGTTTGGCGGTCGGAATAGCACATGAACGTATCGGCTTGAAGCCCGAGTGGTATACCGGTGCCTTCGGCAGTTACCTGCATCATTTCAGCAAGGCGTTGCAGCATGAACAGGCCGATAGTCCGGCCCAGATCTCTAGTGTGCTTACTGCACTGAACAAGCTAGTGTTGCTGGATGTCACTCTGGCACTTGATGCGTACAGCTATGCCAGTCAATGTGCCATCGTTAATGCCCGTGATGACGTGCAGAATTTGTATGATGAACAGACCCGACACATTCAGAAGCTCGCGTTTTACGACAGTTTGACTGGTTTGCCAAATCGCAACTTGCTGGGCGAGCAGGTTGAGCAAATGCTGGCTATTGCGCGGCGAGAGGGGCGCACGCTTAGTCTCATCTACATGGACATCATTAACCTTAAAGAGATTAATGACACTCTGGGGCATGAGGTGGGGGATTCGTTGCTCAAGGCGGTCAGCTTGAGGTTGCAACAAACAACCCGCGAAATGGATTTGCTGGGGCGGCCGGAACAGACTGTCGGTGGAACCTTGGCCCGCATTACAGGTGACGAGTTTGCCCTTGCCTGTTTTGTGCCGGATGGTGATGCGGTGCTCTCACTAGTGGCGCGTATCAATCAGGCATTTACTGAGCCTTTCCAAGTTGAGGGCGGGGAGGTGACGGTGCACCAGCGCTTTGGCGTTGTGTTGGCGCCCCACGACGGAGACAGCTACGAAACCCTACTACGGCACGCCGATATTGCACTTCATCAGGCCAAAGCGCGCACCGATCAAGTGTGCTTTTACGATTCACTGCTGGGTTTGAAAATCAGAGAAAGAGCCTATCTTGCGCGCCGGCTGGAAGCCGCTTTGGTAAAGGGTGAAGGGCTGGAGTTGCGGTTTCAGCCGCAAGTGTGCCTTGCCACGGACCAGCTCTGTGGTGCGGAAGTATTATTACGCTGGTTCGATGCCGAGCTGGGCTGGGTCAGTCCCAACCAATTCATACCGCTGGCTGAAGAGCGAGGGTTGATCTACATGGTCACTCGAAAGGTTTTGCAAATGGCAGGTCATCAGCGCCGTATATGGCAAGAAAAGGGTTTCATTGTTCCGGGTCGGATTCAGATAAAACTGGCTGTAAACGTGTCGGCACGAGACTTGGATGATAGTCGCTTTGCCAATGATCTGTTGCTGTTATTAGAGGAAGAAGGTGTTTCACCGAGTGATTTTGAATTGGAGCTGACCGAGACCGGTTTGATGCGCGACCCCGAGGAGGCCATCAATATGCTGCACTATCTTAAGGAAAAAGGTTTTGCTCTGGCCATTGATGACTTTGGTACCGGTCACTCATCGCTGAATTATTTGAAAGATATTGATGCGGACCTTTTGAAAATCGATATGTCGTTTGTACGCAACTTGGACTGTGATCAGGCAAACCGAGCGATCGTACAAACCATCATTGCCACTGCGCATATTTTCGGTATGAAAACCCTAGCGGAGGGGATCGAAAATAAAGCAATTGTGAACGAGTTGAAGCGGATTGGCTGTGATTATGGGCAAGGCTACTGCTTTGCCCATCCGCTTACTGCAAATGAATTTGAACAGCGCTGGCTCTCTAGCCAGGCAGCAGATGTTATGGCGTAATTGAGGTAGTCGAGATGAAAAATAATGGCCCCGTGACTCAGCGTGAACAGCATTTTGATGCGCATGTTAAGCTGATCTCATCAACCGATCTGTCGGGTGTGATCACTCACTGTAATGATGCCTTTCAGAAAATCAGCGGTTACGCCCGCGAAGAGCTGATTGGGCAGAATCATAATCTGGTGCGGCATTCGGATATGCCGGCGGAAGCGTTCGAGGTGATGTGGAACCACCTCAAGGCGGGTCGCCCCTGGATGGGGCTGGTCAAAAACCGTTGCAAAAACGGCGATCACTATTGGGTCAGCGCCTATGTGACCCCCGTGACCGAAGCAGGCAAGGTAGTGGGCTATGAATCCGTGCGCTCCTGTCCTGCACGCAAGGATGTGGAGCGGGCCGAGAAACTGTACGCCCGTGTCAATCGCAAGCGTCGTCAGTTGCAAGTGCCGCGCTATCTGCAGCAACTCCTGATCGCGCTGGCCTTTATCGTACCGGCGGTAGCGCTGGCCTATTGGCTGTCACCGCTGGCCAGTACCCTCTGGTTGATCGCTGCCCTGTTGATCTTCGGCGGTATTCAGTTCCTGCACCACAAGCATGATCTTGAATTGATCAGCAAGGAGCTGCACGGTGTGTTCATGCACCCTCTGGCAGCGAACACCTACACCAACCAGCACGGTATGACCGGCAATATCATGGTGGGGGTGATGAGCCTGCGTGCACACCTGGATGCGGTGTTGACCCGTATTGAGGATGCGTCCCGACAAGTGGCGCAGCAGTCGCGGCTGGGGCTGGAACTGTCCGAAACCGCCCGCGAGGAGATGCAGGCTCAAAGCCGTCAAACCGAGCTGGTAGCGACCGCCATGCACGAGATGTCATTGGCGATTCACGAAATTTCGCACAACGTTCAGAAAACCGAGGGTCAGGCCAAGCATTCCAGAGAACTGGCCGGGCAGGGTGGCGAGATTGCCCGCATCACCTGTACCTCTATAGAAGAGCTGCGTAACACCGTTTCCGAGATCGGTCAGGCAGTGCATCTGTTGGCTGAGCAGACCAGTGAGATCGCCCACGCTGCTCAGTCCATTGAGGATATCTCCGATCAAACCAACCTGCTGGCCTTGAATGCAGCGATCGAGGCGGCCCGTGCCGGTGATCATGGTCGCGGCTTCTCGGTAGTGGCTGATGAGGTGCGTGTACTGGCGGGCAATACCCGCGAGTCGGCGCAGAACATCCGCAAAATCGTTGAAGGTTTGACCGGGCAGGCTAACTCCTCGGTAAACGTCGCCAAAGAAGGGGCGGAAGATGCCGAAACCGGCTTGCAGCGGGTTATTGAATCGGAGTCCATGCTGCAAGGGATCGCCGAGGCGGTGAATCAGATCTCGGCGATGTCCGAGCAGATGGCCGCGGCGGTTGAAGAGCAGGCGCTGGTATCGGAGGAGGTGAACCGTCAGGTGAAAGAGATTTCCGAGCTGGCCGAACGCAGCCTGGCCAGAACAGAAGAAAGCGCTGAAAGTATTCGCCAGTCACAGCGTGTGTCTGGACAGTTGCACGAATTAGTTAATCGCTTCAAACAATAACTCATTATGGAGCAGCCACAGACTAAAGTCACAACTGCTGCATCTCAATGTAGTAGGGAGCGCTATGACCAAGCATCAGGCTCTTGTCATATTACCTGTCCGAGGCAGGCCAATGAGTCTAGCTTGTAGAACATGTCTCATGTGGCTTTTGTTCTTAAAAGTGCACAACTAGATGGATACTATTTCAAAGCTGACATATGAAAACACTTACTACCGGCGAAATCGCCAAAATCTGTGATGTGAATCTTCGCACGGTGATACGATGGATCGAGCGTGGCGAGCTGAAGGGCTTCAGATTGCCTGGGCGAGGCAACAACCGGGTTCTGGTTGAAGACTTTGTCAATTTTCTTGAACAGCATGGCATGCCAATTCCGCCAGAATTTGCCCCCAAAAACAATTGTCGTGTGCTGGTATTGGATGATGAGCCTGCTATTACGCGCTTGATCAGCCGAATTCTGCGCTCAGGCGGCTACGAGGTGGATGTGGCAACGGACGGTTTCCAGGGGGGCACAAAGCTGCTGCAGAATCGTCCCGCGCTGATTACGTTGGATCTGAGTATGCCAGGCCTGGATGGTTTTCAGGTTTTGGACTTCATCCGCTCTACCAGCGAGATCAGAAACACTAGAGTGCTTGTAGTCTCAGCACTTAGCAATTCAGATTTGAACCGTGCTTTGGAACTAGTGCGGACGCTGTGTTGCAAAAGCCCTTTCAGCATCAGGAGTTGACGGGAGTAGTTGATCGATTACTTCAGGGGGTTGCCCAAGAAGGTTAGCAGGTACCTGGACGTCCAGAATGACCAGACCACTACATGAACGCCCTTGAGTAGTATCAGGTAGTGAAAGGAACTCAAAAAGGCTAGTGTTTCACGCTATGGTCAAACCAAAAAATATGTTGCCATGATCCGACATGAAAGAATGGACGTAGCACTGACACCTTGTCATTTAGGATGCACTGATTTAGTGCAATGAGCAGAGCTGAAATTTAGACTGCATAAAAATCATAATCATTAATTAGGTTCCCATGTCTTCACATGAATCCCCGTTTGGCTTCGATATCGTTCCTTGGAACCCAAGCTTTGAAACCGGTATCCAGACGATTGATCAGCAACATCTCCAGTTGGTTAAGCTACTTAACAGTTTGGCTAACCAGTATGTTTTTGGTCTGGAGCCTAACCAGTTAAAGTCAATTGTTGATGGCCTTGTTGACTATGCAGCTTATCATTTTGATTCCGAAGAAATATTATGGATAGAAGTGTTCGAGGATGATGAGTGGTTTGCCAGGCACCACCGCTCACATGATGGGTTCGTAGACAAAGTACGCGCCATGCAGGCTCAAGTTGAAAATACTGCCAGTCTGGCAGGGGTTGATGATCTGCTTTCCTTTTTGGTGAGCTGGCTGGCACACCATATTCTGCACGATGACAAGAGCATGGCAGTTGCTTTGCTTGAGGTGCATAAAGGGAGGCCTTTGTCTGAGGCCAAAAAGGCGTCGCGCGAAGCGATGAGCGGTGAAGCCTCGGGCCTTATCCAGAGTGTGCTTAGTATGTACAAGCAACTTTCGGGTCGCACCTTAGCTTTACAGCGAGAAGCGTATGCCCGAGAGGTGGCTGAAAAGAAACTCATAGAACAGGAAGACCATTGGAAGTCAGTCTTGGGGGGGACCAACGACTCTTTCTGGGATATGGACCTAGACGCACTTGATTCAATCTGTCCTGATGAAGCGCTCGATTTGCTTACTCAGCCTGGACAGGCCATCCACCCGGACGATTGGCCCGTCCTGAAAAATAAGTTCCTTGAACATTTGTTGGGTAAGACCGATGTTTTCAGCCATCAGCATAGGGTTATTAATAGTGATGGGAACGAGCGCTGGGTACAGTGCCGTAGCAAAGTTATTGCTCGTGATTTTGGAGGCCGGCCGTTACGAGTAGTTGGTACCCAGATGGATATAACTGAGCGTAAAACACAGGAGCTTATTTTACAGCGGGAAAGAGATACCCGATTGATAATAAGTGATTTTGCCTCAGACTTTATGGCCTCGTCCCCACAAGATTTTGATACTGCAATAGAGAGAGCTCTGCAACGAGCTGGTGTTTATTTGGGCGCAGATCGCACTTATGTTTTTCTTGTGAGCGGCGATGGCAGATATATGAGCAACACTCACGAGTGGTGTGCAGATGGCATCAATGCCGAAATTAATAACCTTCAGAATCTACCCTCTAACCTAACTCCGTGGTGGTGGCATCAATTGCGAACCACTGGTTATGTGCTGATTCCGCGAGTCAGCGATATGCCCCTTCAGGATCATGCTGAACAAACCATTCTGGAAGCTCAATCAATCAAGTCAGTTTGCGTATATCCGTTGCGGATATGTGGCGACATTGTCGGGTTTTTAGGCAACGACTCTGTTAAGGAAGAGCGGCAATGGGGGCCAGATGTTCTGCAATTCTTAGAACTGATGAGTGACTTGTTGGGTATTGCTCTGGAACACAGGCAAGTGCACAGACAAAAAATGCTTGAAACGGAACGTCTGGAGCGGGCAGAGCAGCAAGCTCACCTGGGGCACTGGAGCTATCAATTGGGTGACGGTGAAACTTTTTGGTCTAAGGAAGTTTTTCGAATATTTGAGCAGGATCCGACGAGCTCAACGCCGACATATGATAGCTACTTTGAAATGGTTCATCCTGAGGATCGTCAAAAAGCCCACCAAGCTTTCCAGAAGGCAAAAAGCATTGCGGGTAACCTGTATACGGAGCATAGAATCTGCCTTACGTCAGGGCGAACCAAGTACTTGGAAGTTCGTGGTCAGTTTGAAACAGGCCCTGATGGTCAACCGGTAGCTGTTGAAGGGACTATCCAGGATGTTACAGATAAAACAATGTATCTGGAGCAGCTGCGTCAATTAGCGTATGAAGATGATTTGACCGGTTTACCAAATAACAGAGCGCTGAAAGAAAGGTTGAAACTGGCAATAAACCATTGTGAGCAGAATGGTTGTCATCTGGTTCTGGCAATACTGGACTTGGATAACTTTAGGGAAGTAAATGAACGACAGGGTACAGCTTTTGGCGATGATGTGTTGTTGGCACTCAGTCAAAGGACTCGTGCAGTGTGTGGTGAGGAAGCCTTTATCGCTCGTAATGGTGGTGATGAGTTCATCATATTGTTACCTAAAATGAGGCTGGATGATGACCACTTTTTGTTGTTTCGCCGGTTACTAGTGCGAGTAGGCGAGCCTTTGGTTGTCTCGGGCGTACAGATTCAGGTCACAGCAAGTATTGGTGTTACGCAGTATCCTCAGCCTAACAAAGTTTCAGAAGATCAGCTATTGCGGCAGGCCAACCAAGCTCTTTTTGAAGCCAAAATGCAGGGTAAAAACCGGTTGCAGCAATATGATGTGCAATGGGAGCAGAAAACACTGGCACTGACGGGCAGACTTAAGGCAATAAAAAAAGCGCTATTGAACGAAGAATTCGTACTTTTCTACCAACCGAAGGTCAATATGGCAAAGGGCACCGTTTTGGGAGTGGAAGCGCTTATCCGCTGGCAGCCACCTTCCGGAGAATTAATGCCACCCAATATGTTTTTGCCTGCAATTCAGGACCATCCATTGGAAGTTGAGCTTGGGGACTGGGTGATTCACACAGCAGTGGCTCAAGCCGAGGCTTGGCATGAACAGGGCTTGTCTCTTGAAGTCAGTGTGAATGTAACCAGCCTTCAAATTCTCCAGCACGATTTTGTTAGCAAACTTAAGTCTGAGCTTGAGGCGCATCCAGGTATTAGCCCACGGTTTTTGCAAATTGAAATTTTGGAAAGTAGTGCCTTGCATGATCTGAATAAAGTATCCCGAGTAATGCGGCAATGTCGTGAACTAGGGGTACGGTTTGCACTGGATGATTTTGGTACAGGGTTCTCTTCTCTCTCTTATCTGAAACATTTGCCGGCCAGTGTTTTGAAAATTGACCAGAGTTTTGTCCGCAACATGCTGGACGACTCTGATGATTTGTCCATTATTTCCGGTGTTGTTGGTATGTCCCAGGCCTTTGGCTTACAGGTGCTTGCTGAAGGTATAGAAACTGAGGAGCATGGTGAACTGCTGCTGCGATTAGGGTGCGAGTGTGGACAGGGTTACGGTATTGCTCGACCGATGAAGGCGGGAGACTTGCATAGCTGGGTTAGCCACTGGCAGGCGCCTAATACTTGGAAAGTACAAAAGCCTGTAGAGTTTCATAATTTGCCGCTACTGCACGCCGAAGTGGAGCACAGACACTGGGTGAACCAACTTGAGTCGTGGTTGCAGGGTGAAACCGATTCCTTACCGGCTTTGCATACCAGCGAATGTAACGTTGGTAGATGGATAGAAAATAATGGGCAAGTCCGTTTTCAAAATAAGCCTGAATTCACCCAATTGTTAACTGCTCACGAACATTTACACAGTGCTGGAGAGCAGCTGGTTGATGCACATGCAAGAGGTGATATGGAGATAGCTTACGAGAAGTTATTTGCCATATATGATTACAGAAATGCCGTTTTATCTGCCTTAAGGTTATTAGAAAGGAGTTAGTTTGAGCATAAGGATTTGTTTTCGAACGGCGTGTGTACTTGTAATGCTTGTTCTCATGGGTTGTGAAGACTTGAATGAATTGAAAACATTGAGGATCGCAGTCAATCCGTGGCCAGGTTACGGCTATTTTGCAGTGGTCGAAGAGCGGGAGTACACATCCGTCTTGGAAATTGTTGAGACTGCTTCTTTAAGCGATTCTGTTCGGGCCTTCAATCGTGGCCAGGTAGATATGCTGGGCGGTACCTTGGCTGAGCTCGCAGCGATTAACCACTCTGGAAAGAGAACGGCCAGCGCGGTTCTGGTACTTAACCGATCGGTTGGAGCGGACATGATCGTTGCAAGTAATGAGATAACCAGCCTCGAACAGTTGGCAGGAAAACGTCTTGCTTTGGAAAAGGGCTCAGCCAATGTTTTGGTATTGGCGATGGCCCTGTCAAAAAGTGGGTTGCAACTTGACCAGATTGACTTGTTGCCTGTCCCCCAGGGCGAAATGCCGGTTGCTATGATGACAGGCCATGCTGATGCGGCCATTACCTACCCGCCAACCTCGGTCGAGCTTGAGAGTTTGGTGGGTTTCAGTCGGTTGTTTGATACTAGCCAGGCACCGAATGCTGTGATTGATCTGCTGATTGTGGCCGATGAAGTGATCGATCAGCATCCGAAAGAACTTGCCTCGGTTATGGATACTACGAACAAGTCAGATAATTTCGCTCTGACTTGTTCTGTGCACCAACCACACTTCAAACATGCCTTTTAATCGCGATTTTTTCGCTATTTCGGAGCTTTGAGCGCCCCAACTCATCGTTCAGGCGGATTACCCCCGTGCAGAACGAATCATCTGATCCACTCGTAACAAGTTTCCAAGCGCAAACAGCACGGCAAGTTTGTTGTCATTTTTAGGCAGACCTCTGTAGATGGCTTTGCGAAAACCAAATTGGCATTTCAGTATTCTAAACGGGTGCTCGACTTTCGCTCGGATACTCGCCTTTAAGTATTCCGTTCGGATCATCTGCTTGTT
>NZ_LIQF01000028.1 GCF_001418205.1 Marinomonas fungiae | reverse complement strand
ACAAGCAGATGATCCGAACGGAATACTTAAAGGCGAGTATCCGAGCGAAAGTCGAGCACCCGTTTAGAATACTGAAATGCCAATTTGGTTTTCGCAAAGCCATCTACAGAGGTCTGCCTAAAAATGACAACAAACTTGCCGTGCTGTTTGCGCTTGGAAACTTGTTACGAGTGGATCAGATGATTCGTTCTGCACGGGGGTAATCCGCCTGAACGATGAGTTGGGGCGCTCAAAGCTCCGAAATAGCGAAAAAATCGCGATTAAAAGGCATGTTTGAAGTGTGGTTGGTGCACAGAACAAGTCAGAGCGAAATTATCTGACTTGTTCGTAGTATCCTTAGCAATTCTTTGTATAACCTGCCGTCCATTAATAGACTTAAAGTAATAATAGAAAAATAATGGATAGGCTTTGCACTTATCAAATTTCAACCTAAACAAATTTGATTCAAATACTGGACTATCTTTTATTTTTTTTACTAATAGGCAATCACCAACACCTTCAAGAGTTAAAGACGTTCTACCAAAAAGCAAATCACCTTCGGCGCACGAAAAACGCAGGGATTCACTTTCTGTTACTACTAGACGTTCAGTTGTCTCTTCGTCGGCTAAAAAATCCAATGAATATAACTCACTCATTTTTATCCAGCGGTTACCTTTGGAGGTTTGAAACTCTTTACCCTTGTATAGCCCATTTCGAGGCTTTTCTGATAAAAAATAACTTAGTGGACTAAAGTAAAAATCACTCCCCATAACCCAATGCCTCCATATTGGCACGAATCGCTTTATCCAGCGCTTCGGCTTCATCCAATTGGCGATATAAGGTTTGGGTTAATTCAGACATTTTAACTTCGAACGGGATGCCATCATCTTTTAAATCCGCGGCACCTACATAGCGCCCCGGTGTTAGTACAAAGTCATTGGCTTCAATTTCTTCAATGGTCGCCACTTTGCAGAAACCGGCTTGATCTTCGTATTGCTCAACGCTGATCTCTTTGGCGTCTAGGCGACGTTTGATTTCGGCTTCATCACTGCGCCACGCGTGGAAGGTATCGGCGATTTTGGCGATATCATCAAAAGTCAGCTCTTTATTCACACGGCTGACCATGGTGCCCATTTCACGGGCGTCGATAAACAGGGTTTCACCGCTGCGATCTCGATAGCCAAACTTCGAGTTTGCACCTTTGTTTTTCGACATAAACCACAAGCACACCGGAATCTGCGTGGTAAAGAAGAGTTGCCCCGGCAATGCGATCATACATTCGATGCGGTCATCTTTAACCAACTTGGCACGGATCTCCCCTTCACCACTGGTGTTGGAACTCATGGAACCGTTCGCCAAGACAAACCCTGCGGTGCCGTCTTTACTTAGCTTAGACAGCATATGCAAAATCCACGCGTAGTTGGCGTTGCCAGTCGGTGGCGTAGTAAAGCCCGCAAAGCGCGCATCATCGGTGAGTTCGGCATCGTTACGCCAGTTTTTCAGGTTAAACGGCGGGTTAGCCATGATGTAATCGGCTTTTAAATCTTTATGCTGATCATCATGGAAAGTATCCGCTGGGCGTTCGCCTAAGTTACCGGTTAAGCCACGAATGGCGAGGTTCATCTTCGCCAGTTTGTAGGTGGTCGTCGTCAGTTCTTGACCGTAAATGGCAATGTCTTTGCTTTTGCCTTGGTGGCTTTGAATAAACTTCAAACTTTGTACGAACATACCTCCGGAACCACAGCATGGGTCGTAGACTTTACCTTGGTAAGGTTCGAGCATTTGAGCAAGCAAGGTAACAACGGATTTAGGCGACATAATTCACCACCGCCTTTGCCTTCGTTCGCAGCAAAACGACCGAGGAAGTATTCGTATACACGACCGATTAAGTCTTCTTCACTGGTACCTTCTTCGCATTCCTGCGCTAGGGTATTGATGTTCTCGACCGTATCAATCAAAGATGCAAGGCGTTTAACCTCAAGGTTCATACGGGAGAAGTAGTTGTCCGGCAAAGCGCCTTTTAGACTTGGGTTGTTCTTTTCAATGGTTGCTAAGGCGGTATCGATGACCACGGCAATATCATCTTGCTTAGCGCGTACTTTGACATAAGACCAACGCGCCGCTTCTGGCAGGAAGTAGATATTGTCCTGCTGGTAAAACTCCGGCATATCAACAAAAGCTTCCATACCGGTGCTTTGCAGTTGCTCGCGCTTGGCTTCAAATTTATCGCTGATAAACTTCAGGAACACTAAGCTCAGTACAACGTGTTTGTACTCTGAAGATTCGACACTGCCACGTAACTGGTTCGCGGTATCCCATAGGGTTTCTTCAAAACCTTTGGTATTTTTCTTTTTTGTGGTCGGTTTCTTTGCGGGTGCTTTAGCCATGAGTCTGTTTCTTTTATCCGTATGGCGTACTGTTGAAGTACGGTTTAAATCATGAATTCGTATAATGCTGTTTTAGTAGGGCTTGCATTTGCGCCTGATGTTCAGCGATTTCTCGTTCTGTCCATTGGTTATTGGACTGTGCGTAGAGTTTAAAAATTTCTCTTAATTTTAAGGAATCGTAACGAGGCTTAACATCAAAATCGGCTTTTTTCTTACCAACCGTTTGATTACTGTACGATGAGTTTTCACCAGGGCTTAGTAATACCAAGTTACCGAAAGCGTTCAACACCTTGTTATCCAGCTTATTCTGATACTCTTCGTTTTGCGGGTGAACGTGCTCTACCGAGTTTTTCGATGTAATACGGTAGCGTTTCAGCCTTTCATCGTTCGTTTTATCGCCTTGCTTCCAAAGCAGGTATTCGATTTTTTGGAACCAATAATGCTCAAAGCTGGTGCCATGAGACAGTTCAAAATAACCGGCTTGATCAGACCATTGTGCCACCATTGGCAACTGACCTTGAAGTAACTTATATGTGGCTTCTTTCTGTGTTTCCGTAGTCAAGGACAATTGGTTATCGATACGCTCTAAAGTCTCTAACACTTGCTCGTAAGACATATCTGGTGTTTCAACCAATTCTTGTAACAGTGCCCCTAACCAATAGTGAGCAGAACGGTCGCCAGTAAAGTTTCGCACTGCTTGTAACTGCACCAATGCGCTAAGCTCTCGCGCCGTTCTGTTGATGTAGTACTTGCCACTGCTGAGGGAGCGACTGATAGACGTTAATCGAAGCTGCGGGTCATTTTGATCATCGTGTTCAACCCATTTCACCACCCAAGTGTCAAACTGATAGCGCACTTGCCAAAGTAGCTCAATAAACTCTTTAATAGTGCTCTCATCAAGAGTAACCAAAGGCTTGAAACACTGCATCAAGTTGCCCGCTTTGATACGCGGTTCAAGGTCTTCCCAACCTTTTCTGGCAAAAAAAATTCTAAGTGTATGGATCAGTAGTAATTCAAAGCTGATGATAGAACGGCAGTAAACGGTTTCATCGTCTAGCTCCGGCTCTTCGTTTTTCTTACTTGATGAGCCTCCTTCATTTGCTTGCATAGTTTCAGACAGATCATCAAACAACTCTTGAAGTGTTTTTGCTGTCGAATCTTTGCTTGACGTTCCCTCTAGCTCCGCTGAGTTTGCCAAGTTAAAAAGCTCTGAAGAAAAGGATTTTAACATGCCATACTCAATAGCATTCCAATTCGCATCAGAAAAAAGCTGTCTCAAGTTCCGCTCAAAATAGTTCTCGGTGTGCTCGCACGCTTCCCAAATGCGGCTGTACAACACTTTGTCCGTTTTGATGACTTTCAACAGCTTAGCTTTAAGAAGGTCAACCGGCTCTAGCTGAATACCTGCAGTGTTCATGCTTGCAAACAAACGGTTAAGGTCCATCGTCTCTGGGACGATATTATTGACCCAGCCTACTTGCTTAAATACGTATTCCGCGAAGCCCTCAATACTTAAAACTGAATGGGTCTGTAGCTGTTCTTGAAATGTTTGGACTAGGTCTGTAAGTACCTTGAGATTAGCGCTTAGGTGCTTCAAATACGGGTCATTATCGATGGCATCATCACCTGGACGGCTTAGCGTCTCAATTCCAGCTTTACTTCCTAGTAAATTACGAACAGCTGGACGTATCTCAAAATTTAATCGAGGTTGAGCGTCTAGCAGTGAGACGTCAGCTAATGGCGATTCGATGCCCACGTTTTTAAACGCAATCGAAACCAGCATCAGGGTCGTCGTCCGCTGCTGACCATCAATGAGTTCATAGGTATCTGTGCCGTTTACTGGGCGAATCGCAGACAGCACACTACCAATAAAATAATGCGGCTCATTATTTAAGTAAGCCTCTTTGATGTCATCGAATAACTTTTTGACATCGTCTTCGCTCCACACATATGGACGTTGGTAACTCGGGATAATGAAGCCCATTTTTCTGCTGTTTACTTTCTTAAGTGTTAGCAGCTCTGTGTTGACTTGATTTGGCTGAATGATACCCGTGCTCATAAACTACTCCCTGTCACTTTACGCGTTAATGCTGCGGCAAATTCTTTTTCGTATTGCTCATCGTTTAGGCTTAAACCAAACTCATTGTTTACCTTGTCCATAAAGCGTTTTTTAACACTGTTTCCTTTTATATTGCTGGGGTCGACTCTGAGCTCAAAACGATCTAATAGCTTGCAGCATTGATCAGGGGTGTAGCTAAGTGCTATCCAATCTAAAACAGGCGTTTCTTTTACAAACGAAGAAATGGAATTCTCACGCACTGCCTTTTGGTTGCTGACTCGGCGTGAATAAACAACACGAAATAGCTTTTTCGCAACGTCGTCTAGTTGATCTTCACCAAACTGGCTGATGTATAAAAGTAGGCAGGCTTGGTACAAACCTTCGAGGTAACCGCAGCCATCAAGATTTTTTAGCCAAGTAATAAACGCTTGATAACTCGCCAAATGCGGCAAATCTGGATTTTCCCAGTAACGGTGTGACAGCTCTTGAAAATAGCTTAAGTAGTGAATCGAGTTGATTCCTGCATTAAGAGGTTGGCGTACATCATAGCCTTGTTGGCTAATTTGCTGGCTAATCTCACCTGAAAGCCCCTGTACACGACGAATACGCCCGTAGGAGATATCCTCTTTTGACGCTCCTGTATCTTGCGCCAACTCTTTAACAATCGTGTCTTTAACTAGCTTCGTCTGTTGGTACGAAGGCAGCTCGCGAGCATTCATTTGTTGCCAGAAACGACCTTTCAGCAAAGCACTGATGATGCCATCTAACTCACCTAAGCCTTCCCATTTTTGAGCAAACGTCGTTTGGAAGGTTTTATCAACCGCACGAAGGTGATGGGCTTTGATGATATCGGGACCACCAAGACGAACACCGCCAGTATTTTGTGTTTCAAAAAAGCGATACGCATCATCTTCGGACTGAGTCACGACTAACGTGAACTGTAACTTCTCTAAGGCGATGCAACCCTTCAGCTCATCTAAGTGTTCTTGCAACCATTTTAGGTTACGTTTGATTTGCTGCTGGCTAACAGGGTTATCGAAGGACAGACCATATGATGCACCTAATGAAGGATTCAATAAAACAGCCATCAAGCTTAATGTCGTTACCCGTTGCTGACCATCAATGATGTTGAGTCGGCTTATGCCATTGCTAAGCTTCTCTTGATGCAGAATTAAGCTTCCCAGGTAATAAGGCTGCTCTGAGTTCAGCAACCTATGAGACTCAATGTCTTCCAATAAACTTTTAAGTTGCAGGCTCTGCCAACAGTAAGGCCGTTGATATTCTGGAATTGAAAGCATTCCTGTAATTGGTTGGCCTTCACTGCAAACAATTGTATTGCTTTCTTTTAAGCCATTCTCTATTAAGTGCTGTGAAATTAGCTGGTCTACCGTACAGGTAGCGACTTGAACCGACATCTATTATTTATCCCTATCTGAATGCGATGGAACCATTCTTCCATCGCATTGATTCACAGTAATTTTCTAACTGCCATCATATAAAGTTAGCGCGACATCATATGTCGTTATGCCTATGACAGGCAGGCTAATTCAAACCCAACACTTCCCTTGCCTGCTGGTGAATATGTTCGCGCCATGCTTGCGGCTCATATACGTCAATTGCTGCGCCATATCCTTGTATCCACCAAAGTGTTTGCTGGTCATCTGGAACCGTGGCAGTCAGCTGAAACCACCCATCCTCTTCTGGTTTCAAATTTTGATCTTCGCTTAAAGGCGTTTCAGACAGTAACCAAGCAATCTCAACTCTAACTCGTGCTTTAAGCACAGTCGGCCCTGACGATTGCCGATAGTTAAAGCCGCCCTGCTCTATATAGTCGGTTAAATCAAACCCTTTAAGCGGTCGAAACTGTTTATCTGAGCGCTCAACTTTTTGAATTCGATGTAACGCAAATTGGAGTATATCGTCGTAGTCTTTTACGATTGCTAAAAGATAACTGACACTATGGCGAACAACGATGGCTTGCGGATGCAGTGCGTAGCTTTTGGGCTCGTTATGTTTTCGACTTAGATACATAACTTCAATGGCATATTCTTCAAGCACAGCCTCCGATACCGCCTCCCAAATGCCCTCTTTGATTTGTGCTGGTATTAGGGTTTTGCCATTGGGTATTGCTTTAACACGATTGGCCCAACCGGAATAATGATTGGAAGGTAAAGCGCTTAGATACTGCTGGGCAGCTTTGAATTGTGACGAGATTTGGTCAACAGCGATTTGTGGTAATAGTCCAGAAAGATATTCGTGCGCTAACACCAAAGTAAGTGCTGTAGGTGTGTCTAATCCCAACCTTGAATCATTGAAACTAGATGACAGACTCCAACGGTGCTCACCATCACCTTCATGACATATCAAAGGCAAGTGAGATGACATCGAGCTCAGGTCACGCTGAATGGTCCGTAAAGAAACCTGAAAGCCTTTTTCTTCTAATGCGGCATGAATCGTCGAAGTGGCTTTGTATCTAGGCTCTTTCGGTATGATTTGTAACATCGCCAATGTGCGAAATAAGGTGTCGTGCTTAGCACCCATGTTGTGTCCCTACGCGTTATGTATACAATCCGTCAACGAGCTTACACAAACTCATCATGGCAGCAAAGATTAACTATGGAAGAACCTTGGAATTCAGTGATTTGAGAGCATAAAGTACTTTTAAAAGCTGCTCTCAATTATAAAAAAGCCGCTCACATTAGTAAGCGGCAAATTAAGGGAAACCTGACAAAGCAATTTTAGAAGTGGTAACGTGCACCAACAGAGAAATTAGACAAATCCACTTGATCAATGTCTGCTCGTTGATATTCGCCAGTTAAGCTAAAGTTTGGCGTCAATTTGGCTTGAATACCAACACCTAGAAGCAGGTCAGTACCATCATTTGTGTTCGCAATATTTTGACCGTTGTACGTCAGATCAGATGTCCAAAACAGAAAGCCACCTTTCGCAAACAGGCTGACAGTTTCATTAATTGGAAAACTACCCACCACATTAAGGTTAAGACCTTGTAGATCCTCAGAATACTCAGAAAAATCCGTGTACTCGAAATCACCGTACATGGTGTAACCCGCTTCGACGCTAAGGTTGTCATTCACTTGGTAGCCAGCAACGATTCCATAAGAGGTATCGTCTTCAGCGCCTGATACACCTAAATCAGATTGACCTACTGACAATCCAACATAGCCACCTTGAGCAAAGACTGACGCTGACAAAAATGTAGTGCCGATTAGTGCAAACTTACGAATACTCATCCTGTTATCCTTTCTTAAAAACGATGATTAGTGGAGTGACGAGCACGATTATTACCTGGCTGTCACTGATGTCCTTCGTGGACATAGGAAGACTAAGGGTGAATAGCGACAGAGTGTGTCGCTATGACACCTCGAAATTGGGCAATCTCTTAGCTCTTCGATAGCGAAGATAAATTCTCAATCAACTGTAGTAAAAACATCGCGTGACTAAACTGTGGGATTGACACAAGTTCGTTGTTTACCTCTAGCCTTACTACTGGCACTGAATCATATACGACACCACCCAAACGTCGATTGATTCTTTCATCCCCTAGATATAAGTTCATCTTGCATACAGAGAAAGTGTCTTTTACTTGATCAGCTTGTGAGAGCGGAATATAAAGCTTCTTTTTGCTGTCGTACCAAGCTTGTGCCCAAACCTTTTCAAGCTCTGAGAACACTTCCAGGTTCGATTGTTTCATTCGAATCAAATGCGTCAACAGCTGGTAAAATGCAGGTTCTTTGAAATAATTACGCGCTTCATAAAGACGAGACTGTCCGATGAAATCCACACCTTCTTCGTTCGAAGATATTTTATATGCTCGATAGGCAACATCGTCCGTAAGCACTGTTTGGTAGGCTTGCCTAATTTGCGAAACATAATACTCTGTAAGCCCGTATTGAAGGTCTGATGGCTGAATGGTGTTCCCGCTAGGAGCACATCTACTCTGTTTCTCGGCATCTTCAATGTACCTAAGTGCTCGTTCGGCATTTTGGATTTGGTTTATTACAGGCATAACCTTGTCAGTTTCTCTTGAGCTCAAAATCGGTTTTTTATCGAACTCTTCGATCTTAAACTCGTTCACTGCAGCCACTGTTACATCCTTCTTCCCATCATGAATTCTCTTTAAGACTGCATAGCTCGCAGACAGCCCCCATTCACTTTTGATCTCGGTCAGGCGTTTTCGGTTGATCTTGGCGAGTGCTGAAAGTGTGCCATCCATTGTTTTAACTTTCTTAAAGTCCATTTCGACAGACTGCCATCGCCAGTATTCCAGAAAATGAGTATACGAAGACAAAGTGGTTGCAGCATTTGAATGCCCTACCATAAGAGCCAATGCCGGAAGCAAAGCATGGCGTGTAGTAGGTGTTGCGACAGTTGTTTCCATAAATTGCTTTTGGAAATTAGAGAATTTATCTATACGAATCCATTCTTTAATAACTTTTGCTATCGCATCACTTTGCTGATCCTCCAGAACTAAGGCCGAAGAAGTAAAACTGATATGAGTATGCCGTCCGTCATGCAGCCGTATATCAGGGTCACCTGTCACTAACCTTAACGCTTCAATCACTCGACTGAAGTGACTATCCATTTGTCGGATTTGTTTTGAGTTGATTGGATCAAAAAAGAGCGGAATAGACTTATTTTTTTGTGCTTTTGCTCTCTCAATACATGATTCAAGTATTTGCAATTCTTGTGCGTTAAAAAACAAGGCGTATGGTATTCGACGGTTTCCGCTTTTAGATTTTACCCGAACAGTCTCTTCTAAAATCCGATGAGTCCTAACATACAAAACGCGATCTTCAATTGAGAAATCTCTTAGCTTCAAACGTCTTATTTCTTCTCGTCTTAACCCTAGACGGCAGCAGAGTATTAAAACTGCTGCATTTGTAAACTGCTCTTCTGGGCTCATATCTTCATCAGATAGCAATAGCGAGAGCGCTTGTTCATATTCCCATGGCATGATGATTCGGCCAGTCAGGCCCTCGTCATTTGCCTCAACATCCAAGTCTCGAAAATCAAATTTAATAACACCAAAATAGCCTTGAATGACTGAATGAAAACGAGCCAATATCTTCGCTCTTTCAGCACGATTCTCAATGTCTCCTGCATCAATGATGTCTTGATAAAGGTCCGAAAAGTCTTCGTAGCCGAAGGTCGTCAAAGACTGGTTTGCAGCAAATTGAAAAAGACGAGGAACTAGCTTAGAAAAATACGTTTGAATGGAGGAAGTGGCTAAGCCACCATAGCGCTGACCTTTTCGCCCAGAAATTTCAAATAACCACGTTAGAACAAGGACAATAATTTCCGGTAGCTCTTGGGACGCCTTTACCAAGTCAGAAAGTTTTTTAGATGTCTGTAACGATATCAATTCCTGCCAAAAGCGGGTAATTTTATCTTGTGAGGTACCAGGGTACTTAACAAACTTATTACGAAAGTCTGCCATGAACTCCTTAAAGTAATCGTTTGAACGTGGCTTTGCTTTAAAGAAGGAGCGCTCTGCAATAACGCTCAACGTGGCTTCATCACTAGATGGCATGATGTAACGATGCTTACGATCCAACAATCTTAATAAGGTGTGCTCAGAAAGGCCTTTTACTTTGAGGGTTCCTTGGCGCAGCCCATAAAGAGCACCAGCTTCAGTTCGCTTCGGCGCGTGATCAATCAGTTGATAAAGCTTACTAAAGGTCATTTTTTTATCATGCACCTGCCGAAACAACGCTGATAGTTTTGCAAAGCCTTTAGCTATTGATTTATCGAGCTCAATTTCTGGGCAACTATCATTCATTAAGGGCTCTAACTTTATTGGATTTAGGCAAATATTCTGGGATTTAGCCCTCTTTACTAACATCGATAGAAGCAACGCAGATAGCCCCCCAAAGAAAACTATTTCCCCCTTATCCATCTTCGCAGTTAGATAACCATTCAAGTACTTAACTGAGTCGATAGTCACTGCTTTACGAAGCTTTTCTGGGGATAGACTCCCTGTGCCGTCCAGTATCATTGAAAACAACAAAAGATTACTTAAGGTGTCAGGAGAAACATTCTTAAAGTGAATGATCAATGCTTCCGCAAAATCATAAAAAGTCGCACTCATCTGCGTGTAGTTTCGCTCACTGAACATCACGTCGTATGGCAAGACCACCTTAGCTACAGGAGATTTTTTAAAATAATCACCGAGTGCGGAATGTAATGCATCACAGTCTATTTCTGTCTGCTCGCCATTGCTTAGTTCCAGCTTTTTAAGCAATAACAATGCTTGTTCATGCAAGTATGGGTCACCCCTGTAATGCTCTAACAACAACTCGTACAAGTCTGCATCTGTCTTGATCGCCTTGTTTAACAAAGACTTCAAATCAGACTGTAATATTTGCTCAGAACTCTTCGATTGATTGTGAGACTTTTTCTGAATAGACCTCGGGACAAACTGCCCTTTGTTGTACATTTTTGAGTGAGAAAAGCTTGTGCGCCCTAGCAGGCTAAAACCCAACTCTTCAAGGCATCTCGAGATGACATTTCGATGTATTTCAACTTCAGGGCCGTCATACTTCATTACAGAGGTATTTTGAAACGAATGCATATCAGTAGAAATATGCCCCATTTGATGGTCCAGGAATGGAACAGCGTCTTCAAAAGCAAATAGCGTGTGATAGGAAAGATGACGCACTGCATTCTGTGGTAAAGTCCAGTCTTCTCCCAAAAACACTTCAACTTGTGAAGTGCTCGGTGCCACTAATTCCCCATGTTCCAACCACAGCCCTAGAAAAGAAGCATTACTATCTCGGTGAATGGATGCGTTGAGCTTCACGGCCATTTTTTTATCGAGCAATTTAACCCTCTTAATGATTTGCTCAATCCAACCAAGAGTATTGTTGATCTGCTTCGTCATTAATTCCGGCACTGGGATGATGCGGGTAGCACTCTCACCAAAATGGATTTTGTCGGCTATCAGTACACTGGTGTAATCCTCATTCCAGCAATAATGCTCAATAAACATGCTTTTGTTTCTGCGGTGGCTAGTGACTGCACAAAACATCAAAACGGTGTAAGAGACGAGCTGATTATAAATTTCACGCAAAGCATCAAGAGATCTACTCTTTCTGACGCTTCGGAGGGATACATTTAAGGATTCCAGTCTTTCAGCCAAACGCTCTGAAAAGACTGTTTTATTGATCGCTAACTTAGAGCCTATAACCGAATTACCTTCGGCAAGAGCTATTTGATGGTCAAAATCAAGGCCTAAAGATTCGGTACAGGTATTCATGAATGCCGACTGCAAATGGTAAGCCGTATCGGACATATAGTAATGCCATGTCGATAAACCAAATTCGTTATTAGCGAAGATAAGTGAAGCCTTATGTCGGCCGTACTTTGAGGCCACACACCCGTAAAGCAAATAACGGAGTACCTTTTTACTAAGACGTCTATTTAAGCCACCGAAGTACACGATCTGACGACATGCTTTCGTTAATAAATCTCCTGCATTCTGTATAACTTCGTCAGGTAATATTTGATCGATTGCCCCGGCTTGATAATTCTTAAAAAACTCTCTCAGCAAGTTCAAAAACTGCTTTGGTATTGGCAGAGCCAGCCATTCAGTGTGTGGTAACAGCCATTTTAGATCTGCTTCAGTAGGCTCGAAGCGATCCGCAATATCCAACTCTTTTCGCCAATAAATTCCCGATTCAAGATCAATAATGCCGTAGCAGTCATCCAACTGCTTAAATGAGTAGATGTCATTCACTGACTTAGCAATATGGAGCCCGAGGACTTCGTGCAATTTTAAAGTCGTTAAGATGGTTAAAAATCCGAGTGCTGAGCTAGCAGTAGGCTGTACGTTATTGATCCATTCGATTGCTTTACTGAGTTCAAGAGGCGTCAATCGGTAAGTAACAAATGCAAGACCAAATTGCTCTTTAGCTGTGAGAATCCGATTTCTAAATAGTTCACGTTCTGCTTTAACTGATGGGCTAATCGCGTCTTTGTCTAACTCGATGATGTCGACATCAATCGAATCTTCGATATCTAAATCGTTTTCTGCAAAAGGGAAAGGCGCGACATTAACTAGCCCTTTTACACTAGGATCATGCCGCCTTGTTCGTATCCTTGTTTTATCTTTTACAGGCAACTCTTCTTTATAACTTGAGCATAGATTCCAACCATCGCGAACCATTTTCAAATAGGCCTGAGAGACAGTGTATTGCCCTGTAATTTCATTACAGAGGTACTCAAGCGTCTTTACTACTGAAAGCTCATTAGGGATTTGCTTTATTTTTGAGCTGTTGGCTCTTTGCGAAAAAATTAGTCGAATGTTATCAGCGGCCTCAGCAACCGTGACAAAACTAAAATTTACCTCACTTGATATCAAGGCATAGAAAATAGATGCTTGGAGCTTGTGAAAGACTACGTGATCAATGACGTTAGGGAGTTTTTTAAAATCTAAAGACAGAAAAGCAAGAATCGGTAATTGACTCATCTTGCGTTTACAGAGCTTCCTTCCTTCTTCTAGCGTTGCTTGAAAGTCCGTGACCCTTAAAATAGCAGCTTCATCTAAAATAGTATTTGTATTAGCACTCCCAGAGCTTACAAGATAAAAACCAAGAAGCTCTCTGCCGATCCTTTGAAGCTTTACATTTGCAAATTCTGGCTCGCTATTCTTAAGAGCTTTGTTTAGTAGAGGGTGTATGGTCAATGCTCGATTTCCATTTGAACACTGCTAAGCGAGAAGCTTATTAATTCATACTGTTTCTCAGAAATCTGCTTAACGGTAAAATCATACGGCACATAGGTATCAATCGAAAAAGCCTGACCTCTCTCCAATTCAGAATATTGCTCAGCGTTAACGAGCACAACTTTTTTGCCTTTGCCACTTTTAGGAACAACTTCTATGCTCGGCAATTTCTTATGGGTATCACTAACTTCATACTCTAGGAATGAGATCTCTTCGTCGTCAGGCTTAAAATCCGGTTTTTCAGGTGGGCTAAGTATTCCTATTTTATGATGTTCCCCACGCCCCTCTACTTGGACATCAAATTCTTTAACACCTTGATACTCAGCAATCTCATAAAGAATTTTAATAATTTCGAACACATCTTGAATATTTGAAAAGCCTGATGCCTGATAGGAATCTGACGCAGGTTGGTCAACTTCATTAAGTTGCTTGATTGATTTGGTTATTCCGTTGAAATGCAGGGTTAAAACATCATAGACAATCTCTTTTACAGGCTGAATAAGATCAGGAGAGCTACCTGAAAAGTCGTAATTTATTTGAATATGATCTTCAAGCGCAGCGACTGAAAACTTTCTTGCATCGAGCTTAAAGCCCGCTTTCTTCTTACGATCTTCTACAGGAGATCCCTTACCGTTCGCAGCTTTTGCAAGTAAGCGTGCTAGTCGACCTATTAGGTCTACTGATTTATTACCACTTTTAATGATATTGCTGAAAACAATCGCATTTCGCTTCTTATCAAACGTGACATCTTTAAGTTTTACGTTAATCCTGCATACAGCCTCTACCATTCATCCTCCAAACATTATCAATACCGCTACCAGCGACAACTAATTGATTCTGATTAGAATTTACACAGTTCTAGCAAAGAAGAAAAACATAATGGCTTATAAATGTCGCCTATTTACATAATGCTACAATTTTCACAAAAACAAACAATGATCTCTATTTAATTTTAAGACCTAGCCCATTTAAGCTGATAGACAACGCTTGAATAGATGCAACCTCTTCCAGTAACTCATCCCTTAGAGATACAGGTTCACGCACAATTAAGCTAGCCCCTTGGCTAAGCAACCAAGAGCGCATATCCCTATCATCAGGAATTACAGCTCGAAGCAGCAACCACTCCTCAGAATCAGTTTCCAGTATGGTCTGAGTATCACTCAATTTTGTCTCCTCAAGTCTTTTCGCTAGTCCTTTGTCAATCAAGGCCACAAGATGGAGTGATTCGTCAGAATACTTAAAACCAGGCTCGCCATCGTCTATGTAACACTGAAGCGAAAAACTTGGATTAGGTCGAAAGTCAGACGAAGATAGCTTCACACTTCTGAAACGATGCAGAGCATACTGCCAAACATTCTCATAATCGTTATAAGACCCCAGAACGTATGTGGCGCTTTTTCGAATGATTAACCCGTAAGGGTGGAACACACCTAAATGAACTTTGTCTCTTGAACGACTGTAGTACTCTACATCTAATGCCTTGTTTGACATGATCGCTTCGCACACAGTTGCCCATACACCTGACTCAATTTGCGCAGGCATAAGCACCTTGCCATCGGGAACTATTTTGACTTTTTCCAACCAATTGAAATAAGTGCTATCAGAATGAGATTGAAGAAAACTCTTCGCGCGATTCAATTGCGGGGATAGCTGAGATAAAAGTGAAGCTGGCATTATGCTTAGCAGATATTCGTTTACTAGAATTGTACTCACGGCAGAAGATACATCCATCGCAGCAAAACTTCCCTTATAGTCTTCAGAAAAGCGCCACCTATGCGGACGAACTTTGTCATTACAGATGATTGGATAGTATTTTGCTAAAGCAACAAGGTCTCGTTGCAAGCTACGGGGATTTACTGAAAAGCCTTTATGCTCTAACTTTTCGAGTATGTCCTTTGTTGAAAGACTTGGCTTAGGCGCAATCGGCAGAAGCTCCAGTATACTGATATATCGAATGACAGAATCCATCTCTACACCCATTACTTATTTATAATGAATTCTACCCTAGAGAACACTTTGATTGTTCGCTAGAAATCATTCTTAGATAAAGATGGAGTTGGTCGCCTAGGGTAATGACATAGTAATGACAGGTTCACTCATGGGTAGAACCCTTAGCACCTCCTATCAGCGCACGTAAATCGTCCTCAGCGCCTTCAATAGCACCAATCAAACTAAAGTCATGCCACAGCCCATTCAAATAGAAATCTGCTCTCACAAGATCTGGCGAGAACACAAAGCAACCCAAGCTTAAAGTTAACTGAGAGGAAGAGAAAGCCAACGAGGTCAAACAAGGTACTGCAAAAGAGGAACTAGGGAATTTGTGACTTGTTAGTACGAACTTCAAAATCACACAAAAAATGCCTTTGAAAAAGGGTCACAAAAATTTGAATTATCAAAATAAGACACGGATCGGTCACACTGTGGTCACATCAAAAAATAAAGAAAAGCTTGGTCACAGCGTGGTCACAAATGTGATGAGACTATAGGAAAGTAAAAGCTATTTAAGATCAGATACTTATAAGAGAATTTTCAAGTAAGAATAGATGGTGGGTGTGGAGAGGTTCGAACTCCCGACATTCGCCTTGTAAGGGCGACGCTCTCCCAACTGAGCTACACACCCATC
>NZ_LIQF01000027.1 GCF_001418205.1 Marinomonas fungiae | reverse complement strand
ATGGCGCTCTTGTTCAATTAAACTTTCGAGCTCAGAAATTCGGTTTTTGGTAGAAGAGAAAAACATTGTTTAGCTTAGCTCCATGCAACAGGACAGAAAGAAACTATGCCAGCACATTATCGCAGACATTCATGTTAATGTGGCTGCCGATGTATTGCTGAGCATGAAGTCTACAGCATAGATCAACACACCCTCGATCGATACATCGGTTTTTATTTGAAAGTGTTTAAAGCCTTCGGCAGTTTTTAGCTTCGATATCCTAATCTATAGTTTAGTCATCGAGCAAGAACAAGGTCACTTGTACCTAGACACTATAGAGGAACAGGTATATGACAACAATGATGAAAGCAGTCGGCTTTAGTGAGTCAAAAACTATCGATGAAGAAAACAGCTTATATGAGTTTGAAATGGCCATGCCTGAAGTCGGTGAAACCGATCTACTCGTAAAAGTTTCGGCGGTCTCGGTTAACCCTGTGGATGCGAAAATACGTGTTCGTGCAGCAATGCAAAAAGCATTAGAAAGTCCACGTGTTCTAGGTTTTGACGCAGTGGGAGAAGTGGTATCTGTGGGCAGTAAGGTTACGAACTTCACTGAAGGTGATCGAGTGTATTACGCTGGGGATGTCACTCGTCCAGGAACGAATGCACAATATCACGCAGTTGATTCTAGAATTGTCGCGAGAGCACCAAAAGGACTTAATGACGCGGAAGCTGCTGTTGTCCCACTGACTGCGTTAACAGGATGGGAAGCTCTGTTTGACCGTTTTCGTATAGATCCCTCAGAGCGTAAGACGCTATTAATCATCGGTGGTGCTGGTGGTGTTGGTTCTATTACTACTCAAATTGCAAAACAGCTTACTAACCTAACGGTTATTGCTACAGCTTCACGTCCAGAAACAGAAGCCTGGGTAAAAAAGATGGGGGCAGACTATGTGGCTAACCATAGAAATTTAGTTGAGTCTGTCCATGAGCTAGGATTTGAGACGGTAGATTATATTTTCAACGTGGCAGACACGGTTGGTCATTGGGATGCGATGGCAGAACTCATAGCACCTCAAGGCATGATTTGTTCAATCGTTGAATTTGATAGCGGTATTGACCTTAGTAAACTTCAAGGTAAATCAGTGGGTTTTGTTTGGGAACTTATGTTCACGCGCTCAAGAAAGCAAATACCAGTGTGCCCCGAATGTCACCATTCCATACACACAGGCAAATACGATGGGATGTCCCTGAATAGCTTCGCTGATTATGCACTAGCATCGGCCTAACACGAATGTTTATCTGGAGAGCGCAGTGCGCTGAAAGGCGCACGCTGCGTTCGGAGGCAGGTTATTGAGATCCAGTAATGGAATTGGTAATCAAGCCTACCGCAATGATCGTGATAGAGGATCTCAAGGTCGGAAATATGTCAAAGTCAGCAAAAGGTGATACGGAAAACCACGGTAAGAACGTGAAAGCTAAGTCCGGTCTAAACAAATCGATCCTTGATCAAGGATGGTACGAATTTAGGCGACAGCTTGAATATAAGCAGAACTGGAAAGGCGGCTTACTTATAGCAGTGCCAGCGCACTACACAAGCCAAACCTGTCCAAGCTGTCAGCACGTTGCCAAGGAAAACCGAACCTCTCAGGCACGTTTTGAGTGCGTTCAGTGCAGTTACACCAATAACGCTGATGTTGTGGGTGCGATCAATGTTTTAGAGCGGGGACACCGCTTGTTAGCCTGTGGAGAGTCGGCGGTAGCCGCTTAATGAAGCAGGAACCTGTCACTCAAGTGATTGAGTGACCCGTAACGGGAATCCCCCTCCGAAAGCGACTTTAGGCGCGTAGGTGGGGGAGGATGTCAATAGCGGTCACTCAATCTTGACACCAAGTGATCAAAAACCAATCGAATACGTTGTGGTACTGGACCACGTTGAGGGCGATAAATATATAAATCCCAAGGCACAGGCTCGATCTCTTCTAACACTCTCACAAGTTTCTCTTGGCGTAACAAGTCTTGGACCAAAAAGTCAGGAATTTGAGCAAACCCCAATCCATTTTGTATAGCCATTAATTCTGCTTCGGTGTCGGCACTTCGAAAACGTGTTATGGATGGCGTCCACTGTCTGTCCATGGAAAAAACCCATGGCCAAAGCTTTCCCGTATTGCGATCTACTAACCCTGTAACCGGCAAGTGGTTTAGATCTTCAATAGACGCAGGCCTTCCCACTCTATTTATTAAGTCAGGCGAAGCCACGACATGCATATTAATTTTGGTGAGCTGGCGGGCAATAAATCGACTATCCCTCATGAAGCCGATACGAATCCCAATATCTATTTTTTCGTCAACTACATCCACGCGCTCGTCACTGAGTGTCAGGTCTATATCCAGTTGAGGATGTCTTGTTGAGATTTCCAGTAATACTGGCATCAAGCATTTATGACCAAAACCAACAGGCGCTGCGATACGAACCCGCCCTTGTAATTCATTACCCGAGTTAGGGGCGCTTGTTTGAAACAATTCATCTACAGCGCGCAGGCGTTCTTTTGCTATCAAAGCAAATTTTTCTCCAACTAAGGTCACTTGTATGTGTCGAGTATTTCGATGAAATAAAAGCTCCCCTTGCAATTGCTCTAACTCCTTCACTGCTCGTGTCACTGCCTGAGGAGAAATTCCTAGACGGTTAGCCGCTTCTTTAAAGCTGCGAGACTCAGCAGCAGTACAAAATATCCGGAGCATTTCCAATCTGTTAAGCATCACAGTCACATCCAGGTTTGATATCAACACATAAATATTATTCCAAAATATGGAATTGTGAAATTAAAACATTTCCATTTATTGGTTTTTGAAGGTAAGAGATACTTTGCTTGTTATTTAGACAACGTCATTCAACTTATTTGAGGATACTAACTATGAGCAGTGTTTTAGCAAATAACATCAGCGGTAAGGTCGTTGTTATCACTGGTGGTAGCAGCGGTTTAGGCGAGACCACGGCAAGACATTTAGCCAGCCTTGGCGCATCTGTTGTTTTAGGTGCCCGACGCATCGACAAGCTTGAAGCTATTGCTGCTGACATACGCACAGCGGGCGGAGAAGTTGCGGTTCAAGCGACAGATGTGACTAGCCAGGACGAAGTGAAGGCCCTTGTAAATCTTGCACAAGAGCGCTTCGGTAAAGTTGATGTGGTTATCAATAATGCAGGGTTAATGGCGATTGCACCGTTAGCTGAGACTCGAGTTGACGAATGGGATCGCATGATTGACATCAACGTTAAAGGTTTGCTGTATGGAGTAGCCGCAGCGCTTCCGATCTTTCAGGAACAGGGATCAGGCCACTTTATCAATATTTCGTCCGTAGCGGGTATCAAAGTATTCAGTCCCGGCGGCACGGTTTATAGCGGAACCAAATTCGCTGTTCGCGCTATTGCCGAAGGCTTACGCCATGAAGTTGGGGGGAAAATTCGTTCAACAATCATTTCACCAGGAGCAGTCGAATCTGAATTAAAACATGGAAGTTCAGATACTCAGGGTGCAGCCTTTGTAAAAGATTTTTATCAGCAAAATGAAATTCCATCTGAATCTGTTGCTCGTGCTATCGCATACGCAATTGAGCAGCCTGCGGATGTGGATATCAACGAGATTGTTCTGCGCCCAACTGTTCAGGAGTTTTAATTCGTTTAATAAAAGACCTATTAACCAGCGGGTGATTTAACCACCCGCCGAATATTCAGTTTGTGAGGTTATTGATGACAGCGTTAAACAGACAAATGCGTGCTTTGGTATTAGATAGCTATGAAGAGGGTACAGTATTCCGGGATGCCCTGTTTAACTTACCCTCTCCATCAGCAGGTCAGGTGCAAGTAAAAATTTTTGCAAGTGGAGTCAATCCTATTGATTACAAGATCCGCCAAGGTATCGCTCCTTATGCTATGCCGGAATTACCCGCAGTACTTGGCACCGATTTAGCCGGAGAAATTGTTGCTATCGGCGACGGCGTCACCGACTTTGCAGTAGGCGATGAAGTTTATGGTCTGACTGGCGGAGTGCGAGGATTGCAAGGATCATTGGCTGAATATGCCAACGTAGATGCTGAGTTACTTGCTCTCAAACCGAAAAATTTGTCCATGCGTGAAGCTGCGGCTTTACCTCTGGTTGCACTTACAGCTTGGGAAGGTTTGGTTGACAAGGCGAATGTTAAAGCGGGCCAGAAAGTCCTTATCCAAGGTGGAGCTGGCGGAGTTGGGCATGTAGCTGTGCAAATTGCTAAGGCCTTAGGTGCCGACGTTTATGCCACTGCATCGACTGGAAAACAACAACAGCTCAAGGCGCTTGGTGCCACGCCAATTGATTATCACACTGCAAGCCCTGCTGAGTACGTGGACGCATACACCCAAGGCAAAGGATTCGATATCATTTACGACACTGTCGGTGGCTCTGTACTCGACGCCTCGTTAGGTATCATTGCACATTATGGACATATTTTAAGCTGTGCTGCATTCGGCTCACATAACCTGGCACCGTCGTCATTACGCTCTGCAACATTGTCAGCGATTTTTGTGTTACACCCACAGCTCAGCGGAGAGGGGCGCAAACATCATGGTGACATTCTGCGGCAAATTACGGCTCTTGTTGAAGCTGGACAAATTAAGCCACTACTCGATCCGTTACGCTTTTCTCTAGACACGGCAATGGATGCACATAATGCCGTAGAGTTGGGATCCATGGGTAAAGTAGTTATTGATGTAATTGCTTAAAAAGTCATTGTTGTAATTACTTAAAAAGTCATTGTTGAGGATGCATATGAGCCCAAGAAAACTAATTCGAACTGTTCGTTTCCATGAATTAGGTGGCCCCGAGGTATTAACTATTGACTCGCTGGCGAGTCCAAGTTTGCAGGCCACTGATGTACGTATTGCGGTCAAAGTTGTTGGGCTCAATCGTGCTGATGCCATGTTTAGGCGAGGCAGCTATATAGAAAAGGCTGACTTCCCTTCACGAATCGGCTATGAAGCATCCGGGATAGTCATTGAAGTCGGGGAAGAGGTAAATCATTTACGCCTTGGGGACGAGGTTTGTATTGTCCCTCAGATGGGGCTTTCTCAGAATGGCTGCTACGCAGAAGAGATTGTCGTACCAAGTGAATATGTGGCACTTAAACCAGCAGGGCTAACCTTTGCTGAAGGCGCAGCAGCTTGGATGCAGTACCTGACAGCTTATGGCGCTTTGGTCGAAATTGCTAACGTGCAAAAAGGCGATGCAGTACTGATAACCGCCGCATCGAGCAGTGTTGGATTGGCTGCGATTCAAATTGTGAATTCTCTGGGGGGTATCCCTATCGCTACAACTCTAACAGGAGCTAAAAAGGCTGCTGTGCTCAAGGCTGGCGCGGCCCATGTGATTGCAACCCAAGAAGAACCGCTACTGGATAGCTTGAGAAGCATCTTGGGAGCAAACAATTTAAAAGTCGCATTTGATGCTGTCGGTGGGCCGCAGATAGCTGAAATTGCTGAAGCAATGAGCCCTGAGGGAACAATAATAGTACACGGAGCATTAAGTCCCGAAATGACTCCTTTTCCCTTAAAAATAGCACTTCGTAAAAGTCTGACAGTTAGGGGGTATGTGTTTACTGAAGTTATAAAAGACATCGAGCGTTTTCGCAGAGCTAAGCAATTTATCCACTCGGGTTTATCCGAAGGAACACTCAAGCCTGTCATTGATCGAAGCTTTAAATTTGAAGAGATAGTAGCAGCGCATCACTATCTGGAGTCCAATCAGCAGATTGGTAAAATAGTGGTCGAACTTGATTAACAGTTCGTAGCTTCCGCTAGTCTCTGGCCGGCGCATAATTCACCGCCAGAACAATAAGAAAAAGGGGTAGTGTATGGTAATTAGCGATCTTCTCTGGCGGCGACCGCGCCATTACATGGATGTCGATGAAACCCACGACCACGTGCACTGGGTGGAACTTTTCTTCGATCTGGTCCATGTAGTGACAATTTTCATTCTGGGGAATTACCTGTCCCATCATCTGGGGTGGCAAGGATTCTGGGTGTTTACGGGACTGTTCCTGGCGATTTTCTATGCCTGGGCAGACAGTTCGGTCTATAACTCACTGTATATCTCCACGGACATGCCGCATCGCGTGGCGATGGCACTTAAGATTGTCACGATGATGACCATCGCGGCGGCGATTCCCGACGTGGGCGGTGAAGGCTGGACGTATTTCGCGCTGAGCTATGCGTTGAATCGGGCGCTGACGGCCTATCTTTACTGGCGGGCGCGCTGTACCGACAACGCGGCCAATAGGCTTGCGCAGGAACAGGGGCGGAATTTTTTCGTGTTGGCCGGGTTGTTCGCGCTGTCGGCTTTTTTGCCTACACCGGTCGCCTACTGGGTCTTTGCCGCCGGCGTGGCAGCAATCCAGCTGCAGTACATGCTGCCGCGCGTGGGCACGCTCCGCTTCGAACGCTTTGTGCCTCAACTCGGACACATCTCGGAGCGCTTCGGCCTTCTGATGTTGATCTTGCTGGGTGAAGGCTTCTTTAAACTGGTGGTCACGCTGGCCGAGAAGGGCGTCTACAGCGTCAGCGCGGGTACGCTGTTCAATGTGACCATGGGCGGCTTGTCCCTCTTCGCGCTGGCCTGGACTTATTTCGACTGCGCGGGCAATGAAAAACCGAAGAGCCGCACCAGTGCCGTGCTGCTGAGATACTGGTTTGCTCACATCGTGATTTTGTGGAGTGCGGTGACGATTGGCGTTGCGCTGGCCGGAGAAGTCTACGTCGGCCTGTGGGAGCCTTATCCGCCCGGCTACGCCGCGCTTGGCTCGGTCGGCCTTGCGGTGTTTTTAGCTTCGCTATGGGCGCTACGTCTAACCGTGGCTGATGCCACCGACAAATACCATAGCGCCGGTCTGAGGCTGTTCGGCATTGTCATAGCGCTGGTTGTGCTAGCCGTTCATCCCCTCGTACCGTCGATTGTCAGCAACGGGCTTTGGGGCCTGGCGCTGTTCTCGCAAATTGGTGTGCCGATTTTTCTAGCGGTAAGAGATGCGCGCCGGTCTGATAAAATGCTGTGATGGAACATGGCTACGCCCATGCAATTTGACAGATAGCCGTCAGGGATTGTCCGTCGGCGCTGTCCACGCCGGAGCTTCGTCCTCAGTTCGCCGAGCGTTCTCCCGCATGGCGTGCCCCAGATGCTCTTCCAGTTTCATGAACAACTCCCCGTAGCGCGGGCTGAAGTGGATGCCTTCTTCAATATTGCGCCAGGGTTCGAACTGTTGGTCTTCGTTGGCTTTTTCGCTGGCAACGAGGGGCTGGGTCATCCGGCGAGCGCGTTCTGGGTGGACGCCCATGACGGTGAGGGCATCACCGCCGAGTGCCAGAGCGGAGTAGTAGGTTTCGCTCACCACGTCGTCGGCGCTGGCTGCGCGCAGTTCGTAGCCGTGGCCGCGGTCGAAGTCGCGGGCCAGTACCCAGACCTCCGAGTAAAGCTGTTTTGTAAATACCCCAATTATGAACGCAGAGTAATACGCCCTCAAAATTATAATATCGGGTCTATCGTCATCTAAATAAGGGTTAAAAAACACTTCATAAGTATCATCAAGGTTGTCCTTGAGATGGTTTATCAGGCTTCACTCCCCAGGGGGTGAATGGAGGCGAAGCCGCAATCAAAAGGCCGTCCGGCGGCCATCGGCCGCGTAATACAGAGACTGGTTATGTTTTGACATGATTATAAGCGTAATACTTGAACAATAATGCCTGAAACAATGCTGCCAACTCGAACACAATGGCGGCTTCGATTTGTGCTAAAGCGTAAACATGGTGATAGCAATGACGTACCACACGAGCCTACCTCCCCCATATCGACAGATAAGCCAGTGGGCTGGAAACCTACAAGATCCCACCCTGCAATCGAAAAAATGGAGATAGACGCTATAAAAAAGCAAAAAGAACATCCCCAAACCAGCCAGCCAATCGCCTGAATTGGGAATGCCCACCTCAACGACTACGTAAATCGGAACAATCAGTGAAGCTACAAGAACAGCTTTTAGAACGCCCCTGTCCCAGCTGCCCAGGTTCATAGGTCCCTCAAGAAACATAACATTTGAATACTAAGCATGCGCGGTCCCTGTGTTCGTGAGGTACAAAACACGCATGCTCGTTTGTATTCGCATGCTTGCTTACTATTTATTCGATAAAGGAGACCATAAACAGCCCTCAACCATTAAGCAAGTTGATATTATGCATTCGGTGATGGTATGACCTCTCGGTGCGCAGAGAGTTACCACGCAAGCGCATTTCTGAGCGCAGCATTTCCATAAAAGGGCTTTGAGGCAAGAGCCAACATCTGCTGTTATTAGCGACTTAAACGACTGTAGATCAAAATCATAATAATTGTATGCTCAATTTGTTGCGTAATCGCGCATATTATCTGTTTGCTAATTAAGTGGCCTAAATTCGAACCATTAAACATAAAACGAGCGACAATAAAGTCGCTACCATAAGAATATTTAACAACAGGAGACATTCCATGGTCAAAGTAGCCTTGTTCGTTCGCCTTGAAGCGAAACCCGGAAAAGAGAAAGAGGTTGAGAGCTTCCTTATGAGTGGCCTTCCCATCGTCAATGAGGAGCTTGCCACCACTGCGTGGTTTGGCATTCGCCTTGGACCAAGCACTTTCGGAATCTTTGATGCTTTCCCGGATGAAGCGGGGCGGCAGGCCCATCTCTCCGGCAAGGTCGCAGCCGCATTGATGGCAAAGGCAGGTGAGTTGTTATCTGAGCCCCCGTCCATCGAAAACGTTGATGTACTTGCGGCAAAGCTACCTGGCTAGCAAGCCTAACAATTCGTTCAAGCCGACGCCTCTTTGCGGCGCGGCTTAACTCAGGCGTTAGGCGAAAAATAGGATCATGAACTCAATCAATAGCGGACAGGTTTTCAGTCACGAATTAGATGGATGATCAGTCTCTTGGGAGAGCGATAGCAATTATCGTCATTGGTGACACCAAATAAAAAATCCAGAATGGAATTCTTTGTTGGTCGTGATGTTTAATTTTGGAAGCTTGGGTCGCGATGGGTCAAATCTAAGTAAAAACACAACTTTGAGAATTCTGAGGGAGGTTTGTGGTGCAGCAAGCCTAAATCCTTATGTCATCAATCTTTTTGACTATCACGGCCTTTGCATGGCCGCGTGTCAGCGGAAATGAGATTAACTGCACCTTTGGTCGCAACTGCAGAGGAGAAGCGTTCCGCGCTTGCAGTTTCTGGGCTCATTTATCGTTAAATGTGGTTGCTAAAGGCCGCACATGGTCTGCGCATTCAATGCTGGTGGTTTTGATGCTGTAACGATATTGGATCAGCAGCAAAGTGCTGATGCTTGTGCCGGAACAGAATTATCGCTGCGCTGAAAAAGGAAGAATACGTTCGTATTCGCATTATCTGGATTTATTTCCCCTTTTGGGTATACGTCAAATTATCACATAACTTGCCTTCATCAAGACATCCCCCGACCTTCCGCGCCTTCACAACTTCAGGCTTGTGTAGGGCGGGTGGTTCCCCCTGTCTGGATTGATGCCACGCAGGACATCAATGACATTCAAGAATAAATTAACGATATGCTAGCCAGCAGCCCATAAGAGGATGCCGAAGAATACGCCATTCATGACTATGAAGGCTTTGCAGGTTATTCAATATCTAAATACGCGGGCATTCAACGTGCGCATGCAGTCGCATGTTTTCTTGAGGAGCATGGCGAGATTGCAGGCGATTTATTATCACGCTTTGGCGATAGCATCGAAGATGCACAAAAAGCCATCCAAGAAAATTATTGTGGTTGTTACGCCTCACTGGCAGATTATGCCGAAGAGCTGACTGAGGGAGCCACACAGACCCCTGAGCATTTAGCCTTTTATATCGACTATGAAAAAATGGGGCGTGATATGGAGCTTGGCGTTGATGTATTCACCATCGAAACAGGTTATCAGGAAGTGCATATTTTCTGGAATCATTAAGCTACAGCTTGAGCCCTTGCCGTTAGGCGAGGGCCTAAATTCCGGCGCGCTTTTGTGGTTCAGCGGCCTTGCGGCCTAAATCACTCATGCTTCGCTTGTCTTGTCTCCTCTGTCGTCAAGCTGAGCCCCAAAAGTTTAAATAATGCTGGCTATCGGTATTGTTAATACCGATAGCGCCTTCTTTTAAACCCTGCGGTTTAAGAATGTGGTTGTTTACGGCGGTTAGCGCCGTAAAACGCAAAGTAGTTAAACCTGACCCTAATGCTAGGTTTATCTATTAAAACATATCAAACGCTTTATTTTGATGTGTTAAAATATATCAATTTTTAGTCTTTTGGTGGTGTATGATGTAGTTTTATAGATATTAGCATCTCATTGATATAGAAAGGTGTATCAAATATGAGTTATATAACCGATCAAATATTGAAAAGCTTGCGAGAGGCGCGTGCGCGTAAGGGCTTTAGCCAAAGGGAGCTAAGCGCCCGTTCTGGCGTGCCGCAAAGTCATATCTCTAAAATTGAGTCAGGCGACGTTGACCTGCGGGTATCCAGTTTGATCGCTTTGGCGCGTGTGCTTGATTTAGAGCTATTTGTTGCGCCTAAAAAGTCAGTGCCAGCCATCAAGTCTATTATTCGTAGCGCCCAAGGGCATGATGATGACGGAGAGCAGGTCGTTCCAGCCTACAGCTTAGATGCCGATTACATGGAGGATAGCGCCGATGAATAACGTTTCTACACTCAATGTGCTGCTCTATGGCGAACCTATTGCGACCATCACCAATGTCGGCAATGACAGAACGCTTTTTGCTTTCACAGATGCTTATGCCAACGATGAAGCGCGGCCTGTCTTGGGGCTGGGTTTTAAGGACGTGCTTGGTGGCTTGATTACGAATTTCAAACCTACCCAAACTAAGTTAACCCCGTTTTTCTCCAACCTTTTACCAGAAGAAACCATGCTTAATTACCTAGCTGAGCGTGCTGGTGTGAACCCAGCACGGGAATTTTTTCTATTGTGGGTACTGGGGCAGGATTTAGCTGGCGCGATCACGGTTGAGCCTGCGGATGGTGAAGCCTTACCACCTAATGTGCATCAAGACATAGAAGATGAAACGAAGACAGATGGGCCAATGCGTTTTTCATTAGCGGGAGTGCAATTGAAGTTTTCAGCTGTGCAGCAGGCAAATGGCGGTTTGACGATCCCAGCAACCGGTCAAGGTGGCTCTTGGATTGTAAAATTACCGTCGTCTCGATTTGAGGCTGTGCCAGAAAATGAATATTCAATGATGGAACTGGCTCGAATGCTGGGAATGGACGTGCCAGAAACGCAGCTACTCCCTATTAATCGGATTGCTAATATCCCAAATGGCATTGGCAAATTTGGTGACAGTGCGTTTGTGATTAAGCGTTTTGACCGTGCAGATGGTCAAGCTGTGCACATTGAGGACTTTGCGCAAGTGTTTGGCGTTTATCCTCAAGATAAATACAAAAAAGCTAGTATGCGGAATATTGCTCAGGTTATCGGTATTGAAGGCCAAGACGAAGACATTGCAGAATTTACTCGCCGATTGGTGTTCAATACTCTAATTGGTAATGCGGATATGCATTTGAAGAATTGGTCTGTGATCTACAAAGATAAGCGCACCGCATCGATTGCGCCTGCTTATGACTTTGTTTCAACCATTCCTTATATCCCCGATGATAGTGCTTCGTTGAAGGTGAGCCGTAGCAAGAAATTCAGTGATTTCACGCTAGATGAGTTATCACACCTAGCAGCTAAAGCCATGCTACCAGAAAAATTGGTGTTAGATACCGCCAAACAAACCGTAGCAGGCTTTCATGAGGTATGGGCGAAAGAAAAAGCGCATTTACCGCTTACCAAATCGATGATTGAAGCAATCGAAACACACTTACGAAGCATACCGCTACGCTGAATTTCTAGAAGCTAGAGTGTGGATATCGATGTTTGTCGTAATGATGGTTTAACTTCACGCTAATTTACGGCGCTTTGCGCCGAAAATTGGACGTTTGGTAAACTGAATAATGATACCAGTGTTTTTATAAGGCTGATCTTCTGAACAAATCATGCATCTTTATGACCATCAATAAGTGATGAATCAGACGATGATAGCTTTACATTGATTTTCAGTAGAAAGCAGATGACAGCAGTAGCGCACCAAGTAACCCCTTTTCTAACGTCTTACGAAGTGATGGTTCGTTACCAAATTAGCTATACGACGCTCTGGCGAAGAATTAAAGATGGCAGCTTGCCGCAACCTCGTATCAACCGAAATACGCGAAATAAGCTGTGGCACATTGAAGACTTGGTAGAGTATGAAAAGAAAGAGGACTAAGCCTCTTTCTTTTATTGTCCGAAACGCCAGTTGAATGGAAAGCCTGTCGGCTCGATGATGGTTTCTAGTTGTTGATACCAAACGTCGTAAGCATGACGCATTTCATCCAGGTACTGATATTGGTTGTAGATAGCATCCAACCCTTTTTTGCTGTGGCCAATCATCAACTCGGCAACTTCTTGCATCGTGATGGTCGACATACGCGTTCGCATCGTTCTGCGAAGTTCATGCATAGACCAGTGTTCCATCTCAATACTAAGCGACCTGCGAGCCCAGATTTTCACATTGTTAGGACCACTAATGATTTGAAATTTAAATAAAGAAGATTAAAACTTGCAGTTGTGGTTATTTAAGCGTATCGTATATCCACGGCTTGAGAGAAAGCCAAGTTTATATGTTCATATCTCGTTGCATTATTTCATAATCCCTCGTGCTATCCTCGGTTAAATTTTCGTTTTCTTCCCGCTTTATCTCCTGAATTTCAGGTCAATATTTTTATATCTAGGATATCTATTATGTCTAATACAACAACTGGTTTAGTTAAATGGTTCAATGAATCGAAAGGTTTTGGTTTTATTGAGCAAAAGTCAGGTCCTGACGTTTTTGCACACTTTAGTGCGATTGTCAGCGATGGATTTAAAACCTTAGCCGAAGGGCAAAGCGTTCAGTTTACTGTGACGCAAGGGGCAAAAGGCCCGCAAGCTGAAAATATAGTTTGCATCTAATTGAATTTTACTAATTCAAATACGTACTAAGTTCGTATTGCTACTCGCTTATCCTCTGGTTAAGCGAGTTATTTCCCGCATTAATTTTTTGAGTGCAACTCCCGCTCAAACTACCCATACCCACTGCCTGATTCGCACTTCGTTTGAAACTATTACCAATCAACAATTTAATATATTAATTAAATAGCGATGGGCATTTATAAGAGAAAATTATTATTTTAAATCCCACAATAAACGTATCTGCCACTCATCATTATGAAAACCCCATTCCTGCTCGAGAGTATATTATTAGTCTTTTGGCTAATGTAAAAAAACACCTTAATCGAGAACAAATCGCTCAAGCTTTAAAGCTAAAAAATGCGAATGATAAAGAAGCGCTTAGACGGCGGTTGCGTGCCATGGAACGAGATGGCCAACTCTTGTTTAAAGCCGCTAGTGGTTATCAAGTTATCGACCAAAGTAACTTAGTTACAGGTGTTATCAGTATTCACGCAGATGGTTTTGGCTTTGTTAAATACAATTCAGATGAGAAAGACCTTTTCTTACCTAAGAATCAATTAAAGCACGTATTTGATGGCGATACAGTGAAAGTATTGCCATCTCCAGCCTCGTTAAAAAGATCTAGTCACAAACTGATAAATGTTGTCACACGTAATACGACGCACGTGGCGGGTATTCTGAAAAAGAGCGGTAATCAGATAATTCTGTTAGCAGACAATGCCAAAATATGTCATCCACTATCGGTTGACAGAAGTCGCTTGGCTGGAGCTAAGATTGGACAATATGTTAATTGTGAAATCCTCCATTATCCCAATCGTCGACAACTAGCACTTGTTGGTGTAACAGAAGTCCTTGGTGAGCCTAATAGCTCAGGTCTTGAAACAAAACTGGCGTTGCTTCGTCATGGAGCCTGCCATACTTGGAGTGCTGACGTTGTTGCTCAAGCGGCATCACTTGGCCAGCAAGTTAGTGAAGATGATAAAAAGGAGCGAATCGACTATCGTCATTTACCTTTTATGACGATCGATGGCGAAGATGCCAAAGATTTTGATGATGCGGTTTATTGTGAACGTACTCAGCTTGGAGACTGGCGTCTATTAGTTGCAATTGCCGATGTGTCACATTATGTAAAGCCAGACGATATACTTGATGTTGAGGCGCAAACTCGGGCAACGTCTATCTATTGTCCTGGTTTGGTGGTTCCTATGTTACCTGAATCTCTGTCAAATGGGCTATGCTCACTGAATCCAAATCAAGACAGGTTAGTATTAGTGTGTGATATGACAATAAATTCAAAGGGAAAAATGACGCAAGCTGTGTTTACTGAAGGTGTCATTCATTCTCATGCTCGTCTCACCTATGAACAAGCTAATAGGGTGATCACAGGGAGAGAATCGCAAATAAAAAATGCGAAAAATATTATTCCACACATTAAGAATTTACACTCACTCTATAACCTACTAAATAAGGTCCGTAAAAGCCGTGACGCGATTGAGTTTGAAACAATCGAGCGTAAACTAAATTTAAACAAAAAAGGTAAAATTGAATCTATTACCGCCATTGATAGAAATGATGCACACCGCATGATTGAAGAATTTATGTTGTCTGCAAATGTAGCAACAGCCAATTTTTTGGAAAAGCATAAAGTGAACAGTTTGTTTAGAGTTCATGCAGGACCGCAATCGAAAAAGCTATCTTCACTCAAATCACTTTTATCTGAAAAAGGGTTAATGTTAGGTGGTGACGATAACCCTACGACTAAAGACTATAATGCACTGTTAAGTCAAATTGAGCATCGTTCTGATGGCGATGTGATTCGGTTACTATTGCTCCGCTCACAGAGCCAAGCAGAGTATTCAGTCGAGAATAAGGGGCACTTTGGCTTGGCCTATGATGCCTATGCTCATTTCACTTCTCCTATTCGTCGATACCCTGACTTGATAACGCATAGAGCGATTCGAGCAAAGATTCAAAGTAAAGAAAATAGCACGCTGAATAGAATACTCGGCTTTTTAAGCCTCGAAAAATTTAAGCCGACTCCAATCGATAAGCAAGTTTATCCATATTCCTTTAGCGAATTGGAACAGCTCAGCCTTCATTGCTCATTACAATCGCGGCAAGCCGATGAAATTAGTCGGGAAGTTGAGGCTTCGCTTAAATGCCAGTATATGAAAAAATATATTGGACAGACATTTGAGGCCAGCGTATCCGGGGTAGCCAGCTTTGGTGTTTTTGTAGAGTTAAAAGACAGCGGTGTTGAGGGGATGATCTCGTCTGAAACTCTAGGGGAATTTGAGTTTGATGCCGATAGACAGCTGCTAGCAAGCAAAAATACGAAGTTTACGCTCGGTAAAAAGATCCGTGTAGTTTTAGAAAAAATAAACACTAAAGACAGGAAAATGAGTTTTACGCTGGCTCAATATTAAGCCTATGGCACCTCTGAAATATACCATGAATTAAGCGATACTAGCTAAAACCAAACTAACGGACTAAATCATCTCTCAGTTCAGTTTTTCAGACGCCGAAGGTTAACCGAAAAACGTAAGCAAATATGACGCGAGAAATTATTATCTCAGATGGATGATTTGTTACCTTGGCGAGAGCTGGAACGGCCCATTGCCCGCTATTATTCCAAATCGCTGCGAGGCTGAAAGCTTTATCCGCTGTCCAATATGTTGCGCATCCACTGCATGCAGCCTTTCTACAATCTCAGCGATACCGCCATGGAAGATAGTCTGTGTGATGATAGAGTCCATGTCTCGTTTTGCTGGCATCACCATCTATACGGTGCCGGACGAAACTACAATCTTAAATTTCCGCCATATACTGAAAAACACAACCTCGGTGAAAAGCTATTTAATCGAATTAATCGCTACCTGGAAAAGCAAGGCTTAGCTTTTGGAAGAAGGCACCATCATGGATGCTCCTATCATTGAAGCCCCAAGCTTGACCAAGAACAAAAACGGACGTGATCCTGAAATGCACCAGACGAAGAAAGGCAATAAGTGACACTTCGGCATGAAAATGCACATCGGTGTAGATGACGTTTTTGGTCTCATCCATAGTGTTAAGAGCACCAAGGCCAATGTGCATGATATCTCTGTCAGCCAGAGCCTGATATCGACAGTCAGTTGCCTTGGAACATCAAGACTTAGGTGATGATCACCGGACGGACATCTAATAGCCATCAGTTAATGTCTGTATTGGACGCTTTTTAACCAAAGCGAATATCGATATTTGTCGTAATGATGGTTTAACTTCACGCTAATTTACGGCGCTTTGCGCCGTAAACTGGAAATTTGGTAAACTGCACAATGATACTAGTGTTGTGATAAGGCTGATCTTCTGAACAAATCATGCATCTTTCTGACCATCAACAAGTGATGAATCAGGCGATGATAGCTTTACATTGATTTTCAGGAGA
>NZ_LIQF01000026.1 GCF_001418205.1 Marinomonas fungiae | reverse complement strand
TTGGTTGCGGGAGCCGGATTTGAACCGACGACCTTCGGGTTATGAGCCCGACGAGCTACCAGGCTGCTCCATCCCGCGCCAAAATTAGCATTAACTAATCACTTTGGATCACGAACAGCATTCGCTCACCATCGCTGTTAGCTTCGACACCTTGCAGTGCCTTGCTTCAACGAGGTGCGCATAGTACGGATCTTTTACTGATTGGTCAACCCCTTAGTTTAAAATCTTTTAATTCTAATCGTTCTGGGTAACCAAAAGAGGCGCAGTAGCAACGAAGACCAGATTGGTCGGATTGTATATGGCGACAGTAGCGGGAAATCATTTCACGGGCGTTCTGTGACATGCCCTGCCAATTCTTAAGATAATTAACAAAGTGTAATTGCTGCACCGAATTAACTACCCAACCATTTTCACCATCACGGATACCGAAATTACGATTATCAGGTGAAATCAGCAATACAGGTATACTATAGCCATTAGCGACTTCAATTATATTACATTTGGTTACCAAATCCGCCGACACCACTAGCAAACCACTCTCATTAAGCAGCGCCTTAGAAGGCGGCAAAAAGTCACCCAATGCCAAGCAGTGATAAGCAATAGCATTCTTTTCCGCCCGTTCAGCAACAACAGCAGCGCACATATCCTCTTCAATACATAGAATATGAGTAGATGCCACTGAACGCGCATGCGGGTAAAAGTAGTCACTCATTTCTTTACCACTACCCCATACATCCTCTTTATGGATATAGCTTGCGATTCTTGCAATCGTAGATGGCACCATACCACCTTCAAGCCATTCTGGCAGACGATTTGTATGCAACTTGCATCGCAAAGTCGGGCTAATCAGCGCTGCTAAAGAGTTAGGTTTCGAACCAAAGGTAATAAGGTGATGAGGCGATTCCGTATGAACCAAGTCCATCAAGGCTCGCATGCTTGGCTTAATCTGATCGTCATCGCTATCCGTAGTATAAGAAAGAGACACAATTCGAGACGTCAAAGAGAAGCGTCTAAGCTCAGAAGCGAACTCTTCAATGAAGGATTTTAAATCTTCATTGGTTTCGCGCGCATCCCAAATTATTAAAGCGTCTGCCATAACTGTGTCATCCTTAAAATAGATAAACCAAGTTTATGCTAGGCTATCTCTAAAACCATCTTTACATAGTAGACTTTTGCATCTAAGTGTAATTATGTGTAAATAACGATCACAATATAACCAGAATTCATAGTGCAATATCAGGCAGAAAATCATGTTAGATAAAACAGATAAACTATTGAAAAAATGCAATATTCCTTCAAAAGAAGAGGCACTAAAAGGAAGAAATGAACCACTGCTCATAGAGGAAGATCACAAAATTACAAAAGAAAACATAAAACGTCATTCAGAAATGCTTGAGGCCGAGATTTATCTCGCTTTAGGGTGCTTTTGGGGAGCCGAACGGAAGTTTTGGAACACCCCTGGAGTGAAAGTTACAGCAGTAGGCTACGCCGGTGGTTATACGCCCAACCCGACCTATGAAGAAGTCTGTACTGGACAGACCGGTCACACCGAAGTAGTCAAGGTCATCTTTAACATAGATGAGATTTCTCTAGATGAAATTTTAAAAGTGTTTTGGGAAAATCACGACCCAACCCAAGGCATGCGACAAGGTAACGATATTGGCAGTCAATACCGCTCCGCCATTTACGCTCTTAACGAAACAGATTTAGAGGCAGCGATTGCCAGTAAAGAACGTTATCAAAAACAGCTGATTCAAGCAGGATTAGGCATGATCACGACCGAAATAGAACTGCTGGATACGTTTTACTTTGCCGAAACCTACCACCAGCAATACTTATTTAAAAACCCGAATGGATACTGCGGATTGGCTGGTACAGGTGTTAGCTGCCCGATTGGATTAGGCGTTTAAATCACGTGAAACTTGGAGAGGGCCTTATTGCGCCCTCCCTAGGCTGCGACTTTAACCAATATATAAGCTTAAACCGCTGCTACGTTCGACTTTGCGATTCATTGCTTCTTCCAACACAGACTGACTACCGGAGATCAACGTGAAGTGCTTCTTCGATCGCGTAATACCTGTATAAATCAATTCTTTGGTTAAAATGGGAGAGCTCTGGCTTGGCAATAACATTGCAGTATGGGTAAATTCCGAGCCTTGGGATTTATGCACGGTCATGGCAAAAACCGTCTCAACACTTTGTAATCGGCTCGGCAACACCCAGCGAACGCCGCCTTTGCCATCACTAAAGATCACGCGCTGCTTAAGCTCTCCATTAACCGGATACAGCAAGCTAATACCAACATCTCCGTTCATCAAATCAACACTGTAATCGTTTTGTGTCACCATCACTGGACGGCCCAAATACCAAAGCCCTGCGACAGACTGCAGCTTGCCACTGGCGAGCAAAAGCTGCTCAATGCGATGATTCATCCCCTCCAGCCCCCATTCACCACGACGCATGGCCACCAGCAGCTGAAAGCTGACGTGCCACTCTAAAACCCGCTTACCCCAGACATCAAACGCTTCCTCTTTGGCAGCTAAAGGCGGTATCTCAGCCACTCGATCCAAATACTCACCATAGCCAGCCACCAATAAATCACGCACCTCTTTGGTCAATTCTGTGTGTGGTAGTTGCTCTTGATAAAGATGTCTCAATGCTGGCGCATTCGGCGCCTCAAGAACGCTTTGTGCGAAAATTTTCTTAAGCAACGGCAACTTCTCTTGTTCGGTCTCCTGATTCACTAGGCTAGCTAGCTGGTGAATCACACCACCTTCAACAAAGCGGTAACTATGTCGCAACATGCACACTACTTGATTTAGCGTAGAGCCTTTATCATCAATATAGGTTTGCGGAATCGCTTGATGACATACATCCTGCACCCAAGCTGCCGTGTGACTAGTGTATTTACCTTCTGCGGCACCGCGACACAAGTCCCCTAATACATACCCTGCCTCCACCGAGGCAAGCTGGTCTTTATCCCCTAATAGAATAACGCGTGTATCGGGCTCAATACCGTCAAACAAGCTCGCCATCATTTCGATATCAATCATTGAAGCTTCATCAACCACCACAATATCAGCCACCAAAGGATTGGCTTTATTATGGGCAAACTGACGAGAATTGGGTTTTGGCCTCAATAATCGGTGCAGGGTTGTCACCTGCGTTGGAATAATTTGCTTTAATTCTGCCGGTTGAATCCCACCCAACTCGGGAAGCTCTAAGCGTGCCAAGTTCGCCGCAATGGATTCATTTAATCGCGCCGCAGCTTTACCTGTTGGTGCAGCCAAACGTATCGCTAACGGTGGCAGTTGATGCTTCAAGCGCTGCCCTTGCAGCAAGGCCAACAGCTTTAACACCGTGGTTGTTTTTCCCGTACCCGGTCCGCCAGTAATGATGGAGAAATGGTTACTCGCAGCTATACCACAGGCGATCTTTTGCCAATCTGGAGTATGCTCTGACTCCTCTTGAAACAAGGCACCAAGCAGTTCACGAATATCGTCCTCCGATACACTGGTGGCACGACTCAAGCGCTGACTGATACCCGCCACAATGGTCTGCTCAGCCTGCCAATAGCGACGTAAATACAGCAATGCCGCACCATTACGCTGCACCAAGACAAACGGAGTAGCTTGAACAGCTAACGAGTCAAAATCAGAGGCGACAACCTTGCTATCAAGCAGCGCATTCAACACAGAGCTTAATGTTTGATCCGCGGCCCAAGCGTGAAGCGCATTAAACAGCTCAACGGACAATTCATCTTCGCCTTCAAAAGCGCCTAAATAGCTTTCAGGCGTATTTAGCCACTGTTGCAGGTCAACACATACCTGCCCTAACGACGCGCTGTAGCTGACACTCATCAAGAGCGGTAAAACGGAATCAGCCAGCTCAGGCTCTTCGTTCTTCATCCATTTGACCAAAGCATAATCGACGTAGCGAACCAGCTTGGCATCCACCCACTGCTTAAGAGTTTCCATATCAAACATAATCTAGCTCCTGCTGCCCCATCGCCTCGCCTTTCTCACCAATAAACATGGCATCCAGCTTTTCGATCAGCGTCTTGGGTGGTTTGTCTGTTATCAGGCCTTGGGTTTCAGGGTTTTCATAGCCACGCAAAAAGAAATACACCGCACCACCTACATGTTTTTCATAGTCATAATTGGGAATACGGTCTTTCAGGTGGCGATGAAGAGCCAACAAATACAACACATATTGCAAGTCATAACGCTTTTTCAACAAGGCTGCTTTTAGGCTTTCCAAATCGTAGTCAGCGTCTTGTTCACCCAGATAGTTGCTCTTCCAGTCGATAACATAATATTGCCCATCAATGTGGGCCACCAAGTCGATAAAACCTTTAAACATGCCTTCTAGCCGTTGATAACTGGCCGCTGGGCGCGCTAATCCTCCCCATGTATATTGGCGAACAAGGGCATCTAGGCGCTGTGAGTTCACTGCCTTGGCAGCAAACATAAACTCCATTTCAACCACTACATCGGATGCAGAAAGATCCATCAACTTCATGCTTCTTGACTGCGCTAAACGCCAAGTTGTCCCCAAGAACGCTTTGAGCCAATTAGATAAGTCAGACGCAAACGACTCCAGCTGTCGCTTACGACAACGGGCGAGCAACATCTCCAAGCGCGCCGCATCATCAACATACGCGGCAGCAAAACCATGCAACCGCTGGCCTTCTGATGTCTGACAACGCTGCTCTGCCGCCCATTCCAACACACTGTGCAAAAAGGTACCGATGTGGCTGCCTCGTGGTAGACGATGCATCAGCTTGTCACCCTTAGGCTGGCGCTGATCACTCTCAATAACCAAGTCCTCATCGTCGGTCAATTGCTCATCAACTGGTTGTTCCGCCCCTATACTGGCTGGAAATGCCAAACCTTCTTTGCCGCCATAGGTAAACGAGGAGTAGCTGGCAATCCACCAAGGTTCAATGCCTAAATCCTGCACCACCCGTGCCGGGCGAAACGCCATAGAGTCCATAGCTCGATAAGCCCTGACATTATCTTTAATCGGCACGACGGTAAAACTCTGGGGCATACTGGCTGCAACATCATTCACCGTGTTCCCACTAACGTTTAATAACACATGGGCCGCTGATGTAAGCTGCTTCGCTTCCCCTGCATCATTGCGCTTTGGATCGCCTATGGCGATCCACTGAGCACAGACCGCACGAGTCATGGCAACATAGATTTTACGTACGTCTTCAGCCAACCGTTCTGCGTCCGCGAGTTCAAGCTCTTCGGCGTTGGCACTAAATGTAAGCGCTAAATTCCCCAATGAATCATGATATTCAATCGGAAAATCTGAAGTCTTAACGGGGCGGGCGTAATCTAAAAAAGGCAACATAACAATAGGATATTGGAGACCTTTTGATTTATGTACGGTCACCACTTGCACCAAATCCGCATCGCTTTCTAAGCGCTGCTGAGTGCTTTCTTCGCCAGATTTTTCGGTGCTGATGCGCTGTTCCAGATGATGAATCAACGCCTGCTGCCCTTGAATAGTTTCAGAGGCTTGCTGAAGTAATTCAGCAATATGAAACAAATCCGTGACGGCGCGTTCTCCATTTGCTTCAGCCAAGTAGCGTCCTGTTACATTTTGCTCAGTAAAAAAGCGATGCAACACGGCCATGACGCCAAACTCATACCAATGCTGGTGATAACCACGAAACAGCTCAATAAAACTTTCCCAATACAGTTCATCGTGATTGAGGCGATCCAGGTCACTTAACGACAACCCCATCAAGCGAGAACCTAAGACAATACGCAGGTGGAAGCTATTATAAGGTTCTGCGACCGCTCTAAGCAGCCGTAAAACATCATCAGCTTCATCCGTGTCGAACACATCGCTGGCGTCAGATAAGTAGACACTGGCAATGTTTAAATCAAACAAGGCACGACGAATCTGACGCGCCTCATTACCACTGTTCACAAGGATGGCAAAGTCTTTTGGCTGAAGCGGTCGCGCGCCCTCGCCTAAGTTAATCGTTGCCTCACCTACCTGTGAGAGATTCAATAAAGACGCCACCTCATTCGCGGTGACAGTTGCTCGATCTAACTCGCTGCTGGACGCCTCATCTTCCGCCTCAATGCTCAAATCCCACAAGTTTTGCACGGAACTGCGCTGCCCATTGATTAGCAGCTCAATCTCGTCCTTTTTACCAGCCCCCACCGCCTGGAATGGAATCGGATTCTGATCAGAATCTTTAAATAAGAACGCCCCTTTCGGGTGAATGGTTTCGGCATGTTCAAAGAAGTGATTGACACTGGCAACCAGCTCTGGGGCCGAACGATAGTTATGAGTCAGCGTATATTGGCGATCAGCCGTATCACGTTTGGCCGACAAATAGGTGAAGATATCCGCTCCACGGAAGCGATAGATCGCCTGTTTCGGGTCACCGATCATAAAGAAGCCCGTATCAGGGTACGGCTCAGCCACATTGTAAATGGTATTAAAAATACGATACTGCACAGGGTCCGTATCTTGGAATTCATCGACCAAAGCAATCGGAAACTGCTTACGGATCACGTCAGCAAGACGCTCGCCACCACTGCTCTGCAATGCCTGATCTAGCTTAGATAGGAGATCGTTCTGACTGAGCACACCGCGCTGCACTTTTTCTTGCTCAACACGTTCAGCAACCCAATGACTGCTGTGGCTAATTAAGAACTCATCTGGTGTTGCTAACTGTTCAATGGCATCTGGTAATTGGGCTAAAGCCGCCGCCGCGGACGGATCAATGGTAATTTGGCTGGGTTCTTTCCAATGGGAGGTTTCTAGTAAGGCGATTTTCGCGAAGCTTTTTCCATCAAATAACTTATAAAGAATGGACAAACTTTCTGTTTGACTACTCACCCATGTTTGTAATGCATCAAAGGTATCTGATAGATGTTTCTTATTTAGAGAGCGCCCATTAATTAACTTATCCTTTGTTGCCGCATCGTGCCCTTCAATCAATGTCGGCAAGGCGTCTTTAACTTGACGCTTCAAATCCACTATTTGCTCAGCGCGATCCTTTTCAATCGCCTGTAACTTATCCGATAAGTGCATTGCTACTTTCGGGATGGCATCGATCTTATAAATCAGGGAGCTAACTCGGGCATATAATGCATTCGGCGAACGAAACACAGACAAAATCTGGCGCAATTCAGGCTCATCTAAGGTAAATACCATTTCTCGCCAGTAATCCTCACAGGCCTGTAGGATCAAAGGTTTTTCGTTTTCAATCAGTGTCTGTTGGAAATTCAAACCACTGTAAAAAGCATGCTCGGACAGCACTCGGCTACACCAGGAGTGGATGGTGGAAACTGCGGCTTCGTCCATCCACTCTGCTGCCACATCAAGGCGACGCGCGGCGCTGTTTAGGTCTTGTTCCTTGGCTACATCTTGTTTTAATACTTGCAACATGGGATCAGGTTTGACGGGCTCTTCTGTCAAGCGAAAATAGTTGGCAGCTTCCACCAAACGAGCTCGAATCCGGTCTCGTAACTCACGGGTCGCCGCTTTGGTAAAGGTCACCACCAAAATATTAGGAGGCAACAAGTAATCGCTAAAGCTAGCCTCACCGCCATGCTTGAGCACCAAACGCAAATACAATAATGCGAGGGTGTAGGTTTTACCGGTGCCGGCACTGGCTTCTATCAAGGCCGAGCCGGTGAGAGGAAACGTCAATGGGTTGAGTTGATTGGTCGCGTCGATCATGCGTTGCCCTCTTTTTTCAAACTGCGCAAAATCGGCTCACAAAGTAGCTTGGCGTAATGTTCTAGGGTTTGAATTTGCGCTTCACTTAACGGCTCTTTAATATGCAAACGGGCATAGTGATTGCGGGCGTTATCCAAATCTTGATTAAGATAGTGTTCAATCATGCGCTCCTGTTCTGTTTTTTGAGAACGCTGGCTTGACACTAAAAGCCCCATGCCGCCATTAATGCCAAAACAAAGCGGTTCATGCATGGCTTTTAGCCAAGCGCCCGCCAGTGATTCAAACTCTTTTTGCGCTATCTTGGTGTCCATACCATAGAAACGCATATCACCATTTGGGGTCATTAACTGAGTCTCCACCGGACGTTGATGAACCACATTAGCGACCAAGTGACGCACCCACGCGTTGACTAAATTTCGCCAAGTAGTTCCTGTTCCCAGCTTGTTCTCGGTAATTTCGCGCTCAATTCCTGCCTCTTCAGCAATCTGACTGTCTTTGTAGGCATTGGAGGTTTGCATAATAAACTGTACCAGTTGGTCGCTATTGCGAGGGCGATAAAGACGATCCAAGTCATCTTCATAGCTGACAATTTGCTCACCGATTTTTACCCTAAGCTCTGCTTGTCGTAGCGTATCAAGGGTCGGAATATGACTGGCTATCGCGTGCTTCCAGCCGAAGTAGAGTTGTTTGATCTTAGTGGGAAACAGCTTTTCTCTACGAATTTGTGAAAACGCACCACCATGCAACTCACCTGCCGCAATTAATCGCTCCAGCTCACTTTCCACCCGATCGTCCCACTGAGACTCGGTGACGTTATGGCGTTTGGCGTATTGCAGCATGTGCTCATGCACTTGCCACTCCTCTAATCCATCGGACTCAAAGTTTTCCACCACCTTGGTTTCTTCGATTTCACTTGGTTTACGAATATCTAAGCGCTCGCTATAAAGCGCATCCACAGGTGAACGATAAAACGCTGTCAGTTTTCGCGCATTGAGCGGCGCATCGGGCTGCCAATGAGGCAAGTTTGCCGTGCCAGTATCGTGACCGTGTGTCGTGTCATAAGCACTTTGCCACTCATGCTGATAGGTAAATACTGGCGCCGAACCTTGAAAGTAACGTCGACTGAAGGCTTGCATGGGATAATCGCAGGTAAGCCTATGGGACAACTTGTCATCGTTCCAAGCTTTGTCGAGGTAATCGCGCAATTGTCCCACCAAAACGGATGGCGGTTGCTCACTATTGTCTTTCGCGCTACGCCCTTGCCAACTGATCACTAGCTTATCCCGCGCTGATAGCACCGCTTCCAGGAACAAATAACGTGCGTCTTCTCGACGGGAACGGTCACCCGGACGGTAATCGCCAACCATTAAGTCGAAGTCCATCGGGGTACTGACTTGCGGGTAATCACCATCGTTCATGCCAATTAAATACACTTGTTTGAACGGAATGGCCCGCATCGGCATCAGTGTCGCAAAGTTAACCGAACCGGATAAAAAGCGCTGACTTAACGCTGGCTCATCCAGTTGCCCCATGAACGTTTCTTGTACGACATCAATGGCCACTCTTTCTTCGTCCACACCTGCGGCTTTGACTTGCTCTTCCAATAGCTCAATTTGCTCACTGATACGAGTCATGACTCGGCGTTCATGATCATTGCTTGGATAGAAAAAAGTGTCCAATAGCGCTTGTAACGCAACACTCCAATCGATCAGTGTTTTAGGTTCGACAAAGGTCTGCCACACCGTCCGTACGTCGTCGATTAAACGATGCATCTGCCCTAATATCCGAGCCTCTAAACCACCGATTTCGCCATAAGGTAATACGCCTTGCCAGATTTCACCGTCACCGACGCTGTATCCCAACAACATGCGTTTTAAACCAAACAGCCAAGTATTTTGTTCACTGGCACTGTTTAGCCCAAGAGATTGGCGTTGAGATTGGGATAACCCCCAGCGGATATTGGCACTTTCAATCCAATTCTTTAGGCGAGCCACATCGGCTTCTTCTATTTCGTATCGTGCACGCAGTGCCGGAATATCTAATAAGGACAACAGATCCGTGGCTTCAAAACGGGAACGCGTAATAGACAACAAGGACTCAAAGGCGGCCACAATGGGGTGCTGTTGACGGGCACTTTGGTCAGCCACATGAAATGGTAAAAAACGCTTATCCGCATAATCGCCATACTTTGAGAAGCGCCCGAACACCGCTTCGATATGCGGCACATAGACATTGATATCTGGAGCCATAATTAAAATATCACGCGGCTCTAATGTCTCACCTTGCTGCTTAGCCTGCTCAAACTCATTGAGCAAAATGTCATGTAATACTTCAATCTCGCGCTGACGACTGTGCGTTTCGATAAAGCGAATACTTTCATCACTCGGTTCGAGGGACCGCTGAAGTGCTTGGCAATCTTCTAGACTACGTAGCTGAAAGATATCGTCTTGCAGTTGTTGTAATAACGTGTCTGCCCCTGGTGTTTCAAACAAGTCAATCTTGCTATCGACGAAGAAGCGCTGATAGCTATCTGGTTGATCCTTTTCATCCAGAGAGTGAAGATAATCACGCCCCAATTTCCCCCAAGAGGCTAACAGCGGATTACCATATAAATGCACATCATCTAGTGAGATGTCTTTGCTTGGCCGCCCTTCACGCATCGGCCTACGGGATCGGGCTTGGCGCAACAATTGCCGACCTTCAATTAAATCCCCCCAAAAATATTCACTGGGGTTCATGGTAAACAGCAGCACTTGGGTAAATGGCGCAATCGCTTGCAATACTTCAAGGGTTTGATTGGGTAATGACGAAATGCCAAAAATGATGACACGACGGGGTAGCCCATCTAAAGACTCGACATTGCGGCAGTGCTCAATAAAGTCTTTGTGGATTTCAGAGCGGTTAACAATTTTGCGTGCATCGCCAGCAAACTCTGGGTCTCGCTGCACGTCTTGCACCAAATAACGCCATAACATAGGCTGCCAAATTTGCTCTTCAGGAACAGTTTTGGATTGGCCGCCAGCGGTTTCATCTCGAGTTGGCAGCACATCTAGATTCGCCTCCCATGCTTGCAACCAATCGGCACGATACACTTGGTATTGGTCATAAAGCTTGGCAATACGTTCCGCTAAGATAAAGCGCCTATGCTCATGGCTTTTTCCCGTCGCCATAAAATTCTGCAGGGCATCGTATTGACCCTCTTGATTAATCTCTTCAAGTGTATTGAGCAGACGAAAAAGACGCCATGTCATCGGTTTTAAGTCAAAGGGAGATTGGGTATCCAATTCCCAAAAGGCCGCACGATAGGCCTCCCAAATAAAACGACCAGGTAATTCCACATCGATGGAAGTGGCAATACCACATCCCCCGTCATTGGCATCCTGTGCGATAGCTTGCTGTAACCACTGCGCTATGCCGTTACTTTGTACTAAGAACTTATCGGTTTCTAACGGCTTTAGTGGATAGCGCTTCACCCACGCCACTAAGACATCTTTTAACGACTCAAGACGATTGCCTTGAATGACCATTAATCCAGTCGGCCAGCTACTCACTTGACGCTCCTTACCCAAATCTCTAATAGGGTTATGGTACACCAAACCAACGACAGTTTATGACGCAACCAAGCGCTTGTTTTGAAAATAAAAAAGCCAGCACGACTGAACGAGCTGGCTTTTGATCAAGCTAACTAATATTTATCGTTAGCCATCAATATTGATGTTGTATTCCTGATTATTAAAGATAACTTTCAGTGAATCGCCTGAGTCAACAGCTCCACTCACATCGGAATCTAAATTAGCGCCGTCACCAAATGTAGCAATAGTAGTTGTACTATCACCCTGCTTAGCAACAACTGCCGATGCACTCACAGACAAATTTTCTTCCAGTAGCGCTTGAATTTGATCGTTATCTGAACCTGAAAAATCAAACAAATCAGTCACATCAAGGGCATCTTCGTTTACATCGAAGTCCTTAATAACATCGTTGGCATTATCGTTATTAAGAATGAAGATATCATCTCCTGATCCACCCTCCATGGTGTCAATGCCATATCCTTCACCACCAAATAGTAAGTCATCACCAGCACCGCCTAGAAGATTGTCATCTCCAGCGCCGCCATCAAGGTAATCATTACCTTCTCCGCCGTCTAATAAGTCAGAGTTTTCATCGCCATAAAGTGAGTCATCGTCAGCACCACCAAATAGAGAGTCGTTATCCGTACCACCTTTCAAGGTATCGTTCCCTTCATCTCCATAAAGAGCATCGACATTAGTACCGCCATCTAGCAAGTCATTACCTAGGCCACCGTGTAATTCGTCGTCACCCGATTCACCAAGTAAAGAATCTTCGCCATCACCACCATATAAGGTGTCATTTTGAGAACCACCATATAATGTGTCATTGCCCTCTTCACCAAAAAGCTGATCATCTTCACTTTCACCGTAAAGCTCATCATTGCCTAAGCCGCCATGAATGGTGTCGTAGCTCGCTCCACTCTTAATAATATTATCTGAATCATCTCCAGTAAGATCATTAGGCTCCCAAAGGTTTATGCTAGGCTCTGAATCTAAACTGGCCAGAGTGTTAAAGTTAAGGCTGACAATACCAGAATCACCGTCTGCATCTTTGACTAATAAGTTCACATTTATACTGGCGTCTACTAAAGATTCGTATTGTTTAATAGTCCATTCCCCAGTAGAAGAATTTAGCTCTACTTCATATACAACTTCTCCACCTTTGATCGCTTTTAATAGCTGCCCATTATCAGTATCAATAATCGATACTAATGGAGCGGCAGAAAGCCCCAGCGAAGAAAAGATAGACGCTAGCCCATTGGTAAGAGTAGTAACAATGTTCGCACTAAATACAGCCGTACCACCGTCAGCACCAATACCGCCCAAATCCCCACTGACCTCTGCATAGTCTTTGCCAGCAACGAGGCTTAATTGAGCATTTAGAACAGTATCAAGCAGACTACTAGGAGAATCATCTTCGATAATGGCTTTAACGCCTTGCGAAGCAATAACATTGCTATTGCCATCTAGGAGATTGATATTAAACCCAACATCCAAGGTATTTTCAGTAGAGCCAGTACTAATAAGTGCATCAATGAAGTTTGAAGACAAATTCGGTGCTTCATGATCTACAGCTTTCGAAAGAGACACGGTATAAAACGCTTCACCGTTCGCTGAAATATCGCTAACTGAGATCCTAATAACTTCCGTATTACCACTGTCAATGGTTCCGAGAACGTCACCATTTGCTTCTTTTGACCACGCTACTCGTTCATCACCTGAAGTCAACTCTGTCGTTGGCAATTCCAATGCTAAGGACGCTTGGGCTCCAGCAACAAATCCAAGGACAGTAAATGTATTCGTTACTTCTCTAACATTTGATCGATCAGGAGATCCAATATTATCTTGGAGTCCACCCAGTAAAGCCTCTTCCGTTACAATAGCCTCATCCGCATCTGAAAGATCAAGACCTAGCGGTGTAACTGGAGTAGCTCCACTTTGAGAGGCAACATTCAAGTTGATATTAGAAGCGTCGCCATCCGCATCCGTAACTACTAAACCAAGCGAAATATCAGAAACGGATTCGTCTATCTCTTGATATTGGAAGAATTCCCACTGGCCCGTTGCTGGTGTTAATTGAACCTCAAAAATAGGAGCACCATCTTCATCCACAACAGATAGGCGGTTACCGTTGTTCAATACTTCAGCATCGGCATTAATATCACCAGCAGCTAGAGCATTTTCGATCATGGTTTCAATGCCTGAGACAAAAGCGACAGAACCAAATCCATCGGCACCGATGCCATTCACTGTGCCAGAGGTTTCAGCAATTACCGTCGCAGTCGATGCACCAGTAAAGGTGATTGAGTTAATGCTGTAGTCACTGTTATCAGAGTTGGGACCATTACCATTTGATGCTGATTCGAAGACAATCTTATCAAATCCACCCTCACTGATTGCGATAGTGGAGTTGACCACACCAGATGTTTGATTAGATCTAATCTCTTTCGTAGTGACTAGTTCTCCATCTCTGTAGAAGCTCAGTACAGCAACTTCTAGCTCTTTACCACCACCAAAGAACATTGAGAAGTTAATGTCAGCACCATAGGCTACTCGGCCATCATTTAAAGTGACAACAAGCTGCTCTGATTGCTCGCTACTATCCGTTACTCGATAATCAATTTCAGTTTTTAGTCGATCACGATCACCAGAACTGTTTACACCAACGCCTGAACCATACTGATAGACATTAGCATCAGTGAGTTTATTTGAACTTGAATCATCAAAACCTTTCGCAGTGACTGTTACAGCTCCATTGTTGAATGACATTGAGCTTTGGTTACCAGCAGAACCAGTAAAGTCGACCGTTTCCGTAAAGGCAGTCGAAGTATTGGTTAATGTCGCAACAGCATTCACATCAACTAATGATGGCGAGTCATCTTCGATGCTGACATTAATGCCTTCTTTTACAACTGTAGAGCCATCAGTCAAAACAATATTCAGACCTAACGACTCAACATCCTCACTACCCTTAACGGCGTGATCCAATGGAGCAGACAATTTAACATTGTAAGAAGCCGATCCGTTATTAAGCTCACTCAATGAAATACGAATAACTTCTGCATCACCCGCTTTACCAATAAGAGACTGATCAGTGCTGCTACCCCAAGTGACATCGACTCCGTCCGATGTGAGAGATGGCGTTGAGCCCTCAAACTCAAGAGATAGCGTCGCAGATGGAGAGGCGCCTGAAACGGTAAAGACACCGCTATCAGTTAGCGAGTCCGTCGTATCCGAAGTGCCTGCAGTATCAGAGATGCCACCCAATAACCCTTCTTCGCTAACGGCAGCATTGGCATCATCCGAAGTGATCACAATAGAAGGCCCTTCAGAAACGTTATAAACCGTTACCTCTATTGTTTTTAATGCAGAGGCCAAATCGCCATTAGATTGCTCCATAGCAGTCGCAGCAAATTTCAAATCAAATGTTGTATCAGCCTCAACCGATGGCACGTTAATGGTGAGATTCTCGAAGTTCCATCCAGTGACACTATACATGGCATTTTCATTGGTAAACTCAACTGAGTGTTCACCATCACTTAAAACTGCTCCAACTGGTGCGCCGCCAACAGAAACAGTATGGTTTTCCGAACCATCCACCGTATCAAAGAAAGTTACATTGAAAGGATCAAGTGAAATATTAGTGCCTTCATCTCCACTATTTGCACCTGTAACAAAAGCAGATCCATCAGGGAAAGCAGCATCAGAATTGGCCATTAATACCGCATCGGACGACGTATACACATCAAAGTTGCTCGAGTTAATTTGTAAAGCTGAACCATTGTCTTTCGACATGAACACATCATAATTACCTGGGCCATTTTCATTATGATGAGCAATCTCTAAGGCATAGTATCCGGATTTACTAATTTCTACTGAGCCTTCCAATGCATTTTTGGAATCACTACCATTCCAGCGACCGTGGGCGACTAAATCGCCACCAACTTTCACATAGAAACTGTCATCGATTTCACCTGAGAAACGGTATGTAGACCCTTTTTCAAGATAAATATATCCAGTAATAGTCGTTAGCGTATCAACAGCAACACTTGAGTCTTTAACAACCGCTTGAATCACTTCGGAGCTATCTGCTTCAGAGAAATCATAAGAAGCAACTAAAGTACTAAGTTCATCTGGATATAAGCCATAACCACTATGGTCATTAGGCGGTAGAATATTATTCCAAGTCGTTAGCACTAGACCTTCACTAGCTGAAAAGACTGGGGTATCAGCCACAGCTTCGACTTCAATCGTCAAGGTAGAAGACTCATCTTCACTGGTTGTGTAAGTAACAACTGGCACTTCCCCTGCCCAGTGCTCAACTGGCTCAAAGTTGTAAGAGCCATCGCTTTCTAAAGTAAACTCACCAACGTTATCAATTGTTACTGTTGAGCCAGCAGCGTAGCTAGTTGTATCACCGACAATAGTAAATGTAGCAACGGAAACCTCACTGAAGTTTGAATCATTGTCTAAAACATTACCTGTAGCAGGACCTTCGTCCTCTTTTATCTGATTTACATCAGCAACAACAGAAGCTCCGCCATCAGCAACGCCAATGGTAAGTATTGCCGTGTCAGTATCACCATCCTTATCAATGGCAGTATATTCAAAGACTTCTTGATCAGAATAAGGGTCTGAATCATTGGAGTAGGTAACCGCCATATTTTTGATGACGCGGTAGTTATCATTATCTGTAGCATCATCTGTTAGAGAGAACGCAATGTAGGCAATGTCACCTGATGCTGAAACTGTAACATTGGTTAAGTTGTTACCATTGGAGGCACCAAAAGAAACATCAGTCGTTAAAGGGTTACCATCTGCATCGAATGATTTGATTTCAATTTTATCGTTATCAGTAGAGTTCTTAATATCCATGTCAATACTAGATACTGCGCTATTAAACTGAACAACGAGGGTCTCAGTTGAAGAACTATCCGCATCAATTGGGCTGCTGTCAGTACCCACACCGATACCTGCACCCGTTTTCGATACATAATTAGCCCATGCAGGATCTAGATTAATCAAACTACCATCAGATTCGGTATAACTACCTGATAATAAGCCATACAAGGAAACATCAGACGAGGTCGCTAAATTCACATCTACAGTCGTAGCAAGATCTTCGTCAGAGACAAAAGAGTATTCGCCATTCTTGTTGATTGTTAATGTGCCTGAGTCGGCTTCGATCTCCAAAGAGTTGCTGCCGCTTTGGAACTCATAAACAGTTCCTTTGTATTCAACTTTCGTTAACTCAAATGCCTTGTCAGCCCCCGTATCGTTATCGAAGACATTACCTGTAGCTGTGTCATCTACATCTAATTCGGCCGTATCATCTATTGCATCAATACTTGTATCTTGTACATTGATTGTAACAGTCGTCCAATCAGAAACAGACGAACCATCACTTACTTTATAAGTAAATGAGTCTTGGATCACTTCTTCATCAGTATGATCCAGTACAGGCGCCTCATACTCATATGTACCATCTGAGTACAGCGTCACCTTGCCACCAAGCGAAGTAGTAAGTACAAATCCACCAGTACTCGATGTATCGGCATTATCACCATTTTCATTTGAAGCAATACCAACAACCGTTAACGAGCCACTGTCTGCGTCATTCGCAAGAACACTTGTGCTATCTGCAGCAGTGATAACAGCCCCTTCTCTTATTGATGTTGCATCCTCCATCGCCAAGTCATTGTCCGCAATGGTGCCCACACCTGACTTATCGCCCACGTTTAGCGTAAAGGTCTCTGCGTTCTCCACCTCAGCGTCGTCGTTGGTCGCGATCGTGACCGTGAACTCGCTCACGCCTGCCGGTACCACGAACTCATTGGTGTCCGCATCAAAGGTGACGCCATTGGTGTAGTCCGCATCGATTAAGGTGCTGGTGTAGTCCGCGTCCGCCGTAGCGGTATCGCCTGTGCCCCCTAAGCTGGCGCTGTAACGAGTCTCTTGGGTCGTTGGGTTGTTCAACGTCACGTTAAAGACTGCGTCTTGCCCCTCGGTAACCGCCGTATTGTCTGGATCCGCTAGGTTCGGCGCTGGCGTGACCGATTGAATGTCGTTGTCCAAAATGTCCGCGTTCCCCACTTGACC
>NZ_LIQF01000025.1 GCF_001418205.1 Marinomonas fungiae | reverse complement strand
GACCGAGCGGGAAGCCTGGCTGAAAGAGCACGGCTACCGCAACCATATTCAGCGCAAAGGCCACCGCCAGAAACCGTTATCGGAGTGCCAACAACGTCGCAATAAGCGGATCGCCAAAACCCGTGCCCGCGTCGAGCATGTGTTCGCCAGCATCGATCAGATGGGGGGCAAGTTGATCCGCACAGTGGGCCAGGCGAGGGCCAACTTTGCGATGACAATGATGGCTGCCTGCTACAACCTGAAGCGGTTGGTGTACTTCCAGCGGGCCGGGATTAAGGCATTTTGAGTCGTTGGTGGCGGCTCAATGTGCCTGATGGGCACACTGAGAGACGACCGCAGCCGGTGCCACTGACCCTGAGACCGGCATGATATCAAGTCGAAAACAGCTGTTCCGGGCAGTTTAGCTGTTCAGGCGACGAGCAGCAGGGTTTTTCGAGGCGCCCTATTGCAGGTTCTGGCACCCTGGGCGATATCGGCACCCATGTGCTCGATTTCGCTCGCTACCTGGTCGGTGATATCGCCGAAGTCATGGCGACCACCAAGACCTGGATCAACGAGCGTCCGGTGCAGGCCGGCGGTGTCGACAAGCTCGGCACGGTCAAGAGCAGTGGCGATGTTGAAAAGCGCCCGGTCGATGTCGACGATGAGGTGCTGTCGATGTTGCGCTTCGAAAACGGTGCTATCGGTAGCATCGAGGCAACCCGCAACGGTTATGGTCGCAATAACTTCCTGACCTTCGAGGTGCACGGTGAAAAAGGGTCTATCTCTTTTAACTACGAGCGTCGCGACGAGTTGAAGGTGTTCTTCAAGGATGATCCTGAAGACCGACGTGGTTTCCGTACCGTTTATACCGGTCCGGCACATCCTTACGGTGACGGCCTCTGGCCGATTCCTGCACTGGGCATCGGCTATGGCGAGACCAAGATCATCGAAACCTATGATCTGGTCAAGTCGATAGTCGAAGACACGGACGTATCGCCTAACTTTTCTGACGGGTACCGTATCGAGCAGATTGCCGATGCGATTCTGAAGTCGGCGCAGGAAGGTCGTTGGGTTTCGGTTGACGAAATCTGATACTGCTCTCGCTGATTACTGCTTTATCTGAGCCCTCCGTCGCTTGTGGCGGAGGGCCACATTCACAAAGGTAAGCACGATGGATACCCAAGTTCATTTAAAAATGTCCAACATCTGCAAGGCTTTCAACGGCATACCGGTTCTCAAAGAAGTCGGCTTCGAGCTGAGGAAGGGCGAAGTGCATGCCCTGATGGGTGGCAATGGTGCTGGCAAGTCCACGCTTATGAAGATCCTGACCGGCGTGTATCGAGCTGATGAGGGCGCGGTACTGCTGGACGGACAGTCAATCGAGATCCAGAACACCGAGGATGCTGAAGCCCACGGCATAGCCATGATCTTTCAGGAGTTCAGCCTGGTACCGTCGCTGACGGTCGCGCAGAATATTTTCCTGAACCTCGAACCCAGGACTGCTATGGGGCTTATTGACGACCGGGCCTGTGTACGCAAGACCCGGGAGTTGTTGCAGGAACTCAACGTTGATATCGATCCCAATACGCCGGTTGAACAACTCGGCGTGGGATACTGGCAGATGACGGAAATTACCAAGGCTCTTTCCAAGAACGCCAAGATTCTGATAATGGATGAGCCGACCTCCTCGTTAACGGAAAACGAGACCGAAGTCCTGTTCAGGTTCATTAAAAAGCTCAAGGAAAAGGAGATTTCCGTAATCTATATCTCGCACCGTATGGACGAGATATTCGAGATCTGCGATCGCACCACCATTCTACGAGACGGTAAATGGGTGCTGACGGAAAGTCATGACAGCCTGACCATTGAGCGGATGATAGAGCACATTATTGGCGGCAATATGGAGCAGGCGTTCGTCTGGTCCGAGCGCCAGTACGACCGCACGGGCGAGCCACTGCTCCGAGTGAGCGATCTCCATTCCGGTAGCCGTGTTCGCGGCGTCAGTTTCGATCTTCACCGAGGCGAAATTCTGGGTATTGCCGGGCTGATGGGCAGCGGCCGCTCTGAAACAATGCGCGCACTTTTCGGAATCGATCCGATCGACCGGGGGGAAGTTTTTATCAATGGTTCGAAAACGGCAATTCGCCGCCCGGACGATGCGATTGCGGCGGGTCTTGCGCTGGTGCCTGAAGACCGGCGGGTACAGGGTTTGGTGCTGGATCAGGATGTCAAAAGCAATATGTTGCTGCCGATCCTCAACCGGATAAAGAAGGGCCTGTTCGTCGATGATCCCGCCGGAGAGGTAATCGTTCAGGACTATGTTCGCAGGCTGAACATCAAGACCGACAATATTTTCAAGGCCGCCAATCTGCTGTCAGGCGGTAATCAACAGAAGATCGTGCTGGCTAAATGGCTGGTCAATGCGCCTGACATACTGCTGCTCGATGAGCCAACCATCGGCGTCGATATCGGTGCCAAAACCGAAATCATGGAAATCATCCGGCAGTTCGCCGATGCGGGCAAGGCGGTGCTGGTGGTGTCGTCGGAACTTACCGAGCTGCTGGCCCTGGCTGACCGTGTCATCGTTTTCCATCAGGGAAGTGTGGCGCAGCAATTTGATCGTAAAAACATCGCATCCGAGGAGGTATTGCAACATGCAATCCAAGGCTAATAGTCTGCCGGCCAGCACGCGCTTTTCGCTGCGTGGTTTCGACTGGCGTCGTTACATCGTTTATGTCGCCTTCGTGGCGGTGTTCTTCTATTTCTCCGTGACCCTTTACGACGAAGGCTTTCTGTCGACTAACAACCTGCTGAATATCGCCCGTCAGACTGCGATGATCGCGATTATGGCCGTGGCCATGACCTTTGTAATCGGGGCCGCTCAGATCGACCTTTCGGTTGGCTCGGTCGCCGCTTTGTCTGCATTGATATCTGCGTTGGCGATGCAGGCTGGGCTCGGCATGTTCGGTGGGATAATCGCGGGCCTCGGCACAGGCGCTCTGATTGGCCTGATCAATGGTCTGCTGATTACTCAGATTGCGATACCAGCGTTTCTGGTAACGCTGGGCATGATGATCATCACCAAGGGCCTGGCAATGTGGGTCACTGATACTGCACCGGTCCCGATTCTGAATGAGAGCTTTACCTTCCTGTTTGGTTCGGGCGATTTGGGTCCCATTCCGGTGTTGCTAGTCTGGATGGTCGTGATCGGCATCATCGGCCATGTGCTGCTGCGCAAAACCGCGTACGGCAGACGCACGCTGGCGGTGGGCGGAAATGAGAACGCCGCGGAATTCTCCGGCGTTAACGTCAAGCGTATCAAACTGCTGGTTATGGTGGGCTCAGGTATGCTCGCGGGGCTTGCCGGCATGCTATACGCCGGACGCATCTACTCGGCGCGCTTTACCTTCGGCGAAGGGGACGAGCTGTCGGTTATTGCTGCTGTCATCCTCGGTGGCACCAGCCTTTTTGGCGGCACTGCAACCGTCATTGGTACCATTTTCGGTGCGTTGATGATCGGCATGATCAACAACGGTTTGATCATCATGGGGCTGGATGTCAGCCAGCAGATGGTGGTTAAGGGTCTGATCATCATTCTGGCCGTGGCCTTCGGTAAAAAAGCCGCACAACGCTGATCGGGCTGACGTGCCGGTTCCGTCCGGCAGGTTATGTACTGCTTGGATTATTTTCAGCGTCTGTTTTGGACGCCTGGGGTTCCTGTTGCCTGAGTTAGGGCGGAACGTCCCAGAGATTGAATGGGTAAACACTATGAAAACGATTAAAGGTCCTGCAATTTTCCTGGCGCAATTCGCCGATGATGAGGCGCCATTCAACAGCTTCGCGTCGATCTGCCGCTGGGCGGCTGATCTGGGTTTCAAAGGGGTTCAGGTCCCGAGTTGGGACAGCCGCCTGATTGACCTGAGGCTGGCAGCAGAGTCCCTCGATTACTGCGATGAGTTGAACGGCCTGGCCGCCGAGCAGGGCGTGCAGATAACCGAACTGTCGACACACCTGCAGGGGCAACTGGTGGCTGTACATCCGGCTTATGACGAGACCTTCGACGGCTTTGCGCCGCCCGAGGTGCGCGGCAATCCCAAGGCCCGTGCCAACTGGGCCGCCGACCAGTTAATGCTGGCGGCCAAGGCGTCCTGCAACCTAGGGCTGAGCGCCCATGCGACCTTTTCCGGCGCGCTGGCCTGGCCCTATATCTATCCCTGGCCGCAGCGTCCGGCGGGCCTGATTGAGACCGCCTTCGATGAACTGGCAAAACGCTGGCGGCCAATTCTCGATGCTTTCGACAATGCTGGTGTCGACCTGTGTTACGAGATTCATCCGGGGGAGGATCTGCACGACGGCGCCAGCTTCGAGATGTTCCTAGACAGGGTTGAGCAGCACCCGCGTTGTAATATTTTGTTCGATCCCAGCCATTTCGTGTTGCAGTCCATCGACTACCTAGCATTCATGGATATCTATCGTGATCGGATCAAAATGGTTCATGTCAAGGATGCTGAATTCAATCCCAATGGACGCATGGGGGCCTACGGTGGCTACCAGTCTTGGGTCGAGCGCGCCGGCCGCTTCCGTTCTCTGGGCGATGGCCAGGTCGACTTTAAGGGGATATTCGCCAAGCTGGCGGCCATGGATTTCGACGGCTGGGCGGTGCTGGAGTGGGAATGCTGCCTCAAGCATCCGGAAGTCGGGGCCCGCGAGGGCGCAGCGTTTATCGGCGACCATATCATTCAGGTCACCGATCGAGCGTTTGACGACTTTGCCGATGCCGGCAGCGACGAGGCGATGAACCGCAAGATGCTTGGAATAGGAGGCTGAACCCATGCAACAGGAAGGTTACGCCCGACCAATACGTCTGGGCATGGTGGGCGGTGGTATCGACGCCTTTATTGGCAACGTGCACCGATTCGCTGCCAGGCTTGACGGCCAGTATGAGCTGGTAGCCGGGGCCCTGTCGTCGTCCCCAGACAAGGCGCGTCTCTCTGGCGAGAGACTGGGGCTAGCAGAGGACCGGATCTATGCCGATTTTCTGGAGATGGCCCAGCGCGAGGTGGAACGGCCGGATGGCATCGAAGCTGTTGCCATCGTGACGCCCAATCATATGCACTTTCCGGTAGCCCGAGCCTTTCTCAGTGTCGGGATTCATGTGATCTGCGACAAGCCGATGACGGCCTCGCTGGCAGACGCCCGCGAGCTGGTGAGCCTTGCCGAGCGCAGTAAGGCGCTGTTTGCGCTGACCCACAACTACACCGCTTATCCGCTGGTGCGTGAGGCCCGCCAGATGATTGCTGAAGGTCGGCTGGGAGCTCTGCGGGTTGTGCAAGTTGAATATGCCCAGGATTGGCTGACCGAATCGATCGAGAATGAAGGGCAGAAGCAAGCCAGTTGGCGGAATGATCCTGCCCAGGCCGGGGCCGGCGGTTGCATTGGCGATATCGGTACCCATGCCTTTAATCTGCTCTCATTTATCACCGGTCTTGAAACGGAGCGCCTCTGTGCGGACCTGAGCTCCTTCGGCCCCGGTCGCCAACTCGACGACAATGTCCATATGATGCTGCGCTTCAAAGGTGGGGCACGCGGGATGCTCTGGGCCAGCCAGGTGGCGTCCGGCAACGAAAACCATCTCGCGATCCGTATCTACGGCGAGAAGGGGGGACTGGAGTGGCAGCAGGAAAATCCGAACCAACTCTGGTACTGCCCGTTCGGTGAACCGCGGCGACTGCTGACCCGCGGTGGAGCCGGCCTGTCGTCTGCAGCGAGTGCGGTGACGCGCACACCCGCCGGACATCCCGAGGGTTATCTGGAAGCCTTCGCCAGCCTCTACAGCGATATCGCTACTGCGATCCGCGCACGGCAACTGGATGACGACAGCCACGCTCAGGGAGGTCTTGTACCCTCCGTTCAAAGCGGAATTGAGGGGCTGCTGTTTATCGATGCGGCCGTCAGGTCTCGGGGTAGCTGGGTAAGCCTGACGCAGGACTGATTTCAATTCGTCCACAAATCGATTTGGTAATGTTCGTTTTGTACCGACTCCGGTAGATGCTCTGGGCAATCATCTAACGTCCGGTTCAGAGAATCCAGAACGATCCTGTTAAGGCGCAATGTGCGCCTTGCAGCTATTGGCTTTGGGCTGCTAAGTGCTGTTAGGTGTGGTGAGGCACTGCGGACTAAATGTCTGCTTAGGGCCATGAGTGTAAGTTGACGGTTTCAGATCAGTTCAAAGCCACCCGCCAATATTTCTGAGATTAAGCATCAATCACGTCTTGGATCGTGACTAGCGCGCGATCAGCTCTTTTCGAACCACGGTAACGTCCTTCGGGGCATCTATACCCAGTCTAGTTTTGTTCCCGTCGTCGACGCATCGGTCAATGATGATCTTGATACTGTCGCCGATGTATAGTGACTCACCATCGAAGAGCGTTATATGCCTTATGGTTAAGTGCTCCGATACAAGATAGGTTATCGTCTTTAAGGGTAGCAGACGTGCTGGACTTATTAGTATTCGGATTTGAGGTTACTTTGAGTGGACCGTCATGATTGACCACCAGAAGCTACAAAAGCTAGTAGGGCAGCTGTATTCCGCCGTATCCGAGTTAAGGCGAGTGGGTAACGCAGCGGCACCCACGGTTGAGAAGTGTCCCCCCAATTTGTTGTCCAACTGGTACCAATCAATAACCTTAGCCAGTCGAACTTAAAGGGTGGTTAGGGTTAATGATGTCAACGAGCTGTGGTTGAAATAAATCCTTTTGCGGTATGGTCTTTGTCTGACGAGGCTTCATAAAACTCACCTGTTCTGCAACTTTTTGGGCCTTATGGCGTATTTATAGCAAGATTTAGGCATTCACTATCTTATAAAAACACTTTGCATTAAATGGGTTGAGAGTTATTCATGGACGACGACTTAATCGCATGTTCCTAAGCCTATAAAGATGATCGGATGGGCCTATTTTAAGCCGACTGAGTAGAAAACCAAGGTTATATAACTCTGAATGAATACATTATGAATGTTAAGCTCTTATATATTTGTTTCCGATAATAGGAATTACCGGAAATAAAATCATGCAGGTAGCTCTACTATGCGCCCTCTTTCTCTGTTTAGGTATACAAAATCTGTATAGTTTAAATATACAAATATATATTCAGCGCTCCGCTACGGTGCTCTTTGTAACTGCCGAATCATTGTCCCTTTCCAAAACAGAAATTTATCAAGAGCCTCTGCCGCTTTCTGCCTATACAGCACAAAATTTTTCCCAAAAAAGTCCAAGTTCACCTCTTGCAGCTCCTTCGACTTGTTGTACAACAAAGTTATAACTTCGACAGGAGCAACACTAACACTATGCACATCAATCATGCGATACGAGAAATTCTTAAGTCAAAAGTCACAATTCACTTTCCTAAAACTCTGTTAAATGCCCGGTAATCCCCCCGAAAAATAACAGCAGTCAAAAGTAGAATTTTCTCGTAATCTAAACGCAGGAGGTTCTGCATGAAAAAGTCACGTTATACCGATAGCCAGATCATGGCGATTTTGAAATAAGCGGAAGCGGGCGCACCGATCCTGAACTATGTCGGGAGCACGGAATGAGTGCGGCCTCATTCTACAAATGGCGAGCAAAATACGGTGGTATGGATGCATCACTAATGGCTCGAATGAAAGAGCTTGAAGAAGAAAACCGTCGTCTTAAAAAGATGTATGCTGAGGAACGCTTAAAAGCTGAGATCATTCAGGAAGCCATGGCAAAGAAGTGGTAAAGCCATCTGAGCGAAGAATGATGGCTTTGGATGCTGTGGCAACTAGGATGGTGAGCATTCGTTTGGCTTGCTCGGCTTTTTCGATCAGTGAAACCTGCTATCGTTATCAGAGCCAAAACAGCGATGAAAACACACGGATTGCAAAGCTACTGGTCAATCTTACCGTAGAGCAAACGGATTGGGGCTTTGGTCAATGCTTCAATTACCTTCGCAATACAAAGGGCTATCCTTGGAATCATAAGCGTGTGTACCGCATTTACTGTGAGCTGGCTCTGAATCTACGCATTCGCCCAAGACGTCGGCTTAAGCGAAACACACCGGAACCACTGAAAGAATCGACAAAACCGAACCAAGTCTGGTCGATGGACTTTATGCATGATCAGTTGGTAGATGGACGAAAGTACCGTCTGTTTAATGTGATCGACGACTATAAACGTGAGGGATTGGCCATGGAAGCAGGCTTCTCCTTGCCGTCACAGAGAGTGATTCGGGTTCTAGATCAACTACTGGAGTGGCGGAGGAAACCTATAGCTCTTCGCTGTGATAATGGCCCGGAGTTTATTAGCCATGAGTTCGTTAAGTGGGCAAAAAAGAAAGGCATCAGAATAGACTATATTCAGCCAGGTAACCCTCAACAAAATGCGTATATTGAGCGTTACAATCGAACAGCGAGATATGGATGGGTCAGCAAACACCTATTTGATACGCTTGAAGAAGTCCAAGAATATGCAACAGAATGGCTGTGGTTTTACAATCATGAAAGGCCACATACTGCCAACGGAGGTAAGCCACCTCTAATGGCTGCTTAACCTCTACTTTTGAACTGAGTTAAAAAAGGGAGGATTACCATTTCTCTCGAAGTTAACAAAAAAAGTCAGTTGAGCAAGGCACCCCTAAACGTGAAAACTGTAATAAAATCAGTCAACTTTGATAGCACTGCGAATGTGGTATAATTGAACGTTTTGCTGTCGTTTTCTTCGTAGGCTTTCAGTCGAAAATCGCTTAAAAACAGCGAGTAGATGATATGACCCATCAGTATGTTTTTGGTATCAGAACGATTACCAACTTCGATTGATTGAGAGACAAGCATAGCCGTGAAACTAGATAGGTTCACAATTTTGTGGAAACGGTGTGAAAGTTCTTGGAGAAACTAGGCTAAAAACGGCCAAAACAGGAGAATAAGCTGAAACGCAAAAAAAGCTTAATAATTACTAAGTCATTGATTTTAAATTAAGAAATTAAAGAAGGCAACCAAATGGTGCCCTGTACCAGAAAAATGTAAGAACAAGCTTTTGGTATATCTTAAATACCAAGATGAGGTGGTGAGGGAGCGATAGATGAAGCACATCTTTCCTTAACCAAAAGTGCACAGTAAACTTGAGGACTTGATATGAGTTGACTGAGTCTCCTCATAGACAAGTCAGACTCAGATAAACAGCTGTAAAAGCAATATACGCCAATCGCACGTTACAAGCATATCTTCCAGTACAAACCCCAAGTAATCACACAGCAACATATGTTCAGTCAATTTTTTGGCAACGTCTCAGGTAGAATGATCATTTCCATGGAACAAGGCAAGAAGCCGTTATCAAAGCCTGAAAGCGCTCTATAAGAAGACTTACCTTACTTGCATACCCTGCCTTAATTGCAGGAGACTCTCCAAGCCCGAATAAAAATAGATTCCATCTATTTTATTTAAAAATACTATCGATTTGTTTAATTTGAACATGAGACATATTGTTAATCTGTGCTTGATTAACCTTATAGAGGTTAAAGCAATCGAAAACCCAAATAAAAATAAAAGCAATATGAGGCAAACATGAAAAACATATCTAAAAAATTTTTAGTGATTGCATCACTATCTCTCCCTTCAGCCGCTGTTTTAGCAGAGACAACCATTCGCTTAGCCCATATATGGCCAGCAACCTCTGATGTTCACACTAAATTATTTGATCAGTGGGCGAAAAAAATCATGGAGGAATCAAACGGTGAACTCAAAGTTGAGATGTACGCTTCTCAAACCCTCGTAAAAGCAAATAATGCATACGATGGCGCTGTAAATGGCATCGCAGATATTAGCGCGGTCGTGCAAGGCTATAATGCAGGAAGATTTCCATTATCTGAAATAGTCCAATTACCCGGTATATCGTCTTCAGCACTACAAGGTGCTTGTATTTTCCAAACCCTTTATGACGAGGGGGATATTAGTCAAGAATATAATGACAGTCATGTGCTTTTTCTCTTTACGACCGGCCCTGCCTATCTCCATACTAAAAATAAAGAAATTCAGAAGCCAAGTGATTTTGAAGGTTTAAAAATTCGTCGCCCTAATGCTGTAGGTGGTGAAATGCTAGGGAACATGCGATTAAGTCAGTTAGTTAGTACGAAATCACTACTGACTTGATTTACTTTTCAATTTGCTCAAAACCCCAGTTTTTAGCGTGTCTTATCCTCTATTTGAAGCCTTTAAAGCTCCAACTACCGTCATCCAGACGGATTAACCCCGTGCAGACCTTATCATCTGATCCACTCGCAGTATGTTTCCCAGTGCAAACAACACCGCGAGCTTGTTGTCATTTTTTGATAATCCTTTATAGACTACTTTTCGGAAGTCAAACTGGCACTTCAATATTCGAAACGGGTGCTCGACTTTTGCTCTGATGCTCGCTTTTATGTACTCAGTATTGATGGGGGTTTTATTAATACGGGGATGTTTCTTCCATTCCCGAACCTTGCTTGGCATTTCCGCAATCAACCAGTCCAACTTCTTATCTTTGGTTTCCTCACGTTTTTCTACGCCACGATAGCCTGAGTCGGCAGAGACAAACGTCTCATCGCCATGCATGAGTTCAGTGATTTGGTTTAGATCATGTTCATTGGCAGAAGTGGTGGTAAAACTGTGCACCAAGCCACGTTTAGCATCGACTCCAATATGTGCCTTCAACCCAAAGAACCATTGATTTCCTTTCTTGGTTTGATGCATTTCTGGGTCACGTGATTTGGCTTTATTTTTGGTCGAGCTAGCGGCTTCAATAATCGTCGCGTCAACGATGGTGCCTTCTTTGAAGTAGATGCCTGAATCTGATAGCCATTTGTGGACTTCTTTAAAGAGCTTACGTCCAAGCTTATTTTTTTCCAGTAAATGCCTGAAGTTCATAATGGTGGTGCGATCAGGTATTGCTCCTTCTAAAGATAACCCAGCAAACAGCCGCATCGAGGTAATCTCATAAAGCGCGTCCTCCATGGCTGGGTCCCCCATGTTGTACCAGTTCTGCATAAAATGAATACGCAACATGGTAGACAAAGGATAGGGGCGACGACCATTGCCTGCTTTTGGATAGAAGGGCTCAATTTGGTCTTCAAGCTGCTGCCAAGGAATTAATTCATCCATTCGACCAAGGAAGAGTTCTTTGCGAGTTTTGCGGCGTTTACTGGTAAATTCTGTGTCGGCGAAAGAGAGTTGGTTCATGATCGGCTGGAGTCGTAGTCAGATTAAGTCGGCAAGATTATCTCATGTTACCGACTTAATCGCATGTTCCCTAACACTCGGATTACTGATAATCTTTGACATAGTAAGAAGAATACTCGGAGCAGGTGAGCCTCACTCTTGGTTCATGATCGGCTTTGGTTTTATTGCATTAATAGCAAACGTTATTTGTTTAGTTTTAATCAGAAAGCATAACAATGGTGAAGTGCATATGCGTGCAAGCTGGATATTTTCAGCCAACGATGTGATCGCAAATATGGGCGTAATTGCTGCTGGTGTGCTGGTGATGCTGCTTGATTCACGCTGGCCTGACATTGTGATTGGTAGTGTGATTGCAACCCTAATTTTAAGAGGGGCTTACCTGATTATTACTGATGCGAAGAAAGAGCTGAGCAACGCAGAGTTAACAAGCGAAAACAATGGCTGTAGCGGAAGTAAATCAAAATCATGTTCTTAAAGGAGATTGATAATGAATGCTAATTATCTAGAGAAAACAAAAATATTAGACTTTGATGATCAAAGCATCCAATCGTTAATAGCGGAGCGAAATTGGCAAACTTTGGATGATTACAACAAGATTGGAGCTGCTTACACCTTTGTTAAAGAAGAGATTCAGTTCGGTTACAACCGCAGCGATGATATCGCCGCAAGTGAAGTTTTAGCCGATGGCTATGGACAGTGCAATACAAAGGGAAATTTGTTAATGGTTCTATTACGAGCGCTCGGTATTCAGTGCCGATTTCATAGCTTCACGATTGACCAACAGCTTCAAAAAGGCGCTATTCCCTCTTATGTATTTTGGCTTGCCCCCAAATATATTATCCATAGCTGGGTAGAAGTGCTCTATGATGGTGAGTGGATCAATTTAGAAGGCTTTATTCTCGACGAAGCTTATCTAAGTTCAATTCAATCCAAATTCAGTCAAGCTAAAGATAGTTTTTGTGGTTATGGCATCGCTACTACCTGCATAAGTAACCCAGTGACTAACTGGGCAGGGAAAGATACTTATATCCAAAAAGAAGGCATACACGACGACTTTGGCCTATATGATTCACCCGATGCATTCTATGCTAAGCAGGGAACCAATCTAACGGGTATAAAACGTTGGGCGTATCAAAACTTTATCCGCCATATCATTAATTGGAATGTACAAAGGCTTAGAGGAAAAAATGTAAACGCCGAGGCTCAACATGCATAGCCACTCTCACGGTCATAATCACTCTCACAATGATGAGGACGCTTCGAGACGTATTGGCTGGGCTTTTTTTCTCAACCTCACGTTTACCATCATCGAATTTATTGGAGGTTGGTTAACCAATAGTACGGCAATCATGGCTGATGCAATCCATGATTTAGGAGATAGCATTTCCATAGGCACCGCATGGGGATTGAATAAGCTCAGTAACAAGCCTGCCTCTAGCCAGTTTTCATACGGTTACAAGCGCTTTTCATTGCTTGGCGCATTGATTAACGGTTTGGTATTAACTGTTGGTTCTATTTTTGTACTAATTGAGGCTATACCAAGATTAGCTAACCCCGAAATGCCTCAAGTCGAAGGAATGCTCTTATTAGCTATTTTTGGCATGGTTGTTAACGGTTACGCTGCCTATAAGCTAAGTCATGGAAAGACCCTAAATGAACGAGTTTTAAACTGGCACTTGCTTGAAGATGTTTTAGGCTGGATAGCTATTTTTATCGTATCAATTGTATTGATGTTTGTTGAGTGGCCTATACTCGACCCTATTTTATCGATTTGTTTTACTCTTTTTATTTTATTTAACGTTGTAAGAACATTGAAATCGACACTTATGCTGTTCTTGCAAGCGACACCAGATATTGAGCTTATTGAAAATATTAAATCGAAAATACTTTCTAAAGCCATTGTGGGTGAAGTACATCACTTACACATCTGGTCACTCGATGGTGAAAACAACGTTTTGACCGCTCATATTGTTTTAAACACTGAAATATCTAACGAAAAACTGAAATCGTACAAACTAGAGTTACAGCATGAGCTTAAAGAGTTTGATTTTGCTCATACAACAATTGAGATTGAGTTTATGAACGAGCCATGTCGTGACGCAAGCTAATCGACAACAAGTTAAGACTTATTCAGCTTAAGCTAAAATTTATTCGCTTTAAAAATTGAGAATATAAGAAATATCCCCCTAAAATTCTCAACTTATCACTTAAAACATTGTGAATTGCATAAGCCTCCTACAAGCCTTACTTTTAAAGGCTTTTAACAACAATCAATCAATCAATCAATCAATCAATCAATCAATCAATTAAAAGTGTAACGGTGAACAATGACGGCTGCGTGGTTGCACGGTCGCGTGAAGCTAAGTTACTCGGTATTAAAATGGGCGTACCCGTCTTTCAAATCAAAGCTGAAATGCAGCGTCATGGGGTATTTTGGCATTCTCGTCCAATTACGCGCTGTACGCAGATTTAAGCAGTCGAGTGATGCGCACTTTGGAGGAGATGGCACCACGAGTAGAGGTTTACTCCATTGACGAAGCGTTTTTGGACTTAACCGGTATTGAGTCTGCCATATCCCTTGTCGAGTTCGGACAACAAGTGCGAGAGCGGATAGGTAACTGGATTGGGATCACCGTCTGTGTAGGCATTGCACTGACTAAAACACTCGCCAAACTGGCAAACCATGCCGCCAAGAAATATCCCGCCACTCAGGGGGTTGTAGACCTGACCAATCCAGATCGGCAACGTCGATTGCTTGCATTAGTCCCAGTTGATGATGTTTGGGGCGTTGGTAGACGGCTTTCTAAGCGATTAAATGCTCTGGGTATCACAACAGCCCTAGACCTCGCCAACGCCTCTCCTAGAGCTATCCGAGACCAGTTCTCGGTGGTTTTAGAAAGAACCGTCAGAGAGCTCAATGGTGAGTCGTGCATTGAACTTGAAGAGATCCCATCAACTAAGAAACAAATTATCTGTAGCCGTTCATTTGGCGTAAAAGTGACGCACTTTGAATTGTTACGTGAAGCCATATGCGAATACGCAACCCGCGCCACTGAGAAGCTACGCAAAGAACAGCAGCAAGCCAAAGTGCTGACCGTGTTCATACGCACCAGTCCCTTTAAGGACACCGAGCCGCAATACAGCAACTCCGCATCGGGTGAGCTGCTGATCCCCAGTTGCGATACTCGGGATTTTATCGAGCTGGCCAGCCACTTACTCAAGCGGATTTGGAAGGATGGTTTTCGTTATGCTAAAGCGGGCCTCATGCTGTCTGACTTTTACGATCCCGGCATGTTTCAACCAGGACTATTCGATGACGTATCGCCCCACTCTAACAGCAAGCAGTTAATGTCTGTATTGGATACCATTAATCAAAGCGGTGCCGGAAAGGTTTTCTTTGCTGGACAAGGTACGAAGAAAGATTGGTCGATGAAGCGAGAGCATTTGTCTCCCGCTTATACAACACGCTGGGACCAGTTGCCGCGAGTTAAGTAGCGCAGTTGACTCAATACGTATTCACTCTACGACGCAGCATGTTGAGCTTATCAACCTGGCGTCGAACATCACTGAAGAATTCCTCTTTCTCCATGGCCAGCGCTAACTCCCACTCTTTGGCTAGACCTTGGCAGTCCAAAAATGAGTATCTCAGCTTCGTCTTTGAAATACGCAGACCCTTGCTAAAGACCACGCGCTTGCCTCGTTGACCGTGAAAACTGTTGATGTACCACTCTATGCCAAAGCCATACTTAAAGTCTCTGATACGGACACCAAGCAGCCCCCAATCTTTAAAGGGCGCATTCTCACGAACCTTGTAGTGGGTAACCCAAAAGTCATCAACTTCAGCTCGTGCCAGTGCTTTTAGCCTGTCTGTTTCTTGCTGAAGTAAATCTGATACCTCTGCTTTCCATTGTTCATTGACGATTTCTACCAAACCAATTTCCCCATCCAATTAACCCCAAAAGCCAAAACCACTATCCGTTTGGCTTTTGGATCGAAACGCCAAACGTAAAACTGCGGTAACAATCACTGTTTGGCGTCTCGATATTAATCAACTCGCGCAATCCCATACCTGACAAGGGATGTAGGCCGATTTCACTTAAAAATGCCTGAAAAGACGTATTGCCATGAAGATACAAACCGTTTGGCAAGTTCAGGCCAGAATGCAAACGACGTTTGGCGTCTCGATTTTTTTGGCTAGGTCATCCGCCGCCAAACAGAGCCTATTCTCATACTTTTGCGAAAATGCAATAGGCAGATAGATGAAAGGATTTGTCACCTTTCTGCCCACCGCCAGTGCACCGAGTCCTGATAATGACATTTGAGTGAACCGCCAGAGCACTTGGACATACCCAAGCGTGACCAGTGCGGTTGATTGAAAACCGTTAGAGCACTTTGAGTGCACAGGAGATAAGTATGTTTGTACTAGGCGTAGATATCGGTTACTCGAACCTGAAGCTGGCAATTGGCCAATCAGGCAGTGAACCGAAAACCATTATTCTGCCTGCGGGTGCCGGTCCTGCGGATCGTATGCCAGAGCGTATCGGTGGAGGCGATGATGAGACTTGTTTGTATGTGTCTGTCGATAATGAGCGTTGGGCGGCTGGTGTGCCTGCTGGACGCCTTCAAGGCTGGGAACGAGAGCTTCACCCGGAATATCCCACCACAAAGACCTATAAGGCGCTTTTTCATGCCGCCTTGTTAATGGCTGAAACTGACTCCATCGATTTGGTTGTCACTGGATTACCGGTTTCCCAGTTTCATGAACCACAACGTAAGTCTGACCTTGTGCAGCGTTTAAAAGGTGTCCATCAAGTGACGCCTAAGCGCAGCATCACTGTTCATGACGTCAAAGTGCTGCCGCAGCCTGCCGGTGCCTATATGGATCTGGTTCAAACAGGTGGAGATTTGGGCTTGATTGAAGAAGGTCGCGTCGTCGTCATAGATCCCGGCTTTTTTTCTGTTGACTGGGTTGCCCTTGAGGCCGGAGAAATTCGCTACAGCTCATCAGGAACCAGTCTTCAGGCAATGTCCGTGCTACTGGAAACCATTGATAAGCTGATTTCAGAAGATCACGGTGCCAAAGTCGGAATGGATCGACTTGAAAAAGCCATGAGAACAGGCGACTTGCAGGTCCTGCTATTTGGAGAAAAAGTCGATATTTCACCTTATCTGAATGCTGCCATGAAAAAGGTAGCGCCTGTCGCTCTTACAGCCATGCGCCAATCCATGCGTGACGAAAGCATCAATGCGGACTTGGTTTTGATCGCCGGAGGGGGAGCCTTGGCTTATAAGGAAGCGGCCAAAGAGATTTTTTCACGAAGCAAGATCATCGTGCCGGAACAGTCTGTTTTGGCGAACGTCCGAGGCTTCTGGTTTTATGGGGCTTGATCATGAGAGTTGTCGTCAACATTCCCCCAGGGAGCCACCCTGAACTGCTCAAAGAATTAGAAAAGACGCCGCCACGGGAACGCGCTGAGCGTCTGAGGATGCTGGCCACCTTTGGGTTAATTCATATGAGCCAACCCAATCTATCCACGACATCTGCACCGGTGGATGGCCATGCACCAGATGGTGAAGTGACTTCTATGAGTACAGCACCAGAACCCAAAGCAGAATCACGTAAACAATCATTAAAATCGAAACTAGGGCTGGGCTTATAACATGGCGTTATCAGTTAGCTGGCTCGATGCCAGGTTAAATAAAGAAGCAAAAGAAACCGTAGTAAAAGCAGACCGAGATGGGCTAAGTGCTAGGGTATCGCCCAAAGGCAAAATTGTTTTTCAGTTTCGTTATCGTTTCGATGGCAAGCAACAGCGGGTAGACATAGGTACTTACCCACTTATGAAGCTTGCTGAAGCTAGGAATGAGCTGGATAGGTTAAGGGCAGTACTTGATCAGGGCAGAAATCCCAAGCTCTACCTTCAGCAGGAGCGGGCCAAGTATTCTGCCAATCAAAGTTTCGAATCGATTTTTCGAGACTGGATAGACTCTGCCGGTAAGCAAGGGCTAAAGGAGAAAACGTGGCACTACCAAAAACGCAGCAGTGAAATATATTTGCTGCCCCGACTTGGCAAGTATCCATTAACTGACATCAATGAATTGTCCTTAAGAAACTGTCTTCGTGAGGTTTCGGAGTCGTCCCCTTCAAACACAGAACGCCTAGTGTCTGTAGTGCATAAGTTCTATGACTGGCTGATTGATGAACAAATTTTGGAAATTAACGCTGCCGCTGGGATCACTGCAAAGAAAGTCGGTGGCAAGAAAGGCAAACGAACTCGGGTGCTAAACGATAACGAGATCAGGATACTTTGGCGCTATTTGCACGAGTCAAAAATTACTGAGAAGAACCGCATCTACATAAAATTGCTTCTGCTATTGGGCGGTCGCAAGGGAGAACTCATTCAAGCTGAAAAGCATCACTTTGACTTGCAATCTGCAATGTGGACAGTGCCCATAGAGATCCGCAAACAAGGTGAGAAAATTGGAGCGCCGATCATGCGGCCACTAATTAAACCGGCTATCGAGCTGATTGAACTGGCGATGCAGATGAGCAAATCAACTTACTTGTTTCCCGCGAACGGACAAGAAGAGCTTGCCACAAATGGCTTTGATACCACTATTCCTAACAATGTGAAAATTTGGGCTCGCAGGTCGCTTGGTATTGAGATGGAACATTGGTCTATGCATGATCTTCGCAGAACGATGCGAACACGAATGTCGGCCATCACGACGCAAGAAGTTGCCGAGTTGATGATTGGCCACAGCAAAAAAGGGTTGGATGCTATCTACAACCAATATCAGTACCTGGATGAAATGCGTCATGCTTACGACGTTTGGTATCAACAGCTAGAAACCATCATCGAGCCGACGGGCTTTCCGTTCAACTGGCGTTTCGGACAGTAAAAGAAAGAGGCTCAGTCCTCTTTCTTCTCATACTCTTCCAAGTCTTCAATGTGCCAAAGCTTGTTTCGTGTATTTCGGTTGATACGAGGTTGCGGCAAGCTGCCATCTTTTATTCTTCGCCAGAGCGTCG
>NZ_LIQF01000024.1 GCF_001418205.1 Marinomonas fungiae | reverse complement strand
GCACCAGGGTGGCATCAATGATCTGGCCACCACGGGCGATGAAGCCCTGCTTGGCGAGGCGCGATAGAGTCAACTTCAGCGGCCAGTGCAGAAAAATTGATGTACTGCTCGATCTCGGCCAAAGGATCGCCGATCCGGTCGATCTTTTCACGGTGATGTTCGCTGGCAAAGAGGTCGTTTTTGATCGCGCTACGCTTCTTCATGGTACTGAACTATCGGGTGTTAGTGGTTGCTCGATACTATCACAGGGTTACCGGTGCTGTGAGCGAGGTTTTTAGAGGTGCCCAAAGGATAGGAAAGTCGATTGGTTAGTGGCTGAGGTGCCTAGCAAGATACGCGCATGGAAAAAGCATCCCCGTCTCAACAAACAAATAATCCGAACGGAATACATTAAGGCGAGTATCAGAGCGAAAGTCGAGCACCCGTTTAGAATATTGAAATGCCAATTTGGTTTTCGCAAAGCCATCTACAAAGGTCTGTCTAAAAATGACAACAAACTTGCTGTGCTATTTGCACTTGGAAATTTGTTACGAGTAGATCAGATGATTCGTTCAGCACGGGGTTAATCCGCCTGAACGGTGAGTTGGGGCGCTCAAAGCACCGAAATAGCGAAAAAATCGCGATTAAACGACATGTTTGAAGTGAGGTTGGCGTACAGAACAAGTCAGCTGGTTAGGATAGGCCTTAGCCTTATGCGACATATCAACCATGTCGAGTAATTCAAGAGACTTGGCTCTAACGATGGAAGGCTTTAAACCTTTAAGCTTCACCGGTGCTAACATGACGTTGTCGAGCACCGACATATGTGAGAATAAATTAAAGTTTTGAAATACAAACCCTAGGTCTTAACACAGAAAATGAGCGATTACTGATAGCGACTTTAGGCTAGATCTGCATATACCATATTCACTTCTAATTCAACAAGAGGTGTTATTATGAATATCAGTGTTTTTACAAGTACACAGGAATCTATCCCAGCATTAGAACAAGCGTTGTCATCACTAGAATTAAGTACAAACCTAGTGGTCACGATTGAGCATGTGCTAGAGCAGCCTGCTGAGGGGCGCCACCTTACAGTATTTCACAGTAAAGATGACGCACACACTCCGTTTAGCCCATCTTCGCGCCGGGAGTTGCTATTAACCGGACAATGCTCAGCGCGCGAGATTCATCACGCCTTATCCCTAGCTTTCGCAGAGTTTGATTATGAAAATGAGTTATTTTCAGATAAAAACTGCATTGCATTAGAGATGGTCTCTCAATAATTGTCTTAATTATGGATTCCCCATATCTGAACCAGACATGGGGGATTTTTTACGACAAAGATTGAATAAATATGCAATTTCATCACCAGCGACTTTTTATAAATTTAATTTGCTACAAGATTGATAAAACTTATTCAGTCTAAGATTTTACCGAAAATGGCGTAAAGCCCCGCAGCTTGCTGTGCAAGGATTGTCAATTTCCATTGCCTCCTAAAACACGCTGCTCTTCCAAACTTAGTTCGTAGAGTTTAAATACCGCACGATTACAAGCTTCAACATCCCTAGCTGATGCCGCGTTCATTAGCTCTTCGCGTAGAGATTGGGAAACTGTCGCCCATTTAGGTATCCTTATTCGCCGCAGATACTGAGCTTGAAATCTTAAAAAGCCGCCTCGCATTTTAGTCGAGTAACTGGCAACAAATAGTCGAGCCACTGAAGACAACAACACAGCCTGAAGAGACCTTAGATCCCACTCCTCAGACACAATGTAGTACAGATTATGGTGTGGATAAAGCCACCCTTCTTCAAATACAACATGAGCCTCCCCTTTAATATCTGGTATCAGAAGTTTTGGCCTGGAGGCTAAACTAGGCGTTATTCTATCAATAGTCCGATACCATTTTTTAGGAGCCTTCTTTGCACAATGTCGTGCTGAAATTATAGGGCGTCGCTCTTCAAGGTACTGTTTCAGCTTTGGATATTTATCAAGGTCAACAAGAGTTCCGTTCTCAGTAAAAGGGTTGATTACCCCCATACCACACCAATTAACTTCACCGGATATGATATCTTTTGTCGTTACTATTGGAAGCTTTCGATCATTTTCTACACTTAGAGAGCCATATGATCCAATAAACGCCTTATCCGCTCCCGTTGCGACACCTATACCTACCTTGCAACCTGTCTCCTCTAGCAAGGGATAGCTTTCTTCCAAGCGCCGCAGTATTTCTATCTGATCAGAAGAATCTAGGAGCCAAGGCTCGTGCCCATTCATTACATTGGCAAGCTCTTTAATTTTGAACGTCTCACTATCCATGCAGTCTTGACTTAAAAGCACCTTAGAAAGACTCGACAACACAGACTCTTCAATTTCAGGGCTGTGGAAGACGCGTGTTTTACAGTTTTTATCTCGCGATATAAGCGTTATAGCTGGATAAGCGATAACGTCAGAATGAAAGGCTTTTGTATCAAACATATCAACATAAATCTTTAGGCTAAAGTTATCAGACACAAACTTACGCAACGGCCCCCCGTAACGGTTTTTCATCCATCGATCAGAGCATATAAAGCCTGAAACTCCAGCAGGCGAAAGTAGTGATAGAGAACGTTCTAAAAACGGTATATAGATGTCGGCTCTATCGTAAATTGTCTCGTATCTGCGACGATATTCTTCTAAAAGTGAAACAGGAATAAGCTCTTGACGTATGTATGGGGGATTTCCTAAAACGAAATCAAACTGCATGGGTAGGTCAACAAGTAAAAAGTCCCCATGTATCAGCCAATGTCTCACTAATTGAGAAGCTGTGCCCTCGTCTACATCACTACAGATTAGTTCATCCAAAATTAATTGAGATGTTTGAGTAAACGTCTGATGGTGAATCTCCACCGCAACAATGGTATCGCATAGATCCTTAAATAATGGAGGTGTATCATTTTCTTGATACCAAGAAGCAAGCATGCGACGTACAATTTCGAGCAAGAAGTCGCCATTGCCAAAAGAAGGCTCCAGTATACGTTTAGTATAAAGTTTATCAGCGGAGTGGAACCCCGACAAATCTAAAATAAAACGTACAACTTCGAGGCGTGTAAATACTGCTCCACGGGCTTCAATGCCAACATTCGATAAGACATCGGATAAAGTATTTACGTCTAACCCTCGATCAGAGCTGTCGTTTGATAAGTCAGAAAGTCCTAATTCTAAAGTTTGTTGATACATTAAATTCCTCTTTGTCGAAGGGGCACGCAAACTATTTTAGTAGATGAATTCCGCGTCCATTAGTCTATGGAACATGCGATTAAGTCGGTAACATGAGACAATCTTGCCGACTTAATCTGACTACGAATCCAGCCGATCATGAACCAGCTTTCCTTCGCCGACACCGAATTTACCAGCAAACGCCGCAAAACTCGCAAAGAACTCTTCCTTGGTAGAATGGATGAGTTGATTCCTTGGCAGCAGCTTGAAGACCAAATTGAACCCTTCTATCCAAAAGCAGGCAATGGTCGTCGCCCCTATCCTTTGTCTACCATGTTGCGTATTCATTTTATGCAGAACTGGTACTACATGGGGGACCCAGCCATGGAGGACGCGCTTTACGAGATTACCTCGATGCGGCTGTTTGCTGGGTTATCTTTAGAAGGCACAATACCTGATCACACCACTATTATGAATTTTAGGCATTTACTGGAAAAGTATAAGCTTGGACGTAAGCTCTTTAAAGAAGTCCACAAATGGCTATCAAATTCGGGGATTTACTTTAAAGAAGGTACCATCGTTGACGCGACGATTATTGAAGCCGCTAGCTCGACCAAAAATAAAGTCAAATCACGTGACCCAGAAATGCATCAGACCAAGAAAGGAAATCAATGGTTCTTTGGGTTGAAGGCACATATTGGAGTCGATGCTAAACGTGGCTTGGTACACAGTTTTACCACCACTTCTGCCAGTGAACATGATCTAAACCAAATCACTGAACTCATGCATGGCGATGAGACGTTTGTCTCACCCGACTCAGGCTATCGTGTAAGCGTCCGGTAATCCACTCATTCACTCGTTAATTCAATCGCACTAACCTCTCCATTTTTACGGAGATAAATCATGATTGGGGTTTCTGAGTCCTTGCCTGTCATATTGATATGCGGTACGACCCATATGCGTAAATCTATTGATGGGTTGTGTACCATCGTAGTCTATGAATTGGAGCAGGAACCTTGCTCTGATTGCCTGTTTGTTTTCTGTGGACGCACTCGTAACCGCCTCAAAATTCGTAAGCGTCACTAAATCAGCCTCTAGTTTTCGCGCTTAACCCCGCCCAAACTGTGTTTCGTCTATTCATCCACGGAGCACACAATATGAATGCAAACTCAGCGTTAAACCAAGCTTGGGCAGACCATATCGAAAAGTGGCGAGCCTCTGGCCTGTCCATCAAAGCCTTCTGCGAACAAGAAGGCTTAGTGTACCACCAGTTTAGCTATTGGCGGCAGAAGTTTTCGCCATCCACTAACTCGACAACGGGATCGAAATTAGTACCGGTATCACTGGCAACGCCTTTTATGCCTTCTAGCAATCTAGAAATCTTGCTCCCCAATGGGATGATCATACGTGGCGTCTCGTTGGTGTCCCATCTGGTAGCGGCTTTATGAAACCTCGTTATCTGCGCCCTGCATTGAATTTACCCCAGATCTTTTTGTATCGAGACCCGGTGGATTTTAGAAAGCAGGCCCATGGACTGGCGGTGCTGATCGAGCAAGAGCTAGGGCACAATCCTTTTTCCGGAGCCTTGTACGCGTTTACTAATCGGCATCGCAATAAGATCAAGTGCGTGATGTGGGAAGACAATGGCTTCGTGCTCTATTACAAGGGTTTAGCAGAAGAAAAGTTTAAGTGGCTTAAAGCCTCAGAGGAATTGGTATCTCTCACCGGTGAGCAAATTAATTGGCTGTTAGAAGGCTACGATCTTAGCCTAATGCAAGGCCATAAAACCTTGCATTATGAGGCACTCTGTTGAGGATTTATGTGGTGATTTTTGCTAACATATCGCCTTGAAAATTGCCCCCAAGTCTCACTCCAAAAAGCCGGATTACAGTCAGCTGTCACAAGCTGAACTAGTGTCTTTGCTGTTGCAAAGAGACGTATCCTTAGCTGAACGTGATGCTGGCCTCAAACAGCGCGATGCTTATATCGAGCGTCTCGAAGAGATCATCCGTCTGCAAAAAGTCCAACGCTTCGCCGCCAGAGTGAGAAGCAGCCGTTTCAGATCACCCTGTTTGATGAGGCGGAACTGGAAAACGCGATTGATGATCTGATTAATGAGATTCCAGAAGACTCATTGAGCCCAGAGCTAGCGCAAACCAAGCTAAGTCGTCAGCGTCAACGAGGCTTCTCGACCTCATTAAACCGAATCCGTCGTGAGATCTGCCTGAGTGACGACGAGAAAGCAGGAGCAACAAAAACCTTCTTCACTAAGGTGAAAGAAGAACTGGAGTTTATCCCGGCTCGGCTTAACGTGATCGAGATCTGGCAAGATAAAGCGGTGTTCGAATCCTCAACTGGCGAACAAATCATCGCGGCAAAGCGGCCAACTCATCCGCTGGGTAAGTGTGTTGCCACCACCTCCCTGTTGGCTTACGTCATCACGTCAAAATATGCCGATGGCTTACCCCTTTATCTCTTAGATGGCATGTTAGCGCGTCTTGGTTACGAAATGAGGCGCAACAATATGGCGAATTGGATTATCCGTCTCGATGATGTGTTCAAACCCTTGATTAACCTGATGCGGGAGCAACAAAACCTCGGTCGCTACATCCAAGCGGATGAGACTCGCATCCAGGTGTTGAAAGAAACCGGTAAAACCGCTCAGAGTGATAAGTGGATGTGGGTAACGCGGGGTGGGCCACCGGATAAACCTTCCGTCTTGTTTGACTATGGCCCGACCCGAGCGGGTCACGTTCCCGCACGTCTATTGGACGGGTTTAGTGGCGTGTTACAAGTTGACGGCTACAGTGGCTACGGCAAGGTCTGCCGAGAGCTTGATATCGCTCGTATTGGGTGTTGGGACAATGCGCGGCGCAAGTTTGTTGAAGCCGCACGCGGTGCGGCTCCTCAGAAAGGAAAAAGCAACAAGGCCACACCATCGAAAGTGGATGTGGCCGTCGGTAAGATCGGCAAGCTCTATGCCATCGAAAGAAAAATTGAAAACTTAAGCAAGTCGGAAAAGTACACCGTGCGCCAAGAGCTGGCGTTACCACTGCTAGAAGACTTCAAAGCGTGGCTGGAAACCAACCTGACAAAGGTTCCGAAAGACTCACCGATCTTTAAAGCCATCCAATATAGCCTTAACCAGTGGGAATCTCTGATCGCTTACTGTGACTATGGCTTCGTCCATATCAGTAATGCCTTAGCCGAGAATGCCATCCGCCCGTTCGCGGTAGGCAGACGCAACTGGCTATTTGCTGATTCGTCACGTGGAGCGAACGCCAGTGCCACTTGCTATTCATTGCGTCAAATAGTTCAGGCCAGTTGTACTTGCGATAGGTTGTCATGGTTTGCACCTTGGTTAAAAGAAGCAAAAGGCTACCTGTTTGATGGGGCTATTGGGAGATGGGATTCGATTGGCGCTTACATAGAAACCGCCAAAGCTAATGGCCTAGAACCATCGAGTTACATCCAACACGTACTCGACCACATCGCCGACGCGGATACTTTAGAAAAACTCGAAGCGCTATTACCCTGGAACAGGGCGAAAGCAGGCTAGATTAGCAGGCCAAGACAAACCATTTTAGAGGGCTAATATAAGATCGCTTACCAAAATTCTACAATGGTCAGCCAATGGTTTTTGGTTGCACTATAGGCGTTTGGAAAAAGGGACCTTTAAGTGGCCTGGGATCGAAGATGACGAGCTGTCTCTTACCATTTCAACACGCCAGTTACACTGGGAGCTTAAGCTATCCATAGCTCTCTGCCTTAAAGGTACCAGTGTTTGGTTGCATCACCTGAATGTCAGAAAGCTGTTTTAAAAAAAAGCTCAAGGTGTGGATGGCCGGACGCTTACCCTGTTTCGAATACTCAAATGCCAATTTGGCTTCCGAAAAGTAGTCTATAAAGGATTATCAAAAAATGACAAACAAGCTCGCGGTGTTGTTTGCACTGGGAAACATACGGCGAGTGGATCAGATGATAAGATCTGCACGGGGTTAATCCGTCTGGATGACGGTAGTTGGAGCTTTAAAGGCTTCAACTAGAGGATAAGACACACTAGAAACTGAGGTTTTGAGCAAATTGAAAAGCAAATCAAGCCAGTAGTGATTTCGTACTAACTAGCTGACTTAATCGCACGTTCCCTAAAATCAAAACTTTCATTTTAGCAAACGAGTTACACATTAAAGTAATGTTTGGTTAATCCACTATGGCTAATTTTTCAACTATTAGCTACTCCCATTGCAGCTAAATGGTTATAGTAAGATGGCTGATTTTTAGCCATCTCCTTTCATCCCAGTCAATATACTCAAAGCCCAGCTACGACTTTCTAGGTAAAACGAATTAAGCATCTCTACAGTTTTCTCGCTTGCCAAGTTAAGTTTCGCATTTTCAAAAGAAATTACGATGGTCAATATTCTACCTATTTTTCCCTCATGAAATAATAAAGCGTTATATAACTTATCGCTTAACGGTAGCTGATCGCAGATTTCTTTAAGGCTTTGGTCTAACATTAAATCTGATAAAGAAAGTAACCCCACCAAGAAAGCTTCCTCTGCTTCGACTTTGAAGTGCCGCTCCGCTAAAATTCGACACATAGAAGCCCTAGTGAGTACTTTTGGTAACAATAGCATCTTACAAGGATGATCGTTTGCTAATACGAGAGTACTAACTAGAGTCCGCAGCTTTTGTATTCCTAGCAACGTAACAGCCTGATGCAAAGTATGAACAGTATTCACACGCTTGTAATAGGCAGAATTAATCATCTTAAGTAGACGCAGCACCAATTGAGGTTCTTGAACTAAAAGGGACTCTACTATTTCGAAATCCACATCTTCTTTATAGAGCTCTTTTAAAATTTCTAATCGGACTTTAGCATTACTACTACGCTTTACCGATGTTGCACTTTTTACCTCAGCCTTTGCATAAAAGTAACCTTGAAATAAGCTAAAACCCAACCTTTTACAATCTTCAAAAACTTCAAGATCTTCTACTTTTTCTGCAAGAAGAGTTAAGCCCTTAGAAAGATAGTAATCAATCTCACCCTCACTTTGATAAGTCAGCATATCAATTTTCACAATGTCTGCTATCTCTAAAAGAGGCTCAGTATCCGCACAAAGCTCAAAATCATCCAGCGCAATTTGATAACCCAAAAACTTTACATGTTTTAATGCTTCAATTACCTCATAGTCTCCCTTGACACTTTCCAAAACTTCTAGAACTACTCTATCAGGGTAAGGAGGAAGTAACTCTGGATTTAGAATCCATTCTCTAGGTGCATTAAAAAAAAGCTTTCTATTTCCGCATAATTTTTCTATCCCGGTTTCATAAAATGCAGCATTACATACTCTTGCCGTGGCAACTAGATCATCATCAATTTGAGCATAAGGTGCCATTGACGTTGATCGGTATAATAATTCATCGGCAACATGAATCATTTCACGGTCACATATTGGCTGTAAAGCTACACAATAAGATGGAGACTTTGGCATAAAAACTAAACCCTAAAACTAGTAATCAACAAATTTATTAATGCATGCCATATCTAGAACGTCTCGACAATATTGATTAACACCTTTAAATTCAATAACAGAGGCTGTTCTTGAATTAAGAAGATAAAATAAACTTACGAAAAAATTATCAATACCTTCTACATTATCAAAATAAAATTCAATTTTATTAGCATTAAGATTTTTAATATTTTCAAGCGGATAATCATCAAATCTATTAACCCAACCAAACATCTTTACCTTGATCAAGTCATCACAAATCTCAATATAACTCATTCCATCAATACTCACTTAAATATCAGATGTCAACTTACTAAAGTCATTAACCATACTTGAAAGCTCAATAAGATTATTAGATGCTTCATTTATAGCTCTATCTGATAAATCAGCGTGAGATTTAGTGAGTGAAACATTATGCACAAGATCTTTTATAAGGCCTGAGTTAATGTTAATAACGGTCGTTATCTCGTCAGATTTTTCACTGGTTTTCAGCGCAAGTTTCCTAACTTCATCGGCAACAACAGCAAAACCTCTTCCATGTTGCCCTGCTCGAGCTGCTTCTATTGCTGCATTAAGAGAAAGAAGATTTGTTTGAGACATAACTTCTTGTATTGAATCAACTATAGATTCAATTTTTTTAGCTTGCTCTAGAAGAGACTCAGATATTCGTTCAACCTTAAGCATCTCCGAAGACACTTCTAATGATGCTTTCCTTGCATCAGTTAGTTTTTGTGCACTTTCTTCAGAAAGAGTATTACTCTTATCAGCTGTTATAATAGCAACTTCTTTTATTTTCGCTGAATTTTCAACATGAGCAGAAACGTCCAGAGCAAATTTAACCACTCTATAAACCTTGCCATTACTGTCATATACAGGGCTATAAGATGCATCCAGCCAAACATTATTTCCTTGTTTTGATTTCCTAAGAAATCGACCTTTCTGACTTACTCCCTGTGATAGCTGTTTCCAAAAATCAGGATTCGCCTTATAAAAGCCGTCTTCGCAGAATATTTTATGATGTTTATTGACTATTTCTTCTCTTTCATAGCCCATAACTTTCAAAAAGTTATCATTCGCATCAATTACTGTTCCAGAAGGGGTAAACTTGATAACAGCCATATTAGCATTTAAAGATCGAATTAGTGCTTCGTTTTCCTTTATCTCATCCATGCTGCTAGTTACATCTGACGCCAGCTTAACTATATTAATGACTTCTCCACTTTCATTTTCAATAGGAAAATATGATGATTCAAGCCAGACTCTGTTCCCATACTTTTCTATTCTAGCAAAAGTGCCTTTTTTAAACCCTCCAGATCTTAGTGACTCCCAAAACTCGATATAATCTTGACTTTCAGAATAATTCTTATCACAAAACCCTGAATGATGTTGACCTAGAGCTTCTCGCTCACCAATGTTCATCAATTTTAAAAAGTTTTGGTTTGCATCAACAACGTAACCTTTAATATCAAAAACAACGTAGCACAGCCACTTCCTTTGAGCTTTAATGATTGAAGATAGTTTCTTATTACGTTCCATTAGCGAAACAATCTCAATGTCACTCTTAGTATTTTTGCCTATCCTAAACAAAACAATCATCCTACAACATCATCTGAATAATTTAATCATAATGTAACACTGTCGAGTAAAAATAAAACAGATAAACCTAATATATTTGTTAAAAAACAACCAATTAACATTAAATATAGGTCTAATGTACGATCTAGGTAAAATTACGTAAAAGAATGTAACGGCATTATTATCTACAAAAAAAGAGTGAATCGACCAGACTTCTCTAGACACTTTATTGATATACAATTAAGTGTTCTTAGGAGGAGCAATGAATCAACGATTTACTGAAGAATTTAAGATCCAAGCTGTAAAGCAAGTGACTGAACAGGGTTACTCTTTTGCAAGTGTGTCGGATCGTTTAGGTATGTCCACTCATAGCCTGTATGTTTGGATTAAAAAGTATGGCCCTCAAGCAAGTCACCACCAAGATGTCTCTGATCAAGAAGCTCGTATTCGTCAGCTTGAGAAAGAGCTAAAACGGGTCACTCAAGAAAGGGATATCCTAAAGGAAGCCACCGTATTTTTCGCGGAAGAGTCAAAGAAAAATACGCGTTCATAAAATCTCGGCTCGATCGTTTTCCTGCCCGACTTATGTGCCAAACGTTAAAGATTCAGCGCAGTGGATTCTATGCCTGGCTCAAGCAACCTAAAACAGCAAGGGCTGTTGAAGACGACAGGCTTATTGGGCTGATTAAGCATTCTTGGCTTGAAAGTGGTTGTGTATACGGCTATCGAAAAATTCACTGTGACCTCAAAGATCTGGGTGAGATTTGTAGCAGACACCGTGTAGCAAAGTTAATGAAACGTGAGGGGCTTAAGGCTCAAGTTGGCTATGGGAAACGCCCTGGAAAGTACGGCGGAAAGCCTGCGCATGTTGCGCAAAATATTTTAGATCGCTCGTTCTCTCCGGAAGCTCCAAATCAATCGTGGGTCACTGACATTACGTATATTAAGACACATGAAGGTTGGCTGTATCTTGCCGTTGTTTTGGATCTTTACTCACGAGCAGTGGTCGGTTGGTCAATGAGTTCTAGATTGGAAAGTGAGCTCGTTACTCAAGCGCTGCTCTCAGCTGTCTGGCGTCGCAAGCCTAAAAGCACTGTACTGATTCACTCAGATCAGGGTAGTCAGTTCACGGGATACGAATGGCAAAGTTTTTTAGAAAAACACAACTTGCAGCCCAGTATGAGTCGTCGTGAAAACTGTCATGACAATGCTGTTGCAGAAAGCTTTTTCCAGCTGCTTAAACGCGAAAGGGTAAAACGAAAAATCTACGTATCACGAGAGGAAGCAAGAGCTGACATATTCGATTACATAGAGATGTTTTATAACGCTACACGTAAGCATAGCCATGCTGCTAACATGCCACCTCTGGTTTACGAAAAGCTAGGGAATTATAAGTAAGAGATGGTCTAGTAAAGTCTGGTCGATTCAGTTGTAAGACTGTATGCATTTTGTATTACTTTTATATGTAAGTCTTGCGTCATATGCGCAATGCCCCCCCGATAAAAGCACTGTTTAGCATCAAGCTGCTCAATCTTATCGCACTTAAAGTGCTAGATTTCTTCATACGAGCCCTGAGAATTATTCTCCTTATGGGCTGAATACTCCTGAGAATACGCTTTCTGATCAAAAATCAACTTGGACTTTTCTCCGCGTGAAAAAACCTTTTTAAACTCCATCATCTTAAACAATTCCTTAAACCTCGATTCGGTCATTTTAAGTGATTTAGCAAGAGAAGCCTCATTTTTTAGGTTAGTAAAATTTACAGACCCGTTCGCAGCCTGGATCTCCCTGAAGACATCTACAATTCGACTAACTTCATTTATCTCGCCCCCTTCTTTCTCCTTCATAATAGACTCGCCTCGCACTAAGCACCCAGTCAACGGATCAGGAAATAGCTGGATTGAGCTTTCTTTTGAATAGTTCGACTTTATCACCGAAAGTGAATAATAACTCGCATGTTCACTTAAGGTTGCAACCCACCGTAGAGAATTAACAAAAGCACTGCTGCCTCTTGGAGCGTTCTTACTATTGCTGGACTGCTTGTTGTTATGATGAATTAGCATAACCATAGCCCCTGTTTCTGTGTGAAAAACTCTTAATTTTTCAAGAGCCTTAGTTGTACTTGTTCTATTGTTTTCATCAAAGTCAGAAATTGCGGAATAAGTGTCAATCACTATAAGCCGTAGGTCAGTGAGCGTTTTCGCGTAAGAAAGAAGGTCTTCGTAGGTTTGCGTCACTCTTATCCCATGCTCAGTATCGTAAAATAACGAACAGTTTCCGGCTTTTAATTCAATTGGTTTGAAGTGACTTCGAAGACCGGAATAGTCATAGCTCTGTGAAGATTTCTTCACAATTGAGTCGAAACGGCGATGGAGCTCCTCGCCCTCTTCTTCAGCACTGATATACATAACCGTTCCTGGTGAAGATACCTTCATGCCTAAAAACTCATCGCACCCAGCTACGGCACAGCATAGTTTCATAATTACAAAACTTTTCCCAACTCCCCCCTGTCCAGTGATCGCAGCGATCGGAACCATAGGTAGAAAATCTTGAAGTAAAAAATGCTGCTCTGGAGCTAGCTCATTTAGCATGTGTGAAACGTCTAGTAGCTTAAACGTGCTGTAAGCTTTCATAAAAAGTAAGTCCTCATAGAATGTTTTTGTTTTGAGGGCTTACAATAAAATTGTTCAATCAATATGTATCGCTGGCTAATTCGGCAAAAACTGCAATTACCCGCCTTCTAACACCGATCTTCGCCTAATTGAGGTAAAAGTCGATTTACGCGATGTTGTATTACTGCACTGGTAGGGAATATCTACTTGTATTAAAGGGGGGGGGCGGGGACGGTATATATACCGTCCCCGCCCCCCCCCTTTAATACATACCCATTATTTAACTGAAATCCCTTTCCAGATATGACTTGCTGCTCTTCGTTTTTAAGTTAAAACATTCTGTGAAAATAGAATCAGTGGCCACGTTATGAAAAGATCCCCTTACCAAGAAGTATCTGCTCTGTTACGAGTTTACAACCTACTGACAGAAATTGATGAACAGCACATGGATGGTAGATCAATGTTTCATTTCAACAAGACAACTCGCCAGTATCTGGAAAACTCACATAAAGCTCATAACGGGCCAGTAGCCACTGCGCCAGAGATATTGACCATAGAACAACTGGCAAATGTTCACCATACCGGTCAGCATCTTCTAGCGATATATGCATACATGATTAGTGAGCTGTCTGCACAAAAACTTGAAATGGATCTCTTGGAGAGGCGGTTTATCGAGTCTGTGCTGGAAAAGTACACTCAGTGTACTTCTTAGGTATTTTGCCAAACTTGTCTAGCTTTCGAACTAGTAAAAAATGTACTGAGTGTACTTTTAGAATACCTGCAGGTACCAGAGTTAAGTCTATAAAAATAAAAGAAACTTTCGATTGACTGAAGCTCAAACAGATTAAATAATAATCACACATTCACTCATTAGAGTGGCTTCTTAGCTAGAGAGGCATGAAAAAAATAGCGTTCAAATTTCCTTCTAACCGCCCTTCGGGGCTTTTAAAAATTTTCTCTTTGCAAAAAGAGATACTTCTACAAAAACCTTATCTATCAATGCCCATTGGCAAAACTTGGAACTACAAGGCGAACTAAAACCCTAGTTCACTCCCGCGTCACCGTGAGCAAGCCTTAAATAGGACTCAAAAAAACACTTCTCTCTGTCTGGTCACGACAACGACCTACCCGCCCAACTATCTTACAGAGATGTCATGAGGTTACTGCACCTCAAAATCACTCCAACTGACCCTAATAGGGTTCTCACGCTGACTGATGCGATTTGGGGCCTAGAGTGATGCATATGACCCCCAGCCCTAGAAAAGCATCAGGATCATATGCAAATGCAGTTTCTATTATATATTGAGCATGAAGAGTTGAGATGAGAGTCACCTATAACAAACAGGTATTCGAGAGAAACGTTAAACAACGAAATTTTGGCTTTGGTAAGCAGCCTAGCTTTGCAACAGCTATGGTGCTTAGAGCTGCGTTCGGCAATGGGAATTACCAGACACGTCACACGCACCAGCAGCGATTTAAAAACTTCATTGCTTTTTGTCACGACACTCACTCAGTGACAGATATGCGTGAGGTAACACCCTCAGTCATCAGTCACTACGTAAACACTCTGAGCATCGGTGTCGAGCATGGACAATATAAAATTTCATATGCTCAAAATCTGTTATCTACGGTAAACGTGGTAATGGAGTGTTTTCGAGGAGACAAGAAACTATTTTTATCTCCATCAAAAACTCTGGGCAGACGCTCCTACATTAGAACCCGCGATCCACGTTGCACCTTTCTGCAACTGAAAGCGGTTATCGCTGAAGCAAAACCGCTTGGATTAGAGCGCGTAGCTGCGGTTGCAGCATTAGCGTACAGCTTTGGAATGCGTTTCAGAGAAGCAGCTTTAGCCGATTTGGAACGTTTAAAAAAAGAAGCTCAATCAGGCTGCGTGACAATACTAGAGGGCTGTAAAGGAGGAAGAATGTCTGAAGATAGACAAATTGACATGGAAGAGGAGCAGCAATTTGCGTTGGCTTACGCCCTGTCTGTCAAACCACTCCATTCTAAAAACTTGCTTGCTCTAGATGAACGCTACATTGATTTCAGACAACGAGATGCCCGTAAATTAAGACCAATTCTAAAAAAGCATGGCATTCGACATTTTCACGAGCTTCGCGCTGCGCGGCTAGTATGGATTTATGAGTCAGAAGCAGGGACATTACCACCATTCTTAGGAGGAGCACCATCCAAGAAAGCTGACAAGCTAGGTAGACAAAAAACTTCTATTGCAGCTGGACATGGATCGCAACGTCCGGGGGTGAGTTACGTTGGAGGCAAACGTTGTGATGAGAGAAATTGAGAAACGAATAAAATTTAACAACTCGTCAGAAATAACGCGGAAACGGCACCTAAATCGTATTGAATTTCTTCTGAGCAATCTAACGTCCAGATTCGGCTCTAAACATTCTGAGCAAATCCAGCTGAAGCATTTACGCTGGTGTATCGACGTTCTACTACAAGATAAATCCGAGTCCACTAAACGGGATTACATTCGCTCACTGAAGATCCTAATACAAGCTCTAGGCCGCGATCACTGGTTAGGACACTTGGGGCTCTCAGCCCACAAAAAACATGGTGGACGCCCATCGAAAATCCGCATCGCGCACACTAGAAATCGTCACTAAATGGATCTGAAGAGAACATGTCATTTCCCATATCAGATATATCATCAAAATCCATCGAAGCTGAATCGGTATTCCATACATTCCCCCCTGCATCAATAAAACCATCGCCTGGGAGCCCTGTAACAGGGTTCACCTGCATCATAGAATCAGCCCCATCAAAAAAGTCATCAGAGCAGCTTAGCTCTTCAAAGCCACTCTCTATCCCTAGCTCTTCTACAGATGATGTAAACATCGTATTTTCAATGTCCGACTCGTCACTCAACAGCTCCGATTCACTCGATAGTGAATCATGGAGAGTAACCCACTCGCCCTCTTCATTCTGCACCCGAGTAATATAGCCATCCGAAACAGACGAGCTCCGTTTAAACAACCAGCCAAGACTAAACATGTCAAAACCACTCAGCGCTTGAGTCACAAAGCTGAGCAAATTCCAGACGTTGCTCCCCCTTGCCAGTATCTAACTTTGGTGCTTCGAGCTGTAAGCGTAGAAAATCAGTTTTTTGACCACTTTTAGAACGAATACAAACAACTACTTCCGCTTCAAAAAAGTCTTCACAACTCTCAGCTAGATCCAAAATGTCTTCAGCTTTTTCACGTACTTGCATCATCATAATCGCCACCCTCTAATATAAAAAAATTTGCGCACTCCCTCAATGGAGGCGGAGAGTATTAGACTCCCCTATTTAAGTAGTGCGCTGCAAGCGTTATAGGTCACCACTTGCTGGACCAAATGCTTTTACCCGCACTTAGGGCTGCATATATCTTTACAGTACATGAAGTCTAATGAGCTGCAACAGCCCGCATCTTAGTTAAGTTCAACTTTTTTCCCTTTCCAAGGTAGCAATGGCTGTTGTGGTTTAGCTTGTCCGCGGTTCACATATACATCTGTTTGGTAAGGGATGTTTTTATATTAATAATACCGTAGGTATATAATTACTCTGGCTCAACGTTGAGCCACCCGAGTGGCTCATGTGTGCGCCATATTCTTTTCAAGAATTTAAGGTAACCACTTCCAGTTTGTAGGCATTGAGACTGGCTCGCTCCAAAGCCCCTCTCTCAACATTTTCAAAGCAATATTTTTCGCGTAGCTAGGATGAAAGCCTGCTAGCTCACCATTAGTAATGGCCCATAAAATTTGATTTGAGATTTTTTCAATGGACTTGGAATCCACTTTCTTACTAATTTCTTTACAGAGCTTATCAACAAAATAACTTGATACCTCATTGGCATGGCCATTAAAGGCCTCACATATCTTAGCCGCAGTGCTTGAACCATTGAACTCATGAGTATATGGCTCGTAAACAGGCTCAAGTAGATCATAGTCATCCCCGTTATAAGTCTCAGATACCTCTACTTCACCAATCAAACTTTCACTACAAGCATTGCGTTCTTCCACTTCAAGCGTCGATCCTTCAAGGTTCTGAACAGCCCTTTCATTCGCAATTTTGGTTTCCCTAGTTGGCTTCTTAGAAATGACATTTTTAACTGTGTTCAAAGGTACTTTCTTGCGGTCCGGAGCCGCTAATAGCTCAGCCTCGTATTCTTTTGGGATCAACACCTCAGTAATGCTAACCTCATTCCGCATGGAATTGTGCTCACATCGTCCCTGCTCTTCACGCTCTATAAGCCCTAGGTCAACAAGATACTTATTAGCTCGCTTTACAGTAGCCATACTAATTGACAGTTTCTGGGCCACTAAGGAGATGGACTGTTTCGATTTCCAATCGCCATTTACCTGGCCTTCCTGCCAATACAGCAAAAAAATATTCATGCGATTTTCTGTCATTTTATCCAGTCTAGATAAGAGGTATAGAAGTGGTAATGGGATGTTCACATAATGTTTGTTGTCTGATAAAGCGCTTCGAATATCCATAGGTACACCTTTAAAAAGTTTAGTTTTAAATGGGCATCGTATCCTAAGTCGTTCGAGATGAAAGAGGCTAAAGGGTATTAAAATAATGCTATTTAGATGGAGACTAGAGTGGCTTTTAACTTATCGAGCACGCAAAAAAAAAAACGCCTCAGAGTTGAGACGTTTTTATTTAATGACTAGTGAATTAAAGCCCCCCGAAAGGGTAATGTAACTATCAAAAGCAGGTAATGCTCTTCTCGTTGCCGTTATTCCTCGCCCGCTAGGGTGAGGTTATTAATTCACTAGCCGAACTGAGCAAAACAACTTGCGTTCAACTCATAAGGTCATACTAGCAAAGCGTCTTGAAGCTGCAACCCCATCAAAACAATAATTTTTTGATTGTTTCACCTCCGTCAAGGTGTAAGAACTAAACAAGTGGAAATACCACAACATAGCTGCGGCGTATTCACATAGATCAGCAACAAAGATCAACTCTTTATGTATACGTTCTTGCAGTGTCATGAAGTGATGAGATGATTAGCAGGCAATGTAAGATTTGATTCCAAGAGGGAAATAATATTGAAAAAGCTCATTTTTACATCAGTTGCAGCTGTAGCACTAACCGCATCGCAATTTAGTCACGCCTTTTCAGCGATTCAAAAGGGACGAGATATCGTTCAACAATGCCGATATGTTGACACTAACCTGCAACAGACATTCGCTCAATTTGGCTCATTACAAACACCTTCAAAGAGTGAATTCAATGAGGCTATGGGCATTATGGCCGACACCTCGATGTGTATGGGATTTTTCCTAGGTGCCATAGGAACATACGAATCTGCATTTTTAGAAGGCCATGCTTTTCCGTATTCAGGGCGCCTCGAAAAACCCTGCTGCTCGTCGCCTGAACAGCTAAACTGCCCGGAACAGCTGTTTTCGACTTGATATCATGCCGGTCTCAGGGTCAGTGGCACCGGCTGCGGTCGTCTCTCAGTGTGCCCATCAGGCACATTGAGCCGCCACCAACGACTCAAAATGCCTTAATCCCGGCCCGCTGGAAGTACACCAACCGCTTCAGGTTGTAGCAGGCGGCCATCATTGTCATCGCAAAGTTGGCCCTCGCCTGGCCCACTGTGCGGATCAACTTGCCCCCCATCTGATCGATGCTGGCGAACACATGCTCGACGCGGGCACGGGTTTTGGCGATCCGCTTATTGCGACGTTGTTGGCACTCCGATAACGGTTTCTGGCGGTGGCCTTTGCGCTGAATATGGTTGCGGTAGCCGTGCTCTTTCAGCCAGGCTTCCCGCT
>NZ_LIQF01000023.1 GCF_001418205.1 Marinomonas fungiae | reverse complement strand
GCTTCTTTCTTAAGCCTTTCAAAGTTCGCCAATGCCTCTGGGTCGCAAATTTTTTTTACTCCCTAAGCTGGCAACATCCTTCGGTGGAAGTTGGCTGCCATTGGCTAATCTGAAATCTTCAGGCCTTAGTTTTTTTCTACCGCTCCAGATGGAACAGTCGATGTGACAAATCAAAAGTTTGTCGAGGGTTTGAATACTCATAGTGCATCCTCATGTGATATGGGGACGCACCACTCCCAACAGGAGCAATGGCCCCCGTTTGGGTGGTAGTAGTTGACGCGCTAATGGCAATATCACTATCAGAAATAGTAATTTTGCGAATCAGGCGACGATTGGTTGAGATCGATTTTCGCAGGCATTAAGTCCAGTGCTTCAGCTATCGGGCGAATCCGCTCTAAATCACTGCCTAGCAACCGCAATACATCTTTTTCCAACTTCAGTTGGTCGGATACTTCTATCCCTTCAGGACTCGCTACTGTGAGCGAACACAGTGGTGGTAATTGACGCTTAAAGGCCAGTAACAGCAACAATGGCCACGGGCCATCATCCGTGTTAACAATGCCAGCGCCTTCACCTGACACCATGCTGATTTGATTGGTACTAGGTAATCCGCTTTTGCAAAACCCTAATGACCATTCTCCAATCCTGACCTGGTTATCATCAATAACAGCCAAGCCATAGGCTTCAAGCAGCTTTGCCATATCGAACAACGCTTTTTTCGCCAGCGATATTTGGCCATTGACGTCCTTGCGAGTACGAAACTCCCAACTGACGTTATTGACGCACGCGACACTATCTAGCGCATTTGAGAGTTCAAATGGCCGCCCTTGATGATCAATGCCGACTTGTCCAACCAATCGATAACCCTTGTTGATTTTCTCATTGATTCGTCGGTCTGCTTCAGCGTTAGGATCAGTCGAATCAATCAATCGCTGCTGCGACAATTGACCGGCTTTTCCAAACCGAACTTCAATCTCCTGGGTATCCGATCCAACGTAAATGGCCCATTCTTTGGCTGTCCCATCAGAATGACGGTAACGGTAAAGAGCAAAGCACTTATCCATCATCAATCCTCCCAATGGTCACCGAAGACATCAGCGGCAATACGGTGAATGGCTTCTCGTTGCTCCAACTCAGCACGAGCCGTCAAAGACCGAACCAGTGCATACTCCACTGCGTTAGGAGCGCCTTTAAAAGCAAGTGTTAACTTTGCCCAGCGCACCAAGGTCCGAGTGGACATAGTGATACTAAGCTCAGCACCACCATCCGCGCCCCCAATAAAGAGACGACGAATGTCACCAGCCACTTTCACCATTTTTTGGCGAAAGACTTCTGGCAAGCCCGGCGCAACATTTTCCAGAATGGCTTCCTCTACAGAAGGCTCTGCATAGGTCGCTTCGATGATTCTAAAGCGATCAAGAAAAGCCAAATTCTGTTGGAGCACACCTTGATACAAGCCCGTTTGATCACCGCTGCCCGCACTGTTGCCGGTAGCGATAAAACGAAACTTGTTATGTGGCATGATGATCTCACCGCCATTTTGTGCGATGACCAACGGGGCACCTTCCAAAATGTCATTGAGCCCAGCCAGTTCAGCAGGCTCAGCAAGATCCATTTCATTAATGATCAGCAAATGGCCATGCTTGACAGCCAGTGCCAGCGGCCCATACACAAAGGTCATGTTGCCATTAACCAGTGTGTGGTGACCGATAAGATCGGACAACTCCAATCGACCGTGCGCAGTAATTTGCTGAACAGGCCAATTCAATCGAGAAGCAACTTGGCAAATTAGCGAGGTCTTACCGCATCCAGTGGGGCCTGTAATATACAAACCGTCACCGTCTGGGTGAGACAAGAACGCCAATACGTCACGTAAGTCTTCTTTTCTAAAAACATACTCGTCCTTGCGAACGGGAATGTTTGGATGGGTAGTGTCGGCACTAAATCCTTCCAGAACGAAAGCATCAGGAGCCGGGACATTAAACGCTTGATTCACTTGAACCAAAAATGGGGATTGTTCTGTCATGGTAAACCTCATTAGTTTTAACGAGGCCCCATGCCCCAACAGGGAATGAAGTCCCCGTCGGGTGGTGTGTTGATTGTGGTATGGCTGTGTATGTAAGAGTTCAGCTCGCTCTATCATTCGTACCCAGCATTGGCTACGAGTGAAACTGCTTTCTGATGCACTCGATGTAAGCGCATGAGAAAGGAGCCGAAATCGGCTCCAAGTGAACGTTAAAAGTAAAATGAGCTCGGCGAGTCACCTGGCAGAACCAAGTTATCTTGCTCAAGACTGATTTTGATTGGTGTTTCAACGGGCTGATCTGGCTTATTGGTGCTGATGCGCAACCGCTCTTGTGGCGCTTTTCGGTAAGCAGCTAAAACCTGTTCGTCCAGCTCGCCTAATTTATCGGTGGCCAATTGCTTATAGTCCACCGTCCCCGCCATCATGTAGCGGCTGAGTTTGACCCCAGCATAGTCGGCATGAGCGTAGTTACCCATCATAGCGACCAATTTCGACTGAGCTTCTCGCATTTCCTCTTTCAAAGATTTAATGTGGTTTTCCAGTCGGACCACTTCGGCATGTGCTGAGCAATACTGCCGTGATAGCGATGTCCAGCGGTATTGGGCTTCACCCTTGGGAACAAAACAATCTTGCTCAGGGCATTTTGACGGTTCTTTTTTGGTCTGTACTAACTCCCAAAACTGAAGCGCTGTTTCTTGCAACTCAGTTAAGAACGCCGCGTCTCGTTGTATTTCAAACTCAATCAGTTGATCCTCAAAATAGAAAACCAACCAACCTCGCGTGCTATTGGCGACCAGTATTTGATGCTGTACTTGCACCCAATACAACTGATATGCCTCGCTTTGTTCTCTGTGAGCTTGCACATCCTCAAAAACTGACTGGCAAGGACATTTCAATTCAACGGGTTCACCCGCATCGTTGATGCCATCAAAGCTAGCTCGAAAGATTGCGTTTTGATCGGCTTCTGCACATAACGGCAGAAGAAAGTCATTATGCGCATTCTCAAATGCTCGCCTTGCTTGAGGCTCCAACCGAATACCTCGAAGCACATTAGGATTATTCGACAGGTCTTCCGGTAATACGAATCCGGTTTTTTCTGCCCATAATCGCCAAGGTGTTTTGTAGGGTGAACGCCCCATAATAATTGGGGCTTCAGATGCCGTAACCCCTGCAATGCGCCACTGGTGCCATGCAGGAGTACGTTGTGATAGGTCGATAACCTTCATATTGCCTCCTTTGAGGGGAGACTCCCCCGAAGGAGAGAACTCCCCTTCAGGGTTAAGTGGTTACTTTGCAGCTTGTGCTAACGCTGTTTGGTGCTGAACAACACTTGCTTGAACCGAATCAATTGCCGCTATACCGGCTTGAATCGAACCTACGACAAGGGCAACAACCAATACCAAGCGAAAAAGTGAGGCTGATTTAGTCATGGAAGATCTCCAAAAAATGACGAGACCTTCCCCCTGACGGGAGAATAATCCCGCCAGGGTTAGTAAAATGAATGCGTGGCTCTAAGAAGCTAAAGGCTGTGTGAGCGCTTTGGCTGCTTGTTGCTGTGCATTAAATATTTCTTGTTTCGCAAACGTCAGTTCAACACCTTGAAAATGTTCATTGGCATATTCCAATGCACTATTCCAAGCGTTTGAAGCTTCCGCCCGCTCGATAAGCTTGTAAACAAGCCCTCGGGTTCGATCATCAACTTGCTCGGGTGGAATCACTGATGGCTCAACAACGTGTGTTGCTTGGCCTTCGATAATTCGCTCCGCTTCGTCTTGATCGAAAATTCCCACAAAGCCAAACGCAATGCGGGAACACTGGATCATGGATTTATGTCTTAGCATTCGCTTAGTGTGCGTCTGCCATGGACCATCTACACGGTAAGGGCCATTTTTGCCGTTACCTTCAAAAGGCGGTCGATAGACTTCATCCAGATACTCAGTGATTTTGACTGGGTGCGAACGGTCGCGCCGATAGATGATGCATTCCATCCATTCAGGGCATTCTTTCGCGCCATCCAGTGAGACTTTGTTTTCTGAAGTCTTGAACTCCATGCCATCAAACTGGTCGTGTTGATTGATGATGCGAGACCATCCATCGACACCTACCACTGGGATAATCCCAGCTTGTTTATCAGGGAACGCAAAAATCTCTTTGGTGAAAGGGTTCAAACCGTACTGATCTGCAACCACCAAGAGCGCCATCATCTGCTCATTGGTCGGTGCACTACCGTCACGTTGCTTGAATGCTGTTGCTTTTAGGGTATCGAACAACTTGTTTGGATCGACACTAAAGCGCTCAGCAAAGCGTTGGATTAGCTTTGGTTTTTCCATTATGGACTCCGACAATCAAAGTGGGAGTCTGCCCCTGACGGGAAAGTACTCCCGGCTGGGTTAAAGCGTTATCGCTCGGTTAAAAATCTGGTTCAGGATAAGTTTGTGCCCAATTAGCTTGGGAGCTCGCATCATCCGCCGGTGATGGCTCAGATGCTTTGTTCACACTATCAAGAAGCAGAAACTCGTCCGCGTCCACTTCGGTCAATCGATGCTTAATGCCATCTTTCTCCCATGAGCGCGTGCGCTGAGGCCCTTGAACAAAAAGCTTCGCTCCTTTTTGGATCAAATCTTTTGCTCTTAGCCCTAACTTAAATCCACCACGATCTCGAAAAACGACCCGATGCCATTCCGTATGCTCTTTGAGCTCATTGGATTGACGGTCGCGCCATTTCTCAGAAGTGGCCAGTGAAATGCTGGTCACTAAATCACCTGATGGATAGGCTCGCGTCTCTGGCTCAGAGCCAACGTAGCCTATGAGTGTTACTTGGTTTTTCATGATGTTCTCCTCGTCTTAGTTGAACTCTGTGCACACAGTTGCTTCTACCCGACTGGGCAAAGAAGACTGACGACGCAGATAGGTTGGTATTTCGAGTAAAGCCATGTCGTACTGATGTGGCTCTTTGTAAAACGCAGATGTCAAACGGGGCATACCAGGAGCTTTAGGCACTGCCATTGGACGACGTTTTGATGTTGGTGTGAGCAATCGCTTGATTTGAGTAAGTACAAATCGAAACGGGCGCACGCTTTGACGAGCAAGTAATCGCAAAAGCGACCAGCTCAGTTTTGCAAGCAACATAATGCCTGCGATTTGGATAATAAATCCGAAGATATATTCCATTGGTGACTCCTTAATTTGGTTGTGAAGGAGTCACCCCCAACTGGGGAAAACTCCCCCAGTTGGGTGGTGAAAAGGCGAACCGTAAGGAACGCATGGTTGCGCATGTAAAAACATGCAGGCTATTTGTTTAAGGAGGCTAGCTACCTCTTAGTACCACTGAGAATACTCAGCGGCGGGCTTCCTTTGAGCTCATGCTCTCAGGCGCAGATATCACTGAAACAGATCAGCAATATTTGATAGTCAGTGTAACCGTCTTATCCAGACAGGATAGTTAGAAAGATGCTCAATTCTTCCACCTAGCTGAAAGGCCATTACCTCACAGAGGATTAGGCTAGGGACTGATTATTGTCATATCAGGAGCAAACTTATGGCCCAAGCAAAACCTAATTACTCTAAACCCATCTTTGAACAATCATTCACAATTAATAGCTTACAGGCGCAACGTGTCGTTGACCGTGTTTTTAAACGGACGGTCAGTGCGCTTTACGGAATCGATGTCATCTTGCGCATCATTGGCGATGAGAACGAAATTGATGAAGTGGAACAAATCATTAGCCAGTTGATCGAGGATTGTGCTAAAGCGGTAGACAACGAACAAGCTCGTTTGGACAAACTGATGGAGTCCAATGGCATCGATGAAGTACCTGACTACACCGACCCGATAACCTTCAACGCCAAAATAAGCTCGCCCCAGGTTGGCCAGTTTGTCGGCTTAGTTCGCAAACTCGATGCATTGATGATTTCAATGGACACACTCTGGTTGTCCAGCGTGCTTAGCAACAAGCAACGTGTTGATGGCAACTACGCATGGCAACAGCGCATCATCAAACTGGCTCGACGCATAATTGATATCGAAATTCGAGCACGAAAATCAGCCCAAGCTAAGGGTAAAGAAGCAGAAGTTGAGCAAGCGGTGCCTTCAACCGATGACGATATCACTGTAGAGGAAACAGATACCCCCGCCAACTAGGCTCCCATCAACCAGCCCCTCTCGAAGGGGCTTCCTACAAATCACATAAAGTCCCTAAATGGTTACTCTAACAGACAAAAAGCTACTTAATGTAACCAATTAAGGACACTGAAATCACTACTTGACAATATCGAATTAAAGTCCTAAATTAAGAACATTAAGTAGGAATAGCTAGCATAGTGTAACCAAAGTAGGACTTTATAGTGAAAGGCGTGACAGCTACAGCATTAGCAGAAGAGATCGGCGACAGATTGAAGCAAGCGCGACTAAATCGAGACCTAACACAATCTGAAGTTGCGGATCTTGCTGGCATTGCCCGCAAAACGGTTTTGAATGCAGAAAAGGGAAAAGTTCAGCTCGACATCATGATTGCGATATTAATGGCATTAGACCTCACGCAGCAGATTGATCTATTTCTCCCTAAACAAGAAATTTCTCCCTTACAGCTGGCCAAACTGCAAGGAAAGAAAAGGCAGAGAGCCTCTGGCCAGCGCAGTAACAAAGATGAGGAAATACCAAAATGGTAATGGAAGTCATTACAATAACATACCAAGACGATGTTGTTGGTGCAGTGAGTTTTGACACTGAAAAGGGACTTGGGTCATTTGAATATGATCCAGGCTTCATAAAAAAAGGTGTCGAGCTGTCCCCGATCAAAATGCCATTATCGAATCGCATTTATAGCTTTCCTGAACTGGATTTCAATACCTTTAAAGGACTACCAGGCTTAATCGCTGACTCCTTACCTGATGATTTTGGTAACGCAGTTCTCAACGCATGGGTTGCAGGTCAAGGTCGTTCACCGGGTGACATTACACCACTGCAACGCCTCCAATATACGGGAAAGCGAGGCATGGGAGCTCTTGAGTATGCGCCAGCTACAAAGTTACGAAGTTTAAATGCTTCACAACAAGTAGAAATCCAATCGCTCGTTTCAATTGCACAAGAAATCTTAGATTCACGAGGTAATTTTGAAGTAGAACTCAAACAAAATGGCCAAGACGATAGAGAGGCAATGATGTCTTTATTATCTGTTGGCATGAGTGCGGGAGGAGCACGACCGAAAGCCGTATTAGCATTTAATGAAGATTTTACTCAAGTTCGCTCCGGCCAAGCCAAAGTGCCAAGTGGTTTTACTCATTATTTGATGAAATTTGACGGCGTTAGTGAACACAACAAAAATCAAGAAACCTTCGGTGACCCATTAGGCTATGGAGCAATGGAGTTTGTTTATCATTTAATGGCTAACAAATGCGGTGTCGATATGATGCCATGCAGCTTACTCAATGAAGGCAATCGACGCCACTTTATTACACAACGGTTTGATCGAATTAAAAACAGCAAGGTACACGTACAAACGCTAAACGGGCTTGCCCACGTTGATTATAAAAAACCGGGGGCATTTTCTTACGCAGAGTTATTTGGCATTGCCAGACAGTTGAGGCTTTCTGCTGTTGAAGCTGAGCAGCTATTCAAGCGTATGACGTTCAATATTATTGCTCGAAATCATGACGACCACTCAAAGAACTTTGCCTTTATTCTGAAAAAAGACAAATGGTCTCTCGCACCAGCTTATGATTTAGCTTATAGCTATAAACCAGGCAGTAAATGGGTGAACAGCCATTGGATGAGCTTGAATGGTAAACGAGATAACTTTACACGAAGTGATTTCTATAGTTTAGAGAAACTTAGCCCAGTTTTTAACAAGAAGAAAATCGACGATATTATTGATGCAACGATTGAGCACGTATCAACTTGGCGTCAGCTTGCTGAGGAATGGGATGTACCAAAAACACTGATAGATGAAATACAAGAAAACTTGCGGCTCGATATTTAGTTAGCAGTAAAGTAACTATTCCTGTAAGCAAAAAGGATGGCCTCTTATGTGACCCCACCCACCCCAAATAAGAATCTGAGTGGATGTCAGCTCATCCTTTTAGAAAGGAGCAATTCTTGGCCGTCTCGATGAGCGAGGCCCTATCAGCCAAAAAACAGGCCCTTCATAGTGTCTGCCTTGCCGTGTTTAAACTCATCATCCGTGATGATCATAGCTTTAGTTTGTGATGAATTAACGAGGAATACACGACCATCTCGACGATACATTTTGAATACATATTCATACTGCGTTTTATACTGTGGTTTCGAAAAAACTTGTTTAGAAAACTGAGCCGAGAGTGACTTATATATATCGTTACAAACGAAGCCTAAACGACTTTCATTGGCCTGACCCATCATGAAGGTTCCATAGGAGTCACCATCATCAAAAGCGACAAAAACTTGAACCTCTTCAGATGAACCATTCCCAGAGAAGATAAAGTTACAAACTCGACCATCTAACTTTTCGTCACCATCACGATCGACCTCAAAGATTTGCTTGGTCCCTTTGTTGACGTAGATGGGGGTTCCCCCTTTAACAATCGCGACGATCCATACTTCACTGTCCCTTAAGAATAAATCGCCAAGATTTCGTAGTTTTTCCGCTTTAACAGTCTTTTTAAATAAGTTGAACATATTTTCACCACCCCGAAAAAATTGAAATTTACTGCTGACTCTCGAGCCAACGAATAGTTAAACGTACATTTTTTGTGAATCTAGAGGAGTCGACTTTACCCTGGGGTACACCAGATGCAGTCAAGAACGTGTCACATGTGTTCTCAATCTCGAGATCAGTAAACTCTGAAGAGTCCTTAAATGAACTATCTGCCAAATCGATCAGATAAAATCCAACGATGATTACCAGCGCATTGATTTCACCAAGGTTTTTACTCGCCATGTCTTCATAGATAGGGATCGCCAGTTCAAACGCTCTCATCACGGCAGATTGAAATTCTGCAATGTCATCTTGGCTAGCACCAAAAATCAGGTTGTTTGCCAGCGTTCTGCACTCTCTTACCGCACTGTAAAGTTCAGCTTGTAAACGGTCGTCGATCTTGATATCAAAAAGCCCCGCTGTATGGTTCTCGCGCGACTCGGACAACTCTTTTAAGTTCAGTAGCACTTGCTTGCGCGCTTCAAACATCTGTTCGTGATCGCGGCTCAGGCAACATAAGACGCTCTTAAAAAATACAAAGGCCTTGTTCGTATCAAAGTCTGTTGTGATATTCGAATAAACAGAGTGATCAATCCCACAATTAAGCGCAAATTCCTGATGAACTCCACCCATCTCGGCTAGCTCGCTGAGTTCCTCAGAAATGAATTGGGTCGCCGAATCGGCATCTTCAAGCAAGAAGTTTTCAAAGAGCACTTCTGCATATCGTCTAGAAAAATGATCAATGCCGTCATCTCGCATTTGGCCTCTAACTGTTTCACCGTGCTCTTCTTCGAAGGAAAGAAAGCGCCCTAACTTGGCTAAATTTACTTTTGCACCCACAGAACAGTTCTCTTCGTCCACAGACTCACCGGATAGCTCCATCTCTATTACTTTATTGAAGTCATCTTTAGCTTCAAGAGATCGCTCTTGAATCATGAAACAGGCCCCGCGATTTAGAAATACCGATGCATGAAGCGGGTTAACCTCGATTGACTCCGTAAACAATCGGATAGCTTCGGTTTGATTCCCAACCTGATTGAATCTAAGCGCTTTTTGAAACAGCTCTCTACCTTTTCGCTCGCGTTCTTGCAGGCTGTTCAGCGCACTCTTTTTTTTATAAAACGATGGAAACAAAGACATATCACCTACCCTCTTTACACTACAGCACTTCGCCTGTTGAAGTAGAAACCATCAGCAGTCACCACACTTCTGTACCTCGAATCGACATCATCAATACTCTGGACGTAGATATTGTCGATATATTCGCTAGGAATGTGACTCATCACTAAGACTTCGGCCTGGGAGTCAGAAGGGTACTCTGGCCCCGGGCCTCCGCCTTCAAACGTAAACATCTTTTCAAGCGCCTTGACTCCCGACAACGACTCATCCGGCAGCGAAGATATTTCCTTCGTTGCAGCGTTTCGATAGCAGAAAAGACATTCCAATTCCCACAAAATTCTCGATGGTAGGCTCAGTACAACCCAACTCTGGCTTGGTTCAGCCATCCGATATTTGTAAAACATAAGGTCGTTAGGATACGAAATGGATAGTGAAATCATATGTTCACGACCATCGAATCGGTTCATATCGTTAGATTTGTGGTGTTTGAAAATCTCCCCGTTATAGCTTTTGCTATTCAATCCGAGATCTAGAACGCTTTGAAGGTTCTCCACAGTGGTAAAGTGAAGCAGCTCCTCAATGCCCCGTTCTACACAAAATGCTTTAATTAGATTTCTTTCGTCGGTTTTAGAGTACTTTCCGATACCGTAGATATTCATAACCTGGTCGATGACAGCTAACCTGATCGGAATCGTTGACTGATAGTTACCCAAGGGTACAAGCAACTCCATGAGCATGAGACTCGCCTTATTCAGGTTCATCGAAGCCGGATCAGCAGCGAGCTTCACTCCACTCAAATTAGCGAAATTTTTAACCTCGAGAAATCCGGTATTCGCAACAGAAAGCTCAGAGATAACAAAATCTTCAGCCGCCTCTTTAGAGGGAATTTTTCTCAACACTGCGTTTAGCACTGTTTCGATGACGTCGTTCATAGATCAACCTCAGAACAGCCGGCTTTGCTTGGGATCGGCTTTAGATACATTTTTTGAGAAGGTTTCGATAAAAACATCCGGTGAGGCCAGCACCGTGTCCAACAGATTTTTTTGTTGTAAGGAGACAAAAAGCGCAGCAGATCGGGCCTGGCAATTTATGCTTTTTTTGGGGTTAAACTCGATATCGGTGAATGCGTTAAAGGTCGCGACTTGTTCGGCCAATTTTTTATTCGATCGCAACGTATTGATATAAATCCAATCATAAAAAATGGTTACGGGCTGCAACGGCCACAGGCGATTTTTACTGATGAAACCAACTAAATCACCGCTCTCTAAGAGTCTCGGGTCTCTTTTAGCCTCCTTTGGCGAGACATTGAGAAGATCTTTGAATGGCCCTCCCCGTTCAAACACCTTGGATGACTGAAATATATTTTCAACGGGGACAGATCGACCATCAGCCATCGTAACGGACAAATTGAACGCGCTTAAATTCACGCCAAGGGGGTCATCGCTCTTAGTGGAGATCTCTAAAAGGGACAGTTGAGCGTCGCGTTCGCTTGCAGCTTCATGGAGAGATTTAATCGAATTTTTCTTTTGCGTAACCGACAAGCCAGGATGCCATTTAAAGTCGATCTCTTCGACTTTTACATACGGAAATGCTTCTTGCGCGATGAAAATGGGTCTACTGGCCAAGCGATCTCCTTTTGTCTTTGGTTCTTACTATCTAGTTAAGTCACTATATAACGAATTAGTCTCTCGACATAGAATTCACGCTTCGAAATTGATATTTCTTAGGGCATATCTCTGCTCGATAGTAGCTTGGCTGCAGCCACTAAACTACTCAACAGCATCAATTCAAAGATACTTTTTAAACTTGGCTGTCATCACCGCCAACGTATAAGCTGTATTTCAGGCCATCCCGAACCAAACAACAATTTAGAACACACGGATATGGTGAATTATCAAATCAATTATTCCCCGAAATTTCTTCCGTCGCCTCCTGACGCAGTTTCTGGGTATCCATTCCGTTTAGCCTTTCAATAGCTCTGTCTGCGGCACTTTGACGGTTTCCATCCACGTTTAGCGTACTTCCTGAGCCTGTGAGTCGTTCCAGATCCAGTGACGGTACTTCGGGTAGGTTGCCTGTTATCGATAAGATACCTATCCATTCATCCAGATTGACTTGGCTCCAATCTACCTGGTTTAACTGACTCGCGGTCAATCCTTCACAGTCTGGAGACTTCGCACTGCCCCAGCCAAGGCCCAATTGAGGACGCACTTGTTCTTGAATGATCCGTGAAAGTGGCGAAGTAAAGCAGCAATATGATTGCCGTTTCTCAACACAGGCACCTAAGAACTTAGACTTGCAGTAAGAGCCCACATAGTGGCAACTCTTCAATACCCGCTTAGCGTTCATCTCAAACTCACTCTGCTCACATTTCCAGATAAGCTGAATGAGGATCATGGTGACTGAATAAATCATGTAGGCCGTCATAACCGTACTCAGAACAGCGCCCGCAGCGCCACCCAGCGCAAAGTTACCACCAGATACGACACCATCGGCTCCAACCGCGCCACCAACGTTGCTAAACAGTGCCGATTGCGCCCCCGAACCAAAGGTCGTACCTACCCATTCAGCCGTTTTGTTGGTCAACACCTGCATGAAGCCAGTCGCAGCTTGCTCCGCTCCAGCGCCAGCAGCCGTTGATGGCCCAGCCCCCATGAGAGAGTCCCATGCAGACACAAAAGGCTCTTTAACCGCACTCCAAGTGCTCGTGATTGGCTCTCTAAGCGTATTCCACGAACCATAGATTGCCGAAGACGGATTCATGGCCATGACTGCCGTATCAAGCTTGTTAACCGCCACTATCATCGTGATGTAATCCGATAACGACACGCCACTTGGCTTTTCACAGCAATCCACTATGCCACCAACGGCTTTTTTGCACTGGCCAGCATTACCTTTAAAGACCGTACACTCGACGTTATCTTGGCCATCAGCTCCCGTACATGACATATCATTGGTCATAAACTGCGCAGCATTGAGCATCGCAGCGGCCTCTGCAAAGTTAGCCTGCTTGATTGACTCTGGCTCTAAACAATCTGTGCCCATACAGCGAACTGGGCCCTCACAGTTGAATTGAGTTTCCATTCGTGCATTTTGCACTTCAACGCTTTGTCCGCAGTCATACACCAAACTTTGGATATAGCAGAAGCCTTCATGACCAGCCCCGCCTTCAGTGCATTCGGTTCTGACGTACTGGCAGGCTGGGTTTTGCTCTAGCGCGGCACACGTATTGGTGGTCGTGTTTTGTCCGTTATTGACGATGGTTTGCGTATTACCATTGGCATCTACCCAGCTTTCTGAGCTGCCCATGTTGAACTCTGGATGAGCAGTCGAAGCATTGTAGGTTGCTCTTGCCCTCCAGCATGAGAGTCCCAGTCCATCAGAGCTGCCGCGACTGGTTAAATGAGCAGGAGACGAAACAACCGCTGGATAAAGGCTCCCAAGATTGGCCAACTCGCCACTACCAACCGTTAACCCGTCGATTCGTTTTGTGCCCGTATCCAAACACTGCCACTGCACGGCAGTAAACTGATCCGTTTGCATCAAGCATTGGTCTATGCCCGGATCACTTGATTGATGAACAACGTCTTGCTCTAAGTACTTGCCGGAGAAGGTCAAGGAAGCACTCAGTTTCGCAGGAGCCAAACACTTCTGAACTTCTCGGCTGCAAGTATCGAAATCGACTTTGTTCCAGCCGGACTCGCATCTGGAACGAGTGATTTCCTGAGGTTCATGCCACGAAATAATCGACCCATTAACGACCTTACACAATGAACCAACCAAAGTTCCTTTTGGACAGGTCATTTCAGGGTATTTAATAGACGGTTTCGTCTCAGTCACCGTCTCCTTATTGCCCGTCAATGAGAGTGTCGTTTTCCAACCATTTGCCTTGGATGGCGACTCGGTGATTTTTATCTCAGTATTTTGATTATCAAAAATACTCAGCGTCGCGTTTCCAGTTTGCATGGTGTTGCTGTGCTGTGGAACAAAGCTGAGCGTTTCAGAGCTAAAGCAACCGCGCTCAATGGACCAGCTTTGTTGATGGGTTTCAGCGGATACACGTCGCTCTAACTGACACTGAGTAAGCGTGCTGATCTTTTCGCACACCTGGTAATCCGGTACATGCTTGATTTCAGTGAATGGCGTAATCGTCTGAGTAGGCTCACAGGCCTCAAAACTACTCGGCATAAGATTAGATACCACGCACTTTGGATCGCTGGTTTGCAATCCACAGTCATAGGTATCGGTAAAACGAATGCATTCACCTTTATCATTGGTCTCGGCACATTCTGACGACATGAATCCACAGGAAGGATTTGCTTCAAGCACTTGGCAGGCCTGATTTTCAATCCCCTTATAGCTTTCATCATCCACACTGACTTGTACACGCCGACACAAAGGCGATATGCCAGCCACTTGGCTTGGGGCAAAGTAGGATTCACAAACTGAAACACCATTGACCACCGTACATCCGTTGGTTGAAGACGGCTGATCCGTGCATTGAATGCTGTAGTCTGAAAACTTAGCCGGGATATCCGCTGCTTGTTCGATACAGGATTGCGGCGACCAACTATCATTCATCACCACCTTGGTTGGATCAAAGCGCACCTTGATGCGTGCATACCCCTCACCACTACCCGTAACCGATACGCGAATTTTTACCGGCACTTCTAAACCGGGCTCTACCGCTTTTAGCTTGGCAGTGAGATCGGTATTTGGATTGCGCTCCCAACTGGTACTGAGCTCGCAGCGACCTGCCGTTTCTGGTGGAAAGTTATTGTTCGGCCCAGACCAGACTTTCTGATCGCCAAGCCACACTTGCATGTAGTCATCCCATTTGGCGTACTCAAGAACGGCTGAAGTAATCGCATCGGGGTTCACGACTTTGAGAGTGATAGCCTGTTCAAACACTTTACAACGGCCACTCCAGTAGTTGTCGCCAATTCGTCCAATCCAAACTTCAAGACATCCCTCACCACAAGAGCGAAGGTTCATTGGTCCTAAAACATGCTCAATGATGCCAGCCGTGTAATCGTGAGTAATAGTGCAGCTGTTAACCGCTGTATTGAGCCTGTCACATTGCTGGTAGTTTGGGCTGCCTTCACCTTGAGACTCACAGCCTGGGAAGCTTTGGGTTAATAGATTGGGGTCAGTTTGAACCGCATCGGTTAATGCCCAAAGCGGATCATTGACCATGTCTGGCCGAGACCTGTCTTTGATTTGCTGTAGCGAGCGAAACGCCTCACTCGTAGCGCCACTTTCGGATGCCATGCTCTCTTGGCGCTGCGTCCCCAATTGATTCATACTGGCATCAGAGCCATAAACGCCCGTTAAGACATCCAATGAGCCCTGATCCATACCAGGGAAAAGCTCTTGCAAGTTAATGGACTCATTACCACTGCCACTCGGCACCAACAATGTATTGCCGTTAAGTGCGGGCATCGTCCAATTTTGCAGTAATTGCTTACCTTCTTGTTGTCCGCTTAGGCCGGATTGGCGCTGCACATCAGCGGCCACACCATGTAAGGGCAAGCACGCCATAGTGATTGATAAAACACCCGCTAAAACTCGGGTAAAAAGTGTTGGTTTCATATTTAACCTCCCGAGTTACAGCAGTCTTGCCAGCGCCACAAAATGTAGAGCGCATCTTCACCGGCACCAGGTATTGTTCGCCACTCTCCCCATTTCATGGTGCTTTCACCGATGACATGCGCACTTTCAGTTTCCGGTACAGGGAAGAACATACTCATCTTGTATTGGGATTTCGGCAGCATGGGTTCGATAACAGGTCGGCATAGCGCACTGTTCCCCATTGTTCGTCTTGCAAGACCACGCCTGTGTTGAGCCGCGATTGCACGCGCCGCTAAATGGCTGGTGTTTTCTGCTAATGAGCCAAAGGCTAAGGTGTGGCCAGATAAGGGATAGAGATGGCCCCAACTGCCAGCACACCAAAACAACTGATCGATGGGTTTACCAAGCGTTGATGAAGCAGCGTCAGCGGTACAAGCAGATATAGCCAATGGATTGGCAACGGCAGCCGCTTCAGGCTGAGTAAAAAAGGCCAGTTCATCGTTCAGCCATGTTGGGTCCAATTCCGACAAATACATCAAGTCAAAGTCCATGTAACCATCGGCATTGCAATTGCCATCCATGAACAAATCGAGCATGACCAAAAGCGGAAAGGCATAATAATGGTAATGGTAGAAAGCGAGATCACCGGTATCGTATTCACCCTCGCCATGACCACCTTGCAGTCGCCTATCACCTAACGGTAAACGAATCCCTCCCAGGGAAGGCGAGCAACCTGGCGTTCTGACCAGTTCAATCAAACGCGCTGGCTCCCACATACTGGTAACAATACCTGGCCTTGGCACGCCTAAGTTGTCTTCACATAAGCAAAATGACTTATTTGATGCGCCGCTTGGGACATTGCCAGAGCCAAGAGGAAGACCGGCAACCCGGATAGGAAAAATGCATGACCAGCAAACATCCGTCAGCAACTTGCCGGACAATAACCCCGCGTCTGGGCAAGTCAATTCGGCTTTTGCAGGAATAGAGGCGCTTAGGACAAACATGACAACGAGAGTCCGCATCAGACGATACGTATTATTGAGCTTTTTCATGAACAAGCTCCTTTGCTGGAATTTCTTCTATTTCAAACGCGAGTCCCTTTGCTTGAACAAACGATGGGGTGACTTGCAAATCAAAGCGCTGCTTTAGCGAGGCATTGAGAAGATAAACCGGACTGTCCAATGTCTTTTCGAGCGCATTGAGGCTATTCCAACCTTGAGCACGGTCGAGCTGCGTGGTGATAAGCGTAATGCGGCGCAGCGTCCTATCTTGGCCCTCAAGCCAATGCGCTACTGCGTCCACTTCTTCAGCGTTCGACGCATTAAACACCACGAGCTGCTGAGTAAATGGCAAGGCTTTTAGCGGGTTAATACGCGTTCCTGCTGGGATCAATGTTCGGCCATTGGCATCCAATAGTGGCCGCTTCATGACGATGGTTGGATCAACCATTCTTATCCGATACTGCGTGGCTTTGGGTAAGTCAGTGAAAGTTTGGCGAGACCAGAAACGCTCAATGGCTTTTTTCTTTAACGCGCCCAGGTCAAGCGACTGTAAACGCTGCATCGCCACTTGCATCAAATCCGGTTCTAAAATGGAATGAATAGGACCGCGTTGACCCAATGAACCGGTATTGCCTGTTTCAATTTGACGCTGCAACCAGTCCTTGCTGTAAACCCCTAGTGCACTTGCAGTCACCTTGTCATCTTCTATGCGGAAAATGGCAGGCACGCTAGTCACCCGCCAGTGCACAAAGGCTTTCGGATCGATTCGAACCTGAGGAACAGGATCAAGTCCCACCATCAGCGTATGCCAATCACGGATAGCCGCCCCCAAGGTCTTTCCTTCAGGAATTCCCCGAAACAACACAATAGCGCCGGTAGCACTGGCCTCTTTAAATAGCTGCTTCAGTGAGGAATCACCCAATGAGGACGACGCAAATATCAACCATTCATCGCTGTGTTTGAGCGACACAGGTTGTTCAACCGGTGCAAAAGGCTCAATAAATTCAGATGAGCCATCCACAGCACTTTGTAAAATGCTGCGGCTCATTTCGACGATCTTTTTGTCCTCGTCAGACAACGGAAAAGGCTCTTGTGCCCAGGACACTTGAACCCAAGACAATTGAGCAACCAACAAGAATAAGAGGCATAGTCTTCTCATCATCCACCTCCTACCAAAGTGGCCAAGCGCGACCGACAATCTGCTCGCGCTTAACGGCATTCCAATAACGGGAGTCGAAACTCGTTGCGGCCTCACCGGAAAACCAATATTCGTTTTCTTGCAGCGTCAATGAGCGGCTAAATTGTGATTCCGCCACACCAAGACGCTGGGCTAATGCCATGCCGGTAGAGACTTCAGCACCATTCACCAGCACATGCTCAGGGGTCACCTTGACTTCATCCCCTGGCATCCCTGTTAGGCGTTTCAGCATCCGAGTACCGTCGTTATATAACGGAGCGAGTCCTTTTGAGTGGAAGGCATACAAACCATCCTTAACGGGCTCTTTATTCCATAGGTCAATCAGATACACCGTGGTATCAGGCAGGCAGCGCTCTTGCTGGGTATCAATACCTATTCGGTAGCGCATCATGGCGTAGGTGCCTACCAAGGCCATGATTAACGCAAGAACGGTCAACCGAATGAGATATGGCCGCCAAGGCATTCTTTTACGGAGTATCTGCATGAGACACCTCCTTTGAGCCAACTGGCACAAATATGGAATCATCAGCACCCACCACCGCTTGGGCATCCAGCACGATAAAACCGGCTGCTTTTAGCTTTTCAATTTGCTGATTGGTCTGAAGCAACCTGGATTCGATGTCTTGTTCGCTGGCATTGGGGCCCAGTGACAACACCGCCTCCCCAAAATCCACGACTGCAATGGGCGTACTTAACGCCAACTGGCTGTGGATGGGTTCGAGTGTTTTCATTAAGAGCCAGCTGGTCATTAAACCGCTACCAGCAACAGACAAAGTAATAGAGGCCATAAATGGCCAAAGCGTGAACTTATTCATAGCCTCGCTCCTTTAACAGCTCGGAAATGGCATCAGCAACAGAAAGGCCTTTGCGCGTTAACTGCTTAATCGCGTTTACATCTTCTGCACGGGACGAGTACAACAGCTTGTGAAACGGATCGACGATGAGGCGGCCAATCCCGGTGCCCATCTCGGTAATAAAGAAAATTTCGGAATAGACACCAGTGACGGTATGAACCGTTTTCAGGTATTCATAGCCGCCTTCACCTAGTGGCAAGCGACCTTCTTTTTTGAGTGCGTTGATGGTTTCAGCTTTTTGGCCAAGCAGGTACATATTGGCCGAGTTTTCAGCGATGGCTTTACCTGTAGGGCTGTCATACAAATCGTTGACCGATTGCGTTACCGTTACAGCACTGCCACCATATTTTCGAAATCGACGGTAACCCGTCTCGATGAACTTACCGACATCACCTTGAGTCAGCAGATCCCAGGCTTCGTCAATAAACACAATCTTGCGACGATCCCGCTCACCTAAGTACATCTCCTGTTGGATTTGGTAGATAAGCTGAAGCAACACTACTTGTTGTAGATGCTTACGCCCCTTGAGCTCTTCCAACTCCAGAACGGTGAAACGGTTTTTGAAGCGAATATTGTTGTGACCATTAAAGAAACGGCCATATTCGCCCTGTGTCGTAAACGGATAGAGCTGCTCACCCACGTCTTGCACACGTCGGTCTTCGTGATTTTTCAAGGCCTCTGCCACATCATCAACCAACATGGCACGACCTTTTTTCTCCCACAGTTCACGGGTCTGACGCTTTAGGTTGGCCATCTGAAAATCGGTTAATGACTGCGTAGGTGCGGCCATTGCGGCCAATAACCCAACCAGTACATCCGCTTCTTCGTCATAGTCCTCAACAATTTCAAACGGATTTAAGCAAATGCCACTGTCCCGCCCGAACTGTAAGAACTCACCGTCATAGACTTCACACAGCTTTTCATAAGAGCGGCCAACATCAATCACCCAGCATTGCCCGCCTTCTGATAAGTAGGAAGAGATGATTTCGTTCACCAGGAAAGACTTGCCCGATCCCGATTGCGCCGCTATGCAACAGTTGTAATTACTGCCCGAGTCATAAAGGGATACACTCATGATCTGGCCATTACGGGAAACAAAGTTAATCACTGGCGTACCCGTGCCTTTCCAATCCGCAAACAAAGGCAACAGAGGGATCACATGCCGTGTCGCCATAGTCTTGAATCGAAACAAGTCGTTCATCGCCTGTCGGTCAGCACCAAATGGCAAGGCATTCAGGAAAATGGGCAAACAGAAGTACTTGTCTTCCATCAGCTCAAATCCGAGTTCTTTAAAGTAAGTTCGAGCATTTGAAACAGAGCTGATGGACGCCTCTTCCGTTGGTGAAAACAGCGTTAAGGTCATATTTGCCCGAATAGGACGATCACCTTCTTGCAAAGCTTCAAAAAGAACATCAAACCCCTTTTTCTTGGCTGCAAGCACCGGCACAAACTTGAGCATCGGGCCATAGGCCTGATTGACCGCCCATTGACGCTTCGTCTCTAAACGAGATCGCATCGCCTCAGCTGAAGGAAAGTGAATGGTGACATTCAGCAAAAAGCTTCCGCGTAAACCGCGACTGCCCGTCATCATATCGCCCGCAAAACTTGCGGCATGACCAAACCAGATCCGCTCAGGCAAGCGCTTAAACGATAAGGTTCTAACTCGGTAATCACCCAGCATCAGACCTTGGCTATCCACCTTGATAGCTCGGTCATAATCCAACACTTGCTCTCGAAGTGGTTTATCTGCCTCACTTCGAATTGGAGATGGATTACGCCAAGAAGCATCTTTTCCCCAGTTAAGCTGCGCACTTAATGCCGCGAGCCAGTTCCGGTCAGTCATCTCAGTAACGCGAAAACCAACCGTTGTCAGCGCCTGCGCGAAAGAAGCACGAAGCGCGGATGCTCGACTCAACTCACGCTCCGTCGGTATAGGACTTTCCAAAGGCAATTTGCAGGTGACAATCAGTTGAAAGTTGCGTACCTGAGTCTGGGTCGATTCTTCTATCGGTTGAACCGTGCCCCCATCGAGGAAATCCGCACGTTTGCGTATCGACGCCCTGAGTAATGGATCGGATTGACGATGCCGTAAGCCCATCATTCGCTGAAGGTCGGTTTGAATATCAGGCGAGGCGTACAGGCCAAATTGCAGCAAAGTGTCTTTTGGCCAGTCGTTGTTGAGTAGAACATTAACCCTGTCTGCAACAGACTCATCACCACCCGGCAATGGGTCACATAGAAAACCAAAGCCAACACTCTGGTCTTCCATGAAAAACAGTTGCTCATCGTCGGAATAGGCCAATACTGGCAACAGCTCAGAAGCGCGTTGCCCTGAATACAGAGAGGCTTTCATTAACGCCCCTCCAACCAAACAGAAAGGTCATAAGGACGGCCTCGGCTGATGCGACCATCATTGGCGACGATGAAAGGCACACCTTGAATGCCAAGGATTTGAGCCGTCACCAAGGTACGCTGCATTGGCTCTAAGTTGCAGGCATCATCCTGTTCTAGGTTACCAATCCGGCCATTGAGCAATGCATCGGTGGCCGCTTTCTTGTCACGCGCACAGCCAAGCTGGCGAACCTGACGCTCTGAATCAGGACCAAGCACTGGCACAGGGAGTATTTGGAAGGTGTATTCTTTGGTTAGCGGTAAAGCTTGTTTCAAAAGCTCATGGCAGTGCGGGCATCGTGGGTCAACAAAGACCACCACTTTCTTTTTGCCTTCGCCCAGCGTCAGTGGGTTCAAATCATCCATTTTTAAGCCAAGACGACTTAAGTCCAGCGTGTTACCCGCTTCACGAATTTCTTCAAGGCTGGTAAGCGGCTTTTTCGACCAGGCATCATAGAGCGTGCCATCAATGACGAACCGGCCACTGTCTGACATGAAAACAATACGGCCATTGCTTTCGACCGCTTTCATACCCGTGACAGGTAAAGAAACCATGCCGTCAATTTTGCCAACGGGCGACACTTCAGACACAGGTTCAGCTTGAACCAATGGAGACAGCGCAAGCGCCAGAATAATTGGAGATAGTTTTCGCATGAGGAGTCCTCGTTAATGTAAATCGAGGCTCCAGTCTATGCAGTTGTCCTATGTGGACTCGGTTAGATAGATTGAAGAATTGGATGCCTTGCTAGGGTGCCACTTGTTGTTACGCACTATTGGTAACGGTATAGCTATCATTCTGAAAGTTGACAGGTTCCTCCCTGCCAGACCTCTGGTTTACTTAAGTCTATTTTTTCATACTCTAGGTGTTAAATTTCACAATGGTTTAAACCAAAAAGAGTTACGTACCGTCGAAATACAACTAACCAACTCTCAAAGTTCCAAGAACAACACCGCGTGTATCTATTGACTACACAAAAAAACCGTTTAAACTGTGTATTAAGTAGATATACGGAGGATGGTGTCATGGCTACAAAGACAGCCCCAATCAACATGCGAGTACTGCCATCGGTAAGAGACATCATCGATGCCGCAGCAAGTTTAAAAAAAGTTGATAGAACCGTGTTCATTCAGCAAGCAGCGCTCAATGAAGCGCATAGTATACTGGCAGAACAGCGGGATTTTGTTCTAGAAGCAAAGGCTTTTGAAGCGTTTGATAACGAACTTCGTGCGGAGCCACAGACTCTTGAAGGTATGAAAGATCTGTTTAAAAGGAAAGCGCCTTGGGAATAAGTGCACCAACCCTACTCACTGCTGATCACGAGATTAACGCCTTTCAATGTGGCATCGAAGAACTCGATACTTGGTTAAGAAAGCAGGCGTTAAAGAGTCAAAAGCGGGGAACCGCGAGAGTGTATGTGGTCAATGACACGGAAGTCCATCAAGTGATTGGGTACTATGCCATTGCCATGGGATCAGTTTCCAGAGAGCAAGCCTTCAGTTCATTAAGAAGAAATAGTCCAGATCCCATTCCCATGGTGATTCTAGCCAGGCTTGGAGTAGATAAAGCCCATCAAGGTCAAGGCATTGCAGCCGGTCTTTTAAAAGATTGTATCATTCGCTCAGTACAAGCAATGAACGCTGTCGGTGGAGCAGGAATCTTAGTCCATGCTATTGATGGTAGTGCGCAAACGTTCTACAAGAAATTTGGCTTCAAAGAGTCAACGTTTGATCCTTTAGTACTCATGGCAAGGATCTGCGATATCGAAAAATCATTGTCGATAGACTGAGATGACGGCTCCCCTTGCACAAGAGAAGCCGTCTATATTATCAGGTGCCCAGTAAAACGGCGCTGATTGCTGGAACTGTTGTGCCAATGACTTCTTGAGTGCTGGCAATAACAGGTAAAGTTGCAGACATGACACTTTCAACGACGGTTGGCGTATTGTAGAGACCCATACCGCCACCAATGCCCAAGGCAAAAGCCATCAAGCTTTGGCGAGCGATACCGCCCACAATACCCACCAGAACCATGGCTCCCGCTACGATCCGTCCCAAAGTACCTTGGGTCCAATCTTTTAGGGTATCCCACACATCGGTGAAAGCATCACCACCGGTGCCCGCAAATGAGGGCTCCGAAATCATTAACGCCATTAAACCAAGCGCACCAATGGTCATTAGGCGCTGAGTTTGAATGGTGCGAACTGCATTTGTCATTCGTTAGTTTCTCCGTAGATACTCAAGTTATCGCGCTTACCAGCAGCTGACGCTGAATCGCTTTGAGTCTGTAGTGGACGTAGCACTGGCGAAACTGTTCGAGGTGCTGACACCCCAATATCCCACCGGCGCGGTTCAATTTCGGTAAACACGTAGCTGGATAAATTCAGATCTCCACGGTCATCCTCCCAAGGCGCAATCCAAATCCGCATTACCCTTGAAGGAATGCGAATAGGTGCAGATTGCTGCGTCTCGGGTAATGCTGGATGGCTCAGCAGTCCTGTCTCTAAATCAGATTGTGAATACCCAGAGGGAGAACCAATTCGAGTCGCCACAGCATCAATCGTCTTGGGTGCAGCGCCATTACTTGTAAGCTCATAGACTTCACGAGCGGATAAACAGCGCACACCGTCAGGCATACCTGGACATCCATATTCACTACTCCCAAGACCCAATGAACTACAGCCAGACAATAAGGTTGAGCCGACTGCCAATAAAAGTAATCCAGCTTTAGACCACTGTTTTGAATGGTGCTTTGGGTTGTTCTGCATTGATGTCGTCATGGTTAACTCTCCTCTGGATACACATCTTATTGTCTGAAACGGACTTCGATCGGTTAGCAACATGCAGGATTTTTTCATCTTCTTGCACCTCCCCCTTGCGAAGTGGCCAACGACAACGAGGCACCACGAGTGACTATGACTTCAATTTTCCTGGCAGCGTCTACCTCTATGACTGGGAACATATTTTCAGCCATGTCCAAATAGAACTTGGCCACTCGATCCAATGCTTTACCGGTGCCTTTAATCGCAGCACCTTGTAATGCTTCTTGGCTCATGACTTGCTGGTACAGCTGAGTATCACCGGCATTACCCGTCTGAATCGTCGGAACAGGATTCACATCAAATGCGCCTGCCAAGCCCTGAAGGAATCCGGCCATCATCGATTTGGCCACCAGCTGGCCTTGTTTCGACACTAATCGGCCACGAATACCGGCTTTGCCGTCTTCACCCACGGCATAAGAATCAAGTCGCGTTTCAATGACGCCACCATCTTCTCTCACACATGAAATGGTCTCGCCTCGCAAATAAGCACGCTCAGAGCTCAAATCACCGTAACCTGCGGCGATCAAGAAACACTCTTTGATATCCGCTCTAAATCGGTTGGGTAAAATGGCTTCCTTTTGAATCCTCAGCAATGCAGGAAAAGGCTCGCGTCTTGCGGACTCGTGAGTAGGTGCATCCAAACCGGTGATCAAAGTACCTGAGATGATGCTGCCCGCCGGTAGATACAAAGGCGGCGCTTCTTGCACAACAACCTCTGGTTCAGCAACCACTTCAGGCTCAATCATACGAATCGTGATTGGCGGCAATGGAACATCTCGTGCTCGTGTACCTTGGCCATTGGCTGGCTGCTGATAGAGCGGATCAGGCAGCGGCGCATTGGCAAAATAGTCGTCTGGGTTAGACGGCAGAGGCTTTTCGTCTTTGGGTAATTCCATGGCAGATAAAGGCACTTCAAAACGGCTATTTGTGCCTTCAACTGCTGCATCACCTCCTGCGCGAACATCATCAAGTTCCGCTCTAAGGCGGGCCAGCTCCGCATTGACCTCACTTGGTATAGAAGGCGAACCTGGGCTTAGCCGTCCTGAATCGACGTCACGACGCAAGCGCTCAACTTCACGACGTAACTGTTCATTGCGCTCACTGAGTAGTTTTACGTTCGCAGCCAAACTATCGACCCCAACATCACGAGTATTGGTATCCGTAAGAATGTGCCGGATCGTTTCCTGTCGGTTCCGACTACTTGAGCCATCGTCAGGATTAGGTGAAAACACCATCACCATAAGGATGAGACCACCAGCAATACCTGCAACCGATAGGCCCCGCTTCATGTTCGGGCTCATTTGTTCCCATTGTGCTTTCATCGTTATTCACCTCCCACAAGAAGCGAAGGTCGCTGACTTTCCACCGCTTCTTCACGATGATTGCGAACAACCACATACAACTCAGTCTTTTCACCCGGCAACAAGATATTGTGAGGCCAGTAGGCGCTTGCCACTATATCTGGTGTATGGCAGGCTAATTCACTGGCTTCTATCGGCTCATCGGCAAAGCTTTCAACCAGTCCTACATAGACGGTGAAGTAATGTCCCGACACAATTTGCCCCTGCTTAAAACCAAACTTTAAGCCCGGCTGAAAACATTTCGGGCTTGTGTCAGTTTGGCCAGCTAAACGGATGTCATAGCCTTGTGGTAACTCATTTAGTGCAAGGCGTCTGAGTAAGTCACGTAGGTTATCGACGTAAGGTTGAGCTGTTTCCCAAGTGGCGGCTTTGCGGTTCACGACGCCCTTAATAGGCCACTGCTGACCATCAATAGCTAAGGTGATTTCACGCGGTGGAATACGACGAGGTACTAAGGTGACAGATAACGCGGGCGCTTCCAGACCAGGCGGAGTGATGTAAAGTGAAACCGGTGATTCTTTGTCCGTGGCCACATATACAACATTCCCCTTGATTTGCGTCTGAGCATCACTGGTTGTTCTCACCTGAGGCGATTCAAACGGCGTCACAATCCGATTCAGATGGCCAAGTGCTACAGGGATCAGTTCATTAACCCCCGGTGTCATCAGTAGCGTTGTTGGCGTATCCGCTGCAACCGAATTGCTTTGAACCGGTGGATTTGCAGTAGCAGACTGCTTCATCACACTGGCTGGCACAATCGGCAATTCCACGTCTGCATACGACGCTTGAGATAACAGGACGCCACTCAAGCTCATTGCGATTAAGCTTGGTGTTATCCATCGACTAATTTTGGTTCGCATCATTCACCCTCCGGTTTTGCTCTTGGGTCAACTTTTCACGAACTCGCTTCGTTCTAGCTTGCCCCTCATACGTATCCATCCAACTGAGCTTTGGACGGTATTGCTCAATATCGATGTCAAACTCATAAGTGCGAGTTTGGCGCTGTTCATCTCCAGATGGCCCAGAAACCAAGGAATAACCGGTCACAAAGACATGGCCGGTTTCATACTCATACTCCACTTGTCTGGGTTGGAATTTGAGCGTGACTCGGTCTTCACGGATCTGTCTTGCCTGAATCTCCAGTGCATCGACCACTTGCTGGTACACCGCTGGAGAAAGTAGCGGCTCAATGGCAACCCGGATGAAAGACACATTACCCGGCGTCACGTTGCCCATAAGCTCAGCCAGGTAGAGTCCCCAGGATTCAAGGTAAGGTTGAGTGGCTTGGTTTCGTGACACTTCAGCCGTTTCAGACAAGGTTGGTGGTTGAATAGCTACCACGGTATTGCGAGAAAATGCCGCTATCGCAAGCAGCAAATTAGATAGCACCAACACCGCAATCAGGAACCGCTGCCATCGGTTCTCTAATTGCGTGCCTTGCCATGATTTTAAAAACACGTCGAACTTCACGGCAGATAGCTCCTGATAAATGGGTTAGGGATCGTCTTGGCTTTGGTTGGCAACAGCCCAGCCCAGTAGATGGCGTGAAGA
>NZ_LIQF01000022.1 GCF_001418205.1 Marinomonas fungiae | reverse complement strand
TGTTGATACCAAACGTCGTAAGCATGACGCATTTCATCCAGGTACTGATATTGGTTGTAGATAGCATCCAACCCTTTTTTGCTGTGGCCAATCATCAACTCGGCAACTTCTTGCGTCGTGATGGCCGACATACGCGTTCGCATCGTTCTTCGAAGATCATGCATAGACCAGTGTTCCATCTCAATACCAAGCGACCTGCGAGCCCAGATTTTCACATTGTTAGGAATAGTGGTATCAAAGCCATTTGTGGCAAGTTCCTCTTGTCCGTTAGCAGGAAACAAGTAAGTTGATTTACTCATCTGCATCGCCAGTTCAATCAGCTCGATAGCTGGTTTGATTAATGGCCGCATGATCGGCGCTCCTATTTTCTCACCTTGTTTGCGGATCTCTATGGGCACTGTCCACATTGCAGATTGCAAGTCAAAGTGATGCTTTTCAGCTTGAATGAGTTCGCCCTTGCGACCGCCCAATAGCAGAAGCAATTTTATGTAGATGCGGTTCTTCTCAGTAATTTTTGACTCATGTAAATAGCGCCAAAGTATCCTGATCTCGTTATCGTTTAGCACCCGAGTTCGTTTGCCTTTCTTACCGCCAACCTTTTTTGCTGTGATCCCAGCGGCAGCGTTAATTTCCAAAATTTGTTCATCAATCAGCCAGTCATAAAACTTGTGCAGCACAGACACCAGACGTTCTGTGTTTGAAGGGGACGACTCCGAAACCTCACGAAGACAGTTTCGTAAGGACAATTCATTGATGTCAGTTAATGGGTACTTGCCAAGTCGGGGCAGCAAATATATTTCACTGCTGCGTTTTTGGTAGTGCCACGTTTTCTCCTTTAGCCCTTGCTTACCGGCAGAGTCTATCCAGTCTCGAAAAATCGATTCGAAGCTTTGATTGGCAGAATACTTGGCCCGTTCCTGCTGTAGGTAGAGCTTGGGGTTTCTGCCCTGGTCGAGTACCGCCCTTAACCTATCCAGCTCATTCCTGGCTTCAGCAAGCTTCATAAGTGGGTAAGTACCTATGTCTACCCGCTGTTGCTTGCCATCGAACCGATAACGAAACTGAAAAACAATTTTGCCCTTGGGCGAGACCCGAGCACTTAGTCCATCTCGGTCAGCTTTTACTACGGTTTCTTTTGCTTCTTTATTTAACCTGGCATCGAGCCAGCTAACTGATAACGCCATGTTATAAGCCCAGCCCTAGTTTTGATTTTAATGATTGTTTGCGTGATTCTGCTTTGGGTTCTGGCGCTGTACTCATAGAAGTCACTTCACCATCTGGTGCATGGCCATCCACCGGTGCAGATGTAGTGGATAAATTGGGTTGGCTCATGTGAATTAAGCCAAAGGTGGCCAGCATCCTCAGACGCTCAGCGCGTTCCCGTGGCGGCGTCTTTTCTAATTCTTTGAGCAGTTCAGGGTGGCTCCCTGGGGGAATGTTGACGACAACTCTCATGATCAAGCCCCATAAAACCAGAAGCCTCGGACGTTCGCCAAAACAGACTGCTCCGGCACGATTATCTTGCTTCGTGAAAAAATCTCCTTGGCCGCTTCCTTATAAGCCAAGGCTCCACCTCCGGCGATCAATACCAAGTCCGCATTAATGCTTTCGTCACGCATGGATTGGCGCATGGCTGTAAGAGCAACAGGCGCTACCTTTTTCATGGCAGTATTCAGATAAGGTGAAATATCGACTTTTTCTCCAAATAGCAGGACCTGTAAGTCGCCGGTTCTCATGGCTTTTTCAAGTCGATCCATTCCGACTTTGGCACCGTGATCTTCTGAAATCAGCTTATCGATTGTTTCCAGAAGCACGGACATTGCCTGAAGACTGGTTCCTGATGAGCTGTAGCGAATTTCTCCGGCCTCAAGGGCAACCCAGTCAACAGAAAAGAAGCCGGGATCGATGACGACGACGCGACCTTCTTCAATCAAGCCCAAATCACCACCTGTTTGAACCAGATCCATGTAGGCACCGGCAGGCTGCGGCAGCACTTTGACGTCATGAACAGTGATGCTGCGCTTAGGCGTCACTTGATGGACACCTTTTAAACGCTGCACAAGGTCAGACTTACGTTGTGGTTCATGAAACTGGGAAACCGGTAATCCAGTGACAACCAAATCGATGGATTCTGTTTCAGCCATTAACAAGGCGGCATGAAAAAGCGCCTTATAGGTTTTTGTGGTGGGATATTCCGGGTGAAGCTCTCGTTCCCAGCCTTGAAGGCGTCCAGCAGGCACACCTGCGGCCCAACGCTCATTATCGACTGACACATACAAACAAGTGTCATCATCGCCTCCACCGATACGCTCCGGCATACGATCCGCAGGACCGGCACCCGCAGGCAGAATAATGGTTTTCGGTTCGCTGCCTGATTGGCCAATTGCCAGCTTCAGGTTTGAGTAACCGATATCTACGCCTAGTACAAACATACTTATCTCCTGTGCACTCAAAGTGCTCTAACGGTTTTCAATCAACCGCACTGGTCACGCTTGGGTATGTCCAAGTGCTCTGGCGGTTCACTCAAATGTCATTATCAGGATTCGGTGCACTGGCGGTGGGCAGAAAGGTGACAAATCCTTTCATCTATCTGCCTATTGCATTTTCGCAAAAGTATGAGAATAGGCTCTGTTTGGCGGCGGATAACCTAGCCAAAAAAATCGAGACGCCAAACGTCGTTTGCATTCTGGCCTGAACTTGCCAAACGGTTTGTATTTTCATGGCAATACGTCTTTTTAGGCGTTTTTAAGTGAAATCGGCCTGCATCCCTTGTCAGGTATGGGATTGCGCGAGTTGATTTATATCGAGACGCCAAACAGTGATTGTTACGGCAGTTTTACGTTTGGCGTTTCGATCCAAAAGCCAAACGGATAGTGGTTTTGGCTTTTGGGTTTAATTGGATGGGGAAATTGGTTTGGTAGAAATCGTCAATGAACAATGGAAAGCAGAGGTATCAGATTTACTTCAGCAAGAAACGGACAGGCTAAAAGCGCTGGCACGAGCTGAAGTTGATGACTTTTGGGTTACCCATTACAAGGTTCGTGAGAATGAGCCCTTTAAAGACTGGGGGCTGCTTGGTGTCCGTATCAGAGACTTTAAGTATGGCTTTGGCATTGAGTGGTACATCAACAGTTTTCACGGTCAACGAGGCAAGCGCGTAGTCTTTAGTAAAGGTCTGCGTATTTCAAAGACGAAGCTGAGATACTCATTTTTGGACTGCCAAGGTTTGGCCAAAGAGTGGGAGCTAGCGCTGGCCATGGAGAAGGAAGAATTCTTCAGTGATGTTCGACGCCAAGTTGATAAGCTCAACATGCTTCGTCGAAGAGTGAATGCCTACTGAATTATCGGCGCTACTTCACTCGCGGTAACTGGTCCCAGCGTGTTGTGTAGGCGGGAGATAAATGCTCACGCTTCATCGACCAATCTTTCTTCGTACCTTGTCCAGCAAAGAAAACCTTTCCGGCACCGCTTTGATTAATGGTGTCCAATACAGACATCAACTGTTGGCTATGAGAGAGGGTCGATACGTCATCGAATAGTCCTGGTTGAAACATGCCTGGATCGTAAAAGTCAGACAGCATGACGCCCGCTTTGGCATAACGAAAACCATCCTTCCAAATCCGCTTGAGTAAGTGATTGGCCAGTTCGATAAAATCTCGTGTATCGCAACTGGGGATCAGCAACTCGCCCGATGCGGAGTTGCTGTATTGCGGCTCGTTGTCCTTAAAGGGGCTGGTACGTATAAACACGGTCAGCACTTTGGCTTGCTGCTGTTCTTTGCGAAGCTTCTCAGTGGCGCGGGTTGCGTATTCACATACGGCCTCACGTAACAATTCAAAGTGCGTTACTTTTACGCCAAATGAACGGCTACAGACGATTTGTTTCTTAGTTGGCGGGATCTCTTCAAGTGCAATGCACGACTCACCATTGAGCTCTCTGACGGTTCTCTCTAAAACTACTGAAAACTGGTCTCTGATGGCGCTAGGAGAGGCATTGGCGAGGTCTAAGGCTGTGGTGATACCCAAAGCATTTAAACGCTTAGAAAGCCGTCGACCAACGCCCCAAACATCATCAACCGGGACTAATGCGAGCAATCGACGTTGCCGATCTGGATTGGTCAGGTCTACAACGCCCTGAGTGGCTGGATACTTTTTGGCGGCATGGTTTGCCAGTTTGGCGAGTGTTTTTGTCGGTGCAATGCCTACACAGACGGTGATCCCAATCCAGTGGCCTATGCGCGCTCGCACTTGTTGTCCGAACTCGACAAGAGATATGGCAGACTCAATACCGGTTAAGTCCAAAAACGCTTCGTCAATGGAGTAGACCTCTACTCGTGGTGCCATCTCCTCCAAAGTGCGCATCACTCGACTGCTTAAATCTGCATACAGCGTATAGTTGGACGAGAATGCCAAAATACCATGGCGCTGCATTTCAGCTTTGATCTGGAAGACGGGTACGCCCATTTTAATACCGAGTAACTTAGCTTCACGCGACCGTGCAACCACGCAACCGTCATTGTTGGACAGCACCACAACCGGCGTATCTTTTAAATCAGGACGAAACAGCTTCTCACAACTGGCGTAAAAGTTGTTGCAGTCCACCAAGGCAAATACAGGCATGGGATAGTCACGACTTGCGGCGCATGTTTCGCACCACATTGGTGACCACACCAAATATCTCCAACTCTGTCCCTTCAGGAATATGAATGGGCTCATACGCCTGGTTTCTTGGGATCAGCTTGACGCATGGCCTTAGTTGAAGCTCCTTTACCGTGAGTTCACCATGGATGCCAGCGATGACAATGTCACCGTGTTCGGCTTGAACAGAGCGATCAACCACCAGAATATCATCCGGGTGAATCCCGGCATCAATCATTGAATTACCTTCAACACGCACAAAGAACGTTGCAGCCGGTCGCTTGATGCACAGCTCGTTAAGGTCGAGCGTTTGCTCAACATAATCTTGCGCTGGTGAGGGAAAACCAGCAGAAACACGTTCCATGAACAATGGAATACGAAGGCGCTTGGCTTTGATGAAGGCAAGTGCGCCGCTACGGCCTATCAGCGAGACACTCATGACGAACCTCGAAAAAATAGAATCAATACTGTTTGTTTATACAGTATCTAATGCTATGCTGATTTCTACAAGTAAAATTGTAGGTAAACTGTAGTTGTTCGAGTAAGACGCTGTGTTGTAGGTGATTTCTTTTTTGTGTTGAAAAGCTTGATGTGGGGATCGCTTGCCCTCGTCAAAGCCTGCAAGGCTTGGACAATACTGCTTCTGCCTACTGCTCTTGTTTCTGTTACTGATCCTGTTACTGCTACTGGTTAACGCATGGGTCGAGTAACCGTCAGACAAGGGTTGTTGAACCCTTTGCAAAGGGTTTAAAAACAGTTAGTAAAATTCTGCTTCGTATTGAATTTACTGGCTTAAAGCGAAGTCAGGAGCATCATTAAAATGCTCAGTCGAACTCGGTTCAAGCCTTTTGCAACCGTTTGAAAAGGGGTTGGCTAAGTCATGCGTAAAGGGTATCGGTAAGGGTTACCTAAACGGTTTAGCTAAAGCTTTCTGAAAGGCTTAGCCAAAGCCTTCATACATGGGTTCACACAGTAGAAAGATTAAAAAAACGCTGAGGTATCCAAGGTGCATTTTGTACTACCTGTGGCACAGTGAAATCACCTAAAGCGAACAATAGAATTGAAGAGGAACCATCAATGACAAGAGCCCCTGCGCCATTTCCGCTAGAGCGCCTCGCGGATATCCCAGAAAGACCAGAAGATTTTAGATTGCTGGAACGCATTCCTTTAACGCGTGAGCCGCAGTCCTGGCCACTTGAACTCTCTCCTGTGGTAGGTGATGAACAGCCAATGGTGCTGCTCGATACAGAGACAACCGGACTGTCTGCCGATGACGAGTCCATTATTGAGCTTTGGCCGTTAAGCGGATTGTGTCGATTGTGCTGGGCTTTCCAAAGGCGAAAAACGCTTAAGCCCTGATTTAAAGAGCTGAGATTTTGCTATCTGCTCTCATTTGAGAGCTAAATAAGAGGCTCTGATCGCTGAAAGGTGATCAGAGCCTTTTTTATGGCTGATGGTTTGAGGTTTCGGTTCAAATCGAGGAATGGTCAAACGGAAGATTGCTTCTGCCAGTCCGAAGGGCTTAAACCAAACCACTCTTTAAAGCGGCGGCTGAATACGGCAAGCTCCGAATACCCCAGCTGAAGCGCCAATGTGGTCAGGGAAACCTGTCGCTGCTGTAGCTGGCGCACCGCTTCTTTTTTTCTGACCTCTTCCAGCAGATCCCGAAAGCTGGTGTTCTGGTCTTTTAACAGCCGCTGTAGCTTTTTGGGATGCAGCCCGACGCAGGTAGCGACATTCTCTTTATTGCATTCGCCTGTCGAGAGCAGCATGCGAATCGCGCTTTCCACCTGATCCAGGGTTTGTCGCCCGGGATCATCATTCTGATAGCTGGTCGATGCCGACAGGGCCTTGTCCAGCAGCTGATCGATCAGCTTGTCATTAATCGCGGGTTTCAGGGCCAGTACCCATGCAGGGAAGTAGAGGGCATCGTACTCTGCGCCAAAGACCAGATCGCAGTGAAAGACCTGCTCAAAGAGAGCAAGGCCGCTTTGTGGCGCGGGTTGTCGCAGGCTGATACGGTGGATTTTGCATTGCGGGCCTGCCAGCTCCTGAAACACCTTATGGATCGCGCCCACCGTCACCTGTGCCTTTTGCGGGTAATCGGCACCGCTCTGGCTCAGATTGATAAAGCGCAGCTCGCACTCATCCTCCTTTGATGGGGGCTGGTCGATCTGGCTCAGCTGCAGGGCGAGTCCTTCCACATGCAGATAGAGATACTTCTCAGCAATTTTGAGGGCGTCCAGCACACTATCCTGACGGGACATATAAGCTCCCATCAGCCCAAGCGTGGCAAGACTCTGTTTCTGACTCAACTTGAGGCCAAACACCGGATCACCGGAGGCTTTGGCGGCCAGCTCAACAATGGTCAGATAATCTTCATAGCGAATAAAGCTGTCCGGTTCCCGCAGTTGAGAGGGCAGTAGCCCCACCTGCTCCAGCAGGGTGTTGGGATTCAGGTTGTAGCTGCGCACCAGATCGGCAAAACCTTCCAGACTGGCCGCGCGTATAAAGCGTTCCCGCATTGGCGTATTCTCTATTTTTCAGGAGACAGGGTTTTGTTATTCAGGTTTTGGATATCAATGTCTGATCACCTGTCCCAGATAATCAAATGCTTGTCCTAAAATATCAAGCTTTAAAGATTGAGATCAGAGATAGTAGCCTCATTCGATAAACCTTTGCCCCGGTCTGCGAGGATGAACTATGAACACGTCGGTACAGGATAAAGCACTGTTTGAATCTCAAATGCAGGAACCTCAAATTTCTGACTTTCAGGCCTCAGACCATCCGGAGCTGGCCGCGGCGCTGACACTGCAGCGGGCGGCATTTCGGAAGCACGGGCAGGAGAGCTATCAGCAGCGCCGCGAGCATCTGACTAATCTAAAGCGCCTGCTGCTGGAGAATCGCGAGCAGATCGTTGAGGCGATCAACAAGGATTACGGCAACCGTTCCTATCATGAAACCATGATCGCCGAAATCATCACGGTGGCAGACGATATCGATCACACCCTGAAAAGCCTGAAAAAGTGGATGAAGGTTCAGCGCCGTAAGATCGATTTTATGCTCTATCCGGGGGCGAAAAACCGCGTGATCCCTCAGGCGGTGGGTGTGGTTGGCCTGATCATTCCCTGGAACTTCCCTCTGAACCTGAGCTTTTCCGGCTTGTCCGCAGCCTTTGCCGCCGGTAACCGCGCCATGGTGAAAATGTCGGAGAACTCTATCCATCTGAGTGAGCTGCTGATCCAGCTGGCGCCGAACTATTTTCCGGCGGACAAGCTGCAGTTTTTCACTGAGACTGGCAGTGTGGGTATCGCCTTCTCAAAATTGCCCTTTGATCATCTGATGTTTACCGGTTCCGGCCAGACCGGCCGTAAAGTGATGGCGGCTGCGGCAGAACATCTGACGCCGGTAACCCTGGAGCTGGGTGGTAAATCTCCGGCGGTGATCGACCCTGAATATCCGCTGAGGAAGGCCGTTGAGCGGCTGATGTTTGTGAAGCAGTTCAACGCCGGTCAGATCTGCACAACTGTGGATTATGTTTTTGTTCATGAGCAGCAGTTAAATGCCTTTATTGCCGAGGTACAGCGCTGGGTTAACCATCATTGCGCCAATATTCACAGCAGGGATTACACCTCTGTCATTGATGATCGTGCTTTTCAGCGATTGCTGGAAACACTGGATGATGCCCGTGAGAAGGGAGCAGAGGTAATCAACCTGACGGGTCAGGAGCCCGATGCCGCCACTCGCAAGTTGCCACTGACGCTGGTACTGAATTCAACGGATGAGATGATCATCGACCAGCGGGAAACCTTTGGCCCGATCCTGATGGTGAAAACCTATACCGATCCGCAGCAAGTGATCGATTACGTCAATGATCGGGATCGTCCGCTGGCGCTCTATCCCTTCAGCTACAATAAGCCGCTGGTAAACCGCTATATCAGCAATATTCTTTCCGGTGGGGTATCGGTGAACGATGCGCTCTTCCATGTGGGGCAGCATGATCTGCCTTTCGGTGGTATCGGCGGCAGCGGTATGGGGCATTATCACGGCTACGAGGGCTTTCTGACCTTCTCCAAACTGCGCCCTGTCTTCTATCAGGCACCCTTTTCCGGCATGAAATTCCTGATGCCACCTTACGGTAAAACTGCGGATCGTATGCTGGGGCTGATCGCTAAACTCAAGCTCTAGCCGCTGGCCCGGATCTGTATAGATTCGGGCATTCTGCTGCACTTGCAGCCTGTTTTCCTTCCAGCCTCATGTCTTATGCCGCTCAGGTTCCCTTGGAACCTGCCGTGGCAGCGTGCGGCTGTGTGCTCACCAGATCAGTGAGCGCCTGACATTTTAGACCTCAACAACAATAAAAAGAGTAAAAAGATGACCCAAACCCACGATAACTCCGGAGTTTCCGGTACCCAAGCCTTTGATTTTGACCAGATCGTGATTGGTTCTGGTTTTGGCGGATCGGTCAGTGCCCTGCGCCTGACGGAAAAAGGCCATCGGGTTCTGGTGCTGGAAAAAGGTATACGGCGTCGTGATGATGAGTTTGCCGAAACCAATCTGGATCAGAAAAACTACCTCTGGATGCCTAAGCTTGGCTGGAAGGGTATTGTCCAGTTTACCTTTACCCGTAAAGTGACCGTGCTGCATGGGGTGGGTGTTGGTGGCGGTTCTCAGGTCTATGCCAATGTGCACCTGATTCCTGATCGTTCCGTGTTTCAGTCGCCATCCTGGCAGCAGGTGCGCACGGACTGGTTTGAGCAGCTTCAGCCGTTTTACCGGCTGGCGCAACGTATGTTGGGTACGGCGAGAAACAGCTACACCAATATTGCGGACGATACTCTGAAAGTTATCGCAGAAGAAAACGGACGGGGAGACAGCTTTAAGACGGTCAATACCGGCGTGTTCTTCCCGCAGGCTGACGGCGTTGAGGGAAAAACAATCGCTGATCCCTATTTTGATGGTGATGGCCCGGAGCGAACGACCTGCAATTTCTGTGGCAGTTGCATGATAGGTTGCCGTAATAATGCCAAAAACACTCTGCTGAAAAACTACCTTTACTTTGCCGAGCGCAACGGCGCTGAGATCAGAGCAGAGTCTGAGGTGCTGAAAATTGAGCCCATCAAACAACAGGGCTGTGGCGATGGCAGCGAAGGCTACCGGCTGACGATACGTGAGGGGCTGGGGCGGAAGAAGCGAATCTATACTCTGACGACGCAGGGCGTTGTGGTTTCCGCTGGTGTGATGGGAACCGTTCCTCTGCTGCTAAAAATGCGCGATCAGCTGAAAAGCCTGTCGGCGATCTCAAATCGTCTTGGCCAGCAGATCCGCACTAACTCGGAAACACTGACCACGGCGAACAATACTCAGCACAAGGTGAGTGATGGCGTCAGTATCAGCTCCTTTATCTCCGTGGATAAGGACACCAATATGGAGATTACCCGATACCGGGAGGACTCTGATGGCACCTGGCTCTACCTGCCCTATGTGCCTATGGTCACGGGTAGCGGCGTGGCACGTTTTCTGAAGTTTGTGGGTAATACACTGCTGCACCCCCTTAAAACCTGGAAAGTGCTGCGCTTCAAAGGTAAAGCCCGTAACTCTATTTTGTTTTTGGTCATGCAGACTTCAGAAGCCTTTATCCATCTGGAATGGCGACGTCCCTGGTATAAGTTATTCCGTAAGGGACTGAGTGCCGTTCAGAAGTCCGACGACAGCCCACTATCGGTCTCTTTCCCCGCAGCCGAAAAGGCAACTAAACAGTTTGCGGAAAAGCTTGGTGGTGAGCCGGGTTCTGCCCTGACGGAGATCCTGACAGGGGCTCCTATGACAGCTCATATCATGAGTGGTGTGCCCATGGGACGGGATGCCATGACCGGTGTCGTAAATGATAAAGGCGAAGTCTTTGGTTATCAGAATCTCAGGGTGGTCGATGGCTCCGTGATACCCGGTAATCTGGGGGTGAATCCGTCGCTGACCATTACTGCGCTTTCGGAATACATCATGAGCCACGTACCTGTCCATAATCAGGCGCTTGCGGAACAGGTTCGGCCGATTCGTTTTTCACAGCCTTCAGAATCCCAGCAAAAGATGCTGGATGAAGCCTTCGACGGGGTTGTTAACAAGACTGTTGTTGAAGACGCTATGAATTGTTGAAGATGTTCTGAATTAACGCCCTAAGGCATTCTGATCAGTCCCGGAACCCAAGGCCTGAACCGGCTTTGGGTTCATAGGATCAACAGGTTCTGACTAAGGGTTGCTATGGCAGCGTTTTAATTCACTGATCAACTCTTTGATGAGCGGAGTTGAAACCGCATTCTTCAGTGTTATCAGCATCACAGGGATCTCGTAATGATACCGCTCTGGCAAAATCGCTTTTAGCTGACCCTTTTCGACCCATTGGTTCGCATAATGCTCTGGCAGATAACCGATAAACCGCCCGGACAGCACCATATGTGCAATGCCCTGATCATGGTAAGCCGTGGCGGTATTCTGATAATTTAACCCGTCATTTCGGGTTTCTTTATCTCTCTGATAATGGCTGGAAACAATTTCAGCCTCCTGTAGCAAGGCTTCACGGTGATCATCATCGCAATCAAACAACGGATGCTCTGAAGAGCAATACAGGTAGTTCACTTCGTCCTGTAACGGGTAGTAGTCCAGCCCACGAATATGATGACGGCTCACTCCCAGCCCCACCATAGAACGCCCGCTGATAACCGATGTTTCAACTTCCCTTGCTTCACACACATTGATTTCAAACTGAATGGAATCGCTTTTATCTCGGAGTGCTGCGATCGCTTTTGAGATTCCACAGCGCGGATCGTTAACCAGATTATCAATGGTGGCGATGGTGACACGGCCTGTCAGTTCGTTTTTGGAGCTGGCAACGGTCGCCGCAAAGGCTTCGCACTGTCTGAGCAGTTCGAGACTGGCCTGATAGGTGACACGTCCGGGTTCTGTTATCTCAAAACCGCTTCGTCCACGCTTGCATAATGTCAGGCCGAGCCGGATCTCAAGGTCAGACAGATGGGAGCTGATGGTCGAACGACCGATGTTTAACCTTGATTCCGCTGCCGATAAACCGCCGGATTCAACAATAGCGACAAAGATTCTTAAGAGTTTTAAGTCGACATCATGGATCTGCATATAAGAATTTCTCCGCTGCGATGCAGCTCTCATCTTTTGTTCGGTGGCTTTTGTTTGATAACGATTATTTTAGTTCGATAAATCCGGAATAACGCTCGGATATTCTTTATCTATAAAGCTTAAGTTGCAAGATATAATTCTCCCAGCAGCTACATTTTCACCGGAGAACTATAAAAATGACGTTTAAATACGGGATAGATACCCTCACTGTTGAACTGGTTAACGATATCGCCAATGGCTCTGTTGAAACGGAGCTGTGTCAGGAAGCAAAAGACAAAATCAACACCAGCCGGAAAAATGTTGAGCACATGGCCAGCTCAGATTCTGCGGTATATGGCATCAATACCGGTTTTGGCCCTCTGTGTGATACCCAAATCTCTCCTGCTGAGACCAATCTGCTCCAAAAAAACCTGCTGATCACCCATGCGGTTGGCGTAGGTAGCCCCATCAACAAGTCCATCTCTAAGCTGATGCTGATTACCAAAATTCATGCATTAAGCCAGGGGTTTTCGGGTATTCGTCTTGAAGTCGTTGAGAGAATGCTCAAATTTTTAGAGCTGGATCTGATTCCTGTCGTACCCGAGCAGGGTTCAGTGGGGGCTTCAGGAGATTTAGCACCTCTTTCACATCTGTTTTTACCCTTAATCGGTGAAGGTGAGTTCTGGCAGGGTTCAGAAACGGTACCTGCGATCTCTCTGTTAAAAGCGCATAACTTAGCGCCTATGGAGCTTGAAGCTAAAGAAGGGCTGGCGCTGATTAACGGCACTCAATTTATCCTGTCTCACGCCATTACCGCACTGGTCAAAATGCGTTACCTGCTGGATTTAGCGGATTTAGCCGGTGCTATGAGCATCGAAGGTATGCAGGGAAGTTCTTCACCGTTCAGAGCAGAACTGCATCAGACCCGACCATTTCCGGGCTGCGTAGAAGTGGCCGCCAGAATGCGGGGCTTTTTTGACGGTTCCCAGAATATGGCATCGCATACCAACTGTGACCGAGTACAGGACCCGTACTCACTGCGCTGTATTCCTCAGGTGCATGGTGCTTCCCGAAACGCCTACAAACATCTGAAAGAGTTAGCTGAGATCGAAATGAACTCAGTGACGGATAACCCCATTGTGATCAGCCAGGAAGAAGCCATTTCCGGTGGTAGCTTCCACGGTCAACCTTTGGCGATGGCATTGGATTACGTGTCTATCGCGGCGGCTGAGCTGGGCAATATTGCCGATCGTCGTTGTTATTTACTGCTTGAGGGCATGCACGGCCTGCCAAGAATGTTAACGGAATCCGGTGGTTTAAATTCCGGCCTGATGATTCCTCAATATGCCACTGCAGCTTTAGTCACTGAAAACAAATCACTCTGTTTCCCGCCATCAGCGGATAGCGTACCAACCTCAATGGGGCAGGAAGATCATGTCTCTATGGGCAGTATTTCGGGTCGTAAGCTCAATCAGATCCTGGGCAATCTGGATAAGATTCTGGCCATTGAGCTGATGTATGCCGCCCAGGCGATCGATTTCAGACGTCCGAATACCTGTTCCGAGGTGATCGAGCAGAACCACCAGATTATCCGTAGCAAAGTCGCCAAGTTAGAAGAAGACAGACTGCTAAAACCTGATATCGACGCCATGATCGAGCTGGTTCAGACGCAGGCGCTCTGTGTCGATTCGCCAGTAAAACACGCTTAAACCGGGAAAACATAAGGAGACGCTGACAATGAATGATATCCATCTTTTTCAACAAACGATTAAGCAAGGCATTCCTGCGAGTTTACCCGCTGCAAAGCCGTACCCGGAAAACGCTAACCGGGCACCGAAACGAAAAGATATTTTAAGTACGGAAGAAAAACAGCTGGCGGTGCGCAATGCGCTGCGTTACTTCCCGAAAGAGTGGCATGCAGAACTGGCTCCTGAGTTCGCGAAAGAGCTGAACGACTATGGCCGGATCTATATGTACCGTTTTAAGCCTGAGCACTCGTTAAAAGCTCGCTCAATCGAGGATTATCCGGCTAAGTGCCAGCAGGCCGCTGCGATCATGCTGATGATCGACAATAACTTAGATCCTGCTGTGGCTCAGCATCCGGAAGAACTGATCACCTATGGTGGTAATGGCGCGGTATTTCAGAACTGGGCACAGTATCTGCTGACCATGAAGTATCTGAGTGAGATGGAAGCGGATCAGACGCTGCACATGTATTCCGGACACCCGATGGGGCTGTTCCCTTCTTCTGAAGAGGCTCCAAGAGTCGTTGTGACGAACGGCATGATGATCCCGAACTACTCAAAACCGGATGATTGGGAAAAATTCAATGCTTTGGGTGTGACCCAATACGGTCAGATGACCGCCGGATCTTTTATGTACATAGGTCCGCAGGGGATCGTTCACGGTACAACGATTACGGTGATGAATGCTTTCCGTAAAGTGCTGAATAAAGGCGAAAGCCCGAAAGGTAAGATCTTCTTAACCGCAGGTCTGGGCGGTATGAGTGGTGCCCAGCCTAAAGCGGGCAACATTGCAGACTGTATCACTGTCTGTGCAGAGGTGAACCCTAAAGCGGCGATCAAGCGCCATGAGCAGGGTTGGGTAGACGAGCTGGTTGACAATATGCCGGATCTGGTTGCCCGTGTTCGTAAAGCACAGGACAACGAAGAAGTTGTCTCCATCGCCTTTATTGGTAACGTCGTAGACGTTTGGGAAAGCTTCCTGGCTGAAGATATCTTCGTTCATTTAGGCTCCGACCAGACCTCATTGCATAACCCCTGGTCCGGTGGTTACTACCCAGTGGATATCAGCTACGAAGAATCAAACCGTCTGATTCGTGAAGAGCCGGAAGTCTTTAAAGAAAAAGTACAGGCCACGCTGAAACGCCACGCCGATGCGGTCAATAAGCATACGGCTAAGGGCACCTATTTCTTCGATTACGGTAATGCCTTCCTGCTTGAAGCATCGCGTGCAGGCGGTGATGTGATGGCTGAAAACGGTATCGACTTCAAATATCCCTCTTATGTTCAGGATATTCTGGGGCCGATGTGTTTTGACTATGGTTTTGGCCCTTTCCGCTGGGTTTGTACCTCAGGGAATCCGGATGATCTGGATAAAACCGATGCGATTGCGGCGAAGGTGCTGGAACGCATCATGCGGGATTCTCCGGAGGAGATTCAGCAGCAGATGCAGGACAACATCACCTGGATCAATGACGCTAAACAGAACAAGCTCGTGGTTGGCTCACAGGCGCGTATCCTCTATGCCGATGCACAGGGCCGGGCAGAAATTGCCAAAGCCTTTAATGATGCCATCAATGCCGGTGAGATTGGCCCTGTGGTATTAGGCCGTGATCACCACGATGTCAGTGGCACCGACTCCCCTTACCGTGAAACGTCAAATATCTATGATGGCAGCCGTTTTACCGCGGATATGGCGATTCATAACGTGATTGGTGATGGCTTCCGGGGGGCAACCTGGGTATCGATTCACAATGGCGGCGGTGTTGGCTGGGGTGAAGTGATCAACGGCGGCTTTGGTATGCTGCTGGATGGTTCTGAAGCCGCTGAGCGTCGCCTTAAAAATATGCTGTTCTTTGACGTAAACAACGGCATTGCACGACGCAGTTGGGCACGGAATAAAGAAGCTGATTTCGCCATTAAGCGTGAAATGGAGCGCACGCCTAAACTGAAGGTCACTCTGGCCAATCAGGTTGATGATGGCTTGCTGGACGGTTTGGACTTCTGACCTTTTGATAGCCTGTAACAGAATGCCATCCGTTTAACGGATGGCATTCAAATTATCGCGATAAGAAAGAGAGTGCCTCATGACAAGATCGGATACCGTGATGAATCAGAATAAAGCTGATGCTCATCGCTGTGACCTTTTAATACACAACGTGTCTTTGGCGACAATGGATTACGGGACATCAAGCTCAGCATCACCCTATGGTCAGTTAGAGGATGGTGTGTTGGCTGTCACGGCAGGGCGAATCAGCTGGGTCGGGGCAGCAGCAGAAGCTCCTGAGTTTGACGCGACTGAACGGCTTGATGGACAAAGAGGCTGGCTAACACCGGGCCTGATCGATTGCCATACGCATCTGGTTTATGGCGGCAGTCGTGCCCGTGAATTTGAGTGGCGTTTACAGGGTGTGTCTTATGAAGAGATCGCCCGTAAAGGCGGCGGCATTGTCAGTACCGTGACCGCCACCAGAGCGGCTTCTGAAGAAGAACTGTTTGCTTCAGGTTTAAAGCGTTTACAGCGTCTGATGGCTGAAGGAGTGACAACCGTTGAAATCAAATCAGGCTATGGCCTTGATACAGAAACTGAGCTGAGAATGCTGAGGGTGGCGGGGCAGCTGGCAGATCATACCGGGCTGACGGTCAAGCGAACCTTTCTGGGGGCGCATGCGGTTCCCGCCGAGTACAAACATGACCCGGATGCCTATCTGGATATTGTGATCAATGAAATGCTGCCCTTAGTGGCCGAGCAGAAACTGGCCGATGCGGTGGATGTATTCTGTGAAGGTATTGGCTTTTCACCCAAGCAAACCCGACGTTTATTCGAAGCCGCGGTAAAACATGGTTTGCCGGTAAAAGGCCATGTTGAGCAGCTGAGTGATCTCAAAGGGGCGGTACTGGCGGCAGAGTTTAATGCCTTGTCAGTCGATCACCTAGAATATCTGGCGGAAGAAGATTTACCGGTATTAAAGCAGGCCGGAACCGTTGCAGTGATGCTGCCGGGAGCCTTCTATTGTCTGAGAGAGACTCAACTGCCACCGATAAAAGCGTTGTTTGAACATAATATTCCGGTGGCAGTCTCCACTGACCTGAACCCGGGAACATCGCCTATAGCATCTTTGCTGCTCGCGATGAATCAGAGCTGTGTGTTATTTGGACTGACACCGGAGCAGGCGTTGGCGGGCACTACCTGTCATGGCGCAAAGGCACTGGGGTTAGAAAACAGCAAAGGTGTGCTTAAAGTGGGTTATGACGCCGATCTTGTGTTGTGGCCAATCGAGCACCCCAGTGAACTCAGCTACGGCATTAATATGCACCGTCCGTCAAAAATCTGGCTGGCAGGGCAGGAAGCAAAATGAAACGGAGTGAATCGATGACCTATAACCCCGCAGATATGGCGGTATGGACTGGTCGGGTTGATAGTGAAGAGGCTGGTGTCAGCACGCGCTGGCATCAGGAGATCAGTCCATTACCCGCGGATGTTTTTAAGCCAGATGGTTTTGGGGCGGATGCTTTTGAGACGGATAGCATTGCTATTTTGGGTTTTGCCTGTGATGAAGGCGTGCGCAGGAATAAAGGGCGACAGGGAGCCAAAGAAGGCCCCGCTGCCATTCGTCGGGCCTTGTCCAATGCCGCCTGGCACCTGCCGGTAAAAGCTTGGGATGCGGGTGATATCCGTTGTGATGATACGTCAATGGAAGTCGCGCAAAGTGAACTGGCGGATAAAATCACCTTCCTGCTGGATAATGGGCTAAAGCCTGTTGTACTGGGCGGTGGCCATGAGATCGCCTGGGGTAGTTATCAGGGGGTGGCACAGCATATTTACGCTGAAGATAAGAGTGCCCGTATTGGTATTGTTAATCTGGATGCACATCTGGATCTGCGTAATCCGGATATTCAGCCCAGTTCAGGCACGCCGTTTCGCCAGATTGCTCAATGGTGTCATGCCAATAACAAAGCATTTCATTACTACTGCATTGGCGTTAACGAAACGGCTAATACTCAGGCGTTGTTTGAATTTGCCCGCGAGCAGGGGGTTAAATGGCGTCTGGATCGTGATTGTAAAGCCACGGATCTGGAAGCGATTCGGCAGGACATGAAAGACTATCTGGCAGAGCTGGATTACCTCTATCTGACGATCTGTCTGGATGCCTTCAGTGTGGCCGTGGCTCCGGGTGTCAGCGCGCCGTCCGTTCTGGGGCTGGATGCGGTGACCGGATGTGAAATCATCCGTCTGATCCTGAAAGAAGCCGCTGCAGCACATGTCCCGGTGTTACTGACAGATATTGCTGAGTGCAACCCATTGCTGGATGACGATGATCGCACCGCCAGACTGGCTGCTAGGCTGGTGGCGGAGATTAGTCAGGAACTGACCCATGGGCTGCCTCAGGAGTTGCCCGGGTAACCGTATAGAAGCAGTCTTATGGCTGTTTCAGGTTTATTTTTCAGTGTGTTGTGTCCTCCGGCCACGCTTTTTTGTAGACTCTTTTAAAGCTGTGTTTGAGCTATTGTTATATTTCTCTTACATTATTCTTAGTCCATCGCTTTTTTTGTGGCGGTGGATGGCTTTATCCGGTTTAAAAACAAAAAGTCTGAACGTCCGTTATTGCGTGTGATGTGTGACTTCCAATCAGCATGATTTCCGGTGTGTTGGAAGATTTCAGGATAGCGGCTGATCTCAACTGGGATCAGGTTTCAGGGAGCGTTAAGGAGACACTCATGCAGCAACGATGGACAGGTGTGCTCAGACAGGCCCACCGACTGAATTTTATCCCCCGCGCGACCGCTTTCTGTCGCCGTGTTTCCCAAAAGCGAATCTTGGGTGTGGCCGCTGCTTTGCTGGTCGTCTCTCAGCCTGCATCGGCGGCTTTGCATAACAATGCTCAGCTGGCGGAACAGCGTCAGTTATTCGAGCAGCTTTCCGATCAGGTTTCCAAAGGACGCTTATCTCAGGTACGTCAGAATCTTGATGCGCTGGAAAACTATCCGTTAAAACCTTATCTGGAAGCCCAGGTGATCTCCCGTCAGCTGGAATCTCTGAGTGCTGACCAGGTTAATCGCTTCATTGAACAGAATATGCACCTGCCGGTGGCCGAGAGCCTGCAACAGAAGTGGCTCAATACCCTGGCCGCCCGCAATGACTGGGAGGGTTATCGCCAGTCTTATCAGCTGTTTCAGCCCCGTGGCAATCACTATAAGTGTCTGATGCTGAAAGCGGAGATGAAGCAGGGCTATCTGGCGACCCAGCTGGATAAGGTGGCTGAAGTCTGGGTGCAGGGGGAATCGCAACCGAAAAGCTGTGACTCTGTGTTTGCCTATTGGCAGCGTAGGGGCGGTCTGACCTCTCCGGTTGCCGAGATACGTTTCTGGAATGCGGTACGCGAGCGCAATTTCTCGCTGGCACGTTTTGCAGAGAAAAAGATCGATCAGCCCGATGGTAAGAAAAGTGCCCGCCTGTTGTGGCAGGTGCGCAGTAATCCGGAACGCTGGTTAAAGCCGAAAACCTTCTCCGCCTCTAATCATACCCACCGTATTATCGTGGATTATGCCGTGCGTCGTCTGGCGCAAAAGGATATGCGGCTTGCTGCCCGTCGCTGGTTATCCTTGAGAGATCATCTTAACTTTACCCCGGAAGAGAAGGCGGAGCTGAATCACTATCTGGGCGTGCGTCTGGCGCTTCGCTTCTATGATGATGCCCCTGAACTGGTGGCCAAAATTGATCCTGATTTTCAGGATGTTGAGATTACCGAATGGCGCATCCGACTGGCACTGAGCCAGCAGGACTGGGTTCAGGTTCAGCACCTGATCGCCAAGCTGCCGGAAGAGGAGCAACTGACCAGTCGTTGGCGCTATTGGATGGCGGTAGCGGGTCAGAACCTTACGGGGCAGTCGCAGGATGCCCAGTTTGCCGAGATCGCGGTAGACCGCAGTTACTATGGATTTCTCGCCTCGGAGCAGCTGGGACGGCGGTAAATTAGCAAGGTGAGATTGAATTAGAAGCAAAACATTACCGGACAGAACCAGAAACTGGAAATTCTTATCTGTGTGGCCTTTCGTAATGATACCTTGGGGAAAACTTTTTGGGGAAACCCGGCTCATAAAGAGATCTCACTCACCTTGCTCTACAAGATAAGCCTAGCATAAAAGCTGTATATTCATACAGTTTTTATGGTGCGAGATACTGCTCAATAACCACACTGCTCAACTACGGCCGCAGATAACTACCGTATAGCCGTCTCTGAGGAGCAGCGTTAAAGGGGGAGAGGGCATACGCTCACGATTTAATGACGAATCAATGAAAAGGATGGATGAAGGAAATGAGATATGGTTTGGTTCGGATGGTAATCAAACCCCTTCAAGGAAAAGCTTTTTATCGGAAATAAAAGATGGTGTGACGCCAGTCACGATTTGGCCATATGATGAGGTTGGACATAATCACGAGTCAAATAGTGAATTAAAAAAGCTTGATTTAGGAGGGCTATTTACTAATCCAAAACCTGTTCGATTGATTGAAAGGATTCTTAGACTTGTTACTGATAGAGATTCAATTGTACTAGATTTTTTCGCTGGATCATCGACAACTGCCCACTCTGTAATGAAACTAAATGCTGAAGATGGCGGTAACCGAAAATTTATTATGGTTCAGCTCCCTGAAGAATGTGACAAAAAGTCAGAGGCTTATAAAGCAGGCTATAAAACAATTGCAGAAATTTCCAAGGAACGTATCCGCCGAGCTGGCGCAAAAATATTAGCAGGCGAGTGCCACAAAGACTGGAATAAAGACGTTGGCTTCCGAGTACTTAAAGTGGATACCTCCAACATGGCGGATGTTTACTACTCGCCAGATCAAGTATCGCAGGGTTCGTTAGACTTATTGGTAGATAATATTAAAGCAGACCGCACTGATGAAGATTTACTTTTCCAGGTTCTACTTGATTGGGGCGTCGATTTAACCTTGCCAATTAGAAAAGAAACGATTCAAGGTAAATCGGTATTCTTTGTCGATGATGATGCACTGGTGGCCTGTTTTGACCTGCGCATAAATGAAGCTTTGATTAAAGAGTTAGCCACAAAAGAACCACTTCGCGTAGTGTTCCGTGATGACGGCTTTGAGTCTGATGCAGTAAAAATTAATGCCGAGCAGATTTTCAAGCAAGTGTCCCCACATACTGAAGTTAAAGCGATATAAGGAGGGAGTATGAAGTTAAAGTTCAAAGTCCAACCTTATCAAACTGTTGCCGTAGAATCGGTTGTTGACTGTTTTGCGGGGCAACCTAATACCTCCGGCGTAACCTACCGAATCGATCCTGGCGTTGCCAAAGATAAATTTGGCAACGCTGGCTGGGATATGAGCGACCAGGATGGTTTTAAAAATGCTGAACTCGCAATCACTGAATCGCAGTTATTGCAGAATATCCATGGTGTTCAAAGTAGGCAGAACCTCCCTGTTTCAGAAGCGTTAGTCTGCAATGCTAGCTCTAAGATAAACCTCGATGTCGAAATGGAAACCGGTACTGGTAAGACATATTGCTACATCAAAACCATCTTTGAGATGAATAAGCGCTATGGCTGGAGCAAATTTATTATCGTAGTGCCTAGCATCGCCATTCGTGAAGGTGTTTACAAGTCGCTGCAAATCACCGGTGAGCATTTTGCTCAGAATTACGACGGTAAAAAGGCTCGGTTCTTTATCTATAACTCGAAACAATTGCACCAGTTAGAGAGTTTTTCTTCTGACAGTGGCATCAATGTCATGGTCATTAATATTCAAGCCTTTAATGCGTCAGGAAAAGACAATCGACGTATTTATGAAGAGTTGGATGACTTCCAGTCTAGGCGTCCTATTGATGTTATTAGTGCAAACCGTCCAATCCTGATTTTGGATGAGCCGCAGAAGATGGAAGGTAAGAAGACATTAGATGCCTTAGCCAAATTCAAACCACTGATGGTACTTCGATATTCGGCCACGCATAAGACAACACATAATAAAGTGCATCGCTTGGATGCGCTTGACGCTTATAACAATAAGCTGGTTAAGAAAATTGCCGTTCGTGGTATTTCAGTAAAAGGCTTGGCGGGAACGACAGCCTATCTATATTTGGAATCCATCGAGATCTCGAAAAAAATGCCAGTGGCTCGCATTGAGATCGAAGTTAAACAACAAAATGGCATTAAACGCATACCCAAGAAGGTCACTAAGGGCGATAATCTTTTTGATCTTAGCAATGGTCTGGACCAGTACCGTGACTTTGTGGTTACTGATGTCAACGCGATTAACGACACGGTTGAATTCAAAAATGGCCATGCTTTAACCGCGGGCGATGCCACGGGAGACGTGACCGAAGAGACCATTCGCCGAATACAGATCCGCGAGACAATTAAAGCGCACCTTGAAAAAGAAAAAACACTTTTTAACCAGGGTATAAAGGTTCTCTCTCTCTTTTTTATTGACGAAGTCGCAAAGTATAGAGACTACTCTCAAGCCGATGAAAAAGGTGATTATGCTCGCGTCTTTGAAGAAGAGTATTCCTTGCTTGTACAGGAGTATCTTGATGAGTTGTCCCTTTTGCCAAGTGAACAGACTGAAGCCTATAAAGCCTATCTATCGGCCATTGAAGGCTCTAGAACGCATAATGGTTACTTCTCAATTGATAAGAAATCAAATCGTCTTCAGAACCCCGGCTTTAAAGTCCGTGGTGAAGATGCCGGGCTATCAGACGATGTAGATGCCTATGATTTGATTTTAAAAGATAAGGAAAAGTTACTCTCGTTTGAAGAGCCTACTCGATTTATCTTTTCACACTCGGCTTTGCGCGAGGGGTGGGATAATCCAAACGTATTTGTCATGTGTATGTTAAAACACAGCGACAACACTATCTCTCGTCGTCAAGAAGTTGGGCGTGGTTTACGTCTGGCCGTCAATAAACATGGTGACAGACAAGACCATCCGGCAACTGTGCATGAAATTAATGTTTTGTCGGTGATTGCAAGTGAAAGCTATAAAGACTTTGTCACGAATCTGCAAAAAGAAATCAGCGAGTCTCTCTCAGCGAGACCTAGAAAAGCAGATGAAGCTTATTTTACGGGTAAGACAATTACAACGGCTGATGGACATGTAGAAGTAACACCTGTCATGGCTAAGCAAATTTATAAGTATTTGCTTAAAAATGATTATACCAATGAAGCTGACGATTCAATTGCGCCATCATTCCACCAGGCTAAGGCTAGTGGACAGTTAGCGCCAATGCCTATTGAGTTAGAGCCTTATCGAGAGCAAATATTGACTCTGATAGATGGTGTTTATAGTGAAGCGCAATTGCCAGGTGTTGGTGATGATCGTAAACCTAAAAACAATCCTTTGAATGCTAATTTTGATAAAAAAGAGTTTCAGGAGCTTTGGCACAAAATCAATCGCAAAGCGGTTTATAAGGTTGATTTTGATTCATCTGAGTTGATTAAAAATTGTATTCGGGTTCTCAACAATGAACTTAAGGTAACGCCTCTTCAATACACCATTCAAGATGGTGTTCAATTGGATGGCATTACCGACGAACAACTCAAAGCTGGACAAAGTTTCAAGGTGAAAAACACTGAGACTGAAACTCATCAATCGAGCATTCATTCTGCTGTTCGTTATGACTTGGTTGGTAAGTTGGCTGAAAATTGTGTGCTGACTCGCAAAACAGTCGCCGAAATACTGATGGGTATAGAACCTGTAGTATTTGCACAATTTAAGCAGAACCCTGAGCATTTTCTCGCTGAGGCTTCACGCCTTGTGAAAGAGCAAAAGGCATCTGTGATTATCGAGAAGCTATCATATGATCCAACGAACGAATCTTATGATGTTGATATATTCACGGCAGAGCAAAAAATCACAGATATGACAAAAGCCGTTAGTGGCGTTAATAAGCATATTTATGATTATGTTGTCGTCGATTCACAAGGTATTGAGCGAGACTTTGTTACCGAGCTCGATACAAGCAAAGAAGTCGTGGTTTATGCAAAACTGCCTCGTGGTTTTCTGATACCGACGCCTGTTGGCGACTACAACCCTGATTGGGCGATTTCTTTCAAAGAAGGAAGTGTTAAACACATTTACTTTATTGCAGAGACTAAAGGAACGATGTCTTCGCTTGAATTGCGTGGCATAGAAGATCGCAAGATTGAATGTGCTAGGAAATTCTTTGAAAAAATTAATGCAGAGATAACGAGTGAAAACGTCAAATATGATGTTGTAACGAGTTACTCGAAATTGATGGAAGTCGTAAGCGGCTAGTTGTTTTCGTTTTTATATCGGGCTGTCAGTTCATCTGGCTGACAGCTCACTTTTAGTTTCATAACAATAATTGGAAGATTCAGCCAGCAGATTGAGTCTAAATGTCGCTCACTCATGCGGTTAAATTTTAAGTATGGCTGTTTACGTGACGGAGAAATAGCATGAATCCTGAAAAGTACAATAGAAGCATAAGCTTGCTTTGCCCGACTTGTGGTTGTTCGGACTTTTCCTACGAAGACGGTCGCGATGAAACAATACAAGTAATGACTTGTGCATCTTGTGGCCGAGAGTTCAATAAAGATGAGCTTATTCAAGAGAATAGCGAAAATATTGATGAGCACCTTTCTGAAATCAAGGAAGAAGTTTTAAAAGACGTTCAAGACGAACTACGTAAATCTTTGAAAAAGGCTTTTTCTGGTAGCAAGAATATAAGGATTAGGTAATGCCAGTAACTATTGATGCAGGTGATGTGATAGCCGGATTAGCTTTCCTTTTATCTGGCTACGCAACATGGCAAACGGTCAGCTTTAATAAGAGGCAGAAGTCACTTGTCGAAAGCCAAGAAAAGCTAAACACCATTCTCTTGGAAAAAGAAAATGAAGATGCTCTGAAAGGAAAGCAAGCTGACCTTGGTGCATCAATTATAAAACTTGGCAGCAGTAAGTATCGGCTTAAGGTTTGGAATAAAGGTGCTGCTACTGCAAGAAACGTCAGAATTGAGTTCCCCGAAGGTAACGATTTAGTTATTGAATCAGAAGTGACTGACAAATTTCCGATGGAAAGCCTCGAAAAGTATCAAGCCGTTGAGCTAATAGCCGCTGTTCATATGCAAACGAAACGAAAGCATGTTGTTCGGCTAGTTTGGGAAGATGATGCCCAGTCTTATAATGAAAAGCTGTCTTACCCCACACTGTAATGTAACTGTCGGTTTTTTCACTAGAACGAAAACAACTACAGATAAATGCATATTTCTTTCGGCTATCTAACATCTTCAGTTGCTAATGAACCTTCACACTATCGTGTCGGAGGTTCACTATGTTCAAAAACCTATTTTTTCAAACCAAAGCACTACCAGAGCTTTCATCGCAACTGGATACAGAAATTCCGCGCTATCCGCCATTTCTGAAGGGGTTGCCAGCTGCGTCACCTGAAGATTTGCAGTCCACACAAGACGAGCTAATTGCCAAACTTCGCCAGGTACTTGGCTTCAACCAGCGTGATTTTCAACGGTTAATTCAGCCCTGCATTGATCATCTGGCTGCTTATGTCCACTTGCTGCCAGCTTCTGAGCATCATCATCACAGTGGTGCTGGTGGTTTATTACGTCATTCGTTGGAAGTTGCTTTCTGGGCGGCACAAGCAGCGGAAGGGATCATCTTTGTTGCCAGTGGCACACCGGTTGAGAAAAAAGAGCTAGAACCAAGGTGGCGTGTTGCGGCGGCTCTTGGCGGTTTGTTCCATGATATTGGTAAGCCTGTTTCAGACTTGTCCATTACAGACGAAGATGGACGCTATCAGTGGAACCCGTTTTTAGAAACCTTATCTCAGTGGACCACTAATAACAGCATTGAACGCTATTTCATTCGCTGGCGCGACGGACGGTGCAAGCGGCACGAGCAATTCTCAATTCTGGTGTTAAACCGGGTGATGACACCTGAGTTGCTCGCCTGGTTAACCCAACCGGGCCCTGAAATTTTGCAAGCCATGCTGGAGGCAATTGGCAATACCGATCCAGAGCATGTCCTGTCTAAACTGGTCATTGAAGCCGACCAAACCAGTGTACAGCGAGACCTCAAATCTCAACGAATTTCCGTTGACGACAATGCCCTTGGTGTTCCAGTTGAACGCTATCTACTTGATGCCATGAGGCGATTGCTTGCCAGTTCCCAGTGGTTAGTCAATCAGCGAGACGCCAGAGTCTGGGTACGAAAATCGAATCAATCAACCAATCTTTACCTGGTTTGGAAAAGCGCGGCTAAGGACATCATTGAGCTATTGGCCAAAGACAAGATACCTGGCATCCCAAGAGACCCCGATACCCTTGCGGACATCCTTATTGAGCGAGGATTGGCCACTAAATCCGTCTCAAATGAGCGATATGAAAGTCTTGCCCCTGAAGTGCTGATCAAAGACGACAAGCCAATCTGGTTACCCATGCTTCATATATCTGAGGCCGATTTATTGTTCAGCTCGAATGTACCAAGTAGCGTGAGACTGTTTAGCAAATCTGAGTGGGAAGCAACACAGCAAACACAAGCAGAGCCTCAGAGTCGTTCCAGAGAGCAGCCAGGCTTGTCTGAAGCGTCATCATCAATCGAACATAGCAATTCGGCTAAGTCGCCATCGACAAAACCGTCCGAACAAGATGATGAACTTCGTCATGCCAGTGATGTTAATCACCTTCAGGCAAATGAAAATGCTCCAGCTGATGGATGTGAAAAGCCTAACAATTCATATGATGGCGCTATCTCAATTAACGTAAACCAGCACGATGCAGAGGCATTGAATATCCCTGAATCTTTGGCGTGGCTCCCAGAGGCCAGTAGCGCGCTGGTTGTGGTTGGTGAACAGATACTGATCCGCTATCCCGATGCCGTAAGACCCTGGTGTGCCCCCCGAAAACTGCTTGCTGAACTCAGTCGATTAGACTGGCTTGAATTAGATCCCGCAAACCCGACACGTAAGGCCAGAACTGTAACCATGAATGATGGAGTTCAGGAGCAAGGGTTACTGCTGAAAGTATCTATTTCTAAAGGGCTTACTGCACTGTTAGAACTCTCCAAACAAGACGCAGAACTGGCGGCAGCAATTCAGAACAAAGAGGCTTCACAGCGTCCGAGTCGAACTGAGACAACCAGTGCCCAAGCAAAAGAGCTCGCCACAAGAGCTGAGCGTAAGCAAAAGCCGATTG
>NZ_LIQF01000021.1 GCF_001418205.1 Marinomonas fungiae | reverse complement strand
CATGATCTAAACCAAATCACTGAACTCATGCATGGCGATGAGACGTTTGTCTCTGCTGACTCAGGCTATCGTGGTGTAGAAAAACGTGAGGAAACCAAAAATAAGAAGCTGGACTGGTTGATTGCGGAGATGCCAAGCAAGGTTAGGAAATGGAAGAAACATCCCCGCATTAATAAAACCCCCATCAATACTGAGTACATAAAAGCGAGCATCAGAGCAAAAGTCGAGCACCCGTTTCGCATATTGAAGTGCCAGTTTGGCTTCCGAAAAGTAGCCTATAAAGGATTATAAAAAAATGACAACAAGCTCGCGGTGTTGTTTGCACTGGGAAACCTACTGCGAGTGGATCAGATGATAAGGTCTGCACGGGGTTAATCCGTCTGGGTGATGGTAGTTGGAGCTTTAAAGGCTCCAACTAGGGAATAAGACACACTAAAAACTAAGGTTTTGAGCAAATTTAAAAGCAAATCAAGTCAGGTGTGACTTCGTACTAACTAGCTAACTTAATCGCACATTCCCTAGACACTTTCATTGATGGATAAATTAGAAGTTGTAGCAGGTAATTTCTGTATGGATTTCTTGCACCGTAATGATGCGTAATTTTACCAAAAGTTAACGGCTCAATTTAAATTCGATCAAAAAATAATCACTAAAGGGGGCGGTCTGTAGGTCAAGAAAGTTAACGGTCTAATTTGTTGCTCCCACTTGCGGAAGGAAAGGTAGCGGCGTAAGTCGCCCTAGTCTTAGGACTGTAATGGTTCTAAGGAATCCTCGTCGTTCACGGCGAGGAGGAAGTCAAAAGACGGATTATTACAGTGCTTTCTTACAACCATGCCGCGCTCCCTAGGGGCTAACAAAACACCTCCTTCTCTAGATGTGGTTGAACAATTGGCGACGGCCAATGCCCTTACTTAATATTGCAGCTTCAAGAGCAGTTACCAGTAATGTCGGAACAACATTAGCCAATTCGGCGGCATCAATCGCCTTAAGCTGATTAATAGCTGGTTTTAATTTAAGTGCCACCTCAACAACAGCCTCCACGTCCTTTCCGTGTGTGCGGAAGGACTCAACAGCCCACTCAGCGGTTTTCTCTATTTTCTGGACCGTAGCATAAGACAAATGCGTTTGAGTATTTTTGAGCACTAGGTTGCACATGTGCTTGTAGTTGAACCCTGTATCAGGATTCTCAAGAAGCGTCATAAGTAGTTCGCAGCCAGCGTTAGAGCCAGCGGCAAGCTTGTTTGCGTAAGGCGCCACCTTGATGAAGTTTTTGGAGGGTGTCTTGGCGTACTGGGCTTTTAGAAGAACGATCGGGATAATTAGGTCTGCAATTGCAGCGTGAACCCTGGCGACATCAAATTGCTCATCGTCCATCAGAAAAAGGCCAGCCAGTTTCTTGTTAACGACGTAGAGCGCCATATCGGTTTTGCTTTGATCGCGGGTGCGGCCACCGACAGACAGCATTTCTCGCGCTTGCTTAATCGTGGTCCGACTCAGGTTGTCTGAAATACCAGCGGCACGCGCCAAATCTTGAATTTCAGAATAGCTAAGAGATGATGGATCTACCCCTTCTTTCGTTAGTAGTCTCAAGGTTCTAACAAGCTTATCTGATAACGAGTCACTTTCTAGTAGCTCATTTTTTTCGCAGAGATCCTGCAGATTATGGCCAATACGTGGATCGATTAACAGCTCTTTAACTGGAATACGCTTCTTCATCGGTTAGGATTCACAATAATAGGTACATGTACTTATTATGAGTATAAAGCACAGCAGTCCCCAGAAACAGCTTTATTGACTTTTTGACTGCGGACGGGCTCTGAATCAGGAAAGTCAAGCTTAATCTGGGACACTATTTATGAATGAGTTAATGCCGCACGCTTATCCTGACCAGTACCGCGGAATAAATCTGCGTTGCGACCAGCCTGACCACCTAGGTAGATAGCGCTTCCATCCTCACGCTTGGCCTTATGCTTACGTTCAGCGACTTTGGTTAAGTCATCGCCTCGTTTAACGATGTACTTGTTAAGTATATCTGACTGCTCCTCAGTCAAAGCAAACTTAACTACTTTGGTTGATACTCCATATACCCATGATTCAGCAAACAGATCTGCCTTACGGATCTTGTTTGCATGTTTGAACCGGCTCAGAGTCTTCTGATAGAACGATCTGTCATTCAGTAGCTGCCGATATAGAACCTCATAACAGTAAGCTGCAATTTCTGGCTGGGAATCGAAGCCAATAAATTCGATGTCCGCTCCATCAAAACCAGAATGATAGATAGGTTTAACTGCAAATGCTGTTGATATTAACTGAACCAGCATTTGGTGATATCTAGGTGGATTCTGACTTTTCCCCGCCTTAGCTTTGACGGTTTCGACGTTAGACAGTTTCACTTCATCACAGCCAATTCCGTGCTTCTTCATCAGTGCTTGAGCTTGCCTTAGTGCTGTAGCTACTTCGTTACCATCGGATGAGTTAGCTAGGGCCATACTTTTCTTTATCTTGTCTAAAATCCTCTCGTCACTCATCTGCTTCACACCCTAGTTCTTCTTTAATTTCCTCCCTGCACTTTGGGCAGTAATACGTATCATAATCATCTGAATCCACCCCTTGGCGCCAAGCTCACTGTGTACATTTAGATCACCTGGATTTTGTGCATCAAATTCTCTGTGACAACCAAGCGCGTCACATTTGATCGTTGCCGTGATAGACATAAAATCTTCTTCATCATGTATTTCTAGTGTTTGTAAAAGAGCCCTTTGCGATTAAAGCTTTGATATTTTTCATCTGTGACATCCCTGTACATCGAGAGTCACTTATTTTCTGTATCGATCGTTTTGCTTGGATCTACATAGCAGGTGCCCAGTCCTTTGATGAGACGCGCTTTTGTCTGCGGTTTTCTATGGCAAGCTTGATAGCTTTCGGAGATGAAATAGCTTCTCCCGGAATATCCGACATCAATTGTCCAAGTACATCCACGTTCAGAATATCGCCATGGACAGCAAGAACTTCACCATATTCATTTAAAAATGAGCAAACTTGGTCCCCGACCTCTTTCGGCTTTCTTGATGCTTGCTGAAACAGGTCCTTTTGGAATAAAGAGCCTGGGTGGACGCTTAGAGCCGCATTTTCGTGGTAGGTCATTTGCTCCTTATAGGACTCGACATCTAAAAGGTCCACATGCAGCGTAGATTCATACCCACGACCTTCAATGTTGCGAGGACCATCGTTATACATAGCAACTGACCAAGAACGATCGTAATAACCGGTACCGGTGTAACAGCTGTAGATGCCAGTCCGCTGAGGAAGATTGTCAGGCATCACGGTATCGTAATGCAGGCTATCCCTTCGGAACGAACCGCCGTTTACCAAAATTGACGTAAAGCCCCGCAGCTTGCTGCGAGGGATGGATAGTCACGCCTTCGAAGAAGGCTTGATGTGGTCTATCTTGTTGAGCCACGTATTGCTTTAAAACCTCCAGTGGCGCACCTCCTACTGAGCAAGCAAAATAACCACTACTCCATAATGAATTTTTTCTCCACGCTACTTGATTAAGATAAGGATGATGCAGCTTTAGCTCTCTGCCAGTCATACTTTTTAATATTTGAACAAGCCTAGAAACGGATATGGTAGGAGTGTAGGGGTTTGAAGTCCAACGGAACGAAAACGTACGCTAAGGCCATTCGTCCAGGTCCGATGGCTGCTTCAACGGTCTGAGCTGCCCATTCAGCACCTGTTCTGCCAGGGTGAACGAGTAGTGGCCCAGCATATTCACGTGTTTATGGCTGAGTGGCGACAATCTGGCTTCGTCCTCTTCTTTCGCGTCCTCTTCTTTCGCGTCCTCGCCCTGTCGTCTCAGGTGATCCAAGGCGGCCTGCATGTAAATCGTGTTCCACAGCACCAGAGCGTTGGTCACCAAACCCAACGCTCCAAGCTGATCTTCCTGACCCTCCCGGTACCGTTTCCGGATTTCGCCACGCTGGCCGTGGCAGATGGCCCGTGCGACCGCGTGACGGCTTTCCCCGCGATTCAACTGGGTCAGAATCCGACGGCGGTAGTCTTCATCATCCACGTAGTTCAGCAGGTAAAGGGTCTTATTGATCCGGCCCGCTTCAATGATGGCTTGTGCCAGGCTGGAAGGCCGATCACTTTTCAGTAGCGAGCGGATCAGCTCGGAGGCCTGCACGGTACCCAGTTTGAGCGAACCGGCAATGCGCATCATGTCATCCCAGTGCTGTTCGATCTTGTGGGTATTGACGCAACTGCGGGCCAACTCATCCAATGCGCCATAGTTGGCGGCCTTGTCCACGCGCCAGAATACGGATTCACCGGCGTCAGCCAGGCGCGGTGAAAACTGGTACCCCAGCAGCCAGAACAAGCCAAACACCATGTCGCTGGCACCAGCAGTATCGGTCATGATCTCCACCGGGTTTAGGCCGGTTTGCTGCTCCAGCAGACCCTCCAGCACAAAGATGGAATCACGCAGTGTTCCAGGGACGACAATTCCATGAAAGCCGGAGAACTGGTCCGAGACAAAGTTGTACCAGGTAATGCCGCGGCTGGAGCCAAAGTATTTCCGGTTCGGCCCGGCATTGATGGTGCGGACGGGTGTGACAAACCGCATACCGTCGGCGGAAGCCACCTCGCCGCCGCCCCACTGCCCGGCCAGGGATAAAGTGGATTGGTAGTCCACCAGTTTGGCGTTGGCCTTCACTAGAGTTTCAGTCCGCAGGTAATTCTGCTTGACCCAGTTCAAGCGGTGTCGGGTTAAGGCGGGCACTTGGTGCTTGATCAGAGGCTCCAATCCGATGTTGCAGGCCTCCGCCAATAACACCGCGCAGAGGCTGACCGTCAGGTCCCCGGCACGGGCATTGGATTCGCTGACATGGGTAAATTCGTCGGCGAAGCTGGTATGAGCGTCTATCTCCAACAACAGCTCCGTGAGATCCACGCTGGGCAGCAAGGCTTCGACCTGCTGGGAGAGCTGCGCCAGGCTGGGCGGTTCATCCAGCTTGTCAAAATTGGTGATGGTCAATGTGGGCCGCTTGCCAGACAGATCCAATTCAACGGCCTTGTTGTCATCAAAGTTGGCGGCCACCTGTCTGTAGCTGGCATCCAGTTGGCGCACCAGACCATCAATGGCTTCTTGGGGATTCAGTGGATGACCGAGTGACCGGCAGACCTGAATGCGGTTGGCCTGCCATTCCTGGCCCTGCAACAGCTTGGCCCGTGGATCACCCCAGCGATCGCTGTTCTCTACATAGACATCACGGCGGCGCAGGCTGTCTTGCAGCTTATCGAGAAAGCACAGTGTGTAGCCTCGCTTGGTGACTCGCCCCTCTTTGTCAAACACCAGACGTTTCCAGGGATTGGAAACAATGTCCAGTGGCGCCTCTTCCAGTTGCTGCTTGCGCGATTTCAACAGACCGGCCAGATATTGATGGGCTTCCAGGGTCGCCTTGCCCGCCGGAGCCGCTTTGAACTCGATATCACACAGTAATTTCGGTAAGAAGCGTCTGACCCTGCCATACTGTTCCACCATTTCATCTTGAAAGTTGTCGTCGTAAGGGCGAGCCAGTTCATGGACGGTGGCAATGGATGCCGCCAGTTTTTCACGCGGCATTTTGGCAAAGATGGCCGACCTCAGCAGTTCATCCTGCGTACTTTCATTGAGGATCAGGGCACAAACCTCCGCCAAGGCCAGCGCGGATTTATCCAGATCCTTCAGTGTCCGCAACCGCTTTTTCTGGCCCAGCTTTTTGGCCTCACCGGCAATATAGGTAATCAGTAAATCCAGCACGTCCAGGGCTTCATCGAGGGCGATGGTCTCATATGCCCTGGCGAAGGCCACTAGGATGGCCGTGCGCTTTCTCTCCGGCATGCGGGCTATTTTGTGCATAGAAATCATTCCGGCGTGACGGGCGATGTTTTTAAAGCGGACTGGCGGGATGCCGGTAAAATCCAGCTCATGCATGCCGAAGGCCTTCAGCTCCTGATAACGGCCAACCGCCTCATTGAAGGCGGGACCGCTGATCGTCACCGGCCCCTTGCGGTAGCGGTCAAAGCGGGAAGTTCGTGTTCCCTCCGGAACCTGAAGCAACGTCTCAAGCTTTGCGGTCTGCTCCGATGTCGGCAACGCCGACAGCCGTTGCCACAAGCGACTGGTGGCCCGCTCGCGCACTTCGGAAATCAAGCGGGTCAGTGTGGTGGCGCCGGGCAGCAGGATCTTGTGTTGTATCAGCCAACCGGTGGCCAGATCGAAAAGCAGGCTGGGGCGTTCGTTGCCGATCCAACTGCGTGTGTAGAGTAAGCGGTTCAGCCGGAAGGACCACGGCCACGTGAACTCCCGGTACTGATAGTGGGTACGGATCTGGGCCGTGTGCTCCCGTCGAGTGGTTTCACGCTGTGCATAGGTGGCCAGGGTTGCTATATCGGTGATGCCAAGCTGTCGTGCAACAAACCATTGAGCATTGGCCGGAACCCGTGACAGATCGGCGAGGAAGGTTCCCAGGAATCGAACGCAGCCCAACTGTAAGGCGACACCGAAACGGTTCTGAACACCACGCCGCTGAAGGATAAAAGCGAGGTCAGCTTCATCCAGATGAAAGTAGCGGGCCAACTGCACTTCATTCGGTTCGCCAGAAAATTGCCCATAGCTAGCTTTCTGTTCCGAGGTTAAAAAATCGACGGGCATGTGCTACCCCAACCAATAACTGTAAGAATCGCGAGCATTCGCAGTGTCTATTAATTTATAAGTTAGTGGACATCATAAAGTGCCTACAATAAACTGTCTATTAAATCGCTTTTCTCAGACTTAGCAGACAGACGATCTATTAATCGATTTAGGAGACTATTTTCACCTCATGAGACTCTTCGGTTACGCTCGTGTGTCCACAAGCCAGCAATCGCTCGATGTGCAGGTCAAAGCCCTCAAGGCGGAAGGAGTAAGAGCCAATCGAATCTTTACCGACAAAGTAACGGGTAGTCATGTTAACCGAGAGGGATTACGCCTATTGAGATTAAAGGTGGAGGAAGGCGATGTAATCCTGGTAAAAAAGCTGGATCTCCTTGGCCGTGACACTGCTGACATGATCCAGTTAATCAAGGAGTTCGATGAAATGGGTGTTGCTATCCGCTTTCTGGATGATGGCATTAGCACGGAAGGCACTATGGGAAAGATGGTTGTTACCATTCTTTCTGCCGTGGCACAGGCGGAACGACAACGGATATTGGAAAGAACAAATGAAGGACGTGTTGAGGCAAAAGCGAAAGGTGTTAAATTTGGTCGCAAGCGAACTATTGACCGAAGACGAGTAAAAGAGCTTCGTGAGGAAGGGGTTGGGGCTACAGACATTGCCAAGCAAATGGGTATCGGCAGGTCTACAGTGTATAAATTACTTAGGTAATGCCTGTCCTGCAGCACTGAGACGCATGGCCGGTAGCTTAAGAAAAAAGCCCCTCTCTCACAAACAAAACCTCCAGCGATTTATCCAGAGCAACTTTCATGAAATTCCTGAAGGCGGCGCCAGTGTTCTGCGGCCATGTGGATGAGTTAGTGTCGGTGACGGTGGTGAATATCGGGAAAGTGTGGATGCTTGTGCGTCACCTCGGTGTGCGCGTGCTGGTGCGAATGGGGCTCCTGCCCATCCCAGTCAAACTCGTGATCGTGTTGGTGATGATATTCATGGCGGTGCGTGTGACTGTGTTCCAACGGCTTATGGGTGTGCAGGTGTTCATGGCGTTCTGTCAGATGCAGCCACACACCCAACCCCATCAGCACGCTGGCAATCCAGAAAGCGGAGGTAACGGGTTCGTGTAACAAGGTCAGCGCGATCAGTGCTCCGATAAAGGGCGCTGTGGAGAAATACGCGCCAGTGCGCGCAGTTCCCAATCCCCGCAGTGCCAATACGAACAAGACCAAGCTTACACCGTAGCCCAGCAGCCCCAGTGTCATGATTGCGCCTGTGGTTGCCAGCGGAGGAAATGCATCTCCCATAAACCAGGCCAGCGCACAGTTAACAGATCCGGCGATCAGCCCTTTGCTCCCGGCGATAAACACCGCATCGGAGGCGGATACTTGGCGGGTCAGATTGTTATCGATCGCCCAGCACAGGCAGGCCAGCGCAATGGCTAGCGAACCGATACTGTTTGTAACGCCTATCTCCCCCGTCGGCAAGAACAGGACAACCCCTCCGGCTACGATGGCGATCATCCCCAACACGATTCGCCGATCGGCGTTTTCCCGAAAGACGACCCATGCAATCAGAGCGGTCAGAACCGCCTCCAGGTTCAGCAAGAGTGACGCTGAAGCGCCGCTGGAGTAGCTCAATCCGAACATGAGGGCGACTGGACCCAGAACCCCGCCAAAGAAAATAGCCCCAAGCAGCCAGGGCCATTCCATCGTAGGTATGCCCGGATTTTTCCAGCCTCGATCCCTGATCAGCCTCGCGAGCCCAAGCCCTAGGCCACTGCCCAGGTAAAGCATTCCGCCCAGAGCCAAGGGCGACGCCTCGTTGATCAGCAGTTTGGCAAAGGGTGTGCTGGCTCCAAATAGCAGGGCAGCCAAGATGGCGTAAGCGATACTTTGATTCATACTGCCCCTAAGTTGGATTCACAGCGTCGCATTCAGATTACAGCCTGTTGCTTTGTCGATGCAGACAAAGAGTGGAAGCGGCCATTACCTTCATTCATCTGCTTTGTTCCTACTTATGATAGAACCGATAAACTGCGGTTCTATGTCGCAATAAACGACATACAAGCGACCCTACCCTATGCAGCACTATCCGTTCTCGCTCCGTTTTAAGTCGAAGAGCACTCGGTCAAAGGCATCCCGCATATTGAAGAGGTCGCGATGTTCACCATCCACCGAGCTGATCGCTTTTGAAAGCACCGTTCGAGGACCGAAAAGTGGGTCCAGGGGGCGCCCATTACTCAAGACTTCGAAATGTAGGTTGGGCCCGGTCGCTATACCTGAAGCGCCAACACTACCGATTTCATCCCCTGCTGCTACACGACTATCTCGCTCAAGGCCTGCCGCGAAGGACTCTAAGTGTGCGTACCGAGTCACAACCCCTTTCTCGTGCTGTATCTCAATAACGCGACCATAGCCGCGGCGGCGCCCCATATAAAGAATTTCCCCGGGAGCCGATGCCGTGACCCGAGCGCCACGCAGGGCGGAGTAGTCTACACCGGTATGCATCCGCACATTGCCATAAACAGGGTGTTTTCTCGGTCCAAAAATAGATGAAATCTGCCCATCGTCCACGGGCGTTACCAAGGTGCGGACTAACTCGCCGTTCTTGTAGATTCTGGAGTGGCTATCGGTACCGTTGGAGCGGGTGGCTTCAATGGTACGATCGCCCATCTCTATACGGACATACCTCAGATTCGGCGGTTTGGCTTCGCGCCCCTCTGCCAATGGGTATTCATGCCATAGGATTTCGAATTTCTCTCCACCTTTGAAGGCCCGATCAAACTGAATCAGAGGGGCCAACATGAGCGATAGATCCTGGGCGAAGCGGGTCGGGATGTTCGCCGCTTTTAGCGAAGCATAAACTGAACGGTCTAGCTTGAATCGAACCGCTCGCTCTTGCGACGTTATCGCGGGAGTCAAGCGAGAGACAGTTAATGGATCGCCGAATGACAATAGGATTTTTACGCCCGCATCAATCTTTAACAGAAGTTGCTGTGGTGTTTTCTGGTTGTCTTCAAACCTTATAACCACCTCGTGTCCTGGCTGAAGTGCTTGCGGATCAAACTCGGCAGTGAGAGCCTGAACCACTGCAGAGCGCATCTTCGAATCAAGCCCCAGACGCTTTAACAAGCCATCGAGGGTATCCCCTGCCTTTGCAGCGAGTACCACCTCCGACGTTGCATCACGCTCAGATAGACGTTCATGACTGATGGGCGCAGGCTGTGTCTCCTCGACAGCAACCCCTGGCCCAGCGAGCGCCTCCCACTGCGGTGGCGCGCTTGCTTGATCCGTTACCTGCCAATCAATCCAGACTTGCAATGCAAAATAGCCGATAAGGGCGACACCGAAACCTTTCCAGAGCGCCAATGGCCTTGAATTCAAACGCGTTAGAACTTTCGTCGCCGTACTCACAGTCAGTTAACCCTCGTCGGCCCGCGTCGGCCGGTAATTTGCTTTTCTTTCCAATCGGTTTCGTCAGTCCGCCTTAGCCCCGACAGCAACAGACAAATCGCACCCAAGGTAATAAAGATGTCGGCACCGTTAAATGTCGGCCAGTGCCAGCCAGCCCAGTGAAAATCCAAAAAATCTGTCACCGCCCCCTGGCGCCACCGATCAACGATATTACCAAGCGCTCCGCCCGCGATCACGGCAAGACTGATCCGCTCAAAAAACGAATCGGAACGCCAAGCCCAGATGAGCAGCACAGCCACTATCGCCAAGCTGATCAGCGCAAGCAGTTCTGGCGCATTGGCAAAGAAGTCACGAAACAAACCGAAGCTCACGCCCGTGTTGAAACCAAGCCTCAGGTTAAAGAAGGCCGTCACCTCAATCACCCGCGGTGTTTCCAGCAGGTAGGCAAGGGCTATCCACTTGCTCAGTTGGTCCAGTGCAAGTGTGAGCATAGAAACAAGTAAAATCTGTACTCCACGGTTTCGATGAGTGCCGGGGAAATCATTTTTTATCATCTAACAATGACCTTTTTTTAACACGAGGAACAGCGCGCCTGACGCACGTCAGGGGTTGTGTCGGGTGTTCTATGTTGATGTGCCGGTGACAGCCATAAAAACGGGCTGATTTGAATCGCTACTCACCCTGCAGCTGCTGAAAAACAGGCAGTAAATCTCGTTTCCATATCGCATCATTCAAAGGCCCCGCATGCCGGTAACGGATCACTCCCCTTTTGTCGATGATAAAGGTTTCGGGCGCACCATAGACGCCAAGGTCGAGCCCTAGAGAGCCTTTGTCGTCGACAACATTGGCGACATAAGGGTTACCGAGGTCTGACAGCCATCTGTTAGCGGCAGGCACTTCATCTTTATAATCGACGCCATAGATCGGAATACCCCTTCGATGAGCCAACTCCATCAAAAACGGGTGTTCCGTACGACAGGAGGGGCACCAGGTCGCCCAAATGTTGAGCAAACTCACTTTACCTTTCAGCGCCTCCTGCGTCAGAGTTTGACCGGGTTTTTCAAGCCAAGGGAGCTCGAACTGTGGAACGGGTTTACCGATCAGGGCCGAGGGCAACTCCTTCGGATTAAGGTACAACCCCCTCCACAAGAAAAAGCCGAGCCCAATGACGACAGCTAGCGGCAAAAAAAGCAGGACTCGTCTCATACAAAGCCTCTATGTAGGTGAGAAAGCCGACGACTTAGTCGCTGTACGCTAACCCGTCTGCAGGCCACAGCGCCAGATTCCAACACCATACGCCCACCAAACGGTGCCCGGAAAGCCGGGTCACATCTGGTAATTTTCACTGATTTCTGACTCCACCAAGGCTTTCAATTGTCGATAACCGAAGCTTGAGAGCGGTTTGCCATTGACAAAGAAGGTCGGGGTTTTGGTTACCTGCAGCGCGCTGGCGTCTTCAAGGTCTTGCTGTATGCGCTGTTCAAAGCGCTGGCTCTGCATATCCTCTTTGACCTTCGCGATATCAAGGCCAACACCACCCAGGTACTGCCAGATCGTCTGCGGCTGAGGGTTACCGTGCTGGGCCCAGAAGGGCTGTGATTCATAAGTCGCCTCAAGCGTTTCCCAAAACAGGTTCTGGAGCTTGGCCGCTTCAAGCAGTTTCACGATATAGTCAGACCCCGGATGGAACGGCGCGTAGCGCATGACAATGTTGACCCGCCCTGGATTTGATTCCATCAATTGCTTTACGTAGGGGTGAAACTTCCGGCAGGTCTCACAGGCAGGGTCGAAAAACTCGACGATCGTCACCTGAGCGCTGGATGGACCCATCGTCGGTGAATAATACCGCTTCATTATCTTGGGGTCGCTCGCGACCTCGGTGATCCCCGCCGTTTTTTGGCTTTCAAGGAGATAGGCGGCTATCCCGAACAGTGCAAAAAGAAGAACACCGGATAACGCGACAATCAGTTTTTTATTCATGGGTAGGTCCGTTTTCTAAAAATTAACAGTAAAGCGATGATCGCTGAGTAAGCCAAGATCGACAGCATGGGGATGGTGATAAAACCGAACAGTTCCAAGTTGATCTCCGCGCAGGAGACCCCTTGGCTGCAGGGCTGCAAGCTTTCGGGAATGTAACCGGAGTAAACGAGGTAGTGGTACACCGCAAATCCCCACCCGATCACGGCAAGCGGCAGCGTGTATCGAACAACGCGTTTATCCAGTGGGAACAGCGCGACCAGAAAGAGTACCGCCAGCGGGTAGATAAAGATTCGCTGGTACCAGCAGAGCACACAGGGCTGCAGCCCCATCACCTCACTGAAAAACAAACTTCCCAGCACCGCTACAACGGCCAGAATCCAGCAGAAAAAGATCAACGACCAGCCCGTGTTATCGGCTGTGTCTTGATCGTTCGTTAATAGACTACTCATGGTTACCTGTGCGTTTCGTGTCTCATTCCAAAAAAGCCTTGTTTGAAAAAGGTGTTGACCGAGCTTACGAGAAAAAAAGCAGCCTCCGGGCTTACCCCTTCAGTCGTCCCGGTGGCTGCTGAAAAAAATAGCGTTTTGCTAGTTCATGAAACGATCTAATCCGAACTTAGCCGCTACATTCCCCCCATCATCGGATAACCGTCCATGAGTGTTTTCTGCTCTGCATTCAACGACTGATAGAAGGCTGTTATCGCATTATTGAACTGGCTCATACTGGCAAAGCGCTCTCCCATCATTTCCTTGTGCAACGCAACCCGCTCAGGCAGCGTCATACTGGCGCTTTGCTCGAACAGCCCATACATTCGATTGTGATGCTGGGCCATCGATTCTGACTGCGACTTAACAACGGTCACAAATCGTTGCCACTCGGACTGCTGATCGGCCGACAGCTTTAACTCACTCTCTAGCTGCTGAAGGCTCTGCCCCAGCCTTTCGCTCATCGCCTCTGGCGCCATACCACGCCCGTGCATCATGCCCTGGTTCTGCATCATCCCCTGGTTGTGCATCATGCCGGAGCCGTGTTTCATACCCGCAGCAGGTTTCCCTTGGGGTGAGGAGCCACTCATCATGCCGCACCCATCCATCATCCCAGGGCCGCCCATCATGCTCATCATTCCGCCGGACCATTGCTGGTCCGCCACTGCCGATACCGCAGCCAAACTCATGGCCATTCCGGCACTTAACATCCATCGCTTCGTTTTCATGGATTTTCTCCTTTAAGCACACACAAATCACATGGAAATATAGGTATTCAACTACCTATAGTTCGATGTTAGGGAGGTACCGAATTTACCCCCCATCAATACTGCTTATATTCGTTGAAGACGCTGACCTGCTCTCCACTGTCGACAGCATAAACCTTGAAGGCATCCTTTCTCGCACCGTCCATATCCATACCCGGCCCACCCGAAGGCATCCCCGGCACAGTCAGCAAGCGAATATCAGAATTTGAGCCAAGCAGGACCTTGATGTCTTGCGCAGGCACATGCCCTTCAATCACTTTGCCGTTAACTTCTGCCGTATGACAGGACGCCCCCTGGGCGGGCACACCCAACTTTTCTTTATAAGGATTCACGTCGTCGACCACGACGTCCTTGACGGCAAAGTTATGGTCTTTAAGATGGGAAATCCAACCTTTGCAGCAACCACAAGAAGCACTGCGATAAACGGTTATTTCGTAAGCCTTCTCCGACTTACTTTCGAGCCAAGCTGGGTTAGCGGCAACGGCGGCTGTTCCGTTGCCTAAAGCCAGCACTAGTAGCGCCGATGTGAGTAGATGTTTCATTTTATTGTTCCTCTTGAAATACGTTAGTTCAACTACCGGCCTGTAGCTCCTCGTCGATCAATTCCTTCAGGTCTTTCAGCAGATCGCCGTGGGTGTTGCCCAGCGGCCGACCATTGACGAAAAACGATGGCGTCCCGGAGAGACCCAGCTCGCGTGCTTCATTCAGCGACGCGGTCACTTTGGCCTGGGTGGCGGCGTCTTGGTAACAGTCACCAAACTTGCCCATATCCAAGTCCGCTTCCTTGGCCAGGGCATCGACAGGGATTGACTTGAGGTAGTTTTGGCGCTCGAACGCGAGATCATGGAATTTCCAGAATTGCCCTTGTTGGTCGGCGCACACCGCGGCTTCCGCAACTTTACGGGAGATACCGGACTGATTAATCGGGAAGTCTCTATAGACGACACGAAGTTTATCGCCGTACTGTTTGAGAAGCGCATCGACGGCCTCGACCGCATTCTTACAGTGGGGGCATTGGTAATCGGCAAATTCAACCAGAGTGATTTTTGCGTCTGGGTTTCCCTTGGAGGGGTACCCCTTGGTAGCAACGTCTAGGCGCAGTTGTTCAGGCTCGGGAAGTTCCACGCGGTAGCCCTTTTTCAGCGCGATCTGCTCCAATAGCTGCTGCGCTCTTTCCGTCATCTGCTGCCGCTTGAGGTAGTTAACCAGCTCGGGCTTAACCTGCTCGAAGGTACCTTGGATACGTGCCTTGTTGGCCTCGTAGAACCCCTTCAGTTGCTCCTCGGTCGGATCGGCGACGGCCATCAGCTCCTGCTGCAAGGTTTTGACATCTTTGCTCTGTCTGCTGGCTTCTTCCTGCACATAGCGATTCAACGCGTACTGATCGACTGCCTGGCGGCGCTGGTCGTTGTATTGTTGCGCCAGTTGGTTCAGTGACTGCTTTAACGCAGGCGGCAGGGTGTCCCCCTGATACTGCTGGCCATCGTAGGTCAGCTTGGGGGATTGCTCTGCATAGGCGGAGGGTAAAACAAGCAACCCGGCAATCGCAGCCACGGCAGTGATTCGTTTAAGCATTTTGTACGGTCCTTAACTCGGTAAAATTATTTGGTTGCTGATAATTCCAGCGGTTTCAGTCAAAAACGTCGAAAAGTTCCCCAAGGAAGCTTTTGCGTTTTTTATAGTGCGAACCCTGTCTGTGATGGTTCTGATGTTGGTAGTCCGAGCGTGGTTCGCTGCGTCGCGATTCCGGACGCCGGTCATCGGCTTGCGTTGAGCGCTCGATAAGCTTATCCAGTTCACCGCGATCCAACCAGACGCCGCGACAGCTGGGGCAATAGTCAATTTCGATCCCCTGCCGGTCGGTCATCTGCAGCAAGGTGTCACAATGGGGGCATTTCATCCGTTTTTTTCCTCCACTATTTAAAACGTAATAAGCGTAAGCCGTTGAATATCACCAACAGGCTGGCACCCAAATCGGCAAACACCGCCATCCAGAGCGTTGCTTCACCTGTTAATGCCAGCACCATAAACAGCAGCTTGATGCCGAGCGCTAAGGTGATATTCTGCTTGAGGCGCCAACTCGCCGTGCGGCTGAGCCGGATAAACCAGGGCAGCTTTTCCAGGTTGTCATCCATCAACGCCACATCGGCGGTTTCGATGGCGGTATCGGTACCGGCGGCACCCATGGCAAAGCCGATGTCAGCACTTGCCATCGCCGGCGCATCGTTAATGCCATCGCCCACCATCGCGGTGATGCCGTGCTGCGTCTTTAATGCCTGTACGGCCTCCAGCTTTTGCTCCGGCAGCAAGTTACCGCGGGCATCGTCGACGCCCAGTTGTTCCGCAATACGGGCTACCGTATGGGGATTGTCGCCTGACAGGACCAGCGTATGGACATTTAATTCCCTTAATTGTTCCAAGGTTTTACGACTGTGAGTTTTGGGCTGATCGGCGATGGCAAAGATCGCCCAGGGTCGCTGGTCACATACTAACACCACGGCGGTCTGCCCCTGTTCCTCGATCGCCTCCAGCGATGCTTCCAAGGCGCTGGAGCAAAGACCGAGTTCATGGATTAATCGGTGGTTCCCCAGTACGCAGTCCAGCGCTTCCAGCCGCCCCTGAACCCCGCGCCCGGTCAGCGACTCGAACCCATCGACGGAGAGAAAATCGCTGAGTTGCTCCCGCTCGTTGGCGAATCGAACCACCGCCTGCGAAATGGGATGGTCTGAGTGGCTGGCCAAGGAGGCGGCGAACAGCACCGCATCGGCGTGCGTTGCATCACCGATCAGCTCGACATGAGTCACCTGCGGGCGCCCCTCGGTCAGGGTGCCGGTCTTATCAAAGGCCAAGGCTTTTAATTTGCTGGCCTGCTCCAGATAGAGCCCACCTTTGATCAGCACCCCATGACGCGCCGCCGCCGCTAATCCGCTGACCACAGTCACCGGGGTAGAGATCACCAGCGCGCATGGGCATGCGATCACCAGCAGAACCAGGGCACGATATACCGCATCAATCCAGCTCCAGCCAAAGGCGAGCGGCATCAGCAGTGCGGTAAGGGCGGCCAGAATCAGAACGGCAGGCGTGTAGACGCGTGCAAAACGGTCAATAAAGCGCTGCGCCGGTGCGCGCTCACTCTGCGCCTTCTCCACCGCGTGAATAATGCGTGCAACGGTTGAATTACTTGCAAGCGCCGTGACCTTAAGTTCCAGCATGCCGGTCTCATTCAGGGTACCGGCAAACACCTTATCACCCTCCGTTTTTTCGACCGGCAGGCTCTCACCGGTAATGGGTGCCTGGTTAACGGCCGCCGACCCCGAGATGATTTCTCCATCGAGTGGAATTTTCTCCCCGGGGCGGACGCGCACGGTTTGACCGAGCTCAACCTCGCCAACCGGCTGCGCCACCCAATCCCCGGCGGGACCTTTGACGGTCGCGGTATCCGGCGCCAGCGCCATCAACTCCTTGATGGCGTTACGCGCACGATCCAACGACTTGCTTTCGATCACCTCGGCCAGGGTAAAAAGCACCATCACCATGACCGCTTCCGGCCACTCGCCGATCAGCATGGCACCGGTAACGGCAATCGACATCAGCGCGTTGATATTGAAGTCCAGGTGCCTGAGCGCAGTCCAGCCCTTCTTGTATGTACCGAGTCCGCTCAATGCGATACCCAGCAAGGCAAAGGCTACAATAAGCCACGCTTGATCAATGGCTTGGTAATCCAAGACTTCGGCTACCAGGGCGCAAAGCCCACCAAGCACCAACCGCCCATAGTCTTTGAAAAAACCGGAAGAGGGTTCGACCGGGATCGACTGATCATCATCGAGAACTTCAGGGGGAAAGCCGATATCCTCCAGCGCTCGAATGATGGCGGGCATGCTGTCAGCGGTCGCGGGTTGAACGGTCAACACCCGATCCATCAGGTTAAATGCCAGGTTTTTTACTTCCGGCATGGTTTCCAGCTTGGCGCGGATCATCCGCTCCTCGGTGGGGCAGTCCATCGCGTTGATGTAGAGGCGAACGCCCCCCGTCAACGGTTCCGTCTGGGGTGCGGTATCGGTCACGGTGGCTTCGGTCTGGCAGCCGCCACAGCAGGAGGTTGATGACTTCGATTGCATAAGAGTTCCGGCTTGAGAAAATTGCTTAGCCATTACTATAAAGGTTATAGTGGGTATAATGTCAAGCAAGCAGGTAGCGAGATGAAAATTGGAGAACTGGCAAAATTAACCGATACCGAAACGGTCACTATCCGGTTTTACGAGCGCAAAGGTTTGATGCCGCCACCCGAGCGTACCACTAGCAATTATCGCATATACAGTGATCAGCACAGGGAGCGGCTGCTGTTTATCCGCCATTGCCGCGGCATTGGCATCAATCTGGACGAAATCGGGCAACTGCTCCAGTGCCGAGATCACCCGATCGATAGCTGCCATCATGTCAATGAGATGATTGATGGCCACATTGTTCAAACCCAGCGGCAGATTAAAGAGCTGAAACAGCTGGAAAAACAGCTGCGCCAGCTACGGACGCAGTGCAACCAAGTTGTCAACCCGGAAGGGCAGGCGGCCAATTGCGGCATCCTACAATTCTTGGAAAACTGCCAGCCGGAAGGCGTATGCAGTGGACATCAGCATCCTCAGGCCTCTGATTAAGCTTGTGAACCTTAAGGAATAACCGTACCTAAACAGACGACCCGATACGTTAGAGATTGAGAGTGTAGATGAACACCAGAACGACAAATCAGCAGCCGAGCCCCTCCTCTTTCCTAAAGCTAAGTTTCTGTTGGCGATTGGCAATGGTCGCTCTGCTGTGGGCGCAACTGAGCGTAGCCAATGCGGGTCTGTGGGAATCGCTGACAGGTCAGAAACCTCAAGGCCCTCTACCGGTGGAAGAAGCCTATCTCTTCAGCTACAACCAGCCCGAACCGGGATTGCTGGTCCTGCAATGGGTCATGCCCGAAAGCGGCTACTACCTCTATCGAGACCAGATCAAACTGCACACCAACGGTCAGCTCGACGTCGGTGATATTCAAAAGGGGCCTACGGTTGAAAAAGAAGACGCTATTTATGGACAGAGCCAGGTCTATTACGATCAGGCCGAATTTCGGATCGCGGTGCAGCAGTCTTCAGCTGGGAATCCAAATCCGGAATTCAAGATTGAATACCAGGGCTGCTGGGAGGGAGGCATCTGTTACCCCCCCCAGACTGAAACGGTCCAGCTAACCGCCGTGCCCACGGATACCGCTCCAGCCGCACCTCTCTTGGCCAAAGCCGTATCACCTAAGATCTCTGATGACCCACTCGATTTCTCTTTGACGGATCAGCGCCGTTTCTCCGATATGCTGACCTCAGGTAGTTTTAGCGTTACCCTGTTGCTATTTTTCCTAGCAGGCCTAGCCCTGTCACTGACCCCCTGCGTGTTTCCGATGATCCCCATTCTCTCTTCAGTCATTGTGGGTCATGAGGGGAAGGTGTCCACCCGACAGGCGTTCCTCTACTCCAGCATCTATGTGCTTGCGATGGCGCTAACTTACACCCTGGCCGGAGTCGCTGCGGGTATTTTCGGTGCCAACATCCAAGCGGCATTCCAAAATCCCTGGATCATTTCGACATTCAGCCTGATGTTCGTGGTTTTCGCATTATCGATGTTCGGCTTTTTTGAGATACAGATGCCCGCCGTGATTCAGAATCGACTGGCGAACCTCAGCCGCCAACAACGCGGAGGTCGTTCCGCGAGTGTTTTTGCAATGGGCGTTCTGTCTGCTCTGATCGTAGGGCCCTGCGTCGCCGCCCCTCTGGCGGGTGCCTTGGTTTACATTGGCCAAACCGGCGATCCGGTGCTTGGTGGGGCCGCGTTATTCAGCCTGAGCTTGGGCATGGGCGCGCCGCTGATCATCATCGGTACGTCGGCGGGCAAACTGCTACCCAAAGCAGGGCATTGGATGGTTCATATCAAGGCAGGATTCGGCGTTGTCATGCTGCTGATGGCCGTTTGGATGCTGGATCGCATTGTGCCTCCAACGGTGACGGTACTGCTCGTCGGTGCGATCCTGATTACCTCTTCCATCTACTTGAAAGCGCTGGATCGACTGCCCGAGGGTTCGTCAGGCTGGGGGAAACTAGGTAAAGGCATCGGGGTGCTGATGCTGATCTACGGCTCAACCCTGCTGATCGGCATAGCGGCTGGAACCGCCAGTTTGTTGAAACCGCTTGGTGGAATCGGTGGAGGGTCATCCAACAGCTCCGTGGCTCTGGCACCTTTTGCCAAGGTTACCTCACTCGATCAGCTTCGCCCCTTGCTTGATCAAGCCCGTGACCAAGGGCGCCCCGTGATGCTCGATTTTTACGCAGATTGGTGCATTACCTGCAAAGAGCTGGAAAGCTTTGTGTTTGTTGACGCCAGTGTACAAGCGGAATTCAAACGCTTTACGCTGATTAAGGTCGATGTTACGGCTAACGATGATGCTGCGACCGCCTTGAACAAGGAGTACAAAATCATCGGCCCACCCGCGCAAATTTTTTATGACCACAAGGGTAAGCTACTGGCAGAAAAGATCCTGATAGGCGTGCCAACGGTCGCCGATTTCGTTGATTTGTTACGAAGCATTTGAAGCCCAACCAAAGCGACATCGGCCGAGCCTCCACAAAAGTTGGCTCGGCCAATCAGCTACATCAATGGGCGTGTTTGAGCTTGTCGTACAGAGAATCAAACTCCACCTGGTCGATATCACCGCTGGCTAGGCGATCCTTCAAAATCTGTAAGCTGGAATCATCCGAGGGCTCCGAACGCTTGCCCGAGAACAACCTGAACAGAAAAACGAAAACCCCGATAACCAACAACCAAAACAGCACCATGGGGATAAACCCCCATCCCATCATCCCTGGTCCGCTCCACATGTGATCGTGCCACATGACATCCACCTCCCTGGTACCACCAAACATTAGACTACCCTAATGATAGCGCATTTCGACTGTCAACTTGGTCGCACGTCCCCTCTAGCTGTCGGCGATCTCGATTGCGCTCTATTGTCCGCTCTTGCCTTGTTGTTTGTCTGCATCACCATTTACGCGACGTCATGCAAAGGCAAGGGCTAAATTGGCACAAAAGTCAGGTATTTCCAGCTCCGAATCAAATATCGCAGAGACCGCTCAGTCCCCATTCATGCCGCGAGCCAAGAGGGATGTTCGCTTAATGGAATTCTGAAGTTTCATCAACAGCCCACTCAGGCCTGAAGGGGTCAGCAGCAATGTGTCGACACCGGTGGGTCCCCGATGCCTTCCCTCTCTAAATCTGCAATGCACTACCGTGATAGGGCGTCGGCGCCGTAAGGTCAAAAAAGGGCTGGTTCGCCCTCAATGGGTGCCGTGGAAACCTTAACGTACAATATTTTCCGTTTCGTGCGGTAACCCCTAATAGGTGTCCACTAAGAATTAAGTGGACACTATCCTGGCAAAGCCAGCACATGGCTCAAGATGGGTTTACCGGACGGTTACTTTTAGCGTACGTTTTCGTTCCGTTGGACTTCAAACCCCGTGTACGAAACAACTAGATGCACATGATCAGACTCTCCATTAAATACAACTAAATCAGACTTTAATTTTCAGCATTCTCTTCTAATGATGGCTTCTGCGGTTATTAATGCCTCATTGGTCAATTTTCTTTCTCTGTATTTCGTCACAAAGATTATATGCGCTTGTAAATTGTATTTTGAGTGCGAGCTGGTCTTGTATGTCATGGCTCTATTGACTGTATGTTTGTACAGTGCAATTATAGATCAATGAGCTTAACAACTGTTATTAAAATCAATATTGGTTCCCCTGCTTCTTTGCAAACCGATTTGCGAAGGGAGTCGGCTCGACTCTGGAATGACATGGTTAAGCTTCATAAGTTCATACGAAAACGTCATTGGGGCTGGCCTTCTGCAGGTGACTTTGAGAAGCACTTCAAGGGCAAATACTCGCTACACAGTCAGACTATTCAAGCACTCATCAAGAAGTTTTTCGCCAATATTAGATCAGATTGCTTGCCAGCTGCTCAAGGCGTTATAGCATGCGACCTGCAAAACAGCGCGTGATTTTGCATGCTGGAGACTACTTCTTTGGTCAGGCTCCGGCCCAGGTGCACATCTTACTAGGTGTCCTGTACTTCACTTGTGTTATGGCACCCAGAAAAGCGTATCGGAGGCATGTGTCATTATGCCTTGCCGTCTCGTTTTGAGCGTCATGATGACCGCTTACCCCCGAGGTTTGCCGATGACTGCATGACTTCGTTTGAACAATCCGCTAAACGTCACAATACGCCACTTAGTAAATTTCAAGCTAAGATCTTTGGTGGCGGAAATATGTGTGAAAAACAGCCCGTTACGGAAGACAGCCTTGTCTCTCTCCGCCCGGTCGGAGAGAAAAATGTGGAAGCTGCATTTGAGTTGCTGAGCCAGCTTAGTGTACCCATTCATGTCGCACATGTGGGGGATTTTGCTAACGCCGCTTAATCTTCGACATCGAGACAGGGGCGGTATGGGTGAAGTTTTCACCGACCTTAACAAGAGGCAATCAGCACGCTTTAACAGTCGTGTCGTAAAACGGGATTCGCTCACTTAGCCCTCAGCTGTCTACACCCGCTACTCTCCCCTCCCCTGCTTAAGTATTTTGTAGAGGGTTCATGACTACGATCGACTTGTCATCAGATCCCCTTGCACGATAGAGAACTGAGAGTGACTGTCTTCAAAGTTCTGAAAGTAAACGATGTTTTGACATGCGGACTCTTATTTTCGATTGCTCTCAATTTTTTGAGTTTTCCGGCAAAAAGTGTTTCCCGTGATCGTTGAAGTATGTATTATGGAGGTATTCTTAGTGCCATCAGTACATCATTACGGAGTATGTTCATGTCTCACCCATTTATGATTCCCCTGGAAAAAATGGAAAGTGTTGGTGCAAATATGCGCATGCAGCGCTTATCTCTTCGCGATCAAATTACGAACTCAATAAAGGTCTACACAGAAAGCGGTGAGGAGTTGGATATGGATCGCGCGGTGCGCCGTACCAGCGTTTCCTTAACCGTATTACGTAAGCTTATTGGTGGGCGTAAAGAAACCGCCGATCAAATCATTGCTGAATGTACTGAGAAAGGCATTATTGAAGACCCTGTGACCATCGGGCGCAGCAAAACCTCCGCCTATACCTATGGCGAACAGGTCAAAGTGCTTAATTACATTGGCAAACCCTTTAACAGCCTAGAAGTTGCCAAAGGGAAGTATATTGAGTTGAACCCAACGGTGATCGCGATTGCCAACCGAAAGGGTGGGACCGGTAAATCGACCATTGTGCAAACCTTGGCGTCAAAACTGGCCTTGGATTTAGATTTAATGGGGCGCGTGTGTATAGTGGATCTTGATACACAGGGATCGAATATTTCTTTTTGTAGACTAAAGGGCGACCCTCATCAAGAGATTCCATTGACCCTGACAGACATCCTGGTGTCGGATTATGAATCAGAGGAATACAACTTATCCAAGCAGTATGAAGAAATTCATGGTTTTGAAGACATGATTCTGAATACCCCCTACCCTACTCATATTCCGACACTGGATATCATGCCATCACTACCGAGTGATGAACGCATTGTGGGGTTTGAGAAAGAACCGGAAGCGATTGATGCCATTTTTAAGAAGTTCTACCGAGTGCTGGAGATTCTGAAAACGCGCTACGACTACATCATTTTTGATACGCCACCAAGCGACTCTTTTAATACCTGGCTGGCTATTGATGTAGCGGACTATTTTTTAACGCCATTCCGTCCGCATGAGCTTGATTATGATGCCACCAGTTTATTCTTAAGTTCCACACCGAGTCGACTTCGCGAGCTTCCTTCCCAGGGGAAAAACCTGAAGGATTTTAAGATTCTCATTACAGATCATGAATCCAAGTCTATTTCGGAGGGGCGAGTGAAACACCGCACCATCGGTCTGGCAACAGGTTCTATTATTAATGGCACTGTCGAGCATTCGGAAGCGTTTAAATATGCTTCAGAGACGAGTCAGTTTATTTGGGATCTATATACTGAGGACGTGTCTCGAACGCAGTATACGAAAGCTATGTCTTCACTGAATCCTGTCTATGATCACTTCAAGCAAGACCTAATGCGTATTGCCAATCCTGAGAATGATTTAAACAACTTAGTATAAGTTTGGGTTACTAGAATGAGTATTGAAGAGAAAAAATTTAGAGGTCGAGGGGATATATATGGCGACCGTGGTCTCCATAAACTAGAAAGTAGCCCTCGTTTTAAAGAAGTAAACAACCGTTTTACTGGGGAAATTAAAAAGTTCGCCACTAAATTAGTGAACATTCCTTATCACGAGCTTGAGACGAAAACGGCCAAAGCCAAAGGAAACCGTCGTAACCTTGAAGGGGTGAATGTTCGTAAACTGGATCTTTTTAACCTATTAAAAGATCAGCGTGTCATTTCAAATCCGGCAATCGGCTATACCCTAGCCGGTGATCCGACCATTTACTTGATTGATGGCTGGACTCGTAGAGCGGTCATCATGGAGTTGGCTAAGAATGAAGAAGCCTTCATTAACTTGCCCGTTGAAGTGATGAACATTACGGAAGATGACCTGTGGGTTGTCACGGCGTTGGTCTATCAGAGCAATACGAACACTCCCCATAATAATTTTGAGAAATCGGAACTAATGTTGGATTTCTACCAGCTGTATGCCGCGGCTAATCCTGAGTCGACGGCAAAAGACTTGTATATGTCGGTTGGTTCTTCCACGCTGAAAAGCCCGAATTATGGGGATTTTAAAGCCATGCTCTTTTTAGCGGTGTTAACGGATTTGCTAAAAAAACAGGAAATCAACGTCTTGCCAAAAGTACGAACCATTATTGATGCTAAACACATCATCAAGTGGTTGGAAAGCCAGCGGTGCAAAATTACGATCAGTAAAAACCGTAAGTGCGTACAGTATCTAAGTGATCATTTGGCCGCACAGATTCAGCCTCATCTGGAGGACATTGTCTTACGTTTGGATGCGGCGTTGAATGCGAAAGAAGCGTTTACAGAGACGAAGGAAGTGAAGGAAGAAAGCGAAGCTTCGTGTCTGGAAATCAATAAAAAGGCTTGTTCATTCAATCTTAATGTGAATCGCAGCGATTTAACGCCGGAAGCGATGGAGAAGGTGTACGCCTTGTTCAAGGAGAAAGAAAAAGAACTTCAGGATTTATTGGATCGAATAGAAAATATTCTGAAAGAAGAAGCTGAAGCCACGAAATAAGGCGACAGTGAAGCGCTAGATTAAGTGGCTCGGGCGGCAACCCAAGTCACTTAAGTCAAGGCCTATCAAGATGGCGGCAACCATCTGATAGATAACAATATCCCCGGAAAGGATCATTATTATGAACGCTAATTTTACGGCATTGGTGAAAGAATGTCGACTCATCGATTTTTGGCTGTTACCCGACACTGTACGTTGTAGTTTTCTGGCGAGCTGCCCAGTGAGTGTCAGGAATGCATTACTGCGTATGAACACAGCCATCTGACGTTTCCTTGGTCTTAGCTTATCTAGCGTCTGGTAAGCTAGGATCGCATTCCAATTAGGTAGCGCTGGCTAAAGCCTATCTGAGCGTTTTATGGCACGGATCCCCTCTCCCCTGGGATTTTCACTTACACTCTAAAAAACGACCGCACTGCGAGCGCAGGAGCCTTAATTAAAGCCAACGTGTTCCCTTCTTTATGGAAAATACCTTGTCCTGCATAGCGCCTAGCATTTGACTCTATAGCACAATGAAATCGGTCCAAATTGAGGTGAAATCTCTATGACTGTATCCATTGAAAAATGAATAAGAGACCTGTATCTATTCTCTAAGAATCCCCCTTTATCAAGTTTATTACGGCATCTCTACAGCGTATTTTGACCTTGTAGAGAGAGCGACCATCTCATTTCATTATTCAGTCACCGCCTCCCCTTTTCTTGGATAAAGACTCTAGTAAGAGACGTTCTGCTTCTGGAGGTATGAGAAAGGTGACGATCGTCACCGAATGCAAAGAGTAGAAATATTGACTAAATGACTATCGTCATCGGGGTAATAAAGAGGGGAAAAACAGAGGTGAACAATGGGAAGTGACGATCGTCACTTTGGAGCGGATATAGTTTCCTGAACGGATAACGTAAAAGCACCAGTGTCCTCGATTGTTCCTATCTACTTTATAAAAAAGTGTGCCTGTCTCCGTTTTAATCCTGCGCCTAACATAACGCATCATTATGTGTTTATGGGGTTGAAGATGAGCGATTGGCTTGCTATCGATCTGGCGCGGATCCAATTTGCGTTCACAGTATCGTTTCACATTATTTTTCCTGCGATCACCATTGGGCTGGCGAGTTATCTAGCGTCGCTGGTAGTGTCCCTGGACCGCTTTTAACCTATGAAGTACTCACCGCCTTTTTCCTTGAAGCAGGCTTCTTAGGGGTCATGTTATTTGGCTGGGAAAAGGTGACCCCGCGTACGCACTTTTTGGCAACGTGATTAGTTGCATTGGACACTCTAGTGTCAATGACATGGATCCTGGCGTTCAACAGCTGGATGCAAACACCACAAGGCCACACCATCGTCGATGGCATTGTGGTCCCCGTCGATTGGTTTGAGATCATCTTCAACCCTTACTTCCTTTACCGATTAGTCCACATGGGCTTAGCTGAATTTTTATGTATGGCATTATTGGTTGCGGCCACGGGAGCTTATCATCTTCTGAAGAATCAATATCAGACGGGGTCTCGCAAGATGGTCATGATGGCTCTGTGGATGCTGGCGCTGATGGCTCCACTTCAGGCCGTAGTAGGCGATCAGCACGGTTTAAATACGCTCGAACATCAGCCGATTAAAGTTGCGGCAATGGAGGGTGCATTGGTAGCCATCTTAGGAAGGTGAAAGGTGGTTCCCTAAGTACTGTTTGCTTGGCCTGACAAGGAGTCCAAAACCAACTTATTCGCATTAGAAGTGCCCCATCTTGCCAGTTTGATACTTACCCACTCTCTGGACGGTGATATCCCAGCACTGACGTCTGTAGCAAAAGAAGACCGCCCAAATGTCCCTCTGGTGTTCTGGAGTTTCCGCATCATGGTCGCATTAGGGGTGGCCATGATTGCGTTAGCTTGGACTGGGCTATAGCTGAGCCGAAAGCAAACCCTCTTTCAGAGTACGCAATTCTTACGCGTGGTAGTTTGGATGGGTCCTAGCGGCTTGGTCGCCCTACTCGCTGGTTGGTTTGTGACAGAAGTAGGACGTCAGCCATGGGGGGTATATGGGGTGCTGCGCACGGTAGAAGCAGCTTCGGCGCACAACTTGCAAACCATGACGCTTTCGCTAGTCAGCTTTGTCATGGGCTACTTGGCCATTTTTGGCTTAGGCATATTCTACCTAATTCAACTGCTTCGCAAAGGCTCGCAATTGATCGACGAGCCGCCTGCTTCTGCACAACGGCCTGCCAGACTGTAGTCTGCTGTAAATGATTTAATCAAATAAGAGGAAAGATTATGGGATTGGATTTAGTAACCATTTGGACACTTGTCATTGGCTTTGTTCTGATGATGTATGTGTTGTTAGATGGGTTTGATTTAGGCATAGGTCTGCTGTTCTTGGGCGTACGCAGTAAGCGAGAACGTGACATTATGGTGAACTCTGTTGCGCCGATATGGGACGGTAATGAAACCTGGTTGTGCTGGGGGGGGGCGGGCTTAATGGCCGCGTTTCCCTTGGCCTATGCGGTGATTCTTGAAGCCTTATACATACCGCTGTTGGCCATGTTATTTGGCTAAATTTTACGAGGCGTGGCGTTTGAGTTTCGCTTTAAGGCAGTCGCTAAGCATCAAGGCGTTTGGGACATTCTGTTTTGCGTTGGCTTTCTATTAGCAACTTTTTCCAGGGCGCGGCAATGGGCGCAGTGATTCAAGGCTTTGCCGTTGAGAACCAACAATATGCTGGTGGTGCTTGGGATTGGCTCAATTGGTTCAGTATTCTAACGGGTTTTAGCTTGCTTCCAGCCTATGCATTGCTCGGATCCACTTGGTTATTGATTAAAACAGAGGGCGAGCTGTACCAGAAAATGAGTCATTACTCGCTTCATCTTCTGGTTTGGTTAGGTTATGCCATGACCGCCATACAGTTGATTACTCCTTTCCTAACAGACGCCATCAGAGAGCGTTGGTTGACCTTACCCAACTTCTTCTACATGGGCTTTGTCCCTATGTTGGGATTGATGTTGTACACCTGGGTGTACTATGTCATCTGTTTCTCGGACTGGGAAAGATGGCCCTTTGCCATTACCTTGGCTTTACTAGGAACCGCTTACTTCACACTAATTACCAGCCTGTGGCCGAACATTATTCCGCCGCATATCACCACCCACGAAGCGGCAGCGCCAGAATTGAGTATACGTTTTGCTCTCTGGGGGGGAGTCATTATCGTGCCAATCATCCTGGGCTACACCTATTGGTCCTACCATGTATTTCGCGGAAAGGTACGTGATACAGAGGGGTATCACTAATGAGTACTTGGCAAAATTTGAAATGGCTTGCATTGCTCTGGTTATTTGGCTTCGCCACGGTAACGGCAGCAGGCTACGCCTTAAAAGGACTGATTTTTCTGACATTTCGTTAGGTCTTTGTACCCCATTTTGTAGGATAAAAAATGTATCAATATGATGATTATGACCGCGCGCTGGTAACAGAGCGTGTGGCACAGTTTCGCGATCAAGTGGAGCGTTATCAAGCCGGTCAACTCAGTGAAGATGAGTTTTTGCCATTACGTTTGTAAAATGGCCTATATCTACAAAAGCATGCGTATATGCTGCGCGTCGCCATTCCATATGGGGTGCTTTCTGCGCAACAGTTGCGGGCCTTGGCGCAGGTGAGTGATACCTTTGACAAGGGGGATGGCCATTTTACGACCCGTCAAAACATCCAATTTAATTGGGTTAAGCTCCCTGAGATGCCTGATTTATTAGCCTATTTGGCAGAGCATGATATGCATGCTATCCAAACCTCTGGCAATGTAGTGCGCAATGTTACGACCGAAGCGTTTGCGGGCGTCGCCGCTGATGAGATCTATGATCCGCGTATTTTTGCAGAGATCATTCGCCAATGGTCCACCATTAATCCTGAATTTTTGTTTTTGCCTAGAAAATTCAAAATTGCTGTCAGTGCCTCGGAAAAGGACCGTGCTGCGGTACGCATTCATGATGTGGGGCTGTATCTATTTCGAGATGTGGAAGGGGATTTTTACTTTAAAGTCATGGTGGGGGCGGATTAGGTCGTACACCGTTTATCAGTCAAATACTGAATGACAAACTGCCTTGGCGTGATGTGCTGAGCTACCTCGAAGCCGTGTTGCGGGTGTTTAACCGTTATGGCCGTCGCGACAGTAAGTACAAAGCTCGGATTAAGATCCTCGTCCATTCCCTTGGTATAGAGGCTTTCAGAGCGGAAGTGGAGCAGGAGTTTAAGCACATTCCTAAGGATATAAATGGTTTAACAGACAATGAGTAAAGTAGAATTGCAGCGCAGTTTATCCCCGCTGTATACAAAACATTGGGGGAAACAGACTTGGAATTTGCGACACATTTACAAAACAATGTAGCTTTTTCAGATTGGTATGATTTGAATGTGCGTCCACATAAGGTGTTAGGCTATCGCTCGGTGGTGATTTCTACCAAGTTCCCGAGCAATATTCCGGGGGATGTGAGCAGCACACAAATGCGTGGTATTGCGGACATTGCTGAGCGATTTGGCTTTGGGGAAATTCGCGTGACCCACGAACAGAATTTTGTGTTACCGGATATTCCCAAGTCTTGTTTGTTTCAAGTCTGGGTCGAGCTCAATCATTTAGGCCTAGGACTGGCAAACCATGCTCTATTGTCGGACATGATTGTTTGTCCAGGTGCGAGTTATTGTAATCTGGCAACGGCCCACTCCTTTCTCGTCGCTGAACAAGTGGTTCGTGCGTTTACGCTTGCAGAGCAACAAGAGATTGGTCCAGTTAGCATGAATTTATCCGGCTGTATTAATTCTTGTGCCCATCATCATATCGCCAACATCGGTATGCTGGGACTGAATAAAAGCAAAACGGATCACTACCAAATCACCCTGGGAGGGTGTCAGGGCAATGACAGTCGCTTAGGGAAGGTGCTGGGCCCTGCCATCGCTGAATCGGAACTGCCCAATGCCATCCGCACCCTGTTCGATGTGTACCGCAAATATCGGGAAGTCGACGAAAGCTTTATTCAGGCGGTGGATCGATTAGGGTTAACACCGTTCAAAGAGGCGTTATACTCAGAGGGGCAGATATGAAAAATATCATTTCCTTAGTGGGCGGTGAGGCCAGGTAGAACTGAATGATCCTTGGGCATTAGCACAAGAGGAGGCTTTGATCGCTCCCGGCGTATTGAAGACGTCTCGAGTTGGTTAAGCGCGCCCTTAGAGGCGCGTTCGTTTGGGGGGCTCATTCAGCAAGAAGAGGAGCTTGAGCAACTCGTCTCTTACTTGGACAGCCTTAAGCTGATCGCTTTGTTGTTTAAAGATTTCAAGGACGGTAGAGCGAACAGCCTAGCCTATCTACTGAGAACCAGATATCACTTTCAGGGGGATCTACGGGCGTTAGGGGATGTCATGCGAGACCAGCTAAGCTTGATGAGACAATGTGGCTTCACCAGCCTTGCGATCAAACCAGGTAAAGACCCCTTTGATGCATTAAAAGGCATCAAAGGGCTGTCTGTGACCTACTCAGCCAGCGTCTGTAATCCCTCACCGCTATTTAAGCGTGTTCGACGTTATTGAGCTTGCAGCAAGGTCTGAAACAACAAGTGAAGCGCCGCTCGACGGCGCTCCGTCAGCGGCTGTGAGAAGCTTAGACGCATGTGGTGTTTATAGAGCCCATGGGCTGAGAACAAGACTCCTGGGGGAAGGGCAATGCCTTTTTCAATCAGCGTCTTATAGCTTTGCTGAGTGTCAATATGACTCGGTAGCTCCACCCAGCAACTGAGCATGCCCCAGTGGCGTTTAAGTTCAGCCAAGAGTTGATCCCGTTGTTCTTTAAGTTGCTGACGGTGCTGATTGACGTAACGTTTAAAGTGCCCTTGACTGATAAATTCTGCGAGACCTTCTTGGACGGCTTGAGGGCTGGCTTAGCCGCTTAGCCAGATCTCCGCATTAAGACAATTTAGGGATCAGTAATTTGTGAATAGATTTTTGCATCTGCGGCTAGGCTAGCACGTAACTCGCTAAGGAGTTAGACGTTCCACTAAGCTTATTTTTCTGCGACGATGACACATCTGCCGAGATTGTTAAGCTGTATGATACTGACATTCTAGCGTTCTTCGTAAGAGACAGCTATCTTTCATTGATATTAAAAGGATTATTGGGCCCCAAAGCATATGACAGCTTCAGATCAGAGCGCTAGCCAAGAGTTAAGGTTTCCTAAAGGACTACATTGGTATCACTGGGCAGTTATTTTTTTGTCATTGATGTTAACACTTGGAGCCTTTTATATTTCTGAAAAGCAAATCCAACTTAAGATGGCAAGCCAGTTTGAATTCCAGTCACAGCAGATCATAGAGCTGGTAAAAGAGCGCATGGTGCGATACGAGGAAGCTTTGCGAGCAGGTACAGCTGCACTGAAGATGCTACCTACCGCCGCTAGGCGTCAGGATTGGAGAGAATTTGAGCTAAGTCTAGATCTTGATGAACGTTTCCCTGGGATAAACGGTATTGGCGTAATTCACTATGTTCCTCCCAATAAACTCCCCACTTACCTCGCATGGCAAAGAGAAACCATGCCTGCATATCAAATTCATCCCAAGCACGATCAGGCAGAATATTGGCCGATCACCTACATAGAGCCTCAAAATACCAATCTCAAAGCCGTTGGGTTAGATATAGCCCATGAGAATAATAGATATACCGCTGCTATGAAAGCGAGGGACACTGGTGAAGCAAGCATCACTGCACCGATCACATTAGTTCAAGATGATAAAAAGACCCCAGGTTTTCTATTTTATGTGCCTTGGTACGACACAGCTAACTATGCCGAATTTGGTTCGGTGGAAAGTGATTTTATGGGGCTTGTATATGCACCTTTCATAATAAACAAGTTGATGGATGGTACGCTAGAGAATGCTAATCGATTAATTAACTTTAGTATCCATGATGAAGAAACATTGCTTTATACCGAGCTTAATTCTGATTCTAGTGACCTAGACCCTGATCCACTATTTATGCGCACTGAAACACTTGAACTCTATGGTCGGCCTTGGCGATTCGATTTGCAAACCACGGCGGTGTTTCGCAATCAACAGAGCCATATTCAACCCTACACAATCCTCATTTGTGGGTTGATCATTGACTCTTTACTACTTTCAATATTCATTATATCAACTCGATCTAACCGCCGTGCGGTCGAATATGCAAACCATGTGACGGAAAGACTGAAACAACGTAATGATGAATTAGAGACTGTGAGCGCATCATTAAAAGAGAAAAATAAGGGATTAGAAGAGGCTAACGCAGAGCTAGACCAGTTTGCGTTCGTGGCATCCCATGATTTGAAAGCACCCTTGAGGGGGATTCAGCAGCTTGCTACATGGATTGAAGAAGACAGTGAAGAGCTTCTACCAGATGACACGAAAGGCCATCTTACATTGATGAAGAGCCGAATAGCGCGTTTAGAGCGCCTCCTTGATGATCTGTTAGCTTACTCTAGAGTGGGCAGGAAAGACGGAGATCGAACGATCATCAGGCCTAAGGATTTAACGCTCGATATTTTTAATATGCTGAATCATGATGGCAAATTCGAACTTTCTGAGAACATGGATAACAGAGAGATTGAAATCTTCTCTACTCCGTTTGAGTTGGTGATGCGAAATTTGATTAGTAATTCTATGAAACATCACGATAAAGCAAAAGGACAGATTAAGATCTCTATGACTGTTGACTCTGGCAGGGCTTCAATCGAGGTGTCTGATGATGGTCCAGGTATTCCAGAAGAGCATCAACAAAAGGTCTTTGAGCTTTTCCATACGTTAAAACCGAGAGATAAAGTTGAAGGGAGCGGTTTGGGTCTCTCACTAATTAAGAAGATATTAGACAGATATGGATGCGAATACAGTCTGAAGAATAATAATGATGGTGGCCTTAGCTTTTTCTTTACATGGCCTGTCGAGCTGATTAACAAGGAAGAGCAAAATGAGAATGGCCAACCCATTAATCAGAGCCATAGATGATATTGAGGCATTAGAATTGCTAAAACGAGCAGAAGTGAACCGCCCTTATATAATACTCCTAGATCTTAATTTACCTAGGATGGTAGGGCTGGAGCTTTTGAAAACCATTAGGGAAGATGACGACCTAAAAGACGCTATTGTCTTTGTGCTTACAACCTCTAACAAAGATGAAGAGATCTGCTCTGCCTACCGTCTAAACGTAGCAGGATATATAGTGAAATCTTCTCTGAGCCAAGATTTCAGTCAAATACTTGAATTTCTAGATCATTATTGGCGACTAGTAGAAATACCATCATAGATATGGAGAGACATGGACATTCTTATTATTGATGACGATGCTGTAGATCGTATGGCGTCCATTAGAACACTAAAAAATGCGGGACTGAATATTCGTAGCATTGATCAAGCTGAAACTGGAACGGAGGGTATTCAGAAAGCGCTATCCAAGCATTATGACACGATCTTGCTTGATTACCAGATACCTCCCTCAAACGGCATTGAAGCTTTAAGAGAGATTCGTGGAAGCTGTGGCAATTCGACAGCAATTGTCATGCTAAGTCATAGCAATGATGAAAAATTAGCCCTTTCATGCATCGAAGCTGGCGCACAAGACTTCATTATGAAAAGCGAGGTGTCGATATCTCGTTTGAAAAGAGCAATTCTAATTGCTGCTGAGCGCAACGCTCTCGAAAAGCAGATAGAGACTCGTAATAATCAGCTTAGAGAGCTTGCTGAGCGGGACACACTCACAGGTTTAAGGAACAGGTACGTCTTTGATACTTCGCTGAATGATGAGTTCGAAAGAGCAAAACGAAACACCAGCCAGTTAGCGTTACTGATTTTAGATGTAGATGACTTTAAACGAGTTAATGACTTGTTAGGCCATCAAGCAGGCGACGATTTTTTGAAACATGTCGCTAGAAGACTAGAAGGCGTGACCCGAGGCAGTGATACGTTATGTAGATTAGGAGGGGATGAGTTCGCAATATTAGTTACCGACCTTCCAAAGTTAGAAAATGTAAAAGCGCTATCTGACCGTATTCTTGAAGCTATGGCTCCGCCTGTTAACCTTGGAACACACTCAATTCCGATTACGATGAGTATAGGCATTGCTTCCTATCCTCATTGCGCTAGTAGTGCGATGGAGCTGATGAAGTGCGCCGATGTAGCTATGTATCGGTCAAAAGAGCTAGGTAAGAATCAGGTACAATACTACACCCACGACTTCCATGCCAATATGCAGCAGCGTATGCAACTTGAAAATGAACTTAAACTAGCAATTAAGCGTGATGAGTTGAGACTATTTTACCAACCTCAAGTAGATGCTACGACAGGAGCTTTAGCTGGCGTTGAGGCGTTCATTTGCTGGCAAAATGAGCGTCGAGGATTGCTTGCGCCTGATGATTTTATTCCTCTTGCAGAGGAGTCACTCCTAATAATAGATATCGGACGATGGGTAATTAATGAAGCATGTCAGCAATTCAGTACTTGGAACAAATTATATGACCTAAAAAACATGACTTTTACAATAGCCGTTAATATATCGGCAAAGCAGTTCAAAGATCATGGCTTGTTTGATTACCTAAGAGCTTGCATAAAGTCTAATGAAATAGATGCTCAACTTATTGAGTTAGAGTTTACTGAGAGTAGTCTAGAAAGCAGTCTGGATGCAATTGATATGCTTAATAAGCTTTCTGATATAGGGGTGAAGCTCGCGTTAGATGATTTTGGAGTTGGTTATTCTTCTCTATCTCAACTTAAAAAGTTCCCATTCGACGTTTTAAAGATCGATAAGTCTTTTGTTCAAGACCCTAGAGACAATGGAAATGGCTTGCTTGCAGCTATTTGTGCCTTTGCACATTCACTTGGCTATGAAACCGTTGCGGAAGGAATAGAAACGGAAGAACAGAAACTCTTATGTCAAACTCTCAATGTTAACCGGTTACGAGGTTACTTGTTTGATAAGCCAATGACTGCGAAAGAACTACAAAAGAGCTGGCTAACACATTTACTGAAATATTTCACGGTTTAATTAATATAGGCCTTAGTATATTAATCGTCAGGAGCCATTCTTGATTCTAAGTATCGTAGTGCGACTGACACCATACTCTTTCGCTAGGGAACATGCGAATAAGTAGTCGTCCCTGAATAACTCTCAACCCATTGAATGCAAAGTGTTTTTATAAGATAGTTAATGCCTAAATCTTGCTATAAATGCGCCATAAGGCCCAAAAAGTTGCAGAATGGGCGATTTTTATGAAGCCTCGTCAGACAAAGACCATACCGCAAAAGGATTTATTCCAACCACAGCTCGTTGACATCATTAACCCCAACCATCCTTTAGTTCGACTGGCTAAGGTTATTGATTGGGACCAGTTGGACAACGAATTGGGGGACACTTCTCAACGGAGGGTGCATCCGCGTTACCCACTCGCCTTATGGCGGGATTGCTGTATTTGCAACACTTGCATAATTTGTCTGACGAAATGGTATTAGAGCAATGGCTTGAATCGCCTTACTACCAATACTTTTGCGGCGAAACCTTTTATCAACATGACTTTCCGTGTCATCCAACCAGTCTTGTAAAATGGCGAAAACGGTTAGGAGAAGAAGGCTGTGAATGGCTGCTAACCCAGACGATACAAGCAGGACTAAAACTAAAAGTCATCAAGCCAGCAAGTCTAAAGCGAGTAGTGGTCGACACCACGGTACAAGAAAAAAATATCACCTTCCCAACGGATGCCAAGCTCTACAACAAGGCTAGACAGCAGCTTACTCAGGTCGCCAAAGAACAAGGCATCACGTTAGGACAAACCTACGACAAAGCTTGTCATGAGCTAATGCCAAAAATTGGCCGCTATGGTCATGCCAAGCAATACAAGCGCATGAGAAAAGCCATTAAACAAGTCAAAGGCTTTTTAGGGAGAGTGCTGCGGGATATTGACCGGCAAGTAAAACGACAAGGGGTAACGCTCACCCAAAAACAGGAAGACACACTTAACCAATCCTCCCGAGTTCGACACTTAGCGTTATAAGCTATTGATTCGTATAGACTGCACTGCAAAATGCTCCACTACACGATCAGGTTATCGGGGCCAACGCTGGGTTTTTCGATGCTAAGCGCCTTGAAGATATCCAGCTGCTCACGGCTCATGCTGGACACGCCTGTCACGGTGCTGCCACCGAGTGTGGCCTGGTGATATTGGATACGCCGCAACTGCTCCAGTGCCCGCATGGGCGAGTGTTCGGAACCTGCTGCCTTTAAGCGCATCTGCATCACGCGGTGCAGAACCAAAGCGATAAAGCTGATCATGGCATGGGACCTGATCCGCTCAGGCAGTCGGTGGTACACAGGGCCGATTTCGATATCCGATTTCAGCGCCTTGAAGCCTCGCTCGATGTCTGTCAGTGATTTGTAGTGTCTGACTACCTCTGTGGGTGACAGGTTCTTGCATTTAGTGACCAGCAGCAGCTTGCCATCCATCAGGCGTGCACGTTTCAGGGCTTTTTCGTCAATATCGTAGCTAAACAGCTCACTTTTCAGATCAATACGCACGATTTTGGCCAGCGAGGATTCGCTGACTTCTTTGTATAAACGGGCTGTTGCGCCACCATCAGACAGCTTGCGACCGTGGGTGGTCTTGCCTTCATCCTGCCGGATAAGCTTCTCAGTCAGGCGCTGTGCTTCTTCTTCGATCGAGTTGATTCTGGCATCACGGGCCGCGGTTTCATCAGCGGCGCGTACGGGATCGTGGGCTACGATCAGGCGCTGCGCCTGCCACTGAGTCTCTGTGATCACTTCCGCTTCGGTGGAGTCAAAAACCGTGCGTTGCAACGGCTCCAGGATCGGTTCGAAGTCACTATAACGACGACCGGGTACCGCCAGAATAAACTCAACCGGTTGACCGTTCGGCAGCGTCATCTGCTCCAGCTCATCCAGGTTATCGACCGACAGTAACCCACGGTCTGCAACCACGACAATGCGCTTAACCGGGAAGCGCTCGATGATGGTTTTCAGGGTGGGCTGAAGGGTTTTGACTTCTGCGGTGTTGCCTTCAAAAACCTCATGGTACAGCGGCAGTCCTTCGGCGGTCTGAACCATGCCCAGCATGACCTGACGGCGGATACCACCGTCCTTGGAGCGCCCGTACTGCCTGAGTTCTTCGTCCTGCTCGGTCAAGACTTCGGCACGGATGGTGGTCATATCATAGAAGACGTCTGACAGTTCCTGATCGATCAGCGGACGCAGCAGTTCAGTGACTTTGTCATTGACGGCATCACGTTGAGTATTGAGTGCATCCATTGCCCGTAGCAGGTGCTGATGGTCAACTTTTTTGATACTGCCAACGCCGGGTGCGTATTTCGGTGATTGCGAACGCTCGTTTCGGTTTATTCCGAACACCTAATCCTACCATTTTTCTCTCGTCTCATTTTTACTCTAAGTGTTCGGTTTGTGCCAGCTTTCTCATAGACTCCCCTCCAAGTTCTATTCGATGACTATTGTGTACCAGCCTGTCCAATAAGGCGTCTGCTACGGTGGCGTTTCCGATCATGCTGTACCATTCCTTAACCGGTAGTTGGCTTATAACAATCGTACTGCTGCGCTGGTATCGATCTTCTAACACTTCTAACAAGTACCCTGAGTGTTCTTGAGTCAGTGTTTCCATTCCCCAATCGTCAAGAACAAGTAGATCTTTTCCTGCCAGCGATTGCAGCTGCTTCTGATAACTCCCGTCTAGGCGTCCGGCGCTTAGATCATCAAGCAGACGAGTTAACCGGTAGTATCTGACAGAGCATTGTTGATTACAGGCGCTGGTCGCTAAGGCGCAACCGAGGGACGTTTTGCCAGCTCCTGTTGGCCCTGTAATCAAGATATTCTGGTGCTTATGTAGATAGTTCCCTGTGAGGAGCTCGCCCATCTGTCTGCGGTTTAGGTTGCGTTGCTCTTCGTAAATGAGTTGGCTTGGCTCAGCATCTACTCTTAATTTTGCTTGTCGTTTCAGTCGTTGGATTTTGGTTTGATTACGATTCAATATCTCATTTTCCAGAAGCAGGCTCAGACGCTCTTCGAAGTCTAACTCTGCATAGGTGTTGAGTCGTTCTTGCTGTTGCTCTAATGCCTTTGCAGCATGGCTCAAACGGAGGGTTTTAAGTTGCTCGTTCAGTCTATTCATTTATCTTCCCCTAGTGGTAACAGTTCGGCCCACGAACATTACTATGGATAAGGTTCGGTGTACTTGTTTTGCTTTGGCTCAGTTGCCCTTCACGATGGTTCTTGAGTAGATTGCTGATAAAGGTGTAGTTCGGCTTTGCTAGCACCAATGCATCTTTGCTGGCTTGTTCAAGACGCGCTTCTCCATGCGTTTTACTTAGGCTGAGTAATCCAAGGCAAGCGCGATAAGATTGCTCAGGATGGGGCTTAGTGATCAGCATTTTATGGATGACCTCTCGGGTCGCTGGGCCGATGTTTTCGCCCCACTTGAGTAAACGTTCAGGTGACCATTTCTGGTGTTGATGATTGCTTGGCATGTGCTCTGATAAGGTGCTGCTACCTCGCTCTTTTTGACTGCGTGGGTGCTGAGCCACTAAGTTGCCTTGATGGTAGATTTGCACTATACGACTAGAGGCTTCTAGCTCGACGTGGCGACCCACAAGCTGATGCGGCACCGAGTAATAGTGACGTCGATACTCGATATGGTAGTCTGGGCCTACCTTCGCCTGCTTGCTTTCGGTGTACAGATAACGTTGTTTCGGAAGAGGTTTGAGCTCTGGTTGGTCAAGCTTCTCAAACAATGTTTGACGGCTTGCGCTGTATTGCTTCATCTCTCGTTGGTTCAGCTCATTCATAAGCTGACGAATCGCTAGGTTGAGTTCTTTGAAAGTGTAGAAGGTATCATGCCGCAGTCGCATCATAATCCAGCGCTCCACTAGAAGAACGGCATTTTCTGCTTTGGCCTTATCCTTTGGTTTGTATGGACGTGCAGGCATGACCGCTGTTTGGTAGTGGTTAGCAAGTTTTTGATAACTGTCGTTCAGTCTTGGCTCATAACGATTGGCTTTAGAGACCGCACTACGCATTCAGGATTGACCACCTGGAGCCTAGGGCCGCAGTAGTCAATAAATAGCTTATCTCCCGCAATATGCAGCTGACGCAGACTACGTTTTTGAGCTTTAAGCCAGCGATTAAAATGCTCACAGAACTGGGTATAGGCATAAGCATGTTCTTGATATTGCTCATAGTACTCTTGCCAGAGCAGCATCTTTGTCATGCCTTTACGCCTGAGCTCAACAACGTAATGCGAGAAGTCAGGCATTACCTTTTCTCGGCTAGCTTGTTTTGAGTGATAGAGCGCTTGGGTTAAGTCGGCATCACAGCAACCTTCAGGTAAAGGCCAGTCTATCTGGCTCTGTTTAAAGCGTGCGATCAATTCAGAGACCGTAGCCAAGCTTATATTCAAGCAACTGGCAATACTGCGGTACGACAGACCACAGTCAAATTTAAGGCGTAGCACCTCTTTGATTTTGTTCATAGGAGTTCTCTTTTTAGCCATGGTCGCTTCCTTACTTTTTTGCGAGATAGAGTAAGGGTAGCGAGTGATTGATTTAAAAGAGAAAAAGGAAGGATTTCGGCATTCAGAACGCGGTTTTCGCGATTGCGAACGCATATTTCGGAGTTAACTCAAAAGTGTTCGGATAATCGCGGAATGAGCGTTCGGATTAAACCGAAATGGGTGTTCGGATAATCCCGAAATGACTGTTCGGAATGGTCCGAAATACGCACGCCGGGAATACAGGCAGTCTCCAGCCAGCGCAGCACGCCCAGCTTGGACGTCCGGCGAGGTCAGGCGGTTCATGACCATGATACTGATCAAGGCTTCGATCTGGATGCTGTGACGCGTGCCGAGGAAGGCCTTGCGCAGCTGTTCAAAGCCGAGTGCATTCCAGAGCTGAGTCAGTGCCCAGACATCACCCAGGGCACGAGATGACTCAAAGCTGACGGCGGGCTTGTCCGGCAGCGATCGCCCGGTAATCCGGCACAGACCTTCGACCACGGACTCCAGCTCATCACCGAGCTTGTCGAGACGGCCGAGGGTCGCAATTGTACATTGTTTTGGGCGGCCGTTCTCATCTCGATAGGCTTCAACGAGCTGCAAATACTTGCGAGGGCCGGACTTGGTGACTTTGACGTACATGCCATGACTTTATTATCTCTTTATGACCTTTAAAACAGAAAAGATATCCACAGGCATGCCACTACAGAGTTTTAGGCGTCTAAAAAGCGTAAACCAGCATGAGTACTGGGCTGAGGTGTGTAAAACAGACGATTTTCAGTGGACAACTGTCGAATTCGGGTGTACCAGTTCTGCATAAAATGAATACGCAACATGGTAGACAAAGGATAGGGGCGACGACCATTGCCTGCTTTTGGATAGAAGGGTTCAATTTGGTCTTCAAGCTGCTGCCAAGGAATCAACTCATCCATTCTACCAAGGAAGAGTTCTTTGCGAGTTTTGCGGCGTTTGCTGGTAAATTCGGTGTCGGCGAAGGAAAGCTGGTTCATGATCGGCTGGATTCGTAGTCAGATTAAGTCGGCAAGATTGTCTCATGTTACCGACTTAATCGCATGTTCCCTAGATATCGCACCAATAGAGCCAATCATGAGTTATTAAGACTTGATTTATTAGAGTTTGGTGATATTAAGGTTGAATTGACAAGTTAGCTAAATTATAATTTAAGACAAATGAGAAATTAGCCGGTCTATCAAGTAAATACTTTAAGCAACTGCAGGTTTTCAATTCTTGGCTAGTATTGTTAAGTCAGTGATGTTTTGCGAAATGCTAATTCCTTGTGGGATTGGTTGCTGATAATAGCTTTGAGTGTTTTGGAATGCTGGCAAAAAAATCTAATAACTTTTACCTACAAGTCCTAGAGCAAGCAATCGTTGCTGTTATCACAATTAATGAAAAAATATTGTCACTTTTTATAACAATGCAAGTGAAAAGCTATGGGGTTATAAAGCCTCTGAAGTAGTTGGGTAAAATGTCAAAATGCTCGTGCCTGGGATGATCCAAAGCCAACATGATGTTTTTGTAAATGCCAATAGCTCAACTGGGCAGGATAAAATTGTAGTTACGAATGGTGAAGTCCAAATTGAGCGCAAAGATGGCTCTAAGGTTTGGGGTAGCCTATTGTTGTCTAAAGTAAGATTAGATAACAGAATTCTCTATACCGCTTTTGTCAAAGACATAACAGTTGAGAAAACAGCGCAAGACATTATAAACCAAAGGCTTGAGCAGGCTTTGGATGTCGTTTTTACCATAGACAAGCATAATATTACTTTCTTTAATAAGGCAGCTGAATATTTATGGGGTTACCGACGAAAGGTAGTAATAGGACAAAACGTGAAAATGCTTGTACCTGTTGATATTCAACATAATCATGATGCTTACGCCAATGCTAACCGAAGTAATGGTGACGATAAAATTGTTGGAACTACTCGGCAAGTACCTATTCACCGAAAAGATGGTAGCACATTAAAAGGATTACTGGCTTTGTGTAAGATCCGAATTGGTGATGATATAGCTGTTTTTGAAAACTGCTTGGCAAGAACAAAATCTAATCGCAATAAGTTTATGTTTTTCATTGCAAAACATTTTTATGTCTGCTTTGTTTGTTTGAGTTGTAATTTTGTCTTAAAGAGCAATGAACCTTTAATAAGATTTCTAATAGGGAATACATGCGACTTAATTCACAGATTACACCCAACGAAAAAACGTTTGATAAAAACACTAAACTAATTTCTGTTACTGATCTTCAAGGCAATATCATTGATTCTAATGATTCATTTTTTGAGATCAGTGGTTTTGAAAAGCATGAGCTTATTGGACAACCGCACAATATTGTGAGGCATCCTGATATGCCTTCAGAAGCTTTTAGGACGATGTGGAATCATCTCAAAGCGGGTAAGCCATGGATGGGGTTGGTTAAAAATAGATGTAAAAATGGTGATTATTATTGGGTTGATGCTTATGTAACACCAGTTACTCATAATGGTAAGGTTGTGGGCTATGAATCCGTTCGCTCTTGTCCATCAAGGCAAGACGTAGAACGTGCGACCAAGCTTTATCGTGATATCAATGAAGGTAAAACGAAACGTACAGCGTTACCGATATCACTTGAAAATGCTTTTTTAATTTTATCTATTGCTATTTGTGCAAGTTTATTTGGCTTTGGTTTTAAAGAGCTTTCTGAGCGGGTATTGTTAGTTTGCGTCATCATCTTTGCGTTTTGGGTCTCATTTAATAGAAAGAAAACCCTTAATGCATTAAATGAGATGCTAAATCATGCATTTTCAGATGAGCTTGCTGTACAAAGCTATACTGATGAAACCGGCGATTTAGGTAAGCTAAAAGTGGCTATTCTTAGTCAGCTAGCGCATTTAGGCACCGTGATTACTCGAATTGAAAACGCGGCGCATGTCGTCTCTAAAGAGTCTGAAAAAGGCGCAGAACTCACGGCAAAAACGAGAAACGACATTGAAAGCCAGCAGTCTGAGACGATGCAGGTTGCAACCGCAATGAACGAAATGTCGACTACTATTGCTGAAGTATCCAAAAATGTTAGTGATACTGCAACGCATGCCGACACCGCCAATCAGCTTGCCATCAAAGGCAACGAGGTCGCAAACATCACCCGAAACGCTATTCAAAAGCTCAAGCGCACTGTTGAACAAATTGGTAGCTCTGTTTGTAGCGTTTCAGATCAAACCGCTCGAATTGCCAGTGCGGCACAGATTATTGAACAAATTGCTGAACAAATCAATTTACTTGCGCTTAATGCGGCTATTGAGGCGGCGCGTGCTGGTGAGCAGGGGCGTGGTTTTGCGGTAGTTGCAGATGAAGTCAGAAATCTCGCAAGGCGCACTCAGGAATCGACAAAAGAAATTTACGGCATCGTTAACGAGTTAACTCATCGAGCAGGCGATGCCGTAAAAGTCGCAGATGCAGGCGCTGTTGATGCTGAAGATGGTCTTTCGCATGTCATTGAAAGCGGCAAAATGTTAAGTGGTATTTCAGAATCAATTGGGCAAATCGCCTTCATGTCTACCCAAATGGCTGCGGCAGTAGAAGAGCAGGCACATGTTGCCGAGGACATAAACCGTCAAATTGTAAATATCTCAATGCTTGCCGACTTAACTAATGACAGCTCGATGCAACTATCAGAAACGATTATTTATTTGAATAAGATAGCTGATGAGCTTCATGAATTAGTTGTTCGATTTAAGAGATAGGTTATGGAAAAGTTAATTGATGATCTTGGCGCTCTTTATAAAGCCTTATTAGATGCTGCTGCCGACGCTATAATTGTCATTGATATGAATGGCGTAATATTAAACTTTTCAGCCTCAGCAGAGAAGTTGTTTCAGTATTCTAAAGAGGAATGTCTTGGGCAGAACGTTAGTATGCTGATGCCACAACCTGATAGACAGTTGCATGATAGTTATCTTAAGAACTACCAGAGAAGCGGCGTAGCCAAAATTATTGGTTTAGGTCGTGACGTAATGGGGTTAAAGAAAGATGGTACTGTATTCCCAATGCACCTATCAGTTGGTAAAGCTTGTATCAAAGACAAAACATACTACATTGGTATTTGTCATGATTTATCAGATTACAAAAAAAACATTTCAGAAAAGCTTCAGATTGAGTCTTTACAAAATGCGCTGTTCGATGCGGCAGTAGATGGCATTATAACTATTGATGATAGAGGGCTTATCAAAAGTTTTAATCATGCATCCGAGGTTATGTTTGGCTATTCTCGTGAAGAAGTCTTAGGCAAAAATATCAAGATGTTAATGCCTTCTCCCTTTAAGGATGCGCACGATCAATACCTTAAAAATTATCTTACTACAAACAAAGCTCAAATCATAGGTGTAGGACGCGATGTTCCAGGTCTTAGAAAAGATGGCAGTATTTTTCCAATGCGTTTATCAGTTGGAAAGGCCCAAGTAGCAGAGGGTAAGCTCTTTATTGGCGTATGCCACGATCTAACGGACTATCAAAATGCATTGATGGAACTATCACAAGCTGAACAGCGTTACAAAAGTATCGTTGAATGCCAGGGGCAAATTATTTGCCGTCTAGATTCTGACTTCAAAATAACGTTTGCGAACAAGTCTTTTCAACATATTTTTGAATGTACAGAGCAAGAAATTATTGGTATGCACTTTATTAATTTTATAAAAGGCGATAAAAGCGATATTCAGCAAGTGCTGCGCGACGTGGTAAGAAATAAGAATAACGCTCAGCTACATTGCAAAACGCCTATGGTTCGTAAAAGTGGAAACTTTAATATTGAGTGGTGGTTCACTAAAGTACCAAATGATGTTGGTATTAACGAAATCCAAGGTTTTGGGATTGATATCTCAGATAAAGAAGAAGCAATTAGAGAAGCCGCATATCTTAAGAATCATGATGCGTTAACTGGAATGCTTAATTCAGATGCATTTGTTAATGCTCTAAGAAACTGGTCTCGTGATACACGCTATGCGATTTTTTATACTGACTGCAACCACTTTGGTTTAATTAATAATCGTTTTGGTTTCGATATCGGCGATAAAATGCTGTTAGAAGCATCTAGGCGATTGAAAAATTGTATTAAAAAACAAGCGATTTTTTGTCGTCCTGGTGCCGATGAGTTTGTTGTTGCAGTTGAAGTTGACAATATTTACGAGGCTTCAGAGCAAGCTGAATGTTTACTTGAGTGCCTAGAGCATCCTTACTTTTTAGATGACAATGAAATTCGAGTCAGTACCAAAATAGGAATATCAATTTACCCTGATAACTCAACAGATCTTGTTAGCGTTATTCGACAAGCGGAGTCTGTGCTTGCTCGTGCAAAAAGCAGTTTAAATCATATTGCATTTTATGATCCTTTACATAACTCCGTTATGCAAAGATTGCTTGATGTTGAACAGCGACTAAGGGTTGCTGTAGAGCAAAGTTTATTACAAGTTTTTTTACAACCAAAGGTTTGCCTAATCAACAGCACGATAGTTGGGTATGAAGCTTTGTTAAGGTGGAATGATCCTGTATTAGGTCTCGTTTCGCCTGCCGAATTTATAAAAGTGGCTGAATCGATGGGCTTAGCAATTTTAGTCGATCGATATGTAATAAAGACTGTACTCGAAAATATAAGTCGGTGTTTAGAGGTAAAGGCAAAGATATTGCCAATAGCTATTAACATAACATCTAGTCACTTTGATGATCCTTCACTTGTAGATTATATTTTCGACTTATCTGAACGGATGTCTGTACCACTCGATCTTATTGATTTAGAAGTTACTGAGGGTGTGTTACTTGATATGGGAGAACAGGTTCAAAATAACCTTAAAAAACTGAGAGAAAGAGGGATAAAAGTTTATCTTGACGATTTCGGAACAGGGTATTCGTCATTAAGTTATATAAAAAAACTAACTGTTGATGCAATTAAAATCGATAAGAGTTTCATTGATGAGTTGAATGAAGAAACAGGGAGACAACTTGTTTCAGCAATCGTTGCGATAGCGAATGCTGTAAAGCTTGAAGTAATTGCGGAAGGGATCGAAAATAAAGAACAAGCTGAAATTCTATTAAAGCTAGGTTGTCATTTAGGGCAAGGCTATTTGTATGCAAAACCTGAGTTCATTGAAACGGTATTGTTTTAAATTTTAATTATGTTCGAGGTTTAGCATGATCGGCTTTTTAGATATTGGAAAAATAATGATATCTTTTTCTGTGTAAGCGTCCGGTAATCCACACATTCACTCGTTAAGGAACATGCGATTAAGTCGGCAACATGAGACAATCTTGCTGACTTAAATTAATTGTGGCTCCTACCCAGCATGAACCAGCTCTCCTTCGCCGATACCGAATTTACCAGCAAACGTCGTAAAACCCGCAAAGAGCTTTTCCTTGCTCGAATGAATGAACTGATTCCATGGCAGCAGCTTGAAGCTCAAATTGAACCCTTCTACCCCAAAGCTGGCAATGGTCGACGTCCATATCCTCTCGCTACCATGCTGCGTATTCACTTTATGCAGAACTGGTACAACATGAGTGATCCTGCGATGGAAGATGCTCTCTACGAGATAACCTCAATGCGGCTGTTTGCAGGCTTATCATTAGAAGGCGCGATCCCAGATCACACGACTATCATGAATTTCCGTCACTTGCTTGAGAGGCACAAACTGGGTCGCAAACTCTTTAAAGAAGTAAAC
>NZ_LIQF01000020.1:21041-48450 GCF_001418205.1 Marinomonas fungiae | reverse complement strand
CTGGTAGCTCGTCGGGCTCATAACCCGAAGGTCGTCGGTTCAAATCCGGCTCCCGCAACCAACTGCATATTATTGATTTATAAAGATATTCTTCATGTAATCCCCTCTTTTAAGTCACATCTTTTTAATCTCAATTTGATATTTACATATCAACCAATATGTCTCTACTTAATGAGCTTAATTGTCAGTATATTTTTAAATAGCATTTTTCTAACGCAGCTTTGCTAGCTGGCTCCAAATGATTTAGTCAAAAAGTCATGTGGCGAATGCGTGACTATTCTGTGCCAAATTCCATAATTACACATTCATTTACCTCTAATAATTAGGGCTAAAATGCATCCTTAATTGATCTAAAATGAGGAAATTTCTGCATCGGGCATTCTGGTATAAGTTGCCTAAAGTGATACAAAATCTGTTCATAGAAGTCCTAAACAAGTACTTTTTTGGATATTAATGCACTACTTCAACGGTTGCTGAGAAGGCAGTGGTGTAGGGCTAGTTCACATTTGTGACGGTGATTTTGGAAGGTCTATTTTTGTGGCCAAGAGAGTGCTTTTGTAGGCTAAATTTCTTCTTGTCTATCCTTAGCTCAACACATGCTGTACCTCAAACCTCTGTACGTTTGTACAGTTGTCTGTTGACTTTCGCTCTAATCTGTATATAGATTAATCACTTAGGGTGTATGTAGCTTATGAGGATGGCCGTTTGGATAAAGAGATTTGTACTTTTTCAGTGATGAGTGATCAGAAGCTTCCGCAAGTTCATGGAGAATGTGTACGTGTACAGTGCGGTACAAAGAAAACGACGGCCTTCTATCGGCATTTAGATTTCCTCTTAGTGCACTTTGTTGACTTTTACAATTGGATGATTTCAAAATCTCAAAGTGATTATCCTTCATCAATAGCCATCGAGTTAGACAATTTCTTTTATCAAAATTTAAGTCCGCATAGCAATGACTCATTTCCTACAAAGGTTTCATTAATATATTCCTTTGATGACAATCTTTCGTTAGAGTTTTTTAATGAAAGTAGTTTGTTAGATCTCTTTAAACATTTCTCTGAAGTCATGGAAAATGTATCTATTAAAATATCAAACGATGAAAAAGACTGCTATGACGATATGGATGTATATATGTCAAAGCTTTTCTCTGAAGTGATGAATCGCATATACAAGATGTCAGACAAAAGCGGATTGATTCGTGTTGAATTTGATAGCAATAAAAAGAGTTATGACATTTTAACAGATAAAAAACCTCCTAAGTTTGACGAAAAAGAAGAGGAGTCTGAGTTTGTCATATCTGAAAGCTCTGTTAGCGGAATGTCAAATACAGATTATTCAATAAGATTTCTTGATCACGAAAGCAGCAAGTCGATTAAAGTTTTTCTTGATGGTGAGGGGGAGTTTAACGATTTTATTAAAGATAATCCTGATGCATTAATAAAAGGCAGTAAATCATTTGAGTTAAATGTAAGGAAGGTTGGGAAAGATTTTTTTAATCTGATTTCATATTCAGTTAATGATAAAGAGAAAGAAAGCATTGATTTTTATAAGCAACAAGGGATTGAGTTTTGCTGATAGAAGGATTGATTGATGATTTAGAATCTGGTTGGCAAGAAAGTGTTCTAAAAAGTTTTAGAATAACCTCTTATTATAATTTGTCTAGAATTTTTTATGAGGTAGCAAAAGAGAATCGCTTAGGGATTGAATTTGATGCAGAAGTAGCCTTAAAAATTTTAAAATTCTTTAGTGATAGTGAAGAAATAGTATCCTTTGAGAGATTGAAAAAAGAAACTGATAAAGGAATAGGTAGCTCGCCAGTTCTCAGTTTATCAATTTTCGATCGCCTACCTAATAACTATTCAAGTAATCACTATGCAGCTAAATACCTTCAGCTGTCATTATTTTTTGCATTAGCCGCTCCTAATAAAAGTAATCGTGATAAAAAAAGTATTTTTAACGCTGCTCTACATATAGGTCAAATTTTACGGAATAATTATAAGGAAATATCGAGCGTTCCTGATAACGCTGTTTTTTTTAAAACAATGGATGTTTTTGTTAATGAAATGTCTGATGTCTTTAAAATTTCTCACTATTACTGGGAGAATTTAGTTAAGCGTGGTATCAACTCTATAACGGGTATTAGCTTTGCTCATGAAAATCTAAGTAAAAAGAAGAAGAGTAGGAGAGCCTATGCTGGTAAGCCTTCACCAATTCGCCCCTCAGGTCCAAATGATGATGTTTACTTTATTGATTTTGGTGATGGGGAGGTTGATGTTGATGACCATACGCCGGTTTGCATTGATGAAATTGATACCAAGTCATTCACTCCCTTAGCTCTTACTAACAGGGCTATAAATGCAAGATTGTCAGGTCAGCCCAATGAACAGCGGGGCCTAATTTTAGCCCCTGTAAGGCATACAAAAAAAGAACACGAAGCTCTAATTTCTTGGTTCTTTACCCAGCCAGCGACATCAGCAAAAGTCTTACTTGAGTTAACTTATCTATCATCTATGAAAGCCCATGAGGTGCTTGGGATACACGTTCTCACAGATTCAGATAAAAATATTCAAAATTGTTTAAAGGACAAAGATTGTTATGCTGTTTTGGATCTTCAACGAGGCCTATATTGGCGTAAAAATGTAGAGCTTGAGAACTCATTTAAAGCATCTGTGAATGATAAAAAATGGTTGAATCCTAATAGCCTTTGGTTAGCGCTACCAATACCCGACGCATTTTTAGCAGACTTTAATGCTGTATTTGCACATGATGATATTCAGCGTGTTGCAAGCTTTTTCGAAATTTCTTATGTTGATCAATTCAATGAAATTGTAAATCTTGAGTTAAATAAAATTTCAAAAGAATCTAGTCTGAATCGGCCTATGACTAAGCGCTCGGTTAGATATGCTTTGTTTGGTGAGATTGCTGATCGCTATGGTCTTCAGGTTTCTTCTTTAATTTTAGCGAACACTGAATTTGGTGTTTTAAGTTGGCATTATTATATGTCTCTTAGGTCGTCACGGATTACTCAAATTTATTCTGAGGTAACTGAAGAAATTGGTTTGCCATCCACCATTAGATCTATTCCTGAAAATATGGGTTTTAATGGGTGTGATTTTTCAATTGATAAAGATGTTTTTTCAAGCAGAGTAAGAATAAATAAAGATAGGCTGTTTAAAGTTTATAGTGACTTTAATAAGTTAAAGTCTGAAATTGAATTTAAAGAAGCTTATAACGCTTTGGTGTCTTATACGCTTACAGCGTTTTTTATATCAACATCTCATCGTCGCTTGTCCGGCAGCTTTGTTGAATTGGCAATGTGGGACGACTCATTTAAAAGAGTATTGATTGCCGACAAAATTCACTTTAGTGAGTCTGCTTCTCGATACCTTCCTTTACCAAACATCCTATCAGATCAGATTAAGCACACTATCTCTTGGATTAGGTGCTTAGCAGTAAAGTTAAAGCGCATTAATTTAGAAATGGCAATTAAGCTAGCTGCTTCATTGGAATTAAATGGCGGACAGCCATTTTTAGGAATTTGGTCTGATGACGATCAGCTTCTTCCATCGTCTACGTCGCAAATAGCTCACTTTCTTGGCGAGGATTGGACTTTACCACAAAACGCTATGCGTCAGCTGTCCTATCAGTATTTGTTGTCCTCGATCGAAGGTGCAAGGATTCTCAACAAGCAAACAGGTCATGTCCCCAGTGATATGCACTCCTTCCAATGCACCTCTTTATCCATAAATGAGGGAGACGAAGAGCAAATACACAGAGCTCTTCTAGAGAATATGCTGCACGAATTAGGCTTTAGTGCTATTCGGAAATCCAAAGATGTTAAATTTTCGTTAACAAAAAAACAGAAGGCTGGCCGACAAAAACGTTTTATTAAGTTTCCAACGAATATTAATAGGATTAAGCAAAATGCCATAAAAGCAATCAAAGCCAAAGCAAAAAAGGCTGTTGAAGCTGCTTATGAAAAGGCGTTACTTGAAGATCAAACACTATATGAAATTCTCAACGTTATGTTGGATGATCAGCCTCTAGTCCTTGAATATGCAATGCGTTATGTTCCAAGCCTCATTGAGTCTTTCGACACAGATAGTTCTCTCTCGCCTGATGATTTTAGAAAGCTATTGAAAAACAAATTGGTCTTAGTGCCATCTGCTGAGAAAGTTTTACCATTCGATATTGGCCTTTCTTCTCGATACATGACCGTACTCGATTCAGGATTGACGGCAGTTATCGAATCTATTCTATCAAAGACATTTAAGTTAGATGGATTAGATTTAGAATTATTGCTTGTTCTATCTTTACTTCACGACGGAGAAGAGGCAGTTTTTCGTGTTTTGTCAAAAAAAGAGCCGAAGATCGAAATCGAACATTTTTGCTATTTAAATGGCTTTTTAACTGCGCAAATAGAAAACGAGACAATTTTTATTGGTGGGAAAAGTGCTCTATTAGCTGCGCTATGGCTTAACCGATTTCCCCACCAGGGACTGAGTGTATCTGAAGCTCAACTTTCAAAACGGCTTAATTCCATTATTCGTGAGGGCAGGAAAGGCTCTAGAAAGGATGTTAAAAGTAGTAGCCCCGATTCTTATGATAACCCTTTGGTTAAACTTGCATACGCTTTAAGTTCAATCATCGGCCACAGAGCAATATCACTGCAATCCCTTTCTGCCAGGCTAAAGCATGCTCCTAGAAATAATGAAACTGGCGTCCTTTATGGTTTAAGAATGGGAACGGTTGAGAGTAAGCCATTAAGTCAAACGGTGTTGGCTAGGTTGATAAAGCCAAAGCGCTACTTTGAAAAATCCTGTCTTGAGCCTGCCCGGATCGATCCTACAAATTCATCAGGGCACCTATTTGTTAGTCACTCTGACTCAAGTGATGGTCTAAAAGCCTTTTGTACAGAATTTAATAAATTTTTAAACTCTGGCTCTGCTAACTCTACCAAGTTGATCGGTGAATATTGGTTAAATTTAGTTGGCGGAGGAGGTAGCTATGATGATGTTCATTCATTGATTAAAAGGTCGATGCAGTTACCTGAGATTATGGTTCTAGTATTGGCTTGGCTTCTATGGGCTTCGAAGCGGAACAGAGGAAGTAATCGAAAATCGTTAAAAGTAGGAACGATTAAAACGTACTTCTCCAAAGTGGGGAAAATACTTTGTGGCTTGGTTGAGCTGCGTTCACTGCAACATTTAGACAGTGATGAGTTGTTAGATATCTATCAGCAAGTGATAGACAGTGGAAATGTCGATTCAAGAAGCCAGCGTTTACCGATTCTTCAGTCATTTCATTCTGCAGTCCAAAGGTTTTTCAATGTTGCTAAAGTGGATTGGCGCGATTTAGATATAGAGCTGCCAAAGAAGCAATATCATGCAAATTTAGTTACTCCGGAAGAGTTCTCTTTGGCTCAGAAGCTGATTGCGGAAGACCCTTATATGAACGCTGAAGACAAAGATACTTGTTCTATTATTTTATCATTGTGTTTCAAATTGGCTTTAAGACGGGCAGAGGCCCGACGTTTAACGGTTAAAGACATTTCCTTCGATGACATGCTCTGTTTTGTTAGATCTAATAAATGGGGAACAGTCAAAACGCTCAGTGGGAATAGGCGGGTTCCTCTAGATTTAACACTGGATTCAGATGAATTAGAGCTGTTAAAGGCGTTTGTTGCTCGTGCTGCTACGTATGGCTCCAAAACCCCCATATTTTTTGACTTGCTTTCTAAAAAGCGCATTAGGCCTTTAGACAGGCTGTTTACTCGTGTAATAGAGGCTCTGAAGTTGGCAACAGGTGACCCACAAGCTCGTCTTCATGATTGTAGGCATTCTGGCATTAACTTTATGGCAACAGCATTGATGTTGTCGAATAGTAATACTGATGCAATTGCTAAAAGTATTAAGCAATTTCTACCTGATGGTGATGTTGAAGGCTTTAACTTAAGGTTTAGGGCTCGCTTGATAGCATCTAGCTCTGATGATAGTGCTCTGTTACCAGCCCTTGCGCAGATAGTGGGTCACAGTAATGCTCGAACTTCGTTAGGAAGCTACATTCACTTAACGCATTATTGGCGCTGGCTTTTAAGTGAAAAACAGCATAAAGAGAATGCAAAATTAGACAAGGCGATAGCGGCATTTTGTAATCTAAAGCTGACCACGCTTAGAGTTGATAAGACAAGGCACTATGCATCAGCAGCATACTTGGCACTACCAAAAATTTTGGGAGCAAACGCTGAGGGTTTAGAGCAACTTTACTTAGGTAAAGAGCGACCCGATTTGCGGCTATCTCTTTGGCAGCAGGATTTATGTGAAGAGCGGGTTCTATTACTTAAGGATGTTGAGCAAGCTTTACGTTATTTAGAGCTAATAAGTGCTGATAGTCAGAAGCGAAATCAAGGGCTTCTGAAGTTAGATCAATTACCATTTTTAGAGCGGTATGATCTGTCTGAGGCATGGGTCAAAGCAGTGGCTGAAGCGTATCAAACAACCATCTCTGATCATCAGATTATTTATCGAGCATACAATATTTTATCTCTTCAGAGTTCCACTGACTTGCCAAAGGAGTATCGATCGAAAGAAGCTATTCGTTATTTCGAGCGAAGCACCTTTGTTGATTTATTGAAAAAGCTTTTAAAACTTGAGACTGAGGGTTTTGATCAATTTGAGTCATTGATGGGTATTTGGGAAAAGGCTTGGGATGCTAATACTCATTCATTTAAAATTGAACTTGATAAAATTTCGGAGTGGGAGCAGTCATTACTTTCTTTGGGGATTAAAGCAACCTACGGTGATGAATTAGAGGTTCGCCGATATCGGGGTATGACTAAGCGTTGCTTGGTTGTGAAAAGCGCATCCTTCCTTGATGGAACTTCAGTTTTTATGCCGCAGTTAAGTCATGCTTTGTTCCTAATTTTGATTTTAAACCGAGTGAATAAAGTAGGCTTAAAAGTGGCATGATCAATCGGTATTTTAATGATTGATCATGCCTGGATTTTAGCGGCTTCCCAGTAACAGGTTTTCCCATAGCTCGTATGAGCCTTGGTTCGACGACATACTCAGGAAAAAGCCGATATCCCAAATGTTTTCAGTCTCTCCAAGAGCCATTTGGGTGAGCTTTAGACAGAGTTCCGCGTCTGATAGCTTATACTGAGTTTTAACCAAATGGTGTAGTACGACAGTCGACTTGGTTTGTATGATCTCTTGAATTAGCTCTTTGCAAAGCTTTCGCGTACTGATTGAGGCGATGTTGTTAGCTCGTCTGATCAGATCAACTTTGAATAATTGTTTTTGTATAGAGTGTCTAGTTTCACAATTTATAAAAGTCTTAGTGCGCTCAATGCTTTCAAACCAAGCCAAGTAATAAAACTGAACTTTCTTTAATCGTTTAAATGCAATTTCAACCTGCAGATATTCTAAAGTGAACTGCTCGATATACTGGCACGAATCGCCAAGTAACCGTACTTCCAGTGTGCCGGTATTCTCTACATCACAGAAAGTAGCGACTTTGATCTTATGTCCGTTGGTTAATCTCTTGGTTTGAATTGACTCAAGCAGGTAGCAGCCTTTAAAACGAACCAGTTCTTTCGCATCTGCTAGTAGGGGCTGAATGGCTGATTTGGAATTGTTAGGCATGCTTGATCTCCAGTTTTTCAGACAAAAGTTTTTCCATTGCACTACCATCCATGCGAGTTAGGTTCGGAACATATCGCGAATAGACACGAAATAGCATTTCGGTATTTGAATGGCCCATTTGTTGGGCTATCCATTCTGGGGACTCCCCAGCAGCAAGCCACAAGGTGGCTGCTGTGTGGCGAGTTTGATAAGGTCTACGTTTTTCAAGGCACAGTCGTTTCAATAATGGATACCAAACACGCTTGGTCACATTGTTATGGTTGAGTGCCTCACCTTCACGATTACAGAATACAAACTTTCCATATCGAGCGGTGTGTACCTGCTGTCGCTTAAGAGCGTCAAACACAGGTGGCGACATTCGAATATCTCTGATAGAAGATTCTGTCTTTGTAATATCTTCTTCACCTGCAACAATGGTTTCACGAATTTTGATAATGCGCTTATTGAAGTCGATATATTTCCACTTCAGACCATCAATCTCGCCAGTACGCATGCCAGTGAAGAAGCGAATTAGATAGTAATCACGGTAGTCTTCACGCACATTGGCCAGAATGTAGTTCACTTCTTTGAGAGTGAATGGCTCAACATCTGTTTTAGCAGATTTGAGCTGTTTGATTCGAATGTATGGAGTGATAAAATCGAACTCCTCGGCAGCGTCCTCAAATATGCGTTTTAATGGATCCATGATCTTATTAATGCGTGCATTGCTTAAACCTTCTCTTCCGTTTCGTCCGGGCACTTTGGCGAGGGCTGAACGAAACTTTAAGAGATCATTACGAGTGATGCTGTCGACTTTTCTCTCACCTAAAAATGGCAAGTAGTGCTTCTGTATCATGCTCTCGATATTAACGATATGAGACTGACGCCAGGATATCTTTTGTCGCTCAAACCAAGGCCAAATGTATTCTTCAAAGGTTGGTGCAACCAACTCTTTCTGCTTGCTTTCCCATTGGCTAGGGTCATGTAACTGCAATTCTTGATCGGCAAACTTCGCGGCGTTTTTGCTGCTAGGAAAGTGTTGTGCATATCGAAATGTCCCTGCAAGCATTTGCGATTCAATTAGAACAAGTAGTTTTTCAAGCTTCTTTCTATTAGCCAAAGTTGGCTTAAGTGTTGTTTGTTCACGACAACGTTTTCCCATATACCGAAAGTCTAGATAAAGAGTATTGGTTTCTTTTCTGACGCTTACGCTGGCCATAGTTACACCTCCTCAGGTTCATACGCCATAGCAATTGTGTCCGATGCCTGTGAAAGCATGTCTTGCTCGATGGTTTCCCAAATAAACAAAATCTTGCGACGGCTGAATGGGCGAATGTAATGGCGTCCTTCAAGTAAGCAGCTGTCAACAAGCTCATTTCTGATGGTGCGAGGGTTGTATTGGATTCTCTCTGCCAACTGTTCTGTGGTAAGGTAAGTGTTCATATCAATCTCCATTTAGTACATAACAAGTTCTAATTGTTAAAAGTATTTAACAATGAGTTGATATTAAGATGTCCTTTTGTGTATGTCAAAGTCTTTTTGTTAATTATATTTAACGTTTAGGTGGTGTTGGGTGTGTTAAGGTTTAAAATCAAAGAGTTAATCTCGAAAAAATCTTTCAATGAAAATCGCCGTATTACGATAGGGGAAGTAGCTGAAGAGACCGGAGTGAGTCGGGTTACACTATCGAAAATGGCGAATCAGAGAGGTTACAATACGGTGACAGACAACTTAGATAAGCTGTGTATCTACTTTGATTGTGAGGTTTCTGAGTTGGTGGAGTTTGTTCAGGCTGAAAAGTAGTTGTTTGTATTAATCGTACACTATTTATAAGTAGGAAATAAGATGGACTCGCCCTCTTAACTATGTGCCATGCTTAATGTGCAAACAAAAGCCTGTCCGGCATCCAAGTTAAAAGGAGCGAGTCCTATGAAGAACATTAGCATCTTAAGCATCGATTTGGCGAAAAATGTTTTCCAATTGCATGGTCAGAACAAGCAAGGCAAGCAGGTACTAAAGAAAAGACTGCGTCGAGAAGAGCTGAGAAGCACCATTGCTAATTTGCCTCCTTGTTTGATTGCCATGGAAGCCTGTATTGGTGCCCATGCCTGGGCTCGACAGTTTATGAAGATGGGGCACCAAGTAAAACTGCTCGCTCCTCAATATGTTAAGCCGTTTGTGCGAGTGAATAAGAACGATCAACGAGATGCTGCCGCTATCGCTTTAGCGGCATCACTGCCATCGATTCCATCGGTCTCGGTTAAAAGTGAAGAGCAATTAGATCTGCAAGCGATTCATCGGGTGAGAGAACGATTGGTTCGCGAGCGCGTTGCAACAGGTAATGAAATCCGTGGTTTATTAGCCGATATGGGCGTAGTCATACCAACCGGCGAAGCGGCTATTAAGAACTTACTTCCAACACTCCTGGAAGATGCTGAACAACCCATTACCCATCGAGGTCGGCTGTTACTGGATGATCTGCGATCACAGTGGTTAGAAAAAGAAGCACATGTGAAACGCTACGATCGGATACTCAAGGAGTATTCAAAGGGCAATGAGGAATGTCAGAAGCTCATGGATATTCCTGGTCTTGGCATCATAAATGCGTCTCTGCTGTGGTGTTATATCGGCGACGCTAAACGCTTCGGAAGTGGTCGGCATGTGGCAGCCTCGTTAGGGCTTGTACCTAAGCAGGCCTCCAGTGGTGAGAAAGAAAAGCACAAAGGGATTAGTAAGCAAGGCAATAAATACCTGAGAAAGCAGTTGGTTCATGGTGCTAGAGCAGCGTATCGCGTCCTGTTAAAAGACGGAGCAACTGGTCGTTTAGCGGATTGGGCAAAGCGGATGAAAAGTAGTGGTAAGCATCCGAATAAGATCGTCGTTGCGTTAGCAAATAAACTGACTCGAATCGCTTGGAGTTTGCTCTCAAAAGCAGACGCACACTATCAGAGCTAGCACAAAGCAATCACATAAAGAGATAAACAGTTTAAAGCAGGCATACCCAAAGCGTTGCGCAGACTATTAAGACAAAACAGATAAAACCGGCTCACTCACCCTAGGGATCCCCCTGGCTCATCAAAGCCGAGTAGGAGATTAGAGGAAGTGAGCGCACATCTTTTAATGGCCGAGCAGATATGCTCAATCAAAGTAGGTCGAATATAAGCGTGCAACTTTACTCTGTAATGTCGAAATAGCTTGCAACAGTCGGGCGGGTCCATATAAGTGGATATACTTCTCCTAATCATAGGATTGCAGAGATTTTCTCGACTTCTTCGTCATAATACTATTTAAAACAAAAGAGTTGTAGCTTGCCACACTTGGATGGGGGCTTAGTTATACGGAAATACAGCATAAAGCGAGAGAAAATGGAATCTCTGACAACCTAAGTAAGACAACGATCGTACAGGTGAAAAAGCTTATATCAGCGGAATAGGCATCATCAAATCAAATGGACTACGTTGATATTGCTCATTTTGTAATATTAAAGAAAATAGTTCCGATCGTGATGGACACCATCGGTTCGGATGTGGATAAAGCTCGGTTGAACGCAATAATTACTGAACTCCTTGTACCGGTTGTACTTCTAAAAGAGCAGTACACGTTGACGCCAAACATTATAACCTATCAGATGCAAAACCTAATGAAGGGACGGGGTATATGACGCTTGCCTACAATACCATTCAGCGTATTGAGGTGACTTCTAAATGGGCGAGGGGGATTTTATAGCGTATCACCGGAGCACTTAAGGCTCTCTAGTAGAGCTTATCGCTTCATTTGGACCGGTTGCTTCTCTGATGAAAAAAATTGCTCGGCGAAGAGAGGCTTGAGATGGGGGGCTGAGTCTATTCACGCGTTAATTGAACCAGCTATATTTGGATGCAAACAATTCATGAAAATGGTGTATTAAGCTTAACTGATTAACAATATTTGAGCATCCACCGGCACTATGGTGGATGCTCTGCTCTAGCGCTACATTGAGTTGATTAGGGTCTCAATCAGGTGACTTCTTGACACTTTCATTTCTTTAGCAGTACTTTCTAACTTTAGAAGAGCTAGCTTGGACAGTGATATGGAGATCGAAACTTTGCTAGTTTTAGTTAGGCTGATGATCTTGTAGGAAGTTAATTCCTTCGCCTTGCTGATACTTTGTTTCATTTGATTGATTTCAAAAGGAGTAAGTCTCCCAAAATCGGTCAATTGATAAGAATGATTACTCTTGCTGTATTTTATCGTCACATTGTATGTTTCGCGAAGATCTCTTAGATAGCGGGAAAGGGACGCAATTGAACAGCCTACCTCGTTTAGAATTACCGTTGCAGAAACTTGCTTTCCAGACGACAGCAAAATTGCTATTGTGAAAATTTGTTTTTGCTTTGTGCTTAACATCATCTTTTTTACCATTAGATATTGGTAAATCCGTTTACGGTTATAGATTGAAAAACGTAGGTCGTACTCATCTTCCTGTTTGGATTAAACCTTGAGATGGCCACAATAGGATCAATGTTATCTAAGGATGAAAAATTCATTTCCTGAAACGCTGAACGATCTACGTCACATTCAATTATATAGTCATCCACTAAATTACCTGTAGCCTTACTTACTCTTTGAGTAAATCCACATATACTCACACGCTCAAAGGGTAGAGCGTATAAAGCGATCCCTATTAGTCTCATCAATATGCCGTGAACATGTCTCGCATAGGTTTCTCTGATTGCTTTCTGGGTCATTTCCTTCTTTACAATTTCCGTTCTTTGTCTGTTTAGGATGAAATAACTTTGAGGCAAATCTTCAATTTCAGGTAGGTCCACATCGAGTTTAATTAAAGATTGTTCGGGGAGTACCTCAAACGATATGGATGTGTCTCTTGGCCAATCAGTGTTTTGCAAAGCATCATCCAGAATGGTCTCAAAAAATACTGAATCAGAGTCAAAGCGTCCAAGAGCGATTTCTATATTAGTGGTAATCATTGCCTGATGATTGGATGACTCGAATTGCCAAAGAGCATACTGTTCGGCCCATGCCATACGTGTAGATTGATATCGCTTTTCTACTAAGGCCTTTTCTCTTTCCCAATCAAGCATTGAGCGCTCCCAGATCGCAAGAGCTGCTTCATATCTTTCTTGTCTATCTTCTTGGGATTCAAATAGTTTTTTTAAAAACCCTGTTTCTAATTCAATTGTTGGTTTTATGGGGGCTGGTGGAATGACTGGCTTTTCAGGTCTTTCTGGGGCAGCAAAAGCATACGGGCTAGTTACGGCTTTAACATAATGATCACGCAATTCATTCATAGAGTGCCCTTGAGCGGGATTTGGCGTCAGTGTGTGGACATTAATAATTTGCCTAGTAGCTGACTCCATTTGTTCTATGGTAGATTGAAGAGTGTTGCGTAACTCCTCCTTCGATTCTGATCGCTCTATTGCGGCAGTGTTAGAAGCTGCAGCGGCTCGATCAAGCCTTGTTCGATAGCTTAATCCACCGCCGAGCCCTAAATTTGCATAAGTGCCCCGTTTTCCAACTGATATTGATGCCCCGCGAGGGCCAACGGATAGGCTTGGCAAGCCATTGCTAAGGTTTAATCGAATGCCTGGAATAATTGTGATACTACGTCGAAATCGAAATCCCATTTTGATTACCTTTGCTGAATTTGAATAGATGATGGAGTTGTGATTTCTGAATGGCTGACGCCAAAATAGTACCCCCGATCTAATATGCTTTTTGCCCAGCGGCGATGTGTTGCGGGCTCACACATCGCGCCACCAGATTTAAAGACAGCTTGTGATGAGTTAATTATCTTAAGGGCGTCTTGATGATCAAGTGCACTCACCATTAATGCGCGTTGAATAACGGTAATTTGATTTGGGTGAATCGCTGTCTTACCTACTAGGCCGTGCGCTAAATCCAGCGCTAATTCCTTCTCAAGAATTTGATGATCATCAATGTGCTCGCAGACAGGAGCAGTCAAAGCAAAGCCTTTTGATACGAATACAGCGACCAAAGTTTTAATAACATAACCCATTGGACCGTCATATAAAGTGAATTCACGAGAGCGACGTAAAGAAACACAATTCATTAAATCATTCCCGCCAATTCGAAGGGTAAGAATTCTATCTCGGCATTGGTGAGCTTCAAGGGCAGTCGCTAAAGCCTGCATTGCGTTAACGTCAAATACTTCTGCTGTCTCAAGAGTGGGCATCCAGTATAAGTGGGTTGTTTCTAATATATCCGTCCATCTGGCAAGATCAGACAAGTTGAATTTCGGAAGCACGAAACCATCAATCGCTGACAAATCATAGTTGTGTACCAATTGCATGCCGATATCAGCGTTAGTTGGACGTATGAATATCAGCGGCCATTCAATATGTTTAGTATCTTGCTTGGCTTCTATAAGGTCTGTCAGCATTCCGCTCAGATTGCTCAAAGCAAAAGGCATGTCATGACCTGATACAGCATCCTCTAGGCAAATAACTAGAGAACGCAACCCTGTGATTTTACCGGCTACAATTGTGTGTACAATGTCAGTGCGTGTAGCTGGCATGTAGAGCGTCGCCCCTAAACTATAAGCGGAAAGTTCCTTTTTCATCAGAGCACCTGTTTAATAATCGTTACAGCACGATATTGACCGATAAGGTCGCCTACTTCTGTAATCTCAACGCCTTTCTCCTTGGCAAGATAAACCAAAAGAGATACGTCGGGGTCTTCTATTGAGCGAACAAGCACTTGGTCAGGGACTCTGCGTAGTACAGCGCGGGTCGCCTCAGCGATCCCTGGTTTTATGCGATTAGTGCTTGATACGTCATAACGATCAACTAGCTTCGATATGACCGCTTTGCTTTGCTTCCACTCAAGAGTTTTTAATGTCTGTTGTGCATTTGCATCAATAACTGGTACGTTGTGCGGATTTATTTCTAGGCAGAATTTCTCAACGGCATCCACCAAAGCTAAACCGCATTCATACTCACTAAGATGATTACAGACCATGCACTGATGATAACCTTCATCGCTATAGAGTGATCGAGAGATCATTCCTGATACGGGGGCTCCCATAATTCCGAATGGTATTAACCAATCATCATCAGTGGCTGAGAGCCAAGCACACCCGCAAGGATCAGCTAAAACCACGAGGCGAGGTTGGGTTGGGTATCCACACCGACCACGCAGAGCCTTTGTCAGTTCATGAGTGATTGCTCCTTTACCAGTCCAGCCATCTACCCAAACGATGCCTTGAGTACCATGTCGATCTTCAATGACAGAGAGTGCTTGCTCATCAAGGCCACGATCGCGAATGATGCTAATGCCGTAGTGATAGGATTCTTTGCCCATCATGGTTAATGCCCGTTGTAACATCACTCCTAAAGGCACGCCAGCGCGTACTAGGCTTGTCAAAACAATGGGAGTGTCTTCGTATTCGTTAGCTAAGGCCACAGCCAACATCATGACTTCATTAGCCAATCTCTCAGCGCCAATAGTATAGGCCTTATTAAACAGCTCAAGGTGGTACTGAGTTGGCTCAGGCTCTTGACTCAGCATGTCTGAATAATGCTTTTGGCCAGATTGAATAAGCGCCTCTTTTTCTTCTACCGAGGTGAATTCAACTGTTACTGGCTTTAAGAGAAATTCAACATCGCCTAGACGATAAGAACCGGAAAAAATAGGTGAGATGTTCAAGTGCCTACTCTCCAAATACGCGGTCTTTGATCGCAGATGAAAATTGACTTTGACTAGGTACGCCATACCAAGAGCAAAGCTTTAGGAAGCTAAAGTCAGTAAGACTGTCACCAAGCCCGATTGTTGGGAAAATGCCTCGCTCTTTACGCAATTTATCTAAAAGGTAGCGGGTAGCTTTTCCTTTCTCGATACAGGTTGGAAGCCATGCAATGTTGTTGCTATTGCGATGGATGTAAAATCCTTTGGTACCAAATATTTTCTCTACCTCATCACCTATTGCATTGAGTTCGTCCAATTTGGTGCTATCAGTATGCTTCATAACAAGATAGACAGGTATGTTGTCGTATTCATAGTTAATACGAGCCCATGCAGCAATGCCGCGTTCAGTCATCAGCTGAGTTATACCAGCTTGCAAATTGAGTAAGCGTTGGTGATAGGGAGACAGCTCCGCCTCAATGTGTTCTTGCCAGCTGGCATCGTAACATCCATCTGGAGATACAATAACGGCTCCATGCGTCGTTATTGCCCATGAGTTAAATGGAATTTGTACACGGGCATATTCTTCGGTGCCGCGCGCGGTGACAGGGATTACATCGGCGTGTATTAAAAGCCAATCGACCAATAATGCCTGTTCTTCATTCATGAAGCTACGTGGGGCTAAAGAGCGGTCTAAAGCGCCAACGCGTACAGGCGTCTGATCAAGTTCATCTACCATCTTACGCTTAGTTTGGAACAACGTATCATCCAAATCGGGAAACACAACGGGACGGATATTATGTAGCATAGGATGGTTACTCATAAGTGATGACTTCAACATGCTTAGAAATACGCTCAAGCGATTTAAGCAGTATTGGATCGATGCTTTCAGCAGGGGTTTCACAGCACAAGTAAACTGAATCGAACTGTTGGTGGGCGATGTTATAAACAAAATTCGGTATGCCTAGACCGTAGTTGTCGGTAAAGGTGATTACCGACTCTATTGCGTGGCCGATAGCAATTGGGGATCTGGAAGTAGAGCTAAAATAGACCTCTGCACCTTGGAGTTCTAGCTTTTCAGCCATTAAGAATGGGATCCATACAAATTCACTTGTACCGATTACCAATACTTTTTCGGTAGGTAATGCGTTTACATTTTTTTCAATTTGGCAAGTGGATTCATTCACTCCTAATCGTCCCCAGTTTTGAGCACCGATAATGTCAACAGCACCTTTAGCTGTTACATCCACACTAGGCATAATGGGTAGTTCTGCATCTGGATTAGGGCTCCATGACCATTTGCCTTGAACTAAAGAAACCAAGGTTACTTTTGGACCATCAATCTTTTCTAGAACTGCTTCTTGACTCCAATCGGTTAGAGTCACCGCTACGAGATGATCGATGTGATCCATGCCAGCATCTTTAAGCGCTCCATACAGGTTTGCAAAGGTGTTACCTGTGGTTGCTTCATCATCAATAAGAACTAAGGATTTTGCATGCGCCACTCGATTAGCCAAAGTAGGTTCATTTGGCCAGTAAATGAGGTGGTCGGTAGCATGAGAATGAGTTTCTTTGAACTCACACAACAACTTTCCATCGATAGGGTGTCGTGTAGACGTAAGCAGCACGGATTCAGCGAATGAACCTTTAGCCTCTTGATATACTCCTGCAGCCAAGCCTACAGCCGTTTCAGCCATCCCTATAAAGAGTACCGGTTCAGGTAAATTTTTAGGGAGTTTAGCAGCAATTGATTTGTACGAGTTACGCATCACACTAGGCTTGATAGGGATATGGCGTCCAAGCATTTTACTAACAAATAGGAAAGCTCGCTTAGGGTTTCGGCGCTCAGCTATCTCAAAAAAATGTTCAAGCGGCATGGGATGTGAACTGGCCACAGTCAACTCACCAGTTGATAGCTTGCGCTGAAAAACTTGCTCTGTTTGGTGCACAATCAGATTCCTCTTGATGTATTAGGCTAAAGTGATAACGCTTGATACAGAGCGAACAGCGGTAGGCTGAAAGCCTTCAGTCCCCATTTTGATGGCTGTTTCTTTGTCGATTAGGCCAAGTTTTCGCAGAGCAAAAATGCCTGAAAGGTTGATGCCGCATGAAAGGGAGTAACAAACGCCGCCTGATGGACGCATGTTAATTTCAAGCAAATAAGGCTTTCCGTCGGCGTCATCACGAGTCTGAACGTTAACTAAACCATCGGCCTGCATGATATGAGCGCAGGATTTCGCTAATTCAAAAGCTTCACCTGATTGCTCGATGTATTGAATAGCGCCTTCTTTTCGTCGAGACACAGCAGCAATTACCTCGCCATTTTCAACAACCATGTCAACGGAACGCTCTCGTCCGGGTAAGTAGGGCATTATCACCATAGGTTCAGGCAATTTGTGCGTTGTTTGCTGCTCCATTGCCGAAAGATACATCTTTGGTGTTACTCGACGATTATCGGGATTATTAAAAGCTGCCATTGGGCTGACAGAGGGATCTAGAATCCAAAAGCCAATTCCGTAAATACCTACAACCGGTTTGATACAAGACAATTCGCCCACAGCCTCTTTCAGGCTAAATTGATTTTTTAGCTCTTTGATAGTGTCAATTTGAATGGATGGCACCACAGATAGTCCATGCTGCGACATATAATTTGCATACTTAACTTTATCATCAGCAATTGAGTGTGTATCTAGGCTGGTTGAGCCCGTTGTTAACGATACTCCTAGTGCTTCAATATCACGACGATGCTCTTCCATCCAGCGGCAATTTCGACCTGCTAGAATAGCTGCAACATTGTGCTCCAATACAACAGTTTTGATGAACTCTACTCGCTCAGCATCGCCTTTTGGTTCAACCAAGGATATATCCGCAACGGATGTGATTTCGGGGCGATTGCTGCGATGAGAAGCGATAACTCGAAAGGACAGTCCTAGTAATTGTCGGGCCTCAATTGTTGCCACGATGATGTCGCGCTGTGAAGACAAGCCTTCCATGAACCAAATACTTTTCAATGCACTAACTTCCTTGAAAATTGAGGGGTAATCAATATTACCAATTAAATGGTGATGACTTTATAATCAATTTTCTTATAGGTCAATCATAATGTGATTGACAACTGCAATGATTTCGTTGAGAATTTACGCGACATTTACATATTGATTGAGCAATTAATTTAATTGTCAGTTAAAGGCCTGCCTAGGACTAGGAAGGTAATGAGTAAAGCATAATGTTTATACCAGAAACAAGGAATTAATATGGTTTCTTTAGCAAAAAAACAGTCTGTATCACTGACTAAGCAATCAAATTCACCTTTAACTAGCCTAACATTTGGCTTAGGTTGGGATCCAATCAAAAAAACTGGCTTCTTTGGCAAATTGCTTGGTGGCAGTGCTGAAATCGATCTCGATGCCAGTGTAGTGCTAATGGATTCTAATGGTGACAAGATTGATACCGTCTGGTTCCGTCAATTAAAGTCAAAATGTGGTTCGGTTATACACAGTGGCGACAACCTTACAGGTGAAGGTGATGGTGACGATGAAAGCATCTACATTGATCTAGCTCTGCTACCAGAAAACATTGAGCATCTTGCCTTTACCGTAAACAGTTTCCGTGGTCAAACATTTAACGAAGTCGAAAACGCATTCTGTCGTGTTGTAGATCAAAATGGTAAAGAACTGGTTCGATATGAGCTGTCAGAGCAAGGTCAGCATACAGGCATTATGATTTCCTCACTTAAACGTGACTCTGGTGAGTGGAAATTTACTGCTCAAGGTCTACCATGTCCTGGTCAAGTCATCGACGACATGATGGGCCGCATTGTATCGGAGTTGGTGTAATCATGATCATGAAGCTAATTCCTGGGGGGAATGCTCCCGTTCCAACTCAAACTCTTACAGTTAGAGTAATATCTGGTAGCGATGTTGATGTATCTGCCTTTCGACTTTATGAAAATAATAAAGTAAAGGATGGTGGAGTAGATATGATTTTCTACGGTCAACCGCGTAGCGACGACAGCTCTATCACTTTATCCGGTGGGGCGTTAAATACGTCTTTCAACGTAAATCTTGGCTCCATTCCTGCTGCAGTACAGAAAATTGCGTTTACGGCCACTGTTGATGCAGGTCAAGTGATCGAGGGCCTGCGTACACTAAAAGTTCAAGTAGAGCAGGCTGGAAACATCCTATTGGAATGCGATGTTCCTATGAGTGAACGACGCGAAGCTGCTTTGATTTTAGGTGAGCTCTATCGCCGTAATTCGGAATGGAAATTTCGCTTTGTATCCCAAGGATTTAATGGTGGGTTAAAGCCGTTAGCGGAGCATTTTGGGGTGGAGGTTGCAGATGAACCAACTCCAACTCCAACAATCAGTTTGCAAAAAATCACTCTTAGTAAAGATAAGCCAACCATTAGCCTAGCTAAGCAAAGCACCAAATTTGGGGAAATCCGCATCAACCTTAACTGGAATCGCGGCTCTACTCACAAAGGTTTCTCATTGTTTAAGAGAGAGACTGGCGTTGATTTAGATCTAGGGGCCTTTATACGTCTTAAAGATGACTATAAAACTGTGGTGCAAGCCTTAGGCGGTCGATTTGGATATTTATACGAACCTCCTTTTGTTGAATTACAAGATGATGACCGTACTGGTGATAGTGGCGATGGCGAATGGCTGTACATTAATGGCGATGAGTGGGAAAACATCGAAGAAGTTCTCGTGTACGCATTTATATATGAGGGTGTACCAAATTGGGACAGTACCAATGGAACGGTTACGATCCACATGAAAGGCCAACCGCCTATTGAGACAAATCTAACAGAAGGCAATCCCGGTCTTGGTATGTGCGCGATTGCAAGATTGAAAAACAACGGCGGCTCTCTAAATGTTGAGCGTGTAAATCGTTACTTTGATGGCCATTCTGAAATGGATGAAGCATTTGGATGGGGTTTCCGCTGGAAAGCGGGTAGCAAATAACCAAATTCAAACAGGAGAATACATTATGTCATTTTTTGACAAAGTGCGTAATGCGGTAAATACAGGCCGATCTGAATTGGCAAACCAAGTGGCACGCTTCAAAAATAAAAAATTCATGGAAGGCACTGTTGCTGTCTGTGCGTATATCTCTGCCGCTTCAAATGGCGTTAGCAGTGAAGAGAAGCAAAAAATGATTGGGTTCATCAAAAGTTCAGACGAACTCAAGGTTTTTGATTCAAACGAGGTAATCGCTTTTTTCCAGAAAATTATTTCTGGCTTCGAGTTTGATGTGGATATTGGGAAAGGTGAAGCCATGAAATACATCGTGGCTTTAAAAAGCGATGATGGTGCTGCGCAGTTGGCCTTGCGTGTTGGGGTTGCTGTTGCGAAAAGCGATGGCGACTTTGATGACGCTGAGAAGGTTGCAGTCAAAGAAATTAGTATGGCTCTCGGGTTAAACCCTTCGGACTACTGCTAAAAAATTAAGGAATTTGTTACATGGGTACTACTCACATTGGTTTCCCTTTAGAAACTGTAGTTGTATTTATACTGCTATCCGTTGGAGCAATTACAATTGACCTTTTTATGCACCGGGATGACAAGCCAATCCAGCTAAAAAGTGCTGTCATGTGGTCTATTTTCTGGGTGGCGATATCCTTCGCATTTGCTGGCTTCCTTTATGTTAACCACGGTGCGGAAGTGGCTAGCTTGTTTGTGACGGGGTACGCACTTGAAAAGGTGCTATCTGTCGATAACTTGTTTGTCATAATGGCAATTTTCTCTTGGTTTGCTGTACCTAATGGCTATCGTCACCGAGTTCTGTACTGGGGGGTTATTGGAGCGATCGTATTCCGTGGAATATTCGTTGCTATCGGTACGAGTTTGTTGTCACTTGGGCCATGGGTAGAAATGATATTCGCTGTCATCGTTTTATGGACTGCTGTGATAATGCTGAAAAGTGGTGAAGACGATGAGGAGATAGAGGATTACTCGAAGCATCTAGCTTACCGTATGGTACAACGCTTCTTCCCAATTTGGCCAAAGTTAACCGGCAATTCTTTCTTGCTAAATCAGAACGAAGTAAACGCAGAACTTGCTAAGCCTGAAAATGCTGGCATTCAAGTGGGTCGTATTGGCAAGGTCAGTTTATATGCAACGCCTCTATTGTTGTGTTTGGCTGTGGTTGAGCTCTCTGACGTGATGTTCGCATTTGACTCTGTACCTGCCGTGATCGCGGTAAGTCAAGAACCTCTGATTGTGTACAGCGCTATGATGTTTGCCATTCTCGGCTTGCGTACCCTGTACTTTGTTCTTGAAGCACTGAAGCAATACTTAGTGCATCTAGAAAAAGCTGTAATCGTGCTGCTGTTTTTTATAGCCTTGAAACTTGGTTTAAATGCAACAGCGCATATCTTCCACCATGAATACACAATCTCTGCGATGGCCAGTTTGGCTGTTGTTGGTGTTGTGCTGTTCTGTGGGATCTTCGCGAGCTTCATTTTTCCTGAAAGAAATGAAGTGGCAACAAAGTAACGTGAACAAAATCTCTATTATTTAAGGAAAAATCAATGGCTACTGTTTCTCTGTCTAAAGGTGGTAATGTTTCTCTAACTAAAACAGACCCTACTATTAAGAAGGTTGTAGTGGGTCTTGGCTGGGACGCTCGCTCTACTGACGGTCAAGACTTCGACCTCGATGCTTCAGCGTTCTTGCTTGACGTGAGTGGTAAAGTACGCTCACCAGCAGATTTCATATTTTACAACAATCTGAAAGGTGCAAACGGTGCTATAGAGCACACTGGTGATAACCGCACAGGTGCCGGTGATGGTGACGACGAAAGCCTAAAGGTTAACTTAGAAGCTCTGCCTGCTGACATTAATAAGATTGTTTTTGTTGTAACCATCCATGATGCGGTTGTGCGTAACCAGAATTTCGGTCAAGTAAGTGGTGCTTTCATTCGTCTTGTAAACGAAGACTCAGGTGCAGAAGTAACACGTTTTGATTTGTCAGAAGATGCCTCAACAGAAACAGCAATGTTGTTTGCTGAACTTTACCGCCATAACAGTGAGTGGAAGTTCAAAGCTGTTGGCCAAGGTTACGCTGGCGGTTTGGCTTCAGTTTGTGCAGAGTACGGCGTTTCAGCTAGCTAATCTGCCGATTTGTATTTGATGCGGGGTGACTGCGCCCCGCAATTTTTACGCTAATACCTTATTAACAAGGAGTTTTAAAATGGCTGTATCTTTAGCGAAAGGTGGTAACATCTCTCTTACGAAAACTGACGCCGGCCTTAAAGTGGTTATGGCAGGTCTAGGTTGGGATCAACGTGTTACTGATGGAACCGACTTTGACTTGGACGCATCAGTATTCATGGTAGGCGAAGATGGTAAAGTTCTATCAGATGCAGGTTTCATATTTTATGGACAAAAAAATAGCCAATGCGGATCAGTTGAACACCAAGGTGACAACCGCACTGGTGCAGGTGATGGCGACGATGAGCAAATTAAAATTGATTTGGCTAATATCCCTGCGGACGTCAAAAAGCTTGTTTTCGCGGTAACTATTCACGAAGCTGATCAGCGTAAACAAAACTTTGGTATGGTTAGCAATGGTTACATTCGTGTATCTAACAACGATTCACAAGTGGAACTGGCCCGCTTCGATCTTTCAGAAGACGCTTCAGTAGAAACGGCAATGATCTTCGGTGAGCTATACTTGCACGGCACAGAATGGAAATTCAAAGCTGTCGGCCAAGGTTTTGCTGGCGGTCTACCAGCCCTAGCTAAAGCTCATGGTGTAAACCTAGCTTAATTGATTGAATGCGTAATAACTAGTCCTGATAGAGGTTGACGCTTATTTAGGCCCTAAAACGCTCGATGTATCTCATCGGGCGTTTTGTATTTTAAGGATAGATAATACGAAAGAGTTGACTTCAGAATTAGTGGCGATTCAAACAGTGCAAAGAATAGGAGCCTAGATATGCAAAGAGAGCCTTAGTAAATCCCGTAAAGCTAGTAAATATTTTTTCCTAGATTTTTGAATGAGATCATTCCATAACAGTATCAAAGATAGACAAATCTAGCGGCTAAACAAGATTTGATCATATTTTTTCTGTGTTCTTACATTGGTCTTCTTTAATCCCAAAACCTGAACAGCCCCAAAACTCACCGTATTTACCATTTCGTTTTTTCATTGGGCGTCCGCACTTATCGCAAATTTTCATTTCTTGACCACAACTAGCGTTGTTACAAATGCTAGCATATCTAGTATCTACAGATGGAGCTCCACATTTTTTACATATACGTGCTTTTCCAACTCGGCAACCTAAGCCAGTACTGCATGAGTAAAACGCTCCAAGTTTGCCTTCAATTCGCCTAAAAAAACCATCTTCACAATTTGGACATTTGAAAATAGCTCTGCGTTGGGCTTGAAATGAGGGTGAATGAACATTTAGGTCATATATTGGTGCTAACAGCTCTGTCACAAAGTCAGATGGTGAGTATGGATCTGCAATGATGTAACATTTTTTCTTAGCTCGCGTGATACCTACGTAAAGTAGTCGTCGTTCTTCTGAATGGGGGAATGTATCTAAAGCAGGCAATAATGCTGCTATGATCGCATCGTCTCTGTTTTCATTTGGAAAGCCGCTTTTGCCTTGGAAAAATCCAATAAGAATACAGTAGTCTGCTTCTAAGCCTTTGGACTTGTGAAAACTCCAGTAATTGATGTTTTCTTTTAAACCTTCTGCCCAGAGGAATTTCTTTGATTCTTCCAATAGATAGTTGTAACGGGCGATGATTGAAATACTTGCACTAGAGTCATTTTCTCGAATTTTGTCTATTACTTCTTTGACTCTTACATAAAGCCCGTTTTGAATACCTTGCTTATCATCTAAAAGATAAACTTGTGACTGATCAACAGTAGTATGTGTTTTGATATGTTTTTCATATTGTTCCGGGTTCGTCATTATGAAGTTGCCAGCCGTGTTCGCAATACTATTGTTGTAGCGAAATGTCTTCTGCAACTTGGTCATAGTGTACGGCCCAACTAGCTGATCAAATCTAGTCGTTAGTTCAAGTTTACCACCAGAAAAACGATAAATTGACTGCCAGTCATCACCTACAACCGTTAAAGAGGGTGAAGGGCCTTTTTCTATAAGTGCTTTAAGGAAGCCCATGCGTGCTTCCGAAATATCTTGAAACTCATCAACCAGTACATACTTCCAAGTAGGAATGTATTCCTCCTTCTGAAGTACTTCTATAGCCCTAATAATCATGTCATCAAAGTCGATGCTATTGTGATTTTGTAGCTCTTCAACATAACCTTGGTGTAGAGCGTCTAGTAGCCCAGAGTACTTTTTGGGTTGATTTATTTTGGAGTCTTCTAAGCGTTTGAAAATCGTTTCTTTATCCAAGCGCTCGACTCGAATGGCTTGGAGAGCCTTCGTCATAAGCTCACTCCAAGAAGAAAGCTTATTCTGTTGATTTAGCTTTTCAAAGATCTCGCTTGGGTGCATCGGTTCACATTGAACACCGTGTTGTAAAAGCTTTGTCTTAAGGCTTTGGGTTAAGTTGTCCTCAGTCCACTCATAGTGAAATGTTTCAACTAGGGTTGTGCCATATTCTTTATGGAGTGCACGCTTTTTTGTGATTGACTCATTGTAAGCTTTGGCATCTATATCTGGGCGTGTATTTCCTTTTCGATCAATACCAAAATGCTCAATGTAGATGTCTGCTTCAGTAAGGTGGAAGTCTGGCTTATAGTCGAAACCAATATCTATTCTTTTTTTAGTGATATAAGGGGCTTCATAGACGTATGGGATTTTGTTCATGTAAAGGAAATTAGCTATCAGTAATTCTTGATAGCCTTTAACCTTCTCATTGTTCAAGGTTCTGAATTCATTATCCCGTAGGTGCTTCTCGTAATCAGCTTTAGACTTGAAGTCAAAAGGGTCTATAGGTGGATTTGAAAGCTCGATTAAGTCAAAGATCCTAGTTGGGTCTTCAGCAATATAAGAGTAAATCCAATTAGTAACCCACTGAGTAAGTCTAAAAGGATCTTCCGTGTATACACTCATATTTGTGGGGATGCCTGCTTCACGAAGTAGCTGACGACCCAATGCGTGAAAGGTTGATATCTGAGGTGACGTTTCTAAGACAATTTTGCTTTTGCCTGCTTTATCTAAGAAGCGTTCATTAAGCTCAAGGGCTGCCGCACGGTTATACGCTAAAATTAGTATTTCTGAAGGTTTTGCAAGCCCACGGTCTATTAGGTCTAGTGCTTTCGCAACCATAACTGAGGTCTTACCTGTACCGGCAGCTGCGAGAACCATATTTTTGTCGTTAGACCGTAATACCCCCAATCTTTGTTCTTCTGTAAGAGGGTTTGACTCGACCACATCAAAGAAATCCTTTCTCTTAGCTAATTGATAAGCTTCATGAGCTTTTCTTAATGCTGGAGCATCTACTGGGTGATGTTTGGCGATGTCTTTTGTTTGTTTAGCAAGGTCACTAGGAAGATATTTTTCCCATAGATCTGATTGGTTGAGATAATGCGAATGTAACTCTTCACATAAATCCGAAATTTGGTTTAACCAAGAATCTCTTGGGTAACTTTTGATCACTAGTGAGTTAAATTCAGAAGTGGCCTGGCTAAGATACTCTTCAATTTTTTTGCTTATAAAGCTGTTTAATCCATCTACAAACTCAGATATTTCGGACTTTCGAAGATACTTGATAGTCAGCTTTTCATCACTAAAGTCGATGGATAGTGAACTGCCGAATAAGCTTTCAGTAATTGTAGCAAATGATCTTAAGCGAGAAAGGTTGTATGACTTATGCTCCCCACTACGAGTATTAACATGAAGTGTTTCGCCACTTAATTCAATGCCTTTTGTTCCGAAAATACGTCCAAGTAAGTTTGTATTCAATTCCATGAAGAGTATCTATTCAAGTTAAGTAAGATAGTAGATGTTTAGCTCAATAGCTTGTTTTTATTACGTTGAAATAAGCAATTTCAGTTATTTAGCAAAACGTCAGGTACACACAATTGTGTTTACAAGATACATGCTTCTGTTCATTACCTTTCAAGGTCATACTTCGTTAATACACGCATAAACCTTGCTTTGTACTGCTCTTGGTTCTTAGGTGGGAGCCACTCATCTAACCCTTTAGCACCTTTCTGTCGATTCAGTGACGCTTCAACGGCTACTAGATTGATTGGATCGTTAGCAAATTGCTCTCTTTTGGATTTGCCCCAAGATTTCGCCCCATGCTCCCACGCCCATTTCAAAGGCACTACATGGTCTATGTCTACTTGTGATGCATCGAAGATTACATTTCCTGAGTACATTGAGATCCAACGCCCAAAAGTGACTCGACATTGTTTGTCATCTGCGAATCGTACTGTGTTAGTGGACATAGAAATAAGTACTTCTTGTCTAGTATTTTGACAATCTCTATCAGCATCATCCCAGCCGCTACCAAATTGGCTTCGGCTGTATTTCGTCGTTTGGTCATCGCTGGTAACAGAAGAACGTGCTGGAGTGCGAGGCAAATTTAGAGTCTGGCCTTTAGGCAATCTGCCACCACTTGCTAAGCACGCTTCGATAGTGTCATAGACCTTAAAATTTTTTGTTTTTGAATAGTGCTCAGTATTAGGGCGGTGACAGATAGAAGATTTGGATTTTTTGATAGGTTGATCTGCTTCTGCTAATGCAGGATTAGAAAGACCTATTAGTAGAAAAGCTGACAGCAACGTCTTCATGATTTGCATCTGTGAACTCACAATTATCCATAAGTGATAGTGGAGAGTTTACTGTCGTTAAGCTAAGAGATCTAGGCCTAATAGTTTTCCAAGAGTGGATCAACCAGCCTTTACTAGTGAGTTAAATGGGAAAGCGGTTTGGCCACATTTTGGTCACAAGTGAAGATCTAGTGGTATTGGGTGCGACTCAGAAGAATTAGCGATAGTGCCCTAAGGTCGAAAATTGACTGCTTGATACCTAGCAATTTATGATGGATTATGTGACCAAGAAATGCATAAAAAATTTCAAATGGTGTTTCTTTACAAGTAGCGATGACGAATTAAAATGAAATCATATAAAAATTACACTATTGATTTATAAGTACTTTATTTTACAAAACGCGATATTTAGTCAAAATGTAAAATAAAGTAAGAC
>NZ_LIQF01000020.1:0-20196 GCF_001418205.1 Marinomonas fungiae | reverse complement strand
GGCGCGGGATGGAGCAGCCTGGTAGCTCGTCGGGCTCATAACCCGAAGGTCGTCGGTTCAAATCCGGCTCCCGCAACCAACTGCATAAATTGATTTTAAAAGACTTTTGTGATGTCCCGAAAGATATGTCATAGCCCACTAAAGCGGGATTAAATGATTTTAAGTGGGATATAGCGGGAAAGAATCGCTGAAACATAGATGAATAGAAGGCTAGAGCACATACTCTGGCTTTTTTGCGTTTTGGGGGAGGGAAAAGGTGCGTCCTACCTATTTAGCGCGTAATTGCTGCTCTAACCGCATCATTTGGCATAATGCTAAAAAGCTCTAACGCACATAGAATCAGATCTCTAACGTTTACAGCGTCCAATTCCATTTCAAAGAATCGGACGCCACACATCAAACGTCTTTACCGATCCAAACAACCTTGCCAATGACCGCTAGATCAAGCGCTTCGCTTGGTTGAAGCTCCTGCTCTTTGTACTCTTTGTTATCGCTTAACAAAAGGACACCCTTATTGATAAGTTTCTGCACACGCTTCACCACCAGGTGATTATCAGTGCGGATTACATAGATACTGCCATCAACCAGCTCAGTCTTACTCGTATCAATCATCAAAGTGTTGTTATCGTGGATAGTAGGCTCCATCGAGTCCCCACGAGCAAACACCAGAGCTAGATTCTCAGCCTTCAACTGGCGGAAACGCAGCCATTTATGGCGAAAAGCCAAGAAACGAGTAGGTTTCTCTTCATTTATAGCGCTACCAGGCCCCGCAGAGACCTCTACGCGATAGCCGGGGATCAGTGCAAACTCACTCGAAATCTCAGCTTCAGACTGCACCAGGGACGCTATATCGTCTAAGTCTTGGCTATCAAGCCCACGTTTCTCAGCAATATTGGCAACCATCTCATGCCAGCGAGCATCAATATGCAGCCCAGCTTGCTTAAAGCTCTGATTAACAGCCTCTAAACAACTACCAGAAAAGCTTCTCAGGCCAGCAGTAGATTGGCTTTCTTCACCAGTTGCCAACCACTGCACAGAAACGCCACCCGCCTCAGCAATCGCTTTAAGGCGAGATAAGGTGGGCTCAGATGATCCAGCCTTCCATTTGCGCACAACTGACTCAGACACACCGGACAAACGTGCGAGTTGAGAAGAGCCGCCCAAGCGTTCAGAAAGCATATTTATGCGATCTTTAAACTGGTCACACCTAGAATCGTCCAAGTGTGACGTTTCTGATTGATAATTTTCGCTCATTTGTACGCCATATAAGTTATTGAAATATATATGAAAATAGAATTTAGTCGTACTTTGTGACGAAATTCTTAAGTGTGACCGCACAAATGTGCTTGATATTCGCACTATTTTATCGCATATTAGTTAACAAGGTTATTCACCCAACCTAGTAACACTTACTAACTAATAAAACTGGATAGAGTAAGGGCAAAAAAATGAGCAAGACAACATCTCACTCGCACGATTGGCACCGACAAGACGTTATGGCCGCGATTCGTAAAAAAGGCACAACACTTGCCGAGCTAGGTCGACACCACGGTTACGAGAGCCCAGCGGCGCTCTACAACGTATTCAAAATGCCTTACCCCAAAGTGGAGCGCATTATCGCAACGTTTCTAGAGCTGGAACCGCAACAAATCTGGCCATCTCGTTACCAAAAAACAGCCATTGATTTTAAAGCATCCAAAACAGCAATGCATTAATCGATCGCCTCACCCTAGTAATACTATTTCAAACTGACGAAATAGAAAGGGGCAGGGACCGGAAAGATTTGGAACAGGACTCAAAGGAGCACTTCAAATGGCACCACGTAGCTGGAAAAAGATACAACCAAACAGCTTGCGACACGCAATGGAGCTATGCCTAGAGCATGCCCGCGTTAAGCGCAACCTGTCCGTGGACCGTATCGCCGACAACATGGGCCTAGCCAGCAAATGGACTTTATACAAATGGCTCGAAAACGGACGCATGCCAGCCATCCTAATCCGACCATTTGAACACGCCTGCGGGATCGAATTCATGACCCAGTACTTAGCCACCTCTGGACACAAGCTAGTCATAGCCATCCCAGCAGGGCGCAAAGCCGACAGTACCGACGTCAACGAACTCCAAGGCACCTTCAGCGAAGCCATGGGACTCCTGATTCGCTTCTACCAAGGTAAAAGTGAAGCAGAAGAAACCATAGGATCGCTCACAAAAATCATGTCCGACATTGCCTGGCACAGAGAAAACGTCAGCAAAACCCTGACGCCAGAACTCGCACTGTTCGACGACAGCTAACAGCCTCTTAAACCTCGAACCAGATAAACAAGAGTGTGGTTGCAAAAACACCGCACGGGATTTTTGCGCCCAAAATTTGAGAGAAAGCTATGAAACAATGGTACACAGCCAAAGAACTAGAAGCCCTAAGCTTGCCAGGTCTGCCTGAAAGCAAAAGCGGCATTCTACGTCTGGCCAAACAACATAAATGGGAATCACAACAGTCCAGCGTAAAGGGCGGGGTGGTTTACGAATTCAACATTACCAACTTTCCCAAAGAAACCATCGCGGCCCTACGTGATCAGCACAACCTAACGCTGATTAAACGCATGAGCCTAGCGCCCGTATCCGTTAGAGAAAACCGTGCTCTAGCCACCGCTTTAATAGAGCCCAACACCAGCGAGCAACAACGCACCACCGCCAGTGCTCGCGGCATGGTTCTAAAAGCCATCGAAGGCATGGCCAGCGCAGGTGTGTCAAAAGAAGCGGCCATCAACCTAATCCTAACCCAAGCTAAACTCGGCACGCTCGCCGACAGCAACCCAGTGCTAGACAAAGCCCTACGGGACGCCGTCGACAGCCGTGGCAAAACCAGCGACAAAGCCTACCCAAGCCCACGCACCATCAAACGCTGGGCCAGCGACGCCAACAGCCAAGGCGCACTCGTGCCAAGCTATCGTCAAAAGGAACCGCTACCTAAATGGTTAGGGCTATTTCGCAAGTTCTACAACATCCCAGAAAAGCCATCCCTAGCCAGCGCCTACGATGACTTCCTAGAAGCCTGGGCCAGCCCAGAGCAACCGCCCAGCATCTACGCCGTGCGTCGTGCCATGGACAAACTAGGCCAAGTAGAACGCGAAAAAGGCCGCATGGGGCAAAACGAAATTGCCAACATCAAAGGCTTCAAACGTCGTAGCTTTGACAAACTGCTACCCGCAGACGTCTACAGCGCCGACGGCCACACCTTTGACGGTGAAGTCGCACACCCACTGCACGGTCGACCATTCCGTCCAGAGATCACCACCTTTATCGACATCGCCACCCGAAAAGTCGTCGGCGTCTCCGTCACCCTAGCCGAATCCGGCCTAGCGGTACTGGATGCTTTAATGGACTCCTGCAAATGCGGCGTCCCAGCCTTGCTCTACGTGGACAACGGCTCGGGCTACGTCAACGAAATGCTAAAAGACGAAACCAAAGGCATCCTCGCACGCCTTGGCACAGAAATGACCCACTCACTGCCTTACAACTCCAAGGCCCGTGGCGTCATCGAACGTGTCCACCAAACCCTATGGGTAGCCGGCGCTAAAAAGCTACCGAACTTCGTCGGCAAAGACATGGACCGCCAAGCCCGTCTAGCCAACTTCAAAGACACTCGCAATGCCCAGCGCAACGACGGCGTGGTCCCGATCCTCAGCTGGTCAGACTTCATGGCATGGGTACACGAGCGAGTAGAGTGGTACAACAAACGTCCCCATTCATCGCTTCCCAAAATCAAAGACAACGGCGTTAGCCGTCATGAATCGCCGCAAGAAGTGTGGCAACGCTTCATCGCCTCTGGCTGGGAGCCAGACATGCTAGACAACGAAGTCATTGCCCACATCTTCCGTCCGCAAGTAGAGCGTACCGTGTTGCGTGGCGAGATCCGCCTATTTAACAACCGCTACTTCTCAAATGACCTAGAGGAATGGCATGGCCTGAGCGTCAATGTCGCCTACGACATCCACGACCCGAACCGTGTCTGGGCCTTTGAGCCCGAAACTGGTCGCATGATCGCCAGCGCAGACTTTGCTGCCAACGAAACCGACTACTTCCCACAATCCGTGGTGGACCGTGCCCGTGAGAAACGTGCCGAAGGCCGCCTAAAACGTGCCATGGTCCGCGTCGACGAAATCGAAGCCGAGCGCACTGGCACACCCGTGATCGAACACCAAAGCTTCGTGCTTGATGGCTTCGATACCAACGGCCCGACCTTCGCCCCAGTACAACACGAGCAGGACTACGACCCGTTCCTAACCGTTCGTGCGCAGCCAACACAGCCCAAAGTCGAGCACACCAGCGCCGTGCCCATCTACGAAAGCTTAGATGCTGAGCAGCGTTACCAGCTCTACCAAGATTGCCAACGCGACCCAGAACTCGCGTTCCAGCACCAGGGCTGGCTACGCAACTACCCAAAATCCAAAGAATTCCAATATTTCAAGGCACAAGCCTAGGAGGACACCATCATGAGTATGCCAATGGGCATTGCCCAAACCGCCAACCTCGGTCTATGTGACATGGCCATCGAACGCGCCCAAACACGCACCCAATCCCTGCCAGGCATGGTCTGCCTATATGGACCAAGTGGCGTGGGTAAATCGGTTGCCGCGACTTATGTCTCAAACCGTCGCCGTGCTTACTACGTGCAAGCCAAAAGCGTTTGGACCAAAAAGTATTTCCTACAGGCCGTGCTCCGTGAAATGGGCATTACTCCAGGGCGTAACATCCCTGAAATGCTCGACCAAGCGGCCCAAGAGTTGGCGCTTTCAAATCGCCCCCTAATCATTGACGAATTCGATCACATCATTGATCGCAACGCCGTTGAATTAGTGCGCGATATCTACGAATCCAGCCAAGCCGCCATCCTACTAATTGGCGAGGAACGTCTGCCGGACAAACTGAAAAAGTACGAACGCTTCCACGGTCGTGTGCTCGACTGGGTGCCAGCCCGCCTAGTCAGTATTGAAGACGCGCGCAAACTCGCGCCCATCTACTGCCAAGACATCGAAGTCGCCGACGACTTACTAGATGTCATTGTTGAAAAGGCCAACGGCTCCATGCGTCGTGTGGTCGTCAACCTAGAGCGTGTCCATGAAATCGCCCTGTCACTTGGTTGGCCCATGGCGACTAAGCAACTTTGGTCTGATCGTGCCCTATACACCGGACAAGCCCCAAAACGGAGACTGTAAACATGGCAGTAGCAGAACTAAAACAAGGCCGTAAACCTGCTCAACTAGAAATGATCGGTGGTAAATCCTCTCGCCAACGTATTTGGGAGCTGATTCGTAGCTCAGAGAATAAAGAGCGCTTTGTCGGTGACTTCATTATCAAATACGCCAACGTCGACGAAGACACCTACTACACCTACGTTCAGTGCCTTTTGGCAGGAGGCTACCTAGAACAACTAGAAGAGGGGGGCCGTCGTCGCCAGCGAGTATTTCGCTTGGTCAAAGACTGTGGCCTAGAGGCACCGCGCCTAGATCGCAATGGCAACCCAACCAAATCGGGCCGAGGTATCGAGGCCGTCTGGCGCACCTTGCGCATGATGGGGGAGTTGGACGCAGGGATTCTATACAGCCATGTGAACGCCGCAGGCATTGATCTGGCGATCTCGACGATCAAGTCCTACATCACTGCGCTAAAGCGGGCGGGCTACCTAGTGGTCACGCGTCCGAGCACGCCTAACCGCATGGAGCGCTTTTGTCTGAAAGCAGGCATGAACACCGGCCCACGTCCGCCACAAGTGCAACGTGTGAAAACCGTCTACGACCCGAACCTTAACAAAGTCATGTATGCCGAAGACCCGCAGGAGGCACTATGAACCACATCGACATCAGCGCATGGGGCGACGAGCCGCCTCAGTTCATTCAGCTACTGGCCAAAGCCGTGGCCGAGACCAGCCGTGCAGACGTAGCCCGTCGCATTAAGATCAGCCGTTCTACAGTTTCGACCTTGCTGATTAACCGCTACCCAAGCCCGTCTACTGAAAAGATCGAGGCAAAGATCATGGCTGCACTGGGCAAAGTCCAGTGCCCAACCATGGGCGAGATCGACAGCAGCAAGTGCCAAACAACGCGCCTACGTCCGTTTATGAGCACCAATGCCCAAGCCATCGCCCAGTTTAAAGCCTGTGCAAACTGCCCATTAAACCCAAACTGCAAAGGAGCGCACCATGAGCATTAACAGCCCACGTTACCAAGGTTGGCACATCCAGCCCAACTCACAGAACGCCCACATGCTGGACAGCTACGTCAACGCCAGCAAGACCCTACACCAGCTGGTCAAGATGGGCATCACCGTTACTGAACTGCATCTAGGTTCCGTACACCCAGTGATTACCGTACAACCGACCGCTGAAACCAAAAAACTTAAAGGCGTCATGGTGCGATCCATCAACCGTAGCGGCACACGCAGTGCCATCTACTCCGCCATGATGAACCAATGCCGTATTGAATGGGAGAACCGCTATGTCCACTAATCAAACTCAAGTACCAGACGGCTACATGAAAAACGCCAGTGGCCACCTAGTGCCCACGGCCAATATCAAAGAGCAAGACCTATTGCGTGACCAGATTGTCACGGCATTGGTGCCGCAGGCCATTGCATTGCACAAAGAGCTGCAAGCGTTCAAACGAACGGCACTTAGCGACATCAGCGATCTGATCCAAATCGCGGCAGATCGCCACGGTGTCAAAATGGGCGGTAAAAAAGGCAACGTCACCCTGTATTCCTACGATGGCCGCTACAAAGTACAGCGTAACTTTCGTGAACTACTGACCTTTACCGAAGAGCTAGAGGCTGCCAAAGCCTTAATCGATAGTTGTTTGGCCCGCTGGACCGAAGGCGCAAACGACAACATTCGTGTGGTTGTCTCCCAAGCCTTTCGTACCAACACAAAAGGCGAAATCAAAACGGGGAAAATCCTAGAGCTGATGCGCCTAGAGATCAAAGACGAAGAGTGGAACCGTGCCATGACCGCGTTAAAAGATGCCCTACAATCCACAGGCACCGCCGTCTATGTGCGCTTATATGAGCGCATCGACGACACCGATCGGTACCGTCCCATCAGCCTAGACATTGCATCCATGTGAGGTGAGCCATGAGTGATGAACGTGTAGAGCAAGCGGTCGATGCCGCATTAAAACAAACCTTCACCATCGCAGAGTACGAAGAGTACTTGCAGTTATTGGTCTCAAAAGCCGCTGTGGTGTTATGTCAGTTCCAAGGTCAGCAAATCGCTGCCAGTTATGTGCGCGGCGTCTCCACTACATTGACGACACAGGCAGGTGAGCAATGAGCCTAACAAAAGAGAACTGGACAACACTGGAAGGGGCTTTGAGTGGGTTACTTGGTCACGCCAAGCTTAAGCTGGGTGATCGTGAAATCACCTTACAAAAGCGCATGATCAGTGAGAATAAACTTGGCTTACTGGTCTATATCGACGGAGCCATTCAGCAGGGAATGGGCTGGCCAGACAGTAAGCATCATGACCCGATTGTTAAGCAGATTTGGCGTGCTCGTAGTCGTTCCTACTACACGGCAAAAGAGCAGAAGGATCTGATTAAGTCCTATGGGAAGCGTCAGGTTAAGAAGCTGATTCCTAATTTGGAAGATCAATTTCATTGGTATGAGCCCATGTTTCTTACCTTCAAGTCTCTCCAACGGCAATACAGCAGAATCGAAGGGCTAACTCTCTTAGAAGCTGATGGCGTAAAGATCGATAGCGAAACGCGGCTTTAGGGCCGCGTCTGCCCAGCGTTGTGGCTGGGTACTGATGAGCAGCAACGATGTATCAAACACTACACACTTACATGGCCCACCTAGCGGGCGTCATCAAGTTATTAGAGCAGCATGACCATCAAGTGCTCAAGGTGCGAGCCAACGAGCAGGGCGGTCAAATCACCCTCAATGAACCCATTACCGCCCCCATGATTCTTGATCTAATCGACGACTACGCCGAGGGAGCGGGCTACAACTTACTAGGAGTCTGGATTACATGGCCAACCGATTAGCCGCTATTCATATTGGTAAAAAAGCCCTAGGCATGGACGACGAATCCTACCGTCTATTACTTAGCGATATGTTTGGCAAACGCAGTGCCAAGGATCTCACCGAAGCAGAGCAGGGCGAGCTGTTAGAACGGTTTAAGCAACTTGGCTTTGTGCCAAAGAAACCGCAAAACAAAGCAGCCACAAAAACACCAAAGTGGGGTAAACGCCCGAATCCAACGGCGAGCCGTGAGCCACTAATGGGCAAGATCGAAGCCTTACTGGCGGATAATAGTCTGCCTTGGGCCTATGCCGATGGCATTGCCAAGCAGATGTTTAAGGTTGAGAAGGTGGACTGGTTGGAGAGGGAGCAGCTACGCAAAGTGGTAGCTGCTTTGGTAATAAAGTTTAAATAGCTTTCGTCTTTTTCAAAGTGGAAGCTGAGAAATAGCAAGTTTCAAATTTTGCCGTATGGGGCTCGTACCAAGAGCACGTACAGATATTATTTGTACCGCTTGGTTCTTCTGTAATGGTCATGATAGGGCCGCCAGAATTAAGTTTAACCGTATCACCGATTTGTAAATTTTCTGCCATTGTTATCTCCATTTATACAATTTAAGGCATTCAACAATGTCACAGTTATCTGACAGTGACATTACGACTTTCGGTTACATGTACATCATGCTGATATTTATCAAGCACTTCAGGGGCACTTAACCCTTCCAACTCTCGAAAGCGCTCTTCTCGAAAAGCATCACTATCAGTGGCCTTAGTAGTCCAGCCATTCCCAGCGCCCATCATATAGAACACCATAGCTTTGCTAAGTAGCTCTTGCTCTTCCTTGCTTTGCAATGAGTTCATCAGGACTCGACCTGAGTTGATAAAGCTTTGGCGAGTATTGGTATCTAGAACGGGCTCAGTGGCCCAGCAGTTGAACGTGATCGTGGCGCATAGCACTAAAGGTAGAACGTACTTCATAACAATCCTTATTGTGAAGATTCATTTGGATGCAAATTGTAACACATGAACGAAGATTATTTAGTTCGCAAATAGCGAATTTCTTTGACAGCCAGCAAGTCTATGTTTATTATATTTCTCGTAGTTTTAAAAGAGAGACTTCGCCAATAAATTGGTTCTTGTTTACATGAGCCGTGGGGGAAACCCTACCTACTTCACGTGTCTGTTACGCTTACTCACTGTATAGCCTGACAATACATGCTGAAAAATTTCGCAAATTTTGACGAGTCAGATTTGCGTGAAACCGGGGGCATTGTTTTGATTACTCTCAGCTCTTTTGAAGGCGAGATTCACTTCGAAGAACAGCAATTCCGTTGTTTGGGTAATGTGAATTCATTGGAGCTAAAAAATGCAAGACAAAACAAACTACAATCAAAAAACAAAAGTTGAAAAGAAAGAGAAGAAAAAGAAGCCATTTTGGAAGCTTATCTGGACAGTGGTTCGTATCGCTGAATGGGTATGGCGACTGATTGATTTCTTTGAAAATCCGGAAAGTTAACTGATGTTCCCCCTTGTTTCAAAAACTCTGGAGAAATCAAATGATGTCAAAAGCTTTGAAGCTTATTAGACAATATAATGAAGTTAAGCAAGCTGACTTAGCGAGCGCACTAGGTATCTCAAAGTCTTATTTGTCTGAGATTGAATCAGGAAAGAAGAACATTAGCTTAGATCTTCTAGAAAAGTACGCTCAATACTTCGATGTTCCTTTGTCATCTTTAGTGTTTTTTTCTGAGAATTTATCAAAAAAAGGGAAAATTTCAGAAAAGTTTAGAAGCTTAGTTGCTGACAAAATTCTGAAGGTCATGGAATGGACTGTTAAGCGTGATAATGAAGAAAAAATCCAAGCTTAAAATTCGTACAAATGGAAAAAGTTATCAGCTACACGATTCACCATTCTACAAGCTTAATTCAAAAAAGCGTTTAGCTAGCTTACTAAATATAGAGCATCATCAGCTTAAACAGGTTTTATCGAGCTCAGCTCCTAAGTTTGAAAAGTTTACACAAGTAAAAGTTGGTAAGAAGCCAAGAGCTATTCAAAAGCCCACCAATAGTTTTTCTCCTATACATTGTCGGTTAGCCAGTCTGCTATGCAGAATCGGCACGCCAGATTATTTGCATTCTGGGAAGAAAGGTAGGTCTAATTTATCTAATGCGAAAGATCATATCGGTAAGCACAAGCTACTTGCAGTGGATATAAAGTCCTTCTTTGAATCAACTAGTCATGAAAAGGTATATAGCTTTTTTAGAGGACAGTTGAAGTGTTCTCCAGATATTGCGGATACCCTATGCAAACTTTGCCTATGTGATAGCCATATTCCTACGGGGAGCCAGCTGAGCATGCCATTGGCTTATTGGGCTAATTCTAACATGTTTGATGAACTAGAAATGCTGGCAACTAAGCACAGTATTAAGATGTCTGTGTATGTTGACGATGTCGTTTTTTCAGGCGAACAGCTCAATAAACTTTTTTTGTCGACGGTAAAAAAGATTTGTTCTAGATATGGAATGACTGTGCATCCAGATAAAGTAAGGTTGTACAGTAGAGAGCAGCCCAAAGTTGTTACAGGAGTAGCAATTATCGATGGTCAGCTTAAAGTTGACCATAAGCAGCATAAACTGTTGGAAAACGATCTTAAGCTTTGGGAAGCCTGTAAGGATGACCCAATCGCATCAGATCTATCTTTACCTAGAAAAATCAGTGGTCGATTAAGTGCAATGGGGTCTGTTGAAAAAGAGTACTTAGACCGCGCCCGAAGTTTCAGGAAAAAATATTCCATCCGTTAGAATTTTGCTCTAACGCTTCCCCGTGCTAGCGTTCAATCCATGAACACATTTGAACCTTGGCACACACTTCTACCAGAATCCGCCCAGCAGCTTATCCAAGTGATTGGATGGGCGGATACGGTACGTCTTATCCAGCACTTTGGTGGCACCACGTTACCTATGCCTATGGGGGCGACCTGCGTCGGTCGGGCCGCACTCGATGCTTTATCTGAAGTAATGGGCGAGGACACCACTAAAAAATTAGCTGACTTCTACGGTGGCGCACCTCTGTATGTGCCGCGCTGTGATCTGGCCATGCGCCGTGCCCGTGACAAAGCCATTAACGAAGAATTCGAGCAACGCATCCGCAACAACGAAACGGCCACCCGTGTGGTGTATGCCTTAGCCATTAAATACAAGCTAACGGATCGCCGCATCTGGAAGATCCTAAAAACCATCCCACCCACAGAACCTACCCCAGACCTGTTCGATGGCCTATTTGCCTAAGCCAACCGCACACTATAGCCCCAGTCGTTCGTCTTCTCCTACTGAACACAGCCACCAAGTCCCAAATCAGCCCAACCCATAAGCTAACCCCATACCTTCAATTTATGGGAGTCACATTATGGGAAACAAACGCGACTCCGTGGTCGTTCACTGTGCCGCGACCCCAAATGGTCAACACTTCACCGCCGAGCAAATCGACCAATGGCATGCCGAGCGCGGTTTTAAACGTGACATGTCCATTCGCCCAGGCTATGCCAAGCTTCAACACATTGGCTATCACTACGTTATTACCTTAGACGGGCAGCTCCATCGTGGCCGTCCATTGGAAGAAGTCGGCGCACACGCCCAAGGCTACAATGCCAAAAGTATCGGCATCTGCATGGTCGGCACCGACAAATTCACCCTGCGTCAGTGGGAAATGCTGTTGAAGCTGATCCAGCGTTTAGAAGCTCACCTCGACACTGTCCTAAAACTCTATGGCCATAACGAACTCAACCCGCGCAAGCTGTGTCCAGGCTTTAATGTGCCCGCATGGGTTAAGCGCAAGTTTCGTCCCCTAGATCACAACATTCTAGAGGGCTCCTTTCTATGAGCTGGTTTAGTGATCTCTTCACAGGCTCCGTCAGTTCCTTTGTTCACAGCGTGGGGGAGGTGGCGGATCGCTTTATCCAAACCCCAGAGGACAAAGCCAAATTTGCCATTGAGCTAGAGCGTCTACTACAGCAGCGTGACAGCGAAATCGAGCAAACCATCCGCACCGAGTTACAGACCAAAGAGCGCATGCTCGTGGCCGAACTTAGCCAAGACGACAACTACACCAAACGTGCCCGTCCCACCGTCGTCTATGCAGGCCTTGGCTTTATCTTCCTTAACTATGTGGTGTTCCCGTTGGTGGCCTTATTGGCCGAGGCTCCAGCCGAGCCATTAGCTGATTTGCCCGCTGAGTTTTGGATGGCCTGGGGCGGTATCTGCTCCTCATGGGTCATTGGCCGCAGCATGGAAAAGCGCGGCATGCGCAACCCTGTGGTCAGTGCGGTCACGGGCAGCAAGCCCACTAAATTACTGGATTAAATCATGGATCAATTTGACCGAGCCCAAGCGCTCGAACAGCACTTTAGAGACATAGCGTTAAAGGCTGCTCAACCCACAGGCCAGCAAGCCAAGCGCGTCATAGGGGAGGTTGTCCTGTGCGAGGACTGCGACAGTGAGATCCCGCCCAAACGACTAGCCGTGATGCCCATCGCCACGCGCTGCATCCTATGCCAACAAATAGCGGAGGCGAAGTAATGGAACCCAACTGGGACCAATGGAAATTCTGGCTCGATTTCGCCCAGTGGATTGTCATGCTGGCGCTGTCGATCTTTGTTTTTATCGACAAAGGCCGCTCTAAAAACAGCCAAGCCATACAGGATCTGACCGACAGTCACCAAAGCGTCGATAAGCGCGTGGTCAAGCTCGAAAACGAAGCCGCCACCCACAAAGACATCGCCAAGCTGACCGCCGAGATCGCAGGACTTGAAAGCACCCTAACGCGCATCACCGTCACTACGGACCGCATTCACGACTATTTGCTAAATAACAAGGAGAGCAAGTAATGGCCTTTCAGACATACGAACAAGAAGACCGCCGCTTGGTCATCCTGCGCTTACTGGCGGAGGACGCAGACTACCGCATTAACTCATCCTTGATTCAACGCGGTTTGGACATTTACGCCCACGCCATCAGTCGCGATGCCTTGCATACCGAGCTGTACTGGTTACAGGAGCAGGGCCTAGTGTCCGTGGAGTCGCTTAACTCAGTATTGGTCGTGACCTTATCCCAGCGTGGTCTCGATGTCGCCCAGGGCCGTGCCGTGGTGCCAGGTGTGAAACGACCAGGGCCAGCCAGCCCTTTGCGAGGCTAACCATGGCCCGTCAGTCTTCCATTGATCTACTGCCAGAGCCGATTCGCGATGCGCTTCATGCCTTATTACGTGATCCAGCTGTCAACCAGCTAGAGGCCACAAAGCGCGTTAATGACCTGTTAGAACAGGAGCAATCTGACCTACGTGTGTCAAAAAGCGCGGTTAATCGTTACAGCCAACGCATGGATCAGATCGGTGAAAAGATGCGCCAGTCGCGCCAGATCGCCGAGATGTGGATCGGTAAGCTAGGCAACCAGCCACAGGGCCAAGTGGGCAAACTGCTTAACGAGTTCACCCGTACCATGGCTTTTGAAACCGCCTTGTCCATGTCCGAAGGGGACGAGCCAGTCCCACCCAAACTACTCAAAGAGCTATCCCTGTCGATCAAGCATTTGGAAGAGGCCGCCAGCGTCAACGAAAAACGTGAGCGCGAGATCCGCCGCCAAATGGCAGAGGAAGCCGCTCAAGCCGTCGACACCGCAGCCAAGTCTCAGGGCTTAACCGCCGACAGTGTGGCGCTGATCAAACAACAGATCTTGGGGATTGCCTAATGTCTGTTATTGCCGAACGCCCATTGGGTGCCGTTGCCGCAGACAATCTAAAAGACCTCGCCCAGTTTGATTCGAGCGAGGTGTTATTAGGCTATCAAAAGCGTTGGATCGCAGATGAGTCCCCCCTAAAGATCGCAGAAAAGTCCCGCCGTACAGGCATCACCTGGGCCGAAGCCGCCGACGCTACCTTATGTGCCAGCACCAGCAAGTCAGACGGTGGTTGTAACCATTTCTATGTGGGCTCTAACAAAGAAATGGCCCGCGAGTTTATCGAAGCCGTGGCCATGTGGGCCAAGGCCTTTGATCGTGCCGCAGGGGACATCCAAGAAGAAGTCCTAGTAGACGATGACAAAGACATCTTAACCTTTGTCGTGTACTTCGCATCCGGCTTTAAAGTCCAAGCGCTCAGCTCCAACCCGTCTAACCTGCGAGGTATGCAGGGTAACGTCACCATTGACGAGGCAGGCTTTCATGAACGCCTAGCCGAAGTATTAAAAGCCGCATTGGCCCTCACCATGTGGGGTGCTCGTGTGCGTCTGATTAGTACCCATAACGGTGTCGACAACCTATTTAATCAGCTGATCATTGACAGCCGAGCAGGGCGCAAGCGCTACAGCGTTCACACCATTACCCTAGATGACGCCTGTAAAGAAGGCCTCTATCAGCGCATCTGCCAAATGACCCGCAAACAGTGGAGCCAAGCAGACGAAGACGAATGGAAAGCAGGCCTTCTAAAAGACACTGCCACCGAGGAAGACGCCCTTGAGGAATATTACTGCGTCCCCAAGCAGGGCGGTGGGGCTTACATTCCCCGTGGTCTAATCGAACGCGCCCAGCGCAAAGGCATCCCTGTGCTGACCTACGAAGCACCGCAAGACTTCACCAAATGGAGCCAAGCCCAGCGCGAAGCCGAGATCAAAGCCTTCTGCTATGAGCAATTACAACCACAGCTAGACCAACTGACCGATGCTAACCAACACGCCTTTGGGGAAGACTTTGCCCGCTCAGGGGACTTATCGGTATTCGTGCCTATCTCGATCCTGCCGAATACCCGCTTGCGGGTGCCCTTCATGGTGGAGCTGCGCAACCTAACTTATGACCAGCAAAAGCAGATCATGATCTATATCTTGGATCGCTTACCTCGTTGGGTCGGTGCCGCCTTTGATGGCACGGGTAATGGTGGTTACTTAGCGGAAGCTGCTGCCCTCAAATACGGCGAGGATATGGTGGATCAAGTACATCTAAACATTGGCTGGTATCGCGACTGGATGCCCAAGTTCAAGGCCAAGTTTGAAGACGGTGATATCGAGATCCCCAAATCTCAAGACGTACTCGATGACCTGCGCAAAATTCAAATGAATAAGGGCGTGCCTCAGATCGAAAAAGGCTCTGGCAAAGGAGCCGATGGCAAACAACGCCATGGGGACAGTGCCGTCGGTCTATGTATGGCCGTGCGGGCCACCTATATGGAGGGCGCTCCCATCGAATACCAAGCACTACCCGCCAATGACCGTTGGGGAGACAACCCCGAAAGCGACGACTACCAAGACGATTTTAAAGGAGCCTGGTAATGACTGGATTAATAGACATCTACGGGCAACCCCTCACGTCCGAACCCAAAGACATGCAAACCACCGATGATAGAGCCCAGATTGCAGGGCTCTATCAGCATTTTTCCGAGCACCCAAGCCGAGGCCTCACACCATCAAAACTGGCCAGTATTATGGTCGAGGCCGAGCGGGGCAATCTGATCAGCCAATGCGAACTGGCCGAAGACATCGAAGAGAAAGACGGCCATGTCTTTAGCGAGTTACAAAAGCGTCGACGTGCCTTGCTGGGCTTAGACTGGCAGATTGAGCCACCCCGCAATGCCAGCAAAGCTGAGCTAGCCGATGTGGCCATGCTTACCGAGCTAATGGAGGATCGGACAGATCTTGAGAGCCTGATCTTTAATTTGTCAGACGGCATTTTAAAAGGCTACGCCGCCCAAGAACTCGAATGGCAAACCATCGAACGCATGCGCATCCCCCAATGCCACTGGCGTGATCCGGCTTGGTTTCAAACCCACCCAACCGAACGTAACGAACTGCGTTTAAGAGACGCCACCCATGAGGGCGCAGCGCTTCAGCCCTTTGGTTGGATCATTCATAAGCATGCGGCCAAGTCCGGCTATGTCGGCCGCACTGCCTTGGCGCGAGTCTTGGCATGGCCTTTCCTATTTAAGAATTATTCAGTGCGCGATCTAGCCGAGTTCCTAGAGATTTACGGTTTACCACTGCGTCTGGGCAAATACCCAACCGGAGCCAGTGAAAAGGAAAAGGCCACGCTACTGCGTGCCGTCATGTCCATTGGCCACAACGCGGGCGGCATCATCCCGCGCGGCATGGAGATCGAATTCCAAGAAGCCGCCAAAGGCGCAGCTACGCCATTTGAGGCGATGATTGCATGGTGTGAACGCACCCAGTCCAAAGCCATCCTAGGCGGCACGCTGACCAGTCAAGCGGATGGCAAATCCAGCACCAACGCATTGGGCAATGTCCATAACGAAGTCCGCCAAGAGTTATTAGAGAGCGATGCCAAACAAATCGCCGCCACCATTACCCGTGACTTAATCTATCCGCTCTATGCGTTAAATGGTCGTAGCTTTGCTGGCCCACACCGTATGCCGCGCTTTGAGTTCGATCTATCCGAGCCAGAGGACATTGCTCACTATGCCCAACACCTTCCAGCGCTAGTTGGCTTAGGTATGCAGATCCCCGTGTCATGGGTCACAGAAAAGCTGCAAATCCCAGAGCCGCAAAATGGTGAAGCCGTTCTAGGCCAGCAACCGGTGCCACCCAAAGAGCAAACACAAAACCAGCCAGAGCAAACCGCGTTGGCGGCGTTAAAAGCAGGCTCAGCCCACAGCGACCAAGACGGCCTAGACCAAGCACTAGAGCAACTAACGCAGGGTAACTTGTCCGAGTCCTTAGCCGATACCGTGGGCCCACTACTGGAGCTGGCTGCATCCGATCCCGATGGTCTAGAGGGCAAACTGCAAAGCCTATGGCCAGAGATGGATTCAGATGCCTTGGCGGATCGTCTCGCCAAAGTCTTCTTTGTGGCCGAGCTATGGGGCATGACAAATGGCTGATCTGGATTTAAACGCCGCCTTTGCTATGGAGCCAAAGGATGCTGTGGCGTACTTTCGTTCTAAGGGCTACGAGGTCAGCGACGAATGGCACGACATCTGGCAAGGGGCTCATGCGCGCGCTTTCACCGTCGCCAAAGCCAGCTCAATGGATGTGTTAGAAACTATCCGTACCGAGTTAGACAAAGCATTAGCAACGGGCCAAACATCGCGCCAATTTGCCGAGAACCTAACGCCCCTGTTACAGCAAAAGGGCTGGTGGGGTAAGACACAACTTGAGGATGGCCGCGAGGTCCAGCTAGGCAGTGCCTATCGCCTAAACACTATCTTTCGGGTCAATACTCAGACCGCCTATATGGCAGGGCGTTATCGTCGCCAGTTGGCGGGAGCCAAACGCCGACCATACTGGATGTACGTTGCGGTGCTAGATGGCAACACGCGCCCCGATCACCGCGCACTCAATGGCAAGGTATTCCGCTTTGATGATCCTATCTGGCGTTATCTTTACCCGCCCAATGGCTGGGGCTGTCGTTGCCGTGTGCGGGCTTTGTCAGAGAAACAAGTCGAGCGCATGGGCATTACCGTCGAGCTGGGCGAGGGCTACATCGAAACCTTCACCCGCGAGATTGAAAGCCAAGCCACAGGCGAAATCAAAACCGTCGAGCATATGCGTGTAAATCTACCCGATGGCGGTTCTATGTCGCCCGATCTAGGGTGGGCTTACAATCCAGGTGAAGCGGCTTTTGGTTCTGATCAGGCTATCGCTAAAAAGATAGGAGCCATTAAAAGTACCGAGCTACGCAGTCAATTGATCCAGACGTTAAACAACGCCCCAGAGCGTCAGAGACAGTTTTCAATCTGGGCCAAAGATGTCTTAGAGAAACGCCGTCCAGCCCACAGCGTGCAGACGGTTGGTTTTATGCCTGAGTCATTAGCCCAGTTGCTAAAGGCCAGATTAGCGATTGAGCCTGTGCGCCTGATGGTGATCAACGAAAAGCAGCTCGTACATGCCGACAGCGATAAACACCGACGACTGGGCACAGCGCTTGATCATGAGCAACTGATGCAGATCCCAGCCATGCTGGAGAACCCAGAAGCGGTGCTGATCGAAAGGCAGAGTAACGATGTGCTGTTTGTTTTCCCTGATAAGGGGGATCGTAAGGTGAAAATCGTGATGCGGTTAGCCCATGGTTTGAAGAAGCAAACTCAGTCGTTAGATGCGGTGATTAATACGTTCAGTGTAGAGGGAAGGGCGCTGAGAAAGGAAGAGTTTGAAGTGCTTCAAGGTAAGTTAAATACGCCGTGACAGGAGTCGAACCTGCATCAAGTGGGGCAGTGTGTACCGCCCGACTCGCATTACCGTTATGCGTACACGGCGTATAGCCAAGAGTATAAAACATGACTACCTATAATTCTATTCAGATACGCCACAACACCGACGAGATCCTAGAGGCCTTTAACCAGCTGCTGGCCCGTAGTGACAACCTAGCACCGGTAATGAAGGACATCGAAGGCGTTCTAGCCGATGCCACTGAGCGTGCCTTTGACGAAGAATCCAGCCCAGACCATGATCCATGGCCAAACCTCTCAGCCTTCACTCAATCCCAACGAACCGAGAAAGGCTACTGGCCAGGGCAGATCCTACAGCGTTCTGGCCGACTCGCCGCTGGTATCGAAACCGACTCTGACAGTGACAGCGCCTACATTGGCACCAACGTCATCTACGCCGCCATCCAACAATTCGGCGGCACCACCAGCCCAAACAGCATGATCCCAAATAAAGACATCAAACCACGGCCATTTATTGGCCTAGGTTCAGAGGATGAAGAAGAGATTTTGGATATCCTGAAAGACTTTCTCTCAGAAGCGCTCTAGGGCTCCACAGGGGCACACATAAGCAATGAGTCGTATTTCACAGGAAAAGCATTTCTAACGGCGTTCTAACGGGGGTAAACTAGCTCTAAAGACACATGGAGTTATGATATATGAAAGTGGTGACACCTGACTTAAAGCTAATGCCTTTACATGCCCTCATTGCTCAGCTTTTTCTCAAATGGATAAAAGCCTTTTGAAAACCGGTATTCCTCAGCTTAAGTTAAGGCAATCAGAGTTTATGATAGCAAGGTGTCAGCATTGTAGCGCAGCAAGTGTTTGGCTAGGGGATTTTAGTAGTTGGACTGAAGAGTTAGGGAGTGGGTTCAAGGTTCCAGAGAATGGAGAAATGGTATACCCGATAACTAACTTTGGTCCCGCTCCATCTTCAGATATGCCTGATGATGTTAAAAGTGACTATTTAGAAGCACGAACTATTGCACAATTTTCTCCGCGTGCTGCATGTGCTCTTCTCAGACTAGCATTACAGAAGTTAATGGTTCATTTAGGTGAGCCTGGAAAAAACATAGATCAAGACATTCGTTCACTTGCTAAAAAAGAGCTTCTTAGTCCTAAATTTATAAGACTAATGGATACTCTTCGCCTATTTGGGAATGATTCTGTTCATCCAGGTGAAATCAGAGAAGAAGACATCGGGGAAAATATCGATAAAATGTTTCTTGTTCTTAATAAGATAGTAGAGGGGGCCATTACAGATCAAAAAATGTTTGATGAGCTATACCTCATGACATCTGAGAATAAACGCGCTTCTGCTGAAGCTAAAGATTTGAAAAGCAGGGAAAGTAAAGTCAGTGGCGACAAGTAAGGTTTGGGAAGAGTTTTGGAAACAGTTTAACGAGATCACTGTTGATATCAGTAATAGTGATCAATTCATGTTGTTTAGGGGAGAGTCCAGACATTACGGTGACTCAAGGCTTCAAAGTGGGCTAGCGCGTGCTACAGCATTGAGAGCTAACCGTTATGCAATCAATCTAGATGCTGAAAGTCACATGATGAAAAGTTTCAAGCGTTCAGCAGGTGCATTTTTGTCTCAAAGTAAGCTCCCTAGAAATGAGATCGAATGGTTAAGGATACTACGAACAAGTCAGATAATTTCGCTCTGACTTGTTCTGTGCACCAACCACACTTCAAACATGCCTTTTAATCGCGATTTTTTCGCTATTTCGGAGCTTTGAGCGCCCCAACTCATCGTTCAGGCGGATTACCCCCGTGCAGAACGAATCATCTGATCCACTCGTAACAAGTTTCCAAGCGCAAACAGCACGGCAAGTTTGTTGTCATTTTTAGGCAGACCTCTGTAGATGGCTTTGCGAAAACCAAATTGGCATTTCAGTATTCTAAACGGGTGCTCGACTTTCGCTCGGATACTCGCCTTTAAGTATTCCGTTCGGATCATCTGCTTGTTGAGACGGGGAT
>NZ_LIQF01000019.1 GCF_001418205.1 Marinomonas fungiae | reverse complement strand
TGCCAATGAGCATGATCTAAACCAAATCACTGAACTCATGCATGGCGATGAGACGTTTGTCTCTGCTGACTCAGGCTATCGTGGCGTAGAAAAACGTGAGGAAACCAAAGATAAGAAATTGGACTGGTTGATTGCGGAGATGCCAAGCAAGGTTAGGGAATGGAAGAAGCATCCCCGTATTAATAAAACCCCCATCAATACTAAGTACATAAAAGCGAGTATCAGAGCAAAAGTCGAGCACCCATTTCGCATATTGAAGTGCCAGTTTGGCTTCCGTAAAGCGGTCTATAAAGGGTTATCCAAAAATGATAATAAGCTCGCGGTGTTGTTTGCACTGGGAAATTTGCTACGAGTAGATTAGATGATCAGGTCTGCAAAGGGTTAATCCGTCTTGATGACGGTAGTTGGAGCTTTAAAGCCTCCAACTAGGGTACAAGACGCGCTAAAAACTAAGATTTTGAGTAAATTAAAGAGCAAATCAAGTTAGTAGTGATTTCGTGCTAATTAGCTGACTTAATCGCATGTTCCTTAAGTCAGTATGCGAAATATTGCTCAGGTTATCGGTATTGAAGGGCAAGACGAAGACATTGCTGAATTTACTCGCCGACTGGTGTTCAATACCCTAATTGGCAATGCGGATATGCATTTGAAGAATTGGTCTGTGATCTACAAAGATAAGCGCACCGCATCGATTGCGCCTGCTTATGACTTTGTTTCAACCATTCCTTATATCCCCGATGATAGTGCATCGCTGAAGGTGAGCCGTAGCAAGAGATTCAGCGATTTCACGCTGGATGAGCTATCACACTTAGCGGCTAAAGCCATGTTGCCAGAAAAATTGGTGTTAGATACTGCAAAGCAAACTGTAGCAGGCTTCCATGAGGTATGGGCGAAAGAAAAAGCGCATTTACCCCTTACAAAGTCAGTGATTGAAGCCATCGAAACGCACTTACGAAGCATACCGCTACGTTGAATTACTAGTAGCTAAAGCGTACATATCGATAAAGATGGTTTAACTTTACGCGATTTTACGGCGCTTTGCGCCGTAAACTGGAAATTTGGTAAACCGTACAATGATACCGATGTCTTGATAAGGCTGATCTTCTGAAAAAAATCATGCATCTTTCTGACCATCAAAAAGTGATGAATCAGGCGATGATAGCTTTACATTGATTTTCAGGAGAATGCAGATGACAGCAGTGGCGCACCAGGTAACCCCTTTTCTAACATCTTACGAAGTGATGGCTCGTTCCCACATTAGCTATACGACGCTCTGGCGAAGAATAAAAGATGGCAGCTTGCTGCAACCTCGTATCAACCGAAATACACGAAACAAGCTGTGGCACATTGAAGACTTGGAGAAGTATGAGAAGAAAGAGGATTGAGCCTATTTCTTTTGTTGCCCGAAACGCCAGTTGAATGGAAAGCCTGTCGGCTCGATGATGGGCTCTAGCTGTTGATACCAAACGTCGTAAGCATGACGCATTTCATCCAGGTACTGATATTGGTTATAGATAGCATCCAACCCTTTTTTGCTGTGGCCAATCATCAACTCGGCAACTTCTTGCGTCGTGATGGCTGACATTCGCGTTCGCATCGTTCTGCGAAGATCATGCATAGACCAGTGCTCCATCTCAATACCAAGCGACCTTCGAGCCCAGATTTTCACATTGTTAGGAATAGTGGTATCAAAGCCATTTGTGGCAAGTTCTTCTTGTCCGTTCGCGGGAAACAAGTAAGTTGATTTACTCATCTGCATCGCCAGTTCAATCAGCTCAATAGTAGGCCTAATCAATGGCCGCATGATTGGCGCTCCAATTTTCTCACCTTGTTTGCGGATCTCTATGGGCACTATCCACATTGCAGATTGCAAGTCAAAGTGATGCTTTTCAGCTTGAATGAGTTCGCCCTTGCGACCGCCCAATAGCAGAAGCAGTTTTATGTAGATGCGATTCTTCTCAGTGATTTTTGACTCGTGCAAATAGCGCCAAAGTATCCTGATCTCGTTGTCATTTAGCACCCGAGTTCGTTTTCCTTTTTTACCGCCAACCTTTTTTGCTGTGATCCCAGCGGCAGCGTTAATTTCCAAAATTTGTTCATCAATCAGCCAGTCATAAAACTTGTACAGCACAGACACCAGACGTTCTGTGTTTGAAGGGGACGACTCCGAAACCTCACGAAGACAGTTTCACAAGGACAATTCATTGATGTCAGTTAATGGGTACTTGCCAAGTCGGGGCAGCAAATATATTTCACTGCTGCGTTTTTGGTAGTGCTGCGTTTTCTCCTTTAGCCCTTTCTTACCGGCAGAGTCTATCCAGTCTCGAAAAATCGATTCGAAGCTTTGATTGGCAGAATACTTGGCCCGTTCCTGCTGTAGGTAGAGCTTGGGGTTTCTGCCCTGATCAAGTACCGCCCTTAACCTATCCAGCTCATTCCTAGCTTCAGCAAGCTTCATAAGTGGGTAAGTACCTATGTCTACCCGCTGTTGCTTGCCATCAAACTTATAACGAAACTGAAAAACAATTTTGCCCTTGGGCGATACCCGAGCACTTAGCCCATCTCGGTCGGCTTTTACTATGGTTTCTTTTGCTTCTTTATTTAACCTGACATCGAGCCAGCTAACTGATAACGCCATGTTATAAGCCCAGCTCTAGTTTTGATTTTAATGATTGTTTACGTGATTCTGCTTTGGGTTCTAGCGCTGTACTCACAGAAGTATTTTCAACTTCTGGTGCATGGCCATCCACCGGTGTAGATGTAGTGGATAGATTGGGTTGGCTCATTTGAATTAACCCAAAGGTGGCCAGCATCCGCAGACGCTCAGCCCGTTCCCGTGGTGGCGTCTTTTCCAATTCTTTGAGCAGTTCAGGGTGGCTCCCTGGTGGAATGTTGACGACAACTCTCATAATCATGACCCATAAAACCAGAAGCCTCGGACGTTCGCCAAAATAGATTGTTCTGGCACGATGATCTTGCTTCGTGAAAAAATCTCCTTGGCCGCTTCCTTATAAGCCAAGGCCCCACCTCCGGCGATCAATACTAAGTCCGCATTGATGCTCTCGTCACGCATGGATTGGCGCATGGCTGTAAGTGCAACAGGCGCTACCCTTTTTATGGCTGCATTCAGATAAGGTGAAATATCGACTTTTTCACCAAATAGCAGGACCTGCAAGTCGCCGGTTCTCATTGCTTTTTCAAGTCGATCCATTCCGACTTTGGCACCATGATCTTCCGAAATCAGCTTATCAATGGTTTCCAGTAGCACGGACATTGCCTGAAGACTGGTTCCTGATGAGCTGTAGCGAATTTCTCCAGCCTCAAGGGCAACCCAATCAACAGAAAAGAAGCCAGGGTCTATGACCACGACGCGACCTTCTTCAATCAAGCCCAGATCACCACCTGCTTGAACCATATCCATATAGGCACCGGCAGGCTGCGGTAGTACTTTGACGTCATGAACGGTGATACTGCGCTTAGGTGTCACTTGATGGACACCTTTTAGACGCTTCACAAGGTCAGATCTACGTTGTGGTTCATGAAACTGGGAAACCGGTAATCCAGTGACAAGCAAATCGATGGACTCAGTTTCAGTCATTAACAAGGCGGCATGAAAAAGCGCCTTATAGGTTTTTGTGGTGGGATATTCCGGATGAAGTTCTCGTTCCCAGCCTTGAAGGCGTCCAGCAGGCACACCAGCGGCCCAACGCTCATTATCGACAGATACATACAAACAAGTTTCATCATCGCCTCCACCTATACGCTCAGGCATACGTTCCGCAGGACCGGCACCCGCAGGCAGAATAATGGTTTTCGGTTCACTGCCTGATTGGCCAGATGCCAGCTTCAGGTTTGAGTAACCGATATCTACGCCTAGTACAAACATACTTATCTCCTGTGCACTCAAAGTGCTCTAACGGTTTTCAATCAACCGCGCTAATCACGCTTGGGAATGTCCAAGTGCTCTGGCGGTTCACTCAAATGTCATTATCAGGATTCGGTGTACTGGCGGTGGGCAGAAAGGTGACAAATCCTTTCATCTATCTGCCTATTGCATTTTCGCAAAAGTATGAGAATAGGCTCTGTTTGGCGGCGGATGACCTAGTCAAAAAAATCGAGACGCCAAACGTCGTTTGCATTCTGGCTTGAACTTGCCAAACGGTTTGTATTTTCATGGCGATACGTCTTTTTAGGCGTTTTTCAGTGAAATCGGCCTGTATCCCTTGTCAGGTATGGGATTGCGCGAGTTGATTTATATCGAGACGCCAAACAGTGATTGTTACGGCAGTTTTACGTTTGGCGTTTCGATCCAAAAGCCAAACGGATAGTGGTTTTGGCTTTTGGGGTTAATTGGATGGGGAAATTGGTTTGGTAGAAATCGTCAATGAACAATGGAAAGCAGAGGTATCAGATTTACTTCAGCAAGAAACAGACAGGCTAAAAGCACTGGCACGAGCTGAAGTTGATGACTTTTGGGTTACCCATTACAAGGTTCGTGAGAATGCGCCCTTTAAAGATTGGGGGCTGCTTGGTGTCCGTATCAGAGACTTTAAGTATGGCTTTGGCATAGAGTGGTACATCAACAGCTTTCACGGTCAACGAGGCAAGCGCGTGGTCTTTAGCAAGGGACTGCGTATTTCAAAGACGAAGCTGAGATACTCATTTTTGGACTGCCAAGGTCTAGCCAAAGAATGGGAGTTAGCGCTGGCCATGGAGAAAGAAGAATTCTTCAGTGATGTTCGACGCCAGGTTGATAAGCTCAACATGCTACGTCGCAGAGTGAATGCCTATTGAATCACAGGGTCTACTTTACTCGTGGTAACTGGTCCCAGCGTGTTGTGTAGGCGGGAGACAAATGCTCTCGCTTCATCGACCAATCTTTCTTCGTACCTTGTCCAGCAAAGAAAACCTTTCCGGCACCGCTTTGATTAATGGTGTCCAATACAGACATTAACTGTTGACTATTGGAGCGGGTCGATACGTCATCGAATAGACCTGGTTGAAACATGCCGGGATCGTAAAAGTCAGACAGCATGACGCCCGCTTTGGCATAACGAAAACCATCCTTCCAAATTCGCTTGAGTAAGTGATTGGCCAGCTCGATAAAATCACGCGTATCGCAACTGGGGATCAACAACTCGCCCGATGCGGAATTGCTGTACTGCGGCTCGTTGTCCTTAAAGGGGCTGCTTCGTATGAACACGGTCATCACTTTGGCTTGCTGCTGTTCTTTGCGAAGCTTCTCAGTGGCGCGGGTTGCGTATTCGCATATGGCTTCACGTAACAATTCAAAGTGCGTCACTTTTACTCCAAATGAACGGCTACAGACGATTTGTTTCTTAGTTGGCGGGATCTCTTCAAGTTCAATGCACGACTCACCATTGAGCTCTCTGACGGTTCTCTCTAAAACTACTGAAAACTGGTCTCTGATGGCTCTAGGAGAGGCGTTGGCTAGGTCTAAGGCTGTGGTGATACCCAGAGCATTTAATCGCTTAGAAAGCCGTCTACCAACGCCCCAAACATCATCAGCCGGAACTAATGCGAGCAATCGACGTTGCCGATCTGGATTGGTCAGGTCTACAACGCCCTGAGTGGCTGGATACTTTTTGGCGGCATGGTTTGCCAGTTTGGCGAGTGTTTTAGTCGGTGCAATGCCTACACAGACGGTGATCCCAATCCAGTTACCTATCCGCTCTCGCACTTGTTGTCCGAACTCGACAAGGGATAGGACAGATTGAATACCGGTTAAATCCAAAAACGCTTCGTCAATAGAGTAAATCTCTACTTTTGGTGCCATCTCTTCCAAAGTGCGCATCACTCGACTGCTTAAATCTGCATACAGCGCGTAGTTGGATGAGAATGCTAAAATGCCATGACGCTGCATTTCAGCTTTGATCTGAAAGACGGGGACGCCCATTTTAATGCCGAGTGACTTGGCTTCACGTGAGCGAGCTACCACGCAGCCGTCGTTGTTGGACAGCACCACAACCGGCGTATCTTTTAAATCAGGGCGAAATAGCTTCTCACAACTGGCGTAAAAGTTGTTGCAGTCCACCAAGGCAAATACAGGCATAGGATCGTCACGACTTACGGCGCATGTTTCGCACCACATGAGTGACTACACCAAAGAGCTCTAACTCGGTCCCTTCAGGAATTCGGATGGGGTGATATGCCTGATTTCTTGGGATCAACTTGACGCACGGCCTTAGCTGAAGCTCCTTCACAGTGAACTCTCCATGAATACCAGCAATGACAATGTCACCGTGTTTAGCTTGGACAGAGCGATCAACCACGAGAATGTCATCAGGGTAAATCCCTGCTTCAATCATTGAATTGCCTTCAACACGAACAAAGAACGTTGCAGCCGGTCGCTTGATGCACAGCTCGTTGAGGTCGAGTGTTTGCTCAATATAATTCTGCGCTGGAGAGGGAAAACCAGCAGAAACGCATTCCATAAACAATGGTATACGAAAACGCTTGGCTTTGATGAAGTTAGTTTCGTGGTTACGACTTATCACTGAGACACTCATGAGAAACCTGTTAAAAATCCATATACTGTATATTTAAACAGTATTGGGTAATATTGTCACTTCTACAAGTTAAATTGTTGATAAAGAGGTGAAGTGTGAGTAGGGCGGCGTCCGCTTCTTTGTCGTGTTTAGAAAATAAAGGCAGGTAACAAATGCATTTCCGTCAAAGCCTGCAAGGCTTGGACAATACTGCTTCTGCCTACTGCTCTTGTTTCTGATCCTGTTACTGCTACTGGTTAACGCATGGGTCAAGTAACCGTCAGATAACGCTTGGTGAACCCTTTGCAAAGGGTTTAAAAACAGTTAGTAAAATTCTGCTTCGTATTGAATTTACTGGCTTAAAGCGAAGTCAGGAGCATCATTAAAATGCTCAGTTGAGCTCAGTTAAAGCCTTTTTCGACCGTTTGAAAAGGGGTTGGCTAAGCACTACGTAAAGGGTATCGGGAAGGGTTGCCTAAACGGTTTAACTAAGGCTTTCTGAAAGGCTTAGCTAAAGCCTTCATACATGGGTTCACCCAGTAGAAAGATTAAAAAAACGCTGAGGTATCCAAGGTGCATTTTGTACAACCTGTGGCACAGTGAAATCACCTAAAGCGAACAATAGAAGTGAAGAGGAACCATCAATGACAAGAGCCCCTGCGCCATTTCCGCTAGAGCGCCTCGCGGATATCCCAGAAAGACCAGAAGATTTTAGATTGCTGGAACGCATTCCTTTAACGCGTGAGCCGCAGTCCTGGCCACTTGCACTTTCTCCTATCGTCGGTGACGAACAGCCAATGGTGCTGCTCGATACAGAGACAACCGGACTGTCTGCCGATGACGAGTCCATTATTGAGCTTGGTATGGTTAAGGTGCTTTACAGCCCCTCGGCTCAGCGGATTGTGTCGATTGTTGATGTGATCAGCTTGTATGAAGATCCCGGCAAGCCAATCCCCGAGCTGATTACCGAGTTAACCGGCATCACCGATAAGATGGTGCAAGGCCAGCACATTGATGATTCACTGGTAGCGAGTTGGTTATCCGATGATCCGCTGGTGGTTGCACACAATGCACAGTTTGATCGTCCTTTCTTTGAAAAGCGGTTTGCCGCATTAGGCCATCTATCTTGGGCCTGTTCAGCTAGCGGCATAGATTGGAAAGCACTGGGCTTTGAAAGTCGAAAGCTTGAGTACCTGCTGCTTCGCTTAGGCTGGTTTTATGAAGGACACCGAGCTGCAACCGATTGTTTGGCGATGGCCTGGTTGTTTCATTTGTTGCCCGACTCCGTTGCAAACTTGTTGTCTGAAGCAGGCAGGCGAACAGTGTTAGTTCGTGCGTTTGGTGCGCCGTTTGACGTAAAGGACTATTTAAAAGAGCGCGGTTACCGCTGGCATGACGGTGTTAAAGGTGCTAACAAACATTGGTGGCGCGAAATCAGCGAAGACGAGTTGCCGCAGGAACAAATTTACCTGGATGATTTGTATCATCGTGGCTCAGAACATGCCCACTATGACTACAAAGATGCCCGCAATCGATTTAAAGCTTTGTCATAGCCCCTTGCATATTTGAAAATCTCTGGAAAATGGAAAGTGAACTCATGGTTTAACCAACAAGAGGAATCTTTCCATGTACCAAGACACCTACATTGAATACTGGGGCGAAATCTTCGTCTCTGCCCGCATCATTGAATTTGGCATCACGTTCGAGCGCTTTCTTAAAGATCCATGGAAGCACTTGATGTCCTGTGGCCAAGAGTCTGCACCAGACGCGATTGCTGAAGGGATGCTGCCATTGCTACCAGCCCAGGCAGAAGTTGCCAGGCGCATTCGGGAGAGTGAGCAACGAGCCCTGATGTCCACAGACTCGGAAAAAGGGAAGTCTCAAAGCAGTAACATCGTGGTGCCACTGGCTCGGGTAGCGCATTGATAGCGGCTATCAGCAATGACACGAAACAAGGCCTTCACGCCCATAACTGAGCGGCAATTGCAATCAAGATCAAAAAGTTGCCTCTTAGTCTTCCCTACAAAATAATTTGTGATAGGATGATACCTAATAAAATTAATTAGGTTGAGGCCTATTCAGTGTTTTATGGCCATCTGTCCAGCTTCAACCGGTAGAGATTGATTAGTCATTGCGGATGAAGAGCAGCATTGAGTGACGCTTTTCAATGTGATTACGCGATGTCGGTCCGTATTTTATAAACAGAGTTTTAAGAAACTGGTTGATTTGGATAAACAAGACGCATGACAAATGATGGTCTGAAACAAACGGTAGTGGCGAAGTCAGATAGGCTTTCGCAGATAGAGCAGTTGCCACAAGCAACTAGGGATCGCATTGCCCATATCGATTTCACCTTATTGTTTAAGGGAGAGGCGGTACGGGCAGATTTAGTCGATCGCTTCAGCATTGCCGCTGCACAAGCAACGAAAGACTTCACAATGTACCGAGAGCTTGCACCAGGCAACATTGAGTATGACCAAAAGCTCAAGTTGCATAAGCGTGGTGAAGCTTTTGAACCCTTGTTCGACTATGACGTTGTGAGAACACTGGCGACGATTAGCCAAGGGTACGGTGATGGCTTCACTGGAAAGGTAAAACCACCCCTTGCTTGTGAAGCGCCTTATCACCTCAACAAGCCGAGTTTATCGATAGTGGCGAAAGTCACCGAGGCCATACACAAAGGCAAAGCCTTGCGTATCACCTATGTATCGTTATCGAGCGGTGAAACCACGCGTGAAATTGTGCCGCATACGCTGGTGGACAATGGCCTGCGTTGGCATGTTCGTGGTTTTGACCGCAAGCATAATGAGTTCCGTGACTTTGTATTGACCCGCATTAAAGCAGCGGTTGTGCTTGAAGATTCCACTTTGTCGCCCTCTATTGTTAAAGAAAGTGAGCTCGAATCCCAAGACCGGCAATGGAATCGCTTTGTAGAGCTAGAGTTAGTGCCACACCCACGTATTGAGCACAGCGAAGCGATAGAGCTGGACTATGGTATGACGGGTGGCGTTCTAAAGGTTGAGATTAGGGCTGCAACCGCTGGGTATTTGCTTCGCCAATGGCATGTGGATTGTTCCAAAGCACACAGCCTTCAAGGCACTGAATACCAACTTTGGTTAAAGAATACTCCGACACTCTACGGGGTCGGAAATTTGAATTTAGCTCCAGGGTTTAACGAATGATGTTCGACGACAGTGAACATTGCGTAACCAATAAACGAATTAAAAGCAGGAATTAACAAATGACAAGTTTACAACAACGTGCCGAACTCCAACGCCAAATATGGGCGATTGCCAACGATGTAAGAGGCTCAGTGGATGGTTGGGATTTTAAACAATATGTACTGGGTACGCTGTTCTACCGTTTTATCAGTGAAAACTTTGTCAACTACATCACAGGCGGAGATGAGAGCGTTAATTATGCTGCCATGTCTGACGATGATGAAAACATCAAGTTTGCTAAAGAAGATGCCATTAAAACCAAAGGCTATTTTCTTTACCCTAGCCAGTTGTTTAGCAATGTAGCGGCTAATGCACACAAAAACGAAAATTTAAATACGGATTTGGCAGCAATTTTTGCTGCAATCGAAAACTCAGCCAATGGCTATGATTCAGAAAAAGACATCAAAGGCTTGTTTGCGGATTTTGATACCACCAGTAATCGTCTGGGTAATACGGTAGAGGCAAAAAACAAACGCCTGGCAGCCGTGTTAAAAGGCGTGGCAGGTTTAACCTTCGGTAATTTTGAAGACAACCAAATTGATTTATTTGGTGATGCCTACGAGTTCCTGATTTCAAACTATGCCGCCAATGCGGGTAAATCCGGTGGCGAATTTTTCACCCCCCAGCACGTTTCAAAATTGATCGCGCAGCTGGCCATGCACGGCCAAACCAGTGTGAATAAAATCTATGACCCTGCGGCGGGTTCGGGCTCGTTGCTGTTACAAGCTAAAAAGCACTTTGATGCGCATATCATTGAGGATGGTTTTTTTGGCCAAGAGCTTAATCACACCACCTATAACTTGGCGCGTATGAATATGTTTTTGCACAACATTAACTACGACAAGTTTAATATTCAGTTGGGTGATACCTTAACCGAACCGCACTTTTTGGACGACAAACCGTTTGATGCCATTGTCTCTAACCCGCCTTATTCAGTGAAATGGATTGGTAGCGACGACCCAACCCTAATCAACGATGACCGTTTTGCGCCCGCAGGCGTACTTGCGCCCAAATCAAAAGCGGACTTTGCCTTTGTGCTGCATGCGCTAAGTTACCTATCAAGCAAAGGTCGTGCAGCCATTGTTTGCTTCCCTGGTATTTTTTACCGTGGTGGTGCTGAGCAAAAAATTCGCCAGTACTTGGTTGATAACAACTATGTCGAAACCGTGATTTCACTGGCTCCAAACCTGTTTTTTGGTACCACCATTTCCGTGAATATTTTAGTGCTGTCTAAGCACAAAACTGACACCACCACGCAGTTTATTGATGCCAGCGGTTTGTTTAAAAAAGAAACCAATAACAACGTACTTTCTGATCAGCACATTGAAGACATCATGAAAGTGTTTGCCAGCAAAGAGAACGTGGATCATTTTGCTAAATCGGTTGAATTGGAAATCATAGCAGGCAATGGCTACAACCTTTCGGTAAGCAGTTATGTAGAGTCCGAAGATACTCGTGAGTTAGTAGACATAAATAAGCTCAATGCTGAGCTTAAAATTACCGTTGCGAAAATAGAGCGACTTCGCAGTGATATTGATGCCATAGTTGCGGAAATTGACGGTGAGGAGGTTGAGGCATGAACGATTTTAGCTATGTAGAGAAACTACTCGATGGTGTTGAAGTGGTTTGGTTTCCGATCAGCGAAGTTACTGAGCGAACAACGAATATAAAGTGGCGTGAAACTTCTGAAAGCCATCAGTATATTGATCTAACTTCAGTCAGCGTTGATACAAAAAAAATAATAGAAACAACTGAGGTAAAAGCTAGCAATGCGCCCAGCCGCGCTCAAAAGCTTGTAAAAAAAGACGATGTATTATTTGCAACAACTCGTCCGACACAAATGCGCTATTGCTTAATTGATGAGGAATATGATGGAGCAGTTGCGAGCACAGGATATTGTGTATTGCGAGTGAAAAGGGATGTGACTCTACCTAAGTGGATTTTGCATTTGATTTCCTCAAGTGATTTTAAAAAGTACCTTGAAGAGAATCAGAGTGGTTCGGCATATCCAGCTATTTCTGATGCGAAGGTCAAAGACTTTAGTATCCCTATCCCATGCCCAGATAACCCAGAAAAATCGCTGGCAATACAAGCTGAAATAGTGCGTGTTCTGGACGCATTTACCGCCATGACCGCCGAGCTGACCGCCGAGCTGACCGCCGAGCTTAACATGCGGAAAAAACAATACAATTACTACCGAGACCAGTTGTTGAGTTTTGAAGAAGGTGAAGTTGAGTGGAAGACGTTGGAGGAGGTCGCGCACTTTGCGAATGGAAAAGGGCATGAGAAAGATATATCAGAAGATGGTAAGTTTATTGTTGTAAATTCAAAATTTATCTCCACAGATGGGTTAGTTGCTAAGTACTCAGATAGTCAAATATGCCCTCTTTTTAAAGACGATATTCTACTAGTAATGAGTGATCTACCCAATGGTAAAGCTCTCTCAAAAACATTTATTGTAGATGAGGACGAAAGGTACACGTTAAATCAGCGTATAGGTGGAATTACCGTTAAAGATAAGTCTGAAATTTTGCCTAAATTTTTACACTATTATTTAGATAGAACACCGCAATTGTTAAAACATGATAATGGCGTTGATCAAACAAATTTACGCAAGGGGCAGATTCTTGAAGTTAAAGTGCCAATTCTTCCACTCCAAAAGCAGGAGCATATAGTTAGTATCTTAGATAAATTTGACAAACTCACAAAATCGCTTTCGGAAGGTCTCCCACGCGAAATAGAACTCCGCCAAAAGCAATACGAGTATTATCGTGACCTGTTGTTGAGCTTTCCTAAACAGAACGCAGAAGTGTCGGCCTGATATGAACAAGACACTCAAACAGATCGCGGAGCAACTAAATGCGCCGAGAACAGTGAAAAATAAGAAGACTACCGAGGTCGAAGTCGTCACGCAGGTGCCTAAAGTACAGCTGATTTATGCATTCAACGGAACAGGAAAAACTCGTTTGTCTCGTGAGTTCAAACAGTTGGTTGCACCTAAAGGAAATGGCGAAGGTGAAGAAACTATTTCGCCACGGGAGAAAATCCTCTATTACAACGCCTTCACTGAAGATCTCTTTTACTGGGATAACGATTTAGAAGAGGATGCTGCCCCTAGGCTTAAAATTCAGCCGAATACCTATACCGACTGGCTGCTCACTTTGCTGAAAGACCTTGGGCAAGATGCGAATATCGTTAAGTACTTTCAACACTTCGCCAATGACAAGTTAACCCCCCATTTCAGTGAAGACTATGCCGAAGTCACCTTTACCCTGGAGCGAGGTGACGATAAAGGCACAGAGCCTCTGAAAATATCCAAGGGTGAAGAAAGTAACTTTATCTGGAGTGTTTTCTACACGCTGTTGGATCAGGTGATTACCATCCTCAACGTTGCAGAACCAGAGAATCGTGAGTCCCGGCAATTTGAACAGCTGGAGTATGTGTTTATTGATGACCCGGTGAGTTCATTGGATGAAAATCACCTGATCGAATTAGCCGTAAACTTGGCTGGGCTGATCAAGTCTAGCAAGTCTAATTTGAAGTTCATTATCACCACCCATAGTCCGCTTTTTTATAACGTGCTCTACAACGAGCTAAACAGCAAAGCCTGTTATCTGTTGGAGCGGTTTGAAGATGGCACCTTTGCACTGTTAGATAAACACGGCGATTCCAATAAGAGCTTTTCTTACCACCTGTATTTGAAGCAGACTCTGGAAAAAGCCATCGCTGAAAACACCGTGCAAAAGTACCATTTTACGCTGTTGCGCAACCTCTACGAAAAGACGGCGAGCTTTTTGGGCTATCCCAAATGGTCGGAACTCTTGCCAGGTGATAAGCAGGCGTATTTAAACCGCATTATTCAATTTACTAGTCATTCGACATTATCGAATGAAGCCGTCGCCGAACCTAGTGACCCTGAAAAGAAAACAGTGGGTTTTCTATTGAATCACTTAGTCAGCAATTACGGCTTTTGGCAGCAGGAAGAACAGAATGGTTGATTACACCAAGCCCATCGCAGAGTCTAAAAATTACATTGTTTTAGATAAATACACACGCCAAGACCAAATTGCTGAGGGCTACCAGAGCGAAGGTGATTTAGAGCGTGAGCTGATCCAAGACTTAGCAAATCAGGGTTATGAGTATTTACCTGCGCTAACCACACCCGATGCCATGCTGGCGAATGTGCGCAAGCAGCTACAAGCCCTTAATAAAGTCGAGTTTACCGATGCCGAGTGGGCTCGCTTTTGCGAGCAATACTTAAACACCCCAAGCGATAATATTCTTGATAAAACTCGCAAGGTGCACAGTGACTATATCTTCGATTTTGTCTTTGATGATGGCCATATAGAAAATATCTACCTGTTCGACAAGAAAACCATTGCTCGCAACAAAGTGCAGGTCATTAAGCAGTTTGAGCAAACGGGAAGCCATGCCAACCGTTACGATGTGACGATTTTGGTCAATGGTTTGCCTTTGGTGCAAATCGAACTTAAAAAGCGTGGTGTGGCAATCCGTGAGGCGTTTAACCAAATACATCGCTACAGCAAAGAAAGCTTTAATGCAGAGAACTCGTTGTACAAGTTCTTGCAGCTGTTTGTGATCTCTAATGGCACCGACACGCGCTATTTTGCCAATACCACTAAGCGAGACAAAAATAGCTTCGACTTCACGATGAACTGGGCGAAGTCAGACAATACGCTGATTAAGGATTTAAAAGACTTTACTGCCACTTTTTTCCAGAAAGAGACGCTGCTTGAAGTGATCTTGCGTTACTCTGTGTTTGACGTAAGCAATACCTTGCTCGTGATGCGCCCTTACCAAATTGCGGCTACTGAGCGCATTTTATGGAAGATAAAGAGCGCGTTTAACGCTAAGAACTGGAGCAACACCGAGAGCGGTGGATACATTTGGCACACTACCGGTTCAGGAAAAACACTCACCAGCTTTAAAGCGGCACGTTTGGCCACCGATTTAGACTGTATAGATAAAGTCTTTTTTGTGGTGGACAGAAAAGACCTCGACTATCAGACGATGAAAGAGTATCAGCGCTTCTCACCTGATAGTGTGAACGGTTCAGACAGTACCGCAGGGCTTAAGAGTAACCTGGATAAAGACGATAACAAGATTGTCGTCACCACAATCCAAAAGCTCAATAACTTAATCAAAAGTGAAAGCGATTTAGCTATCTACAACAAGCAGGTTGTCTTTATTTTTGATGAGTGTCATCGAAGCCAGTTCGGTGAAGCGCAGAAAAACCTGAAGAAGAAATTCAAAAAGTACTACCAGTTTGGCTTTACCGGTACGCCAATTTTCCCTGAAAACGCCTTGGGTGCTGAAACCACGGGCAGCGTGTTTGGCCAGCAGTTGCACACTTATGTGATCACTGATGCCATTCGTGATGAAAAAGTACTCAAGTTCAAAGTGGACTATAACGATGTTCGTCCTCAATTTAAGAGCATTGAGACTGAGCAGGATGATAAGAAGCTCAGTGCGGCGGAGAACAAAAAAGCGTTCTTACATCCAATGCGCATTCGTGAAATCTCGCAGTATATTCTGAACCATTTTAACCAGAAAACGCATCGAGCCTATTCTGGTGCCAAAGGGTTTAACGCCATGTTTGCGGTAAGTAGTGTTGATGCAGCGAAAGCGTACTATGAAACCTTCAAAACATTGCAGGCCGAGGCCGAAAATGGACCCACGAGTAAGCCTCTGCGCATAGCGACTATCTTCTCATTTGCTGCCAATGAAGAGCAGGACGCCATTGGTGATATTTTAGATGAGAGTTTTGAAGTCAGTGCCATGAACAGCAGCGCAAAAGAGTTTTTGAGCGCCGCGATTAACGATTACAACGCCATGTTTAAATCTAACTATGGCGTGGACAGTAATGGTTTTCAGAACTACTACCGTGACCTTGCCCAGCGCGTGAAGAATCAAGAAATAGATCTGCTCATAGTGGTCGGTATGTTTTTAACGGGCTTTGATGCGCCTACGCTCAATACCTTGTTTGTTGACAAGAATTTGCGCTATCACGGCTTGATGCAGGCATTTTCTCGCACTAACCGCATTTATGATGCAACGAAGACCTTTGGCAATATTGTTACCTTTCGGGACTTGGAACAGGCAACCATTGATGCCATCACCTTGTTTGGTGACAAAAACACCAAAAACGTGGTGTTGGAGAAGAGCTACAAAGAATACATGGAAGGCTTTAACGATATTGTTACTGGCCAAGAGCGTCGAGGTTTTGTTGATATCGTAAAGGAGCTGCAAGAGCGTTTTTCAAACCCAGAAAATATTGAAAAAGAACAAGATAAAAAAGAATTTGCCAAGCTGTTTGGTGAATACCTAAAAGCAGAAAATATTTTACAAAACTACGATGAGTTTGCTGGATTAAAAGCACTACAAAGCCTAGATACTAGTGATGAACAAGCTGTTGAAGAGTTCAAGTCAAAGTACTATCTGGATGACGCTGACATCGAGGCAATGCAAACCATCGATATGCCAAGTGAGCGTGCTATTCAAGATTATCGCTCTACCTACAACGATACCCGCGACTGGTTGCGACGCGATAAAGAAGGGCAGGACAAAGATAAGTCAACGGTAGACTGGGACGATGTGGTCTTTGAAATTGATTTGCTTAAATCCCAAGAAATAAACCTCGATTACATTCTTGAACTGATTTTTGATCACAATAAGAAGAACAAGAGCAAAGAAGGCTTGATTGAAGAAGTTCGTCGTATGATCCGTGGTAGCCTTGGCAATAGAGCGAAAGAGAGCTTGGTGGTTGATTTTATTAACCAGACAAACCTAGATGAGATCAATGACAAAGCCAGCATTATCGACGCCTTCTTCAAGTTCGCCCAGGCGGAGCAGAAGCGCGAAGCCGATGCCATTATTGCCTCTGAAAAGCTCAATATCGATGCTGCCAAACGCTATATTGCGTCATCACTCAAACGTGAGTACGCCTCTGAAAATGGCACTGCACTTAATGAGGCGCTGCCCAAACTTAGCCCATTGAACCCACAGTACCGAACCCAGAAGCAAACGGTTTTTCAGAAAATTGCCGCTTTTGTTGAAAAATTCAAAGGTGTGGGTGGGCAGATATAAAAAATGACGATCTATTTAAGTGCCGCTCGCTTGCTCGATGATATAGATTTTACAGAATCTATTCTTTTGGTGAGTAGCATTCATTTAGGTTTAAGGGTGGTTTTATGACAGGAAATAATGAAGGTTTGTCGCTAGCTAGGCTACTAATGGTCTTGAGCAGTATGTCCCCACTATTCATTCTTTGGGCAATTAAGGGGTGGGGAATAAAAGGTATTTCGGAAGTATATTTTCTTTCTTTCTGCCTTTTTTTTATTACGGTGCCAAATTTATTCTTGTGGTTCCGCGTAAGATTAGTAAAAAAAAGAAAAGATCGGCGAGAATTGACCGCTGGCGATTGTGAGGATCACAGAGATCATCTACTTGTTTACCTTTTTGCTATGTTACTTCCTTTCTATAGTGTCAATATCGATAGTATTAGAGACTTAGCGGGTCATGTGGCGGCAATAACGTTCATTGTATTTCTGTTTTGGCATCTGAATATGCATTATATGAACATTTTTTGGGCCATGAAGGGGTTCAGGGTATATACGTTGAAACCTGATGCAGAAAATAACTCTATTAGTGGCAGAATTCCTGTCGTATTAATCACAAAGCGCTCTCATATTGTCAAAGGAGAGAAAATTTCAGCTTACAGGCTTAGCCAAACGGTATTTTTAGAGGATGAATAATGCCTATTAACTTTGATTTTGAAAATGTAAATATAACTGAGTTTGGTCTTGGTCTGGATAGTCCCAATCGAGGTTTTGTGTTTGTTCCTGTTGATGAAGTCGTACAGAAGTCATTAGTTGAAATGGTTAGTTTTACAAAGACACTGATGCAGGATAAGGCGAGCAGTATGGCTACGTATCAGCCATCAGAAAAATATGCGTCTATTGAATATCTTACCTTTTCAATCAATGACCCATTGGTACAAGAGCTTAAAAATCTTCATGAGTCCGAAAATGTACCAGAAGATTGCAGTGCTTTTGACAATATCAATCAATGTTTCGCGTACTTTGTAAAGCTCACTGATAACAACCAACAGAGAATAACAGCTGTACGTCGTTCAACTCAGTTTAAAACTTTAATAAAGAAAAGGCATAGGCTGGTTCAGTATGTTGATAATACTTTAAAGTCGTTAGAGGAAACTGTTTTTAAATTGGATAATGACTTCGATTTTATTATTCAGAATGATTTAATACACATTCTCCGCCCTAGTGGCCTAGAGTTTACAGCTCAACTTCAGAAGGCAATTATGGATGCAGTTCCAGCCAACATTGCGAGTATTGCGAGTGAAATTGATTTCGTTAACTTTGATAGTATATCTCAGTATGCGCAAAACCACCCGAGAGCTGCAAGATATATTGCTTCCATTAAATCCCAATCAGAAGCAATAAACATCAGTCAAGATAAACTAGAACGTTACTGCGAAAAAACCAATGTTGTCACAAATATAGTTGATGGGAAGATTAACTTAGACAGCTCGCAGATTATGGGATTTTTGGAAGTCCTAGACAGGCGTCGATACGAAATAGATCTAAAAGACGATGGAGAGTCGGAAGTTTATAGAGCGCCGAGCAGAAGCCGAGTAACTAGTTAGTTTACAAAGTCAGCGGCATTGTTAACCAAAATATCTGTGTGTCAATAGATCTGGATTTCTTTTATCTAATTCACCGCCGGTGATTTTATGAACCTTCACACTATCGTGTCGGAGGTTCACTATGTTCAAAAACCTATTTTTTCAAATCAAAGCACTACCAGAGCTTTCATCGCAACTGGATACAGAAATTCCGCGCTACCCGCCATTCCTGAAGGGGTTGCCAGCTGCGTCACCCGAGGATTTGCAGTCCACACAAGACGAGCTAATTGCCAAACTGCGCCAGGTACTTGGCTTTAACCTGCGTGATTTTCAAAGGCTAATTCAGCCCTGCATTGATCATCTGGCTGCTTATGTTCATTTGTTGCCAGCTTCTGAGCATCATCATCACAGTGGCGCTGGTGGTTTATTTCGTCATTCGTTGGAAGTTGCTTTCTGGGCGGCACAAGCAGCTGAAGGGATCATCTTTGTTGCCAGTGGCACACCGGTTGAGAAAAAAGAGCTGGAACCAAGGTGGCGTGTTGCGGCGGCTCTTGGCGGTTTGTTCCATGATATTGGTAAGCCAGTTTCAGACTTGTCCATTACAGACGAAGATGGACGCTATCAGTGGAACCCTTTTTTAGAAACCTTATCTCAGTGGACCACTAATAATAGCATTGAACGCTATTTCATTCGCTGGCGCGACGGACGGTGCAAGCGGCACGAGCAATTTTCAATTCTGGTGTTGAACCGGGTGATGACACCTGAGTTGCTCGCCTGGTTAACCCAGCCGGGCTCAGAGATTTTGCAAGCCATGCTGGAAGCAATTGGCAATACCGATCCCGAGCATGCCCTATCTAAATTGGTCATTGAAGCTGACCAAACCAGTGTCCAGAGAGACCTGAAAGCTCAACGAATTTCCGTTGACGACAATGCCCTTGGTGTCCCAGTCGAACGCTATCTACTTGATGCCATGAGGCGATTACTTGCCAGTTCCCAGTGGCTGGTCAATCAGCGAGACGCCAGAGTCTGGTTACGAAAATCGAATCAATCAACCAATCTTTACCTGGTCTGGAAAAGCGCGGCTAAGGACATCATTGAGCTGTTGGCCAAAGACAAGATACCTGGCATCCCAAGAGATCCCGATACCCTTGCGGACATCCTCATTGAGCGAGGATTGGCCATTAAATCCGCCTCAAATGAGCGATACGAAAGCCTTGCCCCTGAAGTGCTGCTCAAAGACGGCAAGCTAATCTGGCTACCCATGCTGCATATATCTGAGGCCGATTTATTGTTCAGCTCGAATGTACCAAGTGGTGTGACACTGTTTAGCAAATCTGAGTGGGAAGCAACACAGCAAACACAAGCCGAGCCACAGAGTCGCTCCAGTGAGCAGCCAGGCTTGCCTGACGCGTCATCATCAATCGAACACGGCAATTCGTCTGAGTCGCCATCGTCAAAATCGTCCGAACAAGATGATGAACTTCGTCTTGCTAGTGATGTTAATAACCCCCAGGCAAATGAAAATGCTCCAGGTTATGGATGTGAAAAGCCTAACAACTCATATGATGGCGCTATCTCAAATAACGTAAACCAGCACGATGTAGAAGCATTGAATCTGCCTGAATCTTTGGCATGGCTCCCAGAGGCCAGTAGTGCGTTGGTTATGGTTGATGAACAGATACTGATCCGCTATCCCGATGCCGTAAGACATTGGTGTGCTCCCCGAAAACTGCTTGCTGAACTCAGTCGATTAGATTGGCTTGAACTAGATCCGGCAAACCCGACGCGTAAAGCCAGAACTGTGACTACAAATGATGGAGTTCAGGAGCAAGGGTTACTGCTGAAACTATCGATTTCTAAAGGGCTTACTGTACTGATAGACCTTTCCAATCAAGACGCAGAATCAGCGGCAGCAATTCAGAACGAAGAGGCTTCACAGCGTCCGAGTCGAACTAAGATAACCAATGCCCAAGCAAAAGAGCCCGCCACAAGAGCGGAGCGTAATCAAAAGCCGATTGAGCCCAATGCGAACTCAAGTACAGACCCCAAACACGCGCAGCGGCAACAGATGGTTAATTTTGTGAAAGATTTGCCCATCTTACTGACCGATGGCGATTACCCAGACGTGGATCATAGTGCGGATGGTATTCGCGTCACTATTCAAACCTTACGCCAAGTCGCCAATGAGCATGGCATTCCAGCCGGGCAATTGCTTCGGGGGATCTCGGCCAGTGACCAATGCCAGTTTGATGAGGGGGAAACGGTTCTGTTTACCGCTCACGCTGAACGTTAATCCATTTTAAGTTGAGCGGATTGCAAACGGTTATTTTGCGGAGCATGAATGAAAGAAAACGCATATGAGATGCCCTGGCGCACGAACTATGAAGCCATGGCAGCAGCAGGTTGGCTGGTTGGTGCAACTGGGGCAATTGCCGCAGAAATGCTGACTGAGCTACCACCTGAGCCATTTTGGTGGATGACAGGGATTTCCTCGGGCATGGCGTTGTATCGCCTGCCTGAGGCTTACCGTCTTTATAAGTTGCAGAAGGGGCTAAAAGGCAAACCATTGGCATTTATGGCGCTGTCGCATTTGCAAAAGGTGATGGCAAAACATCCTGATGAATTGTGGTTAGGGTATGGCTTTGAGTGGGATCAACGTCATGCCCAACGCGCTTATGAAATTCTAAAAAGGGATAAGCAAACCTTGCTTAACCAAGGTCACGGCCAACAAATGGGTTCGACCTGGATTCATGGTGTTGAGCCCAAAGAAGAAGATGTGTACCAGCCAGTTGGTCACACTGAGGGGCATACCTTAATTGTCGGCACGACCGGTGCGGGAAAAACCCGATGCTTTGATGCGATGATAACCCAGGCCATTTTGCGCAATGAAGCCGTGATTATTATTGACCCCAAGGGAGACAAAGAACTTAAGGATAATGCACAGCGAGCCTGTATTGCCGCCGGTAGTCCTGAGCGCTTTGTGTATTTTCATCCGGGTTTTCCAGAGCATTCAGTACGACTTAATCCCCTGAGGAACTTTAACCGGGGTACTGAAATTGCTAGCCGAATTGCGGCCTTAATCCCATCCGAAACCGGTGCTGATCCATTTAAAGCCTTTGGCCAAATGGCACTGAATAACATAGTGCAAGGTCTGTTGCTTACGTCACAGCGTCCTGATCTGAAAACACTGAGACGATTCTTGGAAGGTGGCCCAGAAGGCTTGGTAGTAAAAGCCGTCACGGCCTGGGGGGAGCAGGTGTATCCGAACTTTAGTGTGGAGATCAAGCGCTTTACCGAAAAGGCCAACACCTTGGCTAAACAGGCCATGGCGATGCTGCTTTTCTACTACGAACGCATTCAGCCCGTTGCCGCCAATACTGATTTGGAAGGCCTTTTGAGCATGTTTGAGCATGACAGAACCCACTATTCTAAGATGGTGGCCTCATTGATGCCGGTGCTCAATATGCTCACTTCAAGTGAACTAGGTCCATTGCTATCACCGATTGCAAACGATGTGGATGACAGCCGGTTAATTACGGATTCTGGCCGTATTATCAACAATGCCCAAGTGGCCTATATCGGGTTGGATTCATTGACCGACGCCATGGTTGGCAGCGCCATTGGTTCGTTGCTTTTATCCGATCTCACCGCCGTGGCCGGTGACCGCTATAACTATGGTGTTGAAAATCGTCCCGTAAATATCTTCATCGATGAGGCGGCTGAAGTCGTCAACGATCCTTTCATTCAACTGCTCAACAAAGGTCGTGGCGCAAAAATGCGTTGTGTAATTGCTACTCAGACCTTTGCTGACTTTGCCGCTCGTACAGGCAGTGAGGCTAAGGCTCGTCAGGTGTTAGGTAACATCAACAACTTGATAGCCCTTCGGGTGATGGATGCCGAAACGCAGCAGTACATTACTGATAATCTGCCTAAGACTCGGTTGCAGTACATCATGCAAACTCAAGGTATGTCGTCCAACTCGGACAGCCCCGCGTTGTTTACCGGCAATCATGGCGAACGCTTGATGGAGGAAGAAGGCGATATGTTTCCACCGCAGTTATTGGGCCAGCTCCCGAACCTTGAGTACATCGCCAAGCTTTCAGGTGGCCGTGTGATTAAAGGTCGTATTCCTATTTTAACCAGCTCTACACAGGCAGCATAAGGAGTCTGTATGCATCATTCTGTCTGTCTGAAAATGACAACACTTACCAGTCAAGAAATGCTCGCTCAGTGGCAGCAACATAACCCCCAGTTCAAGGAAACCTTAAGACTGCTTGAAACCGACTGGCCTCATGCTTTGGCTTCTGTGTATTGTTTGGCGGACTATTTAACGGATGCGTTCACGTTAGATGGCCATTCCATCTTTGATTTGTGTCTGTGTAATGGCTTGGGTAGTTATGAAGAAGTCAGTTGTGATGATGACAGTGTACGCCTTTGGCATTTCATTGAGGCACTGACCTGGACTGCCGCCAGTGCTTTAACGGGGATTCGCCTGCGTGATCCTGACCATTTCGAGTGGGCTGCCGTGGATGGTGTGTATTTCTACTCCTGGATTCGTAATCGTCCAAATCGGATGGGGTATTTGGCTGAAGGACGCATCGATGTGCGTTATGTCAGTGGTCATACGACGACAAAGCGGCTTCAACAAGTGATTAAAGCCCGGATTATGACGCCAACCGTTGCAGCCATGCTGGCGCGAGTTGAAGAGGATGTTTGGCATGAGCAAGCATAAGTCGGTTTGGCTACTGTGTCTGGCACTGATGCTGGAGATTATTGCTATTGGCGTGTTAGTGCCCGGTGATTGGACTGGCCGGGTTATTAGTAAAGAGAAGCTGATGATTCAAAACCAATTGGGCGCACAAACAAGCTATTGGATTGGTCAAACTAGCCATCGCTGGTATCAGTCATGGATTGTGGATACGCGGATGGAGCAATCTGTGCGTGATTTTCTAATCCCCACTGAAGAGCAGCGAGTGCGCTCTAAAGGGATGGAGAACATGGGTGGCTTTTGGTTTGTTTGGGTGGAAGACCGTATTCAGGCATTTTTTGATGTGTTGTACCAAGTGTTCACTCGATTTGCTTTGCTGATGGTCTGGTTGCCCTTTGCGCTTATTCTCATGTTACCGGCGCTGTGGGACGGCTTGATGACCTGGAAGATTAAGAAGACAACCTTTGATTTTTCGAGCCCAATCATTCACCGCTACAGCATGGTTATCCTGGGCTCAGGTGTCATTTTGCTGTTTATGGGATTGTTCGCCCCGCTGGCTATTCCACCGGTGGTGTTACCGTCGCTGATCATCGGTTTGGCATTGATGGCGGGGTTGGCGTTAAGTCACTTGCAGAAGAAGATATGAGGCCAGTTAGGCCTCATCTTGTAGAGCTAAAACCTTACGCCTACTGTATTGCCATTCTCGTCTTCCGCTGGCAAATGATAAGTATCAATAAGGTGACCTTGAAGCCAAATATATTGCGGCATCCAAAACGAGTACTGTCGTATAAGAGCCAATACTTCTTTTAGCGGTTTGTTTGCATGAGGCTCGGCTAGGCGGAAGTACATGAATGAGCAATCATCTCGAAAGTACTCCTGAAGCTCTGAATCCGATAGCGTTTCTTTTAGCGGTCTGTTTTGTTCGTCGTCCTCATCAGGGGAATTGGCATAAATTTCAAATAGCTGCTTTTCAGTGAGCATCTCCAAGAAATGGTCTTCAATTAAGATCCCATCACTGGTATCGACATCCATACCATCTTTGACATCAAAAGCCATGACACATCCAGAAGATAATGCCACTTCTGATGGTTTCAGTATGTCATTGGCTTGTACAACCTGATGCCAATGATTAAAGCCAACAGAGTTTGCAATTTCATCGAGTGCTTGAGTGTGTGTAATGGATTTTTCACGTTTAAGCTTTCGTGCTTTTTGCTTTAAACGTTCAACCGTGTCAGAGGAAATGATTTTAGTAATTTGCATTGAGTTTCTCCTATTAGCGAATACGGTGCCCACTGCCGAGGTCGCAGAAAAAACCTAAGCAAAAAATAAATTTGATATGCATGTCGTCCCATCCGGGTTTGCTAAAGTGGGCAGCTGGTCTCGACACGACCAATATCCTCATCATATCAACCGCATCAAAAAGATCAATTGTTAGTATTGTCTGAGTAGAACCCTCAAAACCTTCAAGAATTCGGCATCTAGCTGACCACTGAAGCTGCCAATCCCAAGGCATTCTTCACTTCTCAATTCAAACAACGAGGAGTGACTATGGAACCTGTGAGTATTCCATCCTATATCGATGACCCGCCGCACTTCCTGCTTTGGAGTGCCGATGAGATGGCTCCCATTCTGTTGGGGCTAGTGATCGGCATTTTTACCGGTAATGCCTTGGTTTTATGCCTGTTGGGGTTGGTGACAACCAAGCTCTATCGGCGTTTTCGTGATGGTCGTCCAGATGGTTTTATTCTTCACGCCATCTACTGGGCTGGACTGTTGCCAACCAAAGCCAAGACGATCCCTAACCCATTTATCAGGAGCTATCTGCCGTGAAGTTCGACGTATTTTTAAAATCATGGCAAGGCACGCAATTAGAGAACCGATGGCAACGGTTCCTGATTGCGGTGCTGGTGCTATCTAATTTGCTGCTTGCGGTAGCGGCATTTTCTCGCAATACCGTGGTAGCCATTCAACCACCAACTTTGTCTGAACCGGCTGAAGTGTCACGAAACCAAGCTACTCAACCTTACCTTGAATCCTGGGGACTCTACCTGGCTGAGCTTATGGGTAACGTGACGCCAGGTAATGTGTCTTTCATCCGGGTTGCCATTGAGCCGCTACTTTCTCCAGCGGTGTACCAGCAAGTGGTCGATGCACTGGAGATTCAGGCAAGACAAATCCGCGAAGACCGGGTCACGCTCAAATTCCAACCCAGACAAGTGGAATATGAGTATGAAACCGGCCATGTCTTTGTGACCGGTTATTCCTTGGTTTCTGGGCCATCTGGAGATGAGCAGCGCCAAACTCGCACCTATGAGTTTGACATCGATATTGAGCAATACCGTCCAAAACTTAGCTGGATGGATACGTATGAGGGGCAAGCTAGAACGAAGCGCGTTCGTGAAAAGTTGACCCAAGAGCAAAACCGGAGGGTGAATGATGCGAACCAAAATTAGTCGATGGATGACACCAAGCTTAATCGCAATGAGCTTGAGTTGCGTCCTGTTATCTCAAGCGTCGTATGCAGACGTGGAATTGCCGATTGTGCCAGCCAGTGTGATGAAGCAGTCTGCTACTGCAAATCCACCGACTCAAACCAATACGGCTTCAACGGATGTGCCAACAACGCTAATGATGACACCGGGGGTTAATGAACTGATCCCTGTAGCACTTGGCCATCTGAATCGGATTGTGACGCCGTTTGAATCGCCTCAGGTGAGAACAACCAGTGATGCTCAGACGCAAATCAAGGGGAATGTTGTATATGTGGCCACGGACAAAGAATCACCGGTTTCACTTTACATCACTCCGCCTGGTCTGGAAGCGCCTGCGTTATCTGTCACCTTAGTACCTCGTCGTATTCCACCGCGTGAAATCACTTTAGCTATTGATGGTCAGCAATTGCCTATTAAGGGCGTCGTGAATCGAAAAGCTGCCACTTGGGAAACTGCTCAACCATACGTCGATAGCTTACGTGATTTACTCAGACGCCTTGCATTAAATGAATTACCAAAAGGCTATGACATCCGTTTATTTAGCCAAACAGACACAAGTCCGAACTGTTTTCAACCTGGCTTAAAATTTGATTTTAAGCAGGGGCAAATTGTAACAGGGCATTATTTCACCGTCTTTGTGGGATTGGTTGAAAGCTTTGCTGATGAGCCGATAGAAGCCAGTGAAATAGCCTGTAATGCATCAGATATCGTGGCAAGCGCCTACTGGCCTCGAAACATCTTGTTACCGGGTGATAAGACTGAGTTGTATGTGGTTGTTCGTAATCACCGTGAAGAGGCTGTCGAAAGTAAGCGACCTTCGCTTTTGGTGGGAGGTGAGTAAATATGAAAATGCAATGGGAGCAATTGAACCCTAATCTAAAACGAGGCATATCGGTTGTCAGTATTATAGGTGGTTTGGCTGTGCTTGTTTTGGTGTTTTCACCTAACCCTGATGAAGGGAATGAAAGCCGAAACCGCCAAAAAACCATTCGACACATACTAACAGATACGAATACGCGTGATGTTGGACTTGATAGTTTAGCCGCGAATGTAAAGCTACTAAGTGATCGAAATGATCAACTACGCCGTGAAGTTGAGCGTCTACGTCCGGAGGTAAGCACGAACCGTTCAGGCTCAAACACATCAGAAATCTCCATACAATTGAATGATGAGTTGGCTCAGCTGAGAGCTGAGCTTGATGAAGTTAGGAGCCAGCAAAATAACGTTGTAGAAGATGAAAAGAGTCGTTTTGAAGTTCCTGTATCCACCATGGAAATCCCTAAGCAAGAGCCACCGTCGCTGTCTAATCCTGACGACTATTTTGCCAATGCACCTCTACCTGAATCGATTCATCAACAACCCATAAGCAGTTCAGGATCACGGGGAGGGGATATGCCATTGCCGCCTGTTACCATTCGTATGATTGAACCAGAAGTGGTTGACGAGCCTGAAGTCGAAGAGCAAGAAGTGCCACCACTTTATTTGCCAGCGGGTAGCATAATCTCAGGCACTTTGATCACTGGCTTGGATGCTCCTACTCATGAGTCTGCAAGACGCGAACCCTTTCCTGCATTACTTAGAATTCAAAAAGAAGCCATTTTACCTAATCGATTTAGGGCAGATATTAAAGAGTGTTTTCTGATTGCAGCGGGCTATGGAGATTTGAGCTCTGAGCGTGCCTATCTGCGTGGCGAAACTATTTCGTGTGTACGGGAAGATGGTGGTGTTATTGAAACGCGTTTGGATTCTTATGCTGTAGGAGAAGATGGCAAAGCGGGTATTCGTGGCCGGTTAGTATCCAAACAAGGCCAACTGGTCGCCAAATCGATGACGGCAGGCTTTCTTCAAGGGCTTTCAAGTGCGTTTGATGTGAATCCAGTACCAACAATTCAGACTGGAGACGTAGGCAATACTCAATTGTATCAGCAAGTCATGAGTCAAGAAGCGCTTCAGGGGGCTGCAATAAGCGGTACAGGAAAGGCGTTAGATAGAGTTGCCAAGTTTTATTTGGACATGGCTGAAAATATGTTTCCAGTCATAGAGATAGACGCCGCAAGGAACATTGAAGTGATCGTGACTCGTGGTACGACATTGGCATTAGCGACTTCTCAAGGAGGAGCAAGAAGATGAAAAAATACTGTATGTTGCTAACTGAACAAGGTCTCTTTAAGACAATAAGATGTGTATCCGGAGGAATGTTCACCATGACGACATTTATTCAGATCAACCACAAATGTAAGCAAAAGACATGGTCTAAAGTAGGACTTTTGTTAGTGACCTTTGCTTCTGCCGTTTTGTCAGGTTGTAGCTCATTAGGTCTTGGTAGCAGCGAATACGGATGCTCAGGTATGCCTGATGGTGTGCGTTGCCTGTCCGCTCGCGAAGTGTATGAACTCACTAGCAATGGTGCTGCACTTAAGACAATTAATGCTGCTGCAACTCGACTGGGTTCATTCTCCGAGTATTCACAAACTGATTTAGAAACGGGACTACTCAGCCATCCAGCATTACCTGAGACACAGCAATCTGTACCAATTCGGATTCCATCAAGGGTAATGCGGATTTGGATTGCGCCTTGGGAGGATGAGCGTGGAGACCTGAATTTATCCAGTTACGTGTATACAGAAATTGAACCACGTCGGTGGGACATCGGGGTATCTGTGCCTCGTTCCGTTTCGCCAGTGCTTCGTCCACTTCAGACTAACAGCGAACCAGTCTCAGTATATGTTGATGGTAAGCGCGATAATTTGAGTATTTATGGAGAAACTAACAAATGATGAATAAAGCTCGTAGCATTCAAGCCCAACGTTTAGTCAGTATTGGAATGCTTGGGGTAATGGCGCTAATAATTTCGGAGCCATCCTTTGCAGGTACTGGTGGTGATGCGTTCACTGATGTGTGGGATACCCTAAAAGATTGGACCCAAGGTACTTTGGGACGGATCGTAGCTGGAGCCATGGTTCTGGTGGGTATTGTGGGCGGTATCGCTCGCCAAAGCTTGATGGCTTTTGCTTTGGGAATTGGTGGCGGTATGGGTCTCTACAACACACCAACAGTCGTTGAAAGTGTTATGTCTGCAACCTTACCTGTTGTTGCCAGCACTCAAGAAGTTATTGGCACAACTGTTCCAGCAATCAGCGCAGTCTTACTGGGCACTTGATAATATAGACGGCTTCTCTTGTGCAAGGGGAGCCGTCATCTCAGTCTATCTGCAATGATTTTTCGATATCGCAGATCCTTGCCATTAGTACTAAAGGATCAAACGTCGATTCTTTGAAGCCAAATTTCTTGTAGAACGTTTGCGCACTACTATCAATAGCATGGACTAAGATTCCTGCTCCACCGACAGCGTTCATTGCTTGTACTGAGCGAATGATACAATCTTTTAAAAGACCTGCCGCAATGCCTTGACCTTGATAGGCGTTATCTACTCCAAGCCTGGCTAGAATCACCATGGGAATGGGATCTGGACTATTTCTTCTTAATGAACTGAAAGCTTGCTCTCTGCAAACTGATCCCATGGCAATGGCATAGTACCCGACCACTTGATGGACGTCAGCGTCATTGACTACATACACTCTCGCGGTTCCCCGCTTTTGACTCTTTAACGCCTGCTTTCTTAACCAAGTATCGAGTTCTTCTATCCCACATTGAAAGGCGTTAATCTGGTGCTCATCAGAGAGTAGTGTTGGTGCACTTATTCCCAAGGTGCTCTCCTTTTAAACAGATTTTTCATACCTTCAAGAGTCTGTGGCTCAGCACGAAGTTCGTTATCGAACGCTTCAAAAGCCTTTGCTTCAAGAACAAAATCCCGCTGTTCGGCCAGCACGCTATGCGCTTCATTGAGCGCTGCTTGCTGAATGAACACGGTTCTATCAACTTTTTTTAAACTTGCTGCGGCATCGATGATGTCTCTTACCGATGGCAGTACTCGCATGTTGATTGGGGCTGTCTTTGTAGCCATGACACCATCCTCTGTATATCTATTTAATACACAGTTTAAATGACTTTTCTGTGTAGTCAATGGATATACGAATTGTTGGGCATGAAACTTTGAGAGTAGGTCAGTTTGATTTCGAGGGGATGTCACTCTTTCTGGTTTAAAACATTGCAAAAATTAACACCTAAGGTATGAAAAAAAGAATCAGCTAAACCAGATGACTTGAGGGGAAGTCTGTAAGGCTGGCAGAATGAAAGCTATCCCCTTACAAATAGTGCGTAACAACAAGTGGCACCCTAGCAAGGCATCCAATTCTTCAATCTATCTAACCGAGTCCACATAGGTGTAAAAAAACGGGCTCAGCTAAACCGGTTGGCTAGCAACGGCGCTTCTGTCATCGCTTGTAGGCGATAAAAGTGTTATGTCTGCAACCTTACCTATCGTTGCCAGCACTCAAGAAGTCATTGGCACAACCGTTCCAGCAATCAGCGCGGTTTTACTGGGCTCCTTATAACAACAAAAACGCCCAAGCGGCCAGATATCTGACGGCTTGGTCGTCATCCTACCCCGTACCCGTTTATCATGACGGCGTTTCAATTAGAAGTAGCCAAAGTAAAGTTGTTTGGGTTCTTTTCATTGTCTTGGCTTCATGAGAGTTATGTGATGTACAAAATGGTGTTTATGGGTTATAAATTTACCTAAAGGGTGTGAAAAATACCTTCCTATAAAAACCTTTATTTGTTCGATGGTGCGCAATTAATAAGGCCTTTAAGTCGAAGGTTGTTGGCACGATGCTTGACATATAGGATGAACAACTTATTCGATCAAAGGACGAAACATGGCGTTATTAAGATACGCAAACTTAGGTATTCACAGGCCAGACATCCTGCTTAGTAAAGCAGTGAGTGGTCTTGGTGACTTTTATAAGTATTTAGACACCACTCGAAAATTCCTGGAAAGTACGAAGGCTGTTAAAGCGATAGCTTGGGAAAAGCTGGACGATGCTCAAAGTGGAGTATGGATACAATTAGTTGAGCCTGCCGATATCTGCGGTGATTTCGAAAAGAACTTAAAGCTCTTTTTAGATGAAAGTACCGACACGGTATACGAAGCAAGCCCCGCTAGATGGAAAGCCGTGGGTAGTGCCGCTAGAGAATGCCCAAATTGTAGAAGTCACGGTAAACCTAAAATGGCTTATGCAACTGAGGAGCACGCGGACGAAATTGCGAGTGAATTAGGCAATGGGCTGTCGTCGTATGAGTGTCCAGACGGTTATGGTTGGCATTTGACTGGGAAATCACAAAGCAATGTTGGATTCAATAAATCCAACGCAATTTCAGTCCTGGACAGAAATGTAGAGAATGACAGCTTGTTATTGGATCGTTTACCTGACCACGACTATTTGGTTATTCGTCCAAACACATACCAGTTAAAGTGTCAGATTAATGCATTACAAAGCTTACAAGACACCCCTTCTATTCACCATCTTCCGCTATTGAGGCTGTTTGAAGGTAAGGATCATGCTAAGTGGCCGAATGTTCCTTATGATGAGCACTTATTTAACGATGACTACTACGTTCTTACCGATGGAGCAAGAGAGGGAACATCTCAGCAGCGTGAGTTTGTAAATATTGCACTCAATACACCAGACTTTGCCTTCCTTGAAGGCCCCCCAGGATCTGGCAAAACTACAGCCATTTGCGAACTGATTCTTCAATTAATAAAGCGAGGTAAGCGGATCTTACTTTGTGCATCAACACACGTTGCTGTTGACAATGTTCTTGAACGAATGATGTCTGAAGAAAATATTTATCGCGACATGGTGTTACCTGTACGGATTGGAGATAAATCAAGCGTTTCTCAAAAGGCAAAGCCATGGCAATTGGAAGAGTTTGTTAAAACTGAACGCACAAGATTGCTAAAACATCTTCAGCAACAACCGCACATTTCAGTTAGTCAGAAGTTACTTAAAAGTAAGGTCGGTGAAGGTAAACATATTGTTGAGCGTCTTGTTCTTGAAGCGGCGAATTTAGTTTGCGGGACAACTATTGGGTTGCTTCAGCATCCTGATATCAAAAATAAACAATCAACATCGCCAATCTTCGATGTGATGATTATTGATGAAGCATCAAAAACAACTTTTCAAGAGTTTTTGGTGCCAGCGGTACTTGCCAAGCGTTGGATCATGGTGGGAGACCCAAAACAGCTTTCACCTTATGTTGATGATGAAGCTACCGAAGTAAATTTGCAGCCATGTTTACAGGATCGTTATCAGCGAGAAGCATGCGCAGATATTTTCTCTGCTCGACAAATCAATATTCAGAAACGAGAAGTATCCTTGGTTTGCACTGACGATGAAAAGACAATTGAATTTTATCATCAGCAAGCAAAGTCCAAAAATGTATTGGTTGCATCATCTAAAGGTCCGAAGACAGATCTCCCTTACGCATCAGTAGTCCTTGGTTCGTCAGCGTTCATCGCTCAGAATGCTAATCACCTACCCCTGGATTTGACGACCATAAGGGGGCTGCCTGCGTTACCGGAAAAGTTAGAAATGCGACTTGCAGCGCATTCGAGATTAACTCGTACAAAAATCAAGACCGAGTCCGATAGCTGGGAATCCCAGTTAGCGTGGCGACTGGCTCGTATGTACGAACAGCGCCTAAATACAGAATCTAACGGAAGTTCTAAAACTGTTAATAAGTTAGAGGAGGATATCAAAGCGCTACTACCATTTGACTCAGAAAAAGATACGTTCACTGCAATAGACAGGATACGTAGGATCGCACTGCCTTCTATCCTTGAATCACTACAAGTTGGATTTGAACGAACAGAGTATCAGAAACAAGGCACCGCTCTGTCTGATGGACTTCCAGCCAGTGTTTTGGAACAACGACAAATACGGCTTAGTTACCAGCACAGAATGCATCCAGACATTGCCGAGTTTTCCCGAGTACATATATACCATGAAAAAGCACTGCAAAGTCCTGATGGCCAAGCTGAAAAGCGGGACTGGGGATACCGAAGCGGCTCACATCGTTGTATATGGCACGATGTTAAAGGTCGAAAAGGCAAAGAAGGTGAAATCACCGCTGAAGTAGAAGAAATATTAAAAGAATTAAGTCGCTTTGATTCTTGGGCAAAATCAAACCCAAATGTTGAGAAAAACCAACAAAAGCCTTGGGAAGTTGCTGTTTTGGCATTCTATCGGGCTCAAGAGCGAGCTATACGTCGAGCTTTACGAAAGTGGACGGGAAATCATCACGGAGTAAGGCATTTCTATCGAGGTGAAAAATCATCACCGTATATTGATATTCAGATATGTACCGTAGACCGTTTTCAGGGGCATGAGGCTGATTTTGTCATGCTTAGTTTCGCAAATAACCATCCCACGAGTTTTCTTGAAAGCCCAAATCGCTTGAATGTTGCAATTACGAGGGCCAAGCATCAGCTCATTGTGTACGGAAACCGCCCTGCAATGCAAAAGGCATCGGGTGTGTTAGGTACTTTTGCCAGCAATTCTTACTGGTCTACAACAATCGAGACTGAATCACAGGAGGCACTATGAGCCAGGACATCATACTAAAACGAGAAATTAAAACTGAAAGTTGGCTCATACAGGGTGAAATCGCGCTGGCAGATAGCCGTCCAGAAATTAACTGCGTGCTGCAATTCCTTCAAGATTATCCGAATGCGAGTTCTGCTGAGTGCTCCGAGCATTTATTTGGGGACAAAATCGGACGTCGTGTAGTTGCTGATAGGTTACTAAACATATGTCGATTATATGGGCTTGCTGAGTCTAATCGAGACCAATACAGGCTCACTGAATCAGGACTGATTGCTCTTGAGAAAGATCAAATCCTAGTGCCAGAAGATGGGTGTTGGAGCCTTTGCGTTTGTCATGAGCCTTTATTGCCTCATCCACTTCTTACTATTGATGCGCACACAGAGCCTAGTGCAGCGTCGATCGGACTTGGAAAAAACAGAAATGAGCTAAATGAAAGAGCAAAGCTACTAGTTGAGGTTCCTCAACTAGTCAAAGACGTTCGTGGCCTGAAGGTTGAACCAATAGGTGGAGGTTCGGAAGTACGCGTTGACAAAATTGAACTCAAAGGTGAGCGCATCTCACCGCAAGGAAAACCGTATTACATCGAGTGGAATGTGACTGAAGGCAATGTCGATGTGAAGCGCGGAAAGGATCTTATATTTTCACGTCGGGTTGAACCAATCAGTCGTCAGCAATTTTTGAAAGTACTTCTGCATAGTGAGGGCTTGCTTGAACAATGGGATGAGCAAACTGAAATCTTGTCAGTGGTTTTCGAAAATACTACTGAATCTGAGCGAATCAATATGAAGCGCTCGGTAAGCGTAAAAAGACCATCTGTTCACAAGTTGGGCTCGTTTGATGCGATGAAGTTACACAATATTTCTATATCAGCATTGACTGAATTGGATGCTAAAAAGTGGGCTGAATGGAGATTAGAGAAAAATATCAATATGTATGCCACTAATAGCAAGTACCAAGTTTGGAGAGAAAAAGCACTCGAACCTTTTAAAAGTTGGAATTTCACACTACCTGATAGGGCTGAGTTGGCAAATCAGTTTTGGACTGAAGAAGATCAGCAAAATCAGCATACCTGGCATGTCATTGCAGCCCATGATTGGAACCTATAAGGAATCATAGTGATGAATTTAATTGAAAAGTTTACTAAGACTGAAACTAAGATTGTTGATCAATCAAATACCAAGTTGCCCCCTGTGCTTTTGCCTGTTTTACCTAAACAGGTATCTGATCCGCAACCTATTAATAGCTCTTTGTTCTGCAATGAGCTGCAATCAAGAGTTGTCGAATTAATCGATAATGCTGAGCACTCGGTTATTCTTAGTACGTTTTTACTTGCTGATGAGAATGTCGAATCTGCTGTCCTAAAAGCTGCAAAGCGCAAAGTTCGTGTGTACATACTATTGGCATGTGAGACTCGTCTTGATGGCGATGTGCCTGACGATGAATTTGGTAAGAAGTGTCTTGTGCAGCATAAGGAAATGTTAAACAAATTGTCTGGACATGTTCACTTTGCATCTGCGCCGCATTTCCACGCAAAAGCCGTTGTTATAGACGCATTACATGAAACTGGTAATGCTAAAGGGTTGCTTTTAACGGCAAACCTTACAGAAGAAGCACTTTTACGAAATGAAGAGCTGGGGGTCGCGCTTTCACGCCATCAAATAGCTGAGATCGTGAATGTGTTCCGTTGGGCAATCTTCGAGAGTGCGCAGCACCATATGACAAGCCGTGGTGAATTCTCAGCTTATAAGTCGCCGGGCAATGTCAGATACCCAAGGGAATTAACTGAAATACTGGTCACATCGAGTGAAGACGCTCGAATTAGGGAACACGCATTAGCGTTGATCAATCAAGCGGAAAATGAACTCATCATATCGAGTTTTGGATGGCAAGAGGACCATCAGCTTGTAAAAGCAATATGTGAACGTGCGAAGTCGGGGCTAAAAGTCACCATTCTATCTCGCCAAAGACCCGCAGCCATGCCAGCGTTGTTGGCTATGAAACAGGCTGGTGCATCGGTGATGTGTTTTAAATGGCTACATGCCAAAGCGATTGTAGTAGATGGAATGCATGGCATGGTGATGTCGGCCAATTTTCAAGCGCATGGTATGGATCAAGGCTTTGAGTTAGGCGTAAAACTCACCGGTATTCAGGTAAAAGAGCTGATGAACTGCTTAGATATGTTTTTAACTAATAGCCACAATGAATTGAGCATCGACATGAGTCTAGGGATGATTTCTGGTGGTTTTGAAGCTTGGGAAAATAATACATTCAAGAGGTACTCAGTCAGCGAAGTAGACATTGTTGAGTTATCACCTATAAAAGCAGATTGTTTGTCTGATATGGATAAGCACCCAAAAATACCCAATGCAAACTGGCGGGAAAAAACATCGCACAAGATTGAGTATAAATGGCGTATAGAGCCGCCAGTTATCACTAACGCCAGTCCAGAGTATTTCAAACCTTTAACGGCTAAGGATGAAACTTCTAAGAAGCAGGATTCAGGATCGCCTAGAGAGAGTTATGAGCCAAAGGTTGTTCGACTGACAAAAAAACAGTTAGCTATTACAGTTCGTCAAGAATACGAACTTGCCATGGCAAAAAGGCTGAAGCAAAGTGAATTGCCAAACGCCCGAATTGTATTGGAGGCGTAATTTTGGATAACAAAAACACACTGCTTTGTTGGCACTCAAAAAGAGCTGGGGTTGAGGTATTAGACGAAGCGTTAAAGCGGCTTAAGAATCGTAAAGTTTATGTTGGCAAAGTAATTGTTCTTACTCAGTCAGCTGGGGATAACAGTCTGTACAAAGAGCATGAATTTGGCGATATACAGATTACCTTTCGAACTGTAGCTATCGAGAACCCAGCTGATCATAACGAAATTTATCACGCAATAGAGTCTGAGATTATTCCAGAGCTAAAGCTTGAACAGAATCTTCATATCAATGTATCGCCGGGAACTCCGGCGATGCATGCGGTTTGGTTGATTCTTCATGCTCGGGGGCATTTTCCACGCGAAACAATCCTCTGGTCATCACAATATAACCCCGATACCAAAAGAACCAGCATTGCCAAAGTTGATTTCAGTGTAAATACGTATTTGGCAGAGATCTCTGCTATTTCAAGTTCAGAGGGCGGTTACGCCCTTTACGATTTAGACCCTAAATCAAAAGCAAGGCAGGATGCATTACAAACGTTAAAGCAGTTCTCTTGCGTTCCCAAAGCTCCGTTACTTGTACTGGGTGAACGTGGTACAGGGAAAACGAGGCTAATTGAAACCGTTGTCGGTAAGGTAAAGCAAAAGCAGGTTGTTACGCTTGCATGTGGAGGACTAGATTCTCAAGTGGTTGATAGTATGTTGTTTGGCCACGTAAAAGGTGCCTTCACTGGGGCGGAAAAGGATCGCAATGGACTTTTGAAAGAAGCAAATGGAAAAGTTTTGTTTTTGGATGAGATACAAGATTTACCAACTTCGGTTCAGCGAAAGCTGGTTCGAGTGCTTCAAGATAACCATCACAGTTTTCGCCCTGTTGGAAGTGACACTGAGGAAACATCAGACTTCGAGCTAGTTTGTGCGAGTAATAAATCACTTGAGCAATTGGCAACGATACTCGATGCTGATTTCTTTGATCGTGTATCCATGCTCACAATAACAATACCTCCACTTCGTGCATGCAGAGAAGATATTCTGTCGGATTGGCAAAGAATCTGGCAGGAAGTTAATGTTAACCCCAATCTGCCTGCGGAAGCTCCAGTGTCAAATGAATTAATCCAGTTTTTTAACTCGGCATATTTACCAGGTAACTTACGTGACCTAAAAAAGCTGGCATACATGTCTTGTGCGTTTTTGAGCTCTCAAACTACAGCGTCGGCAATCTCTAGCTCATTAGCTGCGTTGGGCGAGCCAGTTATCCAGGGGGATAGTCCTGATACAAGGTTTGCATTTGGTGATTTAACCAACACAACTAAGGATGAGTTAACGAAAGCGTTTCATAAGGAATTTGCAACAGCTGCCAAAAAGCAATTCGGTACATGGGTGAAAGCCGCAGAAGCATTGAAGGTGGATCAAAAAACTTTGCAAAAGTATATGAGAGACAATTGAGTTATTTTAGTGTGTGATTGTTTTCATAAGATTTGGTGCTGCTTAGCAAGACGACAAATTCTTCAATCTATCTAACCGAGTCCACATAGGACAACTGCATAGACTGGAGCCTCGATTTACATTAACGAGGACTCCTCATGCGAAAACTATCTCCAATTATTCTGGCGCTTGCGCTGTCTCCTTTGGTTCAAGCTGAACCTGTGTCTGAAGTGTCGCCCGTTGGCAAAATTGATGGCATGGTTTCTTTGCCGGTCACCGGTATGAAAGCGGTCGAAAGCAACGGCCGTATTGTTTTTATGTCAGACAGTGGCCGATTCGTTATTGATGGCACGCTCTATGATGCTTGGTCTAAAAAGACGCTTACCAGTCTTGAGGAAATACGCGAAGCGGGGAACACTCTAGACTTAAGTCGTTTGGGCCTAAAAATGGAAGACTTGAATCCGCTTATTCTGGGGGAGGGAGACAAAACTGTCGTTGTGTTTGTTGATCCTCGATGCCCGCACTGTCACGAGCTGTTGAAACAAGCTTTGCCACTGACCAAAGAGTACACCTTCCAAATTCTCCCCGTGCCAGTTCTTGGTCCTGATTCAGAGCGTCAGGTTCGTCAGCTTGGCTGTGCGCGAGATAAAAAAGCGGCCACTGATGCATTGCTTAATGGCCGAATTAATAGTTTAGAGCAAGATGAGGCTTGCAATTTAGAGCCAATGCAGCGAACGCTAGTCACCTCTCAAATTCTAGGAATACAAGGCGTCCCTTTCATCATTGCTAATGATGGGCGCATCAGTCGAGGTCGCCCATATGATCTTTCCGCATGGCTGGAGGGGCGTTAATGAAAGCCTCACTTTATTCGGGAATCAGAGCGGCAGAACTTTTACCTGTATTGGCTTACTCAGATGATGAAAAGCTATTTTTTATGGATGATCATAGCATTGGCTATGGCTTCATCTGTGATCCTTTGCCTGGAGGCGATGACTCGGTTGCAGATCGCGTTAATGTTCTATTAAACAACGATTGGCCTAAAGATACGTTATTGCAATTTGGCTTGTTCGCATCCCCTGATATACAGACAGATCTGCAGCTAATGTTGGGGCTACGACATCGCCAAATCGATCCTTTATTAAGAGCTTCTATACGTAAACGAGCAAATTTTCTTGATAGGGGAACGGTTCAGCCAATAGAAGAATCGACACAAACTCAAGTGCGCAACTTCCAGTTACTTGTGACCTGCAAGTTGCCATTGGAAGGAACTTTACCAACTGAACGAGAATTGAGTCGGGCGTCTGCGCTTAGAGCTTCATTTTCACAGGCACTAGCAACGGTTGGTTTTCGCGTCACTGAGATGACTGACCGAAATTGGCTCGCGGCATTAAGTGCGCAGCTTAACTGGGGAAAAGATGCATCTTGGCGTAATCCATCACCAATCCGCAGTGAGGCAGATAAACCACTTCGAGAGCAAGTGTTGGATTATGACCGGGCTATCAAAGTGGATAGCCAAGGTCTGATGCTGGGCGATTACCGAGTTAAAACCTTATCGTTTAAGCGCCTACCTGAGCGGGTCTGGTTTGGCCATGCTGCAAGTTTTGCGGGCGACATGATGACTGGAAGCCGCGGTTTACGTGGCAGCTTCTTGTTGAATGTCACTATTCACTTTCCTTCAGCTGAGAGCATTCGCTCTCGCTTAGAGACCAAACGGCAATGGGCAGTCAATCAGGCCTATGGTCCGATGCTGAAGTTTGTGCCGGTGCTTGCAGCCAAGAAAAAGGGATTTGATGTTCTTTTTGAAGCCTTGCAAGAAGGTGATCGTCCTATTCGGGCAAATATGACTTTAACGCTGTTTTCACCCACGGAAGAGGCGTCCATCAGCTCTGTTTCAAATGCTCGAACTTATTTCAAAGAACTCGGATTTGAGTTAATGGAAGATAAATTCTTCTGTTTACCAATTTTTCTCAATGCATTGCCATTTGGTGCAGACCGTCAGGCGATGAACGACTTGTTCCGATTCAAGACAATGGCAACACGGCACGTCATCCCTCTATTGCCTTTGTTCGCTGATTGGAAAGGCACCGGCACGCCAGTGATTAACTTTGTTTCTCGCAATGGCCAAATGATGAGTGTGTCCCTTTATGACTCTGGAAGTAATTACAATTGTTGCATAGCGGCGCAATCAGGGTCGGGCAAGTCTTTCCTGGTGAACGAAATCATCTCCTCCTACTTATCAGAAGGCGGGCAATGCTGGGTAATAGATGTTGGCCGTTCCTATGAAAAATTGTGTGAAGTCTATGATGGGGAGTTTTTACAGTTTGGTCGGGACAGTGGTATTTGCTTAAATCCGTTTGAAATCGTTGAGGACTATGACGAAGAAGCAGATGTACTGGTTGGGTTATTGGCCGCAATGGCCGCACCTACGCAGTCATTAACGGATTTTCAGATGGCCAACCTAAAACGTCAGACCCGTGAACTATGGGAGAAAAAAGGTCGTGAAATGCTGGTTGATGATGTAGCTGAGGCCTTAAAAAATCATCAAGACCGGCGCGTGCAGGACGTAGGCGATCAGCTTTATCCATTTACCACTCAGGGAGAATATGGCCGCTTCTTTAACGGGCATAACAATATCCGCTTTAAGAACCGTTTCACTGTTCTTGAACTTGAAGAACTCAAAGGGCGGAAGCACTTACAACAAGTGGTATTACTTCAGTTGATCTACCAAATCCAACAAGAAATGTATTTGGGTGAGCGTGATCGACGAAAGATCGTGTTTATCGACGAAGCCTGGGATCTGCTTACCCAAGGAGACGTAGGTAAGTTTATTGAAACTGGCTACCGTCGCTTTCGAAAATATGGCGGCAGTGCAGTAACCGTCACTCAGTCGGTTAATGATTTGTATGACAGTCCTACAGGTAAAGCCATTGCTGAGAACTCGGCCAATATGTACCTCCTTGGCCAAAAATCCGAAACCATCAATGCACTTAAAAAAGAAGGCCGATTACCTCTGGGAGATGGTGGTTATGAATACCTGAAAACCGTTCATACCGTCACGGGTGTTTATTCAGAGATTTTCTTTATTACAGAGATGGGAACAGGCATCGGTCGTCTTATTGTTGATCCGTTTCATAAGCTGCTTTACTCGTCACGTGCGGAAGATGTAAACGCGATTAAGCAGCTAACCCGCAAAGGCCTTTCTGTTGCTGATGCTATTTCACAGTTGTTGAAGGAGCGAGCTTATGAATAAGTCCAAGTTGTGGCCGCTTTTTGCCTCTATTACTTTTTCCACTGCAGTTAGTGGATTGTTTACCTGTTGGATCTTAATGAAAACACTTGATCCTATCCAACGTCAGTTGGCATTAAGAACGCCTATTGCGGTAGTGGATTTTGGCGAGGCTGTGCTGTCTTTAGGTCCCAATGCCAGCGAACAAGACATCGAATCAAGGTTGTTTCAGACCAATCAGCAGATTGAAAAGCTAAAAGCAGCCGGTTTTATCGTTCTGGATGCCCAAGCGGTGGTGGGAGCTGATGATTCCGTATTTGTGCCGGTGAATTCAATGGAGGTGTCTCATGCAGATACTCCGTAAAAGTATGCCTTGGCGGCCATATCTGATCCGGTTGACGTTTCTTTCTCTAATCATAGCCTTGGCTGGCTTCTACGCCATGACGCGCTACCGAATAGGTATTGACACCCAGAAAGAGCGCTGCCTACCAGATACAACGGTGTACTTGATTGACCTATGGGATAAAGAGCCTATTAGAGGTGAATTGTATGCCTTTCACTCAGAAGGACTCGCTCCGTTATACAGCGACGGTACTCGGATGCTGAAACGCCTAACAGGGATGCCTGGGGATGGAGTCAACGTGACTGCGGAGCGTGTGCTGGTAAATGGCGTTGAAGTCTCAACCGGTATGGCATTAGCCCATCGTCTTGGTGTGGTTGAAACAGAATTTAGCCGATCACTGACGCTGCAAGAAAACGAGTATTGGTTTTCCGGTGAGGCTGCAACAAGTTTTGACTCCCGCTATTGGAACGCCGTTAAACGTGAGCAAATTATTGGCCGCGCGAGGCCGCTTTTGTAGGAGGCGATGATGCAAAGACTTTGTCTCTTATTCTTACTGGTTGCCCCATTGTTTTGGAAGCAATTGTCTTGGGCGCAAGAGCCTTACTCACAAGAGCCTTATCCGCTGTCTGACGAGGACAAAAAAATCGTCGAAATGAGCCGCAGCATTTTACAAAGTGCAGTGGATGGTTCATCTGAATTTTTCGAGCCTTTTGAACCGATTGAACAACCTAAGTCGCGAAAACACAACGATGAATGGTTGATATTTGCGTCGTCATCACTGGGTGATTCGTCACTTAAACAGCTTTTTAAAGAGGCCAGTGCTACCGGCGCTGCTGTGTTGTTTCGGGGAATTCCTGAAGGCAAGACCTTGGGTGCGGCTATTCGTGATTGGCATACGCTGATGAAGGGGCTTTATCCTGTTCCTCAGGTTCGAATCGATCCGAAAGCCTTTGTGCACTGGCGGGTGACTAGCGTGCCTGCCATTTTTGGCATAGAAGATGACAAGGTGACTGCAAGTGCACTAGGGGTTTACAGCAAGGACTGGTTGCAGCGTCAAATTGAAGCTGGCAATACCGGATCATTGGGTCAACGCGGTCCTATACATTCGATTTTAGAACCGGATTTGATGCAAGTGGCGATGCAACGTTTACAGTCGATTGACTTGGACGCGTTAAAGAAAAAAGCCATTGAGCGTTTTTGGTCTCGCCAAACATTTAATAATTTACCACAAGCCAAGCAGTATCGGATAAGAACTGTTGATCCAACCATCGTCATGCAGCGTCCACTATTAGACGCCGATGGTCGAACATTGATCCCGGCTGGAACACGTATTAACCCGCTAAAAGCTTTGCCATTTACTCAACAGCTCGTGGTGTTTAATGCGTCGAACGCTGAAGAAGTGGACGCAGTAGCGGATTGGCTTGAGGGGCAAGATAGGACAGCACGCCGCATTACGCTTATCACAACGGAACTCGACCGTGAACAAGGATGGAATAGTCTCAGTGCGCTAGAAAAGACTTTAGACAGTCCGGTTTATCTTCTCAATGCCTCGCTAAAGCAGCGTTTTGATTTACAAGTCACCCCATCGTTTGTTCAAGCAAAGGGGCTCGCGTTTGAAATAGAAGAAATTCCAGCAAGGGAGCTTGTTTATGAAAAAGCTCAATAATACTTATCGTCTGTTACATACCCTCGTTGTCACAATCATTCTAGGAACTTCCATTCCAGCAAAAGCCGAATTGACCTGCCCAGATGCGGGTTTATTGTCAGGCAAGTTGCTGACGGATGTTTGCTGGTCATGCATTTTTCCTATCCGAGTGGCAGGTCTTCCGCTTGGCTCTGGCAGTGTGCCGAGCGGTGCATCCAATAAATCGATGTGTATGTGCGACGATAACCTAGGCTTACCAAGACCAGGCTTGGTGACAAGCATGTGGGAACCCGCACGTTTGATTGAGTTGGTTAGAGCACCAGGATGTTCACCTTCCTTAGGAGGAATCCGTTTACCAATGGGGGACAGACGACTACAAGGTGGCCATGGTGAAGGAGAGTACGATACCGGTGATCTCGCATTCTATCATTACCATTATTACGCCTTTCCACTTCTTGTCATGCTTGATTTGTTCATGGACGGTAACTGCAATGCCGATGGTTATATGGATTTCGACCTAATGTACTTATCTGAGCTAGATCCTACTTGGCTAAACGATGAACTGGCGTTTTTTACTCAACCTGAGGCGGCGGCTGTTGCCAACCCATTAGCGATTTCTGCTTGCACTTCTGATGCTGCGTCTTCTGCTTTAGGTCATCCAATCGATGATTTGTTTTGGTGTGCTGGTAGTTGGGGACACCTGTATCCATTATCAGGCCATACCTTAGCCTTTGGTTCTCTCGCTGAAAATACCAGTCATTTAGCTGCTAGGGCAATTGCAGCTCAACATCGACGAGGTTTAGCAAGACGGACAATGGGGAATAGTGCTCTGTGCCGTCCAGTGATTGAACCGATGTTACCTAAGTCTCAATACAAACTGAGCATGTTCTTTCCCGTCCCTGAAACTGAAAATGCGCACGTTATCGGTGAAAGCACAATGAACTGGGGAGAGTGGCGTACAATTCCTGGTGTGGGTGAGGATGCTCTTTACATTTTATGGCGCTGGCAAGATTGTTGTAATTTGGGAGGGTAGTAATGCAGCCAACAATTTGTAATCGAATTTTAGCTGGGATCTTATCCATTACTATGTCCTGTTTGCCTCTACACAGTATGGCTGACTCTCAGCGTCAAAGTGGTTTAAGTGGGCAACAGTCGGGGAAACAACTGCTGCAAAATTGGACGATGCCATCGCTTAATAGTGACAGTATGACTATTTATGATGGTGAATCCAGTTCAACCATCAATTTGAGCGAGCTTTTTCCTGGGATGGGTGATGGCTCTATCGACTTTTTAAAGCAGGCATACGGGTCAGAGTCTGCTATGAATGAGTTGGGAAACCAAGCAGAGCAGGATCTATCTTCCGATACCGGCCTAACAGGCATGGCATTTGAGTCTTTAAAGGGGATCAGTGACCGATCTCGTCCAGATATGAATCGAGATCGAATATGGTCCCTTTCCGATGCCGTACAAGCTGATCCAAATATTTTGAGTCAAAGCTTTCCAGAGTGTCAGAACCAACAACCATCTACACCTAATTACAGACAGTGTGACCGACTTAATATCGCTGCAAAAAGTTGTACCGTAACTCACGAGTATTCAGCAGGGATTATTGAGCACGTTGATGGGCCATTAAACCTACAATCTTGTGGTGACGATTGTTTAGAAGTCTGGATTGGTCAAGTCGGGGACAATTACTGGGCTGGCAACTGTCAAATATATGAACAGTCCTTGACTTTAAAAGTTGTGAACCCTGATGCGATTACTTCAGCGGTTCTAGAATACGCCAAATGGGATGATTACATGCAAGTTTGGCTTGGTGAACAAAAGGTCTGGTCAGGTCCTAATGGTAATTTTCCTCCTGAAACTGCGGGGCAATGTGAATTAAGAACGAGTTGGGAGCAAAACCCTAATACTGATCTAACGACTCATTTAAAAACGGTTTCTCCTGGAACAAATATACCCGTTAAGATTCGAGTATCAGTGACTGGTAATGGAGAAGGGTATGCACGAATCAAAATTCGATTTGACCCTAGCAAGGTCATATTGAACGATATTTGGACACCTGAAGCTTGTATTGATCAGGCAAATTCGCTTCATCAAAATTTTTCTGAGTTCTCCATCCAGTGCGTCGATCAGCCTTCATCAACAAACAGTTGTACAGTGGTGAATGGTGTATCGGTATGCGAATCCGAATTCTCACCAAGTCCTATCAATGGTATTTCACCTTTGTGTCGTCGGGTTCAAGTAAGTGTGAATGACGAATCCTTTAACCGCTTCGAGCATTCTTCCTGTCAGATTTTGGAAGACAATGACGCGTGCGGTTTTATTTCTTCTACATGTGTAGAAGCAGACCAAGATGGCCAATGCATTCGTTATACGGATACATACGATTGTGGTATTCAGGAGACAAACCCTAATTGTATTGTGTCTGATTTAATGCCATCCAGTTTTGCTGAATGCCAATCTACGCATACCATCATTCCTATAACAGAAGAAAAGCATATTCCTGACTACAGAGTTTGTGAACGAGTGAACAAGCTTACTGAGTGTCAAGTCGAGCGAGAAGTATCTGTACGTGACCACGAGCAAAGTTGGCCAATAACAAGAGGGTGTTTTGATTCGGAAGTGGTCAGACTTCAGCCACTACACAGCAATACTATGCAAACTGGAAATGTCAGCCTTCAAATCTCTCAGCTATTAAATACAAATGCTTCAATCATTGAGTACCCAAGTAAAGCGAACAATTGGATAACAAAAGTTGCACTATCGGGAAACAAAGAGCCTGTCACTGAAACAACACCAACAATTAAGTATCAAGCCTATTATTGTCCCGCAGGGAGTCTATACGGTTCATTGTGCCAAGTTGTTACGGAAGAAGGAACAACTTGGCTAGGTGCTCAAACAGAAACTCGATCTCGATGTGAATATGGTTGGAGCAAAGTAGATTTTGATACGTGTAGTCGAGTTGTAGAAAAATGCTTGGCCCCAGCGAATCTAAATGCAACCGTATCGTTTACTGGAAAATATTTATCTCAACAAGTTTTTCATGATTCAAGTGATCCAGGAGTCAACCAGTGCATTATGCAAACTGATCAATTTACTTCGGTTCAATGGGAATGCTTGGAAACTGGAACAAAGCACATTAATGGCTTACATGTTGGTGCTGCTCAACTAGAAAGCCTAGCTTCACTTTACCCTGCTACGGTTTCATCACCATCTCATTTGACCAGTCAAGGTCGTTCAGATGGGCTTGGACTTTCTTGTTGGAAGGCTAAAGCAACCTACAATGCGGATACGGGTGATTCAGAGTTTAATGTTGGTGTCTCTGGTAGTTGGCTTGACGTGAACGGAAATGTTCAAGCAATCGAGAATAGAATTGATGAGACAAGTGAAAATACGTGCGCTGTGCTTGAGCAAGACCCGCAATGTCAGTATGTAAGAACTGAGTGTACGGAAGGCGGAGCTGGGCACGAAGGCTTTTGTTACATACAAAATTTAATATACGACTGCGGTGAAGATATCGAAGTTCAAAACGCTGAAGTCAAAACAGAATATAACTGCCCGGGGCCCATTCGTTGTATGGGAACGGATTGTTTAGAGCCTGATTCTATTAAGCAAGCCAATTTTGCTGAAGCTGCAGCCATGATCAATGCTGCTCAGTACATGACGAATGATATGACGTGCACTGGATCTGATAGTCAAAATAATGTGGAGTGCTCTGTTTTCAAAGGAAGCGCAGGTGAATGCAAGAAAGCTGTTGGAGGAATAGTTGATTGCTGTGAAAAGCCAAATGGCGTGTCACTATCGGATTACATTTCAATGATTGTTGCAGTCAACAAGCTCGATACAGCTGTTATGGCTATGAACCCATCTTCGGCAATCTATGGTTCGTGGAATACGCTTAGGGAACCCATCACCAGTACCTGGAGTGCAGTCAAAGAGCCTTTTGTGTCTGCGTGGGATTCTCTAATGGGAGCAGGGCCATCCACAGCAGCTAGTGCTGGGGCCGAACAAGCGGCAACAGGTTTCATGCAAGCGTTGACGAATAAGACAGCTGAGTGGGTAGGAACCACCTTTGGGTCTGGGGCTCAGTCAGCACTTTTTAGCAATGTCGGCGGGGCAGTGGGAAGTGATGGTGTCGTATCAGGTGGGAATTTTGCTCTAGGGGGGACTGCTGGTGCTGTCCTTGGCACCGTAATGACAGCATATATGATCTATTCTGTTGCTATGATTCTTGTCCAACTTATCTGGAAATGCGAGCAGAGCGAGTTCGAGATGAATGCGAAACGTGCGCTGAAGAGTTGTCATTATGTTGGGTCATACTGCAAGTCTAAATTCCTTGGTTCGTGTGTAGAGAAACGGGAATCATATTGTTGTTTCTCTTCTCCACTTTCGAGGATTATTCAAGAACAGGTTCGTCCGCAACTCGGCATCGGCTGGGGAAGTGCGAAGTCACCAAACTGTGAAGGTTTGACCGCTAGTCAGTTAAACCAGATAAATTGGACTCAAGTCAATCTTGATGAATGGATAGGGATCTTATCGATCACGGATAATTTACCCGAAGTACCGTCACTGGATCTGGAAAGACTCACTAGCTCAGGAAGTACGCTAAACGTGGATGGAAACCGTCAAAGTGCAGCAGACAGAGCAATCGAAAGGATAAATGGCGTGAATATTCAAAAGTTGCGACAAGATGCTTCTGAAGAACTATCAATAGCTAAGTAAAATAGGATGCTCAGTCAGTTAATAAAATGGCAGAGATAAGATGTAGCTAGTACAAGTAAATATGCCTTATAGAGCATATTTACTTGTTTTTGGTGTTGATCACTTAACTGAACAATTATTTAAAACATAGCAATTTGAATTGCCTTGAATGTTTTTGATTTTCATATCGCGAGCTGTTTCTTGGTCATCAACCGGGTCCATTTTAGCCCAAGCTTCAAATAGCTGAGTTTGTTGTCTGCTTAGTCTCAGGCCGTATTGATCTCGCATATAGAAATAAATTCTAGCAATATCACCTTGACGGCTAGCTGGTGGTTCAGCTCGTCGGTCTTTGAAATCAACTTCGAAATCGCATTGACCATAGGCTCTTGGTTCGTTTGGAATCATGCCAAATCTAAAATTTGATCTATCTCCATTGAGTTCTCCCACAGATGGAACGAGATTATGCAGATCTGAAACCATTTTAGAAAACTCAGGATCATTCTTTTCACAGTTCTTTCGCCCACCATTTTGCCAGCATTGGCGTTGATGGCCTATTTCCCATGCAGGGACTACATGTTCCCACTCTAAACGTTTTCCTCGTTTAGGCTGTTTCCTAGGCTCATATCCGCAAGATGATGCATCAATTTCTCCTGCATTGCTATAATCGCATCCACAATAAAATGTCGTTTGGTTATCTTGGTAAATGTCTCGGGCTAATCGTTTAGCCTGACTAAATGATGAAGGGTGTTCTGCGAATACAGGAATAGAGACGAAGACTGCTAAAAGGGCAGTGAGAAAAATGCTTTTTTTCATTAAGGTATTCCACAGTGTTCGAGATAAAAAGCCATTTTAACAAATTTCAGAGTAAATACAGTCACATAAAGAGTTTTTTATCGATGTGGGCTCAAACATGTTTATAGACATGTTAAGTCCTTAATTAGCTACATTAAGTGGTGTTTTAGTGAGTTAAGAAATCATTTGGGGACTTTATGATGAGCCCCTTTCGCAGGGGCTGGTTGATGGTATCTTAGTTAGTTCGCTATCTGGAGTGGGTGTCGTCTGTGTCTTCTGTAATATCTTCATCTGTAGCGGGCATGGCCTGTTCAACTTCTGCTTCTTTGCCTTTGGTTTGTGCAGACTTCCTCGCTCGAATTTCAATATCAATAATTCGTCGTGCAAGTTTAATGATTCGCTGCTGCCATGCATAATTGCCATCGACACGTTGCTTGTTGCTAAGTACATTTGATAACCAAAGAGTATCCATAGAGATCATCAAAGCATCCAGTTTTCGTATTAAACCAACAAACTGACCAACCTGAGGTGAGCTGATTTGTGCCTTAAAAGTAATTGGCCCTGTGTATTCAGGAATATCATCTATACCATTCGATTCCATCAGCTTATCAAGACGTGCTTGCTCACTATCAACCGATTTTGAGCAATTTTCTATTAGCTGGGATATAACTTGATCAACTTCATCAATTTCGTTTTCATCGCCAATGATGCGAAGAATGACATCAATTCCGTAAAGCGCACTGACTGTTCGTTTGAAAACTCGATCAACGACACGTTGAGCCTGTAAGCTATTGATAGTGAAGGATTGCTCAAAAATTGGCTTGGAATAATTCGGTCTTTCTTGGGCCATAAGTTCGCTCCTGATAAGAGAATAATCACCCTTTAGCCTATTCCTCTAATTAGTCATGGCCCTTCAGCTAGATGTAAGAATTGAGCATCTTGCTAGCTATCCAAATTCGACTAGACGTTTACACTGAATATCAAATATCGCTGATCTGTTTCAGTGATATATGCACCTGAGAGCATGAGCTCAAAGGAAGTCCGCCGCTGAGTTTTACCAGTGGTATTTAGAGATAGCTAGTCTCTATAAACAAATAGCCTGCATGTTTTTACATGTTCAACGATACGTTCCTTTCGGAACGCCATTATACAACCCAACTGGGGGAGTTCTTCCCCAGTCGGGGACGACTCCTTCAAAACTAAACTAAGGAGTCATTTATGGAATATATCTTCGGATTTCTGATCCAAGTCGCGGGCATTATTTTGCTTGCAAAATTGAGCTGGTCGCTTCTGCGATTTCTTACATCCCAATGTGTGCGTCCGTTTAAATTTGTGCTATCGCAAATCAAACGAATGCTCAAATCAAAACCAAAGCAACGCCCTATGGCCACACCTAATAAACAAGGTTTGTGTCGTTGGACGTCTGCTTACGTCGTAGAGTCTGATCAGTACGATTTGGCTTTACTTGATATCCCAGCCTATCTGCGCCGACAGTCGTCTTTACCTAATCAGGTAGAAGTAACTGTGTGCACAGAGTTCAACTAAGACGAGGAAAACTTTATGAAGAACCAAGTAATACTCATTGGTTACGTTGGCTCTGAGCCTGAAACGAGAGCCTATCCATCAGGTGATTTAGTGACCAGTATTTCACTAGCCACTTCTGAAAAATGGCGCGACCGTCAATCTAATGAGCTCAAAGAGCATACGGAATGGCATCGAGTCGTATTTCGCGACCGTGGTGGCTTTAAGCTAGGTTTAAGAGCAAAAGATTTAATCCAAAAAGGAGCAAAGCTTTACGTTCAAGGGCCTCAGCGCACCCGTTCATGGGAGAAAGGTGGCATTAAACATCGATTGACCGAGGTGGATGCAGGCGAATTTCTGCTTCTTGATAATGCGAATAAAACATCTGAGCCATCAATGGCGGATGATGCTAATTCCCAAGTTAATTGGGCGCATTCATATCCTGAACCAGACTTTTAATCTAGCGAAAATACATTAACCCAGCCGGGAGTTCTTTCCCGTCAGGGATAGGCTCCCGCATTTATGTCGGAGTCTAAGATGGAAAAACCAAAGTTAATCCAACGCTTTGCTGAGCGTTTTAGTGTTGATTCAAATAAATTGTTTGAAACATTAAAAGCTACAGCATTCAAGCAACGTGATGGCAGTTCACCAACTAATGAGCAAATGATGGCGCTCTTGGTGGTTGCAGATCAGTACGGCTTGAATCCTTTCACCAAAGAGATTTTTGCGTTTCCTGATAAACAAGCTGGGATTATTCCAGTGGTTGGTGTCGATGGATGGTCTCGCATCATTAATCAGCACGATCAGTTTGATGGGATGGAGTTTAGAACTTCAGAAAACAAAGTCTCCTTGGATGGCGCAAAAGAATGCCCTGAATGGATGGAATGCATCATCTATCGGCGCGACCGTTCGCACCCAGTCAAAATCACTGAGTATTTGGATGAAGTCTATCGACCGCCATTTGAAGGTAACGGCAAAAATGGCCCTTATCGAGTGGATGGTCCATGGCAGACGCACACTAAGCGAATGCTAAGGCATAAATCCATGATTCAGTGTTCCCGTATCGCTTTTGGCTTTGTGGGCATTTTCGATCAAGACGAAGCAGAACGTATTATCGAAGGCCAGGCAACTCACGTTGTCGAGCCAACGATGATTACACCTGAGCAAGTTGATGATCGAACCAGAGGAATTGTTTTCAAACTGATTGAAAGAGCAGAAGCTTCAAATGCTTGGAATAGCGCGTTGGAATATGCCAATGAACATTTCCAAGGAATTGAGCTGATGTTTGCAAAACAAGAAATTTTCAATGCACAACAGCAGGTAGAGAAAGCCTTGGCACAGCCATTAGCATCTTAGCATTGTGTAATTAATTCAATCTTGCCCAAAAGGGGAGCTATCTCCTTTAGGGGAAAGTCTCCCCTCAAAGGAGACTATATGAAGGTAATAGACCTATCACAACGTACTCCTGCATGGCACCAGTGGCGCATTGCAGGGGTTACGGCATCTGAAGCCCCAATTATTATGGGGGGTTCACCCTACAAAACACCTTGGCGATTATGGGCAGAAAAAACCGGATTCGTATTACCGGAAGACCTGTCGAATAATCCTAATGTGCTTCGCGGTATTCGGTTGGAGCCTCAAGCAAGGCGAGCATTTGAGAATGCGCATAATGACTTTCTTCTGCCGTTATGTGCAGAAGCCGATCATAACGCAATCTTTCGAGCCAGCTTTGATGGCATCAACGATGCGGGCGAACCCGTTGAACTGAAATGTCCTTGCCAGTCAGTTTTTGAGGATGTGCAAGCTCACCGAGAACAAAGCGAGGCGTATCAGTTGTATTGGGTACAAGTACAGCATCAAATACTGGTCGCCAATAGCACGCGTGGTTGGTTGGTATTCTATTTTGAGGATCAACTGATTGAGTTTGAAATACAACGAGACGCGGCGTTCTTAACTGAGTTGCAAGAAACGGCGCTTCAGTTTTGGGAGTTAGTTCAAACTAAAAAAGAACCGCCAAAATGCCCTGAGCAAGATTGTTTTGTTCCCAAGGGTGAAGCCCAATACCGTTGGACATCGCTGTCTCGACAGTATTGCTCAGCACATGCCGAAGTGGTTCGACTGGAAAATCACATTAAATTTTTGAAAGAGGAAATGCGAGACGCTCAGTCAAAATTGGTCGCTATGATGGGTAACTACGCTCATGCCGACTACGCTGGGGTCAAACTCAGTCGCTACATGATGGCGGGCACGGTGGACTATAAGCAATTGGCCACCGATAAGTTAGGCGAGCTGGATGAACAGGTTTTAGCCGCTTACCGAAAATCGCCACAAGAGCGGTTGCGCATCAGCACCAATAAGCCAGATCAGCCCGTTGAAACACCGATTAAAATCAGTCTTGAGCAAGAGAACTTGGTTCTGCCAGGTGACTCGCCGAGCTCATTTTACTTTTAACGTTCACTTGGAGCCGATTTCGGCTCCTTTCTCATGCGTTTACATCGAGTGCATCAGAAAGCAGTTTCACTCGTAGCCAATGCTGGGTACGAATGATAGAGCGAGCTGAACTCTTATATACACAGCCATACCACAATCAACACACCACCCGACGGGGACTTCATTCCCTGTTGGGGCATGGGGCCTCGTCAAAACAGATGAGGTTTACCATGACTGAACAATCCCCATTTTTGGTTCAAGTGAATCAAGCGTTTAATGTCCCGGCTCCTGATGCTTTCGTTCTGGAAGGATTTGGTGCCGACACTACCCATCCAAACCTTCCCGTTCGCAAGGACGAGTACGTTTTTAGAAAAGAAGACTTACGTGACGTATTGGCGTTCTTGTCTAACCCAGACGGTGACGGTTTGTATATTACTGGCCCCACTGGATGCGGTAAGACCTCGCTAATTTGCCAAGTTGCTTCTCGATTGAATTGGCCTGTTCAGCAAATTACTGCGCACGGTCGATTGGA
>NZ_LIQF01000018.1 GCF_001418205.1 Marinomonas fungiae | reverse complement strand
TGTTACCGCTCGACTTGCATGTGTTAAGCCTGCCGCCAGCGTTCAATCTGAGCCATGATCAAACTCTTCAGTTTAAAAAAGTTTGCTCAAACTCGTGAATCACGTCTGACTTTTACTATATCCTTCAACCCAAAGATTAAAGAACGTAAAGCGAATTGACATGGTCACTTGTTTAAGACTTCAAAGTTTTTGAGAAGTCTCCAGCAAGCGCCCACACAAATTATCTGATTATCTATTTTAAAGAGCGTCTGACGCGGTGTGCTTCGTTGTTGTGAAGCGTTGTCCGTGTCAGTGGGTGCGTATAATACGCATCAGAATTTTCAGCGCAAGCACTTTTTAAAATAATTTTAAAAAAGTTCGATTTATTACGAGAAAACACTGAGACTGTTTACTTATTAGACAAAAAGACCTCAAAACAGCTCAATTAACAGACAACCTATCCATTAAGATAACTCTACAGGTAGTTTTTTTACTATTTCGATGTGCTTAGGCGTGATATCAGCTCTATACGCTAATACCTCCACTCCTTGTGCAACAGCGTCTTTAATAGCGGCTGCATATTTAGGGTCAATATGCGCTGCAGGCCTAACAGATTCGATTCCAGTGTGCGACACACAGAACAACAGTACCGCCCGATGACCCGCCTGCACCATATCGGCTAATTCATATAAGTGTTTTCTACCACGATCAGTTACCGCATCAGGAAAGTAGCCCTGTCCATCCTCCTCTAATAGCGTGACGTTTTTCACCTCCACATAACAAAGCGGCCGATCTTCATCACTCAACAGCCAATCAATCCGACTGCCTTGACCATATTTCACTTCAGCTTTCTGAACAGCGTAGCCAGATAACTCGGATATCTCACCCTGCGCCATTGCTTCACCAATGACTTTATTCGGCAGCCCAGTATTGATACAAGCCAAGTATTGCTTATCAACCTCGACGATCTCCCAGGTGTAAGCCAACTTACGCTTAGGGTTATTGCTTTTTGATACCCACACACGCGCATTTTCCTGCTGGCAGCGACGCATTGAACCTGTATTAGGACAATGAGCAGTAATCACTTCACCAGTTATCAGCTCAATATCCGCAAGAAAGCGTTTGTAGCGTTTAATTAAACGCCCTTCTATTAACTCGGGGAATTGCATAAGAACTCCAGATACAAAAACGGCCCTCTTAAAGAGAGCCGCAAAAATCAGCTATTAACCATTAATGCTTTAGCCTAACACATCCACAATATCTCATGCAGTATGAGGCTTCGTCATATCAGCGACCTCTATAAACGCGACACCACTAAAATCGACAGTCAGAGCCTGAGTCATCTAATCGAGCTAAGTTTCACTTGATTAAATCCCCCACTAAAAGGTTTATTAGTTACACTGTCAGTGTTGCTAGATTGTGTAGGCTAGGTATGAGAGTAGAAGAGATTTATCGCCGGGATTTAAACCTGTTAGTCGCATTGCAAATTTTGGTTGAAGAACGCAGTGTCAGCAAAGCAGCAGACCGTTTAAATTTGAGCCAATCCGCAATGAGTCGGGTTCTGGGGCGATTACGCAGCTTATTGTCAGACCCTTTATTTACTCGTCAAGGGCAACACCTAGTTCCTACAGAAAAAGCGCTATCCATGAGCAGAGCTTTGGATGAGCCCCTTGGCTCTTTGCGACAGCTCTTGTCACCTCTTGATTTTGACCCCAAGTCATGCGACCAAACCTTTACAATTTTAACCACTGATTATGCACTGCAAACGATTCTACCCTTTGCTTTACCTCGCATATATCAGGAAGCCCCTAATGTTGCGTTTGAATTTTTGCCGCTACAAGATGAACATTTAAAAGAACAACTCACCTACGGCCGCGCGGACTTAGCTATTTGTCGCCCGATTTACTCTATTGAACCTTTGCATTACGAGACATTAGGCCGTGTAGGGGTATCTTGCCTCTTATCTAAACAACATCCGTTAGCGAATCAGCAAATGTGCCTAGAGGATTATTTGAATTTTCCCCATGCCATGATTGCCATAAGCGATGGCGTCAAAGCTCTTATTGAACAAGCATTAGAGAATGAGCCTAAACGACGTATGATTTTGCGGGCCTATCATTTAGAAGCTGCACTGGCCATTGTGGACACGATGCCGATCATTATTACGGTACCAGCTGATTTAGCTTACTTAGTTTCTGAGCGTTATGACTTAGCCGTAAAACCCTTACCCTTTCATTTTACACCGTTTGACTACTCCATGATTTGGCACCCTCGCTGTGAGCACTCACCTGCACAGGAATGGTTAAGAAGCATTGTAAAAGAAGAGTGTGGCAGACTCATCGCTAAACGCGTTATCGATATGGGGCTAGATGCTGAAGCCGATACCACAGCTTTGCCTGAATAGTCTTTCGTATATGCGCCTTAATCATACAAAAACGCCATCATAAAGCACTAATGACAACGCTTTTGCCATCTTAAAATTCCGCTAAACAGCGAGAATAACTGGGCTCCAAGCGCCTTTCGTGCACCATTTTAATCCATGCATATTATGCATAGATTACTTCACTTTTTATCATTTGAGTCCCCCCAAAATACTCTCTACACTCCGCCAATCTAGTAGCTGAGCGCGCATACGCACTTGTTCCCATCCACTTTCGCTAAGGCACTGAGTTTGTCCCCTACCGAGGTAAATAAAGGCAATCTCACCACCATAGGCATTATTAAGAGCAATTTATGTTTACTTTCCGATTTCCACTCCTAGTTTGGCTAGGTATAGGGATTTTGATTACCAGTCTAGGGATCAGACAATCCTTTGGCATTTTCATGACACCTATTTCCGACTACTTCCATACGGGACGAGAATTCTTCAGTTTTGCCATTGCCTTGCAAAACCTACTGTTTGGGGCGTTCCAACCGTTTGTGGGTATGGCTGCCGATCGTTGGGGACCGAAGCGCATCATCATTTTAGGTGCGATGGCTTACGCCTTGGGTCTTTACCTAACGTCAATCGCGATGGAGCCCTCTATGATGTACCTATCACTAGGTGTGCTGATTGGATTCGGTTTAAGTGCCACCAGTTACGTAATCGTACTCGGCGCCGTCGCGAAAGTAGTTCCCGCACAACATGCGGCTAAAGCCTTTGGCTTAACTACCGCAGCTGGATCATTTGGTATGTTCGCGATGATCCCTGGCGCACAAACATTGTTGAGTATTTACGATTGGCAAAGTGCCATGCAAATATTCGCAGTACTGTGTAGTTTTATTGTGGTATTTGCGTTTTTTATCAAAACAGCCAAACAGGGAACGCATCACACTCATCATTTAAAAGAAGATCTACAAACGCTCGAAGAGGCATTAAAAGAGGCGTTTGCGCACAAAGGTTACTGGTTGATTCATCTAGGTTTTTTTGTGTGTGGTTTCCACGTAATGTTTATCGCCACGCATCTTCCGAGCTATGTATTGGATCAAAACCTACCCGCTTCAACAGCGGCCATGGCGCTGGCTTACATCGGCATCTTCAATATCTTTGGCTCATATTTTTGGGGAGCCATGGCAGACCGCTATAGCAAACGGTATGTGATGTCCGCATTGTACTTAGTACGTACGGTTGTGATCGCCGCGTTTGTCCTACTACCAACTACAGAGCTAACGGCTGCAGTCTTCGGTGCCGCAATCGGCTTTTGTTGGCTAGGAACCGTACCCATTACATCAGGGCTAGTACGTCAGATCTTCGGATCTCGATACTTATCGACACTATACGGCTTGGTGTTTTTCTCTCACCAAGTGGGAAGCTTTTTGGGCGCGTGGATCGGCGGTGTCGCTTACGACTTCTACGGATCTTACAATCCCATTTGGTGGACAGCGGTCGCACTAGCGTTTATCTCCGCATTGATTCACCTTCCAATCAATGACAAGCCAGTGCCACGCTTGGATGCAGCAACCGCGTAGAGTTTATAGACCCCTAACCCAGAATGTTAGGGGTCTTTATTTGCTATTCCTAGTTTACTGCGAACTCATCCCCCCAAAAAAATCCCCTTAAGTAGTAGTATTATCAGAGTTTTGTTTCGCCTTTTATTCACGGCGGTGCTTCAGCTCAGCACGCACCCAAGCAGAGGACTCAGCCATATCGCGGCGGAGGTCTTGTTTGTCTTCTATAAAGAGCAATCTAGCTCTTGATCACTAGATAAGATACCCATGATTTCTCCAGGCTAGTAATCACATTAAACGAGGCTTCAAGAATATTAATAACTAAGAACTAGTATTTCGTCGCCTAAAACCTCAGCGGTTACAGAACCATCTTCACTAACGAAAAGCTTCGAAGACACCAAGTCGGGCATAAAACCAACCATCGCCAGACTTTCCTCTATAGCCTCTCTATCTGACTCCATCAGCACTTGATCAAACATAAGAGTCTCTCTAATTGGACCGTTATCTCCAAAGGTATATTTGTATAACGTTGGCTTTTGAGCCAATGTTTCTACAATCTGCTCTACCGAGTCACTGGCCATAAAATAATATGAAAAGCTGTCAAGACTCGTCTGATAGTTCTCAGAAAAAGCTAGTTTGAGAAGGTGAAATCCAAACATTGAAACACTAAGGAATAGTATTAAAGCCGCCGAATACAAATATTTCTTTCTCATTTAAGAGCCTCGAAAAGGCCAAACTTAGCTTTGAATTCACTCTGAAGATCGAGCAGCGCATGTTTCTTGTGGATTCTGCCATAGGTTAACCATGCAACCACTTATCTGCCCTGATTCAAAATGTCACCGCTGCTCCCCTTGTCAAACTGTGTTTGAAGCTGCTAGACAGTGCCAAATGATTTGTTGTTTGCTCCTACAAGTGAAGGTATTACGAAAACACTGAATTATTCCCACTCTATCGTTAACGAGAGCCGCAAGCCCTTTAACTACGGCTGTTTGGGGCTTGGCTCTGTCGTAGTACCATTATTAGTACCATGTTCAGCGTTTTGTTTCGCCTTTTCTTCCCGGCGGCGCTTCAGCTCGGCACGTGCCCAAGCAGAAGACTCAGCCATGTCGCGGCGGAGGTCTTGTTGCTCTTCTAAAGTGAGCAATCTAGCTCTTGATTCACTAGGTAAGTTATTTACGTTTTCTATTTTCATTTATTTAATGTACTTAAAGATAATAGAGCTAAATCACAGCATGCAGTTTACGTAAAAAAGCTACCTCTTTGATCACTGATTTGAATAGACCAAGATGCGTATCGAAGTAATCAAATAATTGTTGGGAGGCCTTTATTTATCGTTATTTCAGCTATCTTCCATTCATAGTCATCAGCGCCTAACCCAACTGGGTATCTCCTCGGCGTCAGCTCATCACCAATTTGTATATCGCAATACAACGACTCTTTATTCATAAGACCTGTCTTGGTGTAATTGTTCGCAATTAGCTCATATCTACTATAGTGCCAATCACTTATTTCAATACATTCCTGACCAGGACCATGCATTTCATCTTTATCAAGACAAGCAAATGGATGCTCGTCCAGCGCTCCTTTATCTCGATAGTCTACGGTATATACAACTTGGCCTTCAGAGTCTACCGCACGTAGTATAAGATCTATATCTTCTAATGAATGATCCCAAACAAGCTGCACCGTGCTCGCTATATTACTCCGTTTCTCAATCAAACAAGTAGTTTCCTTTGGAACAAGCACATTAGATGTAGGAAACAGAGCACTCCGAATAGCTTTACTTATGATTTGCATTTCAGCCTCTTGTACTGGCGTCGCCCCCCCAATGAATTGGCTTTGAGAGTGTAGCTCGGGAGCAAGCGAGCTCATCAGTCGTGATTCATTAATATCACCATGGTTTACAATGTGAACTATCGAATTCGGGCAGCTTCGAGCATAGTCCGCAGCAGCTGAGGTAAAGTTAGAGGTGTTACTTCTCAAATAGTGTTTGCACTCAAGAACATAAGTCGTCTGCTGATTTACTGATTTTGAGATATCGACTTGGAGCACACGAAAGTCAGGTTGTATTCCTTTTTTGCGTTTTGAGCTTCTACCCACTAAAGCGGATCTTAGCTCAGCCCAAACATCAAACTGTTTGTTGTCCCAATTAAATGAAGCCAAACGGCTTCCACCGAACTCAAATGACAAGACTCCATCAACAGGGTGATAATGGACGTCTGGAACTACTTGCTCAATCACTGCAAGCATTCTAGTCCCAACCCACACCGAGTAAAGTTCATGCCTATATCGCCAAACAGGGAGGTTCAAAATATCGAGCAGATCCTCAATAGTCTTCTCCACCCAGTTATCACCCCACTCAACTTCGCTTAAAATTTTAGATATACGATCTGAAGCATCTTTCGAAGATAGCTGTCCGGAGTTTACTAGTTCCGCAACTCTCTTAACCCCGTTTAAAACACTGTCATCCCAATAATCAGTAGCAGCTACCATTTGCTCTAAGAGGACTCCATCATTCGATGCTTTAGCTACACTGAAGACTTCCCATCGGGTTTCACCAAGGCTACGACAGAGGTCTCTAAAACCGGACACAAGCAGGACTACGCTATTTAATAACCTATTAAGCTCTTCACAATCAGTTGGTGTTATTTCAGGGGAGGCAGGAAAGCCTTGGGGCCTTTCTTCAGAAACAAGACGGCCACCAATTAGCGAGCTAAACTCTTCATAGATCCGCCACATCAAATTATGACCAGGCAGCGTTGGTCGCTTTTGCAAAACGTGTTTGATACGTAGTTCAATTTCCCTAAATTGCTCCAAAGTCATTCGCAAAGAGCTAGGCACATTGTCAAAATTAAATTCTACACTCAGTCGATGAGATACCTGCTTAGCATCCGCTTTAATTAGTACATCCAATATATCCTGCATCATGCGAGCAAAGCCTTCTTGGCTCTTCAAAACTTCGATTAGAAGCAGCTCTGCACTTACTTTTGAATTACCTGAAGCTGAATCGGCAGCTAACCACTTATCAAAAGACCTGACGGACTCAGGCACGCCTAAAGCAGCACGAAGTAAGCCTTCGACATCATAGTCTCTGCCTTTTCGCCCGCTCTTCAGCCTAACCTCTAGCCCAGCTTTCACACAAAGACTAGCCCACAATTCGGCAGCCGAACTGATTACCGACATACAAACATGCTCCCTGTTATCACCTCTCGGAGTAGCGTCCCATAGTCATCAATGCACAGTTACAAATAGGTACTCATCTAGGCAGCGCCGACTGCAACCGATACCTTCGTAACATTGTAGAGAGTCACGTCACCACCCGTCGCCAACTCTGGATTAAACAGCGCAAGATTGATCCCTTCACTTACAGAGCTACGATAAACCACTCCATCGAACCCTATCTTTTTAATAAACTCACACAAATATTGGCTAGGTATGTAATCTATAGCAGCACCAGCAGGTTGAACAGGTCGTGTTAACTCTTCACCTAACCGTTCTAGGAAAGGCAAATCAGCTCGTAACTGAGCTATTTTATCTGCGTCATCCCAAATAAATGGAGACACAAGTTCACGAGGGTTTCGTAAATCAACAGCCTTAATTTCAGGAATGTTAAAGGTAGCTACGCAAGCAACTTCGCCAGTATGAGGTCTTACTTCAGCTATAGCAGTCTCTGGTATAGAACCTAAATAGAGATAAGGAATTCCAGCAGGGTTGGCGCGCCCATTTGAAGAACGCCTTTTTGGTGGAGCACCCATTTTATCTATCTGAAAAGCTACGTCCTCGGTCAGAATTCGAGCGCGATGCCACCTTAAAGGCAACCCTTTAGCGATTAGATTTTCTAGTAGACCTTTAAGACGCTCCTTATCTATAGTTACATCAAGAAACCAGCGATTCGAGTACATCATTTCATCTCGAAGCCGATCCCATTGAGCAAGGCCATCACTACTATAACTACTAGAAGGGCTAAACTTGCGACGAACTATTTCACCATCATTAAGAATTTCACTTAATAGCTCTTTGGCATGAGCGTTATCCATACGATCATGGCTAAATATCAGCCAATCGTCTTTCATCCACTCAACTAAGGTTTTTCCATCAGGATTAGATTCATACACATTCACTAGAAGTTCAAAATAATCAGCTAATTTCTCTGGAGCTACTAGTAACGTGTTAGTTGTTCCACAGAAATCGCAAACTCCTTTTTTTGGCTCCAGTGTCGGAAATATCTCATCCCGTAAAACACGGTCGCCAAAACATTCGGGGCAACAGAAACGCTCAGCCATAACCACCTCACTTCAAATAGTTGGCAAGCGTTTCGATATGATGCTTCATCGAAAGCTTCTTCACATAGCCTAGGCCAGGAAAATGACCTTTAGCATGAAGACCTCTAAACTCCTCAATTGCGGCCCCTTCAAAAATGCCTGAGTCACCGCTATCTAACTTAGTGATTAGCTTATTTAGTGCTTGAGCAAACTTTCCTGCGGGGTCTGTAGGGGTATCTTTTGTATCTGAGACGAAATGATAAATGTACATCACATCGTCCTTATCACGATCTATAAAAGTTAGGTGAATGGCAACTGCGTAAGCAGGTCCACCACCTTCGGTGTATGCGTCTCCAACCATTAAGAAGTCTCCGAACCCACTCATCCCCAACTCTGGATAAGTAGCATGAAGCTCAGAAAAAACCTCGACTTCAGGGTAATCTGCATTACGTTGGCGGTTGAAACCATCTCTAATCAAAATACGCGTACTTGAACCAAAGTGCTTCCGGTATAGCAGCTTCGCGTAGTCATCAATAAAAATATTTGTTAACCCGGTCATAAGTCCTTGCTCTTCAAGAGTAGCGGCCAACGCCTTAGGCTCAGTAAAGCCGGCATGAACTAGAACTGGGGTATGAGCCAAATGCTGCTCTAAACAAGAAAAAGCATCATCTACCGACATGTCATTACGCAAAAGTATCCCTGCTGAAATATTCGTAGAGCCCGAAAATTCATTTTCAAGAAAGCTAGTGATACTACCACCATCAGATTGATGATCCCCGTAGTAAGGGTTCACTATGACAATAGCCTTACCATTTGCCGCATGAATCGCTTCTAATGCCCTTTTTAGACCATTCAATGACTCACGAACTGGCTCTATAACTGGAATAAAATCATTTTCAGCGAACAACCTGGCCATTTCACGAACTGTTATTAGCTCAAATTGCTTTCCACGAAAATATGGGTAGTACATACGTCGGTTAACTCCATGTCATTGCCGCATGTAGCGGGGTTTCAGTCGCATTGATCAACCTTATTTGATCCGAGCGACGCACAGATACAGATAACGCAGCTGTCTGTAAGGATTTCGGTAAGCTTTCAACAAAATCGCTAAGAGAAGCAAGTTCTCGTGTCCGTTTTAGCGTTTTTACCATTTCAAAATGCAAAGTAGCTGGATCGAGCTCAGAAAACAACTCACGTAATACAGCATGTCTTTGAGTATTAGGAACATCAGGGACCTTTACTCCTAAACTTTCAAGGATCTCAATGCTTTCAGTAATACGTAAAGACTCAAACACTGTACGAGGGCAGACTCTTTCAGGACTATTCTTAGCCTCACGTATAGTCTTTATTTGATATCGCTTAGTAAGACACATAACTCCAACATCATCCGGTACAGTTCCGATTATTCCATCGATGTGGTCTTCACTAGATATCACATTAACTTTTGCAAATACGCGCTTATAGTTCTCCACTTGATTTTCAAGCCGAGTCAGTGAGTCTCGTTCGGACTTTATTTCATAGACGGTTGCCGTACCGTTTAAAATCACAAGGTCTGCTTTGCAGTTACCCGCTCGAAACTCATTAAGCATTGAGGCCGTACGAAGAGAGTGGGTACCAAGAAGTACTTTTTGGCTTACTGCCGCTCTATATATGTACTCATCACGATGGCCCGCGATTTTAAGGATGTTAAACGCAAAATCGAAAGTTTCTCCAACTGTTGCATTGGGCCCTACTTGATCTACTAGCCCTGTCTCCTTAAGTAAGCGAGAGAACAATGCTGATCGTCCCTTCTTCGCCATCTCTCGGAAGACAGTGGCTGAAAAAAGCCTCGTCAGTGCTGAAAGTTGAGTTACATTATTGATTTTCATCTAAATACCAGACAAACGCCTTTAACCATATATCAACCTTAAGAAGTATATTAGCCTTCTTATCAGGTCATGGCACAGGCGATCTTCACCCTATGAATCACATTAAAATTTAGCCGCCATACTAGCATCCACGCTTAATTTAGGCGATGAAAAAGGCGGCCTCATATTTGTCGCCCCTGCAGTCTTAACTTTAGACTATTACAATCAACTACCTCTATTTCCGCTCATAGCAACCCTAGCGGCTAATAAGTTTTTTACTAAATAACTAACGAGTCCTCCCCACAAAACTCGCTATCTCTTCGTTCCGTTCCCTTTGCTTATCCTGGGCGTAGTCGACGTAATCCTCTACATCAAACGTGTGTTTCTCAGGATCGCGCTCTTGCCAGTCGGCGTGGGCCTGGCGGGCTTCTTCCTGGTCTGATTCAGAGAGCTCACTAAAACCACCGCTTTGATTTATCCAGCCTTCTTGGCCGCCGAGGGAGTCACTGCCGAAAGATGGCGATTGCCGCCCATCGCTGGAGCCCTCCCCTTCTTGATGTCCCATTGAATCACTACCTGTGTCCATACTTTCGCGGATAGATGAAGCCAAACGGCCACCGGCGGTTTGGCTGACTTTGTTCTGGAAACCACCCATTGCTTTAGAACCCATACCTTTAGCAAGAGCTGATGCTGTGCCAGCAGCTACACGGCCAGCGTTAGCCGCACCAGTCATAAAGCCACTTGATGTTTGGGCCTGCTCGCTGGAATGGGTCTCGCTGCCACTTTCAGATACAGCCTCTTCACCAGGAGCGTGAGACTCGCCGCCAGAGAAGCCAGCCGCTTGAGCAAAAGGCGTTTCACCTGTATCACTGCTGCCAGTATCACCATTTGAAGCACTTGAGCTAGACCCTCCAAACTCGGGCATTGGCCCCTCAGACATGCTCATTTGCGCTTTCTCAAAGGCAGCCTTCACTGCACTGGCTCCACCGGCCATATTGGTCACTCCAGACATAGCCGCTCCGCCAAGCGCTGCGCCGCCAGACATAACAGCTGCACCAGCTCCCACCGCCCCACCGATCAAGGCACCCGCACCAAATGAACTACCTGAGCTGGCCGCAGCTCCGCCACCAGGGATCAAACCGGCAATCACATTCGGCACAGAGTTAATCAATATCACCATGACCAGCGACACCACGAAGATCACTAGCAATTCATCAAGGGGCGCGCCTTCCGATAAATCGGCGTGGTAGCCATCAATAATGGAAACGGCGATACCGACTAACAACGTCATAGTCATCAGTTTTAAGGCGATACCGGCCACACTGCGAAAGTAGTTCACCGCAATATCAGAGGTCCAACGAGAACCACCAAAACCCAAGACAAAGATACCGGCGTAAGCAATGATCCAAGCAGTGATCAATGCTAATAAGACGTTCGCGGCTACGATGGCCATACAAGCCAAAATGGCTAACGAGGTGAGAAAGATAGATAAGTTGTCGATTGGACTGGTGACACTGTAGCTATCCACTGCCTTTGCCAGAATATCGAAGGCAATATCTATCGGCGTCGATGGGTGCAGCCCTCTAGGCATCCCCGATGCCTCAGCTGCAACGTTACGCAATGAATCAATGATCGACATAGCGAACGTCGGCCCATTGATCAGCAGCCACCAAAAGAACCCTGTTGTTATCGTGAAGCGGACAAACTCGGCAAAGAACTCGCCGATATCCGCTTTACGTAACGCCATCATGCCAAAGGTCCAAACCATAGAGATAACAACAAGCGTCCAAAATAGCCAGGTCGCATGATCTGTAATGACAGACGCCCATGCCTGACTTGCCGTAGCGAAGCGGTCCGCCACATCATTGAGCACACCGCCTCGATCTACTGCGGCAGAGGCATGCACCGATATCGTACCCAAGGAGAGAATTAACGCTGATTTTGTTGTGAATCCTTTCATGATTAGTACTCCTTGCTCTTCGAGCGATCCACCGGACCTTCTAGGCTTTGGTAAACTGAGCCATCTTGTTGCTCGCAGTTTTGTGTGCATGTTGCCTCAGGATCCGAGCAAGCCACTAAAAACAACGTTGTGAACACCATCACCAGTGTTTGCATCATCCATTTCATGGTCAGTACTCCTTACTTTGTGAACGGTCGACCGGCTCGCGTAAGCCTTCATAGAGGTTGTCCCGGCTTGCCTGATACTGAGCGTTAAGATCTGCATCAGCCTGCATCTTGGTGGCTAGAGCGTTTTGTTGGGCGATCAATAAACTGCGAATTTGCAGCAACTGGTTTGCCTGGTTACTCGCCAACTGATTAGCGTAACCAATCGCTTCAAGTTGACCTTCTGCGCCTTGGGCGGCGGACTGTAGTTGCAGTAATTTGCCTGCGTCACTCTGTAAGTTCTGTTGCTGGAGTTCTAAACCACGAAAGACGGCATCATTGGCCTTCTTCTGTGACTCTGAGGCTAGACGACGGTTTTCATCCATGGCCGCCCATTCGGCGTCGCTGCAACCACTGCGGGAAAAACAAGGTGAACTGCGGTAATAGGCCACATCTTGGAACCGGCTAAGATAGGCGTCGATACTGCCCAACTGATTTTGGTAATACGCCAGCGTATTCGTTGCCTGGTTTAAATCATGAATCGTTTGCTGGGCCTGGTCCCAAATATGAGCCGCTGGGGCCATCGTGTTTTGCAGCATATTTTCGTACTGCTGAAGCTGGGTTTGATACTCCTGAATCTGCTTAAGCGTCTGTGCAACGGCTTCCATTGCAGCCATCATGTTTTGCGATAAGTTCAGCCCATCAGCAACCGGAATACCGGCATGAACGGGATTAGACATGTTTAACGCCAAGGAAATGGCGAGCACGGGAATTTTAGCCGCTAAAATTTTGCGTTTTAGCATGGTCATTTACTCTTAGTTGTTATGACTAAAATTTGCATTCACCAACCTGTAGAAACTTGATCTCTACTCCTGCCGTTACCAGCAGTGAATGTGGGCCTGTACAGAGCTAGCTCGCCACTTACTATCTCGGCGCCCGACCTGCGCGACACCGTTAAACGCGCGGCCGAATAGGGTTAAACATCGGTGTCATTACCAACCGAAGCGGTTAGGGCTTCCGTCGATTCCTTTGCCATCACCTCAACGTGATCGGCTCTTATGTTGTCGTTTCGCTTTTTTAGCTGCCTGCTCAGCTTGCAGCTTGGCTTTACGCTGCTCTAATGCTGGCATGACCGCCGCTTTTTCAGTTACTGAGCCTGACCTAATAGCTAAAACCTCTAACTGAGATAGGTTCTGCAACCGGCCACGGCGTGAAGGTGGCACTTTGCCAATCGGTAACACACCAGGCTTATCTGACCGTTTGGCCTTTTTGTTCTGGGCCATTAATGCCTGACGACGGCGCTCTAGCCCTTGGTCGACAAACTTTATAGACAGGTTGCCATCGACTGCTGCCTTGATTACTCGCGCCTTGAACTCAGGCGAGCCATTCACGGTAATGCGATTACCGTAACGCTCCATTGCTACCTTTAGCGCAGCTAAGACACTGGTTTGGTTGGAAGCCGTCGCCACTTGTAGACGCTCACCATCATCACGCACGGCGCTGTTACCTGCTCGATAAATAATGGTGCCTTTTTTCGTAATCGTATCGGCCGTTACTTTGGGCTCGGACTGAACTGTATCTCCTTTAAGTGTGTTCCCTTTAAGCTTTTGTGCCGCTTCTCGGCTGCGTAGCGCTTTGAGGGCTTCGCTATCTCCCTGCAATGCTTGGCTTTTTAACCAATCCGCCCAGGCTTGGCGTTTATTGCTTTGATATATCGTTTGCCGTTGCTCTTGGTAACGTTTGTGGATACGTTCAAGATCGCTTTTCAATGCAACACTGGCCTGTTTGTACAAAAGCTTCTTAGTAAGCTTATTACTACCAGTTAACTTAATCGCCGCACGACGGCTTCGCCCTTTTCTCTTGGCGTTTTCAACCTGTCGATCTTTATCACGGCGCGCCTGTTCAAGGGCTTGCGACTTACTCGCTGCGGCATGTTTCTGCTCTGCTTGATAACGGGCATATAGCTCGGTGGTATTCACCTTCAAGCGAACCGGTCGATGTGTGTATTGGCGGCTCGGCTTAACAGAATCCGTTGCAGCCGCTTCAAAGGGACCAAGGCGCGCTTCGAGTTTGGGTTTAGAAAACTCACGTCCCAAGGTGCTCGCTTTAATGATCGCTTCACCCTCGGCAACAATTACTAGCCCATTACCTCTGGTTCTTAACTGTAAACCGTTGTCCTGCATGACCTGGTGCAACGCCTGCCAGCTATTGGCTGATTTGATCTCGTCCATACATTCACGCCTCACCCAACCAACTAAGCTTTCAATACCCGAATGCCGTTCCATATCCATCGCCCGTGATTCAGACCCGCGCTTGCGTGGTATATGATTATCCGGCTGTAAATCAAAGTCTTGCTCAATGGCCTCGCACATTTCCGCTAGCTTCTTATGCGGGTAATACGGTTCATGGATTGTGTTGCGCGTGGGGTGAATCTTATTGATGGCGATATGGATATGTTGATTGTCCGTATCGTTGTGTACCGCACTGACACGCTGATGCTCCCCATAACCCAACCCCTGACAAATACGCTCTTCTATCGCAGCCAAGGTATTCGCTTCTAACCGCTCACCACTCGGGAAGCTCACTATCAGGTGATAGGTTTTATCACTCTTCGCTCTGGTGTTCGCAAACTGAGTCGCCAACACTTCACTGATCGCATCGCGCACGGTTTCCGCTTCACAGTTATTTAAACGAACGCTACCAAGTCGATGTTCTTTACTCTGGTGATCGGTGAGGTAATTCACCAGGCCAGCAAAATCAGATTTGCCCTGTGAACGCATCGGTACATGCTTGGCGATCATTGGTCCGCCCTCGGACGAAGAATGGACTCCATAAGCGAACTCATTTGATCTTGCGTCACCTCGATACGATTAAGCACTGCCAAGATCGTATTGGCCCCAACATGTGCCACCTTGGCATCATTGCTAAGCCATAACTTCAGCAATCCACCCAAACGCCCTAAATCACCATTGACCCGCACTAACTCGCGTACTTGCTCTGCATCGGTAATTCCCTGGATACGATAGCCCTGGCCGACTTCGCGCAAATAGGTCGAAGCACTGAGCCCTGCCTGTGCTGACATAGATTCAATCAGCGCACGCTCTTCCGGTAGGCAATAGACCTTAATCGGTGGGCTATTCTTTCTCGTCGTCTTATTTGTGTTGTTCTCCATTTGTGTATCCTCTCTTTCGCCCCGCAGGGCAGGATCAACGTTGAGCGCCGAAGGTGCGAATAAGTCACATAAGTGAAGAGGCTTCGCCATGCTTGCATGGTGGGCCTACTTCACACATCCTGCCCGCATATCAGCATTGGTTTTAGCAAGGTAACCTCTGCATAGAAGTCTGCATTTCTGTGCATTTCCCTGTTTTCATCTGTTTTTGCCTGCTCACCACTCTTTTCGTTTTAAAAACCGATAGTTACAGCGCACTTATAGCGACTGAATAGCGCTAAAATAGCGGTCTTACAGCGATTTACTTGTGATGGCTTTACTCACTATCACGACACCGAAAAACACAGCTTTCCTACTACTTTCCTCGCTAACCAAAGCTAATCAGCCGGTTTTGAACAGTGCCCCTCATATGTCAATAAAATGCCCTGTTTTGCGCTCTGCCCCTCAAGTGTCAATAAAACACCTTGTCTTGTGCTCTGCCCTTCATATGTCAATAAACACGGTTTAACTCCATGCAAGTGTTTATCTGCGGCAAAGTCTTAGCCCTACTAGGGCGTTAAAGACTACGCCTAGTAGAAAGATCTTAGAGAGATCTTAGACCGTTTTTTAGTGCACCCCCTGTAGCCCTTTAATATCAAGGCTTACAGCGATTTTTAAACTTCAAAAACGTGACCGTTAAAATGGGCTAATGTGACAGTTAAAATGGGGGTATGTGACCGTTAAAATGGGCTTAAGTTATGGTCTTTGTACTTCAAACATCCCCTTTCGGTATTCCGTAACAAGCCACCCTAAGCTTTGTAACTCATCTAAAGCGCGTCTTAGTCGCTCATGACGTTTGCGCAGCGTTGCACCAGTGACAGGGTTTTGATGCAGATAGCCGCATAGCGTATCTAAGGACACCTTTTCTGTTTGACCTGGATTAATCCACGCACAGAGACGCTGATGAATTAGGCGTGCGTTCTCACTGCGTAACGCCCTGACTTCGTCCATATCGATACGGATGTACTGACCGTCAGGAAGAATAGCTTCAGCAATCATAGGATTTAACGCCACGTATAAGTGTCCGGCGACATCATCACTCTCATACTCTGCCAGCAAGCGAAAACCTTTTCGTTTGCTTCCATGTTGAACAATAATCGACACCTTCCACATCCGCTCAATACACGCCTTTATGGTTTTGTAGTAGTTAATGCTGGCATACCCTATTTCCCTAGCAAGCGCCCTATAACTGCCTTTCACCACAATAGCGTCCATATCGATAGCCTCCCATTTCGGCTCCAGAAACAGCCGCAATTGCTGCCCATCCTCTGTGTTGGGTTCAGGCTTAAGAATTAACCCTTTTGGTCCAGCCATCGCTATTAAGCCCTGAAGCACTCGCAAATCATCCGCCCCTAACGGCTCAGGTCCGCTGAACTCAATCAAGCGCCCTTTGCCGTAGTCGTATACCACATCCAACTTGGACTTTTTACGCTCACCTTTTTGCAGCGCTCGAAAAAGCCCAGGAGCTAAGCAGTGCGATGGAGCATGCCTAGCGTGCGTTAGTTGATACCTAGGCTTCTCCACGTACTCGCCCATTAGACGGCTTCTGTGACTTCTGTTGCTTTTGCAGCGTTACTTTCTCTAACAACCCATTCTCACGCCGAATTAGCCAGCTTCCGTTGTAGCATGACCCAAAGTTGGCTTTGTTGATGCTATAGCGTAGATAGCTCGTGCGTTTCGTTTCATCTATACCAAATTCATTGGCCTCGCTTTTCGTCATTTCACGCAGTACAGATTGCCAACGACTGTGATAAGCGATTACAGAAGAGCCTCGCCCCGTGTATTGAGCATCTAAATCTTTGCTAGTGTGATGGGTAAAAATCACCGCAGCATTTGTATCACGAGCAATCAGCTCTATACGGTTTAATACCTGGGACATAGCACTGCTTGAGTTCTCATCTTCAGTGCTAAAACGGCGTAATGTATCCAAGATCAAAAGCCTTCGGCCTTCTGATTGTTTCACCAATAGTTCAACGCACTTTTCATCCAATAGATCTGGGGTTCGGCCTAAAACTGACTCAATCACAAGGTTTTGCCTAATGGTCTTTATTTGCTCTTGGCTTAGATGTTTTCCGATGTTACGTATTCGATCTTCAATAGCTAATACTGGATCCTCGGCAGAAATGTAAACCACAGGGCCTTGTTTCAATGGCCCAACACCTAAGAGATCTGGGCCACCCGCAATATGTATCGCCAGCTCTAAGGCAAACATAGACTTACCCATACCACCTGGCGCAACAAATGCACCAAATGAGCCCACCAATAGACTTGGTAAGACGTAGTCCATCTCTTGAGCCGGAGTCATAAGGGTTTCATAAAAATCGATTCGCATAATCAGTTACCCCCGAAGTATCCAGGGCGAGCCGCCTTAAGCGCACTCTTGCGGCGTTGTTCGATCCACTCTTCTATCTCAGCAAGATCCCAGGCCACACTGCGACTAGTTAGGACAATACGACGAGGGAACTCACCTTGCTGCTCTAAGTTGTAAATGGTCCGATCCGAAAGCGGCACCATTCGTAAAAGTGTTTTTCGATTAATTAGGGTTTTATGTGCTAGCTCCTGCATGTCACGGCCTCCTCTTAGTTACTGAAACCTGACTATGCCTGTATTCATTTGAAGCTTGATTGGACCTTGTGGAGGAAAAAGTTGAAAACGCCATTTATTTTCAGAGCTCCACCCTAAAACAGCAGCCAAACATTGCGACTAGTTGCTAATAGACTCACTATTTAACCAGTAGTAACATGACCTAATGCTATGGGCTTGAAGGTGTGGCAATGGAATATGCGGAAATCGAAAAGGAAGCTAGTGATCGCCTAGACAGACACTTTATCTCTGTCTGGGAAGACTGCGACGCTCTTGTTGCCGAAGGCATACGAGAGTTTAGGGATCGTTGGGCGAACTATTCCGTACACTCCCATAGAAAAGATCCTAGAAACCATCTAAAAGATGCTCATGCAGACATCAAAAAAGAAACGGATAAGCGCCCTATTGGCGAGCTTATCCTAGAAGTCCTTGATCCCAAGGTATCAGCGTTTCTGAATTCTCTACCGGAAACTCATTTTCACTTCTTTCCGAACCCTTATTGGAATCTTCGCCACGCACCGGTGCAAGATTCACAATCAGAATTTCCACTAGTACGAAATTTCTACCGTAGAGTATCCGTAAAATATGGACCCAAATTCAAAGCAGAGACTCCATTGACCAACTTGATCGTGATGATGGGCTTTAAAAGTGCTCATGACTCGATCAAGCAGCAGCTTAGACACTTTATGAACACAGAGCACCAATGCCGACCGATAGACTTCCGGTTTCAGGCAACCGTCGATAACCTGCTGGAACTTCTATGGATGCTGCACCTAACACCAACACGCTTTAAGCACCACAGCCCAGATATAAAGATCAATGCAAGACGCAAGCAAACCTATTGCGAGCTATGCGGCCAAAGAAATGAACTGGCCGAGTACTTCTATCGACTAGATAACAACCTGCTAGACCCAGACGACCAGCAAGAAGCTAATGACGAGCAAAAGAAAAAGTTGCAACTTAGTCATAGATATTGCACTCGCCATCGGCCAAGAAACAAAGATGGCCTCACTTGGAATCCTGCTTACAAAAGTGCTCTGCAATCAAAAGAGCAATTTGAAAAGGAGTTTCGACGCTTACAACTTCATGTCGCTGGTGCCGTGGAGTATAAGCCAGTGTTAGATGACAAAGAGCTAAGATCCTTATCAGCAGAAGAGCTTATTGATCGCTTTTTCTATCTCTTTTTAGAAGGTAAGACGGTTACACAAGAACACGCCCAGGCATATTTCGAGTACGTTAAACATAACTTTAAGTGCCCAATAGCGGTTGAAGGAGAAACCAAACGGCTCATTGATGATGCCATCGTGCGCTTAACAGGAGCAGGTACATTACTGGGTGCTGATGATGAAGGAAAACTCAGGGACATCGCTCGTCACATGGTTGACTCAAGACTTACGGATCGTAAGAAACAAATTCTCGTTCTGAAGCAAGGGCTTAACCAGACACAAATTTCAGAGAGATTGACGGAGCTAGAAGGTAAGAATATATCACCACAAGCGGTATCTAAAGCACTAGGAGTACTAGATGTACGATTTTTCCTAGACTAAATATCCCTATATATAAAATTAATAAGTCAGAGTGAATTTCGATATGAGCAGCAATGTAGTTAATCAATATCCAAGTAGCGCAATTACTACATGGAGTGGTTTCGTCTATCAGGGGAAAGTAGCGCTATATCATTGCCTAAGATTAATAAACGAAGGTAAAGAAGATTTTTCACTTCAACTAGATAGTTCTGATGATTTTGCTATTTACGAAGACAACAAATTAACCAGTGCACATCAAGTAAAAGCAAAGATAAGCAAGTATAGAAGCGGCTATGCTGATGCATTAGAAAAGTCCTCAAAAATTGAGCTTGATCGAACTAAAGGCATAACCAGATACTTCCACGTATCAGTTGATTTAGACGACACAAATGATCATATTGGAATAAACGGAGAAGTAGTTAAATTTTATTCTTATAAAAATAAAAAATATTGTGGGCTAGGAGAAATCGAGAACCTCACAAAAGATATAATAAAAGAGATCTCCTTAAAAAATAAGGTCAACCTAAGTGAAACACTGATCAACAATAATTATTGCATTTTATCTGAAAAAATAAGCAATAAAGCTCTAGAAATACACAAACTAGTACAGATAGACGGCCAGAAGGCTAATGAAGCAGCTTATAACAACCGAATACATTCTAAAAACATTCTAAATGAAACATTAGACGAAAAATCCTATAATGATAAAGAGTACTCATCCCTTAAACTAAAGTCAGACTTATACATTTTTCTAGAAACAAAGCTTGATCAATCTTTAGAAAGCATTCCAGAAAAAACATATTTTAGATCAATAAACTTATTCAACCATATTCGATCAATAAGCACAGAAAACCTAAAATCTCTATGTCAACTAATGAAGCCATCAGAGCGTTTCAACACTATTCAAAAATCAGACATCAGACGATACTCAGATTTGATTGAAAAACTGGACATTGACCCAATACTTAAAAATTTTCCTCACTATAAAGATCGAGACAGAAAGTTTTTCTTACCAACAGCGCTAGACATAAGAGATTTAGAGGATAAAGATGGCTGCACTTCAGACTTATTAGATGAAATGGAAAGTAATGAAGATCTCCTTAAACTTTTATTCGAGTACAACCATCTTATCGCATATAAGTCAGTCGACTCCTTTATTATTAACACTAAATACACTCATCATGAAGACCTAAGCTGCCAAGAAGTTAAAGATCGAATTGACAGCAACATAACAAAATCATTTTGTCTAAAAATAATCAACCAAAAAGATGCAGAGGCGGCATTAAAGTGATGTATAGAATTATTGATGAAGCACTTATCGACCATAGATTTGAAAGAGAAAAAGAGGACGAAACATCAAGCTTTTATATTCGTGAGTCTGGTGAGTCTATTCGTTTTGTAATACTGCATAGACTAGATAGCCTAGCCACACCATCAGAATTGAACTATAAAATAAATCGTTCTGCACCTGAATCATTTCAAAACAATCCTGCTTTCAAGAAAAATTGCGATCTTATTTGTATACACCAGATCGATAAGCTATCTGATTTCAAAATCCTTGAGGAGAAAATATTTGAAATCGAGGAGGATCCTCACCATTTCAAGAAGTACATCTTATATTTTAGCGATGCAGAAAACAGTCTAATTAGAGGCTCATCTTTTAAAGAAATAAAAGAAATCATCTCTGACAAAAACCAGTTCAACAACTATAAAGATGACCCATTAGCTCCCACAAAATATAGTGTAGCTGCAAAAGTTTTTATAAAGCTACCGTTTATAGAATTACCTTTCAAGCATAGCGAACTTATTTCACTTCGCTTACAAGCAGAAGAATCCGTATCAGAGAAAAATCTATCTGAAACCTATGAATTAATAAAAAAAGCGAACAAAAACAATATAGAAGATTTAGTTCAGGAGCTAATCAAGCATGAATTGGAAAATAAAACAGATTGAAATATCTAGCTTCAAAGCATTCAAAAATATTAATTTAGACCTTGAAAAATCTGACCTGTTGACACTTGATGGGCCAAATGGATACGGAAAAACCAGTGTTTTCGATGCAATTGAGCTATTACTAACAGGACAAATAAAAAGAATACAGAATTTATTTACAACCTTAATGACTAGAAATAAGTCAAACTATGATGACAATTTATTTTGGAACAATCGATCTGAAGAGAAAGATCTATATATAAAAATCGAGTTCTATAATGGAGAAAAAAAACTAACCCTAGCAAGGCACACCCCATCAAAATCTTTCAAAACAAAATCAAACAATAGAGCTGACAAATTTAAACATTTCACATTATATGAACTACCATCATTCGAATCAAATTCCTTCACATCAAACAACAAGAGAGAAAACGATTATTTAGATTCTATTTTCGGGAATAATTTCAGAGAGAACTTCTCTTTTCTAAATTATTTAGAGCAAGGTCAAAACAAGCTTCTTCACACTAGAATCGACGAGAGAAAAGAAGCATTAGGAAATTTATTTAACACTAGCGACATTAAAAATGAAATTGACAACTGCAACATCACTTTAAGCAAGATAACTAGATCAATAAATAATAGTGAACGGGTAGAAAGATTAAGTTCCCTAGAAAAAGAACTTGAAGATCTAAAAGAAATAAATTCAGTTACTGATGAATTTATAGAGTTTAAAAAAATATCAACTATAGAACCTCAACCCACTTGGGATAAAGAAGAGCCATTCCCTATTTTTAACAATGAGACTTATAATATATTTATTGAATCCGTTCAAAAACTAATTGAACTAATTCCTTTAAAAAATGCAATTCAGATAAGAGATGCTAATGAAAAGATAGAGGCGTACATTAATAGATATGCTTTTTCCCTAACCAACTTAGCAAAATTTGGAAATGACATAAACAGGCTAGATAGTTTAGACAGGACCAAAGAACAAGTAGACTTACTAGATTATGCCGTATCAATCACTCAAAAGGGAGCTTCTCTAATCTCTATCGAACAGGCGCGCAAGCTACCTAGTTTGCAGCCTGATCGACTAGAATGGTTTGAGAAGCAGATCAAACAGCGCGATAGCATCAAAAGCAGAATTACAGCTAATGAAAGCTCCGTTACTGAGTTAAAAATCCTTAAAAGTAAGATGGTGGAAGAGCATGGAAAGCTTTATCCAACTGATAAGCATTGTCCGCTTTGTGGACATGATTGGCAAACACATGAACTCATGTTATCGGCTATTGAGGAAAAAGCAAAGCGGCTCGAAGGGATTTTAAGCCAGGATGGACAAAGCCTTGTTACCTTAACATCATCAATGAACTCTGAGTTAGCCTCTCTTGAATTAGTTATCCAAGAGAGGCTCAAACTAGTGAAGCCTCAGTACAACGAAGCACTCCACAAGGCTTTAAAGCAAGTAAGAGTAGATTTACCTGCTTTGCAGTTACTAGCTAAGCAGCTCAAAGAAAGGGACCTTAATATTGATTTTCAATTCAACGAAGATATAGTGACCGTAAACAGCCGTGTAGATAACCTTCTCATGCAGATAAGAGCTAAAAAAAACCAATGAGACAGAGGTCCTTCCTGAGGATTGGCGTCAAAGCATTGGAGACGCTTTTAAGGAACTTAGTGATTTCTATACGCTTGATCCAAGTGAGCTAAAAAATAAAGAACTCTACATAAAGTCAAAAGCTAATTTAGCCAGAAGCAGTAAAATCCAACTCTGCAGTACGGAAATTGAAAAGATCCGGCGTGAAAATAGCGCTGCGCATAAAGCAAAAGATAAAGTTAACCGTTTGCGTGAAACTTTAATAAAGTCGGAACAAAAGTATGCGGACCAAACAATTTCTGAGATTGAGCTAATTTTCCATATTTATAGCGGTCGCTTGATACAGAATTATCAGCGGGGACTTGGCCTCTTTATAGAAAGTAAAGAAGGTAAGCAACTAAGATTCCTTACAGCTGAGAAATCAGATCATGACGCAGTAATGTCCATGAGCACTGGACAAATATCAGCGCTTGGCCTTGCTTTCTTTTTGTCACTTAACAAGGTCTACGCTAACGTTCCACTAATTTTAATCGATGATCCATCCCAATCTTTAGATGAAGTAAATATCGCTTCTCTGACAGATTTACTTCGCTGTGAGCTGAATCATTGCCAGCTAATTGTATCTTCTCATGAGGAAGATATTTCAGCATACATGCGTTATCGTTTTAGCCGAGCTGGATTATCCACTAGCTCTCTCAATATGCAACGCCTAGCGCAGCAAGGATTAAATCATGGTAGCTAATGGGTAGTCGTCCACTCATCAATCATATCCGCCCAATCCTGCAACATGGCCGCGCGCTGCTCTCGGTACTCGGCTTTGTTGTAGATGGCTCTGACGCCTTTCTGTTCGTGGGCTAGGCATTTCTCAATCCAATCACTGTTATAACCCGCCTCATGAAGCAAGGTGCTTGCTGTACGGCGTAGGTCGTGTGGGCCAAACTTTTCCATCGGTATGCCGTCTTTCTGGGCCGCCTGGAAGGTGTATTTCAACACCAGGTTAATTGTGGCGTTACTCATAGGCTGATCAGTGTCATAACGCGACGGTAGGATATACTCTGAGCCGCCGGCAAAGGTCTTTAACGCAACTAACAAATCTATCGCTTGGCGTGATAGGAACACCAAGTGAGGTTTGCGGCGCTTCATTCGTTCTTTAGGAATACTCCATAGGGCTTCACTGAAATTGATCTCACTCCATTTTGCCTGGCACAACTCCCCTTTTCGCACCATGGTTAGCAGGAGCAGTTTAGCCGCTGCGCGGTTAACTGGGCTGGTACCCACCTTCTCCAGATACTTGTACATCACGCCGATCTCTTCTGGCGTTAACGAGCGGTCCCGTGGCTGGAATCGAGCAATAGAGTTTGGCCGTACATGATCGGCAGGGTTCTCTACCTTCTGGCCGCGCTCCATGGCCCAACGAAATACCTGCATCACAATCTCACGGGTATGCACTGCCGTGGCCGGTGCACCTCGATCCACGATGCTGTTAGTCAGCATGCGTAGGTCCTCATGGGAGATTTCTGTTAGCTGGAGATTGCCAAACTTGGCTTTGAGTTCACGTTCATAGATCGAGCGGCGCATATCTCGGGTGGACTCTGCCATTTGATAACCGCGTAACCACTTGTCTGCCCAGGCTCCAAATGTTGCCGCATCCTTCACACGAGCTTTGCTACGCGCTTTTTCCTTTGCAGGAGACCTTCCATTCGCGATTAGTTTCTTAGCCTCTCCAAGCTGCTCACGGGCTTCTGCGAGGCTGATGCCACCATTGCCATAGCGGCCAAAGGTAATCGTTTCCTGGCGTCCATTGATAGAATAGTTGTAACGAAAGGACTTGGTGCCCGCTGCGGTGACCGCCACGTACAAGCCATCACGGTCGTTTACTTTGTAGAGTTTATCCTTGGGCTTTAGGTTTCTGATCTTGGTATCGGTCAGCATGACTATGGTTCTCCGTTGAGTTTAATACCATGCTGTAAAACCTATGTTTTTGAGTCTATTTTCTCTTTTACTTTCAGCCAGTTAGACAAAACCCATACCATGAGTCGTAGAAATGTCGCGTTATGGCATCGGGATTGAGCATGGTGTTTGGAGAAAATAATACCCACCGCTATACCCCGGTCAAACCGTGCTTGAAGCTGCTAGACAGTGCCAAATGATTTGGCCGTTAGATATGAAAAAGCCCGCTAGATAGCGGGCTTGGGAGTGTTTATTGCTGTTCAGTGCAAGGTGTTACCTAACGCTGAATTATTCCCACTCAATAGTTGCTGGTGGCTTAGACGATACGTCGTAAGTCACGCGTGAGATGTGTTCGATTTCGTTGATGATACGACCCGATACTTTCTCTAGTAGCTCGTATGGTAGGTGCGCCCAGCGTGCTGTCATGAAGTCGATGGTTTCTACCGCACGTAGTGCAACCACGTATTCGTAACGACGGCCATCGCCTACAACGCCTACCGATTTAACGGGTAGGAATACTGCAAACGCTTGGCTTGTCTTCTCGTAGTAACCCGCTTTGCGTAGCTCTTCGATGAAGATTGCGTCAGCACGACGTAGGATGTCAGCGTAGTCTTTCTTCACTTCACCAAGGATACGCACACCTAGACCTGGTCCTGGGAATGGGTGACGGTAAACCATGTCGTATGGTAGACCTAGTTCTAGACCTAGCTTACGCACTTCGTCTTTAAACAGCTCACGAAGAGGTTCAACCAGTTGCATCTTCATGTCTTCTGGTAGACCACCCACGTTGTGGTGCGACTTGATAACGTGCGCTTTGCCTGTTTTAGACGCCGCCGACTCGATTACGTCAGGGTAGATAGTACCTTGTGCTAGGAACTCTACTTCGGTCAGTTTTGCAGCTTCTTCGTCGAATACTTCGATGAAGGTGTTACCGATGATTTTACGCTTCTTCTCTGGGTCTGCTTCGCCCGCTAGCTTACCTAGGAATAGGTCTTCAGCATCAACACGGATAACGTTAACGCCCATGTTCTCTTTGAACATCGCCATCACTTGATCGCCTTCGTTAAGACGAAGAAGACCGTTATCAACGAATACACATGTTAGCTGTGGGCCGATCGCTTTGTGTAGCAATGCCGCTACCACAGAAGAGTCCACGCCACCAGAAAGCGCTAGTAGCACTTTCTTGTTGCCGACTTGCTCTTTCATGCGATCAATCGCATCTTGAGCAATGTTGGCAGGTGTCCATAGCGTTTCACAACCACAGATATCAACGATGAAACGAGACAGAATACGACCGCCCTGTTTCGTGTGTGTTACTTCTGGGTGGAATTGAACACCGTAGAATTTTTTCGCTTCGTGGGCCATGGCCGCAATTGGACAACTTTCAGTGGAAGCCATCAAAGCAAAGCCTTCTGGCATATCAACCACTTTGTCACCGTGGCTCATCCACACGTCTAGCAAAGCAACACCGTTGTTTGCAACGTGATCTTCAATGCCATCTAGCAGAGAGTAGTTGCCATGTGTGCGGATTTGCGCGTAACCAAATTCACGCAATTCAGATCCTTGAACTTTACCGCCCATTTGCTCGGCCATGGTTTGCATGCCGTAACAAATACCCAAAACAGGTACACCTAGTGTGAAGACGATTTCAGGAGCACGTGGTGAACCTTGTTCCGTTACAGACTCAGGACCACCCGCTAGGATGATACCTTTTGGATTGAAATCTAGGATTTCTTGCTCTTCCATGTCAAACGCACGGATTTCACAGAAAACACCAATTTCACGGACACGACGAGCAATCAGCTGCGTGTATTGAGAACCAAAATCAAGAATAAGAATTTTATGAGCGTGGATATCTTGCGACATTTTTAGCTAGTCCTTCGCTCCTACCCAGTAAGAGCTGTTCAAAAAAAAAAGAAGATGGGGCGCAGAAACTACGCCCCATCTTGGTTTTTATTCTATCAGCGCTTAACCAACGTGATAGTTTGGAGCTTCTTTGGTGATCGTCACGTCATGAACATGACTTTCACGCATACCAGCGCCGGTAATTTGTGAGAATTGCGTTTTCGTACGCATTGTCTCGATATCAGGTGAACCAGTGTAACCCATTGAAGAGCGAACGCCACCCATCAATTGGTGAACAACAGTTGCCATTGGGCCTTTCGATGGTACACGACCTTCGATACCTTCTGGAACAAGCTTCTCAACACTGCTGGAGTCTTGGAAGTAACGATCAGAAGAACCTTGTGATTGAGACATCGCACCTAGCGAGCCCATACCACGGTACGCTTTGAATGAACGACCTTGGAACAGAACCACTTCACCTGGCGCTTCATCCGTACCAGCCAGTAGACCGCCGACCATGATAACACTTGCACCAGCCGCTAGCGCTTTGGCAATGTCACCAGAGAAGCGAACACCGCCGTCTGCGATAACAGGAATGTTACGCTCGTTCATTGCTGCAGCAACGTTTGCTACCGCACTGATTTGCGGAACGCCCACACCAGCGATGATACGAGTGGTACAGATAGAGCCTGGGCCGATACCGACTTTTACGCCGTCAGCGCCCGCATCTGCTAGCGCAATCGCCGCTTCAGCCGTCGCGATGTTGCCGCCAATTACCTGTACTTTAGGGAAGTTTTCTTTCACCCAACGTACGCGGTCGATAACGCCTTTAGAGTGACCGTGAGCCGTGTCCACTACGATAACGTCAACACCCGCTTCCGCTAGAGCTTTAACACGATCTGGTGTGTCAGCACCCGTGCCTACCGCAGCGCCAACACGTAGACGGCCATGCTCGTCTTTACAAGCAAGCGGGAAAGTCTGCGCTTTGTTGATGTCAGTTACTGTCACCATGCCACGTAGTTCGAACTGCTCGTTCACAACTAGTACTTTTTCGATGCGGTGTTCGTGAAGTAGTTTACGGATTGAACCGCTTGATGCGCCTTCAAGCACTGTTACCAAACGCTCTTTTGGCGTCATGATGTCGGCAACAGTTTTGTCGAAATCTTTGATAAAACGAACATCACGGCTGGTTACGATACCAACAAGGTCTTTGCCTTCGACAACAGGTACACCAGAGATGTTGTGTGCTGCTGTTAATTCCATCAATTCGCGAACAGTCGCAGTTGGGTTGATGGTTACAGGATCCTGAACGATGCCACTTTCGAATTTTTTCACACGACGAACTTCCGCCGCTTGTTGCTCAATCGTCAGGTTTTTGTGGATAATGCCGATGCCGCCTTCTTGCGCCAATGCAATCGCCATGCGGTGTTCTGTCACCGTATCCATGGCAGAAGAAACAAGAGGAATATTAAGTTCGATGTCCTTAGTGATACGAGTTTTCAAACTCACATCTTTAGGAAGAACTTCAGAATAGCCGGGGATAAGCAATACGTCGTCAAACGTTAATGCTTCTTGTGCGATTCGTAACATAATAGGGAATTTCCAATGCCAACTGGGTTTAAGATGGCAAGTAATTCTACTCCAACATTGTGAATCGGTAAATCAAAACCAAGTGAGATTGATGAAAAAATTTACAACTTTGCACAGTTCAGAACCTACTTTCACGGTCTCGGAATTGAACCGCCAGATTCAGCAATTGCTAGAAGCCAGCCTGCCTTGGATTTTGGTCGAAGGAGAGATCTCTAATTTGGCTCGTCCGACCTCTGGACACTGGTATTTTTCCCTCAAAGACGATCGCGCACAAATCCGTTGCGCCATGTTTAAAGGTAAGAATATCGCCGTGAAGTTTCGTCCTAAAGATGGCGACCTCGTGCGCCTGCGCGCACGAGTTACCTTTTATGGTGCCCGTGGCGATTGCCAGCTAATGGTCGAATCCATGGAAGCCGCTGGCGAAGGCGCTTTGCAAGCCGCTTTCGAGCGTTTAAAGAACCAGCTGCAAGCGGAAGGCCTATTTGATCCAGCCCATAAAAAGCCGCTACCAACACGCCCTGAACGAGTGGCAATCATTACCTCTTCTAAAGGTGCCGCCGTACGCGATATGGTGATTGCCTTTAAACGGCGCTTCCCGTTGACCGAGTTAACGATTTTGCCAACCCTAGTGCAGGGAGAAGGGGCCGCCACCAATATTCGCCAACAACTGGAACGTGCTGACATTAGCGGACATTTTGACGCCATCATCGTCGGACGAGGCGGTGGTTCTTTAGAAGATTTGTGGAGCTTTAACGACGAAGCGCTGGCGCGCGCCATTTTCAACGCTAAAACACCGATTGTTTCGGCGGTAGGTCATGAAGTGGACTTCACCATCGCTGATTTTGTCGCCGATGTCCGTGCAGCGACGCCTACTGCGGCAGCAGAATTATTAAGCCCAGATGTGCGCAACTTGCAGCAGCAAATCAGCCATTTTGAGCATCTCTTTACTCGTCGTTTCGAACAAACCCTACAGCAGCATCAGCAACGCTTAGACTTTCTCACACAACGCATTCGTCATCCAAAAGAGCGTATCGAGCAGCAGCAACAGCGCCTAAACCAAAATAAGCAACGCTTAAAAGCTGCCCTACTCAGCCATGTGCAGCAAAACAAAGTGCGCACTCAGCATCTGCAACAACGCTTAATCCAAGCCACACCGAGCAGAAAGATTCAGAACCACGACGAGCGCATTGCGGCTTTACAACAACGTTTACGCCAAGCTCTAGGCCAAACCCTTAGCCGCAAACAAGATCGCTTTGCCAATGTGGTGGAGAAGCTGAACCTTGTCAGTCCCCTGAATATTTTGTCTCGTGGTTATGCGATCGCGAGCAAAGACAAGCATGTGATTCGATCGGTCGCAGAGGTAAGCCCCGGTGATTCGCTTACAGTGCGCGTTAAGGATGGTCTGATTGACTGTGAAGTGAAATAACGAATATTCATGGCGCTGTTCTTTATTTCTTGTCTGTTAGATCTCGAACTCGTTACAGTGACCCATTGCCACATACAAGGAATCAGGCTATGACTGCAAGAGACATGCTACTCGGACTCTTCATTATTTTCGCATGGGGATTTAACTTTGTAGTCATTCGTTGGGGACTAGATGCCATGACCCCGATGATGCTGGGCGGCACCCGCTTTCTTGTCTTGGCTCTGATCGGTAGCTTTTTCTTCGCACGCCCCAAGACGCCGTTAAAGTGGTGTCTTCTGTACGCTTTATCTTTGAACTTCGGCCAATTTGCTTTGTTATTTAGCGGCATGATCTTTGGCATGCCGGCGGGGCTGGCGTCGTTAGTCCTCCAATCGCAAGCGGTGTTCACGCTACTGTTTTCGGTTTTATTACTTAAAGAAGTGGTTCGTCCCTATCAGGTACTCGCCATCGCCATTGCGGGAGTGGGTTTGGCGGTTATCGGCAACGCCGGAGAAGAAACCAACATGACCTTACTCGGTTTTGTCCTGACGCTTGCAGCCGCGTCCAGTTGGGCGATTGGCAATATTGCCACCAAAGCCATTAGTCAAAAAGGCTACCAATCAGATTTGGGCTTCATCGTCTGGAGCGCTTGGCTAGCAGCCATTCCTTTCTATATCGCGGCGTATTTTATCGATGGGCCACAGCTCATGTGGTCCAATATCATCAGCATTAATTGGTCGACGCTGGCAATCCTTGGTTACTTGTCTGTGGTTGCGACGTTGGCCGGTTACGGTTTGTGGAGCCTGCTGATGACCCGCTACAGTGCTGGCACTGTCGCCCCCCTTTCATTGGGCGTGCCAGTAGTTGGACTGACATCTGCCGCACTGATACTGGATGAAAGCATCAGTCATCAGCAATGGGCCGGTATCTTAGTCGTGTTACTGGGCTTGATGCTCAATACGTTTGGCGGCCGCTTACGCAACCGCCAAAAGGCACTTAACTAGCGCCTTATTTTGATCGACGATAAACACAGAAGGAAGAACGATGGAACTGCGACAGCTTAGGTACTTTCTAAAGGTGGTGGAATGCGGCAGCCTAGGTAAGGCGGCTCTTGAGCTCGATGTAGGTACTTCTGCCTTAAGCCAACAAATCTCAAAATTAGAAAACGAGCTATCCACACGTCTTCTGAATAGGACATCAACTGGTGCGCTCCCCACGAGTGCAGGCATGGCATTTATGCATCATGCGCAATTAGCAGTGAGACAGGCCGAACAAGCTGTCATTGCGGCTCAGAAAGAGCGCGCCAGTGGCTATGTCAGTATAGGCATGCCTCCCACGACAGCCACGGTTCTAGCGCTGCCACTGATTCGAGCAATGAGAGAACAGTATCCCCATATTCACTTACACATTGTCGAGATGCTGTCTGGCTACCTAGAGAATATGCTCAATGCACGGCAGCTAGATTTAGCCATTCTCTTTCATAAAGAGACCGTACATCGCTGGAGTACAAGAGCTCTACTCGATGAAGAGCTATTTCTTATCTGCGCACCGGAGCACGTGGCAGCATCGGACGCAAGCTCCCCTGTACATATCAAGGATCTAGCCGAAACCAAATTGATTATGCCAAGTGGTTTACATGGATTACGCACCAACTTGATGGCAGCATTTGAGCGCCACAATATTCAACCCAATATCATTATGGAAGTTGATGGGCTCACTCTACTAATGGATACAGTTCATCAAGGTTTTGGCGCTACGATTCAACCCGGATCGGCGGCGGCTCGGTTTGATAAAAGTGGGCTTTGTATCCGTCGAGTTGAAGATAACCAATTGATTCGTCGAAACTATCTCGTGAGTTTACCGGATGACGACCTCTCCCCAAGTGCCCTCGCTACCCGAGCCACCATGACTAAAGTCGCTAAAGACTTGGTTAACAGCGGCATTTGGTCTGGCGCAAACTGGATCGGTTAATGCGCCATAGTGTTTATTTTTTCTAAACACCTACCTAAAAAACCCTACTGTCGATGAGTGCTTTCGCACAATAGTATTTCTCCGATACTGAAAAGCTATGCGGCTTCTCATGTAATAGGAGAGCTTATGATCGATGTTCTGATTATTGGCGGTGGCAACGCCGCTCTGTGCGCAGCCCTGATGGCGCGCGAAGCGGGTGCCAGCGTCTTGCTACTGGAGGCTTCACCACGTGAATGGCGTGGTGGTAACTCACAGCACACCCGAAACCTTAGATGCATGCACGATGCACCACAAGATGTACTTGTTGACGCCTATCCAGAAGAAGAATTTTGGCAAGATTTGCTGAAAGTGACCGATGGTAAAACCAACGAAGAGCTTGCTCGACTGGTGATCCGTGAGTCCTCTAGCTGCCGAGATTGGATGCGCCAACATGGTGTTCATTTCCAACCACCTCTTTCAGGCGCCCTGCACGTAGCCCGTACCAATGCGTTTTTTATGGGGGGCGGAAAAGCCCTTGTCAACGCCTACTATCGCAGCGCCGAACATCTCGGCATTCAAATCCGCTATGACACCCCTGTTGCCGATATAGAAATCAAAGAGGGTCGCTTTGTCGCCGCGCTTGTCCCTGAACGGGAAGTCAATGGCGTTCATTTTCCAGCAGAACGCATCGAAGCCAAAAGTTGCGTGTTGGCCGCTGGCGGCTTTGAGTCCAACCGCGATTGGTTGCGCGAAGCTTGGGGACAGAATGAACGGGGCGAATACCCTTCTGATAACTTTTTGATTCGCGGTACCCGTTTCAATACCGGCACCTTACTTAAGCGCATGCTCGACCTTGGTGCCGACAGCATTGGTGATCCGACTCAGGCACACATGGTCGCCATTGATGCGCGCGCGCCATTATACGACGGCGGCATTTGTACCCGTATCGACTGTGTATCGCTAGGCGTGGTGGTAAATAAAGACGGTGAACGCTTCTACGACGAGGGGGAAGACTTCTGGCCTAAGCGTTACGCCATATGGGGACGCCTTGTGGCCCAACAGCCAGACCAAATAGGTTACTCGATCATAGACAGTAAAGCGGTGGGCAACTTCATGCCCCCGGTATTCCCAGGCAACAAAGCGGACACGCTAGAACAACTTGCCGATCAACTAGGGCTGCCGCGGGAAACCTTCGTGCAAACCCTACGCAGTTACAACGATGCCTGTCGTCCCGGCTCATTTGACCACACCAAGTTAGATGATTGTGCCACTGAGGGGATCTCGCCAGCGAAAACCCACTGGGCACGCCCAATCGACACGCCACCGTTTTATGGATACGCCCTAAGACCCGGAGTGACCTTCACTTATCTGGGACTCAAGACCGACAAAACCGCTGCAGTCCGCTTTGCCGATCAACCTAGCCAAAACCTGTTTGTGGCGGGGGAAATGATGGCTGGAAACGTACTGGGTAAAGGCTACACCGCCGGTGTTGGTATGTCGATTGGCACCGCGTTTGGCCGCATCGCAGGCCGAAATGCCGCCTTATCCAGCTTGGACAGACAGCCCGCTTAGAATGTCTGAATAGATGACCGATAGAGAATAAGTGAATTTATCATGAATGCTGAAAGCAACCTGATTCCGCTGTTAAACATCGCCGAAGAAGACGTCAACCGACAAATGCAAATCTGCAATGCCTGCCGCTACTGCGAAGGCTTTTGTGCCGTTTTCCCCGCCATGACACAGCGTCTGGAATTTAATAAAGCGGATATCCATTATCTCGCTAATCTATGCCATAACTGTGGAGCATGTTTGCATGCCTGCCAATACGCCGCGCCACATGAATTTGACGTCAACATCCCCAGATCTATGGCAAAAGTGCGTCTGCAAACCTATACCGACTTCGCTTGGCCGAAAAAATTCGGCACGCTATATCAGCGTAATGGCGTAACGCTGGCGATTTCCAGCGCCTTGGCTCTAGGCCTGTTTTTGATTCTCACTTTGGTCATACAAGGAAACCTCTTCACTGAAATTGAAGGGGGGGATTTTTATCAAATATTCCCGCACAACACGCTAGTGACTATGTTTGGCAGCGTGTTTGGCTTCTCCGCACTGGCGTTATTAATAGGGGTCGTTCAGTTCTGGCGTAAGGTAGCGCCAACACAGGAAAAACGGCAGCAAACACCTGTGACCGCCATGCTACAAGCGGGCGAGGCAGCCTTAACACTCAAATATTTAGATGGTGGCCATGGCCAAGGATGCAACAACGAAGATGATGCCTACACCTTAGCTCGTCGCCGTTTCCATCACATGACCTTCTACGGTTTCATGCTTTGCTTCGCCGCAACGTCCGTGGCAACGCTCTACCACTACGTTATGGGATGGCAAGCGCCATACCCTGTGTTCAGTATACCAGTCATGTTGGGAATCATCGGCGGCTTAGGCTTATTAGTGGGCCCTGCTGGGCTGCTTTACCTCAACTATCAACGACACCCTGATCACGGGGACCAAGCGCAACGTCCTATGGACCGAGCCTTTATTATCCTGCTTTTCATGATTAGTTTGACGGGCTTACTGCTGCTTGGATTCAGAGAAACCGCTTTGATGCCACTCATGCTTGCCTTGCATCTCGGTTTTGTCATGGCCTTCTTCCTGACCATGCCATACAGCAAATTTGCACATGGTTTCTATCGTTGTGCGGCCCTGTTCAAGTCCTATCTTGAGCGCCTTAAAGAGAAAAAATCCAAGTCATAAAAAATTAAAAACTGTTACGAAACAACAGCGAGGATCGAAAAGTGAAAACAAGAACAAAAACCAAACTAGCGCTTGCAACAGCTTCTCTTATTATTGGAATGACCAGCGGATTGAGCAATGCGGCTGAGCCATTGATTACCGGAAAGGTTGACTGTATTGCCCCAGCCGGACCTGGTGGTGGCTGGGACTTTACCTGTCGCAGTATTGGCCGTCTATTGAATAACTTCAGCCACGGTGACCTTACCGTACAAACACTTAACATGCCTGGTGCCGGCGGGGGTGTGGGGTTTGCTCATATGATCACTAAGCGCAGCCATGACCCAAAAGTACTGGCCGCAGCCAGTACCGCCACAACCGCTCGTTTAGCACAGAATCAGTTTCCGGGGATGAGTTCGGATATGGTGCGTTGGGTCGGAGCCATTGGTACGGATCCAGGTATTATTGCAGTCAGTAAAGATTCCGATATCGACTCGCTAGCAACACTTATCACGCGATTAAAGAACGACCCAAGCTCACTCACTTTTGCTGGGGCAAGTGCCATCGGTGGTTGGGATCACTTAAAAATACTGATGACGGCTCATTCCGCCGGTCTGTCTGATCTAAAACAGATCAAATACTTATCTTATAACAACGGTGGTTCCGCTGTTACCCAAGTGGTAGGTGGTCACATCGATGTGTTGGTTGGCGTTGCCTCGTCAACTAAAGGCTTTATTGAGTCTGGAGACCTCAAACCACTGGCGGTATTGGGACATGACCGCCTTAGCCCTCCGCTGGACAGCATCCCAACCTCGTTTGAGCTAGGCCTGGATGTTGAAGCGAGTAACTGGCGCGGATTCTACATGCCTAAAGAGGTACCAGAAGAAGCCTACCAATGGTGGGTGAACAATCTAAAAGCGGCCAGCCAGACGGATGAATGGAAGCAGACGATGGTCCAGAACGGTCTAGAGCCATTCAGCCTTTTTGGGGAAGACTTTGATCAATTCGTCAACAAGCAGGTTGGCTCTTTAGCTACTATCTCGAAAGAAATTGGTATCATCAAATGATAAATTTGGACCGTATACTGGGCCTTTTATTGCTGACCCTAGCCGTTGCATACGGCTGGGGAGCATTCAATTTCCCTGCGGCTTTTGCTGGCCCTGAAAGTGTTGGCCCAGCCACTTTCCCGAAAATACTCGCGTTCTTAATCGGATTCTGCAGTGTATACATGATCGTTAAACCAGACACCGTAGAAGAAGGACTCAAGACCAAGGCCTTGCCTGAGCTGCTGCTTGTGCTAGCCGTACTGGTGCTGTACGTCTTTATTATGGAGCCACTTGGTTTCATTTTAGCCACTTCGCTTATGGTCGCGGTCTTATGTTGGCGTATGGGCGTTAAGCCCTTCCATGCCGCAATAACCGGACTCTGCAGCAGCACACTGGTATTTCTATTGTTTCACTTCGGGCTGGCATTGCCTCTGCCCATTGGGCCTTGGGAGGCAGTATGGAAACTCTAAGCTTATTAATGGATGGTTTTAGTACGGCTTTAAGCCTGAATAACTTCCTCTACGCATTAATGGGATGTTTTATTGGCACGCTAATTGGTGCGTTACCAGGGTTAGGCCCAGCCAATGGCGTTGCCATTATGATCCCTCTAACCTTTACACTGGGTCTGTCGCCTGAGACAGCATTGATTATGCTGACTTCTGTATATGCAGGCGCCATGTATGGCGGAAGGATCTCTTCCATCCTGCTTAATATTCCAGGCGATGAGCCAGCCATGATGACCTGTTTAGATGGCTACCCAATGGCGCAACAGGGAAAAGCAGCGGAAGCCTTGGCACTGTCGGCACTTGCTTCATTTATCGGCAGTTTGGTGGCTACTATTGGCTTAATTTTCCTAGCACCTATTCTGGCGAAGTTTGCTCTGAGCTTTGGTGCGGCTGAATATTTCGCACTATTTGTACTCGCTTTTGCGACATTGGGAGGCGTCACTGGCAAGAACCCGGCCAAGGCTGCACTGGCGGCTGGTCTTGGCTTAGCCATCGCAACCGTCGGGATTGATCTATCAACGGGCACCCAGCGATATACCTTCAATATCTTGGAACTCTTTGAAGGCATTGATTTCATCGTCGCGATTGTGGGCTTGTTTGCCATTTCAGAGCTGTTGCTTTTCATCGAGGCTCACAGAGGTTCGACGCCTCGCAGTGAGATCAAGATGAACCCTCTGCATCTTAGCTTTGCAAGCGTCTTACAAATCCTACCGACATCGCTACGGGGCGGGGTAATTGGTTTTATTGCCGGGGTGCTACCTGGTGCCGGCGCATCTTTGGGAAGTTTCGTGAGCTACACGCTGGAGAAACGCCTCGTCGGTGCTAAAGGCTGTTTTGGTAAGGGTGATCCACGCGGTATTGCAGCCCCAGAGGCCGGAAACAATGGCGCTGCTTCGGGCGCTTTAGTACCGATGCTGACGCTAGGCATACCCGGCAGTGCCACCACAGCCGTGCTGTTGGCTATGTTAGTCTCGTTTAATATTACCCCTGGTCCGCTGATGTTTACTCAAAATGCGGACATCGTGTGGGGCGTCATTGCCGCCTTGTTGCTAGGTAATATTCTGCTATTACTGCTGAACTTACCGCTTGTGGGGATTTTTGTTCGTCTCTTATCCATCCCGCCACGCTACCTACTACCTATTGTGACCATGGTAGCTTTTGTGGGCATTTATGCGATCAGTCGCTCAGCCTTCGATCTTTGCTTTATGATTGGGTTTGGCGTCATGGGTTACATTTTCCGCAAGGCTGACATCCCGCTAGTGCCCATTATTTTGGGTATGCTATTGGGACCTGAAATGGAAAAGAATCTGCGCCATGTTATGCAGATTCACGATGGCAATTGGCTCATGCTGTGGGACAGCGGCCTGTCCATTGGACTGTGGAGCATCGCGATTGCGGGACTGGTTATTCCTGTGATTGTTGGCCCTATCCTACGAGCAAGGATTAACAAACACTAAATTGACCTGCCTTGGAGGCCTAGTGCTAGGCCTCCACTCTCCTCCCAGAAGTCCGCGAAAATCCCGCAAATAAACATTAAAACGCAATGGGTATCAGATGCGCCAAATCAAGATTGGTCTTTACGATCCAGCTTGTCGCTCAGGGCCTGCACTTGCTGCTGCAGTTGTGAGATCTGGCCAACCAAAGCTTGGTGATGGTCTTCTTGATTCTGGTGCTCTTCTGCGGCGGTTTCGCGGCTCATCACCTCCAGCACCACACCGACCATCATGTTGAGGAACACAAATGCAGTTAAGAAGATAAACACTACATAGTAAATCCAGCTGAGTGGATACACCGCCATCGTTTCGTACATCACGTCTGTCCAATCCTCAAACGTAGCGATACGGAACAAGGTCAGCATTGAGATGGCGATATCGCCCCACAGCGTCTCATTAATGTGCTCAAAGAAGATCGAGCCAACTGCGGCAAATATGTAGAAGATGATAAACATCAGCAAGGCGATGTAGCCCATCTTCGGAATAGCTTTTAGCAAGGCGTTAATTAACACCCGTAAATCCGGAATGATGGAGACTAAACGTAGTACGCGTAATACACGTAATAGGCGCGCTACAAGCACCATGTCTGTATTAGAAATCGGTACTAAGCTGCCGATAACAATCACCGTATCAAAGATATTCCAAGGATCTTTAAAAAACGCCGACTTACGTTCGTAAGTAATAAATCGAAGCGAGATTTCCACGAGGAAGAAAACAGTGATGAGCGTATCAAGATAGTTAATAGCCAACTCGACAGAGTAAGGCAATGGATAGGTCTTAGCGCCAACTGTCAACGCGGCGATAATAATGATACTGATGATAAAGCCTTGAAACCAAGCACTACGCTCAATGCGTTTAAAGGTGCTTAACCAAGACTGAGAAAGGGCAGTTGTCATTACCTGAAATTACTCCTAATGAAAAAGCTCGAACTGAGCAGAGAGTACCTTCAGACAATGACAAATCAAATATTATCCCGAATGCTAATCAGCGCGAGTAAAGAACGTTAACTGCGTTTTACGCGCACGACCTTCATTACTTCCATATCAATCCCAGCCACGGATTCTTGAGCTGGGTAATAGGTTAAATTCACACGAGCGCCGCGCAGCGAATGATACTTACCTTGGCGTCTAAAGCGAAACGGTACATCATAGCCTTCAATCATCAGTGTGTGCAGCACCCAATCTTCTTGGTTACGCTGAACATGGGATTTCACTTTCAAAGCGTCACTGTGGATGAGGCCGGGATGCTTAGAGATCAGGGCTTCGGGCTTGGATTTCATTGAACTCTCCTACCGAGCTTGCGGAACATAAATAAGACAAGGTCAGATAGTATGCCACAACCTCACAGTGCTGTGTGAAATTTGATCAATTTTTACTTTTTCCTGTGACCGTGTTGTCATCTTCGACAACCTCTTTAAGCAGCTGAGAATGGCGCTTTGCCTCTTGCTCATCACGAAAGCGAATCACAGCTTTCTGCAACATCATGCTGTTAGGATACGTCACCGTATCGCCAGTGAGGCGAGTAATAATCACATGAAAGGTTGAGATCTCATGGATTTGTCCGAGAATCTCTTCATCTTTATCAACGACCTTAATCCAATCACCGACCCGATATGGGAAGCCAAAAAAGATGATCAGACTGGCGGTGATGTTACTAAGAATCGACCATTGCGCAAAAAGGGCCACCCCCACCACGGCAAAGACCGAAGAAAAGAACACCGCTAACTGCCCATAGCCAACGCCAAGCACCACACACAGCGAAAAGATAAAAACAGCCGTGAGTGCTAAATTGATCATTTTCGAGATGAGACTCACGCGCAAATCATTCAAAGAGCGGCGCAAACCAACCGAATGGATTGCGGTTGAGCTTAAGCGCATAGCAATGGCATACGCCAGAACCAACAAGGCTACCAAGCCGATTTGAACCAACATAGAGTGCTCCATTACAAAACAAAATACAGCGCCACGGGGATGCATACCAGTGACATTAAGTTACCCAGCAGTACAATGGAGGCCACCTTTTGCGGCTCCTGCTGGAAAATCTCAGCCACCATATAATTCAAGACGGCAGGCGGCAAACAAGCAAATACCACCAAATAGGCAAACCACTCTTCATTGAGACCAAACAGCCAATAGAATACAAACGCAGCCACCAAGCCGCTTAACGGGCTGACCAAACCGCTGATAATACCTATGCGCCACTGTGCAAAATCCACATCCGTCATACGAACACCGAGCGCGAATAACATTAAGGGTATTGAAATCTGTCCAAGCATATCCACCCCCGTACCGATTGCAGACGGTAGCGACCAGCCTTGAATACTCCACACCAAGCCAAGTGCCGTGGCAATAATCATCGGCATTTTTAGCAAATTTAAGAGGTTGGTTTTTGGATTCAGCAAGTACATGCCTACCGTGAAGTGTAGTAAGTTTTCCGTTAGAAACATCACCACAGCAATCGGCAAGGCTTGTTCACCAAATGCCAGCACCATTAGCGGAATGCCTAAGTTACCGCTGTTATTAAACATCATGGGCGGCACAAAAGTCTTGAACTCGTAGCCTAAAAGCTTGGCAATCGGCCACGCCACAAAACCAGAACCAATCACCACGAAAGCCGCCGCAGCAATTAAAGGTTGATAGGCTTGGATTTGAAAATCTTTCGCTGCCATGACCGAGAAAATCAAAGCGGGAATAAACACGCTCATATTGATACGGTTAGCCACTGTCATATCCGTTGGACGAACACGGGCGTAGAAAAAGCCGATCAATACAATAATCAGTAGCGGAAATACGGTATTAAAAATCTGTTGAAATAGGTGTGAAGCGTCCATAGCTGATCCTTGACGATGAAGCTGATAGGGTATCGAGGATCGTTACAAACACCAATGCTAGGAGCAGAAATACTTTATTTATGCGCGATTTTCTAGGCTATTTTTCAGAGCCATGCTTTTCCGCCAGCTGGGCTGGAATGAGAATAAAACGCTGCCGCACGTCTTCACCCTTAAGCAGAGCCAAGCCAATCTCAACGGCCCTCTCAGCCATTAAACGTGGGCGTTGTACGGCGGTAGCAATCCAGAGGTTAGGTTGCTGGATGGTATCAATGGCGAAGCTGGAGCCGTCGACAGAGGCCAAGACAAATTCACTACGCCCCGCTTGTTGTGCCGCCATCATAGCGCCATATGCCGTCGGATCATTGATCGCAAATACCGCGTCTAAATGCTCGTACTCTTCCATTAAATAGGTCATGGCTTCCATACCGCCCTCTTGGCTACCAGTCCCGTTTAGACGATCGCTCAGCAAGGTGATATCAGGATAACGGTTGATCGCCGACTTACAGCCCGCTACCCGTTCTAATACAGATGAAACGGATACGCCGTTTATGATAACAAACTGCCCTGTGTAGCCAATTTCCTTAGCCAATCGCTCGCACGCCACCACTCCCGCTTGGACATTATCAGTCGTGATGGTCGCATCCGCACCATGGGCATTGACATCGACGGCAATCACTTTAATGCCAGCGCGCTGAGCTTTGGCCACCACGGGAGCGATTTTGTATTCGTCCGCAGCAGTTAAAACAATCAGATCGACTTTTTGTTCAATAAATTCATTCAGCTGGCGTACTTGACGGCGCAGATCATAGGCATCTGAACGGACAATTACCTCAACCGACTGCCCGTTGTTTAGTTCGTTCGCGCGTCGAGTGACGGAATCCACCAGTTCGACAAAGAAAGGATTACCTAAGTCCGCTACGCTGATACCAATCGAGCGTAGCGGCTGGTCTTGCGCATCACTTGCCGTCGCAGAAGAAGAGACCAAGGCACAGGACAGGATGCCTGCAAACACTCCTTGTGAAAGCGCCCTGCACAGGCGCTTTAGCGCCAGCTTTATGGTTTGCACTGTCATGGTTACCTCAGTCTACATCTCGCAAGGGCTTAACTTTACGCAGCCTGAGTACTTGAGTCCACTTCCATCGCCCCAGTCATGATCGCAACCGCTTCCGACATGGTATGGGTCTCAGGAGTGATGGTCGCTGCACATTTACCCAAGCGGTGAACGTGAATACGATCCGCCACCTCAAACACATGTGGCATGTTGTGACTGATCAAGATGATCGGTAAGCCTCGATCACGAACTTCTTTAATCAAATTCAACACTCGACGAGATTCTTTTACTCCAAGTGCCGCGGTTGGCTCGTCCATAATCACTACTTTACTACCAAACAACGCAGAGCGTGCTACGGCAACGCCCTGTCGCTGACCACCTGATAGGGATTCCACTGCTTGGGAGATATTTTGGATCGTCATCAAGCCCAGCTCTTTCATCTTGGCTTGTGCGCGTTCTTCCATGGCTTTCTTATCAAGCATACGAAAAACAGATCCTAAAATCCCCGGCTTACGCAACTCTCGGCCAAGAAACAAATTATCAGCAATGTTTAACGCGGGTGACACCGCCAAGTTTTGATAAACGGTTTCGATGCCCAACTCTCGTGCCTGCATGGGCGAGCTGAAGTGCACAGGTTTACCGTCTAGCAGGATTTCCCCTTCGTCTGGTACCAAGGCTCCTGATAAGGCCTTAATCAGGGAAGACTTACCAGCACCGTTATCGCCGATAACGGCCAAGATTTCCCCTGGGTAAAGGGTCAGGTCCGCATGGTCAATGGCCGTTACACTGCCGTAACGTTTCACCAAACCGCGCGCTTGCAATACAGGTTGTTGATCGTAATGTGCTGTCATTATGCTGTCCCCTTACGAATCCACTGGTCTACGCCAACGGCGACAATAATCAAAATACCCACGGTGAATTCTTGCCAAAGCACATCCACACCAGCAAGCGCCAAACCATTGCGGAACACCCCAACCACCAGCGCACCAATTAAAGTACCAAAGATAGAGCCACGCCCACCGAATAAACTACAGCCACCGATCACTACTGCGGTAATACTGTCCAAGTTAGTGGTGTAACCCGCTTGAGGAGAGACTGAACCGATACGGCCAATCAACACCCATGCACCAATGGCACACACTACACCCGCCAACACATATACAGACAACAGAATGCGATCCGTGCGAATCCCCGCGAGTTTCGCCGCAGCAGGATCGTCCCCTGTGGCGTACACATGTCGTCCCCAAGCAGTCCAGTTCAGGGCATACCAGATCACCACAAACAGCGCCAACATCAGCAAGGAGCCATAGGTCAGCCGAGCACCAAAGAATGAAATCGTTTCGCCCAACCACTGCAACAGTGGTGCGTTATTAGCAATGTCTTGTGAACGAATGGTTTCGCTTTTTGAGTACCAAAGGTTTAAGGCAAAAAACACATTCCAAGAACCTAGCGTGGCGATGAAAGGTGGAAGTTTGAAGCGCGTAATCAGCGTGCCGTTAATTAACCCCGCCAAAGCGCCGACGCTGATCCCAATCAGCAAGGCCACACTCGCATCCAAGCCATGATCAATCGCCATACGCCCCATCACGACGGATGCTAATACCATGATGGCACCGACCGATAGATCAATGCCGGCTGTTAAAATAATCAAGGTTTGCGCGACACCGATCACACCAATGATGGTGACTTGCTGCAAGACCAAAGATAAGTTAAATGGATGTAAGAAACGGTCTCCAACCAATAAGCTAAAGCCAATGATGGCTAAAACTAGCACAATGGTTGGCGCTGCGACCGGGTACTTATGAAGAAATTTTTGGAAACGCTGAACTGGCGTATCCTTGTTTTCGAAATTCGCTACATAACTACCACTGCCAGCCTGATCAGCGACTTTATCGTGATCTAATACCGGTGCAGACGGTTTTGGGTTAGCAGAACTCATATGAATAACTCCAAGCAGAAAAACCACCGCTGGCGGCATCAGCCAGCGGGGTCAGGCAAGTTTGCCTAAAATGTTCTAAGGCGATAAAAGTACGAACGACTTTTGCGTTAGCCCCAACACATCGCCAGACCTGTTTTCGAGGTCACCGAGTCAACGCCGTTGGCAGGCTCATCAGTGATCAACTGAACACCTGTGTCGTAAAAATCTAGGCCGTCAGAAGCAGTCGGGCGAGTACCCGTTTTGGCGAATTCAACGATCGCACTTACACCTTCAGAGGCCATTCTGAGAGGGAATTGCATAGACGTCGCGCCGATCACACCGTCTTGGATGTTACGCACACCCGGACAGCCACCGTCGACCGATACGATCAGCACGTCTTTTTCCATTCCAAACGATTTCAGCGCTTCATAAGCACCTGCTGCTGCAGGTTCGTTGATGGTGTAGACCAAATTCACGCCTGGGTCTTTCTGCAATAGGTTTTCCATGGCACGACGTCCGCCCTCTTCCGAGCCTTGGGTCACGTCGTTGCCAACGATACGTGGGTCGGTTTCATCGCCCATGTAGTTTGGATTGTTTAGATCAATACCGAAGCCTTTCAAGAAACCTTGGTTACGCGCTACGTCTACCGTAATTTGGCTCGTGCTAAGATCTAGTAAAGCGATTTTGGCGTCTTTGGCTTTATCACCCATTTTCGCTTTGGCCCACATACCGATCATTTCACCGGCTTTAAAGTTATCCGTTGCAAACGTCATGTCTGCGGCACTCGCTGGTGATAATGGCGTATCGAGTGCAATCACCAACAAACCGGCCTCGCGAGCCTTTTGAATGGTTGGCACAATGCCCGCGGTATCGCTTGGGGTAATCAGAATCCCTTTAGCACCAGAGGCAATCAAGTTCTCAACCGCTTGGACTTGGGTTTCATTATCGCCGTCGTAGCGGCCAGCAAAAGTACGTAACTCAACCCCTAACTCAGCGGCTTTGGCCTGAGCACCTTCTTTCATTTTGACAAAGAATGGGTTGGTATTGGTCTTAGTGATCAGACCGATGATAGGAGTTTCCGCCATCGCAGAGGTAGACAGAGCGCCGGCAGCAACAAGACAAGCAAGTGTACGGTAGTTAAATTTCATGAAAACGACTCCAATATTGTTTTTATTCTGGCTTATGCCGTCGAAACAGTCAGTCACCGCTGTTTCTCATGGAAATATCGTCTATGAAAACTAATGAAAAATTTCAGCAATTAAGGAAGGCGTGAAATATTTGTAACATTTCACATCTTAAATCGAAAAACCCTCTGTAACTCATTGATTGTAAAAGGTTTAGATAAGATCAAATCGTCTTGTTCTAAACCATAACTTTCGCGTAATTCTTGGATGGGTAGCCCAGACATGAGCAATACTTGCCCGACCCAAGCACTGTTTTGTTTCAAAGTATGCGCCAAAGTCACACCATGCACTTCACCCGCTAGGTTCACATCACTCATAATAAGATCAGGATGAAATGAGCGATTGAGCGCGTCCAGCACGTCTTCAGCGCGCTCAAAGTCTTGTACCATGCAGCCAAGCTTTTGCAGCTGTTCACGCATCACTCGTCGGACCTCGGGATCGTCTTCAACCAACCAAATCACGGCATCTTGCGGCACTTCAACCACAGGTAGGCTTTCTAATTTAGAAGGCTTGCCCGCAGCGTCTTGCGTCGCCATGAGAGGTAAAAATAAGCATACCTTGGTCCATTGGCCTTCTTCGGACGTGACACGAATTTCACCGCCACTTTGTTTCACAAAGCCGTAAATCATACTGAGCCCCAAGCCACTGCCTTTGCCCACAGGCTTGGTGGTAAAGAACGGCTCAAAAATGCGTCCAAGCACCTCTTCAGAAATACCACTGCCGGTGTCTTCTACTTTGATACGCACGCCCGCTACATCAGAATCCGGCAGAGTCGTCGCTTTGGTGGAAAAGCTTAAAGTCCCTCCGCGAGCCATAGCCGCAGCACTGTTAAGCGATAAGTTCAGCAAAGCATTCTCTAGCTGAGAAGGGTCGATCAGGCAGTATTGTTTCGGACAATTTAAATCCACTTCCACTCGAATATGGTTGCCAACACTGTACTCAACCAGATCCAGCATGCCCTCGATCAAATCATCCACATGCGTCGGTTCAGGGAAAAGCTGCTGACGGCGACTAAAGGCCAGTAGACGATGTACCAAACTGCTGCTTTTCTCAGCCACCGCTAAAGCACGCTCCACATAGCGTGCTTGATCGTCGGTTTTCGGCTCAGAGTCGGACAGCATTTGTAGGTTGCCCATAATCGCTGCAAGTAGGTTATTAAAGTCATGGGCGACACCGCCGGTGAGCTGCCCCAGCACTTCCATTTTTTGTGCCTGACGCAGCTGACTCTCAACGCTCTTACGCTCCGTCAAATCAGTATAAAGCGTGACAAAACCACCATCTGGCATAGGTTTGGAACGAAACTCTATGATTTTACCCGAGTCAAAATGGCGCTCAAAACTCTGGCTGCGATGGTGACGCGAGGCATTCACCTCATCCATGTGCACCAGTTGATTTTCCATATTGAGGTTTTTGTGGGAGCTTTGCGTGATCAGCTTTTGTACCTCGGCAAGTGGCATGCCATGGTACAGTTGATCCGATTGGATATCGAACAGTGCTTCATAGCCTTTGTTCCAAGCGATCAATAAACCTTTCTCGGAAAACACACTTAAACCATCGTTCATATTGTCGAAGATGGTTTCCAAGAGACGTTTCTGCTCTGATAGCTCAGCAGACACTTCCAAACGCCGAATGGCGTCGCGGCGAAATACCTCAAAAGCATTCGCCAGCGTACCGATTTCATCATTGCGTTTGACTTGAGGATTACGCAGATCTACCTGCCCAAGGGATAATTCTTCCATATCCTGAGTGACCGACTCTAAGTCTCGGGTCATACGGCGACTAGAGCGATATAACAAGCTCAAGCCAACCACTAAGAACAGAGAAATTCCCATTAGCCACAGCTGCCCATTGGCAACCACTTGCCCCACTTCAAGGCGTTGTCGAGAGACTTGTTTTTGCAACGCACCGACGAACTCACTGACTTGAGCGCTGAGCTGTTCGGATTTTGCGCGCAAGGAAATCAGGAGGTAGCTTTTGCGATCTTGAATGTCATTGAGACGTTGTTGTGCTTTAAGTAACGACTCAGCTATGCGTTTCACCTCTGGTGAGGCATCCAGTATGTTCAGCTCTTGGACGATTTGCTGCGCCACTTGGCCAGGCTTTTCAATCAAGCGTAGCAACCAAGCCAGCACTTGGTACTCTTGCAGCGTTTTCTGCTGGGAAGTCGTTGGTAAAATTTGGCGAATTGCAAACTGTTGCGCCAAGCTGTCTTCACGGATGTACAGCTCTTCATGCACCAGCTCCACTAGCTCATCGAGCGTCGTCTCTAGACTCTCTAAGCGTTCTTCAATTTGGGCACGAAAGGCGGTGTCTTTGAGGTTATCCGCGACGCTACGCAAATCAGTAATACGCCGATTGAGTCGCTCCGATTCGGTTTGTAGCTGAAACGGGCGTGCAGAACCTGCGGTATACGGAGCGGCCGCGGCCAATTGTGCGACACTTTCTGCTAGAGTCAGAGCGGTACTGATTTCCGGTAAAGTTTGCGCTTCGAATTCCGATAACGACGCTTCACTGATACGCATGGATTGCCAGCCAATCGCCACCATAAACAGCGCCACAACCGTGATGGATAAAATCACCAAGGACGCTTTTTGGCGAATACTGACCTGACGCATTAGCTGACACTCTTGGCAACAGGCCCTTGAAATAAATACCCGAGGCCGCGTTGGGTTTTGATAAATTCCGGCGCTTTGGGATTAACTTCCAGCTTGCGACGCAAACGCAGTATTAAGACATCGACCGTGCGATCAAACACCTCAGTTTCTAAGCCGCGACTCAGGTCGATGATTTGCTCACGACTGAGCACACGATCCGGTCGGGTCGCTAACGTTTCTAACAGCGAAAACTCGCCAAGGGTCAAGATCACTTCCTCACCCTGCTGATCACGTAACTGGCGCGAGGTTAAGTCCAAGGTCCATTTGCCAAAGTACAAGCATTCGTGATCGGTGTTAATCGGTTGCTGTGCAGGGGCTTGGCGCGCACTGCGACGTAACAACGCATGAATCCGAGCCGTCAGTTCACGTAGGTTAAATGGCTTCATCATGTAATCATCCGCCGCCAGCTCTAGCCCCAAAATACGGTCGGTTTCATCGCCCTTACCCGTCAACATCATAATCGGCATGTCATCAAAGCGTTCTCGCACTTCACGCGCCAGCTGTAGTCCGTCTTCTTCTTGCAGATACAAATCCATCAACACCAAATCCACCGGCTGCACTTCTAAACAACGCCACATATGAGCACCATTTTCCGCATCCAAAACTTGATAGCCTTTCTGCGCTAAAGCATCACACAGTAAGTGACGAATATCGGGCTCATCATCAACGATCAACAGGGTCTTTTTACCGAGCTCGTTCATGCAGTTTTCTATCCTTTTATTTTTTATCATTTAGCTGGAGCGGCCGGCGCCACAGAAAGCATTATCATGCCATTGTTAATCAGCCATTAACCACCACTCAAATCACTTAATTCAGCTTCAGTCTATGGCATGTTCAACACCTGGAAACACTGAAAAGCAAAGCAAATACCGCTATCATGGACGCATCGCTACAGGGGACACCTATGACGTTTGCTTTGCCTATTTACTCTATCATTCCAGCACTACAATCACAGTTAAATCAGCACCATGAGGCCATTTTAGAAGCTGCGCCGGGGGCTGGTAAAACCACCGTTGTGCCGTTGGCGTTCCTTGAAGCGAGCTGGCTGGGCAAGCGTAAAATCATCATGCTAGAGCCGCGCCGCCTTGCAGCTAAGTCCGCTGCCAAACGCCTCGCAGATCAATTAGGCGAACCGCTGGGACAACGAGTGGGTTATCAAGTCCGCCAAGAAGGCCAGCAAAGCGCACATACCCAGATTCTAGTCGTGACGGAGGGAATTCTCACCCGTATGTTGCAAGACGACCCCAGTCTTGAGGATGTCGCTCTCATTATCTTTGATGAATTCCATGAGCGAAACCTGCATTCTGATTTAGCCTTTGCCTTAAGCCTACAAGCACGGGAGCTGTTTCGCGAAGACGATCCACTTAAACTCTTAGTGATGTCAGCGACTCTTGATAGCGAACGATTAACCGAATTGCTGCATTGCGAGCCGATTGTTTGTGAAGGTCGGCAGTTCCCAATCGAGATGCGTTATGCCAACCTTTCATTAAAACAGCAAGACGTGCCAGTGCAAGTTTCTAAGCAGATTCAACAAGCACTGCGCGAAGAAGACGGTTCGGTCTTAGTGTTTTTGCCAGGCCAAGGGGAAATTCGCAAAGTAGAAAGCCTTTTAGAAGATCAATTACCGGACAATACCGAGTTGTTATCGCTCTATGGTGATATGAGCATGGCAGAACAGGAAAAAGTCATTGCGCCTGCGCCGACTGGTCAACGTAAAGTGGTGCTTGCCACTAGCATTGCACAGACCAGTTTAACCATTGAAGGGATTCGCGTGGTGATCGACTCAGGCTTATCGCGGGAGGCACGTTTTGATGCTAAAACCGCCACCACACGCTTGCACACACGCCGCGCCTCGCAAGCGGAAACTACTCAGCGTGCGGGACGGGCTGGCCGTCTGCAAGCCGGTGTTTGCTATCGTTGGTGGTCTGCCGATCAGCAACACCGCCTAAGTGCCCATAATGCACCACAAATCGAGCTCGAAGATCTTAGTCATCTGGTCATGGATGTCGCTCGCTGGGGGGCACAAAAGCGAGAGGAATTGAACTGGATTAGCTTGCCTCCGTTGGCGCATTGGCAACAGGCAACAGGCTTGCTAACACAGCTTGGGTTGCTTGAATCAGGGCACAGCTTGACGCTCACCGCTGATGGCGAAGCTCTTGCTAGCCTGCCATTGCCACCGCGCTTAGCATGCCTTTTACTAGTCGCCAGTCGCCACGGAGACTCACAACAAGCCTTGCCTGTTGCAGCCCTACTTTACGAAGGCCTGTCTAAGCAGAGCCAAGACTCCCATCTGCAAACAGCCATCTCCTCTGCTCACCAGAGTAAAACGTGGCAACGCACCCTAAATGCATTAAACAGGCACTTACCGCAAAATAGTTCTGATCAAACTTACTCATTGGCGGCTTGCTTGGCGGTGGCGTTTCCTGATCGCATCGCTATGCGTCAACGTCAGCAAGGCAGCGAAACCTTATTTAAGTTAAGCAATGGCCGACAGGCCCTGCTCGCCAACCATGACTCACAAGCCAGCAGCGAGCTTCTGATTGCTTTAGAGCTAGGCGGTCATGCAGAGCGCGACGCCGACTGGCTCTACCTTACTTGTCCAATTACGTTTGCTGAATTAGAGCAAGCCCTAGCGGATCAAATAAACACCGTCGAGCGCTGCGAATGGGATAAGTCGAGTGGCGGTTTAGCCGGTGTTAGCGAAACTTGGCTAGGCAAGTTAAAGCTCAAGCAACAGCGCTTAACGGATCTGCCTGCCGAGGCCATCACACAGGCAACGTGCCACTATATTCGCCAACAAGGTTTGCAGGTGCTGAATTGGGATGAGGACAGCTTAGCGCTACGGGCACGGCTCCAATTTGCCCACAAGCATCTTGATACCACTCTGCCCGACGCCTCTGATGACTGCCTGTTAGATAGATTAGAGGATTGGCTCGGTCCCTTCTTGACGGGTGTTACGCGCATTCAACAATTAGAGAAATTATCCCTTCTTGACCCTCTGATGGCACTATTGGATTGGCCGCAGCAACAAACGTTAAAGACCTTGCCCATTCGGATTCCCGTGGCTTCAGGTTCAACCATAAAAGTAGATTACCAAGGCGAACAGCCGGTGATTCGCGTCAAGCTACAAGAAATGTTTGGTGAAACACAAAGCCCTGTGATCGCGGGGCAAACGGTTAAAATCGAACTGCTGTCGCCAGCGCAGCGCCCTCTAGCCGTCACCATGGATTTAGCGTTTTTCTGGAAAGAAGCTTACCCAGAAGTGCGCAAAGAAATGCGCGGCCGTTACCCTAAACATCCGTGGCCAGAAGACCCGTTAACCGCCGAAGCAACAGCAAAAACCAACCGAGCATTACGGAACTTGTAATGCTCGCGTACCATGATAGATACGTCAACTTCCTGAAAACTATTTACAAACCCCTTTTATTATCAATGTACTCTCTTCCATAATCCCGCCTGTTTCTTAATCAAAGTAACGTTAAGCGCTCACAGGGAAAGGATTGCTCATGTCTTCTTTTGTTAATTCAACCATTCAAGCAATGCGTGACCACCCCAAGCTGTTTTTATTAGTGCTTTGGTTATCGTCCACAGTATATGGAGATGATGGAATGGGGATTTTCAAAAAGAAAGAGACTGGCTGTGTTTTTTCAGGCTTTGACGGACAGCTGCTCTATGAAGGGGAACCAGCGGCTGATGCAGTATTAATACGAAAATATGAACTCTTTGGCCGCAAAGGCGAAGACAAAGCCACAACAGACTCAAACGGACATTTTCAATTCGACTCGGTTTTCTGGGAATTTACTGAACCATACTTAACGCCAACAGGCTTCTTAGTTCATCAGCAAATATTCGTTCAATATCAAAATGCTGAGACTCAAATCTGGGGGGGAGCCAAGGTCGAGCCTACTGAGTTATACGAGTTTAATAATCAACGCCCGAATAACTTAGTTTGTGAGATTACGGCTGGAGCAAAACGAGTTAATACCGGAAAAAGAGGCTTCATAGGTACAAACTGTCACTGGAACTAGTTATTAAAGGAAAGTTAGATAATGGATACTATCAGCCCAAATGTTGCCGCCTCTTTAGCCGATGAAGTTTATGGTGTTATAGATAACTTTTCTTTATCTACATTTTTAGGTAGGGAGGAATTTAGCTCGGAACGCGAGAATACAGCTCATTTACATGCCGATGTTGGGTCTCGATTAATCCAAGTTTCAGATGGTTTTGGAGTCTGCGCTCGCGGGGCAGGCAACTATAAAATAGCGTGCCGTTAGTCATGACTTTACTGCACCTGATTGGAACTGCATTACTTATCTCTTTTTGCATTAAGCTAAAGCAGAGACTGAGCTCCTAGTTCAATGCCTGTAGCCCTAGCCGAGTGAGTCGGCGACTCAACGCCGTATTTTTCACATGGTTTGGACTCCACCCCATGATAAAACGATGGAAGTCTGCCCACGCTACAGGAAATAATCGATACCATTCCTGTGTCACGGACTCAGCAAGATCAGGGGATTCTCCACGGGCGATAATACAACGCGCCAATTCACTGAAATATATATCCAGAAGATACTCTAAATCCTCCTCGAGTTGCGGTTCACTTAAGCAACTACCCAAAAAATACGCCACATCCTGGACGCCAATGCCGCGGCCAATATATTGAAAGTCGACTGCAGCCACTTCGCTTAAATCCCTCCGAAAACAGAAGTTCGCGATTTTAGCATCACCATGGACAAGGGTCTGATAAGAACAATCGCGCATCGTGTAATCTAACGCTTTAGCTGACTTTTTCAATGGTCCGTCCACCATGGCCTGCCATTCATCCGGACGCGTTGCTAAATGCCAATAGGTGCCTTGTGGCCATAAGCCCTCAGGCCAGTTCGTAGCAGGATCGGTGATTAAGTAATGCGCATGGAAGTTGGCTAACCAATGAAGTACAACCATCGTTTGGTTGCTCTCCAGCTGAGAGCAACGCAGATTGAAACCACTGGCATCTAGATCTTCTAACAGTAAATAGAGCACTGTCGCTTGTTGATAACTACCGAGATAGCGCGGCACACGTATACTTCCCTGTGTCGTCGCCGACCAGTGTGCATACCAATGGCATTCCACTTGATAAGAGTCCATTTTTCGTTGGTGGGCAAGATCTGACTGCCAGCCTCTAGGATGTTTTGCAACGTTCCCCCAATCAATCGCCTTCAAAATGACACTTGAATCATCAGCGTCTGTTTTCACACGATAACGAGTAATATGACCGTAGCCGCTCCACAGAGACTGTAATCGCTGTTGTTCAACATAGCTGGCATGAAAGATCTGTTTAATAAAAAATTCTGGCGCTAAAGCAGTCATATTAAAAAGCGATGGTATGGCTTTGTCCTTGGATGCACACAAACAGAGGCTAATATAAAAAAGGCTTAGTTTATAAGGTGTTTGTTTTTTGCTCTAGTGTATTTATGTCTATACTAGAGTCTAGCCCAGTTAACGTCATCTAACTTGATAAGGTCAAGGAATTTGTTATGAGTATAAACGGTGTTGGTAGCAACTATATTAATAGCTCTGCATCTCAGTCGTTGAACCGCAGTCAGGAGAGTTTATCTAGTGGACGTCGTATTAACAGTGCGGCAGATGACGCGGCAGGCCTTCAGATTGCTAATCGGCTTACAGGTCAAATTGATGGTAATGGCCAAGCTATTCGTAACAGTATGGATGGCATTTCCTTAGCTCAGGTTGCCCAAAGTGGACTGGAATCCATCACTAATGATTTAACCTCTTTACGCGAGCTTGCTGTGCAAGCAGGTAATGGCATTTACAGCAGCGCTGATCGTCAAGCCCTTCAAAAACAGGCCAGTGCCCTTATGGAAAATATCCAAAGCACTATTGGCAACACAACCTTTGCAGGGAAAGAACTCTTTACCGAAAATGGCAGCCTTGGTTTTCAGGTAGGGCCGAATAGTAACTCAACCTTTAACGTTGCCACGAATGACATTACCGCCTCTTTAACCAGCAGTGGATTATTTTCGCTTGATATTAGTGATGCGAACGCCTTGGAAAGCACACTCAGCTCAATCGACGATAGCTTAAGCAATATCTCTTCTCTGCAAACAGAGTATGGGGCGACACAAAACGCTTTCAGTAGCCGTATTGATGCACTGCTCAGTAATCGAGAAAATGAATCTGCTGCACGATCACGTATTCAAGATGCCGATTTCGCAGCAACCGTAAGCGATCAGATAGCGGCAAGTATCTTGGAGCGTTCGTCCATTGCAGTTCAAGCACAAGCTAATGCAAACGCAGGGCAAAGTTTAAATTTACTAAGTAGCTAACTTAATATCCCATTTAAAATCGCCCATATCCCGGTAACTTAGTTTTATGATTCAAGAATGCGAGCTGATATTAAAACATTTGGCTCGTATTTATTTTTAAGTTACACAGATAACTTAACGCGTAATGGAAGTTAACGTGCTTAATAATGTATTTAAAAACAATCGTCTGCGTAAGGCATACGATACTATTCATACCAGCTTTTGGTTTGTACCTTGTGTCATCATTCTCATCATACTGTCGCTTTGCGCTGCACTTGTCTGGCTTGATTCAACGACAGAGTTAGAAAAAGTAACGTGGCTAGATTTTCTATATCATTCTGATGGCGCTATTACACGTAGCCTGCTCACAACCATTGCAGGTAGCTTGATGACAGTTGTGAGTATTACGTTTTCAATCACAATGGTTGCTCTAACCAATGCCTCGTCGCAATTTGGTCATAGGCTACTACGAAGCTTTATGAATGATCAGAACACCCAAATCGTACTTGGTACCTTCACCGCCATTTTTCTGTATTGCTTAGTACTCGTTCGTGTAACGTATAATTTTGAGCAAGGGAATCATCTGCCGGGATTGGCAATAGGTGGTGCGATGCTACTCACGTTACTCAGCATATTCCTATTGATCTACTTTATTCATCATGTCGCCATTAACTTACAAGCCGATACCGTCATCGAAAAGATTTACTGCCAGCTACAACTTAATATCGAACATATTTTCTCTGAACAAATAGATAATGAGTCTGTTAAAGGCTGTAAAGAGCTTGTGCTAGCGTCTCTCAAAAGTCGCTTCGGCCTGATTAAAAGCCGGCATTCTGGATACGTACAAGCTATTAATTACTCACATTTAGTAGAGCTAATCGCAACGCAAAACCAATGCATGGAGCTGCTTATCAGGCCTGGCGACTTTGTAACGCGTAATATGGTTGTTATAAAATGTTCAGGGGACTTATCGAACGAGTCACAACAGCAACTTCTTAGTTGCATTATCCTCGGCTCTAAGCGTACACCTATTCAAGATCCTGAATTCGCGATCATGCAATTGGTAGAGATCGCTCTACGTGCTCTTTCACCTAGTATTAATGATTCCTTTTCTGCTATTGCCTGCGTCGACAAACTAAGTTCTACGCTCTCTAACTTAACCCGCCAGACATTCCCCAAAGGTATAGCATGCCATACTGACAGAGAAGTACGCCTCGTTTTCAAAGTTGCATCGTTTAAAGACTTAGCTAATACGGCTTACGACCAGATCCGTCAAAATGCTCGCTGCAACTTAGCAGTACAATTAAGATTATTAGAAGGTCTAACTCGCATTGCAGAACAAGCTTCGACACAAGAGCACTGGAAACTTATATCAAATCAAAAAGAGATGTTGGAGAGCGACCTGCAAAAACAGGAATTAACCGGTAATGACAAAGCTGTCACTGGACAACATTTGAACGATTTAAACTCACTGATTTTTGCAGCCAAAGTACATGACTAACGGCACGTTGCCGGGCTTTAGCTACCTTATATACATTGAATCTAAACCTTAAAGAGCAATAAATCTTATCCTCTAAGAAATGATCAAGGCTATAGTTTTAGATCATTGCTGCCTCGATTTATAAATCTCGTACATGTGTCATCGCTTGAATCTATTTAACCAAGGGGTATGTATGTTTACGGTACGGCCCACTCTTACCTATCCCATAACAGGACATATAGGATCCGATGGCGAGCACCTGCGACGTGCAAAAACCTATCAGATTCGTAAGTTTTAGATGCGATGGCCATTCTTTAGATACCTGAGCAGACGAAGACAATCTTTCGGGGGGCAGATCCCTGCACGCACATCAGCTTCTAATGACTGCCATCAGATAAGGGATCTGACCCCTTGCATAATGACGAGCGCCTGCGGCGTGTAAAGAGTCACTTCTGGGTTCGGGATGGGATCAGGCCGGGCATTTTCGACAGACGTAAAAAAGCCCTGACTGCGTTAGCGATCAGGGCTTCTTAATTAAAAGCTTGACGACGACCTACTCTCACATGGGATCTCCCACACTACCATCGGCGATGGCGCTTTTCACTTCTGAGTTCGGGATGGGATCAGGTGGTTCAACGCCTCTATGATCGTCAAGCAAACGGGTTTGCGTTCGTTCTGATGTGGTTATCAAAACACGCAAGTTCGTAAACTTGAGTCTTTAACAATTAGACTTTGAAATAGTCGATAACCAAG
>NZ_LIQF01000017.1 GCF_001418205.1 Marinomonas fungiae | reverse complement strand
TTCTTAAGAATTGATGGGCATGTGAGAGTAGGTCGTACCGCAAGGGCATAAATATCGTCAAGCTTTTCATTAAGAATCCCTGATCGCTAACGCGGTCAGGACTTTTTTACGTCTGTCGAAAATGCCGCCGCGACATTATCCTGTCAAATATGAATCTTCTCATTCAGTAACATAATCTTCATTTTTCATTTATAGCATGTGCTTTTTCAAATGGAGGTGGTTGTTATGAATGGTTCTGAGGTTTTACAGGCCCCACGGGTATCGAGTGGTGGTCGTTGGCTGCAGTGGCTGGCTGTGTTAGGCCTAGTGTACGTGTTGATTAGTGCAGTCAGTATGATTGGCTCCGGCTTTAAAGCTGCAACCGGAGGGCAGGCGCAGGAATTATTTGAATTCGCCTCCAACCCTTACGTTGGTTTAGTTGTTGGTATTGTTGCAACAGCGTTGATTCAATCGTCCTCGACGGTAACGTCATTGATTGTAGGGATGGTGGCAGGTGGTTTGCCAGTGACAATTGCGATACCGATGATCATGGGGTCGAATGTCGGTACGACAGTGACTAATACACTGGTTAGTCTCGGTCATATGCGCGATAAAGCAGAGTTCCGTCGAGCTTTTTCTGCTGCAACAGTACACGATTTCTTTAACTTAATTGCGGTGGCGATCTTCTTGCCGTTAGAAATTATGTTTGGATTCTTAGAGCATGTCGCTCTGTGGCTTTCAACGTTTTTAATTGGTTCAGACAGTTACTCAATGTCTGATATCAATGTAATCAAAATGCTCACCAAACCCTTTGTAAGTGCAGTGGATAGCGTAACGGGGATGCTACCAGGCACTCTTGGAAGCGTAGCACTGATTATCACAGGCCTAGTTTTAATCTTTGCCGCAATTACATACATTGGTAAATTGTTAAAAGTGCTAATGGTTGGTAAGGCAAAGGAAGTGCTGCATTCTGCTATTGGTCGCGGTCCTATAACAGGCATTGCATCAGGCGCTCTAGTGACGACCTTTGTTCAGTCTTCTTCAACGACGACAAGCTTAATGGTGCCATTAGCAGGCTCGGGTACGTTCAGTTTAAAACAGATTTATCCATTTATGCTGGGTGCAAACATCGGCACAACAGTGACGGCGTTACTGGCAGCTACCGCAATCACAGGTGCCTTAGCTGTGTCGGCATTGGAAATAGCGTTAGTGCATTTCCTATTTAACGTCTTTGCCGTAGTGGTGATCTTTGGTATTCCGTTACTACGTAACCTGCCGATCATAGGGGCTGAATGGCTGGCGGGCATCGCCTCTGAACGAAAAGTCTTTGCTGCCGCTTGGGTGCTAGGCGTGTTTATCGTTGTGCCACTTTTAATGATTGCCGCGAGTATGATGATTTAAACAGCTCTCAGACAAGGAACCTGCATTATGTCTAATCTAGAACGTATGTCGAAAGAAGAGCTTAAGACGATTCTGAATGAAACTGAACAACACATTCAGGATATTCGTACTGAGCTTGAAAAACGTGATTTGGATATGCAACACGAAGAAGTTGATGACATTGCTTTAAGTCCTGAGTGGACACCGGTGCAATGGGGGAAAGTGCGAACATTCTTTGAAATGGTGCTTGAAGAACTTCGTAAGTAAGTATTTACTTATTTAATGCGTGAAGCCGACTGAGGTATCAGTCGGCTTTATGGCCCTCTATTTAGGCTTTTACCGCAATCCCTAGCTTCTCTTTCACCCCTTCAATAAATTTAGGCGTCAAGCGTACATAAGCAGTTACAAGACTAATATCATCTGGATCACGTTTGATGGTGAAGCCGATACGACGACAGAAGTCGATCATGCGTTTGTTTTCTGCCAGTACAGTGCCTTTCATTTCTTTAATGCCTTTGAAGTTAGCGACCAATATTAAGCGACGCATCAATAATGCTGCCAGGCCATGTCCTTGGTAATCATCGCCGATTACCACCGCAAACTCACAGCTTTGATCATCAAAGTTATCGCTAAAGCGAGAAGCGCCCATCATCACTTGTTCGCCATCCTTTTCGCCCACAGCAATTAATGCCATTTCACGGTCATAGTCAATGTGTGACAAGCTTGCCACCATTCGTGGCGTCAGCTCTGAAATGTTAGCAATAAAGCGGAAATAGCGGCTTTCATGGGATAAGTTTTTGACAAAGTTGGCCATCATATCGGCATCTCTTGGCAAAATCGGGCGTAAGGTAATCTCTTGCCCATCACGAAGCGTTACTTGCTTCACCCATTGTCTTGGGTAGGGCTGAATTGATAAGTGCTCATAGCGTTTGAGCTTGCCGCTGCTCTTTAGTTTAGCTGTGACATCGGCGAAAATACTGCCACTTTCGTGAATTCGTACATCGGCTAATTCTAAGTACTCAAATTCCGGTAATTCACACACCAGAGTTGAGAAGCTACGCAGCAAGTCTTCTAGCTCAAAGGATTCCACATTTGGAAAGGCGCGATGAATTAAGTCCTTAGATAGGATGGTATTGAGTGGTGGTAGTGCAACGGCTTCAGTTTGATGGTGCCATTGATTTGCACCCTCTAGGGACAACCCGATGGCTGGACCGAATACCGGGTCACGAAACGCGCGCAGATGAATCGGTGCTTGCAGCAAATAATTGGTTTGTCGGCGTGTGATCAAGCGGAAGTTAAATAGATCAAAGACTTCTTTAAGATCCTCTGCCGTTGGGGTTTTATTACCCGCTTTAATCATCTCTTTTAGCTTAGCCCGTGCGGCCGCCACATCAATATTAAAGCGAAATGCGTGGCTATCTGGCATTTGTTTTGCCAGCATCTGGTTACGATGAAACTGTACTAAGAACTGAAAGCCTTCAATGGCTGCTTCAGGAGTTCTAAAAGTCGGAATGCCTGCTTCGTTAATACGCGTACGCAATGCCACCATATGGCCACCGCCAAGCATACATACCATGACAAGTTTCTTCTGCTTTTTATGCAGTTGCAATACTTGGTCGTACAGCGACACCATGTTGATGAGCGCAGTAGGGCTGAGCATCAATAATACTGCCCCGCATTCTTTATCAGCGAGGGAGGCTTCAGCAAGTTCGACAAACAGGTTTGCGTCACAGCTGGCCCAAACGGTGGTGACGCTGCCGACGCTGCCGCGACCCGCCATGATACCTTCAAGCCTTCCTTTTAATTCATCGCTTGGTGTTAGTAAGTTAATGTTTACTTCGGTCGCCCGCTGTGCAGCCAGCTCGCCTGGGCCTGCACCATTACCAATGATCAGAAGAGAACCCTCTTTTACACGGCGAGCATTGGTCATGACCGAAGCGGCGGCTACTAAGTCATTCAAACGGCGTCCACGCACGGCACCCGTTCGACTTAGGGCCGCATCCAACACGCGTGGATCTGCGCCGACATTATGCTCGGCGACGACTGCAACTGGCTTGGAGCGGCTGGCGGCACGCAGGCTACTTAAAAAACGGGTAGTGGAGCCGATTTTTTGTAAGTACATCAAAATCGATTGGCTCTCAAAATCATTGGATAAGTAGTCCAGTACCTGTGATGGCATCACATCAATTGGGCTCCCCATACTGACTACTTGGGAGAAACCAATACCTTGCCAAGTGGCCCAGTCCACCAGTGCGCTGGCGACGGTGCCTGATTGCGATAATAAAGCTAAGCGCCCAGGAATAGGTTGCGTTAAACCGAGCCACGCAGAGAAGCCTTGTTTCGGTCGACACATACCAAAACTGTTGGGGCCTATTAAACGCACATTGTGCTGTCGTGCGGCTTTTAGGATATCTTCTGAGCTTTCATTCGAGCCCATAAACACCAGCAGAGCAGGAATGGAAAGACTGCCACATTGTTCAATGATCTCAGTTAATGGTCGTGGGTCTTCACCTGCCAGAATAGCGAGATCAGGCGTTCTGCCCAGCTCCTCAGGAGAAACTATTTGTTCAAAAGGTAGCACACCAATGCTTTCATCTGGCACGACACCGTATAGAGAGATCTTTCCACGTCTGCCGCTGTAAGACAGAGCACGAAGTACCGCATGCAGAATAGGATTGAGGCTGTCTTGCCCCGTGAAGACAAGAATCGAGTTGGGCGCGAGAAGTGGCTGAAGTGCATGCATGCAGAAATCTCCCTGAGTGGCCTGTAGCGAACGTCATGGCAAAAGCCCTCGCTCAACAACAGAGAATGCATCGTTGTCATAGCAGTCTAGACCAATGTCGGATAGGCTGCCTAGTGCAAACTATGGCTTGATATAAGGCAGTTCACGTATTATCGCCTTATAGTAGCCTTAGATGGCGACCTGATGAATAACAATAATAGCGGCCCTTGATGTGGGTGCAGATTTTTACGGATACCGATATGAGCACTGCGTACCTGACACACCCTTTGTGTGAAGAGCATAAGCTTGGGGAGGATCACCCCGAGTCGCCACAACGATTAGAAGCCATTCAAAACCGCTTAATCGCGGGGCAACTGATGGACTTTATGCGTTGGCGAGAAGCCAATGAAGTCACCGTAGAACAGCTTAACGCCACTCACGATCCGAATTATGTCGCTTCTATTTTTGCCAAGGCTCCTGAACAGGGACATGTGGAACTGGATCAAGAAACCTTGATGATGCCGAACACTCTTGATGCTGCGCTACGAGCTTCTGGAGCCGTCGTACAAGCCGTCGATATGATCATGAGTGGCGAAGTACAGAATGCCTTTTGTGCAGTTCGTCCGCCTGGGCATCATGCGGAGTATGACAAAGCAATGGGCTTTTGTTTATTCAATAATATCGCCGTTGGTGCTTGTCATGCGTTGAACCAATACGGCATTGAGCGCATCGCCATCGTCGATTTTGATGTGCACCATGGCAATGGCACAGAGGATATTTTTAAAAATGATCCGAGAGTGCTGTATGCCTCCAGTTACCAACATCCGCTATTTCCTTATCCTGATCCAGGCGCTTCCCATGACAATATTATCCACATGCCATTGGAGAAAGGCTCGAAGGGAGAAGATTTTCGGGCTGCCTACGAGTCAGAGTTGTTTCCAGCTCTGGAAGCGTTTAAACCTCAGCTGTTAATGATTTCTGCTGGCTTTGATGCTTTGGCTGAAGACCCTATGGGGCAATTGCGTTTGCGTGAAGATGACATTGTTTGGGTGACTGAAAAGCTCATGGACGTCGCGGAACGCCATTGCGAAGGACGAGTGATTTCCGTGTTGGAAGGTGGTTATAACACCGATGCCTTGGGGCGGGCAGTATTCAGCCACTTGAAGGCCATGATGGCGCTCTAATTATCAAATCGTTACGTACGCTAACGTATGCAAACCGATCTCAAACGATTTTGTAATGTTTACCAACATAAGCAGACAATAAACTTATAGCTCAGCCAGTGGTTTATATGGAGAGGACGTTATGAGTTATGTTCGCCTAATCTATGCGAGCCGAGCCACTACAGCTTTTAAACCTTCGTCTGTTAGGTCGATATTGCAGGTGGCTCGTCGTAATAATCAGCAAAATTCGATTACCGGTTTGCTGTGTTTTAATCAGCAAGGCTTTCTACAATGCTTAGAAGGTGGCCGTGCCATGGTCAACCAAACCTTTCAGCATATTTTAAATGATCCGAGGCATGAGAACGTTGAGATTCTTTCTTATGACTACACGTCGTCTCGGGAATTTGGCGCTTGGAATATGGGCTATTTGCAAAACAATCAAGCCATGCGAGATTTACTGCTAAGAAACACGGGGGTAGAGGATTTTTTACCGCTTTCATTAGCTCCAGAACAGGCGCTCGCCATCTTGCGGGATATACGAGATATTATTAACAGCATTCCTGAAGAGGAGACCTAGGACTTTGAGGCCTAGGTCTCACTCAAGTTATGCGGATTGCAACGACGCAGAGCGCGTTTTGCGAGAGTAGATAAACAGGGCAATAAACAGTACTAATCCTGCACTATCCAGCAAAATGCTATGGTGTGGCCAAAGCATCAATAGCGCGGCAACGCCGGATAGAATACGCAACGCAATGTTCAATGGCCCTTCAAGATAGCCTTCCATAAAGCCGACAAAGGCATACAAACCAAATAGGGCGAAGACGAAGATGCGCAGCACGTCCGGCGTCTCACCACCGATAAAGTTGGTATAAGCCAACAACAGCGGAACGATATACAGTCCTTTAGCCAGTTTCCATGCCATAAAGCCAGTCGACATTGGCGGCGTTTTCGCAATGGCGGCGGCGGCAAACGCGGTTAAACAAACCGGTGGCGTTACGTTGGAATCTTGGGATAGCCAGAAAATGATCATATGAGCCGATAATAAAGCCGCACTCAATACCGTTGGATTTAAGGCTTGCTCTAAAAGCTGGCCTTTGAAATCGCCAGGCACCTGAGCAATTAACGCTGTAGCGTCAGCTTGACTCATCGGAGCAGACAACAGTGCGTATTTTTCAGGGTCGACCAACATAAAGATCACCTTCGCTTGCTCGGGCAAGTTACCTGCCACAATCAAATCAATCAGGTGAGATTCAGCAATCAAGTTATACAGCGCCGGAGCGGACAGCGTCGCCAAAACGATATAGGCTGCTGTCACTGGCAAGCCCATGCCTAGGATCAAAGACGCTAGGGCGACTAACGCGAGCATGATAAATAAACTGCCGTTAGACCATTCTGAGACCATCAATGAGAAGGTATTACCAATCCCTGTCATCGCGACGACATTGACCACAAGACCGACTGCGACCAAGAGAATCGCTGTGGTGGCCATGTTACGAGAGCCTTGCGCTAGCGCATCGAGGATATCCTTTATCTTCATCGGATTCTTTGATAACCAAGAAGATACAATCACCGCAATAATGGAAATACCTGCTGCATAGGTTGGCGTGAAACCATAAATAAGCAAAGCCACCAAGACCGCCAGCGGTAATAAGAAGTGCCAGCCCTCTTTGAAAACTTCGCCAAAGCTACGTGTGTCTAGCTCAATAGCGTGTGCATGTGAGCGCATAGCTTCCACTCGCACATAGAATCCAACGGACATGAAATACAGCAAGGCAGGTAAGGTTGATACGGCGATGATTTCAACGTATGGGATTTGTGTGTAAGAGGCCATGATGAAGGCACCAGCTCCCATTACAGGTGGCATTAACTGTCCACCCGTCGAGGCGGCCGCTTCGACTCCGGCAGAAAAACGGGCAGGGAAGCCAGCCTTGCGCATCATAGGAATAGTGATAACACCGGTTGATACAGTGTTTGCAACGGACGAGCCGGACACGGACCCCATCAGCCCCGAACCTAAAACCGCAACAAAACCTGGACCTCCGACAAAGCGGCCCGCAGCACAGCGTGACAATTCAATAATGAAGTCGCCAGCGCCAGACTTAACCAGAAAAGCGCCAAATAGGATAAACATGAACACATAGGTCCAAGAAATACGGGCAATAGAGCCAAACATACCTTCGGACGAAAAGAACGAACGGAACATAACCGTTTCAAGACTTAGTCCCGCAAAACCAAAGATGCCGTTTATGTAAGGTCCCCACCAAAATACATAGGTAAGGGCGACCACAATCAAAGAGGGAATAAACCAGCCCGTCGTACGACGAGTCAGCTCAAGGGCAATCGCAATGGCGACAAAGGAAGCCACCCAATCACTGGTGATAAACGTCACACCGCGATCATACAAGGCGTCTTCAAATAAAATCAGATACACAGTACAGGCAATAGCGGCAACGCCTAAAGCAATATCCAGTGTCAATGCTAAACGCCGACCACCTGCGCTTGAGGCTTTGAAAGCGGGTACCATCAAGGCACAAATCAAAGCGAAGCCGCTGTAATGAATAGCGGATACCCATAGCTCTGAAAGCGTCCCTAAGGTGTTGAAATAAATGTGAGCTAAAGCAAACAATACCCCAGCCCAATATACTAATCGCCCTATCGATGAAGCTTCATCACGCTGTTCCAGCTCCAAACTCTTGAGCTTATCCTGCATTTCTTGGTCTTGGCTAACCTGAGTCTCAGACATAGTAAGGCCTATTACGTCATCACAATGCACATGCATCGATTATTAGAATCACTAAATCGCAATAGGGGCATTTATTCCCCTATTGCTTTGTAGGAAGTACTTTAATTACAGGGTTATGCTGACATTACTCTGCGATCAAGTGAGCAGGAATTGTTAAGCCTGCTTCTTTGTAGTAGCGTGCAGCACCTGGGTGAAGAGGTACTGGTAAGCCATCAATAGCCTTCTCAAGCGCCATGTCTTTGGTCGCCTTGTGGATGCCGTTTAGGAAAGGTAGGTTTTCGTAGATGGTCTTGGTTAGCTGGTAAACATCATCTTCAGACAAATCAGCATTTACTGCTAAAAAGTTAGGCTGCGCCATGGTGTGGATGGCCTTGGTTTGACCTGGGTAGGTGTTTGCCGGAATTTCAAAGCGAGTCCAAAGTTGGAAATTACCATTGGCTTGCTTGATCTGCTCATCGGTAAAGTCCAGCACGGTAATGTCGTCGCCTAATGCCGCATAAGCACGTGTGATAGCGCTGGTTGGTACGCCAGATGGGATGTTCATGCCATCAATCGTACCGTTTTGTAGCGCGTCAGCAGAGGCTGCATAGCCCATGTATGCCATGTCTAGCTTATCTACTGGTACGTTCATGTTATTTAGAATGGTTAAGCCAGAACCCTCAGTACCTGAGTTTTTGGTGCCGATAGAAAACTTTTCGCCAGCAAGATTGTTCATATCTGAAATCGTACCTGATTTCGCATAATCAGTACGGACAACGAATTGCTCAACGTTTTGCCATAACATGGAAATGGAGCGAAGGTTCTTTTGTGGGCCTTCTTTTTCCATACGGCCTGTACCGTCCCATGCCCAAGCGCCGTATAGACCTTGTAGGATAGAAAGTTGTGCTTCATTCTCGCGCATCAATTTGATGTTTTCACCAGAGCCTGCTGAGTTGATGGCTGAGATCGACATACCTGTTGTTGGCTCAAGCTTGACTTTAGTAAGAGTCGCCAAGGCAACGCCGACAGGGTAAAACGTACCACCAGTTGAGGCTGTCGCTAGCACGTAAGAACGATTGTCAGCGGCTTGCGCTAAACCAACAGAACCCACGGCAGTACCCATCACCAGTGCGGCACTCATTGCTTTAATTAATGTACGTTTGGTCATCTTCATTATGTGTTTCCTATCAGTATTGTTTTTATTGAATAAGAGAACTCTGAAAGAGCATCCTCGCTCTCAGATAACAGAGTATAGGCAAACACAATGCCAAGTGTATTAGTAAATGGTAGGAGACTGTTTTATAAGGATTTTTAAGAGTAAATAGATGTGTCGCCAAGGTACGAGTAAGCAAAAAATTGCTCATTGAGGCTTCTGATGATAAGCAATAAATTGCTCATTAAGATCGAAATCGGTGTAAAAGACGGTGCTTGAAGGCAGAAAAATCACCTATTAAGAGCCTGTCATAAAGGAATAAGCAATAGTTTGCCTATTCCCAAGGTTGTGAACTCAGTCAGTGTAGACGCAGAGGATTAATCTAAATAATCGGAGCGATTTAAGCCAAATTTCATCATCTTTTGGTTTAAGGTTCGACGTGGCAAGTCGAGCTCATCCATGACGGCTTTAATGTTGCCTTGGTGGCGCTCCAGAGCGCGTTTTATCACATCTTCCTCAAATGCTGCGACTTGAATGGCAAGGGGCAGAGGCTTGTGATCCACGTCTTCAAAGGCAATCAAGCTTTGTTGGCCGTTAATCAAATCGGCCAAGCCCACTCGATTATCGAGGGCGTAGCGAATCGCGATATTCTTCAATTCACGAACGTTCCCAGGCCAAAGGTGTGAACGAAGAATACGCTCATCCTGTGTGCTCAGCTGACGGCTGGTTTTGTCCCGCTCACTGGCGGCTTGATTGACATAATGCATAAATAACAGCGGCACATCTTCAGGGCGTTCACGCAATGGCGGTAAAAACAGTTGTGACACATTTAGACGGTAGTACAAATCTTGGCGAAAATTCTCATCTTCTCTAAGATCGGCCTTGGAGGCGGCAATCACTCGGATATTAACGGGAATGCTTTGGTTCGAACCGAGGCGCTCAATTTGTCCTTCTTGCAGGGCCCGTAAAATCTTGATCTGTAAATGTGCGGGCGTGCTTTCGATTTCATCTAAAAACAGCGTGCCGCCATCCGCGTGCTCAAACTTACCTATGCGGCGTTTGGCTGCACCGGTAAAGGCGCCTGCTTCATGGCCGAACAGCTCACTTTCAATCAGGTGTTCGGGAATGGCGCCGCAGTTGATGGGAACAAAGCGTTTATTTTTACGCTCACTGAATTCATGCAGACTCTGCGCAACCAGCTCCTTACCACTTCCGGTTTCACCGTAAATGATGACATTGGTGTCCATATCCGCGATCGACAGTAATTCCCGTTTCATACGCTGAATCGCAGGGGAAATACCGATCACCTTGGCATCCAAGCCCGAACGCGCAGCCAGATTGCTTTGCAGGCGCAGGTTTTCGATCATCAGGCTACGCTTTTCACAGGCACGTAATAGTGTCTCGACCAAACGTTCGGGTACGAAGGGCTTTTCAATAAAATCGTAGGCGCCTTCACGCATCGCTTGGATCGCCATGTCGATGTCACCATGGCCTGTAATTAAGATCACGGGCAAGTCTGGAATACGTTCATGGGCGACTTGCATCAGTTCTAGACCGCTCATGCCCGGCATTTTGACATCGGTTAACAGAATGCCACGAAAGTCTTCGCTCAAATAAGGTAAAGCTTGTTCAGCGCTGCTGGCACTAATGACTTCTAAGCCGGCCATTTGCAGCCACTTTTCAGTCGCTTGACGAATCATGGCTTCATCATCGACGAGTAAAACAGTGCCACGTGTTCCTAGTTGCATGGGGACTCTTCTGTAGTGTTTTTATCTAATTGTTTTGACGAATGCTTAGGAGGCATTCTCTGCACTTGGTAATAGGATGCAAAAGCGCGCGCCACCAAGAGGGCTATGGCTGGCTTCAATCGTACCATTTAAATCACGAATGATGGCGGCCACGATAGCGAGTCCTAAGCCAAGCCCACTGCCCATGGGTTTGGTGGTATAGAACGGCTCGAACAGATGCTCTAGCTGAGCATCATTGAGACCTGGACCATTATCATCCACCCGCAGTTCAATTTTACGATTCTCACGCAGCTGACTGGTAATTTGAATACGTTTGTCGGCTTGCTCGCTCAACGCATCACAGGCATTGCTGATTAAGTTTACCAAGACCTGCTCGAGACGCACATTATCCCCAAGCACATAGTGCTGATCATCCAGTTCATCACAATTAAGGGTGATATTCTCTTCCAATAGGCGAGCACGTAGCAGGGTCGTGGATTGATTGAGGGCAGTGGAAAGCTGAACGGGCTGGACCTGTTCGGGCTTTTTATAGGCAAAGGTTTTTAGCTGGGATGTGATGATTGCCATGCGTTCCGTGAGATCATCTAAAATAGTCAGGTTTTCTCTAACCATATCGGGTTCACTTAACAGCTGTTTGCTGATGGCAATGTAGGTGCGCATCGCTGTGAGCGGCTGGTTTAGCTCGTGCACGATCGCAGTCGACATACGTCCAAGTGCCGCCATTTTGCTGGTTTGGACAAGCTCTTGTTGCGCATTACGTAAGGCTTGAGTGCGCTCTTCCACTTTATGTTCTAAAGACTCATTTGCTAATAATAGGGCCTCACGAGTTTCTTGTTGCGATAAGTGCTTTAAATGGCGCTCGCGCAGGAACAGCAGAATGATGCCGAATATCCAAAGCCCAGCCATGGTAATCGCGGCTACTAAATCCGCGTAGCGTTCGTCTAGCCGTGCAGAGACCAGCGAGGTAAAAGTCCAGCCAAGATCATCAAGCCGTACTTGGTGGCTCATATAATGTTGCTGATTAAAGCTCCAAAGCGTTACATGAGCACCATTACTGAGGCTGATTGACTGTACTTTGGCGATGTCTTCAATCGACTGTTTTAGCCACTCTTGTGGACTCGCGATAAAAATTTGCGACCGATCATCGCTGATGGCGTACAGCTCATCCACTGGGGTATCAAGGATTAGGTTTTGCAAATCAATGCGCACGATCGCGGCGCCAATAAAATCAGAACGGTCATAAATGGGTGCGGATAAATAGTAAAACGCCTGTTGGTTCGGTTGATTATCGTAAAAGCGGCCTTCCTCACCTTGCGCTGCAAACTGAAATACGGGCAATTTTGCGAATTCATCAGGATGTAAGGCTTGTTGATCACGCCAGTTACTGTAGGCGACGGTATGACCGCTATCATCAACAATAAACAGTCCTGAAGCCCCGGCAACCAGACTGGTTTGCTCAAGATAGCGAGAGACTTTGGTCGCTTGCTTATCATCGACCTGATCTTGATCGGTCAATAATAATTGCACCACATCTTCATTTTGAGTCAGCAAAAATGGCAAGTAATGGTAGGCATTTAAGGCACCACGAACGCGGTGAATGGAAGCTAACAGGCGATCAGAGACCTCCCGATGGAGTGCTTGGTAGCCGAGGTCCTTAGTAAGCTTACCGGCTCCCAGACCAATTAAAATCGATGTTAAGCACCATGCGATACCTAGCCAGACGATTCGTTTATTGGTTTGTAGAGTCATGGGCATATCCTAAGGAATAAACTGTAAAGTACACAGCATACAATAGAACATGAGAAAGAAGCGTACCTTCTGACGCTCAAATTGATCGCATCAGAAGGTACGAAGAAGCGCTACTTAACGTGAGCTGTTTGTGGGGCTTTGTCCCAAGATACCTGCTCAGGCGCTTGTTGGCAGCCTTCACGGAAGAAGTAGGCGTTTTTAGGCTCAGCAAAAACAATCTCACCGCGTTTGACCGGATTACGGTCGTACTCCGCATGGCTTAAGTCGGCTTCCCAGATTTGTTCGGATTGCCATTCATAAGGCTCAAGCTCGACACGCACTTCGGGGCCGATGGGGTTCACCGCCACAACTTTCAGCGGCAAGTTTGCGACTGACGTCGCTTGGTTGTGTAATGCCAACTCATGAGAACGAATGTATAGCTGACCATTGCTAAGGGGAACATCACTGCTGGGGGCAGTGATCCACGCTTGTTCGTTGTTCAGGCGAGATTGCTCGAGCTTGCCGTCAAACACGTTCACATTGCCCAAGAAATCAAACACAAATCGGCTGTTTGGCTGAGCGTACAGTTGCGCAGGTTCGTCCACTTGCTCGATGTGGCCGTTGCTCATCACTACGACACGATCTGACAGCTCTAGCGCTTCTTCTTGATCGTGGGTCACGAAGACACTGGTAAAGCCAATTTCATCGTGCAGGCTGCGCAACCAGCGGCGTAGCTCTTTACGCACCTTGGCATCCAGTGCACCAAATGGCTCGTCAAGAAGCAGGACGTCCGGCTTAGTCGCAAGAGCACGAGCCAAGGCAATACGCTGCTTTTGGCCACCGGATAGCTGTGATGGATAACGGTTGGCTAGATGGCCTAGCTGCACCATTTCCAGTAAGTGCTTTACGCGACGTTGGATCTCGGTTTTGTTTGGACGCTGCTTGGCGTCCATGACTTCAAGGCCAAAGGCCACGTTGTCGGCTACCGTCATGTGACGGAACAGGGCGTAGTTTTGAAACACGAAGCCTACGTGACGGTCGCGCACGTGCAGGTTGGTCACATCACGCTCGCCAAATTGGATGCGCCCAGAGTCCGCCCCTTCAAGACCTGCGATGATGCGAAGTAGGGTGGTTTTGCCCGACCCCGATGGGCCTAATAGACCAATCATTTCACCTTCGTCGATGTTCAATGACAGCGGTGACAAAGCTTGGAATTGGCCGAATGTTTTGGAAATATTTTCTAAGCGAATACTCATGTTGTCACCTATTAATGTGTTGCTTCTGCTTTTTGAGCGCGCTCTTGGCGCCATTCAATAAAGGCTTTAAAAATCAAAGTAATTAAGGCAATTACTGCCAGCAAGGAGGCACTGGCAAAGGCGGCTGTGGCTTGGTAATCCTCGTACAACAGCTGAATGTGCAGTGGTAATGTGTTGGTTTCACCACGGATATTACCGGACACTACCGACACGGCGCCAAATTCTCCCACCGCACGAGCGTTAGTCAAAATAACGCCGTACAGTAACGCCCATTTAATATTCGGGAGGGTCACACGGCGGAACAACTGCCAGCCAGAAGCGCCCAAAATTACCGCCGCTTCTTCGTCTTCGCGGCCTTGCTGTTGCATCAATGGAATCAGCTCGCGAGCCACAAATGGGCACGTCACAAATACGGTCACCATGACGATGCCCGGCCATGCGAACATCAATTGAAGATCGTGCTCAAACAACCAAGCGCCAATCCAACCATTGTTGCCGTATAGCAAAAGGTACAAGAGACCTGCTACCACAGGGGAGACCGCAAACGGGATATCCATTAAAGTCATTAATAGCTTACGGCCGGGGAATTCAAAGCGCGTAACAGACCATGCTAACAGCACACCGAAGACCAAGTTAATGGGCACCGTCAGTAGTGCGACAAATAGGGTTAGACCAATCGCATGTAGCGTGTCAGGGTCACCTAAGCTGTCCCAATACACGGCTAAACCGTCGACAAAGGCTTGTTGAAAGATGCTGATCAAAGGTACTACCAACAGTACCGCCGTCATTACCAACGTGACGCCAATCAGTGTGTATTTTACCGCAGGGCTGTCGCCCACACGTTGTTGATGACGTTGTCCAGATGCCATGTTGTTTCCTCCGAATTAACGTCCATGAAGGCGTTTTAGGTAACGCGCTTGCCAAATATTGATTGCGAACAAGAGTAATAAAGAGGCCATCAGTACCACCGATGCAATAGCGCTGGCGGCAGGAAAGTCAAACTCTTGTAAACGTACAAAGATCATCAATGAGGTGATCTCACTGATATAAGGCATATTGCCTGCCACGAAAATAACCGCGCCGAATTCCCCCAAACTGCGAGTAAACGACAGCGCCACCCCAGTGACCAATGCTGGCCAAAGAGAGGGCAGAATAATGCGACGAAATACCGACCAATCTGATGCACCAAGGGTAATACCGGCTTCTTCTTCCTCAGGCGAAAGCTCTTCTAATACAGGCTGTACGGTGCGAACTACAAACGGAATACTGGTAAAGGACATGGCGACGACGATGCCAAGCGGTGTATAAGCGACTTTGATGCCCAGCTCTGCCAGCCATTGGCCGTACCAGCCGTTTTCGGCATACAGCGTAGCCAAAGTAATACCTGCCACCGCCGTTGGGAGGGCGAACGGCAGATCGACTAAGGCATCTAAAATACGTTTACCGGGAAACTCGTAACGCACCAAGACCCAAGCCAGTAATAAGCCAAACAAACCGTTAAAGATCGACGCGATCACCGCTGCCCAAATCGTGACCTTATAACTGGCCACAACGCGCTCGTCGGTAATGACATACCAGTAATCGGCCCAGCTCATACCAGCGGTCTGCATAATCAAACCGGTCATGGGAAGCAGCAAAATTAAGCTGATGAAAAACAATGAGCTGCCGAGGCTTAAACCAAAGCCGGGCAGCACTCGCTTATGGCGCGGCTTAGCGCTGGCAGCGCTTAACGTGGTGGACATGGTCATCGCTCCTTGGCGAAATCAGTCGAGTTTTTTCCAAGTCTTAGAAATGCAAACGCCGGACGCATAGCGTCCGGCGGAAAAGCTAACTAAGTCAGTTGATTAGCGACGCTGTAGCTGGTCTAACTGCTTGCCGTTAGCGAAGATATCCTGCATCGCTTGTGGCCAGCCACCGGCGATTTCTTCAACGGTTAATAGTTTCACTTCAGGGAAGCGATCCGCTACTTCAGCCTTTACTGTGTCGTTATGGACGCGGTAGTTAAAGCTTGCTAGAAGACGCTGAGACTCTTCGCTGTACAAGTAGCTTAGGTATTCAGTTGAGACATCAAAGGTACCGTTTTTCTTCGCGTTACGTTCAACCACTGCCACGGGGAATTCCGCTAGGATCGAAGTTTTTGGCACTACGACTTCGTAATCATCGACACCGTATTGCTGACGGATATTGTTCACTTCCGACTCGAAAGTAATCAGCACATCACCGATACCACGCTCAACAAATGTAGTGGTTGCGCCGCGACCGCCTGTGTCAAAAACAGACACGTTGGCTAGGAATGTTTTTAAGAAACCTTCTTGCGCATCCGTGTTGTCTTTACCGAACTGATCTTGAGCGTAGCCAAGTGCGGCTAAGTAAGTGTAACGACCGTTACCAGAGGTTTTGGGATTCGGGAACACGAGACCCACACCGTCTTTTGCCAAATCCCCCCAATCATGAATGTTCTTTGGATTGCCTTTGCGTACTAGAAACGCCGTTGTTGAGTAATATGGCGAGCTGTTGTTCGGCAGCTTCTCTTTCCAATCTTCAGGTACTAAGTTGCCTCGATCCGCCAGAATTTGCACGTCGGTAACTTGGTTAAACGTCACCACGTCTGCAGGCAAGCCTTGCAAGATTGAACGCGCTTGTTTTGAAGAGCCCGCGTGAGATTGCTTGATCTCAACGGTTTGGCCGGTTTTTTCTTCCCAGTGCTTTTGGAACACAGGGTTGTAGCTTGCGAACAACTCACGGGCAATGTCGTAAGAGGTGTTAAGAATGGTTTGATCGGCTGCAGAGGCATTCACTGCAGAGCCAAGTAGTAGCGCGCCAGCGACTGACTTGATCAGTTTAAGCTTTGATTTCATGGGAATACCTGTTGGTTGATACCAGTGATTGATTATTGAGCGATAGCTTAGTTAAAAGATTTAGTTATTACAAGTTTAAAAAATGAAAGATTTTGGAATAAGCGAAATAACGCTAATTTATGGTTATTCGAAGGCGTCATGACAGAAACCGATGACTAACTGACCTGTTTAAGCGGTACGCACCTAGTAAGCCCCTAATTCTTATTCTCATTCACCAAAACAACCGATCTTTACACTTCCTTAAGGAAGCCTGATATGCATCAAGCTATTATCCAGGCTTATAGCGATAATGCTTATCAGATTCACTTGTAAGGTTAGTTGTCATGGTGTTAGCCACTCTTCCTAAAGGCCAAGCGGCCACGGTTCATAAAGTCGACCATCCTCAGTTTGAAATGAAGCAGCAGCTAGAGGCCTTGGGCTTTGATGCTGGTGAGCCTGTGTTGTTGGTGAATATCGCCCCGTTTGGCGATCCATTACAGGTCAAGATTGGTCAAACTCTCGTCTCTATTCATCGTCGTGATGCACAGCACATTCATCTTTGCTCTCCCAACTGTCAGGATAATCATTAAATGTCGCTTCATATTACGTTGGTAGGCAATCCCAACACAGGCAAAACCACCTTGTTTAATAAGCTGGCAGGGACCCGCCAGAAAGTGGGGAATTGGTCAGGGGTAACCGTCGAGTGTAAAACCGGTTATTTTCAAGCTACAGATAAGGTGGCGATGACGGATTTACCCGGAATTTATAGCTTTGCTAACGAGACTGGCGGAGCGGATGAATGGGTGGCTCGGCGCTTTTTAAAAGGTGAGCAGTACGATGTCATTATTAATGTGGTGGATGCCACAAATCTTAAACGCAATCTGAAATTAACCGCAGAGTTAGCACGGCTTAATCGCCCGATGATAGTGGTGCTAACCATGACAGACCTTGCCGAAAGTATGGGGCAAAAGCTCGATTTAGCGCGACTAGCTTTTAACTTAGGCGTACCCGTGATTGATGGCCAAGCCTTGTCGATCAAAGCACTGCAGTCGGCAATTGAGATGCAAGCGCGTGAGCTACTGGAAGAGCCCTTTTATCAAGCCCCTCGACCTGCTAGGCAGTGGCTTGAGGGCGTGATTGAAACTCAGCCACCGCGCCGCACTATGACCGATAAAATTGATACGGTAGTGCTGAATCCTTGGCTAGGGATTCCGCTGTTTTTGTTTGCCATGTACGCGATGTTCGCGATTGCTATTGGCGTCGGGTCTTTGTTTATTGACCCGATTGATGCCCTAGCAGGTTATTGGTTTGTGACCTTGCCTAGCCACTGGTTAAGCGTATGGCACGCACCGGATTGGCTGATTACGATATTGGCGAATGGTATTGGTGGAGGCATTCAGCTGGTGGCGGGTTTTATCCCGGTGATTGGCTTTTTGTATCTGTGCCTTAGTATTCTCGAAGACAGTGGCTATATGGCACGGGCGGCCTTTATTGTTGACCGTTTGATGATGTCGATCGGTTTACCGGGTCAGGCGTTTATTCCGCTTTTATTGGGCTTTGGTTGTAATGTGCCGTCTATTATGGCGACCCGCAGTTTGACCAATACCCGTCAGCGTATGTTAACCATGGCCATGGCGCCGTTTATGTCCTGCGGTGCTCGTTTAGCAGTGTATGCCATGTTTGTAGCGGTGTTCTTCAAAGCAAATGCAGGTCTGATAGTGTTTGGTTTGTATCTAATGGGGATTGTTGTGGCTGTGGGGACTGCATGGCTGTTCCGCAAACAATTGTTTCATCATGTCCAAGCCAGTGTGTTAATGGAAATGCCCCATTATCACCGCCCCCGTTTAAATAACGTCGGCTTATCAAGCTGGCACAAAATTAAGGGCTTTGTCATGCGTGCTGGTAAGACCATTGTTATGGTCTCCGCTGTTCTCACCGTTTTGAACGCTGTCCCTTCATGGCGAGGCGTAGATGAGGGCGGCAAGGTGTCGGCGCTGGCGGAAGTGGGACAAGTGATTGCACCGGTGTTTGAGCCAATCGGTATGGGCGCTGAAAACTGGCCGGCGGCGGTTGGTGTATTTACGGGCGTATTAGCCAAAGAAGCGGTCGTAGGTACCATGGACGCCTTATACTCTTCTGCTGTAGCACTGTCTGCACCTGAGTACACCTCACCACTAGAGAATCTAAGTGAGGTTGGGCAAGTGCTATGGCGCAATCTGTCTGGCATTTGGGATACCGTTGCGGATCCATTAGGTTTGGCCTCTGTTGGCGACGCCACAAGCCAAACGGAGAGTGTCACGGAACAGCAGATGTTGACGTTATTTAGTGGCTGGCAAGGTGCTTTTGCATATTTGGTATTTATCCTGCTTTATACGCCTTGTGCCGCGACCATTGGAGCTTTGGTCAAAGAGGGTGGGATGCTGTGGACTGGGGTGATTGTGGCTTGGAGTACTTCTATTGCCTACATCGCAGCTTTGCTCACCTATCAACTGCTGACAATTTCAGCGCACTGGATTGCATCACTCGAATTTATCCTGGCAGGTCTCGTCACCCTGGTACTTTGGATTGTGTTATTGAAATACTGGATTCGTCCTCGGCTTGACCAATCCATTATTGCGATGGGGTAATCAAAGTTTGATATAGGTCTTCAGTCCGGTTTGTTACAGCACCACTGTTATCTAGGTTCGCTTATAGTGGTGTTTTAACAGGAGAGTATGATGAATTTATCCCCGCAAAAGCTGATTGTGCTGATGGCAGTGAAAGTGATTGTATTGACATTGATAACCTTCGGGATCGTGTTGTGGGCCTAGTGTCGTTCAGCTAAGTAGGCGGTTGGTCTCAACGATCTTTTTAAAGTAGCTCATTAAGTGTTTGTAGTTCTGTGCTTGATGCTCAAAGCATTCCTCTTGGCAGAGCTCAATATTGCTTCGTACTTCTGTTCCCGCTGAATTCTCGTGGAAGTGAATACTAAGTCTACGGCCGTCGCTGAACGCGATTTCGATTAGACGTAATAATTTTAAACGTCTAAAAACGCCACTAAAATCGAGCACCTCGCTGCCATCGAGTCGTTCAATACGGTAATAAAATGTTCCGCCTTCGTGGAGGTCTACCTCGGCTTTAGGGCAAAACCAATCAAAGGCGCCTGAATTCCATTGCTGTATGACCGAGGGAGTGGTCCAAGCTTCCCATACCGCTTCAAGTGGGGCTTGAATCTGTGCTGCAACGGTTATTTCCATGACGTAATCCTTATCTCGTAATCCATGAGAATTAAATTTATAGATGAGATAGAGGCATCTGTCGAGCGCGTTTACTCAAGATCTATGCAATGATTGTGAGAAGAGGGTGTAAATCCAATATAATTATAATTTATAGGAGGTTTTTGATAATAGTTCTTATTTTAGAGGCACTTAGTGCCTCTAAAATCGATAATGCCTTATTCCTTTGGGAGTGCGTAAGGGCCTTCCAGCAAGCCTTTCTGAGGTTGATAAATGGCTTGATTCGTTGCCATGCGAGATACTTCTTCTGTTTGATCCGAGATTGAGTTAGCAATCTGAGCTGCTACGGCCGAGATCAGATTGCCGACTAAGCTATTGCTGCTAGAGTCTGAACCGCGTACTGCGTTAACACTAGCATCCCAAAGCTGAACACCTGTCCTTGCATCGACGAGACGCATGCTTACGTTGACCACGGTATTGGACGAGATGATATTGTACTTCTGCCCCCAATCGTTGATCGTGGTGTATAACACTGCGTCGGCACCAATATGCTGATAAAGTTTATCAAGAGGAACTAGATTCATTTCCTCTGGTGTTGGCAAACCATTTTCCCTCATGAAGGTATCAATCACCGCGACAGGGAAAACATAATAGCCTTTGTTACCTAATGGTCGGGAAATTGTCGACAGATAGATATAAGGTGCGTTCACTTCAAGGGAGTTATTTGCAGGCGGAATAACGAGGATGGAACGGGGCTTCGCCGCGATCAAGGCATCATAGTTATAGGCGGGGGCTGTGGCACAACCAGTTAACCAAAGGCTTAGAAATAGTGTCAAAAGGGGCCAAGGCTTAAATAACCATGTCATTATTTCTTAGCTCCTTCTAGACGCTGTAGCATGCCGTCAATCAGTACGGTTGATTCAGGAAACAAATTCTTTTCAATGGCAAACTCGGACTTGGCTTGGGCTATATTGCCCTCCATGGCATACATATAGCCTAAATGGGCGTGTATCCCTGGGGCGATCCTAATGCCATTGGCCTCGGCTCGTTCGATATCTTCTGTTAATAGCGCGATTTGCGTGCCACTGTCGGCGCTTCCCGGCTCCATATACATACCATAGATTAGGGGCTCGTAATGACCCCAATAAAACGTAGGTTGAGTGGTACTGCAACCACTCACCAGAAGTGTCAGGCCTAGTGTGCCCAACACTTTGTGCAACATCGTTATACGCACCATAGAATCTCTTTGCCTAGTTATTGAACTTGCCAAACGCCGTTTTCAAGATCGCGTACCAGGTTATTTACGGCTTCGGTGATGGCATAGTTCAGTACTTTGCCGTTTAGGGTTGCATCGTAGCCAGCACTTGAGCCAAAGCCGACGACCTCACGATTGCTTAGCTCATATTCGCCTGCTGCTTGAGTGGCGTAAACGATCTCACCATTTTGCACATCGACAATGTTAATACTGACTTTCGCGTAGGCGGTCTGCGTTTTGCCTGAACCTAAAATGCCAAATAACTGTTTATCTCCAGTGACTTTACGACCAAATTCAGTGACATCGCCGCTAATGGTGTAGCGTGCTCCGGTCAGTTTTTGCGTCACACCGTTTAACTCGGCTTCACGCTGTAAGGTATCTAGGTTTTCACGATCAACAACTTTGAAACGGTTGGTTTGTTGTAAATGCGTTTTCAAAATGGTTTTGGCCTGACTTCCTAGCTTGTCAACGTCGCTGGAAAATAAACCTTGCATATAGGACGAACGGTTCTGGAAGTTACCGACCACCAACGTACTCTTTGTGCCGGTATAATCGGTGCGATAAGTCGCCACGGTTTCAGATTCAACGGCGCGGTGTGTTTGTGTCGCCGAGCAACCAGCAAGCGTTATAAGGGCTACTGCTGCCATGCCTAACAGAGCGATTTTTGAAGGTTTAAAGCGATTCTTAATCATGTGTAACTCCATTATTGGCATAGCTCAAAAGATCCATGCCAGATTCTTAATTGACTCTTTAAAGAGTTTATCCCTAGTCAACCAACTCCTCTAGATATTTTTATAAGTAATCATCAGGCCGTTGGTCACATGCGTATAATGCAGAATGAGCATTATATTTGCATTGATTGGTTAAAAAGTTGGGTTATGTTTGAGGGCTCATTGCATATCTAACATTTTCTGCTAGATGTTAGATCTCTAACGACACTTTTGCTTAGTTCGAAAGGGGAATGGAATCCGAAATTAGAAGTAGTATGGGGTTCTTTTAGCCAGTGGGTTTTGAGGGGCTTAGCTGAGCCATAAACTTTTTCTAAATATTATTGTAAGGATGACAACTGTGCTGACGTTTAAAAGGAAGTTATCTCTAGGTTTCGGCGTTTTAATCGCTTTATTAATGATCGTAGGTTCCATTGCTTTTAGTGGATTATCAAGCTCCTCGGGAGATTTTGATAGCTACCGACAATTGGCTCGCTCTACCAAAGCAGCTGCCGCAGTACAAAGTAATTTGTTGATGATGCGGATGCATGTTAAAGATTATCTTATTACGGCGGATGATTCGGATATTAAAGCGTTTCACGGCTATCTTGATGATACGCGAGAAGAGTTAGCAACGGCCAAAAAATCGCTACAAAAGTCAGAGTGGCTTCAACTTTTAGATCGCCAGTCAAATAACCTCGCTCTCTACGTAGAAAGTTTTGAGAAGGTCGTTGAGAATGATCGAAACTTTCAGCACACCTTAGATAATGTCCTTTCTGTGAAAGGGGCTGAACTCGAAAAAATTCTGACGAAGCTCTTACAAGCTGAAAAAAATGAAGGTGATGAGGAAGCGGTTTACAGTCTATCGATGGCGATGCGTAGTTTTCTTCTGGGGCGTTTATCTGTTTTAAAATTTGTCGAATCCGACTCAATTAAAGAGGTTGATCGAGTAAATCAAGAGCTTTCTGCAAGTAAGCAGCTTCTTGAAGTGCAAGCTAATTCAGCAATAGACGCCTCGATCAAAACTGAGATAAATCAAGCGATAGGGCTGCTTGATGAGTACACACAAGGTGTAGGAGATCTGAAACAAGCGGGGGTAATCAGCAATCAGATCATCACTCAGCAGTTAGATGTAGTAGGCCCAAAAATTGCCGCTGAGATCGATAGCTTAATGGTGGAAGTTGAATCTATGCAGGACGCCTTAGGGCCAAAAGTCGAGAAAAATAATGAATTTATCATTTACTCGATCTTGGCTTGTGTCCTAGCTTCGGTTGTTATTGGTGTGCTAACGACATTCTTTATTCTACGCTCAACTCAATCACAATTAGGTGGCGATCCGGCTTTTGTTTCAGGTATCGCAAAAAGTGTGGCAGAGGGCGATCTTGACATTAAGATGCCTGATCTTAAAGAAGAGCAGGGGAGCTTATATGCCAATATTCGTCATATGGTCGCGTCGCTACAGGCCAAGGCCTATCTGGCCCAAAAAATTGCAGATGGAGATTTGAAGGTTAATGTCACCTTGGCTTCCGATAAAGATGTCTTAGGTCAAGCCTTGCAAGTTATGGTGGACCGTTTAAGCCATGTTTTGTCAGAGGTACAGATGGCCGGAGAGCAAATTGCAGCGGGCAGCTCACAGGTCTCAACCTTTAGTCAATCTCTGGCAGAAGGGGCGACACATCAAAAAGACAGCCTAGAGTCAATTGCATCAGCCCTAGAGCAGCTGTCCTCGCAGACACGACAAAATGCAGACAGTGCTTCAGAAGCGAATAGCCTTGCCGAAGAAGCGCAAAAGTCGGTTGCTCAAGGACAATCACACATGGAAGAGATGATACTGTCGATGAGTGAGATTAAAGATGCAGGCGATCAAATCAGTGATTTCATTAAGACAATTGATGAAATCGCAGAGCAAACCAATTTGCTAGCACTCAATGCGGCCATCGAAGCCGCTCGAGCAGGGGAGCAAGGGCGAGGCTTTGCTGTGGTTGCCGATGAAGTACGAAGCCTAGCTTCCCGTAGTACACAAGCAGCTGAGGAAACATCAAAGCTGATACACCTGTCAGAAAGCAAAACAAAGAAAGGTGCTGAAATCGCAGAAAGCACCGCTAAAGCACTAAATTCCATTTTTGATAGTATCAACCAAACGTCTAGCTTAGTCGCAACTATTACATCAGCAAGCCGCGAGCAAGCTCAAGCGGTTGAAGAGGTGTCACGCGGAGTGATGGAAGTGGATAACGTGATTCAAACCAATGCATCGGCGTCTGTTGAAGGGGCTGCTGCTGCGGAAGAGTTAAGCGGTCAAACGCGCTCATTATCGGACATGATGCGACAGTTTAAATTTTAACGGCTAGCCCAAATGGCTCACGTTTTAAGCCTCTTCTCCTAACGGCTGAAGGGGCTTTTGTTTGCATAGACAAAACATATCCTTGTAAGGGCTTGGTAAAGCTTATTGAGAGGCTACTAGGCATTCGATTACAGTGCTGTGCTTGAATGACATTCCTTTGAAATTCGGACTGTTTGAAACATTTGATTAGGTGGGCATTCCCATTCAGGCTAGGAATAAACCGTGGTAAAACATAAAGGCATACGCGTTGGGAACCGTAAAAAAGCCACTCCCCCGAAGCACCCCTATGCTGTTAACTATTCTTTATTCAAAAACCTGGCATTTTTTCTGCCGTTTCTAAGTATTGCGATCAAAGTTATTTTAGGGAATAACTTTGTCACAGAAAAAGAGGTTCTTGAGGTGGCCTTTTGGGGTTCTGTCTTAGTTACACTCGCCGCACTCTGTTTATTTTACGCCTTAGCAAGTCTTAATTTACTTTACCCTAAGCCAAACTTCTCAAGTGATTCAGCATTATGGAAAAGCGTAAAGCTGCTTGGTTATGGGTTAAGTCTATATTGTATTATTTGGCCTTGCCTGTCCTCTTCTGCTCCAATGCTTTTTACCTTGAGCTCTAATACGGTTGAAGAAAAGCTTGTTATTGTTGAAAAGTCCACTCGAACCACCACCCGTGGCTGTAAATGGTTTATCAGAGGTAAAGGATCGTCACAGCACTTTATGCACTGCATCAGTTATGAAGAGTATTTCTATTTGCCTCAAGGGCCTGTCTTAGTCAGCATCGACGTAGCCCACTCTCAGTTTGGCTATTTCGTCGTCGATTATAATCATCTAGTGGGCACCATCGAGTCTAAATGACCATCAAATCGTTAGATGGAGCGGTCTAGCTCGATCATTTTGACAATAGGATCGCTTCGATAGATTTTCTCCCGTTTTGATGTCTTCTTCGGCATCTTGATTAATAGATATATTGAAAAAACAGCGGGTAGTATTGCGTCTAGGCGAAAAAAATTATAACGTACTAGTACATTGATACATCAAGGTACGCCTTTGTGCAGAGTTTGATTCATTACTTGTTAGATACCCCTGATTCAGCGGCGATGGAGAAGAAGCTAAATGCTTTGCTAACGCCCAATGAGATCAGCGAAATGCAGCGCCGCTTACAGATTTTTGCGCTGCTCGAAGAAGGCGTGTCACAACGCGAAATTGCTAAACAGCTAGGTGTGGGGATTGCGACCGTAACTCGCGGTTCCCGCGCTTTAAAGGAATTAAAAGATCATGAGTAACCTTCCGCCACGCATCGAGCTGCCACGTAAGCCTAAATACGTGACCATCAGCTCGGATTGTGACTTTTTCGGCATGTTTAAGAAAGTCGAAAAGCAATTTGCCAACTGCTTTATGTTGGAGTCTTTGGGTGAAGAGAGCTACATCTCACGCCACTCCATTATTGGTTTTGATCCAGAGAAGTTACTGTGGGCTGAGGGCAATACCCTGTTTATCCAAGAGCGTGATGGCGAGACGGCGTCTTACGAATCGGATAATCCATACTACTTGCTGCGCAGCATTGTGCCGCAAAATATTATCTCTCGTGGCTATGCGGGCGGTTTGACGGGTTACATCGGCTACGATGCCATGAACTACTTTGAACCAACGCTGAATCTGCAAACTAGCGATATGTTTGATGGCTTTCGTTTTGGTTTGTATAAAGACGGCCTGATCTTGGACAAGATGACGGGGCAAGTTTTCTACTTCTACTACGATCAAGACCGATCAGAGTTAGTGCAGTCTCTATTGGATGCGCCAGTTCCTGAAAATGGCTCGCTTGTTGTGACACCAGCGGGCGAGTCCATGACTCGCGAAGAGCACGCTCAAGCCGTCGCGAAAGTAAAGCAAGACATTATCGACGGTAAGATTTTCCAAACCGAAGTCGGCTTTAAAAAGTGGTTCGACCTAGAGGGCGATACCATCGCTATCTACGAGCAGATGCGCATTGTTAACCCATCGCCACAGATGTATTACCTGAAATTCGGTGAGCAAAAAGTGATTGGTGCGAGTCCTGAGCTACTGTTCCGTTTACGCCAAGGCGAAATGGAAACCTTCCCGCTGGCGGGCACGGCAAAACGTGGCGTTGACGAAAAAGAAGATGTGGCGCTGGCTCGTGCTCTGCTAAACGATCCAAAAGAAATCGCCGAACATAATATGATCGTCGACCTGCACCGTAATGACATCGGTCGTGTGGCACGTTTTGGTACGGTCAAAGTTCGCTCCTTGATGGACATTAAACGCTTTAGTCATGTGCAGCATATTTCCAGTGAAATTGTCGGCATTATCGCCGACGATCAGGATATGTTCTCCGCATTAGCGAGCAATTTCCCTGCCGGAACGCTAACCGGTGCACCGAAGATCGAAGCCATGAAAATCATCGACGATATGGAAGGCGATGGTCGCGGTCCTTACGGTGGTGCAGTGGGGCAGTTCTCGTTTAATGGGGATTGTCATTTTGCCATTCCGATTCGTACTGTGTTCGCCAAGGGCAATAAAGCCTATGTACAAACCTGCGGTGGTAATGTCTACGATTCAAACGCAGAAGGTGAATACGAAGAGATTCAACGTAAATTTGCTGGCACCAAGCGCGTGCTAGATCAATTCGCACCCGCGCAGTAAGGTTTAGCAGATGAAAGTATTAATTATCGATAACTACGATTCGTTCACGTACAACCTGTACCAATACATCGGTGAAATCCTGATGGCGGCGCAGAGCAAAGGCGAGCTAGAAAAGTTCGATGTGCTGGTGAAGCGTAACAACGAAGTAACGCTGGCGGATATCCAAGCCATCCAACCAGATCGCATTATTATCTCCCCAGGACCAGGCTCGCCAGACGATGAAGCCTACTTCGGTGTCTGTGCTGAGGTGATTCGCGAACTGGGCAAAACCACCCCATTGATGGGGGTTTGCTTGGGTATGCAGGGGATTTGTCACGTATTTGGTGGCAAGGTAGTAAAAGCTCATGTGCCCATGCACGGCAAAGTCAGCCCGATCTCCCATAACTGTGAAGGTATCTTCCACGATATTCCGGATCAATTGGAAATCATGCGTTACCACTCCCTGATGGCAGAGCCAGAAAGTCTGCCTGAATGCTTGGAAGTGAGCGCGGTCGTCGGCGATCTAAAAGTCGAAGACTTTGCTAACCATGCCGTGATTCATCAAGGCGGTGATTACGAAATCATGGGCGTGCGCCATAAGGACTACCCGATCCAAGGCATTCAGTTCCACCCAGAGTCCTTCGCCACCGAGGGCGGCCGCGATCTGATTAAGAACTTCCTGTTTCAGCTCTAGTTAATGTGGGTAAACATTATAAAAAAATGATGGAGGTTAGTTTCCCTGTCTCCATCATTTCCCTAAATAGGGTAACGCCAGAATATGGTTCGTTAGCGCTACCTTTCTCCATACCAAGGTAGATTGACGTAGACTGTTTCGGTGCCCCAAAAGCCTGTAAAGGCGTCAAAATCTTCTGAGAACAATACGTTTAATGTGCCCTGACCATACTTATCAATCCAAGTCATTGAAACTGAGTTTTCCCCAATGACACGTAGGTTAGTCAAGATACCTGGCTCGTTATCATTGTCGTCTTCTACGATGAGGTAGGTGCCAATGACTTCACCTTCCTTGTTCACATAAAAACTGGTGACAGCTGAGGTCATTACGTTGTCGTTATAGATTTCGCCTTCATAGTCCCCCGTAATATTTTTTAGCCAATCGTTATCGGCACTGAAAGCAGGAAGGGAAAATAGAAGTACGCAGGTGAGGTAGAGGTATTTCAAAGCTTCGTCCTTGTTGAGCATGTAATAAGATTGGGTATTTAAACGGCCTATGTCTTAACTGTCTAGTATTTATTTTTTGCCACCGAAGGCGGCCGTGACTTGATCAAAAACTTCCTATTTCAAAATTAATTGTAGACAGCTAATGTGGTACGACTAAAGCCCAGCTCTAAAGCTGGGCTTTGCTTATGCTGGAAACTTCTGCTTCATATGCAAGATACGCAGAATCTTGATGTTGCTTTGATCAAGGTGATACAGCACTGACAGTGACACATCAGGAATGATCAGCATTCTACCTTTTTGATTTGGTTTCACGACGCCCATATGGGGTTGATCGAGAAGCAGTCTGATTTTCTCAACAAGCAGGTCATCAGTTTTATCCGCGGCAATGGGGTTAAACTCGTATAAGAATTCGTAGAGGCGTTTACGATCCTTTAGGGCGTCCTTTTCCCATAAAATCATACTTACACCTTAGCCTTCAGTGCGGCTTTGAAGGCTTCCATTTCAGCGTCTGCTCGTGTCGCTTCGATGAATTCGGACTGTTCCGACTCAAGCTTCTCAAACGCTCGTTCCACTTGTTCAGTGAGCCACTGATCATGCGACAAGCGCTTTCTCTGTTGCTCGGCCAGTTGCTCGGCAAGCGCTCGGCAAGCGCCACTTAAGGTCGTGCCTTGGCTTTCTGCCATCATCTGAGCTAAACGCTTAGTTTCTTCATCCACACGAAATTGAATACGTGTTTCCATCACTTTGCCTCGTTAGAATGGTGTCTGACAAATGTTAGCACAGGATTTATAAGAGGGCGGTTTTTTCTCTCTTTAGCCTGTTTTTTGCATTAAAATACAAACTAACCAATTAGTTAAGTTTTCTAAAAGAGCAAAGCCTTGCTAACTTTTAGAGAGCTATAAAGACAACAATACATTCCATCGAGAAAGCATTAAGTAAGGGGAGAGTCATGACCAGCTCTGAAGCATTATTAGATTTGGCAATGAAAATGCCAAAGGCGGAGCTGCATTTGCATATCGAAGGCACGTTCGAGCCAGAGCAAATGTTCGCCATCGCCCAGCGTAATCACGTGGCACTTAAATACAACTTAGTGGAAGAGTTAAAAGCCGCTTATCAATTTGAAAACCTACAGGACTTTTTGGATCTGTATTATCAGGGCATGTCTGTGTTGCTCAATGAGCAGGATTTTTACGATCTAACCATGGCTTACCTAAAACGTGTCCACGAAGACAACGTCGTCCATGTGGAGATCTTCTTTGATCCGCAAGGGCATCTGAGTCGCGGGGTGAGTTTTGAAACGCAAATCAAAGGTATCTATGGCGCTCTGAAAGACGCTGAGCGTGACTTGGGGATGACGTTTAAGCTAATTATGTCGTTTCTACGTCATTTGGACGAAGCCAGTGCTTTTGAAACCTTGGCGTTGGCTAAGCCCTACTTAGAATGGATCGATGGCGTGGGCTTAGACAGCTCAGAGCTTGGTCATCCGCCGGAGAAGTTTGCTAATGTATTCCGCGAATGCAAAGCATTAGGCCTGCCAGTGACGGCGCATGCGGGTGAAGAAGGGCCACCAGAGTACGTTTGGCAAGCGTTAGACGTTATTGGTGTTGATCGTATCGACCATGGAAATCGTGCTTTAGAGGACACTGATCTAGTGGCAACGATCAAACATAAGGGACTAACGCTGACAGTCTGCCCATTGTCGAATTTGAAGTTGTGTGTGGTCGATACACTTGAAGATCATCCGATCCGCAGCATGTTGCGTCTAGGCTTAAACGCCACGGTAAACTCCGATGATCCGGCTTATTTTGGTGGCTATATGAATGATAACTTTCATGCGTTGGTCACTCAGACAAAGATCACGCGAGAGGAGTTATTTACCTTAGCGTGCAATGCATTTGAAGGAAGCTGGCTGGATACGGAGTCGAAGCAACGCCATCTTAATCGGATCAAAGAGATGTTTGACCAAGTGCCCTAGGCACTTGGCTACTCATCTTTGTAACGTTGTAAGATTTGGTAAAAGTCTTCTTTGACTTGATTGAAATGCTCGACCAGTTCAGGGTCGAATTGGCTACCACTGAGCTCGTTAATATAGGCTTCGACCTCTTCTTTTTTCCATGCGCTTTTATAAGGGCGCACAGAGGAGAGCGCATCATAGACATCGCACAAGGTGGCGATACGAGCGTAAAGGGGAATCTCGTCACCTTTTAAACCATCTGGGTAGCCGCTACCGTCCCATTTCTCATGATGACTGCGAGCAATGGCACTGGCTGCTTTGAGAAGCTCTGATTGGCTGCCATCAAGGATTTTAGCACCCGCTTCGGCATGGCTTTGCATAATGCGAAATTCGTCTTCGGTTAATCGTCCAGGTTTCAATAGGATATTGTCAGGTATGGCAATTTTACCTATATCGTGTAGTGGAGCTGAAATGGCAATCAGGTCACATTCGTCACTTGCTAGACCTATATGACTGGCAATGCAACGACAATACTCACCAACACGAATAACGTGATTACCGGTCTCGTTGTCACGAAATTCGGCGGCCAGTGCCAGACGTTCAACGATCTCTAAGCGACTTAGGGCAAGCTCTTGTGTGCGTTCAAGTACTTGTTGTTCCAACGCTTTGGCGTAGTTAGCCAGCTTAAGTTGCGAGGCGACTCGGGCTTTCAAAATGGCCGCGCTGAAAGGTTTGGAAATGAAATCCACCGCACCTAGGTCAAAGCCACGCTGTTCATCTTCATGGCTGTCCATCGCCGTTAAAAAAATAATCGGAATGTTACTCAGCTTTGGATTGTCTTTAATGCGCTGGCAAACCTCGTAGCCATCCATATTAGGCATCATGATGTCGAGCAAAATCAGGTCTACCTCAAAGCGCTCGAGAATTTTTAGTGCTAATGGCCCTTGGTTAGCGGCCTTAATGTCGTATTGATCACTCAGGATATTGCTAATCACATCTATATTATCGGCAATATCGTCGACAACGAGGATGGTTGCTGTTTCTTCTCGCATACTCATGTGATGGTATCCATTAGTCTACTTAAAATCTGTGCTGCCTCTTCGAAGTTGTAGTCGTTGAGTTGATCTTCGATTTGAGCTAGCTCGTTATATATGTCAGTTTCTCTTTGTTCAACAATAAGCTGACGAATCTTCGCATTGGCCTTGGTATCGAAGGCATCAATTAAGACCATCAGCTCCTCACACGCTAAGCGAGATAAAGTATGAGGGCGCGCGTCGGAAAGCGTTGTCTGTGTTTGCTGTGTCGGTGTTTGATTGATCAAAGTGTCAATGGCTTGGCAAATGGCGCGGATGTCGCTCGCCATATTCTGAAGTGCTGCGGCGTCCACGTTTTGCTGCTTAGCGTCCAATTCCAACTGATTGGCTTGCTCAAATACTGAATGAGCACCTAAGTTTCCAGCCACCCCTTTTATGGTGTGCATAATGCGCACAAGGGTGTTGAAGTCTGAGCGCGCTAAGTTGTCTTGTGCTTCGTGAAGATGTTGTTCGGCACTCTCTTTAAAGGACTTTAATAGTTGTATGTAGAAGTTTGCTTCCACGCCAAGGCGTACCAACGCTTGTTTAACGGCAATATTAGGTAAAGCATTGATAAGTGCCATCTCCAGGCTTTCTAAGGGCTCTGTGGTAGAGGTTTGTTTAGGTGCTGGTTCTGTGGTCTCGGATGCCTGTCCCAAGTGCAGTTGACTCTGGATAACCTCCAGTAATTGCTGACGCTTGATGGGCTTAGAGACATGGTCATTCATACCTGCATGCAATGCTTTCTGAATGTCCTGCTGTGCGGTATTAGCGGTAACGGCGATGATAGGTATGTCTTTAAAGATGCCACCTAGTGCGCGAATGCCTCGACAGGCCTCATAGCCGTCCATAATAGGCATTTGGATATCCAGTAGGACAAGGTCAAAGTTTTGCTGTTGGACAGCTTTTATGGCATCGCGACCATTCTCAACAATATGATATTGAACACCCCAATATTTAAAAATCTCGCTAATGACCAGCTGGTTAATTTCATTGTCTTCCGCGACAAGGATATTAAGGCCCGCTAATTCGCTGGTTTGCGATGTTTGAGCTTCGCTTGAGGTTTGCTCGGCATTTTCCTGGAATGGCAACATGCTTTCCAAAAGTGAAGACTGACTAATAGGTGGCGCCAATACTGTGACTGATGGGTGCCAAGCCTGAGTGCGGCTGAGATCTTCCCCATGGTCGATAACAATGACATTTTTCACGGCTTGGCTGCTGCTAAATTGTGCTAAACGATTCAGTAATGCATCCAGATCTTGGTTGATTTGGTAGCAGTCGACGATCAGATAGTCGTATGTATGGTTGCTGGTTAACCACGTGTAGGCTTCGTCTCGGGTACTGGCGACATTTAACTGCATATTGAATGCATTCGCATAACGAATGTAATTCTGACGGCTGATGCCAACATAGTCGATGAGTAATACGCGGCGCTTGTTGAGTGCTTCTTTCACAGCGCTTGACAGGTTTTCTGCTTCGTTACGATCGACTTTAAGAGAAAGGGTGAAGCGGAAAATGCTGCCTTCACCGAGCTTACTTTCTACGCTAATTTGGCCGCCCATCAAGGCCACAAGGCTCTTACAAATAGACAGACCTAAGCCCGTGCCACCGTATTTACGAGTGGTCGACACATCGGCTTGAGTAAAGGGCGAGAAGAGTTTACTGATTTGCGCCTCGGTCATGCCTGCGCCGGTATCATGAACTGAGAATTCTAACTCGACAAAGTCGGCTTTGGTGCGTAGCAACTTAACATACACAATGACTTCGCCGGCACTGGTGAATTTGAGTGCGTTGCTGACTAAGTTACTTAGGATTTGGCCAATGCGCAGAGGGTCACCAATATAGTGATCTGGCACATTGCTTTCGATCCCCGTTAATAAATGAATGCGTTTGTTTTTAGCAATGCTTTGATGGACATAAGCGTATTCCTCAAGCACGCGTTCTAGTGAGAAGGGAATTTCTTCCACATCAAGACGGCCTGCCTCCATTTTCGAAAAGTCGAGAATGTCATTAATAATGCGCAACAGGTTGTTTGCCGAACTGTTTACTTTGCGCATTAGATCTTGCTGATTACTTTTATCTGGGGAGGCTAGGCAAGCGTCAGTCAGGCCAATGATGGCATTCATTGGCGTTCGAATTTCATGGCTGATATTGGCGATAAAACGGTTCTTTGCCTCTGCGGCTTGGTGCGCTTCTTTTAACGCATCTTCTAAAATACCAGCGATAACACGGCTCTCTGTAATGTCAGTTCGTACAGCAATGTAACGCTCAACTTTCCCAGAAGTGCCTTTGATTGGCAGAATGGTCGCATTGACCCAATAAATACTGCCATTTTTTCGGAAGTTTTTGATTTCTCCGGACCAAACTTTGCCATTAGCTATGGTACGCCAAAGTTGCCTAAAAAAGTCTTTTGAGTGTTCATCCGATTTTAATAGGCGGTGATTCTGACCGACTAACTCTTCGCGGCTGTAACCTGAGATCTCACAGAATTTATCGTTTACATAAGTAATATTGCCCCGTTTGTCGGTGATGCTAACAATCGCGTGTTCATCCAGCGCTTGTTTTTGGTAGCCCACTTCGTTAAGCAACTCGGCAATTTGAGCCCTATTAGTGATGTTAGTTAATACTGCTTTGCTGATTAATTTGGCGAGCAGTAAGCTGGCAATCAATAAGACACCAATAACACCTAAGTCCCAATTACTAACATGGATGGCAGGATACGGTGTTTTCACGGCGAGGCGCCAAGCGGGCACATAAGAGGAGGTTGAATGTTGCAGCGCGGTGGGCAGCCCAGCGCTATTAAGAATATGGGTCTGATGCGCTTCAGAATAGACGGTATTTTCAGCAAAGTGTTCAGGGCTCAGATCAATAAAACGGAAGCGTGTAACCGACAGCAGATGCTCCCATGAATTGGGCGCCCCCAGGTCAATAAGTACTCGGTTAGCTTCGTTAAGTAGATACACCTGATCATTGTTTGGGAAAAACGGCTTGAGAATATCGACTAAATGATTGAAACGATAATTGAAAACCAACAAGCCTTTGCGGTGTTGATCTTGGTCGAAAATAGGCGTGCCTATTTTTAGAACGGGTTTCAAGGGGTATCTGGGGCGAGAGCCTCTTTGCACCAGTGAAACTTGAGAAATAAAGAATTCATCTGCGTCCACTGATTGCCCTAAACGGTGTTCTAAGGTGTAGTTCATGTTGCCAAGATAAGAACCAATCGCAAAGAAAGGCGTATCGTAGTTATCATCCATACGTGCGATTTCATTGCCTTCATGATCCAGTATCGAAATATAGTGATAACGGCCAGAAGACAAATTGTAGCCTTCAAGGAAGTGTTGCAGCCTTTGTCGATAGCTAGGGTCGGCGAGGATGGTATCAGGGTCAATCGCCATGACTTCTTTGACGCGGTGTAGGTCAGAGGTCAGCTTCTCCAACTCTTGATGAATAGCATTGGTGGCGTTTTGAATGCTCACCGTCGTGACGCTACTGTTCTGACGTAAAGACGATGTCCATTGCAACCAAAACATCAGAGTCAATAGTAGTAAAGCCAATGACAGTAATGCGATAAAAGCCTGCCAAAAGATGTGCGAAGATGACCGAGCATAGAACTGATCCTGTACATACTTCAGCTCGCTGCCTAGGTAACGGATGTAGAAATTTGAGCCGAGTAGCACTGTGCTCGCAAAGCTACTTAAGACAGCGATAGTGAGTAAGCACTGTTCTCGTGAAACGGTTATGGCGCCGCGATCAAACTCAGCGAACTCTCGCAACGGCGGATAAATATAGCCCCCTAGTAATTGAGCCATGCCGATGCAGAACGTCAGCATCAGTGGTCGGGTAAAATAGCGATAATTGAGCATGAAGGGCTTGCGGAGCAGGTAGCTGACGAGGTTGCAAGCGTAGAAAGCAAAGGTGATCAAGACAAAGTTCACTACGATTAGCAGCCAAAAGTTTGTCTGCGTAAATGCCGCCAGCAGGCTTTTACCGTTACTGACTAAAATCGCACACGTCAGCAAAGACGTCAGCAAGGCAATCACGGCGCTATTAAGGTTCAGCAATGAGGCTGTTTCTCGACAGTCAAACCGTGAACGTTGAAATAACCAATACAAACTAGGTAGCGCTAGAGCTAGCCAGATAAGCAGAGGAATAGGCTGAAACGTATGGGATTGATGATCAAACAGGGTGTTATGGCTAATAAGAGAGGTGCTACCAAGTCCGATGGACATGGCAACAGCGCTACGAATAGCTCGCAGAATCTGCGACTGGGCTGATTCACTGGTTAGCTCACGAAATGCGGCATAGATTGAGATATAGCCGATGGCCAGCGCGCCCAATATCCAAAGCATTTACACCTAGTCCCTTCTAATCATAAATCATATAAAGAGGAAATTTTGAGGTTTAAATGTAGCCTATTCACCACGGAATTAATGTTACAGATGTGTAAGTTTAGATTATGTTTAGGTGTATGTTTTTTTGAATCACCCACTGCTGAAGCCGCGTAGGATCTTATTGCAGAGTATAAAAAAACCCAGCGAGTGCTGGGTTTTTATTAGTGCTGTGTCAGCGCTTGCAATTACGCGTTGTATTCGAATGGACGATCGCCATGCTCGTCTTTGATGCGAGTGGGTAGCCCCATCTCGTTCAATAGACCTAGGAATGGACGAGGGTCTAGTTGTTCAACGTTACGCATTTCAGCGCAGTCCCAAGTACCGTTCGCCACAAGAATCGCGGCTGCAACTGGCGGTACGCCCGCTGTATAAGAGATACCTTGGCTGCCTACTTCGTTGTATGCATCTTTGTGGTCAGCTACGTTGTAGATAAACACTTCTTTCTCTTCGCCGTCTTTGATGCCTTTGACCACGTCACCGATACACGTCTTGCCAGTGTAGTCAGGTGCTAGAGAAGATGGGTCGGGTAGTACAGCTTTCACCACTTTCAGCGGCACCACTTCTAAGCCTTCTGCGGTTTTAACAGGTTGCTCAGATAGCAGACCTAGATTTTGTAGTACCGTGAAAACATTGATGTAATGCTCACCAAAGCCCATCCAGAAACGAACGTTTGGTACGTCTAGATTTTGTGAAATCGAGTGCACTTCGTCGTGACCACTCATGTAAGACGTTTGCTTACCTACTACTGGTAGGTCGTCGGTACGGCTTACTTCAAACATTTTGTTGACGTTCCACTCGCGATTCTGCCAAGAGTACACAACACCGGTAAATTCACGGAAGTTGATCTCTGGGTCGAAGTTAGTCGCGAAGTACTTGCCATGACTACCTGCGTTGATATCGATGATGTCGATATCACTTACGCTGTCAAAGTAGTGGTTGTACGCAAGCGCTGCGTAAGCGTTAACCACACCTGGGTCGAAACCTACGCCAAGAATAGCGGTTACGCCTTTTTCTTTACATGCTTCGCGGCGCTTCCATTCGTAGTTTGCGTACCATGGTGGTGTTTCACAGATTTTTGCTGGATCTTCATGGATCGCTGTGTCTAGGTAAGCGACGCCTGCTTCCATACAAGCTTCTAGCACTGACATATTAATGAAGGCTGAGCCAACGTTGATCACGATTTGTGAGTTCGTGTCTTTGATCAGTTTAACCGTAGCGGCAACATCTAGAGCGTCAAGAGCAAATGCCTGAATGCGGCCCTCAACTTTCATAGCACCTTTGTCGATGACACTGGCAACGATATCTTCGCATTTCGCAACGCTGCGTGAGGCAATGGCGATATCGCCCAGTGTGTCGTTGTGTTGGGCGCATTTGTGAGCCACAACACGTGCAACCCCTCCGGCACCAATAATCAGTACATTCTTTTTCATGTTTTAACTATCTCCAGTTTAAGAAGTAATGCACAGCCTTAAGACAGGTTGTGCATAAAATCGTCGTAATCAAATTCGCGAACCAGTTCAATTGTGCCGTCTAATTGTTTCACTGCGATGGATGGCATCTTGACGCCATTGAACCAGTTTTTCTTTACCATGGTGTAGCCAGCGGCATCTTCAATAGAGATGCGGTCGCCCACTTTTAGTTCATGGTTGAACTTAAATTCGCCAAAGATATCGCCTGCGAGACAAGACTTACCGCAGATCATGTACTCATGCTCACCGTCACAAGGGGTCATGCGTGCATTTTCACGGTAGATCAAAAGGTCCAGCATGTGAGCTTCAATAGAGCTGTCAACAATGGCTAAGTTCTTGCCGTTGTAAAGTGTATCGAGAACAGTCACTTCCAATGTTGTGCTCTTAGTGATGGAGGCTTCGCCTGGCTCAAGGTAAACCTGAACACCGTATTTATCTGAGAACGCTTTCAAGCGCGCACAGAATTTGTCGATTGGGTAGCCTTCGCCAGTAAAGTGGATGCCGCCGCCTAAGCTGATCCACTGCATTTTTTCGATCAAGTAACCAAAGCGGTCTTCGATCAAGGTCAGCATTTCATCGAAACGATCAAAGTTATTGTTCTCACAGTTGTTGTGGAACATAAAACCAGAGATGTCATCGATCACGCTTTCAATGCGTTTCGGGTCCCATTCGCCAAGACGGCTAAATGGGCGTGCAGGATCGGCGATGATGAATTCCGAGGTGCTGACTTGGGGGTTCACACGCAGGCCACGGGTTTTGTCTTTACTTGCTTCTTTGAAGCGTTCAAATTGGCCAATGGTGTTGAAGATAATTTTGTCGCTGTGCGCTAGTACTTCTTCAATTTCATTGTCCGCGTAGGCCACACTGTAGGCGTGGGTTTCGCCAGCAAACTTTTCCTTGCCTAAGCGTACTTCGTACAAAGAAGAAGAGGTCGTGCCGTCCATGTACTCTTGCATGAGGTCAAATACCGACCACGTTGCAAAGCATTTCAGTGCCAACAAAGATTTTGCGCCAGAGTGTTCGCGCACGTAAGCAATCTTCTCTAAATTTTTAAGAAGTTTTGCCTTATCAATGAGGTAATAAGGTGTCTGTAACATGGCTGCCAGCCCCAAAATTATAAAAGGCGGTATTCTAGTAGAAAGGCCAACTCGTGACCAGCGCGAAAAGCGCGTTTTATGTGCATTTTAACGGTGCTTTTGCGACTTATACGTGCATTCTTTATCTATCCCGTTTCAAGCAATAGAAACTCAAAACGGCGCAATTGGTGTGTGCATTTGCCTCATTTATAGCGTGAAACGCGCCACAGTAGAGAGATGTGTCGATAAGGTTTTGCAGGGCGTGTTTAAGTGCGTGATGGTTTGTGGCTTTTTGCAATGCGGCTTGTCATTTCTGGAAAGGATGTATTATTATGAAATTCTAATATTATAAGCTTATTCCAAATGGTTATTATGTTTTGTTTTCCATGGGGATGGCTATCAGAGAAGAACATGTCGGAGTGAACATGAAGCAGATTAGCGATACTTTCTACGTGGCTGAACAGCTAACCTTGAACCAAATTCCTGAGCTTGCACAAGCGGGTGTGAAGCATGTGATTTGTAATCGACCAGATCATGAAGGAGAGGGACAAACAGACAGTGCGTTGCTGAAGGAGGCTGCCGAGAAGGCCGGCATGACATTTCATTTTCTGCCTACGGCCCCTGGGCAATTTGAGGCAGCGCTGGTGCAGCAGTTTGGAAGCTTAGTTGCTGAATTAGATGGCAAAACCTTAGCTTTCTGTCGCACTGGAACGCGCAGTTTATCGCTTTGGACGTTAGCTAACCCCGAGCATAGAACGCCTGAAGAGTTGCTTAACCTAGCTGAAAATGCGGGTTACAACATGTCTGGTTTAATTGATCGCGTCGCGCGTTAAATAGGTGCCTTGTATGAATAATTCTTATAAAAATCATCATGAAGTTGTCATTGTCGGCGCTGGTGCGGGCGGTTTAGCGGTAGCGGCTAGCTTATTGAAGCGTCGTCCAGATCTAGATATTGCAGTGGTCGATCCTGCGACGGAGCATTCCTATCAGCCGGGCTGGACATTGGTCGGTGGAGGCGTCTTTAAGCGAGAGCAAACACGCCGTCCGATGGCATCGGTTATTCCCAAAAAAGTAAAACATTATCAGCAAGCCGTAGTGAGCTTTCATCCGGACGTTGAAAGTATTGAAATGTCCAATGGTGAACGCCTGCATTACAATATATTGGTGGTGTCGCCCGGGCTGAAATTGAATTGGGATGCGATTCCAGGGCTGAAAGAAACACTTGGTAAAAATGGCGTGACGTCTAACTACCAATGGGAAACCGCGCCTTATACTTGGCAAAACGTGCAACAACTGAAACATGGCAAAGCCATTTTTACCCAGCCGCCGATGCCGATTAAATGTGCCGGTGCGCCACAAAAAGCCATGTATTTGGCATGCAGTGAATGGTTGTCTAAAGGCGTGTTAAAAGACATTGACGTGGAGTTCTGTAACGCTGGCGGAGTGTTGTTTGGGGTCGCGGATTATGTGCCAGCGTTGATGAGCTATATCGAGAAATACGGCATCAACCTGAACCTAGGTCAGACCTTGGTGGCGGTGGATGGTGAACGCCAAATAGCAACCTTTGAAATTACCAATGGCGAGGGACAAAAAGAGCGCATCGAAAAAGACTTCGACATGTTGCATGTCTGCCCGCCACAATGTCCGTTAGATTTTATTAAAAACAGCCCGCTGGCAGATGATGCTGGTTGGTTTGATGTCTACCAAGACACTCTACAGCACAAACACTACGAGAATATTTTTGGCTTAGGGGATGGTACCAATACTCCGAATGCGAAAACGGCGGCGGCGGTTCGCGCCCAAGCCCCAGTGGTGGCCGAAAATGTCTTATCGGTCTTGGTAAAACAGTCACCTCGTGCCGTATACGATGGTTACGGTTCCTGCCCATTGACGGTAGAGCGAGGCAAGATTGTGTTGGCGGAGTTTGTCTATGGCGGCAAGGTGAAACCATCGTTTCCTAAATGGTTTATTGACGGTACCCAGCCGTCTTACTTGGCTTGGCTACTAAAAGAGAAAAGCCTGCCATGGGTCTATTGGGAAGGTATGCTGAAAGGCCATGAGTGGTTAGTCAACCCAGTCATCGCTGCCAAACCTCCTCGTCAGTAAGCCTCCGCATTAGCGCCTTATTCATCAATAAGGCGCCCCTCTCTGTAGTCGTTTTGTTCCAGCGTTAAAAGTTTTTCGCCATCAAACCTCAATCTACCATTGTTATCATGAGTTATTCATTGGCATTATAAGTGTACGTACCGTATATGAAATCACGGCCTTGCAACTGCTTTGCTGTGAGAAAGTGCAGAGACAGGTGAACATTGTATGTCTTCACTTAGGCGTACAGAGTAATTATTCAATCATTGTGAACACATTTATTATATGAGTGATTCTGTAACAAAGACGTTGAGTAGGCGTTCCTATAGCTACAGCGCGTTGGCATTTATCATTGTCTTCGTCCTTGGCTTGTATGCATCCTACAACTGGGAATCACAACAACTAAAGGTAAAACGCGCTCAGGCGTTATCGCTCGCTCAATCTTATTCTTTTCAATTGAAAAGCGTTCTAGATCACAACTTATCCGGCAATTATACCCTAGCCGCTCTGGTACATGAATTTGGCGGCTTTACACGCTGGTTTCCACAAGTCGCCGCTTCCTTGTTGGAAATCTACCCAGAAGTAAACAATTTTGCTTTATCGCCTAAAGGGATCGTCAAACATGTCTATCCTTTAGAGGGGAATGAGCGAGTAATTGGCTTCAATCAGTTAATGGACATTGAGCAAGGTGGTGATGCATGGGATACCCTAAAGCAGCAGCGTCTAATCTTGTCGGGGCCTGTGAATCTAGTACAAGGTGGTCGGGGACTGATAGGACGTTTACCAATCGCAATGGAAAGCCGTTATGGTGAAGCGGGGCAGTTCTGGGGCTTTAGTAGTAGCGTCATTCGTCTTGATGATCTCTTAGATAATATCAATTTGGCTAGTTTGGTTAAGCAAGGTTATGTTTATCAGCTGCAGCGAATTGATACTGAGCAACCCAAGTTAATCGCGGCACAAGAGCCTGAGTTGTTACAGGATCCCGTGCAGGTAGAAATGAGCTTGCCTGGGGTTACGTGGCGTTTGCAGATTGCGCCGAAAGAGGGTTGGTTGCCGAAACAAACAATCGTTTTGTATTTGCTATTGTGTCTCATTGTGGCTGCTGTTATAGCACGATTGGTCTTTACCGGTCTGAAAATGAACCTACAGAAGCAACAGTTAACCACCTTGCTGTCTTTGCAAACTGAGCATGCCGATCAAACCGATAAGCGTTTGTTGAGCACTCTCCAAGCGATCCCCGATCCTCTTTTGGAGCTAGATCAGGATGGTATTGTATTGGATTTACGTACACCGAATGATGAATTGGAGCTAGAGCAATTCTTCATCTGCGGCGAGCATTATAGCAAGGCATTACCCTATGCCGTGGTTCAAATACTGGACAATGTTTTCCTAGAAACCTTGCACTCTCCGAGTCAAAGTCATCGCGGAGCATTGTTTAGCCTAATACCGAACAATGCCTCACAAATGCTATGGTTTGAGTTGTCTATTGTATTTCGCAAGGTTCAAGATAATGATCAGCTAAAAGGGCGCTTTATTGTGCTGTTGCGGGATGTTTCGGCGCGTCAAGAAGCGGAACAGCAGCAGCGTATTGCAGCGACGGCGTTTGAAACTCAAGATGGGATTCTCATTAGCGATCGGGAAAACCGCATTATTCGCGTTAACAAAGCCTTCCAGAGACTGTCAGGCTATAGTGAAGCCGAAGTCATAGGAGAGACGCCTGCCATTTTGCAGTCCGGTAAGCATGATGATGCATTCTACCAGCACATGTTTGAAAGCTTGATGAGCAAAGGAACTTGGGAGGGAGAAGTTTGGAATCGCCGTAAAGATGGCGAAGTGTACCCGGAATGGTTAAGCATTTCGACAGTCCATGATCATCATGGAGAGATCAGTCACTATGTAGCGACTTTCAAAGATATCTCCGAACGAAAGGCTTCAGAAAGACAGATTCGCCAGCTGCATTACTACGACAGCCTGACGCGCCTTGCCAATCGGACTCTGTTGCTTGAAGAAATGACTTTCTTGATACATGAAAAGGGGCTGCGTAATAAACAAAGCGCGGTGCTCTTTATCGACCTCGATCACTTTAAAGACGTGAACGATGTCTGGGGGCACAACATAGGCGATCAGCTGCTCCAGCAAGTGGCCACTCGGTTGGTCGATACAACTCGCTCAAAAGATGTAGTGGCACGCTTTGGGGGCGACGAGTTCCTAGTGCTGTTAGAGCCGACCGATATATCGATTAACGCGGATCGAGCTATTTATCGTGCCAGTCATGTGGCGGAAAAATTGTCAAAAGCATTGTCACGAGCGTTTATTCTAAACGGGGTAGATTATCAAATTGCGGCCAGTGTGGGGATTGCAGTGTTTGATGAGCACTCCCACGAACCATTGGATATTATAAAGCAGGCGGAGCTGGCGATGTATGAGGCGAAGTCTACGGGGCGTTCACGTCATTGTTTCTACGAAGCCGGTATGCAAGAGCGGGTGTTAGAGCGTGTACAGCTGGAAACCGATCTACGCCATGCCATTGACAATGATGAGCTGTTGCTCCACTTCCAACCGCAGTGGGATGCCGAGCGTCGTATGGTTGGAGCGGAAGCGTTATTACGTTGGCAGCATCCTGATCGGGGAATGGTGTCTCCCGCTGTATTTATTCCGCTGGCGGAAGAAACGCGTTTGATTCTACCAATTGGAGAATGGGTGCTGCACAGTGCCTGTCAGTGGTTATCGAACTGGCGGAAGCAGCACCAGATGCAGGGCTTTATCATGTCCGTTAATGTCAGTGCCGCACAGTTTTCACAGGAAAACTTTGTTGAGCAGGTACAGGCGATTCTAGAAAAATATCATGCCCCTGCTGAAGCATTACAGTTGGAATTGACCGAGAGCATGCTGGCCCATGATCAGCAAGATATTATTAGCAAAATGAGTGCATTGAAGGCGCTGGGTGTGCTGATCTCTTTGGATGATTTTGGCACAGGATATTCATCTCTGAGCTATTTACATCGTCTACCAATTGATCAATTAAAAATAGATCAATCGTTTGTTGCCAACATTGAACAGGGCGAGAAAAACGCCTCGTTAGCAGAGTCTATTATCAGCTTGGGTCATAACCTAGGCATGGAAGTGATCGCAGAAGGCGTAGAGACCACGGCGCAGTTTGACTGGCTAGCCGCGCAAGGCTGTGATTTGTTTCAAGGTTTCGGTTTGGCTAGACCGATGACCATGGATGCTTTGCTGAAAAAGTATCAAGACACGCAAACATCATAATTTATAGAGGATAGGCAATTGGCTCGTTGGGGATTAAGGTGGAAATCGCTGTTGGTACTGGTGTTGGCAGGACTGATTGCCAGCATCATTGCATTAACAATGGGCTGGTATGTGGTGGTAGAAGGCCGTCAATATTCAGCACAGGCCTACTCAGAAAACTACACCGAGCTTAACTATCAAAAAATCCTGACGCCGATGTCGCGTGAGTTGGCATTGGCGCGTCGTTTTGCTGAGTTAAGCTCCTTACAGAATTGGTTTAAAAACCCTAATGATGAGCAGCTCAAAGCGTTGGCGATGCGCGATGCGAAAGGGTTTAAATCAAGTTTCGAAAACGGTGCCATCTTCTTTGTTTCGGATAAAAGCCTAGCTTATTACTACTACGATGAGCAGTTACCGCTGGACGGTGAACCGCGTTACTACATCGACGAATCCCAGCAAGAAAACAAGTGGTATGTGCTGACGCGTCAGCAAACCGAGCCTTACCATATCAATGTGGATTTGAACGAGTACCTGCACAAAGCCAAAATTTGGATCAATGTAATGGTGCGCGATGGCGATGAGTTTTTAGGTATTGCCGGAACCGGCTTTGAATTAGGTCGTTTTATCGAAGCGTTTGCCTCCTCGCCACAACCAGGTGTACAGCCATTTGTGGTGAATGCGGACAATCTCAAAATAGAGGCCCACTCTAATACAGACTTAGTGTCTCTTGATGGTATCGCTGGCAACGACAAAGATCAGACACTGTATCAATTAGTGGATGATCCCGCTTCACTGGCGGCACTTAAAACTACGATTTATCAGGCCAAACAGTCTGAAAAGGTAGAAACAGTCAATGTGCGCATTGGTAAACAAGCCTACATTTTATCGTTCCGTTACATGCCCGAACTAAACTGGCTGGTGGCCACCAGTGTCAACTTAGATGAAGTGCGTTTACTGAATACCGATTTGATTATGGGCGGTGGCGTGGTTTTTGCCCTGTTGTTGGCGATCGTTTTAGTGCTGTTTGGTTTTGCGGTGGATCGTTTGGTACTGCAGCCACTGCGCCAACTTCAACTGTCGGCCAAGGCCATTTCTCAAGGCTCTTATGAGGTTCGCTTACCAATAAAATATGACGATGAGATCGGTGACTTAAGTCGCACCTTTAACATCATGGCACAACAGGTAGAAAGCCATACAGCAGAGCTGGAAGAGCGCGTCAAGGCGCGTACGCAAGAGCTAGAACAAAGCAATGCGCAGATTCAAGCGGCCAATCGTAAGATTGGCGACTCGATTGATTACGCTAGCTTGATTCAGCGCGCAATTCTACCTGATCGACAATTGCAGCAATTTTTGGGTGAGCATCATAGTGTGGTATGGCGCCCACGTGATATTGTGGGCGGTGACTTTTATGTGTTCCACAATAATGACCAAGGTTGTTTATTGGGGATTGTGGATTGCGCGGGTCATGGTGTGCCCGGGGCATTAATGACTATGCTCATGCGTGCGGCAATTGACAAAGCAATCAATGAATTGGGAATCGCGGACCCAGCCAAGCTGCTATATGCTATAGACCAAACCGTTCGGTCAATGTTACACGAAGAGAATACCGTTAATCAGGTCGCCACCAATGCGGATGTTGGTCTGGTGTTTATTCGTCAGGCAGGTGATCAATTACGTTTTAGTGGCGCTAAAATCGCTTTGTATGCCAGTGATGGTGAAAGTGTAGAAAAATACGCACCCAGTCGCCGCGCATTAGGAGATCGTAAGCAAGGTGAGTATGAAAATATTGACCTACCGTTATCCGGCAGAACCTATTACATGACCACCGACGGTTATCTTGATCAAGCGGGCGGTGATAAAATGTTTGGCTTTGGCAATAAACGTTTTGAACGTTTGCTGTTAGAAAATGCACAACGACCATTACAACAACAAACGGCGCGCTTTGCTGAAGCCTTAGAAGAGTACATGGGGGATTTACCGCAACGCGATGATATTACGCTGTTGTCATTCCGCTTTGAGCCGTTAACAAGTGAAGAGGGTAAGTAATATGTCGGTGCCAGATTTATACGAGTTACGCCAACGTTTCGATAATGAGAGAATTCTACTGTGTTTTAATGGCCCTATCTCTCGCAGTTTGATCGAAGAAATTGGCAATGCGTTGCGTAACTACATGAAGACTGAGCAAGCGTCTCCTGTCGCGACATTGGATGTGTTTGCTGTGTATATCGAGCTGACGCAAAACATTCGCCACTATGCCCAAACTTCGCAATTAGCAGGAGCGGACACAGCGACCGTCGTCGTCAGTTATCGAGATGGTCATTACAACGTGTCAGCGGGCAACCTAGTGCGTATCGAAGACGGTGAAGCAGTACTGAAACAAATCACGGCGTTGGCTCAGCTAGATAAAACTGAGCTCAAGAAAGCCTATAAAGAACAATTGCGCAAGCCTAGAGATGAACAGGCGACGACTGGTGCAGGGCTTGGTCTAATAGATATCGCGCGTAAAGCCAGCGCACCAGTCATGTCCTCCCTTAAAACTTTGGAAAACGGCACCGGCTATTTTAGCCTGAGTGTACAAATTTGAGTAAGCTAGTATGAATGATCTAAAAATCGTATCCACCCAATCAACGCCACTGATTGAAACAGATAGCAACCGCGGTGTGATTTATATGGAAGGGGATTCCTACCCAGAGAATTCATTTGAATTTTACTCCGAGCTAGTGTCTTGGGTGAGCCATTATTTGGCTACCAACAGTCGTCCACTTGTCGTGGAACTGGCTCTGCTTTATCTGAATACTAGTAGTATCAAGGTGATGATGGATATCTTTGATGAGCTGGAGGACGCGCATCAAAGTGGCCGCGACATTACGGTAAATTGGCGTTACGATGTGGACAACGAGCGCGTTGCAGAGCTAGCGGAAGAGTTTAAAGAAGATTGTAGCTTTGCCTTTAATATTATAGGTCAGCCATGAAACCCGATATCAAAGCCCTTGAACAGAAGGTCACCGCAGTACTCGCTAATACCGAGTACCAAGACCATCCACTGTATGAAGTGTTAAACGACCTTTGGCAGTATAACCAAGGGCAATGGTCTCGTATGGAGCACATGATTCGGTTATCCGATTCGTACCAAGACATGATTCTTCAGCGTGAAAAAACCTTAGGTGAGCGCTTTGATAAGCACCTGCGTCAATTGGAAAAAATTACGCGTATTTCCGACCGTTACCAAACCGCTTTGCGTGAGGCAAATCTAGAGCTTGAACAAGCTTCCTATGCGGATGCTCTGACCGGATTGCCAAACCGCCGTAAAATGCTGCGACGATTAAAAACGGAATTTGAGCTGTGCCCCGAGGGGATTTTTATCGCCATGATCGACATCGATCATTTTAAAAACATTAATGATCAATACGGTCATTTGATTGGTGACGATGTGCTGGTTTCAGTGGGCAACCTGATTGAGCACACGGTCGGGGATTTGGGGCATATTTCCCGCTGGGGAGGAGAAGAATTCCTAGTGATTTTCTCCCAAGCAGAGCAAAACGATGTTGAGCAATGCTTGCAAAATCTCGTCAAGACGATCAGTGCCGAGCGCTTCAGTAATGGTGAAGATTACGTTATTCGTACCACAATCAGTATTGGGGTGTCCCATTTCGAATCAGACGATAGCATTGATAGCTTGATTACCCGGGCTGATAGTGCACTCTATAAAGCCAAAAATTCAGGTCGTAATCGTGTTGTCGCTGGTTAAAGGGAATGGCGGCAACCAATTACGTCATATATTGTCCTGAATCCCTATCTCTAATTAGTAATTACGCCACTAGGGTGGTAAGCCTGCCCCTAGCCACGTATCTTTAAGTCATAAAAATAACGCTAGGTATTATTTTATGGCTGCGATTGATATTCCTGAAGTCCTAAAATTTATTGATAGTACCCCTCCTTTTTCGGGGTTAACTCACACCCAACAAAAACACCTTCTAGGTGGCGTTGAGCTCACCTATGCCCGCCAAGGCGAAAAAATGAACTTGGAGGGCAGTCATGCAACACTGCATTTGATTCGTCGTGGGGCTTGTGAGATTCGCTCCGCTAAAGGCGGTCTGGTAGATAAGCTAGCAGATGGCGACTGCTTTGGTATTGCCACCGTTTTGGAACAAAACCCAGATGGCCTGCAAGTGGTCGTTTTGGAAGACAGCCTAATCTACCGCTTCCAAAAATCTGGCTTTCAACAGCTACTTCAAGAAAGCGAGGAGTTCGCGTTATTTTTTGCGCATACTCGTAGCAGTCGTTTGCGTAAATTATCGCGCGCCCATGCCACGGATTTGGCGGCACCAGCGTTGCAGCTGTCAACGCCTATCAGCCAAATCATGTCGCGAAATTTGATCACTGCCGCGGCACATGACACAGTGCAGCAGGCGGCTGCAACTATGACCGAAGCGCGCGTAAGCTCAATCTTGGTATTACAAGAGCAACGTCTGGTCGGCATCGTCACCGATCGAGACTTGCGCTCGCGAGTCCTCGCGGTTGGGGCTTCCGCTGATTTGCCTCTTTCTGAAATCATGACTCGAGAGCCAGCCTCCATTGATGCTAGAAACCTCGTGATGCACGCTCAGACCCTAATGAGTGAAAAAAACATTCACCATTTGCCTGTCACCGAAGGTCAGAATATTCCTGTTGGCATGATCACCGCAGCGGACCTACTGCGCCATCAGGAACTGAGTCCGTTATTGTTGATTAACCAGATTAACCGTCAGACCGATATCACCAGCCTCAGAGAAGTCTGTCAGCAGTTAAATACCTTGATCGTGAACCTGATCCTAACGGATATGAAAACCACCGATATTGGTAATGTAATTGCCGCCATCAGTGACAGTTTAACGCGCCGAATTATTGAGTTGGGCATGGATCGTTACGGTCCAGCGCCATTGCCATTCCAATTTTTAGTGTTTGGTTCCCAAGCGCGTAAGGATCAATCCCTTGGCAGTGATCAAGACAATGGCATGATGTTTTCGCGTCAGCCTAATGCAGAAGAGAGCCAGTATTTTGCCAAGCTGTCGCAATTTGTCTGCGACGGCTTAGCGCAATGCGGTATTCGCACTTGTCCGGGTGACATCATGGCATCAAACCCGAAATGGCGCATGACCCAAGAGGGATGGCAGCAAGCCTTTGCTAATTGGATCGAAGCCAGTTCGCCTTCAGCCTTACTTAATGCCAGCATTTTCTTTGATATCCGTTGTGTTTATGGTGATGACACGGGGGTGCAACAGCTACTGCAAAATATGCAAGCACGCGTAGCCAAGTCGTCGTTATTTCTCGCTACGCTTGCCCGTGCCGCCACGGTATCGAAGCCGCCGATTGGCTTCTTCCGCAGTTTCCTGCTCGAGTCCTCGGGCGAACATAAGAATCAACTAGACCTGAAACATCAGGGCTTGGCTTTGATTAACGATCTGGCACGTATCTATGGCTTAGGTTGTAAGCGCTATCATGTCGGCACCAAGGAACGCCTTGAGCAAGCCGCCCGCGAGAAGTTGATGGGGCTCGATATTGCCCGCAACTTAATGGATGCGTGGGATGAGCTGAATGAGCTGCGGCTGCAGGCACAGCGCCAGCACTGGCAGAATACTGGAGAGCCCAGCGCCTATTTGGATCCCAGTGAGTTGAGTTCCTTAGAGCGTAAGCACTTGAAGTCAACGTTTGCCATCATTGCCGATGGTCAAACGGCGGCATTGCAACGCTATGCGCGGGGGTATGCGTAAATGCCAAAGCGGATTTTTCAAGCGCTAGACCGTTGGCGTGAGCACCGCGAAATCAAAACCAAACCTTGGCAAGAGCATTCGTATTTTGTCTTGGATATGGAAACGACAGGCCTAGACCCGAAGCAGAGTCATGTGATCAGCTTGGGGTGGGTGTTGATTGAAAACGGAGCCATTCAGCTGGACACAGCGCAGCACTTGCTGCTGGATTCGGCGCAGATCGACGATGTTAGTGTTGGCATTCACATGATCACCGACAGTGATGTACAGGAGCAGGGGCGACGCCACGCCAGTGTGTTGCGCTATCTACGTCAGATTATGAAAGATAAGGTGTTAGTGGTGCATTATTCGCCTCTGGAGCTGGGCTTTCTAAAGTCTCTGTGGCAAACCCAGCCGATGCCTGCCTTGGCATTTGACTGGATTGATACCATGCAATTGGAAATGCAACGCCGCGCGCGCTTACAAGAAGTGATTGGTGAGGGGGGCTATCGTCTGCCCGCTTGTCGTGAGCGTTATGGTTTGCCTGACTACCCAGGGCATGATGCGCTGACCGATGCGATGGCGACCGCTGAGCTATTGCTGGCTCAAATCGCCCATTTTAATGGCCATGAACCAAGCCTTCAGGAGTTAGTGCGCATGGGGGGCGGCCGCACGCGCTTATCTTCCAATCATAAAACTCAGTAGCACTTTTCTAAGCCGGTTAACACTAGGCCAAGGATGGCGTTGACGCGAGCGTTTCATGTCTCGGTTCGCTGGCCAAAAAGCAAGGCTGCTCTGACCAATGCAGCAGTTGCAATTCACCGCTTTCATGTTCGACCAGTGCCGTACAGTGCTCCACCCAATCCCCGTCGTTACAATACAGCACATCGCCTTGGCGCTGAAAACGAGCAAAGTGAATGTGACCACCAATATAACCATCCAGCTTTTTATTGCGGGCAGTTTTCATGGCGGCGCTTTCAAAGCGAGTGATAAATTCTTGAGCTTTGCTGACATGCTGTTTTAAGTAGCCAGCGAAAGACCAATAAGGCCGACCAAAGGCGCGACGAATGCGATTAATGTAGCGGTTTAACGCCAACATCATGCCGTGCGCTTTATCGCCGATAGCGAGCATGATTGGGCTGACTTTTACCATCTGATCGAATTCATCACCATGGCTAACGAGAAAGCGTCGACCATCAGCGGTGGTATGAATTGATTGTCGTTCAAGAGCAATCCCAGAGAGGTTTTGGCCGCAGAACTGGCGGAAAAAGGCATCGTGATTACCGGGAATGTACACCACCTTAGTGCCCTGTTTGGCTAAGCTTAAAATGCGTTGCACCACTTGCTGTTGCACATCATTGAAGTAGGTGCGTTTGCGCATTTCGACCAGATCGACAATATCACCAACCAAATATAAGGTTTTAGTCTCAAGGTGATTTAGAAAGTCGAGTAAGTGTTCAGCTTGGCAGGCTTTTGTGCCAAGGTGAACATCGGAAATAAATACCGCGCGGAATTGCGTGTTCATAGATTGTGGCCTCTATTGCGAATAGTTTTAGGCTAGAGGTCAAACATGACGCTTTCGTGAAGTCTTGGTGTCGAATTGATGAGATTAACTGCAACAACGATCTTGCTGGTCGTCTCGGGCGCAATCTTCTTCGTAATAGTATTGGTAAGGCTGTTGGTAAATCTGGTTGCCACCACGTTGCTTGGCTGATTTCTTGGCTTGTGCAGCCAGCTCGGCAACAAAATGATGACTGTCACAGACTTTCGGGTTGGGGTTTACAACCCCAACAGCGAGGCTGAGGATGTCGAAAAACTGATGCTGCCCATCGCGCCCCTTGGTCCAAATGCCGCCTGCTTCTAACTCTGCGGGCGCGTAAAGCTGAATCACTTCCTGAGCAAAACGATCAAGAATCACCTGACACTGCTGGCACCAGTTGTCGTCGTTGAAAATCACGACAAAATCATCGCCGCCCACATGACCAATGAAGTTGTAATCAGGGCTAACCACGCTGCGTAAAATGCTGCCCAGTAATTGGATGACAGCATCTCCCTTGGCGTAGCCGTAATAGTCGTTAAAAGGCTTAAAGTTGTTGAGGTCAAAGTAGGCCACATAGAAATCTTGATCAGCCAAGAGACGACGATTGATTTCATGGTTAATTGGCACGTTCCCCGGCAATAGGGTCAACGGGTTGGAATAGGTGGCATTTTGAATCTTTAGTTCGGTGATGCGTTTAAGTAGATCTTTTAAATGGCCAATGCCGAGATACAATCCATCGCGCACGATCAAGATTTCATTGTTAAGAAAATCTGTTTCTTGATCGGTAAACATGGCCGACACACTGGCTAAAGAGACGGTGCTTTCAACGATCATGACATCGGTTGAGGTTACTGAAAGGGCTGGCTTGTTCTCATATAAAGCACGACCGTAGGGCGTTGAAAAAAGCTCGTGCAAGGCATGGCGACGAATCAGGCCAATCGGTTTCCCATGTTTCAAAACAGGAAGCGCGAAGATATTTTTGTTCTGTTTAAACAGCTGCGCAACATCACTTAATGGTCGAGTCTCTTCTACATAGATGGACTGTTGGCACAAGGTCTGTACGGTTTCACCGTGCTGCTGATGGAAGCGGCGCCGTTGCTGTGCTTGAGTGATGAGGTAGTCGTTCGGCTTTGTGGCTGGTATTAGGCTTGGAAGATGCAAATAAAAGCCCTGCCCATAGCGCACGCCTAGCTCCAATAATTGATCTAGCTCTTCCTGACGCTCAATGCCCTCAGCGATTAAGGCGCAACGTAAGCGCTGGGCAATATTAATAATGGAGCGAACAAACTCACGCTTCACTTCATCGCGGTCAATATTTTCAATAAAGTGTTTGTCGAGTTTGACAATATTAGGGCGCACTTCAGACCAAAGACGCAGGCCCGAATAGCCAGCCCCTAGATCGTCAATAGCCACTTGAAACCCCATTTCGCGGTAGTGCTCGACGCTTTGGTGGGTTAGGCCATCACGGTCATAAGGGTGCTGCTCAGAAAGCTCGATGACAATATTGCTTTGACTAATACCAAGCTCTCTCAAAATCGCTAAAGTCATGCCTTTCTGGTGGTCTGGTGAGCTGAGTAAAGACGCACTGACGTTAAGAAACAGCTGGCCCGGTAATTTCAGCTCAACAAAACGCGAAATGGCCTGTGAGCGGCATAGAAGCTCCAAGTCATGGAGGCGACCTTGGGATTGGGCAAATGGAAACAAGACATCAGGACGGAAAAGCTCAGAGTCCTGAGGCCCACGTGATAGTGCTTCATAGCCGTAGATATGACCGGTAGTGAGATCATAAATCGGTTGAAAGAGGGGGGTAATTAAACTGTCCTCTAAAATCTGATTGAGTAACGCAGCACTGTCTTGTTGCATTTCCGTATGGCTACCATTTAGCAAAGAATCTGACGGCTATGGTATGAACAAATGATGACAGTTATGTGACAGATAGGCTAAGGGTGACGATCGCCACAAGTATTGTGATGGATTAAAAACAGCTAAATTAGGAGGTGTAAAACAAGAGGGAAAAAGCTTTCGTTATGCTGATCGTTTGTTGTTTTTACTCTGTGATCAGTAACGAATACCGGCAGGGATCTGCCAAGCAAGGGGAACCAGAATTAGTGAGCTGGGTTACCTTGTAGTGGCGCGGCTGTTGTACGTTTGCCAGAAGTTAGGGTCGCTTTGATGCGTGCTACAAGAGATTTAACGGCTGCTGCAATGTAGTTGCGACGTAGTTCGTAAGCGCGTTCAACGTAAAATTCAGTGTCTAGGTTTTCGATATCGTAGTTCATAGTCGTCTCCAAAAAATTGAGTATTAATCGATGATTTGAATGGTACGTATCGGCCATAAAATAGACAAACGATCAATTTTCAGTAGACACATGAGAAAAACTAAACAGTCTAAATGAAAGTATTTTTAATCAATGGTTTATGTCTTTTTTATTTGTGCTTTTCCGATGCTTGTCGGTACTGCCCAGGCGTCATTTCTTCACATCGTTTAAAAAATCTTGAGAAATAGCCAGGATCTTTAAAGCCAAGATCGTAAGCAATCTCTTCGACCGACTTTTGGGTGTAAATCAGATGGCGCTTAGCTTCGAGTAATAAATGCTCGTGGACCAATTGTATGACGGTTTTGCCGTAGGCCTGTTGTGTCAAACGGTTAAGCTTCTTATCCGAGACATTGAGCGCTGAGGCGTAGTCGCAGAGTTTCCAATGTTCCCTCAAATGGTTGTTTACCAAACCCTTTAAACGCTGCAAGGTAAGATCGTCGTGACTTTGTGGCTGAGCACTGACCGAGGCGTGATGACGTTCGATATAAACTAAGATGGACTTTAACAGATGCTCAATGAGCTCGTTTTTATGGCTGTTAATATGATGGAACTCGTACTCCAACAGATTTAAGAGCTGCCATAAATGTTGGAAATCCTCTTGCTCGCCATTCAAGTTAATACAGTCAGGTGCTCTGATGAAAGCGGAGCTGGCGTAATCACTGCCCAATAAAGAATCTGAAATCGACAGTACACGACCGTCCGTTTGCGGCGCGAAACGAAAACCATGCACGGTACCGGGCGGAATAATAATGCCCCAACGCCCTTCTAAAAAGCGCTTGTCCGCATCCATTTGCAATTGCACCGAGCCACTTTTCAGCAACAGTATTTGCAATAGCTGAGTGTGTTGATGTGCCTTAATGTGCCAACCAAGGTCGCTGCTTCGTGCGGCGATGTCTTCGATATGCACAAAGTCGGGGTTATCAATCCAGCGTCCTTCACCATATAAAGCGAACTGAGGAATGGTATGTTTCATCGTTTTTTTAGTTTCGTCAAAAAATCAATGTCATTCTAAAAAATGAATGTTGTCTATAAAAATCAATAAAATCCGCTAAAAAATGGGATTTTGTATTTAAATTCGTCTTATGTATGTATTTTTATTAAATCCTAACCTGTCCTAAAAGTACAATTTTATGTCCAGAAAGTTCCTGCTCTTTTGTTCAGTCTTTATTCACTATTAAGTCACAGCAACACAATACTGAACAAAAATAAGACAGGTATAGCGTAATGAAAACACAAGTAGCGATTATTGGCGCAGGCCCTTCTGGTTTACTACTCGGTCAACTCTTGGCAAAACAAGGTATTGATAACGTAATTGTAGAGCGCGTATCTGGTGAATACGTTTTAGGTCGTATCCGCGCCGGTGTCCTTGAGCAAGGCATGGTGGACTTGCTGCGTGAAGCCGGTGTGTCAGAGCGTATGGATCGCGAAGGTGAAGTCCACACGGGGGTGGAGCTGGCTTTCAATGACAAGCGCGTGCGCATTGCTTTAGACGAGCTAACAGGCGGCGATACGGTAATGGTTTACGGTCAAACCGAAGTGACGCGTGATCTAATGGATGCTCGTAAAGAAGCCGGCCTGACGACGGTTTACGAAGCCTCGAATGTACAACTGCATGATGTGAAAACCGATGCCCCGTACGTAACATTTGAAAAAGACGGCGAACAAGTTCGCTTAGAGTGTGACTACATTGCCGGCTGTGATGGCTTCCACGGTGTGTCTCGTCAAACCATCCCTGATGAAGTGAAAACAGAACATGAGCGTGTTTACCCATTTGGCTGGTTAGGTTTATTGTCGGACACTAAGCCTTGCCATGAAGAATTGATTTACTGCAAAACCGATCGTGGCTTTGCTTTGGCAAGTATGCGTTCACCCACCCGTTCACGTTACTACATTCAAGTGCCTCTAACGGACAAAGTGGAAGACTGGAGCGATGACGCTTTCTGGACCGAGCTAAAACGTCGTCTGCCAGCTGATGTGGCTGCAACCATGGAAACTGGCCCAAGTATTGAGAAGAGTATTGCACCACTGCGCTCCTTCGTGTGTGAGCCAATGCAGTACGGTAATATGTTCCTAGTGGGTGATGCGGCACACATTGTACCGCCAACCGGTGCCAAAGGTTTGAACCTAGCGGCATCGGACGTAGCGACGTTATACAAAATCATGACTCGTGTTTACAAAGACGGTGATAAAGACTGTGTAATGCAGTACTCAGAGATCTGTCTGCGTCGCGTTTGGCATGGTGAGCGCTTCTCTTGGTGGATGACCAATATGATGCACGACTTTGGTGAGGTAGAAGTGAATGGTACAGATTCGCAGACTTTCTCTCGCTTTATGGAGTCGGAACTTAACTTCTACACGGACAACGAACAAGGTCGACGTGTGATTGCTATGCAATACGTTGGTTTACCTTACGAAGATATTAAATAAGTTATATCTGATATTCTTTTTTGATAAAGGCTACTTAAACTAAGTGGCCTTTTTTATAGGCTAAATGCTATAAAAATTAGACGCTCTTTCAGGTATGCAATATTTGTTTTAAATATAACTGTTTAGTATTTCTACTATCCAATTTTTAAATGCTTCACTCTAATAACTAATTTTCAATGCTTGCTCTAGGTTGCTAGTTTTAGGGAGGTTAATGATGGATTGATTAGAACAGTAATAAAAAATAGATATGGGGCGTCATTATGAAAACAATAATAAAGCAAACGGCCGTGGTGGCTGTTGCAACCACTGCGTTAATGCAGGCGAATGTTCAGGCCGCTGACTACACGCTACGCTTTGCGCATTTCTTTCCTGCCGTAGCGGGACAGCAAAAAGACATTTTCGACAAATGGGCGGAAGCGATTGAAAGCCAATCCAACGGCCGTATTGAAGTAGAAATGTATCCTTCCTCTACGTTGGCCAAGCCACCGGCGTTATACGATGCGGCAAAAAACCAAATCGCTGATGTGGTGGTGACGGTGCAAGGTTACACGGCGAACCGCTTCCCACTGACTCAAATCGTTGAGCTACCTGGGGTGGTGCAAAGTGCGGCACAAGGTTCTTGTGTCCTGCAATCGATCTACGATGAAGGTTTCCTAGATAAAGAATACCGTGAGACCAAACCCTTGTTCCTCTTCACTCACGGTCCAGGTGGTATTCATACGGTCGGCAAAGAAATCAACACACCGGAAGATCTAGAAGGTCTACGTATCCGTCGCCCAACCGCGGTAGTAGCGAAGATTCTTGAGGGTCTAGGGGCTCAACCTGTTGGTATGCCTGCTCCCGATGCGTATCAATCGGCACAACGTGGTGTGATCGACGGTGTGTCATTGCCATGGGAAGGTCAGTACACCTTCCGTCTTAACGAGCTAACGCCGCATCATACGGAAGTCGGCGGTCTGTACACACTTTCGTTTGTCGCGACCATGAACAAATCTTTCTACAACAAGCTACCAGCGGACCTGAAGAAAGTAATCGACGATAACTCCGGCATGGATTGGGCCAAAATCGCCGCTGCATCGTTTGACCGTCTAGATGAAGAAGGTCGCAAGCAAGCCTTGGAAATGGGCCACAAAATTAATGTGATCGAAGGCGGTGCGGAAAATCCACTATGGAAACCAGTGTTGTACCAAGCGACAGAAGATTACCTAGCAGAGCTTGAGAAGAAACGCTTACCAGCGCACAAAGTTTATGCGCGTGCGATGGAATTGAGCCAAACAACTTGTAAATAATCTTACCTGCTTGTCCCGACGGTGCTGCTTTTAGGCGCCGTCTCTTTCAATAGCCAACCGTATTTGAGTGATCGTTCGGTTGGCCGTTGTCTTTCTTCGGAGTTAGTTATGAATTCACTTTCTCGTGTATTTGGCAAGCTGACGCTACTAATGCACTGGATTGGTGGCGTTTTCTTGATTGGGATGATGTTCTCAACCCTGCTAGACGTTATCACAAGGGGGTTATTCTCCCTTACGGATGGAGCCGTCGACCTGACCTTTATCGGTGGTGTGGAACTGGTTAAATACTTCCTGCTGTTTACGGTTCTGTTTATTCTGCCACATTCTGTGAGTCGCTCTCAGGTGATTGTTGATTTGTTCACGGATAACTTTAGTGAGCGTAAAAAGCGCTTGTTTGAAGCCTTCTACCTACTGTGTTTCGCATTTTTGGGCGGAACAATGAGCTATGGTTTCTTTCATCTGATTGATGAAGCGGCCATGAGTTATGAAACCACCCAAGACCTACTAATTCCGTTGACGTATTTCTACGCTGTGGCGACCTTTGCGACGGCGATGTTGTGCTTATCTGCCACTTTGAATGCGTTTTCATTAGTGCTAACGAACAACAAGAGTGACGACGCATGAGTACGACAGCTATCGGTTTAACTTGTATTGCAGTCATGCTTATCATGATTGCCCTACGTGCTCCCATCGCTTTGAGTATGGCGGCGATGGGCTTCATCGGTTTTGGAACGATCGTCGCATTTGACCCAGCGATTTCCATTCTAGCGACAGGGCCGTTTGAAACCCTGTCAAACTACAGCTTTAGTCCCATCCCCATGTTTATTTTGATGGGTGTGTTTGCTTCCAAGGCAGGCATGTCTCAAGAGCTCTTTACCGGCGCCCGCACCTTATTTGGCAGCTGGCGTGGTGGTATGGGTCTTGCGGCGGTGACGTCTTGCGGCATTTTCTCAGCAATTTCAGGCTCGTCCATGGCCACCGCAGCGAGTATGTCGCGCGTGGCCTTACCTGAAATGGAAAAGAACGGCTACGCGCCAACCCTAGCAACAGGGACTTTGGCGGCGGGCGGTACTTTGGGGATCATGATTCCACCTTCGATCGCCTTACTACTTTATGCACTGATCACAGAGCAATCGGTCGGTGATATGTTTATTGCGGGCGTTATCCCAGGCATTCTTGGGTTGGTACTCTACGGGTTAACGGTCGCAGTTTTAGTTACCTTGTATCCGAATATGGCGCAACCGGGCGAAGCCACGACCTTTAAGCAAAAGCTGGTCGGTCTGAAAGGCTTGGTGCCATTTACAGGCGTCTTCTTGTTTATCATTGGTGGTATTTACTCCGGCTGGTTTACGCCAACCGAAGCCGCCGCTGTGGGAGCTGCGGCCACTTGGATCATTGCCCAAGTGCGTGGTATGCGCTTTGAGCAATTCCTAGAAGCCATTCAAGAAACCCTAGTGATGTCGGCGATGATCTTCTTTATGATCATCGGCGCGGAGATCTTTGGTTACTTCCTATCGGTGTCCCGTATTTCCTTCACCCTAGTGGAATGGGTGGATGCGCTACAACTATCGCCTTATATGGTGTTGTTCTGCATCCTGATTCTGTTTGTACTACTAGGCTGTGTTATGGACAGTATTGCCATGCTATTGCTGACCGTACCTGTGGTCTACCCATTGGTCGAAGCGGCAGGCTTTGATCCAATTTGGTTCGGCATCATTGCAGTCATCACAGTAGAGCTGGGTTTGATTACCCCGCCGGTGGGAATGAACGTCTTTGTGATTAAATCCGTCGCACCGCATATCTCCATTGGTGCCATGTACAAAGGCGTATTGCCATTCGTGATTTCGGATGTGGTACGTCTGGGGCTGATTATTTTGTTCCCAGCCTTAGCGGTTGGTTTGCTCTAACGGGAGCGATCGAACAGAAAGCGTCATGGAATCAATCATGGCGCTTTTTTGTTTTTAAGGCTTGCGATGACCGGTCAAAAGTTTTCAACAATGCGTGAAAATCGCCGATCTAGTATTGAAATGTGTATAACTAAGTGGCTTTTCAACAGCTTTATAAGGTTACTGATTGAGAAATTGCTGTAGGAAAAGCAGACCGATCATCCCCATACAAACAAGGTACAACAGCAACCAGCGCGCTTTCATACAATAGGGACAAGGTTTACGTTTCTTCTTAGCCATAAGCGTTCCTGCTGAGGCCAACCAAACGCCTCGAAATTTACATCCCACGATCTTAACAACTATTAAGCCCTAGTACGACCCGGCTTCGTCCGGGGAAGCGATCTTGCAACCTCAGTGGGGATAAGTTTTAACTCCGGCTTTTGTGGCTAAGGGAGCTTCCATGCAATTCTATTCGCTTGCGCACATCTTCGGTCGTGCCTCCCTTCGACCGTCAGCGCGAATCAAACGCATGGAATCTCTGTGATGTTTGAAATCATTGGAAACACCGTGGGAATAGCTTAATCTTTAACAACTGCTGTTATGGATGACGGAAAGTCTCACTTTCTATCCTTCTCTGATATGCGCGGTTATTCGACAAAACGAGCATGCTTGTTTGTCACTATAGCGAGAGGGTTACCCTGATTAGTTTTTATTTATAAATCATTTGGTTAGCTTAAATTAAGAAGTGTAATCTAGACAGAATAACGAGCACGCCGGTTTATTGGATAAACGAGCATGCGCATTATTAAAAATGTTGAACTAAGCCGCTTCGCGGGTCCTTTCTCAGACTCTCCTAATTCCCTCGTTTAGAACCACACTTAATCCTCCACTCACTAATGGAGGATTCGTTATGACCCCTTTACGCCAGCAAGTCATAGACAGGATGATCCTTGAAGGTTTCTCTGTGTCGACGCAAAGAGCTTATTTATACCAATTAACGGAAGTGGCTCGGTATTTTCGAGTGCCACCCGATCAACTCAATCAAAACGATATCCAACAGTACTTGCTGTATCTAATAAGAGAACGAGGTTGGAGCTGGTCAAGCTGTCGCCAAGCATTACATGCTCTTAACTTTCTATATCGAAAAGTTGCGAACAAAGAGATGCCACCGGTATCACTTCCTCATCCTAATAAATCTCAGAAAATTCCAGACTTGCTCTATCCCGATGAAGTGCAAGCGATGATCCGATGCTGTCAGCATCCAAAAGTGTATGTCGCCATGGTGTTGGCGTATACAACAGGGATGAGAATCAGTGAGATTAATGCGCTGCGAGTCAATGATTTAGACCTTACTCATCACTGCATCAAAGTAAGGCAAGGGAAAGGGCAGCAAGATCGCTACGTGCTGTTCCCGCAAAGTTTGCAACAGGTGCTAGGTGCCTATTGGCAACGATACGAACCTTGCGATGTGGTGATTTATGGATTGGATAAGCATCGTCCTCTGCATAGTAAGTACTTGCGATTAGAGACTAAAGAAGCCGCTAAGCGTGCAGGGATCCATAAATGCATTCGTTTCCATAGCCTGCGTCATGCGTTTGCTTGTCATCAATTGTTAGCAGGAATGCCGTTACCACGGTTGCAAGCCTTATTGGGCCATAAGCAGATACAAACCACGTTTCGTTATCTGCAGTGGATCGCGATGATGGATCTAAAGCGACGAGATAGTGAAGATTTATTGTCGTCCGCCTGGTGTCCATCATGAACGGGATAAGCCTAGCGAGCGTGATTCATTATTGCCACGAACAACAGCAAATACAGGCGAATGCGAGACAATGGCAGGTCCTACATCATATAGAAGACTGTCGAACCGAGCGCATGGGCACAGGAAAGTATCAATGTCATGGCTGTGGTCATCATTGGTTTTGGCATCATAGTTGTCGAGATAGGCATTGTCCTCAGTGCCAAAAGAAGGCAAGCGAACAATGGCTATTGAGACAGGAAGAACGATGTTTTCCAGTGTCATATTTTCACATCGTTTTTACGCTGCCTCATGAGCTAAACGCTTGGATAGCCAAACACGATCGAGTGATTTACGACGCCTTGTTTCACGCTGCATGGCGAGCATTGAATGAGTTAAGCCAACGAAAACACAAAGGACGGGCAGGTATGACAGGGGTCTTACACACATGGGGCCAAACATTGGTGCGACATGTTCACCTCCATGCCTTGGTTCCCTCTGGCGTGTATAGAGATCAAGGCTGGCATAGTCTGAGGAAACACTATTTTCTTCCGGTGAAACTGTTATCAAATCGTTTTAGAGGTGCCATGGTCAGTCAACTAAGAGCCGCTTTTAGCGAGGGGTTATTGCCATCGCTATCCAAAGCGGAGGTGAGTCAGCTACTGAATGTTTTAATGCAAAAGCCTTGGGTGGTCTATTGTAAATCAGCGATTGAATATCGCTCGACATTAGTCAGCTACTTAGCCCGTTACAGCCACCGAATTGCCTTATCTAACAATCGTTTCCAGATGTGGAGCAACGACAAAATCAGCCTTCAATATCGTGACTATCGTTTTGGCAAGCAGTCTCTGTTAACACTCACACCACAAGAACTGGTAAGACGTTTTCTACTCCATGTCTTACCCAAAGGATTTATGAGAATCAGGCACTATGGCTGTTTGTCTAATGCCATAAGAGCCAAAGTGAAAAAACGGGTAGATAAGCAGTTAGGCAGCGAACCTAAAGCCAATGGAGACAGTGAAAAGACGGCTGAATCAAGTTGTTCATGCCCTGCTTGTGGAGAACGTACAGTTATTTATCTTGGCGATGTATCAGAGAATAAAGTGGCAAAAATGGTCCCTATGTTGTCATGGGACAATAGCAGTTAGCGTTAGCAAACGGCGAGATCAGCGTATAAAAACAGATCGGGTCATAAGGCCTGAGGGAATCGCTTGCCTCTCTGGTCAAATCACGCTACAAAAGGGTACATTAAGAACCAACATAGCGGCGATCAAAGACGCTCTGAAACGGCATAGTCCAAACAGACTTTGGTATTAAGCGAGTTATTAAACAGGGAAGTCCCACCATGAAAAAAGCAAATCCCCTATATAGACAACGCAGCCGTTCAACAGTGGGTTATAGCCGCAGCTACGCTGCCGTATAACCCTTAATTGTTATACGTAAGTGGAATATAAATGAGTCATCAAGAATCGAGAGTGTCCCTGGTTGTTAATGTTTGGGTACCAACTGTATTTGTTGTTATATGTGCTGTTATTGCTTTCCTATCAGATATTTCGGATACAAATGAACTCTATTGGTTTCAGCGTTCTGGGGCATTAATTTGTGCTGCAAGTGTATATATTGCTTTTCATGAGGGCAGTAAACGTTATCAAATGACAGGCGCTAGTCTTAATATCAATACAAAAATTTGGTATCAGTGGCTTGCATTAGTAATGGTAAGCGTCCGGTAATCTACACATTCACTCGTTAATTCAATCACACTAACCTCTCCATTTTTACGGAGATAAATCATGATTGGGTTTTCTGAGTCCTTGCCTGTCATATTGATATGCGGTCCAACCGATATGCGTAAATCTATTGATGGATTGTGTGCCATCGTAGCCTATGAATTGGAGCAGGAACCTTGCTCTGATCGACTGTTTGTTTTCTGTGGCCGCACTCGTAACCGCCTCAAAATTTTGCAGTGGTCTGCAAATGGTTTTTGGTTGCACTATAAGCGTTTGGAAAAAGGGGCCTTTAAGTGGCCAGGGATCGAAGATGATGAGCTGTCTCTCACCATTTCAACACGCCAGTTACATTGGCTGCTTGAAGGATTGCCTCTCGAATTAGAGCAAGCGCATCCACATGTTGTATATCGATATCATGGCTAATACGCTTTATGTTAAGGCCGTTATGGTATAATCCACGCCATGATGAAGACAATGAATGACCTCCCTGACGATATTGAACTGCTTAAGAAAATGTTGCTTGAGCAGCGACAGATGTTGACTGAAAAAGATCAACAGATTGCCAAAAAAGACACCGAAATCACGCAGTGGCAATCACGCTATCAGCATGTTTTAGAACAATGGCAACTGGCTCGTCAGCGTGCGTTTGGCAAAAGCTCTGAGGCCATGCCCGGTCAAGGCGAGTTATTCGATGAACCACAATCTCTGCTCGAAGAAGAGACAGAGCATAAAGCGATTGACACACCAATTGCACAATCTCGTAAGCAACCAAAGCGTCAGCTTTTGCCAAAAGACCTACCTCGTGAAGTGGTGCTGCTCGATATTGCGGACAGTGAAAAAGTCTGTGACGGTTGTCATGGTGCCCTGCATCGTATGGGGGAAGACAAGGCAGAGCGTCTAGAGTTTATCCCCGCTCAACTAAAAGTTATTGAAACCGTTCGCCCGAAATATGCATGCCGACAATGTGATCAAACGGGGACTAGTGTACAGATTAAGCAACGAGCTCCTGAGCCAAGTCTTATTCCAAAAGGCATCGCCACCCCATCATTGTTAGCGCAAATCATCAGTGGTAAATATCAATACGCCTTGCCGCTGTATCGCCAAGAAGCCCTGTTTAAGCAATACGGCATTGAGCTAAGCCGACAAACGATGTCGGACTGGATAGAAAAATGTGCGATCGCGATACAGCCTATTTATGATCGCTTATATGAAGTGCTGCTGGAGCAACCAGCACTTTATGCAGATGAAACCACACTGAATGTGGTCAAAGAAGCAAAAAACACCTGCTACATGTGGGTGTATTGCAGTGGTACTGATCAAGATGTCTCACCCCCCAAATTATTAGCATCGGGGGCTCAACGCATCGTGTTGTACGACTTCCAGCTCTCGCGATCAGGACAATGTCCCAAAACGTTCTTAAAAAATTATCAAGGCTACCTACAGGTTGATGGCTATGGTGCTTATGAACAAACAGACGCACAGCTGGTCGGTTGCTGGGCCCACGCACGTCGCTACTTCATGGACATTGCAAAAACGTCCCCCAAGGGAAAAGCGGGCAAACATACGCTAGCACTGAACCATATTCAAAAGCTGTATGCGATTGAAGCCCGAGCACAGCAGTGTAAGACGACTAAAGAAGCGTTTGCCTATCGTCAGGCCCATGCGCCGCAAGCGCTTGCAGATTACAAAGCATGGTTAGAGAAAACGGTTTCACAGAAGCCACCATCAGACAAACTGACCAAAGCTCTGAACTACAGTCTAAACCAATGGGATAAACTGATCCGTTACGTTGACGATCCCTGCCTCAATATCGACAACAACCGCGCCGAACGAGCCATCAAGCCGTTTGTGATTGGACGTAAAAATTGGTTGTTTGCCAACACAGCAAACGGCGCGCAATCGAGTGCGAACCTTTACAGCTTGATCGAAACCGCCAAAGCCAATGGCTTGATTGCCTATGATTATCTTGTGAAGCTGTTTGAAGAACTGCCGAAGCGGGAAAAGGGAGTGGATCTTGATGACTTATTACCATGGAACATCAAACTGACACACTGACAAATCACTCTCGCCGCCTCCATGCGGCTCAGGATCTTCCTGAAGAAAGGTAGAGCTCCCGTCCTTGGGAGCTTAAACTATCCATAGCTCTCTACCTTAGACATACCATAAAGATATCAGTGTTGGATTGCATCACTTGAGTATCAGAAAGCTGTTTTAGGTCAAAAAATAGACTCAAGGTGTGGATGCCCAGACGCTTAC
>NZ_LIQF01000016.1 GCF_001418205.1 Marinomonas fungiae | reverse complement strand
GCAAGCTAATTCCTGTTACCGCTCGACTTGCATGTGTTAAGCCTGCCGCCAGCGTTCAATCTGAGCCATGATCAAACTCTTCAGTTTAAAAAAGTTTGCTCAAACTCGTGAATCACGTCTGACTTTTACTATATCCTTCAACCCAAAGATTAAAGAACGTAAAGCGAATTGACATGGTCACTTGTTTAAGACTTCAAAGTTTTTGAGAAGTCTCCAGCAAGCGCCCACACAAATTATCTGATTATCTATTTTAAAGAGCGTCTGACGCGGTGTGCTTCGTTGTTGTGAAGCGTTGTCCGTGTCAGTGGGTGCGTATAATACGCATCAGAATTTTCAGCGCAAGCACTTTTTTAAAATAACTTAAAATAATTTGAAAACACCGAAAACCTGCTTAAATAACAATCAAAATCGTTCATAAGACATCTTCATTGGCTGTTTTTCAGCCACTTTCTTAGGTAACAGCAAATGATTTGGTGTTTTCATAGCGATCATACGCAGCATGTGATCTTCCAGCATTAGAGCTCACGTTTTATTGCAGCCCAGTCAGTTGCTGGTAATTTCATACCATGAGCACCTTTATAAGCAGGACATTTTGGCGACTCCCTGCCTGTTAAGGCAGCATCCTCTAACTTATAGATGTCTACTTCTAATGGATGACAGGTTGATAGGGGGTCTACTCCATCTCGCCCCAAGAAATCCACCGACAAGTCCCCACCAGGACAACAAGACATCGCACATAACAGGTCAATCTCAGCAAAGAACTCTAGGTAATCTCCTTTCTTCGCCGGGCATGGCTTCATAAAGTACTGATCATCACTGTTTAACCCCGTACACTGAAAGACATTTAATACATCGTGCACATCAAACTCTGTTAAGCCGTGGGGCAATATCGCCCTTACCAAGTTTGAATGACAGTGAAAATCAAAGTCTTCGCCAGTCAAAAGGTAATTAATATAAGGGTCACAGCGGGTGCCGAGTAAATCATGCACACGACCACCATCTTCATCTTTACCGTAATTTTCTAAGGTGTCTTCAATGATGGTTGCCATTGGACGCAGAAATGGCAAGGTTGACCAAAGCCGATCATAGGTACTCACATGAGCGCGTTGAAGCTGGCGCGTACGCGAAGCCCACATTCTTTCGCGCGGATCATGAAGATTCCACATATTGAAATCCCCCACTTGCGGCCCTTCTGACACACGAATTCGAAATACATGACCAGCGGGGACCTTCCAAGCAATGCCTGAGCGTATCGGAACTTTTACGGTTTCCACTAAGGTACGCTTTGCATTCCCTTGTTTTAACGATGCGTAGAACGCTTTGTTAATCTCAAGTTTTGAACCTTCTCCAGAACGATATGCAGCTTCAATGTTCGCCATGAAATGCCCTCTTTTGAGTTTTCGATTGACTCACATTAAAGAATGGTGAAACTGAAGATAAGTGACATTTATTTTTAATACATGACAAAACTTTCAGAGTTCTAAAATGAGCCTGCCCTACACCGCCCTTCACACCTTTCATTTAGCCGTTCGCTATGGGTCACTTAAGCAAACGGCTGAGCATTTAAGTTTGACGGAATCTGCAGTAAGCCATCAAATAAAGCGCTTAGAAGATAAATTAGGCTACACACTGTTTTATAAATCTGGGCGACAGCTAAAAGCCACACCGGAAGGAGCATTACTAGCAAAAGAGCTAGAGCAGCCATTTGACCACATTGATCAAATGTTATTAGACAAAAAACCACATGCGCACAAGCCCATTACACTTTATTGCCTGCCCTCTTTATTACAGCCTTGGCTGTTACCAAAACTAATCAGCTTTAAAGAGAACCATCCGAACCTTGAACTGGAAATTCGCTATCATGCTTCCTCACCAGAGTATTTGGATGAACACAGCCTGCGCCTTGGTAGTTACGAAGCAAATACCTGTCCCCATTACCCAGTAATCCCTCTGTTCTCTGGAGAAACATTGCCAGTCTGTAGTCCGATTTACCTGAGCCAACACTCAGAACTTAATTCAATTAATGGCCTTTTACACGCAGACCTACTTCATGACCACTCATCCCATAGCTGGGAGCAATGGTTCACACAACAAGGGATGCGACTTCAGCAACCTGCCTCTCTCATTTATGAAGATTTCCACCTACTAAAAATGGCCACACAGGCCGCACAAGGGGTAGCTCTGTGCCCAGAGTTTCTTATTCAGCAAGACATACAACAGGGAACTCTGGTGACACTAAGTGAGCATAAAGGGAATTTAGGGCGTTATTACGGGATTGAGCGCAATCGTTACGCGCATCACAATGTGTGCCAACTGGTTGATTACTTAAGTCAACCAGAGAAATAAAAAAGCCCGCGACTCTTTCAAGTAGCGGGCCTTTTACGTTCTTACTTTAGTTGGCTATTAGCCTAGGAACTTGCGTGCGTTTTGGAATAGACGCAACCAAGGACCTTGCTCTTGCCAACCTTCTGGCTTCCAGCTGTGCTGTACCGCACGGTAAACACGCTCTGGGTGAGGCATCATGATGGTGACACGACCATCTTCTGAGGTCACGCCAGTAATACCTTCAGAGGAACCATTCGGGTTGAATGGGTAACGCTCTGTCGCTTGACCATAGTGATCAACGAACTGCAGTGCTACTTGGCCATTCGCTTTAAGGATGGCTTTGTGTGCCTCATCACGGTATTCCGTGTGACCTTCACCATGGGCAACTGCGATCGGCATGATCGAACCTGCCATGTCTGCTAGTAGAACAGAGTTAGACTCTTTCACTTCTACTTGCACTAGACGTGCTTCAAACTGTGCAGATTGGTTACGTACGAACTTCGGCCAGTTTTGCGCACCTGGGATCAGGTCATGCAAGTTAGACAGCATCTGACAACCGTTACAAATACCTAGAGAGAAGGTTTCTTGACGGTTAAAGAAAGCTTCGAACTGCTCGCGTGCTCGGCTGTTAAACAGGATAGACTTCGCCCAACCTTCACCAGCACCTAGTACGTCACCGTAAGAGAAACCACCACACGCCACTAGGCCGTGGAATTCTTCTAGGGAAACGCGGCCTGACAGAATATCGCTCATGTGAACGTCAACTGGAGTAAAGCCAGCTTTATGGAAGGCAGCTGCCATTTCTACTTGACCGTTAACACCCTGCTCACGTAATACGGCCATGCGCGGTTTCGCGCCAGTATTGATGTAAGGCGCAGCCACATCCGCATTGATATCGAAGCTTAGTTTCGCAGATAGACCAGGGTCTTTCGCATCGAGCAAGTTATCGAATTCTTGCTGCGCTGATTCTGGGTTATCACGTAGCGCTTGGATTCGGTAGCTTGTTTCAGACCAAGTGCGCTGCCAAGTGATACGATCTTGAGAAAGCACTTGCTCGCCTTGGAACGCGAAGTTCAAGGTATCGCTGTCGTTTAGTGTCGCAACTGCTGTCGCAGAAACGCCCGCTGCTTGGTAAGCCGCGAGTACCGCATCCACTTCGCTGTTTGCTACTTGAATCACAGCGCCTAGTTCTTCGTTGAATAACGCTGCGGCTAGTGACGCTTTGTCTTTAGCAATATTGGTTAGATCAACATCTAGACCGATGTGGCTAGCGAAAGACATTTCGACAAGTGTTGCGAAAAGACCACCATCTGAGCGGTCGTGGTAAGAAAGCAGTTTGCCTTCGCCATTCAAGGTTTGCGTAGTATCAAAGAAGCCTGCTAGAACCGCAGCGCTGTCTACGTCAGGTGTTGCGTTACTGACTTTGTTAAATACTTGCGCTAGAACCGAACCACCTAGACGGTTTTGACCCGCACCAAGATCCAATAGAATCAATTGGCTGTCTGCTTTCTTAAGTTCTGGAGTCAGTGTCTTACGAACATCTTCCACTGGCGCAAACGCAGAAATCACAAGAGACAATGGTGAAGTAACCGCTTTCTCTTCGCCGTCTTCTTTCCATACTGTCTTCATCGACATAGAGTCTTTACCCACAGGGATCGCGATATCCAGTGCAGGACACAGTTCCATACCCACGGCTTTAACCGTTTGGTATAGCTTCTCATCTTCACCTGCGTGACCCGCAGCCGCCATCCAGTTTGCCGATAGCTTAATGTGGTTACGCTTGGTAATTTTCGCTGCCGCAAGGTTAGTTAGCGCTTCACCCACTGCCATACGACCAGAGGCTGGTGCATTCAATAGTGCTGCTGGCGTACGCTCACCCATGGTCATCGCTTCACCGGTGTAGCTGTCTAGTGACGAAGTCGTTACCGCTACGTCCGCTACTGGTACCTGCCATGGACCGACCATTTGGTCACGTGCCACCATACCTGTGATAGTACGGTCACCGATGGTGATCAAGAAGCTCTTAGACGCCACCGTTGGCAGGCTAAGAACGCGTTTCGCTGCTTCTGCAAGCTCAACGTCAGAACCGTCAAAGTCATCGCCTTTAACATCGGCTTTAGTCGCTTCACGGTGCATCTTAGGTGGCTTACCAAATAGTACAGACATTGGTAGGTCAACTGGGCTGTTGTCAAAGTGTGGATCTTCCACTTCTAGGTGCAGTTCTTCTTTCGCTTCACCAACCACAGCAAATGGGCAACGCTCACGCTCACAAATCGCTGCAAACTCGTCGATACGATCCGCAGGGATCGCCATGACGTAGCGTTCTTGCGATTCGTTACACCAGATTTCTAGTGGTGACATGCCTGGTTCGTCGTTCAATACTTTACGTAGATCGAACTTACCGCCACGCTCGCCGTCTTTAACAAGCTCTGGCAAGGCGTTAGACAGACCACCCGCACCCACGTCGTGGATGAAGCTGATTGGGTTCTTGTCGCCAAGCTGCCAACAACGGTCGATTACTTCCTGACAACGGCGTTCCATTTCTGGGTTGCCACGTTGTACCGAAGCGAAGTCTAGATCTTCGTTACCGTCAGCAGAGGCCATCGAAGACGCAGCACCACCGCCAAGACCGATCAACATCGCAGGGCCACCTAGTACCACTAGTTTAGAACCTACTTGGATCTCGTCTTTTTCAACGTGCTCACGACGGATGTTACCAATACCACCTGCTAACATGATTGGCTTGTGGTAACCACGCACTTCGTCACCAGTTGGGCCCTGTACTTTTTGTTCGAAAGTACGGAAGTAACCTAGTAGCGCTGGGCGACCAAATTCGTTGTTAAATGCCGCGCCACCAATAGGACCTTCGATCATGATATCCAATGGCGTCACGATACGGCTTGGCTTGCCGTATTGGCTTTCCCATGGCTGTTCAAAACCTGGAATTTTAAGGTCAGAAACGGTAAAGCCTGTTAGACCCGCTTTCGGCTTGGCACCGATACCAGTCGCGCCTTCGTCACGGATTTCACCACCGGAGCCAGTCGCCGCACCCGCAAATGGGGCAATCGCCGTTGGATGGTTGTGGGTTTCAACCTTCATCAAAATATCGATGTTCTCTTGTGAGAAATCGTATTCACGAGTTTCAGGGTTCGGGAAGAAACGGCCTGCTTTGTGACCTTCCATAACCGCCGCGTTGTCTTTGTACGCAGACAAAGTGCCATCTGGGTTATGCTCGTGTGTGTTCTTTATCATCTTGAACAAAGAGCGCTCTTGCTCTTCGCCATCAATGGTCCAAGATGCGTTAAAGATCTTGTGACGACAGTGCTCAGAGTTTGCTTGCGCAAACATCATTAGCTCTACGTCATTTGGGTTACGACCCAATTCTTTGAATGACTCTACCAAGTAGTCAATTTCGTCTTCCGCCAAGGCTAGACCAAGTTTTTGGTTAGCTTCTACCAATGCATCGCGACCACCGCCTAAAATATCTACGCTGCTCATTGGTGCTGGCGTTGCATGGCTAAACATAGTTTGCGCCGCCGCAACATCTAGCAAAACGCTTTCTGTCATACGATCATGCAGTAGCGCCGCAATGTCACTACGCTGTGCATCAGAAAATGCTTCGCTAGAATGGATAAAGTATTGCACACCGCGCTCAACGCGCTCTACTAACTCAAGACCACAGTTATGCAGAATGTCCGTTGCTTTAGAAGACCATGGCGAGATGGTACCAAGACGTGGCACTACCAAAACGTAGTTGTCAGATACTTGAATCGGCGCAGACTTAGCCCCGTAAGTCAGAGCCTGTTCTAGCACGCCTTGCTGTTCCGCTGTCAGCGCCTGACCTGACTTTAGTTCAACAAAATGTAGAAACTGGGCATCGATATCTGTGATGGATGGATACAGATCTTGTAGACCTGCTAAAAGCTTAGCTTTGCGAAACGCAGAAAGCGCCGCGGAACCATGCAGAGTCAGCATGTCGAGTTTTGCCTCATGTGGTAGTTTGGGGAAAAATTTGCGGGTATTTTAAATCATTGAGGCGTTTTGAAGCCAGTAGAGTCTTTGCAATATCGCCACATTCCTTACTCAGCGTCGTTATTTCGCGCCTTAGCCTGTTGTTTTAATCGTTTTTTTTGCTCGCGGCGATACTGAAAAAAATTTGAAAGCTGAGTACTCGCCTGCTCCGCTAATACGCCACCGTGGGATTCGACATGGTGATTTAAGAAGCTATTTTGAAAAAACTGCTGCTGACTTTCCACCACACCACTCTTAGGCTCCGTCGCGCCATACACCACACGGGCAATACGACTGTGTACAATCGCCCCCGCACACATAGAACACGGCTCCAATGTCACATACAAGGTTGCGTCGGGGAGACGGTAATTATTAACATTTTTACAGGCGTCACGAATCGCTTGAATCTCAGCATGAGCGGTCGGATCGCAAGTGTGAATGGGGGAATTAAAACCTTGACCGATGATTTCACCATCCAACACGATAATCGCTCCGACAGGTATTTCACTTTCTGCTTCGGCCGCACAAGCCAATTCTAGGGCCTTAGCCATCCAATATTCGTCGTTCTCTTGCTGTGAATGACTCGGGTCTATTGCACTGGGCATTTCATATCTCCTAAACTCAGGGAAACTATTATACAAGGAGTTTGAAGCGTGCAAACCGTAGCCGATTTGATGATTACGAATCTTGTAACCCTAAAAGAGAGCGATTCACTTGCCAAAGCCAAGGCCTTGATGGCAGAAAAAAACATTCGCAACCTGCCTGTCGTTGATGATGAAGGCGCCTGTGTTGGCATGCTTACACAACGTGAGTACTTAAAACACGCCTTTTACTTGGTCAGTCAATTTGGTACGCAACAACTATCTAAGAAAGAAGAACAAACGCCTGTACGCAATGCCATGAACAAAGACCTTCTTAGTATCGAACCCAGTCTTTCGTTAAAAGCTGCGGCAGAATTTTTCATCGAGAATAAATACGGCAGTTTACCGGTTGTTGAAAATGGTAAGCTGGTAGGTATTCTCAGCCCTATCGACTTTGTCAAACTGGCCCATAGCATGCTGTAGAACCTTATTTTAGAGATAAAAAAACCAGCGTAATAAGCTGGTTTTTTAAGCGAAGCAATCATGACTGATCAGAGCTTTGCTGTAACGGGCGCTTCTCAAGCATAACGTGGGACGCTTGCAGGCCGAAATCCGTTTCCATAATTTCGAAACTGACTGACTGTCCTTTTTTTAAGGTCTTATGACCCTCTGACAAAATCGATTTATAGTGTACAAACACATCCGGTAAGTCATCGCGCTTAATAAAACCAATCCCCTTGGTGTCATTAAACCAACGCACTTTACCAAAAAACCGTTCTGCCATTGACCACCTCTTGTTATTGATTTGAGCCAACCGCTCTAGCCTGAGTACAGGCTAGAGCAAACCGTTCTTACAAAGACGCGATGCTAGCCTTTTGCTCTTCTAGTCGAGCAACGACTGACTTCAGATCTTCACACTTCGATTTTTCTTTCTCAACAACCTCTGCAGGCGCTTTGGCAACAAATGATTCATTGCCCAATTTGCCTTCGATACGCTGTAGATCTTTACTCGCTTTATCGATTTCTTTTTGCAGGCGTGCAAGCTCTGCCTCTTTATCGATCAGACCCGCCATTGGCACGAGCACTTCCATTTCACCTACTAGAGCCGTCGCAGACATAGGCGCTTCCGCACCTGTTTCCAGCCAAGTGATGGACTCGATCTTTGCAAGTTTCTCTAAGAACGCTAAGTTAGCCTCCATACGAGCTTTATCTTGCTCAGAGCCGTTACGGAAGAAAATCTCCAGTGGCTTAGACGGTGCAATATTCATTTCACCACGAATATTACGAATACCTTCAATGACACCTTTTAGCCATTCAACGTCTGCTTCCGCCACAGCATCCTTCTTCGCCTCATCCGCTGCTGGGTATGGGCGAGTCATGATGGTTTCACCTTCTTGCGCCGCTAGCGGCGCCACTCGCTGCCAAATTTCTTCAGTGATAAATGGCATCATTGGGTGGGCAAGACGTAAGAAACCTTCTAATACACGTACCAGAGTACGGCGTGTACCCGCTAGCTGTGCTGGAGTCGCATTTTCGTCCCATAGCACTGGCTTCGAAAGCTCTAGATACCAATCACAGTATTCGTGCCACATGAACTCGTAAACTGCTTGTGCCGCCAAATCAAAACGGTGCGTTTCGTAGGCTTTGTTTACCGCATCTTCGGCGTGCTGTAGACGAGAAATAATCCACTTATCCGCTAGAGATAACTCCACTTCACTGCCATTTTGCGCGCAATCTTGACCTTCGGTGTTCATCAACACATAGCGGGCTGCGTTCCAAATCTTATTACAGAAGTTACGGTAACCTTCTAAACGGTTAAGATCGAACTTGATATCACGACCACCAGATGCCAGTGAGCACAATGTGAAACGTAGTGCATCGGTACCGTAGGCAGGCATACCTTCTGGGTAAGTTTCACGAGTGTTCTTCTCAACTTTTTCAGCAAGACGCGGTTGCATCATGCCGTAAGTGCGTTTCGCGACTAACGCTTCAAGATCAATACCGTTGATCAAATCCAATGGATCGATAACGTTACCTTTGGACTTCGACATTTTGTCGCCGCGCTCGTCTCGAATCAAACCAGTGATGTAGACCGTTTTGAACGGCACCTTGTTCGTAAACTTCAAGGTCATCATGATCATACGAGCAACCCAGAAGAAGATGATATCAAAGCCCGTCACTAGGACGTCTGACTCACCAAACAGATCTAGGTCTTCGGTTTGCTCTGGCCAACCTTGTGTTGCGAAAGTCCACAACGCAGAAGAGAACCACGTATCTAGAACGTCTTCATCTTGAACCAGCTCTAGGTCTGCTGCCAATCCGTATTTCTGACGTACATCCTCTTCACTCTGACCAACATAGAAGTTGCCTGAGTTGTCGTACCATGCTGGGATTTGGTGGCCCCACCACAACTGACGTGAGATACACCAATCTTGTAGATCACGCATCCACGCAAAGTAAGTGTTTTCCCACTGCTTCGGTACAAACTGGATATCGCCATTTTCAACCGCTTCAATGGCAGGTTTCGCAAGCGATTCTACCGCCACGTACCACTGATTAGTCAGGTAAGGCTCAACCACGGTATTACCACGCTCACTGCGCGGCACTTTCAGTTTGTGATCTGCGATTTTTTCTAATAGACCAAGCTCTTCAAAATCTTTCACCACGACTTTACGTGCATCAAAACGATCTAAGCCACGGTATTTTTCTGGCGCTACATCGTTGATCGACGCATCATCCGTGAAGATATTGATCATTGGTAGGTTATGGCGCTTACCCACTTCATAGTCGTTAAAATCGTGTGCAGGCGTGATTTTCACACAGCCAGTACCGAATTCTTTGTCTACGTATTCATCCGCAACGATTGGAATACGACGGTCAACAAGTGGCAGAATAACTTCTTTGCCGACCAATGCCGCGTAACGCTCATCGTCAGGCGCAACCGCCACAGCTGAGTCACCCAACATAGTTTCTGGGCGCGTCGTCGCAACCACGATGTAATCTTTGCCATCGGCTGTTGTCACGCCATCCGCTAGTGGGTAGCGGAAATGCCACATAAAGCCGTTTTCTTCTTCTGACAAAACTTCAAGATCAGAAATCGCGGTGTGTAGCTTAGGATCCCAGTTAACTAGGCGCTGACCACGGTAAATGATGCCTTCGTCGTACAAACGAACAAAGACTTCCTGAACCGCTGCAGACATACCAGGGTCCATGGTAAAACGTTCTTTGCTCCAGTCTACCGAGTCACCTAGGACACGCATTTGATCCGAAATAGTACCGCCCGATTGACCTTTCCATTCCCATACTTTTTCTAGGAACTTTTCACGGCCTAGCTCAGTTCGCGTTAGGTTTTGTGCTGCCAATTGACGCTCAACCACCATCTGCGTTGCGATACCGGCGTGGTCGCTACCTGGTTGCCACAATGTGCGTTTGCCTTGCATACGCGCACGGCGGATCATGGCGTCCATCAAGCTGTGCTGGAACGCGTGGCCCATGTGCAGACTACCTGTGACGTTCGGCGGCGGAATCATGATTGAGAATGGCGTGCCGTCACCCTTAGGTGCGAAGTAATTATTTTCTTCCCAGCGCGCATAAATCGGCTGTTCGATACTTTGAGGTTGGTAAGTCTTTTCCATTATGGTGTCTTAAAGCTCTTGGATGGCAAAAATTAAGTTGTGGGAATTATAACGCTTACGCAGCGACCGAGAAAGTCACGTAACACCTACTGGCCTTTACGTTTCGAGATTTCTGTCATGACTTCTGCGACCAAGCCGGGTAATCGGCGCTCTAACACGTTACGAATAGCCGTTGCGATTAGCTGAGATTGCTCAGTTTTACTCGCCTGCGGCACTGGTTTGACGGTTTTTTCGGCCGTTTTGCTTACCGATGCAGAGACCGCTTCGACCACCGCTGTAACGGTTTCTTCCGGCGGCTCGTATTTGAATTCTGTTTTTTTGGTTTCAGGGGGCTCGTACTTAAAGTGCGGCGCAACTCTTGCTGTAGCAGACGGTGTCGACTCTGGCACAACACTATCCGATAGCGTTTTTTTAGACTCAGACGGTGTCGGCGATTTTTCTACAGATAACAAGTTTTTTAAGTGCATTTCTTGACTGACAGGCGTAGTCACTTCGTCTGCACCAACAACATCCATCAAAATAGGAATGTCATCTTTGTTACGCAGCGCAGCAGTTAGGACAGTTTCGTCCGGCTCAGATAAATACATTTGAGCATCGGAAAGCACATCAGACATAGAAAACCACAATCAAAGCCAAATTTATCAGCATAATCAAAGGCAGAAGAATGATGCCGAAGATGCTGTTAGGAAACGATTAATTTGTACAACTTTCGCACTGACGCTCGCAAAAGTCCACCCTCATACGCATCAACATCAGCATCTTAATCTATACCCATTATTTTCTTGCAACAGGATACAAACTCTAGAATTCCTATCCTTTTCTCATTGAAGAGGAAAAGTTTCTCCCTTAAAGCAAAAAGCTCTGCCATAACTTAGCTACGGCAGAGCTTTAAAATACTTTAAAAGCAATTAGTTAGCTTTACTTAATAAATATTGAGTCAAAAGACCAACCGGGCGACCGCTGGCACCTTTGCTAGCGCCACCAGCCCAAGCCGTTCCAGCAATGTCCAGATGCGCCCAAGGGTAGCTTTCAGTGAAGCGAGATAGGAAGCATGCAGCGGTGACAGAGCCTGCCTCTGGGCCACCAATATTACCGATATCGGCAAAGTTGCTATCCAGTTGCTGCTGGTATTCTTCGTCCAACGGCATTTGCCACAGTTTATCTGCCGCCCCTTTACTGGCTGCTTTTAATGCATCCGCTACGTCTTGCTTATTAGCGTACATACCAGAGTTCACACTGCCCAAAGCAACGATACAAGCCCCTGTTAATGTGGCAATGTCTACCACAGATTGCGGCTTAAAGCGCTCAATGTAAGTTAACGCGTCACACAACACCAAACGACCCTCAGCATCTGTATTCAATACTTCAACCGTTTTGCCTGACATGGTTTTAACGATGTCCCCTGGTTTCGTTGCGCGGCCACTTGGCATGTTTTCCGCTGCCGCGATCACTGCTGTGAAATTCAATGCAGGCTTCAACTCACAAATAGCTTTCATAGTACCGAATACGCTAGCCGCACCACACATGTCGTACTTCATTTCATCCATTTTCGCGCCTGGTTTCAATGAAATACCACCGGTATCGAAGGTGATACCTTTGCCGAGCAATACATGTGGTGCCTCATCTTCTTTACCACCACGGTAATGCATCACGATCAAGTAACTTGGCTGATCACTACCACGACCAACAGACAATAGACAGTGCATGCCTAGCTCGTCCATTTTCGTTTCATCTAACAATTCAATTTCGATGTCGTAGTCTTCGCCTAATTGCTGCGCTTTAGACGCTAAGTAAGCAGGTGTACACACGTTTCCTGGAAGGTTACCCAATTGACGCGTGAATGCAGAACCGGCCGCAGTCGCCACCCCCACTTTCAGAGCGTCTTCGCTCGTGCCTTCGATTTGCAAAGTTTCCACTTTACTCACTTTCTCCGCATCCGATTGCTTAAAGCCTAGGAATTCATAGAAAGCTTCGTTTAGCCACTGCGCCAACAAAGTCGTCATATTGTCAGCATCACGATCTTTCACTGACAAACCGCTCGCAGCCACCGCCACGTTAGCATATGGCAGAGACTTGATTTGAGTACCTACTGCAGCCGCCACTTTTTTAACATTCATATCAGACAGCGCTTCTTTACCGGTGCCAACCAACAACAGAGCCGGCTGACCTTCTACAACGCTTGGCAGCAGCAACGTTTGTGCCACAGAGCCTTTGAAAACGGTTTGTTCGCGAAGTGCAGCAATCTGGCCATTCACTTTTTCGTCCGCTTGTGCCGTCGCGGCAGGCAATTCCCCTTCACTTGGAACAAATACCACAAGCAGGTCTGCTTGAACGTCAGCAACATTGTTGAACAATTGTGTTTTCATATTTCCCATCCAATTCAATAATCTTTCTAAAATACTGGCTACCTACGGCAACTAACGAGATAATATTGGCCGTTTAATTTTTAGTAGCGATCACCTGAAGTCACGCTAGAACTCCAGTAGAGGTTCCTTTGAAACTATTCAGATACTTGGCTAAAGAAGTGTTGGTGTCAACCGCAGCGGTGACCCTCATCTTACTTCTTGTCATTTTAAGTGGGCGCATCTTTAACTATCTAGGTCGCGTCGCTGATGGCCGTATGAGCTTTGACTTCCTATTTATTTTACTAGGTCTACACGTCCCAAGCTTCATTCAGGTCATTTTGCCTTTAGCATTTTTCCTTTCATTACTATTGGCCTACGGCCGTCTGTACATTGAAAACGAGATGTCGATTTTGTTCGCCAGCGGCATCAGCAAAATCAAGCTTGCAGGTTACACGCTTGGTATTGCACTTTTTGTAACAGCGCTCTCAGCTTGTATTAATTTTTGGATTTCACCGACATTTGAATACAAGGCTCAAGAAATCACGCAGGCACAAGACCAATTAACAGCGTTTGACTTTTTACAGCCGGGCAAATTTGAAAGCGCGGGACAACGTGCCACCTACATCGAAAGCTTCACTAATAATGAAGGCTGGATGGAAAACATGTTTGTCTCCGACTACACCAACAAGAATCACCAGTTAGTACCGACGCAAACACTGGCACGTTATGGCGAGTTAGTACGCTTTGCCGAGCACGACGGATTGCAATATTTGGTCTTAAAAGATGGCGTGCGTTATCAAGGCAAACCCGGCACCGCTAATTATACGATTACAACATTCGATACCTACGCACTGCGCATCGAAGACACCCCGGCTGGCGAAATCACAGCAGAAGAAGCGCAGTCTACCCTTTCATTACTCAATGCAACCGACCCTAAGCTGGTGGCTGAACTTCAATGGCGAATGAGCCTAGTCATTATGGTGCCAATTCTTGCCATTATTGGCCTATCCCTGAGCCAAGTAAATCCACGCCAAGGTCGCTTCTTTAAAATGTTGCCGGCCATCGTTTTATTGATTGCTTACCTAGGGCTACTGATCTGGGGGCGTACCGCGATTGAGAAACAAACCATCCCCACTCAACTTGGACTTTGGTGGGTGCATGGGGTGTTTATTATGATCGCCACTTATACCTTCTTGCTGTTTAACCAAGTGTTTTCGCGCAAAGCAGCCAAATTACCCAACAGCACGGGAGGGCGCCATGCGTAAACTCGACCACTATGTTGGCATGAGCGTTCTTCTGGCGGTCTGCTTAGTCGCCTTTGTACTGCTGGGATTGGATTTCGCGATTACTTTTATCGAAGAGGTGAAAAAGGTCAACGACCAATACACCGCGACCACATTAATTCAAGTATTAGGCCTACGCATTCCAGGCAAACTCGCCGAATACCTTCCTGTGGCTTCGTTAATTGGCACTTTGGTGGGCTTAGGCGCACTGGCTTCAACATCGGAAATAACCGTGATGCGTGCCGCAGGAGTACCGCTCTGGCGTTTAGGCTTTGCTGCCTGTAAACCCGTTTTAGCACTCGCTCTAGCAGGATTATTGGTAGCCGAATTCGTCTCACCAATCGCCGAACAAAAAGCCAATCTTGTAGACAAATTACAAGCAGGCGTGAACAACAACTTCGCCATTACTGGCGGTAGCTGGCTAAAAACCAACGGAGACTATGTTTACATTGATGCCGCCGATCGCCAAGGAAAGCTATACAACATCACTATTTACGATCGCGAAGGCGATACTCTGAAAGCAATTCACACAGCAAGTAGTGCCTCTCAAGAGTCAGAAAACACGTGGACACTACACAATATTTCCACCTCAACTTTTGGTGAAGATCGAGTTACGGTCAGCCATGCTGCGACACAAGAATGGTATTCCTCACTTAAGGCAGACTATTTATATTTGTCGACCCAAGAACCCGATAGCCTTTCGCTGACACAGTTGTATCAGTATTCAACCTTTTTAAAAGAGCAAGGGCTTAACCCCGGCGATTACGAGCTCTCATTTTGGAGTAAGATATTCCGACCTCTGTCGTCGCTAGCACTGGTTATTGTAGCTATTTCAACGGTATTTGGACCATTGCGATCCTCAACCATGGGCGGGCGTATCTTCTCTGGCGTATTGATTGGTCTAGCTTTCCAAAACACTCTTTATATTATGGGGCGCTTAAGCCTCGTCAGCTCTTTACCACCATTACTAGGCATCTTGTTGCCTATCTTGGTCTGTTTTGCGATAGGTCTTTACTTGCTAAAACGTCGTCACTAGCCCTTAAGAACAACGCAACCTAGGTACGGTTGCGTTGTTTATGATCGATGAACTCCAGTCGAGTTTGCGACAACTTGTCATGCCAAGTCAGCTGATTCTTGTCGACTAACGCCCATAGAAAACCCAAACCGAAACAGCCCCAAGACACCAGTGCCAAGACATAACGGGCAGTCGCTTGGCGCACAGTTAATGGCGCCCCGTTGTCCTGTACAACGCGAAACTTCCAGACTTGCATTCCCAAGGTTTGTCCTGGGTAACGCCAGAATTTCACAAAAAATCCCCAAGCAATGATTAACAGCAACCAAAACAGCCACGGACCATCGACAGCTTCACCATCGTTCGCCATCACCGCGATCCAGCCAACCAGAAAATAGAGGGCAATTAATAGTAGAGAATCGTAGAACGCCGCCGCCAAGCGACGCCATAAATGAACTTTGCGCATTGTTACTCTTCACTTTCCCATGTTCATAACAGTGGAAACTATAATGCAGAGTAATAATGCGCTTTTGAAGTAGCTTTTAGAAAACCTCTGTAGAATACGATTGAGGTCAATAAAATACGCTAAGACTGAATGAAGCGCTCGATGCGTTGTAACGCCTGCTCGATACGAGCACAATCACAGGTATAGGCAAAGCGCACATATTTATGCGCGTCCTTCATACCAAAGTCAGCCCCTGGGGTAAGCGCCACAAACTCCGTTTGCAATAACGCCAAACACCATTGCATAGCATCCGAAGTAATGCTCGACACATCCACATAAACATAGAAGGCCCCCTGAGGCGCAGAAGCGATCGGCAAGCCTAACCGTTCCAGACCTTGAACTAACGTCATACGACGTTCCGCCAACGTTTGACGACGCTGCTCACACTCTGCCAAGACATCTGGTTGGAATGCACGAAGCGCAGCATGCTGAGCGATGGAAGGCGCGGAAATAAAAAGGTTTTGCGCCAGTTTTGTTGCGCCTTCAATGGCCCACTGCGGCACTACAATCCAACCCAAACGCCAGCCAGTCATGGCGAAGTACTTTGAAAAACTGTTCACTACAAAAATATCATCACTGACACTCAACGCCGTAAAATCTTCGCCATCAAATACCAAGCCCTGATAAATCTCATCCACTAGCATATGGCCGCCCTGCTGCTTAACGATTTCCCAAGCCTTGGCAATATAGTCTGCAGACAAGACCGAACCCGTTGGATTGGCAGGGGATGCTAACCAAAGCCCTGTTGTTTGCTCCTGCCAATGCCCCTCAAGCGCGCTCAGATCGATTTCAAAGTTATTCTCGCTCAAGCATTCCAACATGCGTGCTTTTGCTCCGACCTGTAGCAAAAAGTGACGGTTACACGGATAACAAGGATCAGGCATCAATACCTCAGAGCCTACTTCCGCCATCAACGAACTCAACAGCAACAAGGCTCCAGATGCTCCCGGCGTTACCACAATACGCTCAGGCGCAACGTTCACATCATAGCGTTGCTGATAGAAATCACTGATCGCTTGACGTAACTCAGGCAAGCCCGTTGCGGCCGTATAACCCGTTTTACCGTCTCTGATCGCAGCCATACCCGCTTCATTCACGGCCGCAGGGGCGCTGAAGTCTGGCTCCCCCACTTCTAAGTGAATTACATCTTTACCTACGGCCTGAAGTTGCTTAGCTCGCTCCATCACCGCCATCACTTGAAAAGGGGCTATTTGCTCGACGCGTTTGGCTAAAGTCTGCATACTAATCTCTAAAATCCTTAAAAATACGCGAAAAAAGAATAAAGTTTTTGCGCAAAAAATGTGGTTATGGCACAAATTATCTGATAAGTTTCCGCCCGAAAAATTAAACCACCTTAACTTAATGTAAACAGGTTACCACAAGGACACCTGGGAAGTGAGGCAAGACTATGCCAAGTAAAAATCCTGAATCATTGATGAAAGACTTTACACCTTACGTTGCAGCGGAAGGTGAAGAGTACATGAACGAAAAACAATTGGCGCATTTTAAAAGCATCCTTCTCAACTGGAAGCAAAACCTAATGGAAGAGGTTGATCGCACCGTACACAACTTACAAGAAGAAGCGGTGAACTATGCAGATCCAAACGATCGTGCCAGTCAAGAAGAAGAGTTCAGTCTAGAGCTTCGTGCTCGTGACCGTGAGCGCAAGCTAGTTAAAAAGATTAACCAAACAATCGAACGCATTAACGAAGACGACTACGGTTTCTGTGATGAGTGCGGCATTGAAATCGGCATTCGTCGACTTGAAGCACGTCCAACCGCAACCATGTGTATCGACTGCAAGACTCTTTCTGAGATTAAAGAGAAGCAAATCGGCGGTTAACACATGCCCACTGCTTATCGCGGCCGGTTTGCCCCCTCGCCAACCGGCCCGCTTCATTTTGGCTCCCTGCTCAGTGCGGTGGCCAGCTACCTAGACGCTCGTCAACAACAAGGCACTTGGCTTATTCGCCTTGAAGATGTCGATGGCACACGCTGCTCATTAGACTTTCAAAAAGCCATCTTAGATACTCTGTATAGCTACCAACTGTTTTCCGATGAAGCCGTCATCATTCAGTCCGAACGGCACGACCTGTATCAACATTATCTGGAGCAGCTGATCAAACAAGATCAGGCGTATCCATGCCAATGCACCCGCGCATCCCTAAAAGCAACCCAAGGACTACATCCTAAACGCTGTCAATGTGATCTTCATGCTGATCATTCTTGGCGGGCACAATGCGATCAAGGAATTTTTGCATTTGTCGATCCAATTCAAGGACCGCAATACTTTGATATCAGCCAGCCATTGAATCATCCTGTTTTGAAACGCAAGGATGGGTATTTCTCCTATCAGCTGGCCGTGGTGGTCGACGACCATTTACAAAATATTAGTCATATTGTTCGCGGCGCAGACCTACTAGACACTACAGGACAGCAGCTATGGCTCTACCAGCAGCTTAATTGGCAAGCCCCTGAACTTTGTCACTTACCTTTAATCATTAATGAGCACGGCGACAAAATCAGTAAGCAGAATCACGCCAAAGCCATCCCTAATGGCGATCTAACCGTGTTAAAACGAGTACTTCATTATTTAGGGTTTAGCCATATACCAACCGACTTAAGCATCCCCCGTTTACTCGAATGGGCCAGCCAGCACTGGTCACGCAAACAGCTACGTCAAGCAAGTCTATCTTTAGATGAAAACGATCAGGATTTAATCCGTTAATTGACGCTCGCGCCAACCATCAATCTGGGTATAATCGTTACACTAAGCTACAAGGGGTGACAAGATGTATCATGTTATGGTGATCTGCGGTGACAATTCACCACTCAAAGAGGTCGATCGTTGGTTAAGCCGCAACGGCTTTCATGTCAACATCAGCCAAACCATTGAGCAAGCCATCAAGTACTATGAGCTGGATGACTTTGAACTCTTACTGGTCGACGCAGAGGTCACATCAGACGAATCGCTCGCCAAAATCAGCCAGCAAACCTTTATCATTTTTGATCAGCGCCCTAGCCTTAACGGTGCTATTGAGTACATGGCCAAAGGCGCAAGCTACTTTATCCCCTTGCCTACAGACCCTGATACAGTACTCACTCAAGTTATTGAAGCACTAGAAAAGCCTAAGCGCAGTACTAAATCAGCTGAACTGATTGCCGAACCGAGTAGCAGCGACATCAGTCTTTTTGCCAATCAATCGAGTAGCTCCAACAGTCCGGCTCTGGGCTCCCCAGAAAGCGGCATTATCGGGAATAGCCCCGTAATGCACGTGCTCTTTGATGAACTGCAGAAAGTCGCTAAAACCAACGCCACCGTGCTCATTCATGGCGAATCAGGAACAGGTAAAGAGTTGGTAGCAAAGTCCATCCACAACCTTTCGAAGCGAAAAAATAACGCCTTGATTAGTGTGAACTGTGCCGCCATTCCAGAAAACCTAATTGAATCAGAGCTGTTTGGTCATGAAAAAGGCGCCTTCACTGGTGCCGTCTCCGCGCGGGATGGCCTGATTGTGGCTGCCGACAACGGCACTTTGTTTCTAGATGAAATCGGAGAGCTCCCACTAGAAGCTCAAGCTCGCTTATTGCGAGTGCTGCAAGAAGGCGAGATTCGTCGTGTTGGCGCCGTCACCTCCACTCAGGTAAATATTCGACTGGTCACCGCCACCCATCGAAACCTACTGCAAATGGTTCAGAAAGGCATGTTCCGAGAAGACTTATACTACCGTTTGTATGTCATGGAGCTAACTGTACCAGCATTACGCGAACGCGGTGAAGACATATCACTGATCGCCAAAACCTTACTGGAGAAGGCCTGTAAAAAGCATGACAAGCCCATTCCTCAGTACACTAAAGCATTCGATAAAGCCATTCGCGAGCACTCTTGGCCGGGGAATGTCAGGGAGCTGGAAAACGCCCTAGAGCGAGCCATTATTCTAAGTCCAGAAGGCAAGCTAGAAGCCAGCAATCTAAAGCTGAAAACCAAGGACAGCTATACAACCGCTACAAAAGCAACGCAAACTGGTGCCGCCGATAGCGCACCTCAATTTGCCATTGAAGGGACAACGCTAGACGATTACTTCAAGCATTTCGTGTTAACGCACCAACATAAAATGACAGAAACACAGCTTGCACAGTCTCTGGGCATCTCACGAAAAAGCCTCTGGGAGCGACGACAAAAACTCGGAATACCCAGAAAAGTAACAGAATAAAAGTAACACCTGATACGATAATACCCATCAAAACCTTACAATATCGTAAAAAAAGTGCACAACTTTTTTGAAAAATCCTTATTTTTCAGTATATTGAAAAAATTGGCACAACTAATGCCTTATATATGACACAACGATAACAAGATTGACGATAATAAAAATAAGTTAATCATTTTGTACGTTCCTTAAAATAAAAATAAAACAAAAGGAACACTGTAGCCTCTCAAAATAAAAATAAAATCTGAGGCTACGGATGGAAAGATCGCTTTGGATAATTGATTTTTTTAGATATACAAGCCGAAAGGCGATGAAAACATTGCAATAATAAAAATAAAACTTGAGTAGAACTGCAGAAGCAGCACGAACTTTGTTTTCGGAACTAGTATCTTCGATGTATCCAAAGCGATTATTTTATTTTCGCACCTCCACTGTTTTACCCTTTCTCATCTTCCAAGTTAATTCAATCTCTCTTTATCGTGTAACTTCTACCCTAGCCGTGTAGAATAACCAAACCCATCAATTGTTGAAATTTTTTAAATAATGCTTGCAGGTTTTAGGTCTTTGGTTCGTAAAGCGACTTCCTTATTTGGCTCAGATGAGTCTCGACAACTACCCCTAGAAATTCCTAGGGACAAACATACGTTCTCGAGAAAGAACATCAGCCCAAATGCGCTGAAAGTTCTATATCGCCTTCATGAGGCAGGCTTCGATGCCTATCTCGTCGGGGGCTGTATTCGAGACCATTTAATTGGCATTGAGCCAAAAGACTTCGACGTGGTCACCAACGCCACACCAGAAGAAGCCCATGCCCTGTTCTCCAACTCTCGTTTGATTGGCCGACGCTTTAAACTGGTGCATGTTACTTACGGGCGTGAAATCATTGAAGTATCTACCTTCCGCGCCAACACAGCCGCTCAACACCCCGCTGAAAGCGATCAACGCAAATCTCTTAAAGACAAAGACACTGCCCGCTCATCTCATGGCATTATCTTGCGAGACAATGTCTATGGCTCTATCGAAGAAGACGCTGAACGCCGAGATTTCACTTTCAATGCGCTCTATTACAACATCGCAGATTTCTCGATTAACGATTATTGCGGCGGCCTGGCTGACATAGAAAAGCGTCAGATTCGTATCATTGGTGATGCTCGTCAGCGCTACCAAGAAGACCCAGTGCGTATGCTGCGCGCCATTCGCTTCGCGGCAAAGTTAAATTTCTCCATAGAGCCCGAGACAGCTGCACCAATCAAAGAAATGGCGCATTTGCTAGATCACATTCCACCGGCTCGTTTATTTGAAGAAGTACTTAAGCTACTCGGCAGCGGTAATGGCACAGAAACCTTTAAGCTATTACGCGAATACGGCTTATTTAAATACTTATTCCCAGACACGGATGCTCTACTAAAAAGTGGCTGGCAGCGTAAGGACATTGATCCTGAAGCCTTCATTCTACAGGGCCTACAGAACACAGACGAACGCATTCAAGGTGGCCGCAGTACAGCCCCTTACTTCCTGTACGCCATTCTATTATGGCCAAGCGTTGCGCTTCGCCATGAAGAATTTGAGAAGCAAGGTCTACCTGAGTTGCCTGCGCTGCATCAAGCCGCGACCATGGTACTGGACAACCAAGTCGCTGCCACAGCAATCCCACGTCGCTTCTCTACCCCAATGCGTGAAATTTGGGATCTGCAATTCCGCTTACCAAAGCGCTACGGCAAACGTGCTTTCACACTACTACATCATCCACGTTTCCGCGCCGCATTTGACTTCCTATTGATTCGCGAACAAAGTGGTACCGACCTAGGCGGCTTGGGCAACTGGTGGAACGATTTCCAGCAAGCACCGGAAAACCAACAGCGCGACCTAATCAATAGAGCCGATGAGCGTAAAGCTGGTGGAGAGGCTCCAAAAGCGAAACGCCGTCGACCACGTCGCCGCAAAAGTAGTAATGCCAAACGTTCACAAGAACAGTGAGATGACCCATGAACAAGGTATACATTGGCCTAGGCAGCAATCTAGAAAACCCATTGGCACAACTGAAAAGTGCGATTGAACAGCTTTCTAAACATGGCGACATTGCCAACTTCACCTGTTCAAATATCTATTCAAGCAAACCGGTTGGCCCTCAGGATCAGCCGGATTATGTTAATGCTGTGGCCTGCTTCGAAACCGAGCTGGATAGCATAGCAACACTGGACCTTCTACAAAGCGTCGAACAAGACCATCAACGTGTGCGGGAACGCCACTGGGGACCAAGAACTCTGGATCTCGACATTCTGCTATTCAATCAAGACACCATTGATCTGCCTCGCCTGAATGTCCCCCACCCCTTTATGCTAGAACGCGGGTTCGTGATCCGTCCCTTGTTCGATCTAGCACCTGAGCTGCTGCTGCACAATGGCAAAACCGTTGCAGAGCATGTCACTCAACTTGATACCAGCGATTTGGTAACAATAGAAGAAGCATAACCATGTATTCAGACACGTCAGCGAAAAAACCTGTTAGCCCTATTACCCTATCCAAACTACAGCGCATGAAACAAGCAGGGGAGAAATTCACCTGTTTAACTTGTTACGATGCCACCTTTACTCACGCGATGAATAAGGCTGGGGTTGAAACCATCCTCGTAGGAGACTCGTTAGGCATGGTGGTACAAGGCCAAGACAGTACGCTGCCCGTGTCGATTGACGATATGTGCTACCACACAGCAGCGGTAAAGCGTGGTAACAGTCATGCCTTTATTCTCGCCGACATGCCGTTTATGAGTTATAGCTCCCCAAACCAAGCGCTCGATAACGCCGCCAAGTTGATGCAGGCTGGCGCCAATATGGTTAAGCTTGAAGGCGGTAGCTGGCTTGCCGATACGGTACGTTTACTTTCTGAGCGCGGCATTCCGGTTTGTGCGCATTTAGGCTTAACACCACAAGCCGTTCATAAGCTCGGTGGCTATAAAGTACAAGGAAAGGACAAGGCAGCAGCAGACTTAATTCTACAAGAATCGTTAGAATTGGTAGCCGCTGGCGCCGATATTCTATTGTACGAATGCATTCCTAGTGAACTAGGTAAATCCTTGACGCAAGCTGTTAGTGTACCGGTCATCGGCATTGGCGCCGGTGCGGACACCGATGGCCAAGTCCTAGTGATGCACGACATGCTGGGCATTAACATTGGTCGCCCAGCCCGCTTTGTAAAAAACTTTTTGACCAACGGTCGCACCATCACTGACGCTTTCGCCGCTTATGTAGACGAAGTCAAAAATGGTACATTCCCAGCACCAGAACACACATTTGACGCATGAAAACATTTCACACAGTGGCTGAACTTCGCACAGCCCTAAAAAGCGAACGTTTACAAGACAAACGCATTGCCTTCGTACCGACGATGGGTAACTTACATGAAGGCCATATGGAACTGATCCGCCGCGCACGTAAAGAAGGCGATGTGGTGGTCTCCTCTATTTTCGTGAACCCTATGCAGTTCTCAGCCAATGAAGACTTAGAGCGCTACCCACGTACACTAAAAGAGGATCAAGCATTACTGGAAAGCAATGGCTGTGATTTCCTGTTTGCACCATCGGCTTCAGAAATGTACCCAGATGGTAAACGCAGCCAAACACAGATTGAAGTGACTGGACTGTCAGACATTTTGTGTGGCGCCACTCGCCCAGGCCATTTTGTTGGCGTGGCAACAGTAGTCACCAAACTTTTTAACATCGTTATGCCTGACTGTGCGATCTTTGGTAACAAAGATTATCAACAATTGAAAGTCATTGAAGACATGGTGCGCGACCTGAGCTCCAACGTTGAAATTATTGGCGTAGATATTGCTCGAGCTGAGTCAGGCCTTGCACTTAGTTCACGCAACGGTTACCTAACTGAGGCTGAACGCAACACCGCGACAACTCTTTACCAAACCCTTCTATGGGCAAAGCAACAGATCCTAGAAGGTCACGTAAGCTACGCAGACATTTGCGAACAAGCTCAACAGAAGCTTGAAGCAGTGGGATTTAAGCGTGACTATTTTGAAATACGTGCACAACATGACTTACTGACACCATCAGAGAAAGAGAAGCGACTGGTCATTCTGGTTGCTGCCTATTTGGGCAAAGCTCGGTTGATCGATAACCTAACCGTAGATCTACCGTAACACTCTTATACTCAACCTAGGGAGATAGACATGAGCTCACCAACGCAACATTCCGCGTGGCAAGCACTGGCACAACATCAGCAAGCAATGGCCTCAGTCAAAATGACTGAATTATTTGCCAACGATGCAACCCGTGCCGAGTCTTTCAAAGCATCCGCTGCGGGATGGTCGCTAGATTACTCAAAAAACCGTGCTAACACCGACACTATGAAGCTGTTGCTACAATTAGTCGAGCAAGCAGGTATGAAGTCTGCTATCACAGGCATGTTCAAAGGCGATCATATTAACAATACCGAGAATCGCTCTGTTCTTCATGTAGCGCTTCGTGCCAGCAAAGCACAAGAGGCACTGATGGTAGATGGCGTCAACGTACTAGACGAAGTACGTAATACTCTGGCACAGATGGAGAATTTTGTTACTCAGCTACATAGTGGTGAGTGGAAAGGTTACAGCGGCAAGAAGATTACAGACGTAGTATCGATCGGTATTGGCGGCTCCTACCTTGGCCCAAAAGTGGTCACTGAGGCCCTAACTCCTTACAAAAAAGACGACATTAGGGTCCATTTTGTTGCCAACATTGATGGCTCAGACATCACTGAGAAACTTAAACTTCTTAAGGCTGACAGCACGGTCTTCATTGTTTCGTCTAAGTCATTTGGCACACTAGAAACACTTTATAACGCTAACGCCGCACGAGCTTGGTGTATCGCTGAAGGTGTACCAGAAGCTGAGATCAAAAAGCACTTTGCAGCCGTTAGCTCAAATGTTGAAAAAGCCGTTAAATTCGGCATGGCGGAAGAAAATATCTTCCCTATGTGGGATTGGGTTGGCGGCCGCTACTCGCTTTGGTCCGCGATTGGCTTACCGGTTGCGGTTGCAGTCGGTATGAACCACTTTTATGAGCTACTTGATGGCGCTCACGCCATGGACGAGCACTTTAAAAGCGCACCATTTGAGCAGAACCTACCTGTAATCATGGGGGCTCTAGGGGTGTGGTATAGCAACTTCCATAACGCCCAGACACATGCACTGATTCCTTACGACCACTACCTACGTGCTATGCCTGCGCATATTCAGCAGCTGGATATGGAAAGCAATGGCAAAGCTAATCTGGTTGATGGCTCTGGCGTTGAAACAGATACCGGTCCAATCATTTGGGGGGGCGCAGGCACAAATGGTCAGCATGCGTATCACCAGTTGTTGCACCAAGGCACGCGCTTGGTTCCAGTAGACTTTATTGCACCACTAAAAACCCATAATCCAGTGGCCGACCACCATGCACAGCTATTTGCCAACTGTCTAAGCCAATCTCAAGCCCTTATGGTTGGTAAAAGCTTAGCGCAAGCTGAGCAAGAGCTGCGCGATGCAGGCGCAACGGAAGAACAAGTGGCTGCGATTGCGCCACACAAAGTCATTCCTGGCAACCGTCCAAGCAATACGTTGTTAACCGAGCAGCTAACACCTTTCACAACAGGCTCATTGATCGCGCTGTATGAGCATCGTACCTTTGTGCAAGGCACCATCTGGGGCATAAACTCCTTTGACCAATGGGGCGTTGAACTTGGTAAAGTGTTGGGTACTGATATCTACAATCGCCTTGTCAACGATACGGATAACAGCCAATTGGATGCCTCTACCCAAGCTCTGATCGCAGCTTTTAAAACGGCTCAGTAATCTTTGCTGGAACAGCTCAATGCAAAAGACCTTCATTTGAAGGTCTTTTTCGTTTCCAGTCCCGCTGATCTAAAGATCAAAATTGGTCGGCATCACAACCACATCACGAATAGTCATTCCTCGCGGACGAGTCAGCATAAACAGAATGATCTCTGCGATTTCCTTCGCTTCCACTAAGCTTCCAGAAGCCTTAGCCTCATCCAGTTTGTCTTGCGGCCAGTCATCCAGCAATCCAGTAATCACTGGGCCGGGCGACACCGAGCCAATACGTAATCCATGCTTGAACACTTGTCGACGGGTAGTTTGCACAAAACAGTCTATGGCCCATTTTGATGAGGCGTATACAGGCTCCCATGGCGTTGGAAAATGCGCCGCTAAGGAGCTAGTCACTATGATGTCGCCAGTTTTATTGGGAGCCATATGTTTGATGACATCACGTACATTTTTCATTACCACATTAATGTTCAAGTTCAACATACGATCAATCGCATCAGGGTCTGCATCGACTAAATCCCCCCCCACATACAGACCGGCATTGGCATGAAAAATATCCAGTGGCCCATCCAATAATTCAAGAATCGAGACCATGAGTGTTTTGCAAGCTTCTGGATCTAGCAAATCAATCACCAGCGGAATAGCGTTAACGTAACCAGCACACACTCGCTCTAGTGACGCCGCGTCACGATCAATCAACACCACCTTAGCACCCGCCTCGAGCATTGCCTGTGCACTGGCCCATCCTATGCCAGACGCAGCGCCAGTGATCGCAGCGTTTTTATTTTGGAGTGAATAGCTCATAACAGCGCCCTCTACTTTTATTGTCAGTAAATTTCTAGAACACTTATTATTAACCGCAGAGGGCATTACTTCTTGCTACTTTAGCCGCAAGAAGTAATGCTTATTTGTGCTTTTAAATGAAAAGAGATTAACGAGCGTCGCGTACCAGTCGGAAAAAGCGAATGTAGTCATACTCACCAAGAGAACTACGTTCAAATGTTCCGTTGGCAAAGCTTACCGTCCAGATAAAGGTATCCGTGGAATCAAAATAGGATGTCGGTGTTGACGAGAACAGCGTCATACTATTAATGGTCGTACGATCATCCGATGCCTCCGTATTTTTTAATGGAAACACTTCTTCATTTAGCGATGGGCGTGCGCATCGCTCTTCAACAATACTGCGTAACTCCTTTAGGTTAGGTAAGCGCCAATCGTTGTAACCCGCATACCCTTCCCCCTCATTCAAGGTATCAATGTATTCAATCGCCGCAGCAAAAGTAGACTGTAAGGTACTACCAGAACGACAGTCGGCCCCAGAAAAACCCTCAACACAACGTTTCCACATCAGTCCAGTCGTGTGATCCACCACAACCCCTTTGTCTTCATCAATGGTGAAGTTGGCCGTGGGCGTGGTCGCCGCAATTGTTGAGGTATTGCAGGCAGCTTGAGCCTGTAAGGCAACCACACCTGTTAGCAGAGAAGCGATAAAAAACTTATTCATGAGCCGTCCTCACCAAGATTACTCCAGCACTGGTGCCTTTCGACATCCCGTTCATTACACCAAGATTCTGTCCGCTAGACACACTATCACGTAGGTAAATTCGCCATGCTCGACCCGCATCACTGACATCATAGTAAGGCGACATCGTCCAATAGCTGTCTGCCAACGTATCCGCACTAAATGGGAAAAAGTTAGTATCCACAGCATAACTTGAGCGACGAGCAAAACTGTCCCCATAGTAGGTAATACTCAGTAGCTCTTTCGCCGTTGGCAAGCGCCAATCAGTGTAGCCACATAATCCTTCTAGATTGACTCGAGCTCGATAATCAGAGGTATTACAAAAACTATCAGAGCCGTTATAAGCAAAGCAGGTGTCTGGGGAACTTGCATGAGATTGCTCCCCTTCCGTCACACCAGAGCCGCTGAGGCTCGGCTCATACCATGTAAAAACATCGTCCGCGTCGTGCAGACCACTACTAAAGCCATCACCACGGGCGCTGTCACCCGCTTCTTTAACTTCCCACATCAGACCCGTGACTTGATCTAACACACAGCTCCAATCTTCAGAATCCGCGGTTAGCACGCTGCCATCACTGCCAATTTTGCTAAAACTAAATCCGCCGAGACCGTCCTCATCACCACTGGCAATCGCGTCCACATCTCGACCAAAACTACAGTCTTGCCCTTTGCTCGCTCGATCCCCCTCGGCACAGCCTTCTAAATGCTCCTCTGAGGTAACCGAAAACCGGGTTCCGGTATCGTTCAGTTCACGCATTTGCAAGAAATCTTCTGCCACTATGCCATTCTCTTGTGGAACAAAGGCTTTTATTGGACTGAACGAACTAACGTTAGTAGAGGTCAACGATTCTTTAGCAACCACCGCCACATAATACGTCGAACCATTGCTCAAATACGCCGCTGGCGAGATATAGCTAGTGCCTTGTAGATTGTCGACCGCGATCAGCAAGCTTGATAACTCACTGTCTACGGTAATTTCTTCGGTTGAATAATATACGGTATAAGCCGCCGCATTAGGCGTGTCATTCCAACGTAACACCACTTGCTGGTTCGCCGCCACCGCAGTCAAAGACACTGGAGCCTGTAACGCCGCATCCACAGCATAGTCCGCAGGATCTGGCATCTCATCAGGATCGGTTGGTGTGGTAGGTGTTGTAGGCTCAGTGGGTGTAACGGGCTCTTCTGGTGTGGCTGGCTCTTCTGGCGTCGTGGGAGTTGTCGGTGTTGTGGGGGTTGTTGGCGTTGCAGGTGTATCCGTACCCCCATCCACGGCCCCAGAATCTCCTGATTCTTCTGGTGTGCCACAACCAGATAAAGCAACCGCACATAATACAGATAAGAGAATTCTATTCATGAAAGCTCATCCATTAATAAAGATGTCATTGGCTATTGATCATAGCCTATCGACAAAACTGACAGAAAATTTACCTTATCAGAACAAAAAAACGCCAAGAAGTCTCCCTCTTGGCGTTTTTGATAACACTAATTTCTGTGATTAGATGTGTTCGACGTTTTCGATTTCGTAGACCACTTCACCAGCTGGAATCTTAATGGCGACTTCGTCACCTTCCATTTTGCCGATGATCGCTTTGGCGATCGGTGATGCGTAAGAAATCTTCTTCGCTTTCACATCAGACTCGTCATCACCCACAATTTTGTAAGTTACCGTCTCTTCTGTATCAACGTTAAACAGAGTTACCGTTGTCCCGAAGATAACCTTACCCGTGTGAGGGATGCTTTTCACATCAATCACTTGCGAGTCTGAAAGCTTGCCTTCAATCTCAGAGATACGGCCTTCACAGAAGCCTTGCTCTTCACGAGCCGCGTGGTATTCCGCATTCTCTTTTAAGTCACCGTGCTCTCGTGCTTCCGCGATGTCTGCGATCACACGAGGACGAACCACAGTTTTAAGGTGATTAAGTTCTTCGCGAAGACGCGCTTCCCCTTCCACCGTCATAGGTACCTTTTTCATCATTTCCCCGAATGCAAATCTTGCAGTCTTCTGACTTTGATTTCTTCATTCATACGGCTGATGGCTAGGCTAGTCGCTTCCGCACCCGCTAGAGTCGTGGTGTAGCAAACTTTGCCCTGTAGCGCTGTACGACGAATCACAGAAGAATCTGCAATCGCTTGTGTACCAGAAGTTGTGTTGATGATGTAAGCGATTTCGCCATTCTTCAACATATCCACGATGTGTGGACGACCTTCGTTTACTTTGTTGACTTTCTGAACGTCAACGCCGTTTTCTGCAAGGAACTTCGCAGTACCACCTGTTGCTACTAGGTCAAAACCTAGGCCAATGAGGCGTTTCGCCACTTCAACCGCACCTGGTTTGTCTTGGTCTCGAACAGACATGAATGCACGACCAGATGTTGGTAGCACTGTACCACCACCTAATGCCGCTTTGCCGAACGCTTCAGCAAACGTATCGCCCACACCCATCACTTCACCCGTAGATTTCATTTCAGGGCCAAGAATTGGGTCAACACCTTGGAATTTGTTGAATGGGAATACCGCTTCTTTCACGCTGTAGTAACTTGGGATCACTTCTTCAGTGAAGCCTAGCTCTGCTAGAGACTTGCCAGCCATGACTAGAGCAGCCAATTGCGCTAGAGAACGACCGATACATTTCGATACGAAAGGCACCGTACGTGATGCACGAGGGTTAACCTCGATTACGTAGATCTCACCGTCTTGAACCGCTAGCTGAGTATTCATTAGACCGATGACACCAAGCTCAAGCGCCATACGCTTGATCATATCGCGAATTTGATCTTGGATGTCCGCTGGCAATGAGTATGGCGGCAAAGAACATGCTGAGTCACCAGAGTGAACACCGGCTTGCTCAATGTGCTGCATGATACCGCCAATCACTACTTGCTTACCATCAGAGATACAGTCGATATCAATCTCGATCGCTGAGTTTAGGAAGTGGTCTAGTAGTACTGGACTGTCGTTCGATACTTTCACAGCAGACGTCATGTAACGAGACAGCTCTTTCTCGTTGTATACGATTTCCATCGCGCGACCACCTAGTACGTAAGACGGACGCACAACCAATGGGTAGCCGATTTCAGCAGCTTTCACGATCGCTTGTTCTGTAGAACGAACGGTCGCGTTGTTAGGCTGTTTGTAGCCTAGGCGCTGAATCATGCTTTGGAAACGTTCACGGTCTTCCGCACGGTCGATTGCTTCTGGCGTCGTACCGATAATTGGCACGCCTTCGTTTTGCAGAGCACGAGCAATCTTAAGTGGTGTTTGACCACCGAACTGTACGATCACGCCTGTTGGCTTCTCAGTACGAACGATTTCTAGTACGTCTTCTAGCGTTACTGGCTCGAAGTAAAGACGATCAGAGGTGTCGTAGTCAGTAGAAACGGTTTCAGGGTTACAGTTAACCATGATCGTTTCGAAACCGTCTTCACGTAGACCTAGGGCTGCGTGTACACAACAGTAGTCGAATTCGATACCTTGACCGATACGGTTAGGACCACCACCTAGGATGATCACTTTTTCGCGATCAGAAGGTGCTGCTTCACACTCATCTTCGTACGTTGAGTACATGTACGCAGTGTTGGACGCAAATTCTGCCGCACAAGTATCTACGCGCTTGTACACGGGGTGTACGTTCACTAGGTAACGACGCTCACGCAGAGACTTCTCAGTCACACTTAGCAAAGATGCCAAACGCGCATCAGAGAAACCTTTACGTTTTAGACGACGCATGTAGTCGTAATCAAGATCCGCAAGACCAGCGTTTTCTAGCGCTTGTTCTTCTTTGATTAGGTCTTCAATTTGTACAAGGAACCATGGATCAACACCAGTCACTTCGTACACTTCGTCAATGCTCATGCCTGAACGGAACGCATCTCCGATATACCAAATACGGTCTGCACCAGGTGCTTTCAATTCACGCTGCAACTTCTCTTTGCTGGTTTCATCTGCAAGATCAAGCTGTGGATTAAAACCATCAGAACCCGTCTCAAGGCCGCGCAATGCTTTCTGCAAAGACTCTTGGAACGTACGGCCGATCGCCATCACCTCACCAACCGACTTCATCTGCGTGGTTAGACGATCGTTTGCTGTTGGGAACTTCTCGAATGTGAAACGAGGAATCTTAGTAACAACGTAGTCGATTGACGGCTCGAAACTCGCAGGTGTTAGGCCACCAGTGATGTCGTTTTGTAGCTCATCAAGGGTGTAGCCGATTGCCAATTTAGCGGCGATCTTAGCGATTGGGAAACCTGTTGCTTTAGACGCTAGTGCAGAGGAACGCGATACACGCGGGTTCATCTCGATAACCACTAGACGACCAGTCTTAGGATCCATACCGAACTGTACGTTCGAGCCACCTGTTTCGACACCGATCTCACGCAATACCGCCAAGGAAGCGTTACGCATGATTTGGTATTCTTTGTCCGTCAGAGTCTGAGCGGGTGCAACCGTGATCGAATCACCGGTGTGAACACCCATGGCGTCGAAGTTTTCGATCGCACAAACGATGATACAGTTGTCGTTTTTGTCACGCACAACTTCCATCTCGTACTCTTTCCAACCGATTAGAGATTCGTCGATTAGAAGCTCGTTGGTTGGAGAAAGATCCAAACCACGAGTACAGATCTCTTCGAACTCTTCCATGTTGTAAGCGATACCACCACCGGTACCACCCATTGTGAAAGATGGACGAATAATACATGGGAAGCCAACTTCGTTCAGTACACCAAGTGCTTCGTCCATGTTGTGCGCGATACCCGCACGTGGACATTCTAGGCCGATAGACTTCATCGCTTGGTCGAAACGGTGACGGTCTTCCGCTTTGTCGATTGCATCGGCCGTTGCACCGATCATTTCAACATTGTATTTCGCAAGTACACCGTGACGCTCTAGATCTAGGGCACAGTTCAATGCTGTTTGACCACCCATTGTCGGAAGAACGGCATCTGGACGCTCTTTCTCGATGATCTTTTCAACTGTTTGCCACTCGATTGGCTCGATGTAGGTTGCATCCGCCATCACTGGATCAGTCATGATGGTTGCAGGGTTCGAGTTCACAAGGATTACTCGGAAGCCTTCTTCACGAAGGGCTTTACAGGCTTGCGCACCTGAGTAGTCAAATTCACAGGCCTGACCGATGACAATCGGACCAGCACCTAAGATTAAGACGCTTTTTATGTCAGTACGTTTTGGCATAGTCTTCTCGTTCTCGCTTAGGCTTTCGTTGCTTTGATGTTTTCAATGAACAGATCAAAAAGCGGCGCCACGTCGTGTGGACCAGGGCTTGCTTCAGGGTGCCCCTGGAAGCTGAACGCTTTCTTATCAGTACGTGCAATACCTTGTAGAGAACCGTCAAACAATGATTTGTGTGTCGCTTCAAGATTTGCAGGCAACGTTGCTTCATCTACGGCGAAACCGTGGTTCTGGCTAGTGATCATCACACGGCCAGATTTAATGTCTTGTACAGGGTGGTTCGCACCGTGGTGACCAAACTTCATTTTTAGCGTTTGCGCACCGCTTGCAAGAGCAAGCAACTGGTGTCCTAGACAGATACCGAAAACGGGAATTTCAGTTTCTAGGATTTCTTTGATCGCATTGATCGCGTAATCACATGGTTCCGGGTCACCAGGGCCATTTGATAGGAAAACACCGTCTGGATTCAGTGCAAGTACGTCACTTGCAGGTGTTTTCGCAGGTACAACTGTTAAGCGGCAACCACGCTCAACAAGCATACGCAAAATGTTAGTTTTTACACCGTAGTCGTACGCCACAACGTGGAATGGAAATTCCGTTGGCGTCGTGTGACCGTCTACCAAATCCCAAGTTGACTCGGTCCACTCGTAAGATTTGTCGGTCGTAACTTCTTTGGCTAGATCCATGCCTTTCAAACCAGGGAAAGCTTTTGCTTGTGCAACGGCTTCCTCTTCGTTGATATTGTCGCCCGCCATAATACAGCCAGCTAGTGCACCTTTCTCACGCAAGATACGAGTCAATTTACGCGTATCAATATCTGCAATGCCTACCACACCTTTACGCGTTAGGTACGCATCTAGGGTTTCTTGTTTACGCCAGCTACTTGCTAGCAAAGGTAGGTCACGGATGATCAGGCCCGAACACCATACTTGGCCAGACTCTTCGTCTTCGGCGTTAACGCCAGTATTACCAATGTGTGGGTAGGTCAAAGTGACCATTTGTCGAGCGTAGGAAGGATCGGTAAGAATTTCTTGATAACCGGTCATAGAGGTGTTAAATACAACCTCTGCGGTTGAGGAGCCATCTGCCCCGATCGACACTCCTCTGAATATAGTGCCGTCTTCCAGAGCAAGAATCGCTGATGTTGCCAAAGGAACCTCCCGTTAGAGCCTATTTTAGGTTGCAAAAAAGCGAGGCAAACTCGTGGCCCACCTCGCTTTCATAAAATCATGCTGATGTCGTAATCAAACTACTGCTATGTGATGAGCCGCTACGACTAAATAAATCCGGACAATTTTACTCTTATATGGCGATAGCGTCCATACAAAAGACCGCCCTAATCCGCAAAGTTTAGCCGTTTTTGCGCATTTTTAGCTGACCATTCAGACAAGATTGAACAAGTTAGCAAAGTAAGCCTTGTGCTACTTCTTGGGTTTTATCAATCCCCTGAAGGCTCGCCAATACTGCCAAAGAGAATGCCATGGCCATCGCTGGCCCCTGCCCTGTGATCACATTACCATCCATAACGACTGGCTGATCCACAATGTATTCCGCGCCCGTTAGACCTGCTTCAAAACCTGGATAACAGGTCGCTTGCTTGTCCACTACAAAGCCATGAGTACCAAAAACCACCGCAGGTGAGGCGCAAATAGCCGCCAGCAAGGCGTCTTGAATATCGTGTTTTTCCAGCATATCGATCAATAACTTGCTATCACGCAGATGCTCTGCACCAGGCATACCGCCAGGCAATACGATGGCATCGTACATTTGCTCCGCTACATCCGTCAGCAGAACATCGGCAACGATATTGGTGCCGTTTGCCGCTTTAATTTGTTTTTCCTCATGCACACTAGCGACGGTCACCTCAGCTCCCCCACGACGGAGTACATCAATGATGGTGATCGCTTCAATGTCTTCACTGCCGTTGGCAATCGGTACCAATACTGTTGTCATGTGTTATCTCGCTTATTTCAATTTACATGTCATGAGCACGGCGTTTTCTCTACCGCCCTCATTTAGTGAGTAATAATTCTTACGTAAGCCAACCTGCTCAAAACCAAGCTGCAGATACAATGCAATGGCGCCATGATTCGATTCGCGCACTTCTAATAAGCCTTCTTCACAACCTTGCTCAAGCGCCCAAGACAACCATTGCTGCAATAGCTGCTTTGCTAGACCTTGGCGACGCTTGTTGTGATCTGTGACGACTAACTCTAGCTCAGATTGATCAAACAGCAATGATGCCGTTAGCCAGCCAACCACTTGCTTTGACTCACAACACTCGAACAGCCAATTTTGACGATTCAACAGCGCCTCTTCTATTAAGGAAGCACTCCATGGATGCGGATCAGAAGTCTGCTCTAACGCAACAATCTCATCTAAATCCGATACGTCCGCTGTTCTTAGCACAAAAGGTGAGGTCATTATAGTTCTCAAGCGAAGCTTCGCTGCATCACTTGCCATGCTTCTTTACGCAATTCAGGAATGCGTAACATCTGTGGCAAGCTATGCACCTGAGCTCGGGGCAAGTTTTTTAAAGGGTGTTGTTCAGCAAGGGCCGCAAAATATTGCACACAGTGATCACCCGCAAGAATCACTCGCTGTGGCATCTGGCTGGCACTTTGGTTATGCAAAAATTGCTCGAATGCGCCGATTGCCCAATCTTGGCGCTGTACAAGGTGGTGGTTTTTGAGCTTGCCTGGCCACTGGTACAACGCAACGCTCCACTCTCCGACTTCTTGTTTGAGTAACGCTTTAGCTAGGCTTAAAGCCAACTTATCCAGCTGATCTTGTTCTTGGAAAGAGCTTGGCAAATCTGTAATCAGCAACAGCTGTCCAGCCAACATATAGGCACACATCTGAGAAGGGATCGGCAAGCCAAGCGCTATTTCAGACGCAGTCGTTTCGACCGGAGCTAAAATCTCTTCAATAGGCTGAAGATCTTCGACAATGACTTCTGGCGCGGCGCCGAGCTGGCGACGTAGATCCGCTACAGAGGCGTCTTTCTGCTTTTCATCCACCGCAGTCGCCGCTGGCACAGGCGGTTTAAAGGTTGATTCGGGAATAATTTGTGGTTGTGCTGGCGCAATTGGCGTTACGCCATCGGCGCGCGCCCAAGGCTGCGGCGTTCGAAACACTTCGCCCTGCACAGGCATTTGCCCCTGCATCCAACTGACAACGCCTAACTCTTTTAAGCATTGCGTTTGAAAGGCCTGATGGTGAGAGAGTTCGCGCGACACGGGCACTTCCTGAAAAATTATGAATAGCCAGAATTATACGCACAGGGACGAGCCACGCCAAACTCTCAAATAAGAAGTTTGATGCGCTTTTTTAACCGATACGTCAAGATTACATAGAGGCCCTTGTTTAGGATGCGTATAATGCCCCCTCTCAGTAAAGATCACGCCAACAAAGGTTCTCTATGAAAAAATCATTACTCTGCATCGCAAACCTCCTTCTGCTCAGTCTGCCATCTTTTTCCAATGCAGCTTCCCTTCCGGACCTTAAGGGGCAGACGATTGTTGCCGTTACGGAAAATGCTTATACACCACTCAACTTCGTTGACCCGCAAACAGGTGAAGGCATTGGCTGGGAGTACGATGCGTTTAATGAGATTGCCAAACGCCTAAATGCAAAAGTAGATTGGCAACTGAGTAGCTGGGACACCATGATTCAAGGTGTGAAACAAGGCCAATACGATGTTGGCATGGATGGCATTACCATCAATGATGAGCGTAAGCAGCAAGTAGACTTCTCAGAGCCCTACATGATTTCAGAGCAATTCATGCTGGTACGCGCCAATGAAGATCGCTTCTCTAATGCCAAAGAGTTCGCCGCGAATGAAGACTTATACTTTGGTGCCCAACCCGCGACAACGAACTTTTACGTGGCCGTTTATGACGTACTCGATGGCGATGAAACCAATCCTCGTATTAGCTTATTTGAAACCTTCGGCGCCTCCGTGCAAGCACTGAAGTCTGGTGATGTGGATTCGGTATTAATGGATAGCACTTCGGCACGTGGTTACATGGGAGCGAACCCTGGCGCTTTTAAAGTCGTCGGAGACGCCCTAGGCTCTGAGGCGTTTGGCTTCATTTTCACACCGGGTTCGAAGCTAATTGAACCCGTTAACGCTGCCATTAAAAGCATGCAGCAAGATGGCACACTGGATGCGCTCAATCAAAAATGGTTCTTCGACTACAACCAATAATTGCGCCTTTTCATGCCCTCTAAACATTCTTTAAAAAAATTACCATGGTGGCTATTGGCCACTGTGGTTCTCGGAGCTCTTCTTGGCTGGAATATTATTGCTGACCAAAGCTACCAAGATATCACCCGAACGCTTAGCAAAGGCCTGCTAACCACTATAGGCGTAACGCTTTGTGCGTTTATTCTTGCCTCCCTTTTAGGCTTAGCCGTGGCAATGGCTGGATTCTCAAAGTGGCGGCTTGTTCGAGAAATTTCACGCTTTTACATTGAAATTCTGCGCGGCATTCCTGTACTCGTGTTGCTGTTTTATATCGCTTTTGTTGGCGCGCCAGAACTCATCAAGCTTTGGAATTGGGCGTTACAAAAACCAATCGAATGGGGATGGCTAGACAAGGCTCGCACACGAGATTTCACCTTACTGTGGCGAGCGATTCTAGCGTTAGCGATTAGCTACAGCGCTTTTATAGCAGAAGTTTTTCGTGCCGGTATTCAAGAAGTAGGCAAAGGTCAAATCGAAGCGGCTCAAGCTTTAGGGCTTAGCGGCTGGCAACGTTTTCGCCTAATCATCTGGCCTCAAGCACTGCGCAAGATTCTTCCTCCACTTGGCAACGACTTTGTGGCACTCATCAAAGACTCGTCCTTAGTTTCTGTGCTGGGTGTACAAGACATTACGCAATTGGGCAAGGTCTACAGCTCTTCCACTTTCCAGTTTTTTGAAACCTATAACGTCGTGGCTTTTATGTATCTGACGTTAACCTTAAGCCTGTCTTTACTCATTCGTGCGTTTGAAAAGTATCTTCGCCGCCATGAACATCATCGCTAACGCTAAACCATACAGTGCCTCAAGTGAGATTGCATTTTACTTGAGGCATTCGCGCCAAGTGCAACTAAAGAAGTGATGAGCGCGTGATGTCCTTAACGTAAGCAACGCCCGCCAGCGCCATGGCTACTTCGAATTCCTCTCGCAGAATACGTAGCATATGGGCCACTCCTGCTGCCCCCGCCACAGCCAAGGCGTAAAACTGCGGACGCCCAATCAGCACCGCATCGGCCCCCAAAGCAATTGCCTTAAACACATCCGTGCCACGTTGAATGGCGCCGTCTAACAACACGCAAAACTCTGAACCAACTGCTTCACGTACTGCTGCGACCATATCAATAGCGCTTGGCACGCAATCTAGGGTACGACCACCGTGATTGGATACAATCACACCCTGAGCCCCCAATTCTTGAGCTTTACGTGCGTCCGCTGGATGTAAAATACCTTTGATAATCACTGGCAATTCGGTTTGCTCAATCAGCCATGCCACATCATTCCAGTTTGGGGCTTCACTCATCATGCCCTGAAAAACAATACTTTGATCTGGCGTAAAGGCTTGTCGTGGCAGCTCTGGGCGATCTTTTAAATTTACTGCTGAGACACCTTCTGGCAAAGCAAACTTAGCTCGTTGAGCACGATTACGAATGCCATGAATGGCTGAATCTACGGTTAAGACGATGGCTTGATATCCCGCTTTTTCTGCACGCTTGATCAGACTTAGATTGAAGTCACGATCCACCTGCCAGTACAACTGAAACCATTTCGGTGAGTTCAGCTGTTCGCTGATGGCTTCCATTTCCACAGACGCTAAGGTACTGACCATCATGCCGATTTCTAAGGCACTGGCCGCTTGAGCCGTCGCTATTTCCCCTTGTTCATGAGCCATCTTTTGAAAGGCCACTGGCGCCAACATCATGGGCGTCCGCCACGTTTGCCCCAACACCTGAGTATGTGTGGAGCCATGACGCACATCGTTGAGCATACGCGGCAGTATCTTGATTGCATCAAGGGATTCACGATTACCGCGCAAAGTCATTTCATCGGCACCACCACCATAGACGTACTCGTAAATAGCATGTGGTAATACCTCTTTAGCAAGACGTTCATAGTCCGCCACACATAGAGCATCTTCTGGAATTATTACGTGACTCACGGTCGGATTACCTTCTTAGACAATACACTTAGGTATCCGCATGCAAGCGGATCAATCGATGATAAATAGCACTTAATTTCATGGTTTCTACATCTGTTGCGCCACGTTCTGAAGTTAACCGCTGGATACTTTGATCCAAGTCGAACAGTACTTCGCGAAGTTCATGGTCACGTATCATGCTTTCAATCCAGAAAAAACTCGCCAATCGCTGACCTTTGGTCACAGGACTGACTTGATGCAAGCTAGTCGATGGGTATAGCACCATATCGCCAGCGTTCAGTTTGATCTTTTGCTCACCATAGCGATCTTGGATGCACAGCTCGCCGCCCTCATAGCATTCGGGATCATTCAAAAAGATCGTCGCTGATAAATCGGTGCGCAGACGCTTCGGCGTGTTGGGAATAAAGCGAATGGCGTTGTCCACATGCCAACCATAGCTACCGCCGTCCTGATACAAATTAAACATGGGCGGTAAAATCTTCAACGGCAGAGCCGCGGAAATAAAACGCGGCTGTTCGGATAGCACCTGTAGAATATGATCGCCCAACTGCTGTGCAAGCTTGCTATTGGGATCAATCTGAAGATTCTGTTTGACTCCCACTGCCTGAGCGCCCGCTGTCGCCGCACCGTCTTGCCATTCAGCTTGGCTTAAATGCTGTTGATATTGAGCCAGTTCGTGGGCGCTCAACACGCCCGGAATGGTAATCACCATAAGAGCCTCATAAAACGATGAAAGGCCCCCACCGTAGCAGTAGGAGCCTTGACTTAGCAAAAGCCGATTTTAGAACTTATAGTTAGCCGTTAGACTGATTGAGCGCGCATCACCAATATAGATAATGTCGCCACCACGGTAGATCGCCGTGTAGTAGTCTTCATCCGTTACGTTTTGAATATTTGCTCGCAGGTCAAAGTTTTTTGTCACTTGGTAAGTCGCAAACAAGTCGTACACCGTGTAAGACGGTACTCTGATCACAGTGTCTTTGCTCGTTCCAGCATCTGGTTGCCCCCCAAGCATCTCACTCGAGTAAGTCATCGCACCACCAATTGCGAAATCAGACGATACATCGTACTTCACTTGCGCATATAGGCTCTTTTCAGCAAAGTTGGCTTTTGGACGACCTACATTATCAGGGTTGTAAGAAGCCAACGTTTCAGAATCCATGACCGCCACACCGACTTGGCCGCTTAGCTTGTCAGTCATGTTACCTGATAGACCTAACTCAACACCGCGAACACGGTTCTTACCGGTATTCAAAGAACCACCGCTGCTGTAAGAGTCACCATTGTCTTCAATCACGTCATCTTTCGTAATTTGGAACAACGCAGCCGTTAACAATAGTTTGTGATCCATTAACTGCCACTTAGTACCAATTTCATAGTTGGTTGACTGCTCAGGATCCGCGCTAGAATAGTTGCCATCAGCATCGGTACATAGACCGCCGTAACCACAGTTAGTCGCTGCATCGGACTCACCACCATTGATGTTCGACGACGTTGACCAAGTGGCGTAAACGTTACCGTGCTCCCAAGGTGAATACACCACGCCTAGCTGACCATTCCAGAAGCCATCAGAGAATTGGTAGTTGGTATCTGGGTAATTATTACCACGACTGCTGTAAGCCGGCACAAACATGTCGTAGTCAAAGTGATCGTAACGTACGCCACCACTCACTTCCCAGTCATCATTTAGGGTGACTGTATCGCTTAAATAAGCCGACACCGTTTCAAGTGTCAACATACTACGCGCCGCACTACGTGCGTACGAACCTTGCCATAAGTTGTTGTTGGTATTGGTTTCCGTCAGCGTGTAGCTGTTTGTTGTATTAACCGAATAATTGCCCGCGTCCACATCCTCTTTAGCGTATTCCACACCCGCGACAACGGTATTGCGCTTACCGAACAGATCGCCATCCCATAGGAAGTTGGTTTGGTTGCCTAGATATTCGTTTTCCTGCCAACCCGTAAATTGACGGTGACTGTTGGCGAAACGAGAGTGCACGTTAGACACGATGTAATCGTTTTTCGTTTCACCGTAGCGAGTTTTGTTTTGCAGACGCAGGTTGTTCGTTAGGTAGGCATCCACTGTGAATGTCGCAATATCCGCTTCACTCTTTTTAAAATCTAGGCCCTTTTGCCCCACGTAATCGCGTTCAATGATATTGCCGGTGCTGCGGTCAATTTTGTTGCCCACATCGTCTTTATCGTCGGCACGGAAGTAGTAGTAATCCGCACTGATAGAGACATCTGGATTAATATCATGCGTACCGGATAACAAGAAGCCTTCGCGCTGCTCATCCGCTGGTGCACGATCTGGAATATCACGTTCTGAGTACAAAGCATTGAAGCGTATCGCGGAGTCTTCACCTACCACCTTATTGGTATCCAAGGTGTAGCGCTGTTTGTTATCCGTACCCAATGTGCCGCTTAGTTTAGAAAAATCATCATCCAAAGAAGCCTTCTTAGTCACCGAGTTGACCGCACCACCAGTGGTACCACGGCCACCAAAGGTAGAGCTTGGACCCTTGGTGATTTCTACTTGGTCTAAAGCAAAGGTTTCACGGGTAATCAGGCCAGGTTCGCGCAAACCGTCGGTGTACACATCACTACGCGCTTCATAGCCACGGATGATGTAACGATCACCAAATGAGTTACCCCCTTCGCCAGTACCCAGCGTGATACCTGGCTGTGCAGCTAGAATCGACTCAAGATCTGTTTTGCCCGATTCTTCAATGGCATCTTTGGTCAAAACCGTAATGGTTTTAGGCGTTTCAGCAATGTCTCGAGCGTACTTAATGTCTGACATACGGTTCGCTTTGTAAGGCGCATCTGGCTCAGCGTAAGGGTTCGCATCTGCAGCCACCTGTTGACCTTCGACCACGAGGGTATCCAGATTTTTACTATTCTCTTCCGCAAATGCCATACCAGATAGAGCCCCAGATATAGCGATCGCCAAGGCCGTCAATTTCATAGGAGCGCGCGATGACACTTGCGCTTCTTTCGTAACACTCAAGATATTAGACACTCGAAACCTCAAACAATAATAAGAATTAGAATCAATTATAAAGCGACCTTATTATTTGCAAATAAGAACGATTGTCAATATTATTAGTGATAAATATTTACTGAATCCTTATCCCCCTACCCCAACCCATCCATTTAGGTAATAACAGTGTCAGAATTAAACTATTCTTTAGCGTTACTAATGGCAGCCACAACTGGACTAAGCCTAGCGTCTACCACAGTTCAAGCGCGAGGCGAGGTAAACGTCTACTCGGCCCGAAAAGAAGCGCTGATTGCGCCGGCATTAGAGGCTTATTCAAAGGAATATCATGTACAGGTAAATTTGATCACAGGGGACGCCGATACGCTCTTGCATCGTTTAAAAATGGAAGGCGATGCAAGTCCAGCGGACGTATTTATCACGGTGGATGCGGGTCGATTGCACCGTGCCAAGGAAGAAGGCGTGTTACGCAAAATCGAGTCGAACACCATCAAAGAAGTCATTCCCACTCACCTGCGTGACTCAGAAGATTACTGGGTGAGCCTTTCGCAACGTGCTCGCGTTATTTTCTACAACCCTAAAAAGGTGACTAAAGAAGAACTGTCAACCTATGAAGATCTTGCCAACCCCAAATGGCAGGGTCGAATCTGTACTCGTTCGTCGAGTAACATTTACAATCAATCTCTTATTGCATCGATGATTGCCGCAGATGGCGCAGAAGCAACTGGCCAATGGATCAAAGGTTTTGTCGCTAACTTAGCACGCCCTCCGTTTGGCGGAGACACTGACCTACTGCGTGCCGTTGAGGCAGGGGTCTGTGATATTACTCTAGCAAATACCTACTACTACGGTCGCCTAGGCCACAGCGATGACCCTGCGATGAAATCCGTGTACAACAATGTGGCACTGTTCTGGCCAAACCAAGCAGAAGGTGAGCGCGGTGCCCACGTTAACGTCAGTGGCATCGGCATCACAAACTCCGCCACCAACGTGCGTAACGCTCGTCGCTTGATCGAGTTCTTAGTAAACCATGAAAGCCAAGAGTGGTACGCTGAAGTGAACAACGAATACCCTGTCATTGAAGGCGTCGCCTACCCTAGTACATTAGAGCCATTTGGCACCTTTAAAGCAGACACTTTGCAGCTAGATAAGCTAGGTGAAAACAATCGTCTTGCAACCGAGCTGATGGACGCGAACGGCTGGAAATAAACACTTTCCCAGACACAAAAAACCCCGCAATGGTTTCCCAATTGCGGGGCTATTTATTAAAATCTACTCATCAGCCAATCAAGTGCACAACACCCTGTAAGGCAAAGAAAGCAAAAATACCCGCCAAAATATCGTCAAACATGATGCCGAAACCACCATGCACATGCTTATCCGCCAACGATATTGGCCAAGGCTTCCAGATATCAAAAATACGAAACAGAATGAAGCCCAAAACAATATAGCTCCAGCCTTCAGGTGCCATCCACATGGTAATCCAATAACCCACAAACTCGTCCCAAACGATACCAGAGTGATCATGTACACCAAGGTCATGGGAAGTTTTGCCGCAGATAAAGATACCTGCCAAGGCCGATAGAATAAGCACTAGAAAATAGTTACTAACGGATAAATCCTGAATCAAAAGGTACAGCGGAATCGCCGCCAACGTCCCAAACGTTCCAGGTGCTTTATCCACCGTACCTGAACCACAGCCAAACGCTAGAAAGTGGATCGGGTTGCGCCATACAGAATCCGGCACAGGATGTTTATCAGCCATAATGCCTCTCTAATCTAAAAATGCTGCCAGCCAGCGGTGTCACCATCGTAGCCGTCTACCGCATAACCTGACTCGGTAATCTCACCAATACGCGTACAGGGCAAATGCAAAGTTTGCAGGATCAACTGTATTTCGTCGCGAGCACTTGGTGGGGCAGTAAAACACAGCTCGTAATCATCACCACCTGTTAGCGCCAAGATACGCGCACTGTCCGGCTGCCAATTAGCGAGCATGTCTGACACTGGCAAAGCATTAAAATCAATACGAGCCCCAACGCCCGAGGCTCGGGTAATATGCTGCAGGTCTTGACCAATACCGTCGGAAATATCCATCATGCTGTGCACCACACGCTTCAATGCCATACCCGCAATCAAGCGTGGAGATGGACGCCAATACTGCTCATAGAAGTAATCAAAGCGCTCCGCCGTTACATGTAGCTCGCCCGTCACGATCGGCACGGCCGCCGCCGCATCGCCCAGTGTTCCGGTAACATAAATGTCATCGCCGACTTGAGCTTGACTGCGTCTGGGTGTCAGCTCTCGCTCGACATAGCCATGCACCTGCAAGGTAATCGTCAGCGGACCTTTGGTGGTATCACCGCCAACCAACAACAAACCAATCGGTTCCGCCAATTCTGCCATGCCCTCGGCAAACCCTGCCAGCCATTGTGGATCGGATTCAGGCAAGGTCAAACCTAAGGTGAAGAATGCAGGTTTCGCCCCCATCGCCGCCAAATCACTGACACAGGTTGCGACTGCACGGTAGCCGATATCAACCGGATCCGCATCAAACGGAAAATGACGGCCTTCAACTAAGGTATCCATAGAGAACACCAAACTCTGGCCCTCAGGAACAATCACCTGCGCGCAGTCGTCGCCAATCCCCAAAAGGATATCGGAACGACCTTCTGTCTGCGCCATGATCGACGACTGAAATATTGAACGGATTAACTCAAACTCTTGCATCGCATTACCTAGGCTATATAAAAGAAAAGCCATCAGTTGATGGCTTTTCTAACACGGCGACTGGATTACTTAGCGTTACGACGCGCGGCGATCTCTTCGCGGCGCACTCGCTGGGCTAGCTTATCCAAGATGCCGTTCACGTACTTGTGACTCTCACTTGCACCAAAAGACTTAGCCAACTCAACACCTTCGTTGATCGCTACCTTGTAAGGTACGTCTAAACGTTCAGACAGTTCAAAAGAACCGATTCGTAGCGTCGCTAGTTCGATAGCATCCAACTCAGACAATGAACGATCCAAGAAAGGTTCAAACAAGGCATCTAGTGCTTTTGACTTAGACGATACACCGTAGATTAATTCACGGAAGTAAGTCTTATCACATGAACTCATGTCATGATCAACCGCGAACTGGGCTTCGATTTCATTAACCGATGAGTGGTTCATTTGCCACTGGTAAATGGCTTGCAAAGCAAACGAGCGCGATGCGCTACGCAGTTGTGAACGAGAAGGTTTTTTAGGCTTCTTAGCCTGTTCTTGATCACTCATTATTTGCCTTCCAATTCGCGCAATACAGCAACTGTTTCTAGTGCAGATAGGGCTGCTTCGCCGCCTTTGTTACCTGCTTTGGTACCGGCACGCTCAATCGCTTGCTCGATGGTATCAACGGTCAATACACCAAATGACACAGGAATACCGAATTGAAGCGCTAGTTGACCTAGACCTTTCACACATTCACCGGCAACGTATTCAAAGTGTGGTGTACCACCACGAATCACCGCACCTAGGGCAACGATCGCATCGTATTGGTTTTGCTCAGCAACTTTCTTAACCACAACAGGGATCTCGAACGCACCCGGCGAATAGATCACTGTGATGTCTTCTTTTTTGATACCGTGGCGAACTAGGGTATCGATGGCACCTTCTTTTAAGCTTTCAACGATGAAGCTGTTAAAACGGCCAACGACAAGCGCAAATTTTGCGCCTGGTGCTGCGAAATGACCTTCGTAAGTCTTAATATCGCTCATATCTGCCTCTAAACTTTAAACTTGATCGGCACTGACTGAAGTGCCCTTGTATGGAATAAATTCCACGGCTTCTAAATCAAATCCTGTGACGGAGAATTTTCGGGGTGAACTTAGCAGGCGCATTTTACACACACCAAGATCACGCAGAATTTGAGACCCCGTACCAACGGTCAAGTAAGTACCTGAACCGCTCTTGTCCGAACCCTTACCCGCAGGTGGGTTAAATGTCGCCGCGAAGCTCTCCGCTAAGTCGGTTGGACGATCTAATGAGTCGACCAACACCACTACACCGGCGCCTTCTTTGGCAATGTATGCAAGTGCTCCTGACATCGACCATTTCGCTTCGCCGTCCGCACTGATGATGCCAGCAATGTCACGAGCTGGATCACGCACATGCACGCGCACGAGAGTCGGTGTATCAGGAGAAATGTCACCCTTCACAAAAGCCATATGGCTCAAGCCGTGAACCGTGTCACGGTAGGTGATCAGATTAAATTCGCCCACTTCCGTTTGTACTACCTGTTCAGCTTCACGCTGCACAGTCGCTTCGTTCAGTGTGCGGTAATGAATCAGGTCGGCGATTGTACCAATTTTTAATCCATGTTTCTCGGCAAACTTTTCTAAATCTGGACGACGTGCCATGGTGCCATCGTCATTAATAACTTCGACGATTACAGACGCCGCTTCGTAACCTGCCATACGCGCCAAATCACAGCCCGCTTCGGTGTGACCTGCACGGGATAACACGCCACCAGGACGCGCCATCAGAGGGAAAACGTGGCCGGGCTGAACGATATCCGACGGTTTCGCATTCGCTGCGACGGCACGCTTTACCGTCAGCGCCCGATCAGCAGCGGAGATCCCTGTCGTTACACCTTCAGCCGCTTCAATGGACAAGGTGAAGTTGGTACTGAACTGAGCACCATTTTGCGTCACCATTAATGGCAGGTTCAACTGTTCACAGCGCTCAGGCATCAAGGTCAAGCAGATCAAGCCACGAGCATGAACCGCCATGAAGTTAATGATTTCTGGGGTAATACATTCCGCTGGTACAATCAGGTCACCTTCATTTTCACGATCTTCGTCGTCCATAAGGATGACCATTTTGCCTTGACGCATATCCGCCAAGATTTCTTCAATGGTATTGATTGCCATGGTACTTCACCTTTTATTCGATAGCGGACGCTTAGCGGCGCCCTACAAATCCATGCTCAGCCAAAAAAGCTGCGGTTAACGTCGATTCTTTTGTTTTTACAGAGGCCGTTTGCGGAGTCAGTAAACGCTCTAGATAACGCGCAATTTGATCTACTTCCACATTTACGTGAGTACCGACGCTGTAACCTGACATTATGGTCTCATGCGCAGTATGTGGCACAATGCTTAATTCAAACTCATGCGCGTCCAAACCTGTCACGGTTAAACTGATACCGTCCACACAGATGGAGCCTTTCAGGGCAATATAACGCATTAGCTCAGGCATTACCTTGACACGGTAGCGAATACTGCGTGCATCCGGCCAAATAGCGCTAATTTCCCCAATTGCATCCACGTGGCCACTGACTAGGTGGCCTCCCAAACGAGAAATCGGTTGCAGCGCTTTTTCAAGGTTAACGGTCTGACCCACTTGCCAGTGCCCAAGCGTCGTATGCGCTAAGGTTTCCGCGGAAACATCTGCCCAGTAACTTGCGCCCTCTAATCGCGTTACGGTTAAGCAAACACCGTTGGTGGCAATGCTATCACCGAGCTTCACATCAGACATATCCAATGTCTGAGCATGAATCTTCAGCGTCAGATCGCCGCCTTTACGCTGTAGCTGAGCGACGCGCCCCAAACCTTCAATGATGCCAGTAAACATTATTCGTCTTCACCTTCAGGGTAGATCGGCTGGTACACTAACTTAATGTCGCTACCGACTTTCACCAAGTCTAACAAGTTTAGCTCAACTGCGTCAGACATGTGCTCCAATGGCAGACTCAACAAAGGGCGCGCTTCCGAGCCTAGCAGCTTAGGTGCCATGTATATCACTAGCTCATCCACTAGCCCTGCATCTAAAAACGCTCCCGCTAAAACGGCGCCCGTTTCCACCAACACTTCATTAATACCATCGTCAGCCAGTTGCCCCATAGCTTCCACCAGATCCAAACGTCCGTCTTCTGCCAACGGTAAGAAGCGCACATCGACTTTTTTCTTCTGCAGCGCTTTCAAGTGCTCTGGCTCGATTTCTTGTTCGTCGCAGAACACCAGCACTTCGTTGGTTGGATAGAGGATTTTCGCTTCCGGCGGAATGGATAACGCAGTATCCATGATGACCCGTAGCGGCTGACGCACAGCTTTGGTATCCGCTTCTTGGTCGTGCTCGTCAATGCGCACCGTCATGCTTGGATTGTCCATGATCACCGAACCGATACCCGTGACAATCGCGGAGCTTTGCGCGCGCAGACGTTGTACATCTTGGCGGGCAGCTGGACCGGTAATCCATTGGCTTTCACCCGATTCCATTGCGGTACGACCATCCACACTCATAGCCATTTTGACACGTACGTAGGGCAAGCCTTCTTCCATGCGCTTGATAAAACCTGGATTGAGTGCGCGACATTCGTTTTCTAATACGGGCCCAAGCACTTCGATGCCTGCATCAACGAGCATTTTCAAACCATTACCCGCAACCTGTGGATTCGGATCTTGCATGCCATATACCACGGTCACAACACCTGCTTTAATCAAGGCTTCCGCGCAAGGTGGCGTGCGGCCATAATGACTGCAAGGCTCTAAGGTGACATACGCAGTTGCCCCATTGGCGTCTGCTGTCAGGCTGGCTAGCGCTTGCACCTCCGCATGGCCTTCTCCGGCTTTTTTATGAAAGCCTTCACCAATAATTTGCCCGTCTTTGACGATGACGCAGCCCACTCGTGGGTTCGGATGTGTTGTGTACCAACCCTGACGCGCTAACTGCACGGCGCGGGCCATATATTCTTGATGCAGAGGCTGCGCCATTTATTTCTCCTCAGAAGTGGTTTGACCACTTTCTAGTCGTTCGATTTCTTCACGAAACTCACTGATGTCTTTAAAACTACGATAGACCGATGCAAAGCGCACATAAGCGACTTGATCTAGGCGTTTTAGTTCTTCCATCACCGCTTCGCCAATAATACGCGACGGTAATTCACGCTCGCCCGTGGCTTGCAGTTTTTCTTTAATACGCGTGATCGCCGTTTCAATCGCTTCAATACTAACGGGGCGCTTTTCGAGCGCTTTAACAATGCCTGAGCGAAGTTTGTCTTCATCAAACGCTTCTCGGCTGCCGTCATTTTTAATCAGTTTCGGCATTTGTAACTCGGCAATTTCAAACGTCGTAAAACGCTCTTGGCAATGTCCACAGGTACGACGACGACGCACTTGCGCCCCCTCAGAGACTAATCGTGAGTCTAGGACTTTGGTATCTTGAGTACCGCAAAAAGGACAACGCATGCTGGTTCCAATAATTGGGGAAATTTCGTACGATGGATGCCAATTTTACATGGCTAATAATGACGATAAATAATACCAATCCCGACACATATTGGCTACTCATCGACCGGGGTAACTGCCCACAAACCTAGGTTAACTTTTTTCATCACGGAGACTTTGAATGCCCTTTGCAGAGCTGTCCGGTCTGGTGGCAGCACTCTGCTGGACCTTATCAAGCTTGATGGCCCCTCGCTTAATCGAGAGTATGGGTACATTTCGATTTAATACTTACCGCATCACCATTGCTGCTTTGCTACTGTGCATGCTCGGCCTCTGGCGCTTTGTTTCCTGGGAAACGTTGGCGAGCTATCTGCCGCTGCTGGTATTGTCTGGCGTAATTGGCATCTTTATCGGTGACAACTGTCTCTTCAGTGCGGTCAATCGTATCGGGCCGAGGCGTGCCGGCATTCTGTTTGCCATGAACGCACCGTTTTCAATTTTACTGGCATGGCTTTTCTTAGACGAGACATTGTCTCTAATAGAGCTTATCTGCTGTGGCATTGTCTTAATCGGTGTCGTCATTGCCATTCTATTTGGCAAACGAGGTCAAACTCACGCGTGGGAAAGCACCAAAGGCTCACTGCCCATAGCAATCGTTATTGCCTTGATTGCGGCACTGTGCCAAGCAACGGGCGCATTACTCGCTAAACCTGCGCTATTGGCAGGCATTGATCCAGTGGTGGCCTCAGCCGCACGCGTCAGTGCCAGCGCTGCCTGTTTATTGCTGGCCTATCGTTTGTATTTCCACAAACGCGTGCCGCAAAGCATGAGCACGTTGCATTCCTTTCCGCTGATTCTTTGGCTACGCTTAGTCGCCGTGGCGACCATCGGTATGGTCATCGGTATGAGTGTTTTAGTCTGGGGGGTGGCGAATGCTGACGTCGGACTCGTAACCACTCTATCAGCAACGGTTCCGGTCTTAATCTTGCCGGGGCTCTGGCTCACGACCAAGCAACGCCCAGCACCGGGGGCATGGGTTGGCGCCTTATTGGTTGTGTTTGGCGCCATGGGGATTATTCTGCATTAATAGTTGTTGTGCTATGCTTAGCGCCAACATTTTTCGCTTTCTAATTGAGTCAGCGCAGTCCAGAAAATCCGAACTCGCCCTCAATTCGTTTATTCAACTTAGGACAGACATCACCTTATGGCACAGTTTGTATACAGCATGAACCGCGTTGGCAAAGTTGTACCGCCAAAACGCGAGATTCTAAAAGACATCTCTCTATCGTTCTTCCCAGGCGCTAAAATCGGTGTTTTGGGTCTAAACGGTTCTGGTAAATCTACCCTACTTCGCATCATGGCCGGCGTTGACCAAGAGTACAACGGTGAAGCGCGCCCAATGCCGGGTCTTAAAGTGGGTTACCTACCTCAGGAACCTGAGCTAGACCCAACTAAAAACGTACGTGCTATCGTGGAAGAATCCGTTGCCGACGTAAAAGAAGCCCTCGTTCGTCTAGACGAAGTATACGCTGCGTACGCGGATCCTGATGCGGATTTCGATGCCCTAGCGAAAGAACAAGCGGAACTAGAAAACCTAATCACCGCGAAAGACGGTCACAACCTTGATCGTGCGTTAGAAGTGGCGGCCGATGCCCTACGTCTACCACCTTGGGATGCCAATGTTGCCCATCTATCTGGTGGTGAACGTCGTCGTGTGGCGTTGTGTCGTCTACTACTAGACAAACCAGACATGATCCTTCTAGACGAGCCAACTAACCACTTGGACGCTGAGTCTGTGGCATGGCTAGAACGCTTCTTGAAAGATTACCCAGGTACTGTGGTGGCGATCACCCACGACCGTTATTTCCTAGATAACGCGGCGGGCTGGATCCTTGAACTTGACCGTGGCCACGGTATCCCATATGAAGGCAACTACTCTTCTTGGCTAGACCAGAAGAATGCGCGTCTAGAAATGGAAGCCAAGCAACAAGCGTCACACAACAAAGCCATCAAAGCCGAGCTTGAGTGGGTTCGTCAAAACGCTAAGGGCCGTCAGTCTAAGTCGAAAGCTCGTCTAGCGCGTTTCGAGGAAATGAACTCGAAAGAATTCCAAGATCGTAACGAAACCAACGAACTGTACATTCCACCGGGTCCACGCCTAGGTACGAAAGTTATCGAAATCGAAAACGTTTCCAAAGGCTTCGATGGCCGCGTCTTGGTAGAAGACTTCAACATGGTGGTACCACAAGGTGCGATCGTGGGTGTGATCGGTGGTAACGGTGCCGGTAAATCGACTCTGTTCAAAATGATCGCGGGGATTGAGCAACCAGACACTGGTACCGTGACACTGGGCGATACGGTACAGCTGGCGTACGTTGACCAGATGCGTGAACTAGACGGTGAGAAGACAGTATTTGAAGAGATCTCTGATGGTCTTGATATGATCACAGTGAACAACTGGAAAGTGCCTTCACGTGCTTACATCGGCCGTTTCAACTTCAAAGGCTCTGACCAACAGAAACTAGTGAAGCACCTATCCGGTGGTGAGCGTAACCGTCTGCACCTTGCTAAGCTTTTGAAAGAAGGCGGCAACGTATTGCTATTGGACGAACCGACCAACGACTTGGACGTTGAAACACTACGTGCTCTAGAGGAAGCGCTACTTGCTTTCCCTGGTGCTGCCATTGTTATTTCCCACGACCGTTGGTTCCTTGACCGTGTAGCAACTCACATCCTAGCGTACGAAGGCGACTCGAAAGCCGTATTCTTCGAAGGGAACTACGCTGAATACGAAGCCGACTACAAGTCTCGTACCGGCAAAGACGCGACACCAACGCGTATCAAATACAAGCGTATCGACGCGTAATACGCGCCTCGACACCACGCTTAAAACACAAAAGCCGCTTCAATCGAAGCGGCTTTATTGTTTACGATTCCTCATCATTCTTTTGCATTCACTTAGCTCAGCAGACAAAATCTCAGGTATCGTTCGGAATAAAGCCACTTTCCTATCGAATGTTCCGATAGGGTTAAATCTCTGACCAACAACGTAATCCATCTCCATAGAAAGTAAAAACAAAGCTTTAAACGAGTTTTGAAAATCACTTTCAAAGTCCTGCTCAGCTTTCTCCAGCTTTGCGACTAGCTCTAAAGATAGAGCCCCGATATTTTTTGACTTGTTATGAACTAACCTATTTCTACTTTGTACAAGTTGCTTCAATGCTTTATAAGCAGCACCAGATTTGTCTATTTCATTTCCACAAACCAGTTTGGGAACTAGTACCCATTTAGATACAACATCCATACTGTAAATATGTTTCTCACAATATTTATCACCTAGCTGTATGCCAGCATAATCATTTATTCCTGACTCAACACACATACTAGCGAAGACTATAGCTTTGATAGCATGCTGATAGGCAAGTGTGGAGTACTCGCCAATTTCAAATTGATCATGACTAACCTTTTTCTTGTGTCGATATTCAATTCCTTGAGCAGCTTCTTGCAACGCTATATCGCGATACATACTAGCGTTTGTGTTGAGCCGAGCCCAAGACTCCACGGGATGCTTAACTTCATTGTGTGTATTTTTCAAAATCATTCCATTAGTTAGCTTAAATTGAGTACTCGTTTCGACGCCTCGGCCAAGAAACCAGAACGGGATTTATACTTGGGATTCGCGGCAACGACTTTATCAATCTTGGTAATTAGTAAATGCGGCAGCGTCACATTGATTTTCTCGCTTTTGCCCAGCAGTGGCGTGATATCGACATTTACAATGGCCCATACGCCATCACGATAGTCTGGATTATCTTTTAGTTCGGCAATTGGGCTGGCAAGGGGAATATCCTCTCCATCTTCAAGTATCAATTCCAAATGGCTAAAAATCGCTTCTTCGGCCATTTCTAGCGCTTCATCAAAGGTATCCCCTGCGGAGAAACAACCAGGAATGTCTGGGACAGTAACGCCGTAGCTCACGCCATTATCTGTGTGTAATACAATCGGATATTTCATGGTTTGTACCTACTCATCAAGCTGAGCTTGTTTTCTGATGCTATTGAAAGTTCCAAGGGGTAAATCCTTTTTCGGATGCGGCACTGTAACCGTGCCGCGTTTCGTTGGATGTTTAAATTGAACATGACTGCCTTTCACCCTTACCTGTATCCAGCCATCCTTCAATAGCATTTGAATCACGTCTCGACTTTTCATTAGATCATTCCTTTGATCTTTTACACACTAAAGATAACCCCAATAACCCTAAAATTCCAACCTATCCTCCTGCAACACCGATATTCTCTTCTAAACCTACATAACAAAAAACCGCTTACTGTCGTCAGCAAGCGGTTTTTTATTGATAAACATAACGTCGGCTAACGAGCGTTTGATAAAGCCATCGCTTGCTTCCTCTCGTTGTGGTGTTGTGACATTAAGTTTTTCAAGTTGATCCACAACATCGGCACCACTATGGCGGTGAAAGCGATATTGGATAACGGTACGGACAGCCAGACTCCTTCCACTCCCCAAAGACGCGGCAGGATAAATAGAAAAGGCAGTTGCACGACCATATTACCGACTGAGACAAATAGGGCTTGGCCACCTTTACCGACCGCGACAAAATAAATCGATGCCATAAACAAGAAGCCATCTAAGAACAGCGCCATCAAATGTAACCGTATACCCACTTTAGTCGCTGCAATGAGCGATTCATCAGTATTGGCAAAAAAGCGAGTGAACCATTCTGGGAATAAGTTTAAGACAATGACCACGACAATCCCCGAGCCCACCGTAACGGCAAATGCTAGGGCCACTGTTTGAATAATCCTTTGGTATTGCTTTGCTCCTAGGTAGTAGCTTACGGGAGGCTGTAGACCGCTGACCAATCCCTCTGCAAAGAAATAATAACAACCAGCCAAATAGCCGACGATGGCAAACGCCGCTAACTGCGTGGTATTGCCATACTCCATAAATAGTCGATTGTGCAGGGCAATAATGAAACTTAGATAGATAAACATCACTAAATTCGACGCCCCTAGCTGCGTGATGCGTTTCGCAATGTGTTTATCAAACTGATTAAGAGATAAGACGGTTTTGGCTTGCGGCGAAGTAAAATATCTTAAACATAGAACACAGGTCGCAAACTGAGCAATCAAAGTGGCCATCGCGGCGCCTTTCAGCCCCATTCCCAGCGGACCTAAAAAGAGATAATCCAAAGCAATGTTTAACAAAGCACCTACCACAATAAAGAGCGTGGCCAAATTAGGGCTGTTGTCATTACGCACCAGCATGGGCATGGCACTGGCACCAATCGAGATAAAAGCACCGTAAGACATGATTTCCACATACTGCCAACTAAGAGCCAAAGTGCTCTCTGTCGCACCTTGTAAATGTAGCCCCCATTCGCCGAATGTAATAAACAGCAAAGACGCGAGTACACCAATGCTAATGGCCAAATACAAAGACGTGGTTAATGTCGCTTGAGTGGCCAAAAGGTTCTTCTCACCACGATATTGAGACAACACGCTGCCGCCGCCCATGCCGATCAGCAAACCAAAGCCCATAATCAAGCCCAACAAAGGAATGGCCATATTAATACCGGCCAATCCTTCGCTGCCCACATAGCGACCGACAAAGAAGCCATCAATGATCTGATACAAACCACTGACAAGCATGGCAATAATGGAAGGAATCGCAAAACGCCAAAAGGCCCGAGCGACTGATTGAGGCAGCTCGCTTGGTGTTTCAGTTTGCATGACGACTCTCCCTTGAGAAAAAGAGAGAATAATATGACAAATTGGGATATAAAAAAGTTAGCTACCATCCGCTTAACGGATAGGTTATCAACTTAAAGCGTTTACATTATGAGTGATTCTATGAATTGGACGTTAGATCAGCTGCTGGCGTTTGTAACAGCCGCCGAATTGGGCTCTTTCTCAGCCGCCGCCAGAAAGCTCAACAAGGCACAGTCACGCATCAGCAGCGCCATTGCTAACCTAGAACTCGACTTGGGATTTGAACTATTTGATCGTCGCTCAAAGTTTCCCGTGTTAACGCCCTTAGGAAGAGAGATGCTGCCCGAGGCTCAAGCTGTTTTGAGTCAATGTCTTCGCTTGCAATCAAGAGCCCTAACAGCCGCTGGTCAAGAGCCCATTTCATTGCGTATAGCGATTGATGAAGCCCTGCCCTTAGAGACCATTCATACTATTTTCTCTCAACTAGGTGACACCTTTCCCAATACCCATTTGGTCATTACCAGTGGCTCACAAGACGATATCGCCATTGCCATTGCGGATCGCAATGCAGATATTGGCTTAATGATTAGTAACAGTCAGCTGCCCGCCAAGCTGCAATTACACCCACTGGGCTATTTGAAGAAAGTCCTTATCGTAGGTAAAGAGCATCCCTTAGCCGGTAAACAGACCTTAAGTTTGTCGCAATTACAGCAATATCGACAGTTCGTACTCTGTAATCGTTCGGGGGAGAATCGTGAGCAGCCATTGAGTCCCGACCATTGGGATATCGACAGCTACTATTTGATCTGTGAGCTGGTGACGCAACACCAAGGCTGGGCCTTAGTGCCTGAGCACATCGCCAGTGCACATTGGTTTTCTCAGCAAATAAAAATCGTTACCAGCGATGCGTTATCTGATCACTACATTGAGGTGGGAATTGTAACGCTAGTCGAAAGCCCTAAATCGAAGCTTACCGATTGGATTACTGAACAAGCACGCCAATTGATGGCGACTACGCCGAATGAACGCTCCACTTAAAACAAAGCCGCCCTTTAATATAGGCGGCTTTCACATCGTGGATCCATAATTGATTTAGTGAACACTACACTTTGAAACTACCTACTTGACGATCTAGCTCTTCAAATAGGTCGCTGATCTGGCGAGATTGCGCTTGCACCAACTCTGAGACCGATTGCACTTCGTCCGTTTGATGTTTCATCGACGAAAGGTTTTCATTAATTTCATCCGATACGGTTGATTGCTCTTGAGTGGCTTGGGCAGTCTGGGCAGCCATTTCTTGTACCTTGCCAAAAGACTCCTGCAACGAGCCGAAGATACGAATCACTTCATCAAAGTTTGAAACCGTGGTATCAGCATTGTTACGACTGTTCTGAATCGCATGAGACGAGGCTTGTACATTGACTTTAAGCTGATCAATCATGGTTTCAATTTCATTAGTGCTATCCTGCGTACGGGTCGCAAGAGTACGAACTTCATCGGCCACTACCGCAAAGCCTCGCCCTTGTTCACCGGCTCGAGCCGCTTCGATGGCTGCGTTCAAAGCCAATAGGTTTGTTTGTTCGGCAATATTACGAATCACTTCCAGCACCGAGGCAATCGCTTCGGAGCTTCGCTCTAACTCAGTTGCACGGGACAAAGCATCATTGATATCGCTAACTAGACTGTCAATCGCAGCTTGAGAGCTGTTCACTGCGGCAATACCTTGGGTGGTTAGCTGGCTAGAGGTTTGTGCTTCGCTGGCCGTTTCATGTGCCACACCTGCCATTTGCTGGCTCGACATACTCATTTCATGGGCGGCGCTAACAATCGAGTTGGACGCATTCACTAGGTTCATAGTCACGCCAGAGGTGCGTTCAGAGGCATGCCCCAAATCGCTGGTCATACCACCGAGGGATTGTGATTGCTGACGAATGCTACTAATAATGCCGCGCAAGCGCTCAACAAAACCATCAAACTCATGGGCCAAATCACCCAATTCATCTTTTGCGGTCGAATTGATACGTTGTGTTAAGTCACCATCCCCTTCAGCGATTTCCTTGATACGCCCCGCAAGGTGAGCAACACGCTGATTCACACGTTTAGGAATGACATATCCAGCTACTGCGGCAATGACTAGAGCAGAAATGATGACGGCCATTTGTATCTTTTCAAGCCAAATAATTTCTCTAGTAGTCTGCGCTTGCTCTTCTTCAGCACGGGCTACCACAGCTTCACCAGCTTGATCCAAAATTCCTCGGATTGCAGAGAAGCTAGTGTCCGCAGCGGCTAGCGCAGACGCAGTATCTTGACCGGATTGCACCAAGTTGATTAGCTGTCTCTCTTGTGACAACCATTTATTAAATAGTGAGTCAAAGTTAGAGAATTTGCTTAGTAATTCGCGCTCATCAGACAACGCCGCACGATATGTGTTGAAGCGATCCTGTACTTGTTTTGCATTGCTTTCAAAGTCATCTAGATTATCAGCGTAGTTACCTTGATTATTAATAATGGCATTGCGCCCGACCAACGCCTGATAGATATCTCGGTCACCGTTTAGTACTGAATTACTCGCCTTAAAATAGCTTTCAGACTGCTTTTTCATCTGAGTGTTTTGCATATCTAGTAGATAGATTGACGATAAAAACACTGCTATCAAAATTAACGCCAATAACGCTATTGGTGCCGTAACTTTTACCCTGATGGAATTTAAACGCATGCTCAACCCAACCTTCTTAATTTTTTGCTAAAGCGATACTAATTTAGTTAATCAGCAGAGGACAATCCCCTGTAACAATTACCAACACATTCCCTGCGATGCTTAACAATTCGCTAACGCCTGTCACTGATTGCTAGACTCGATTAGAATGTTAACTCGTTAACACAAAAAGATTATTGCTAAGGAAGCCTGCTTCATGACAGTTCGATACGACGAGCGTACAGCATTGCAGAGCCTAGTGGCTAATGACTCTTCTAATCACATGGCGGAAAGCGATCATATAGAGTCTTACAGCAAGGTATTAAGCCTAACTAAATATCTGCAAATTGGACTGATCCTACTTTTCTTCATTATTGGTAGTATCGCTGCCCCAATGGCTTTTCGTACCGGTAGTGATCAGCAACTGAATATTTTTTGGCTTCTAATCGTCTTATTAGGCACCCATTTCCTAAGTCTTTTCCTATGGCTGCTTAGTCAACTACGTCAGTCAGCCCAAACAGCTCACGCTCCCGCTTGGTTCAGCGTTTTACTCAACAAGCTAGGACGCCTGTTCGGCTTGTCAGAGCAAACGCTGAGTTATTTTATTCAATTACGTTTCAGTGGTGCGGTCGGCATTTGGCACATTGGGCGTATTGTTCATAGTGCTTGGACTGGCTATTTGGTCGGTGGCTTGCTAAGTGCGCTGCTGTTTCTAATGACCCATCAAGTGCAATTCATTTGGGAAACCACTTTGCTGACCCAAACGGACTTCCGTACTTTAACTCAAGCCATCAGCGTCGTGCCTGCTTGGTTGGGTGTTGCACCACCAAGCTTGGATGATATTGCTTGGAGCCAAATCGGCAATCTGACACAACCCGACGACACTCGAAAAACTTGGGCCGTGTGGATCTTATCCTGCGTGCTAATTTACGGCGTTATGGTGCGCGGACTGTTCGTCATACTGTGTCATCTCTTCTATCGTCAACAGCGAAACAAGTTATGGCGCTCTTTTATTCCTACCTCGCGACCTGATTCACAGACGCATCGCGAGATCCTAGACGCAGAGCAAATCTCTGTCGTACAAGCCTCTGCCGCGGATGCAAAGGTACCAGCACCAAAGACGGCTATCATTCAAACCTCTCAACCTGTTCACTATTTTTTGTTTGAATGGAGTCGAGGCATACCGCCTGCCCTGGAGCAAGCTGAGCACCTTAGCACTTTAAATGACAGCCAAGCGCAGCAACATTTTCTTGAAACACACCAAGATGGGCGCATTATTGTTATTGATGCAGAGGTCAGTCCGGATCGTGGCAGCTTACGCTTTATGGGCCAAGCTCAGCCGCTGACCAACCAGTTTTATGTGTGTGGCGATGGCTTTGTTGAAGCTTGGACACAGGCATTGCTAGAGCGCGGTATCGAGCCGCGACAAATCGCTCGTCTATCGGATAATCACCAAGGATAAGCTCATGCCAACCTCTTTACTTATTGTCGGTCACGCCAACACAGGCAAAACCTCGCTGATCCGCACCTTGATAAGAGATCATGAGTTTGGTGACATTCAAAACTACTCGGGCACCACACGTCATGTTGAGAAAATATCTTTACAGCTTAATGATCAACCACTACTCGACCTGATCGATACCCCTGGGTTTGAGGATTCCATCGGCCTATGGCAAACCCGCCAAACGCCGGATTATGCCTCATTCTCAAACGAGCAATGGCTTAACCAAGTGCAACAGGACACTCGCCTGCACACAGACTTTGAGCAGGAGTTTAAGATTCTTAAACAGCTGAGTCGCTGCGATATCATTTTGTACGTTATTGATATTCGCCAAGCACCTCTCGGCAAATATCTGGATGAGTTGAACATTCTCGCTTGCGCCAATAAGCCGATTGTGCCAATTCTGAATTTCTGCAACGCCCAAGACAATTATGAACAGGATTGGAAACGTTATCTGGCTGAGCGCCAGTTACATGCTTATGTGCGCTATGACACGGTAGCGTTCTATCTCGCCGATGAACGTAAGCTCTATCAAACCTTACAAAGCCTGCTGCCAGAACAATACGACGCACTGCAGACATTCATCAAACAACGGGAACACGATGCTGAGTTGCGCTTAAAGAATGCCAAACGGGCGCTTGCCCACACACTCGTACAATGCGCGACCGGCCAGCAAATCTGTCAAACACAAGCCCCCACAGCGGAAGAAACATACCGCTTTGAAAACCGTATCCGACAACTGGAAAAAAACTTTATTAAACAATGTTTATCACTCTACGCATTTCGCGAAGAAGACGTTGCATTGGATGATCTAGCACTGCAAGAAGGTCAGTGGCAGCAAGATCTGTTTGACGCAGACACACTAAAGAGTTGGGGCATTAGCACCGGTTCCAGTGCCGCGGCTGGCGCTGCGATTGGTGCTGGCATTGATATTTTAACCGCTGGGTTGAGCTTAGGTGCTGCTACCACCTTAGGCGCGCTAATCGGCGCTGGCGTACAAACTGGACGCTCTTTCAAAACGACCTTAATGAATAAACTTCGTAATCGCTCGGTACTGGCGCTCAAGCCAGAAAGCTTAATTGCCCTGCTGTGGCGTGGTACGCAATTGATTGAGCATTTGCATCATCGTGGCCACGCTGCTCAGCTGGCATACCAAGGCTCTGACGCCACCGCTGCGTCGAAAGCGGAGTTAGCCCGTTTAGAGAAGTTATTCGCCAAAATCGGTCAACGCACGGAATGGCAAGGCTTGCCGCAAGCGCCAGAGCACGAGCTGATCTCACAACTGCAGCACGAGATTGCACAACGCCTACCCGAGAATGAATGAGCGAAACGCAGAGAATTAGAGCAAGGCAAGTTCTTGATCCAGCGCTTCTTGTTTGGCTTTCATCAGCTCTTCGCAATGACGTACTAGCTCGGGAATGTCTTTTTCGGTTAGCCCTTCGGTAAAAATCGGATCCATCACTTCGACCTTAGCATAGCCATTGTTAAGGCAGTTGAGTTTGACTTGATTATGAGTTGAACTACAGACTACAGGAATAATCGGCACTCCCGCTTGAATCGCGGCGTGAAAAGCGCCACGCTTAAACGGCAACCAGCCGCGACCTCGGCTTCGCGTACCTTCTGGAAACATCCAAATCGACAGCCCCGTCTCACGCATGCGCTCAACAATTTGAGCAATGGTGGCAATCGCTTTATCGCGATCATTACGGTGAATCAGGAAATTGCCGGTGGCCCAATAGAGCCAACCAAAAAAAGGTAACCACTTAAGGGTGCTTTTGCCTACGGTCACAGTGCCGTGCGGTACGACATGAGAAAAGGTAAACAGATCAAAGTTATTTTGATGGTTGCCAATATAAACCGCCTGCGGCACATCGTAGACTTTATAAGAAACATGCTTATAAACCGTTAAACCAAATAACTTGGAAACAGGAGCAAAAGCTTTGGCAATGTAATACACGCGATCTTTGGAGCGCGCCAAAAAGAGACTCATGATAAGCCCCCCAGTGGTCACCACTACGATCAGAAAAAACAGTATCACCAGCCGAAAAAACGCGATCATCACAACACCCTTATTCTCACGTCAACTCTCGTATTCTAGCTCATAGACAAGCAGTCTACCTAAGCAACTATTTGCGCCAGCGGGTATCGCGCCAAAAATCGATCTGGGCTGGTTCCAAAAAACTCCACGCCACAAAGCGGCTGATTTTTTGTCCCTGCGCCATTTCGACCGTTTTGACTTGCACCACACCCGCCGCTTCTAGAGCACGATAGACGGCAGGCAGGTTCTCTTTGCGTGCGACCAAGCTGGTAAACCAGAAACAGCGATCTTTGTAAGCCACACTTTCTTTGATCATGCGCGCGATAAAACCAGCTTCACCGCCTTCACACCAAAGTTCAGGGGCGTGGCCACCAAAATTAAGTGTGCTTTTATTCGACTCGCCCTTCAAACCACGCCACTTGCGTTGGTTTTCCGATTTCATGTCGTGCTCACTGGCATGAAACGGCGGATTACACAGGGTCACATCAAACAGATCTTCGTTTTGCCAGATGCCATCAAAGATGGACTGCTCATCTCTTTGTAAACGTAGCTTGATGCGTTTTTTCAAACTGGCGTTAGCATCGACCACAGCTTGTGCCGCTTGAACAGCGATCGGGTTTACATCTGAGCCAACAAACTGCCAGCCGTATTCTTGCGAACCTATAATCGGATACACACAGTTCGCCCCAGTGCCTACGTCTAACGCACGAACACCTCGTCCACGGGGAATTTGCCCGTCATTACTGTCCGCCAATAAGTCGGCCAAGTAATGAATATAATCGGCACGCCCGGGAATCGGTGGACACAGGTAGCCTTCTGGAATATCCCAAAACAGCACCCCATAGAAATGGTTGAGCAAGGCACGGTTAAGCGCCTTGACCGCATTAGGGTCGGCAAAGTTGATGGTCTGACTACCGTATTGGTTCAACTGAATATAAGGCGCAAGCTCAGGGCACGAATCCGCTAACAAGGTAAAGTTATAGCGGGAACGATGAGGATTACGTGGATGTAGCTTTAACTTGAGCTCTTTTTTCGACATGCGTTAAGTTGGCCAAATTGGTAGAAAACGGGTTGATAAAAATGCCTATTTTAAAGGGTTTTACCGTGAACTAACAAATACTACTACGAAGCGGGATAGGGAATCATATCTTGAACAACACCCGCGCAAAGGTTTCGTAACCAAATACCACCGGGATCATGACTTTGTTCCGAAGGCCAAGATAAATAATAGTTCACTGGCGGAAAGTCATAGGGCAGCGGTTTAATCAACAAGCCAAACTGTTTTTGAAAACGCAACGCAAGTAACTGACTGGAACTAAACAGCAACTCGGTTTTGCCCACCGCTTCCAATGCCGACATAAAGTACGGCGTACGGAGCGTATAACTGCGTTCTTTAGCACGCTCTCCTAACGCAGACTCACTGTAAACCTGAGTACTGCCACCAAGGGTCACTAAAACATGATTGTAAGACAAGAACTCATCCAAACTTATCTGCTCTTGAGCGGCCAACGGATGATGCTTAGACATAATACAGCCGAACTTCTCTTGCCCTAATAAGCATCGTTCGAAGCGACTTGGTAGCTGAACATATTCGCTGCAAAGCACCGCATCCACGGTTTGGTTTTCACTGCGTAATAAGCTGGTTTCCGTGACCAAGCTGGTTTCCAATGAGGCGTTGGGAGCGACTTGATAAAAACGTTCCGCAATGGTCGGCATATACGCCTGCGCCTGATAATGAGAGGTCTGCAGACGGAATACACGTTCGGATTTTTGTGGGTTAAATTCCCGCTCATTGCTCAGGCCATTCATCTGCTCAAGGATTTGTCGCAACGGCATTTCCAGCGCCAATGCCTTACTGGTTGGAATCATCCCCTTGTTGGTACGAACAAACAGCGGATCATCAAAGGCGGTTCGCAAGCGATTCAGCATACGGCTCATCGCAGGTTGGCTTAAATGCAGTTTATCCGCGACACGCCCGACATTGCGTTCTTCTAACAAATACAAAAGCGCCGTCATCGTTTTCATATCAAGATGCATCATGTTGCTCGACAGCATAGCTTTATCCACTTATCGCATAATTATTAAAAACATTATGCATTGGATAAATGAGCAAAACTAGCACACCATTTAATTCATTCTATTCACTGTTTCCGAGGACATCGCCATGCAGCGCCAACAGTTTCTGTACGGTTTATTTTTCTGCAGCCTGTGCGTGCTGTTTTGGAGCACCTTGCCCATTGCGCTCAAGCTTTCTGGAGGATTCTCTGATCCTGTCACACTGACTTGGTTACGCTTCTCTGTGGCAGGTATTGTTTTACTGATCTGGCAAGGTCTACGTGGCAAATTACAGGAATTCACCCAACTGAACGGTAAACAGTGGCTCATCCTGCTGGCTGCTGGCACGCTGCTGATCATTAACTACAGCTTTTTTGCTTGGAGCTTGGATTTCTTACACCCAGGTGTGGCGCAATTGAGCTTTCAGGTCGCGCCCTTGTTTTTAGCGGTGGGTGGCATGGTGTTCTTCAAAGAGCGCATTCGCTGGCAACAATGGGCCTGCTTTGCCCTATTGGCATTGGGCATGCTGGTATTTTTTCACCCAGTGTTAAGCGGTAACCTGAACGGCGACCCCAGTATGATCGCGCTAGGTTTTCTGATCGTACAAACCTCCGCGTGTGCTTGGTGTTTCTACGCCTTATTACAAAAATCGCTTTTTAATAAACTGTCATCAACCAATATTTTGCTGGGCATTTATCTATACGCGCTGGTTGTGATGTTGCCATTCAGCTCGCCAAGCGAACTGCTAGAAATGGACAGGTCGCAAACCTTGGTGGCGGCTTTCTGCTGTGTGAATACCTTGATTGCCTATGGTGCCTTTGCTCAAGCCATGAATTACTGGCAAACGGTGCAAGTCAGCGCTTCCATTGCCCTCACACCGGTAATTGCCTTTATTGTCACTGAGCTGTGCGTTGCACTGGGATTGTGGCAAGGCATTATCGAATCCAGTCATGCCGATACATTAAGTTTATTTGGTATGGCTCTGGTGGTGATGGCGGCCATCTCGGTGCAGTTTATTACGGCGGCGTTAAATAAACGTCAACGACGTTTAGAGCAGCTGGAGACGTCTGCCGCTTAGTCGTTACGCAATTCTCAATTCCCCCGCTACAATGAAGAGATAGTCATTGAAAAGTGGGGGAGACTTATGAAATTTGATGCCCTTTGTGTGCGCGATGTCATGTCTCGCAATACCTTTCATGTTTACCCAAACACACGTATAGACGACTGTGCCGAACAGCTGGCGCACCATAAGCTAAGTGGCGCTCCTGTCACCGACCTATATGACCACGTGATTGGTTTTGTCTCTGAGCAGGACTTACTCGAACCATTGAGCCAGTCGGTGTATTACTGCCACCAACCCGGTAATGTGGAGAGCGTCATGCGTGAAGACGTGCTGACTGTGTCACCCAGCATGCAGGTCATGCAGGTGGCTAAGCTGATGATGGAAGACAAACCGAAAATCTTCCCAGTCGTTGAGGATGGTCGCTTGATTGGTGTGATCACGCGACGCTTAGTCACTAAGACCTTGCTGCAAGCGCAACGCAGTTGTGTCCCGGTTTAACCCTTATTTAGCTGGCAAGTTGCTTGCCGATGTAGAACGGAATCACGCTAAGGGACAACACCAGTAAGACAGCGACGACGGTAAACACGAACTCAACAGGGTTTTGTCGAGCATGGGTAATAAAGCCCGCCAGCCAATCACGAGTGGTGATTTGTTGTGCTCGCGCCGCTCGTTGCGCTTGATCTTCCGCAATCAGCACTTTTGCCTGCTGAGCTTGGGTTTTGTCGCGCACCCAAATCCCAGCCATGGAAATCTGCCAACGACCAGCACTGGTTTCGTAAAACTCGATTTCATGCTCGTTCAGTAGACCACGGATGTCATCCGCTTCTTCGTCCGGAACATTCTTTAAACGAAATACCAACTGTGCCACGCCACTCTCCACTTAGTTATCAATCTGGGTTCGCTGCGCAGGATAACAGACCCCTTTGATCAATCAAACGCTTATTCAACAGGGTGAGCTTTTTGGCGAATACTTAGAGTAATCGACGCCACTTCAAAGCCAAACTTGGTCAGTACTGACTCGTTAATCAAATGATCTGGCGTCACTAAATACATACGATCATCAACATTTAAATCAATGGTATCGCCATCATAAGGCACCCGCAGTACGTATTTCATAAACAAGGCATTGCCCGCCGTTTCTAACTGACCTTGACCGACCACATCGCCCGCCGTGGCTGTATACGTACCGTCGGTATTTGGCGTGAGTGTCCAAACCCGCTCTTGGCGCTCTCCATCATCGAATACAAACCACTCTTCTAGAGTTCCCACCCCCTCATTCCAACTGCCTTTAAGATCGGCATAAAAAGAGCGGGTGACTTTGCCGGAGCGATCTTTTAGCACTCCGTGAGCCACCAAATCCCCTTGAAAAAATGCCTCAACATTAAACTTAGGCTGGTTATCTTGGTATTCCTCTATCGCCGTTGAAGAACAGCCTGTGAGCCAGACAATACTCAAGAACAGGGTAAGTAAACGGATCATGATCAGCCTCCAAAAAAGCTTTATCAGGGAAAGTTTTATTCTGGATATTGGTAATGAATATCGACGGTTTGATATTTGCCTGAGCTGCTGGCAATGTTGCCACGGCCATTAAAACGCAACAGGTTATGGGACTCAGGGTCATAGGCTACGGTAATCGGATCCACCGCTAAGGAGACAAACCAAGAGGTCGGCGTAATGGCAAAGCAGACCGCTTCTTCACGCGTGCCCTCTAGACAGTCGACGCGCCCTACCTCAAAGCCTACGGTAGTGAGACGACTAGGCACCAGATAGTCAATGTCCATCTTTTGATTGCTAACCAAGTTGTCCCAATGCATTTTTACATAACGATCAAAACCTGCATCCACCAGCAGATGATCATTTACTTTTATGTGTTTATCGAACACCAGTGCATCAGATTTTTCACGGTATTCCACTTTTAAGCTATCACCTTGGCCTGTGACTTTAATCCATTCGCCGCGCAGCGCGTTGGTCTGCTCAAACGCTGGCGCTTGCTCGTATTCACCATAGCTCAATAGCTTCTCAGCAAATAACTCACCAGCGGGGTTGTAGTATTTCACTTCGTGCTTGTTACCAGCCACATAACGGTGCTTTTCCACATACAACAGTTTTTTCGAATCGGTATCGTATGCTTCGCCAATAACGGTTTTAGATGCCTGAGCACTGACTTGCATCGCGCACAAAGCTAGCGTCGCAGTAGCAATAAGTTTAAGCATGACTTCTACGTCCCTTATGTTTTAGTGTGAGTTTGGCGGCGAAGACGCCTATCTGCATCACCCAAAACCAGATAAACGCCATCAAAGCCCATGTCACGATACTAGACCGACCTAATGACACTTCTGCGAAATCAGCGCCTACAAAATAGCTCATGGGCGCAAAAAACGCTGCCAATACACTCAATAACCAAGGACGATCCAATCCCCAACTTAAACAGTGAAGAAATAAAGAGCCAACCCCCGCCCAAAGCCCTAGCAACCAAGGGGGCGGAATGGGAAACGTCCAGATCGACGGCGGCATTACCAACCAACCATCAAAAATCAGTACGCCATCAACAATTACGCCCAAAGCGACAAACAATAAGATAAGCCACCATTCACTGGAAGATTGAACAAAAACCAAATGATGTATCACGAAATACACCACGATGGCCGCCACTGCCCAGTTATCGCCTCCCAGCACACAGGCAAACCAAAACAACTGAAAGCTAATGGCATTGAACAGAGACTTAAGCATGGCAGGCCCCCGATCGGTTTGTTCAACTAGCGATGAGAAAAACGGTAATGGGGTTTAGCAAAGACAAACTGCCCAGTGCTGATGGCGCGCTCTCGGAAGCCCCCCTCACAATACGCGAGGTAGTAATCCCACATACGGCAAAACACATCATCAAACCCCTGCTGTCTTACTGTTTCAATGGCGCTGTGAAAACGCTCACGCCAATCCGCCAAGGTATCTGCGTAGTGTTCAGTAATGTCTTCGACGGCAACAATTTGCATATCGGTTTTCGTCGCAATTTTCTCTGCAATCACCGCGTTAGAGGGTAAACAGCCACCAGGGAAAATATAGCGCTGAATAAAATCGACTGATTTTCGGGCATAATCATAACGTTGATCGGCGATGGTAATGGCTTGAATCAACATCAAACCATCGGCTCTCAACAGCTCGCTACATTTGCTGAAGTAGCTGTTGTAGTACTCATGCCCTACTGCCTCAATCATTTCGATCGATACCAGCTTATCGTACTGACCGGATAGGTCTCGGTAATCCTCCAAAAGCAAGGTAATGCGGTCTTGCAAGCCCAGCTCTAACACTCGCGCTTTGGCAAACTCGTATTGCTCTTTTGAAATGGTCGTGGTGGTCACTTGACAACCATAGTTCTGCGCCGCATGGATCGCCATACCGCCCCAACCCGTACCGATTTCCAGTAGATGGTCATCGGGCTTCAGCTCCAGTTTCTGGCAAATTCGATCCAACTTGTGCACAGAGGCCTCATACAAAGTCGCCTCCGAAGAGGGATAAATGGCCGCGGAATACATCATGGTCGGGTCGAGGAACAACTCGAAAAAATCATTGCCTAAATCATAATGGGCCGCGATGTTTTTTCGCGAACCACCCTTGGTGTTAGCGTTCAATGCGTGAAACGCTTTACTGGCCCAGCGTGACCAGATCGGACGATTGGCATCGACTTCATTAATCACACTCAAGTTGGCACACATCAGACGTATCACAGCGGTTAAATCCGGCGTACTCCAGTAGCCTTTCATATAAGCTTCGCCCGCACCGATACTGGTGTTGGTAAAAACGTCTTTGTAAGCATGATTATCATGCACTGTAATGTGGGCGTGGTATTGGGCACTAACGAGACTTTCGCCAAAAGTGTAGGTGTTGTCGCCATCTTCTAATACTAAATGGCCAATTTCCAAGCGCTTTAAGATCGCAAAGACCGCTTTCTTCGCCGCCTTATCAACCATACTGCCACGACGAGACGCTTTTTTTCCCAAACCAAGACTGACTGAGTTGATCATTGAGTACTCCTTAATCGGAAGAATGCCCCAAGTTATGTTTTGGGTGATCGTGTACGGGTACACGCTTCATAAACAGCTTCAATGCTTGCCAATAAATGCCCCAAGCCACCTTGGCGGTCATCCATGGATAACGCCATAAAATCGAAGTTAGGCTAGCTTTGGTAATCGGCTCTCGACGCAAAGATAAAGTCGCGTCAAACACACATTGCTGTTCACCATCTTGTTGTTTGTTCTGCATGTGGATCGCTAACTTGTCACCTGGCAGATTACTGCGCCAGTCGTAAAAGTGATCCATCGGATGGAACGGCGAAACATGCATCGACTTGTTAATATGAGTACGCTGAATGGGGCGTTCTGGATCACAAGAAAAGACATAAGCGACCTTTTCACCCCAAGGAGTATTCGTCACTTGGAGTAACATGGCACGCAACTGTTCTTGCTCGTCATAGCAGTAATACACTGAAATAGGATTGATTAGATAACCGAAGTAGCGAGCATTGGTGAGCAATCGTACCGGACCTGATAAGGCAAGTCCTAAACGCCCATTTACCTCGTCTAAAACCGCCTGTTTCAAGGGCTTGGCACTATCACCAAAATAGTCGTCACGAACAAATCGAGCAGGACGCCAGCGTTTTGCCGACCACCAAGGGGTCAAAGCCAGAATCGACTCCACTTCGTCAAGGTCAAACAGCACCATACAGACTTCATAAGTAAAGCTATGCTGACGCGGGCTAAAGCGACGGTGCCGCACTCGTCCGGTGTACAGAGCACTGGCCCAGTCAGACATTACCAGTTCACTCCCAATGCCTTAGCAACGCGCACCGCACTCCAGCAACCGTCTTCATGGAAACCATTACGCCAATAAGCACCACAGAACCACGTATTGCCGACGTTGATTTCATGCCAACGCTCCTGTGCTTGGATACCCGCCAAGGTAAACGTCGGATGAGCATAGTGATAACGACCAATAATTTTGTTCGGATCAATCCCCGCACTGTGGTTTAAGGTCACTACAAAGGTCTGCTGTGAGCCTTCAATGCCCTGCAAGATATTCATGTTATAACTCAGGGTTGCGGGCTTGGTTTGATCCGTTCCTAGGTGATAGTTCCAACTTGACCAAGCCAGTTTCGCTTTGGGCAACAAGGCGGTATCCGTATGCAACACCACTTCATTGTCGCGATAAGGAATGGCGCCTAGAATGGCTCGTTCCTGCGCGGACGCATCTTCACCTAACAAAGCCAAGGCTTGGTCACTGTGACAGGCAAAGATCACGTGATCGAACTCTTCGGAGGTCTGATCGGCAAAGTACAGGGTCACTTTGTTCGGAGAACGGACGACACGCCCAATCTGACTATCAAGGCGAATTTTGTCTTTAAAAGGCTTAGTTAAGGGTTCCAAATAGGCACTGGAACCACCTTTAATCACATGCCACTGAGGACGATTACTGACACTTAACAAGCCATGATTTTTAAAGAAACGTACAAAGAAAATCAGCGGAAACTGCATCATTTCTTGCAACGTAGCCGACCAGATCGCACTGCCCATAGGAATCAGATAATGACTTGCAAACGTCTCACCATAGCCTTGACGTTTCAGGTATTCACCGAGCGTGATATCGGCCGCTAATTTGCCCGATTCCAAATCCTGAATGGACTCTTTATTGAAGCGCAAAATATCTTTTAACATGGTCAGAAAAGACCAATTCACAAGATTCTTACGCTGTGCAAACAGGGTATTTAGGTTATTACCACCGTACTCCAAGCCAGTGCGCTCGCAGCTTACGCTAAAGCTCATTTCTGTGGGCTTAGTCACCACATTTAGCTCTTTCATCAGGCGGATGAAGTTGGGGTAGGTCCAGTCATTATAGACAATAAAACCCGTATCAATATGACGCTCAACACCTTGATCATCGACCACCTTGGTGGCTGTATGGCCGCCTATGCGAGAGTCACGCTCAAATACCGTGATGTCGTATTCGCTGCGCAGCAAGTACGCCGCAGTTAATCCTGAAATACCACTACCTATAACGGCAACTTTCATGAGTGTTTACCCTTATTTTCAGCGCTTGCGCGCATTGTGCTTAAGCCAAGTTCGAGGAAACAGACGTGCCAGCGCTAATACGGCAGACAAACGTTTCGGAAAGGCGTATTCGTAGACCCGTTTTTCAATCGCGGTTTCAATGCGGTGCGCCGCTTGTTCTGGGGACATAATAAACGGCATATCGAAGTCGTTACGCTGAGTTAAGGGCGTGTCGATAAAGCCCGGCAGAATACAACTTACGGCAATACCGTCCGGCGCTAAATCCAAGCGCAATGAATCCAATAAATAACGCACGGCCGCCTTACTTGCACCATAGGCTTCAGAGCGGATGAAAGGGGCTTGTACTGCTTGAGAGCAAATCCCAACCAAATGCGCATCATCGCTTTTTTTCAGCAGCGCCAAGCAAACCTGTAAAGAGCGCACCATCCCCATGTAATTGACCTGATTGACGCGCTCAAATAAATCCCAATCAGGTTCATCAATATCCAAATACTCACAAGTGCCTGCGTTTAAAATCACCAAATCAAGCTGCTTTGTTCGCTGCTCTAGCTCTGCCTTGACCCGCTCGACGTCTTCATTTTTGCTGACATCAAAACGAATAAAGGACAACTCCTCAGGGTATAGATGTTGCAGATGCTTTAACTCCCCTTCTCGACGAGCTGAAACAATAACTTTGCATCCGTGCAATAGATAATGCTTAGCCAATGCCAACCCAAGTCCTGAGCTGGCGCCTGTAATCCATACTGTTTTTACTTTCGTTGTTGCTGCCATTTAACCCTCCGTGGCTAGACGTTTACGTAGTTTTTTGACCGCCCAACCAAGCACTGGCACATGCTCATAAATCATCTGCCCCATGTCATAAACATCTTCGTGATAATAGATGCGATCATCAAATTGAATTTGAGACATGCCGCGTACCACATGAGTCTCATTGCCCAGTTTAGGATGACGGAAATACATATTCCATTTAATGTAAGCGGTATCAGTGCCAACTAATTGATCTAGAAACTCAAATCGACCACTTTCCACACTTTCACACATATCTGAAAGATAAGCATGCAACTCTGCTAACCCCTGAATCTGGTGAACAGGATCTCGAAACTTCACCTGACAGGAATACACATCGCCAATGGCGTCAAGTCGAGGATGTTTAACATCCTTATAAAACGCTTTGAAGCGTTCTATTAACACCAGCTTTGAATTTGTATCGGTAACATGCATACAGATAATCCTATGCGTCGTAGTATGGAATGTGCCTATGATGGTTATACGCCAGAAAAAAAACTTTAGATCACTGATCCAATCACCAGACAGACTCGTATAATGCAATTGCGGAGAGGTCTTCGCCACACCCAGACTGACCCACGTGCACGTTTGGAGCCCTAGGATGAACACTGTTTCTGAAACAACGACTGACACCAGTTTGCTGGACGCAATGACCAAAGTTGCTAATGCTCGCGATACTCGAGCTCTTACGCACCTGTTTGATCATTATGCGCCGCGCATTCGGGCTTTTTGCCTTGCGGCACAACCCGGCGCCAATCTGATGGCAGATGACATCGCGCAAGAAGTTATGATTCGCATATGGAACAAAGCGCATCTTTACAACCCTGCTACGGCGTCATTGAACACATGGATCTTTACCATTGCTCGAAATGCGCGCATTGATTATATGCGTAAGAACGGACGCTATCAGAGTGATATTGATCCCGAAGAATTTTGGAGCGAAATGGCCGATGAAAATGCGGATCCATTTCGTGAAGCGCAACAACAACGAGATGAAGAACGCATTCGTGAAGGCTTGAGACAACTGCCAAATGAACAACAGCAAGTGTTGTCAAAAGTCTATTTGGAAGGCAAAAGTCATTCCGAAGCATCTGAAGAGCTTGGCTTACCGCTGGGTACGGTCAAGTCTCGTATCCGTCTCGCGTTAAGTAAGTTATCCGTAATTATTAAGAGGTAGTCGATATGCTTAGCTGCCATCCAACACTAGACACATTGACCGATTATTCTGCCGGTGCTTTGCCGCTGGCCCACGCACTTGCTGTATCCGTGCACCTTGACCAATGTACTCAGTGCCGTGAGCAAGTTAGACGTCTTAACATGGTAGGCGCTGAGCTGTTTGCCACGCATTCTGAAACCACTAGCCAAGAGCACATGGCCAAGCTAAAAGACAACGTCATGGCTGCGATTGCTAACTCTCAAGCGCAAGCTGAATCCCCAGAGGAGCGGGAGGGGTTTATGCACATTCCACAATCCCTACGTCGCTTTATCCCGAAAGGCTTCAATGGTTTGAACTGGATTCATTTAACGCCTTCTTTCAAGCTGGCCACTCTTTGCAATGAAATGGGCGGCGCTCAAATTGCCTTGTCACGGGTGAAACCAGGGGCGCGTTTGCCTAGCCACCGTCATACCGGTAATGAGATCACCGTAGTACTCAAGGGAGCCTTTTCTGACGAAGACGGTTTATACCGCGAAGGTGACTTTATTTGTCGCGATCATCACGACAAACACCAGCCTCGCGTGACCAAAGATGCGGAGTGCATTTGTCTGATCGTGCTCGATTCCCCTATCGAATTCACGGGTTGCTTGACCCGTTTGTTGAATCCAATTATGCGTCATTTCCACCCAAGTAATGCACTTAACGGCGGCTAATGTCGTCGAAAAAATAAACTAAAGCCTTGTCCTTGGAAATTTGATATAATTAGAACTCAATCTAAAAACTACAAGGAATACACCATGGCCTCGAAGAAGAAACAAGCCGATGTTCCAATGGAAACATCTGCGACAATCGCAAAACAAATGGAAGAGTTTTTGGCACGTGGTGGACAGATCGAGCAGATCGACCAAGGCGTTAGTGGTCAGACAAACTTTAAAGGTTCGCGCCACATTACCCTTGGTAACAGTAAGCCGAAAGCTTAACGCCTCCGAAAGCCGATCTTGTATCGGCTTTTTTGTATACAGTGACAAAGTGTCTAACTGTTCACTTTGTCATCAAGTAGACACAATTTCGTCACCGCGCTGTCACCGTCACTCCCTAGCCTGTTTTAAAGATACTAAAAGGTTAGCGGAGCTACATCGTGTTACAAGTCGAACAAATTATTTCTAGCAAGGCCCCTGGTTTTTTCGATAAGAGTCCTCTTATCACCAAGCCTACTATCAGCTTTTTAAAGCGTCTTTTTCACGAAAACGAAGTTAACCAATTCCTTGAACAACATGGCCATTGTGTTGGCTTTGAGTTTATTGACCGCGTCTTGGATCACTTCAATTTTGGTTACCAAGCCAGTCAGGTAGATCGTCGCAATATTCCAGCCATTGGCCGCACTTTGATCGTTGCCAACCACCCCCTAGGCGCTTTGGATGGTTTGGCGATTCTACGTTTGATCGCAGAAATTCGCCCAGATGTGAAGATTGTTGCCAACGACTTATTAATGGGCTTTGATGCTTTGAAGGGCTTGGTTCTGCCGGTCGATAACATCGGCGGCAAAACCGGTCGTAAGCAGCTAAAAGCCATTATGGACTGCTTACACCGTGAAGAATGTGTGATCATTTTCCCTGCAGGGGAAGTCTCACGGTTATCACCAAGTGGTGTGAAAGATTTGAAATGGAACTCGAGCTATTTAAAAATTGCAGAGAAAACCAATAGTCAAATCCTGCCGGTCCACATCGGTGGACGCAACTCAATGATGTTTTACACCAGCTCTTGGGTGTATCGTCCACTATCGACGATGCAGTTGGCCAATGAAATGTTCCGCCAGCGTAACCGCCGTATTCCAATCCAAGTAGGTGAGCCGATTCCGATCCAAGAACTGGCTAAACTCCCCCTCAGTACTAAGGAAAAGAACAAACTGGTGAAGCGCCATTTATATCGCATCGCCAAGGGTCGTAAACCGTTACTGAAAACCGAAAAGACCATCTCGCACCCACAAAATCGTCAACAGTTAAAATTAGAACTCAAACGAGCAGAACACCTAGGCTCCACGAAAGACAACAAACAAATTTATCTGGCGGAATACGAACACGAATCGAGCTTGATGCAAGAAATCGGTCGTCTGCGTGAAATCGCTTTTCGTAAAGTCGGTGAAGGTACTGGCGAGCAAAAAGACCTCGATAAATACGACCAGTATTACCGTCACCTAGTGCTATGGGACGAAGAGGAATTAGAGATCGTCGGGGCTTATCGCATCGGCGAAGTCTATCGCTATCTTAAGTCCGACAAAGACCACAGCATCTATAGCAGCACCTTGTTTAGCTACAGCTGCGATATGGAGCCTTATTTTGAGAAAGGTATCGAACTGGGCCGTAGCTTTGTGCAACCCAAATACTGGGGTAAACGCAGTCTTGATTACCTTTGGTATGGCATTGGCGCGTATCTAATGAAGCATCCAGAAGTGCGCTACATGTTCGGTCCGGTAAGCTTGAGTGGTAATTTTCCTCCGCTGGCAAAAGACATGATTGTGCACTTTTATCGCACCTACTTTGCCGACCATGAGCACTTGGCGGCATCTTTTAATCGTTACACCATTCAGCCAGAGCACAAAGAACTGCTGAAGAGTTACTTCTCTGGCACGAGCTACGAAGAAGATTTCCGGAGCCTGAAAGAGCAGCTTGGCAACCTTGGTGCAGCGGTGCCGACCCTGTTCAAACAATACAGTGAACTATGTGACGACAACGGTGTGCGCTTCTTAGACTTTGGTGTCGACGCTAGCTTCGGTTACTGCGTCGACGGTCTAGTGTTAGTGGATTTAGAGAAAGTAAAAGACAGTAAACGTAAGCGCTACCTAACTGAAAGCGATATAGCTCAAGAATCGTGATGGGAGCGATGCGTGTCATGCTGATGGTGTTTGCGATACCACAAATAACCTAATTTGATAATAAAGGCGACCGCTAGGACAAGTAATACGACATGAGCGAATTCCATAGAAACCTCCTCATTGAACGTGTGTTACTTCCTGAGTTTAGTCGTCGAAGCCAAAAAATTGTGCATAGTTTGAACAATATGCCCTCATTTTTAGCGCTCAAGTTATGTAATATGGGTTATAGGAGCGTTTAACTCGGGCGGATTGGGGATAACCCCCTTACTTACCCCCATTGGCGTAAGACTTGCTTGCAACATAGTTAGATGTGCATAAGTCACAAAATCCTATAGCGGACTCAAGGAGCTGAAGATGATTGAAAAGACCTATTTGAAAACCAAACCCGAGTGCAAAGTAAAATTTGCCTTACCTGCTGAGCAACTGGCAGGGGCAAAGCAAGTTTTCCTAGTCGGAGACTTTAACAATTGGGATGAATCGGCAACCCCAATGCGCAGACAAAAAACTGGCGTATTTGCCTCAACCATCAATCTTGAGAAGGACAAGCAGTACCAATTCCGCTACCTAGTCGATGGTACTACTTGGCTAAATGACGACAGCGCGGATGCCTATGCACAGAGTCCTGTGAGTTCAGAACATAACTGCGTATTGCACCTGTAATTCTCCTCATCTGCGGTTCCGAAGGGCCTTTGCTGACATAGCAAAGGCCCTTTTTTATGCTTCTGTGTCAAGCAGTTAGCCGTCACCCTACAAGTCCCAAGAAAATTTTTTATCTCTATCCATTTCAAAATCACTCATTTTATGTACAATGATTTTTATTAAACGCTCATTTAACAAAAATCATTGTGAGATGAAATATACTTGAGCAACCCAATTCAGCCCCATAAGGGCATGACGTTTTAGACTTTGAGAGGTGATACATGGCTAATAAGCAGCAATACATCCACGGCCGCTACGTTGCATCTACGACAGGTGAAACCTTCAATACGTACAATCCTGCAACAGGTGAACTGCTAGCAACGGTAGAATTGGCAGGTGAAGCAGAGCTTCAAGCCGCTGTTGATTCAGCCAAGCAAGGTCAACGTGTCTGGGCAGCTATGAGTGGTGTAGAGCGTGGTCGCATCCTAAAACGTGCAGCGGATCTACTGCGCGAGCACAACGAAGAAATCGCTAAGCTCGAAGTATTAGACACAGGTAAGCCGCTGCAAGAAGCCATCGTTGTCGATATTCAAACCGGTGCCGACGTGATCGAGTACTACGCTGGCCTTGCCGACAAAATCCAAGGCGACTTCCAAGATCTGAATGCCGACAGCTTCTACTACACGCGCCGTGAACCACTGGGTGTCTGCGCAGGTATCGGCGCATGGAACTACCCTATTCAAATCGCTTGTTGGAAATCTGGTCCTGCGCTGGCAGCGGGCAATGCGATGATCTTTAAACCATCGGAAGAAACACCGCTGACAGCCTACAAATTGGCAGAGATCTTTACCGAAGCAGGCCTTCCGGACGGTGTTTTCAATATCGTTCAAGGGGATGGTCGTACCGGTCAGTTAATCACTCATCACCCTGAAATCGACAAAGTTTCTTTTACTGGCGAAGTGGGCACTGGCAAAAAAGTCATGTCTGCGGCAGCCACTTCACTCAAAGAAGTGACCATGGAACTGGGTGGCAAATCACCTTTGATCATTTTCCCAGACATGCCGGTTGATCAAGCCGTGTCTGGTGCCATGTTGGCTAACTTCTACACCCAAGGTGAAGTCTGTACCAACGGCACACGTGTATTTGTGCACGAAGACATGATTGAAGCCTTTAATGCCGAATTGAAACAGCGCACCGAAGCCATGGTCATCGGCGACCCAATGGATATGGACACGCAAGTGGGCTCCTTGATTAACCAAGGCCATATGCAAAAAGTCCTAGACTACATCCAAGCCGCCAAAGACGCTGGCGCGACACTGCTGTGTGGTGGCGAGCGTTATGCTGAAAACGGCTGTGAAAATGGCGCCTTTGTGAAGCCAACTGTATTCACTAACTGTACAGATGATATGCCACAAGTGCGCGAAGAGATCTTTGGCCCCGTGATGTCTGTATTGAGCTTCAAAGAGGAAGACGAAGCCATCCGCCGCGCCAATGATACCAAGTACGGCTTGGCCGCTGGCGTGTTTACCAAAGACATCAGCCGCGCTCACCGTGTTATCAAGCAGCTTGAAGCGGGCATTTGCTGGATCAATACATGGGGGGCCTCCCCAGCAGAAATGCCAGTAGGTGGCTACAAAGAATCCGGCATTGGCCGAGAGAACGGTATTGAGACATTACGCGCTTACACTCAAGTGAAAAGTGTGTTGGTGTCTATGACGGATATCCCTAGCCCTTACTAATGCAGCGGAGTCATCATGAATAACGTATACGATTACATCATTGTTGGCGCGGGTTCCGCAGGCTGCGTGCTAGCAGACCGCCTAACAGAAAGCGGCGATCATACCGTGCTATTGGTTGAGATGGGCGGTTCGGATAAGAGCATCTTTATTCAAATGCCGACCGCATTGTCTTACCCAATGAACACTGACAAGTACGCTTGGCAATTCCACACCGACAAAGAAGCTGGCCTTGATGGCCGTGAAATGCACTGTCCTCGCGGCAAAGTACTAGGTGGTTCATCCTCTATTAATGGCATGGTCTACGTACGTGGTCACGCCTGTGACTTTGACGAATGGGAAGAACATGGTGCCAAGGGCTGGAACTACCAAAGCGTTCTGCCCTATTTCAAGCGTGCCGAAACGTGGAAAGGTGGCTCAGACAGCTACCGTGGTGGCGAAGGTCCATTAGCGACTAACAATGGCAACGATATGACCATGAACCCTTTGTACCAAGCATTTATTAACGCTGGTGCGGAAGCGGGTTATGGTACAACCGACGATTACAACGGCTACCGTCAAGAAGGCTTCGGCCCCATGCACATGACGGTGAAAGATGGCGTGCGCGCGTCCACCTCAAACGCATACCTTCGCCGCGCTATGAAGCGCTCGAATCTAACCGTTTTGACTGGCGTTCTTACTAAGCGCGTTCTGTTTGACGGCAAACGTGCCACAGGTCTTGAGTATCGTTACAACGGTCAGATCACTCAGGCCAAAGCCAACAAAGAAGTGATCCTAAGTGCCGGCTCGATCGGCTCACCGACCATTTTGCAACGCTCTGGTGTGGGTCCGAAACAAGTCTTAGACAATGCCCATGTTCCGGTTGTACACAATCTGCCGGGGGTCGGTGAAAACCTACAAGACCACTTGGAAGTGTACTTCCAATACTGGTGTAAAAAACCCGTCACACTGAATAGTAAGCTCGGCTTAATTAGTAAAGGCATGATCGGCACCCGTTGGATTCTGTTTAAAGACGGCCTCGGCGCGACCAACCATTTTGAATCCTGCGGTTTTATCCGCTCTCGTGCAGGGCTTAAATGGCCTAACATTCAATACCACTTCCTACCAGCGGCGATGCGCTACGACGGTCAGGCAGCGGTGGATGGTCACGGTTTCCAAGTACACGTGGGCCCGAACAAACCGGAAAGTCGCGGTAAAGTCTGGATCGAATCGAATGACCCAGAAGCCAAACCACGCATTCAGTTTAATTACATGAGCACTGAACAGGACAAACAGGATTGGCGCGACACCATCCGTCTAACCCGCGAGTTACTGCAACAATCAGCATTAGACGAATACCGTGGTGAAGAGATTCAACCGGGTATGCATATCGAGACAGATGAGCAAATCGACCGTTGGGTAAAAGACAACGTGGAAAGCGCTTATCACCCTTCTTGTACTTGTAAGATGGGCGCGGATGACGATCCGATGGCAGTGTTAGATGAAGAATGTCGTGTCCGTGGGGTGGAAAACCTACGCGTGGTGGACTCTTCGATCTTCCCAACCATTACTAACGGCAACTTAAACGCGCCAACCATCATGGTGGCAGAACGTGCTGCCGACATGATTCTAGGCAAAGATCTGTTGCCCGAAGCCGGTGTTCCAGTCTGGATTCATCCTAACTATGAGACCCAGCAACGCTAAACATTAGTTTAGCGTTACTCCACCTTAGGCCTCCTCGGAGGCTTTTTTTATGTCTATAGATTGCAGTTTCCAAAACGAGAGTCGTACGACCCGACTCTGTTCGGGGAGCAAACTCGCATTGCCTCAGATAGTTAGTTCTTCACATCACAGCCACCAAAACCAATTTTTAGCTCCACGCGCAAGCGCTAGAAGTCGCCGCGAAATTGTTTTGGTAACTGCCTCAGCACATAAACTTAACCATTGCTCTGTTCAAGGTTTATCAGTACTTTGTATATTAATTTCGTCTCTGTACACATGGATCCGTAACCACGATGGCAACTTTCACTACCTACTATTTGGAAATGCATTCTCCTCATCAACTCAATGCTAAAACGCTCCCAGAGTCGCTGAACATTGTTGAATGTGAGCAACCACAATACGAATTTAACCGTTTTCTATATCAGCTCGTTGGCGGTGCTTGGGATTGGGGGGATTTAGATAGCTTCACAGATAAGCAGTGGCAGGCTCGGGTAGAAGATAAAAATTTGAGAACATGGGTTGCTTACTACCGTGGAAGCATTGCAGGTTATTATGAGCTGTATCGACCAGACGGTGTAAACACCGAAATTAAATACTTCGGCCTTTCACAAGGAAATATTGGTAAAGGATTCGGTGGAGCATTGCTTAGCCAAGCGATTACATCCGCTTGGGAATGGTCTGGGACTCAAAGAGTTTGGGTTCACACATGTACATTAGACCACCCGAATGCGTTGAATAATTACATGTCGCGAGGCATGAAAGTCTTCAAGGAAGAGACCTCTGCTCTGACATGAAAAATATCTTTTAACACTACTAACAGAGAACCCTCATGAACATAAGGACATTACAGCCATCCGACATGGAAGCGGCCAGCGCCGTTTGTTTAGCGGCATTCCATCACTCGGTCGCCAGTTCATTGCCAGACGAAGGGATTGCCACCTTCCGCAACATCGCTATGCCTGAGTCTTTTCGAGAGCGAATGGCTAAGGACACAGTGATGCTGGTCGCTGAGGTTGAAAATAAGGTAGTCGGTGTAGCAGAACTAAGAGATGGCTGTCATGTTTCTATGTTGTTTGTATCCCCTGATCAGCAAAAACAAGGCATAGGTAAAGCACTTTTTAATGGGCTTTTACAGCAGGTACGCAGTAATAAGATCACCGTTAGCGCATCGCTGTCTTCGGTGCCAGCTTATCAAAAATATGGCTTTGGGATCTCAGGTAACGTTGGTCAAATCGCGGGACTAATATTTCAACCGATGGAGATGACAATTTTCTAGCGCCTTGGGAAACGCCAGAACAATAAAATATTCATTAACGCTGACGCCACATAGGTCATAGCACAAGCCGTCAGGATACGGCGTACTTTGGGAATGTCTTGGCTAGGTAAATAGCGGCCTTTCTGTAACATCGGTAAGGCTTTGTTGAAGCTGGCGTCCCATTCTTCTGGCAAGATTGCCAGTTGTACAAATACCGTTACCAGACCCAACGTGACAATGACTAAACCATGCAACACTGGTGTATAGGGCAAACGAAGAGCCGCACTTATCACAGGCCACGCGAATAGCATGATGACGGCAAGACGCTGTACCATCATGGCGTAAGGCAAATAGCGTGTTCTGAGACGGGCTACCGTCTCTTGGCGATGGTGAGCGATGGCATGCCCAACTTCATGGGCGGCGACTGCGACGGCAGTCAATGAACGTTCATTCAAAACATACGGGCTAAGACGTACGGTCTTGGCTTGGATATCGTAATGATCTTTCCCTTCATCGGCCATTTCGACTTTAACATCATGTAATTCATAGCGCTGTAAGCGTCTGGGCATCCACACCTTGAGTCTATTTTTTGACCTAAAACAGCTTTCTGATACTCAAGTGATGCAATCCAACACTGATATCTTTATGGTATGTCTAAGGTAGAGAGCTATGGATAGTTTAAGCTCCCAAGGACGGGAGCTCTACCTTTCTTCAGGAAGATCCTGAGCCGCATGGAGGCGGCGAGAGTGATTTGTCAGTGTGTCAGTTTGATGTTCCATGGTAATAAGTCATCAAGATCCACTCCCTTTTCCCGCTTCGGCAGTTCTTCAAACAGCTTCACAAGATAATCATAGGCAATCAAGCCATTGGCTTTGGCGGTTTCGATCAAGCTGTAAAGGTTCGCACTCGATTGCGCGCCGTTTGCTGTGTTGGCAAACAACCAATTTTTACGTCCAATCACAAACGGCTTGATGGCTCGTTCGGCGCGGTTGTTGTCGATATTGAGGCAGGGATCGTCAACGTAACGGATCAGTTTATCCCATTGGTTTAGACTGTAGTTCAGAGCTTTGGTCAGTTTGTCTGATGGTGGCTTCTGTGAAACCGTTTTCTCTAACCATGCTTTGTAATCTGCAAGCGCTTGCGGCGCATGGGCCTGACGATAGGCAAACGCTTCTTTAGTCGTCTTACACTGCTGTGCTCGGGCTTCAATCGCATACAGCTTTTGAATATGGTTCAGTGCTAGCGTATGTTTGCCCGCTTTTCCCTTGGGGGACGTTTTTGCAATGTCCATGAAGTAGCGACGTGCGTGGGCCCAGCAACCGACCAGCTGTGCGTCTGTTTGTTCATAAGCACCATAGCCATCAACCTGTAGGTAGCCTTGATAATTTTTTAAGAACGTTTTGGGACATTGTCCTGATCGCGAGAGCTGGAAGTCGTACAACACGATGCGTTGAGCCCCCGATGCTAATAATTTGGGGGGTGAGACATCTTGATCAGTACCACTGCAATACACCCACATGTAGCAGGTGTTTTTTGCTTCTTTGACCACATTCAGTGTGGTTTCATCTGCATAAAGTGCTGGTTGCTCCAGCAGCACTTCATATAAGCGATCATAAATAGGCTGTATCGCGATCGCACATTTTTCTATCCAGTCCGACATCGTTTGTCGGCTTAGCTCAATGCCGTATTGCTTAAACAGGGCTTCTTGGCGATACAGCGGCAAGGCGTATTGATATTTACCACTGATGATTTGCGCTAACAATGATGGGGTGGCGATGCCTTTTGGAATAAGACTTGGCTCAGGAGCTCGTTGCTTAATCTGTACACTAGTCCCCGTTTGATCACATTGTCGGCATGCATATTTCGGGCGAACGGTTTCAATAACTTTTAGTTGAGCGGGGATAAACTCTAGACGCTCTGCCTTGTCTTCCCCCATACGATGCAGGGCACCATGACAACCGTCACAGACTTTTTCACTGTCCGCAATATCGAGCAGCACCACTTCACGAGGTAGGTCTTTTGGCAAAAGCTGACGCTTTGGTTGCTTACGAGATTGTGCAATTGGTGTGTCAATCGCTTTATGCTCTGTCTCTTCTTCGAGCAGAGATTGTGGTTCATCGAATAACTCGCCTTGACCGGGCATGGCCTCAGAGCTTTTGCCAAACGCACGCTGACGAGCCAGTTGCCATTGTTCTAAAACATGCTGATAGCGTGATTGCCACTGCGTGATTTCGGTGTCTTTTTTGGCAATCTGTTGATCTTTTTCAGTCAACATCTGTCGCTGCTCAAGCAACATTTTCTTAAGCAGTTCAATATCGTCAGGGAGGTCATTCATTGTCTTCATCATGGCGTGGATTATACCATAACGGCCTTAACATAAAGCGTATTAGCCATGATATCGATATACAACATGTGGATGCGCTTGCTCTAATTCGAGAGGCAATCCTTCAAGCAGCCAATGTAACTGGCGTGTTGAAATGGTGAGAGACAGCTCATCATCTTCGATCCCTGGCCACTTAAAGGCCCCTTTTTCCAAACGCTTATAGTGCAACCAAAAACCATTTGCAGACCACTGCAAAATTTTGAGGCGGTTACGAGTGCGGCCACAGAAAACAAACAGTCGATCAGAGCAAGGTTCCTGCTCCAATTCATAGGCTACGATGGCACACAATCCATCAATAGATTTACGCATATCGGTTGGACCGCATATCAATATGACAGGCAAGGACTCAGAAAACCCAATCATGATTTATCTCCGTAAAAATGGAGAGGTTAGTGTGATTGAATTAACGAGTGAATGTGTAGATTACCGGACGCTTAC
>NZ_LIQF01000015.1 GCF_001418205.1 Marinomonas fungiae | reverse complement strand
TACGCGTTACTCACCCGTCCGCCGCTCGTCAGCAAATTAGCAAGCTAATTCCTGTTACCGCTCGACTTGCATGTGTTAAGCCTGCCGCCAGCGTTCAATCTGAGCCATGATCAAACTCTTCAGTTTAAAAAAGTTTGCTCAAACTCGTGAATCACGTCTGACTTTTACTATATTCTTCAACCCGAAGATTAAAGAACGTAAAGCGAATTGACATGGTCACTTGTTTAAGACTTCAAAGTTTTTGAGAAGTCTCCAGCAAGCGCCCACACAAATTATCTGATTATCTATTTTAAAGAGCGTCTGACTCGTTGTCCGCTTCGTTGTTGTGAAGCGTTGTCCGTGTCAGTGGGTGCGTATAATACGCATCAGAATTTTCAGCGCAAGCACTTTTTTAAAAAATTAATAAAAAAGTCACTTATACGTCATCTTCGCCGAAAGGGTATGTAGTTTTAGTTTGTTTTTTAAACAAAGGCAAGCAAAGATGGATGTTTTTTATCCATCTTTGTGTATTTTAGGTGATGTAACAGCTTATTCTGACTGCTTGAGCTCTTGCCGACGTTTTATTTCATAGACCACAGCCAAAACAACTGTAAGCGCAATCAACACTAAACCCAAAGCATTTACAGCTGGCGTTAAGCCCGTTCTAACTTTCGATGCAATGTAAACCGTTAGGGTGGTGTCGTAGCCCTTTACAAATAGTGTGGTGTTGTAGTTTTCAAATGACTGTAAGAAGGCAATCGCTGCCGCGGAGTAAATAGCAGGCTTTAGGTATGGCAATAAAATGCGCCTAAATGTCTGCCATTGATTCGCGCCTAAGCTTAATGCGGCATTCTCCAATGTTCGGTCAAATCTTTGTAAACGCGCCAACACCATCAGCATGACATATGCAGTGATAAAGGTGGTCTGTGCAATCACCGTTAGCATAATGCCACCGTTTACATCTAAGCCACGCCAGAAGATCAACGCAGAAATCCCTACGATGACACCAGGGGTTAATAAAGGCGACATCATCAGCGAATACACAAACGTCTTCCCTCGCCCCTGATAAGTTGAGAGAAACAGAGCGCAGCACACACCGATTGGCACAGCGATAAGCAGAACGCCCAAGGCAACAATAAGGCTATTAGCCAACGCTTCCCACATCGCGCCATCTTGAGCCAGCGCCTCAAACCACTTTAATGTCGCTCCACGCCAAGGTGAAATCGTAGGAAAGCGGCTATCGTTAAAGGTTGCTAATCCCATAACGATCAAAGGCGTAAATAGATATAAAAAGAACACACCGATGTATAAGCGCACCCCATATTTAAAAATCGTCTCGGATCTCATCATCGTGCAATATCTCCCAAGCCAACCTTAAACACTTTCATGACAAGGCCAATAAAGCCAATGCAAATAATCAACAATAAGAAGGCATAAGCTGCACCTTGATTCCAATCCCCGCCTTCAAAGAACCAGTTATAGATGATTTGCGTAAACCATCGACTACCTGGAGAGCCAAGCAATGCAGGAACCGCATAGCTTCCTGCCGCGAGCATAAAGGTCATAATACAACCCGTTGCGATACCTGGTTTTGCATGAGGAATGATGATGCGGTAATGAGTACGAACCCACCCAGCACCTAAATTTCGGGCGGCTTTGACTTGATTGCTATCAAGGCTGTCAATCGCGTTATAAATCGGGAAGATCATGAACAAGATATACGCATAAACCATACCGATGAGCACCCCCCCATCACCCGATAAGAACCGAACAGGCCGATCAATCAAGCCAAGCCCTAGTAACAAGGCATTTAATGGCCCCTTGTAAGCGAGGATAATGTACCAAGAGAAGGTTCGTAGGATTTCATTGATCCAGAAGGGAATAATCAGCAACAGCAAACATAAAGCCGCCTGCTTTGGCGTTGCCACCTTAGCAAGATAAAAAGCAAGGGGGTAACTGACGAACAGGGTTAGCGTGGTCACTAACACACTCGACCAAATGGTCTTAAAGAAAATCGATAAGTGAATACTGTTACCAAACAGCGTCGCATAGTTATCAAGCGTATACTGGTCTTTCAAGCCACCCACTTCACTCGGCAATAAATTGGGCTTAAATGAGTAATCGACCATTAACAGCTGAGGCAAAATCACCATACCAATCAACCACACTGCAATAAGTGCCATGATGCCAACCGATAAAGGCCCACCAAAGCGAGCTTTAAGTTGGTTAAACATCATCCGCCTCCCCAGCCATAATAATGGCATCTTGAGCACGGAAAGATAGGATTTGATGGCGTCCTGCGACCATATCCTCTTGATACTGGTTCGCTCGCAGTTGGATATTCAGAGGCGTCTCGCCAGCCTGACTACTCAGTGTGAGATAAGAGCCTTCAAAATTCACTTCAGACAACGTAGTGACTAATTCAAAATCCGCTCCCTGTCCAAGCTGTAATGATTCCGGACGAATAAACAACGTTGCTTGCGTTCCTACTTCGATAGGATTGAGCACTCGTCCTGCGAACTGGCCCAACAGACCAGCATCAATAACCGCTTCACCAGCACGACACTCTATTACTTTTCCTGAAATTGTATTGTTTTCTCCAACAAAGGATGCCACAAAAGGGGTGTGAGGACTTTGATATAGAGAAATAGGATCGGCAACTTGCTGCAACTTGCCAGCAGACATCACTGCTACTCGATCTGACATCGTGAGCGCTTCACCCTGATCGTGGGTGATGTAGATAAAAGTGATGCCTGTCTTACGCTGAATTTCTTTCAATTCGGTACGCATATGTTGGCGCAGTTTTAAATCCAATGCTGACAATGGCTCATCTAGTAGAAGCACCTGCGGCTCAACGGCTAACGCGCGAGCAATCGCAATACGTTGTTTTTGCCCCCCAGAAAGCTCAGAAACTTTTTTATTACCACTGCCTTCAAGCGCTACCAATTCAAGTAATCGGTCCGAAACCTTCTTACGCTCTGCCCTGGATACTCCCCGCACTTCTAAGCCAAATTCGATGTTTTCAGCCACGCTCATTAGAGGGAAAAGTGCCAGGTTCTGAAAAATCATGGAGGTCGGTCGCTTATTAGCAGGCACGCCTTTCATATCTTGGCCGCCAATGCGCACCACACCTTCACTTGGTTCAAGAAAGCCACTCACCATATTTAAGATGGTGGTCTTGCCACAGCCTGACGGCCCTAGGAAACTAAAAAACTCTCCCGATTCGATTTTTAAATCCATTTGCTGCACTGCGGTAAAATCCCCAAAGCGCATAACAACATTGTCTAGATGAACACTGCTGTCCATAAGCCCTCTCGCATTTATTCGTTATAGTTTTCAAAGACAAAAAGCCCGCTGGAAAACCAGCAGGCTTCTTAAAGACCCAATCGAGTATTACGCTGACAAATAACGATCTTGATACTCGTTACGCAACGCCACATACCATGGTTCTTGGATCGGCCACCACCAAAGGTTAGCTAGATCCTCTTGCGAATAAGAGCTGTTAAAGAAGTCTTTTGTTGCTTGAGGAAGCAAGTCCGATGCCCCTTTAGCGGTCGAGTTGTAACCTGTCGCTTTGACAAACATTGCGCCTGCTTCAGGGGTGTAGTACCAGTTAATAAACTCATACACCGCATCAACGTTATTAGCATTCTTAGGAATAACGAAGCCTTCCATCCATGCCAAAGCGCCTTCTTTCGGCGCACCGTAGGCAATCGGCTCGCCTTCTTCGGCAAGTTTGAATGCCGTACTATCCCAAGTTTGGCCAATGATTGCGCCATTGGTGCGGAAAGCTCCCTGCGCTTCATTTTCTGTTGACCAGAACTGCGCAATCATATCTTTGTGCTGAATGGCTTCTTTTAAAATCACATCAAAGTTCGCACGCATGGCTTTTTCATTTTTGTACGAGTCCAACAGAGGAAATGGCAGCTTGCCCATCTTTTCTAGCCATAATCCCAAACCAACCAACGCAGAGTGCCCACGTACCGTGACACCACCCGCATGCTCAGGCTTCCACAGATCGCCAAAGCTGAGATTTTTAGGATCAACGCTGGCCTGCTCTTTATTGTAAGCAATTGCCTCCGTCCCCCAGTCCGATGGTGCAAAGTACCGTTTACCGTTTACAACACCACCCACTTCGGAACCAGACATGGCACTATCAAGACAGCCATCCCATTTAATACGTGTCGTGTCCAAAGGCTGAACCAGATCGTAATCCACGTAGCCAGGCACTCGGTCTACTGTCGGCATGATAATGTCAAAGCCTGTACCATCCGTCGCACGTAGTGAGTTCATCAACTCATCATTAGTACCGTATGGCGTGAAGGTGGCGTTAATTCCAGTCTTCGCTTTGAAGTCTGAAAGCATTTCATCGGTTATGTAACCTGCCCAAGCATAGATTTTGAGCTCTTTATTGGCAGCGACGGCTTGGCTGATTGAGAACGGGGTTGCTGCGACCGCACCTGCGAGCGATGCGCCCTTGATAAACTGACGACGAGAAATTGACATGATGACTCCTTGTATCCTTGTGATATTCGCACTTCATTGAATTACGAATGCTGCAATTTTTGTTAACTATACGTTTAATTATTAAGCAGCAAAGATGACAATTTAGTGACTAAAAAATGTCCAGTCAATTTAAAATGAAACATTTGGTCAACTTTGACCATTGTTCATTTCTGAACATGATCATCTGCCTGTTACATTTCAACGTCATTTTGGTTACAAATCACAACATCAGTACACCCAGAAACAAAACCGTCATATTTTCATAATAAAGTAAGCCGCAACGAAACCACTCTAGCCAACATAAAGTGAGCGGACCTTGAAAATCTCCCATGTAACTCGTGCTACCACATTCAGCTATTTAGTGATCGCGGCCGCTCTCGCGGCATTGCTACTCTGGAGTACGCAACAATACCGTGCAGCATTTGAGCAAAGCGACGCCTTTAACCAAGTATGGCAAGCGTCAGCCATTCAACTTGAGCAACGTATTGAAGGCTACCTTTCCTCTGGCGAAACCTCTCAATTACAAGATGCGGAAACTTTCATCACCGGGCAGATCAAGCCAATGCTTGAAACACTGCCAACTACGTTGCGGACCTCTCTTAATGAACGCTTAGATGCGGTCTTAGCCAATCTGCAATCTGACGTGCGCGCAGCAGGCAAGCTATCAGGTAATCCTTATGCGCTAGTCGAAAACAATGCTCGACAAATGTTGTTATCGTTGGACTATTTAAACCAAACGCTGAATTCTGCAACGGATGTCAGCAATGATCTGCTCGCCGATTATTTAAAGGCTCAAGGCAATATGTACGCAGCACTGGCACTACTACAACAAGCATCAAATGATTTCCTAAACAGCCAAACGCCAGCCAATCGAGACCTACTCCAAAGCGCCAACAAACATTTGATCGCTGAAGTTCAAGCCTTTAACGCTCTCCCTGCTTGGCAAAACAACAGCGAATCAAGTCAAACAGACTCTAATGACTTATCTGCCTTGATGGGATGGGGGAGCGAGGATAAAAGTGAAGCGGCGAGTGATGCATTTGAAGAGACAAAAAATGAGCTCAACACTTGGGCAAATCGTTACATCAAAGATGTTGAAAACAGCTTATCTGTTCTAGAGCAAGCCGCCTCGGCAAAAACGAGTGTCCGCAAGCTTATTGAGCAATTAAGCCAAGAATTGAATAAAGGCACAGAAACAATCAAGGCGTCTACCGCTGCATCAGAGCGCAATACGCTGATCGCTTTCGGTTCCTTCGTCTTAATTATGGTGCTGACAACCATCACAACACATCTATTTCAAAGTCGTATTGTGGTCAACAGCGCACGTGATCTATATGACGCAGTAAAAGCCTTAGTTGAAAGTGACAACATTCATCAGCTGTCCGTTAAAAACAATAAAAACGAACTGACCGATGTCGCTCGTTACCTAAACCGCTACTTGGAACAAATTGCAGTTCAGCGCACCCAACGTGATACCGAGCTAAAGAATATTTCAAGCTCACTTAATGAGATGCTGAATGCCTTTGGCCAAGTACATGATTTAAGTGTGGCCTCTAAAGAAGCGCTTGAGCAAACCGTTGAACAAGCAGCACATGTCGATACGCTAGCCAACAAAGCGGAAGTGCGCGCCAAAGAAGTAGAAAGCTACGCACACGACACCAGCGAAGCCATGGCACTGAGCTCAAAACAAGTTTCAACCCTTGAACAAGCCAATCAGACCACGGTTGAACGCCTACATAACAGTAAGGATGCCTTGAAAAGCTTAGAAAACTCGGTTTCGAGTGCCAACTCCATTGTCAGCGGCATTCGTGACATCGCAGAACAAACCAATTTGCTTGCCTTAAACGCCGCCATCGAAGCCGCACGAGCAGGCGAAACGGGGCGAGGCTTTGCGGTCGTGGCAGATGAGGTACGTACGCTTTCCGGTCGCACGCAGCATTCATTAGAAGAAATAACCTCGATCTTCAACTCTCTGACCACTTCTACGTCAAACTTACGCAAGAACCTAGAGCTCATTGAGTCCGCTTCGTCTGAGCAACGAACCTTGACACTAGAACTCGGGCAGTCAGCACAGGAAGTACAAGAGAAATCGCATCAATCAACGGTCTTGTCTCGCAAAGCATCAGGGTACGCCGAAGATCAGAAACGAAGTGTAAGCCTATTAACCGAAACGGTGGAAAGAGTTCGCTCACAGGCTGATGAATCAGAGCGCTTCCTAGCGCAAATGACTAGCAATGTACGTCAGAAAATCGACGATATCACCACTACCTTGGGTATTCGCTCCAGTTAAGCACTGTATACCTAGGCATCGGGACACTAAAAAGCCAGTGCGATGGGGGTCACACTGGCTTTTTTTATGACTAGCGAAAAGCTTGCTTAGAACAAAACACGAGCTTTAATAGTGCCGTCTACTTCTTTCACTTTCTCTAGCGCAATCTCACCCATTTCTGCATCGACTTCCATGACCATGTAGCCGATCTTTTCGGTCGTACGTAGGAACTGACCCGAGATGTTAATGTTGTTGTCAGAGAAAATCGCGTTGATCTTAGACAACACGCCTGGACGGTTTTCATGGATGTGTAGGATGCGGTGTTTGTCCGCTTGAGCAGGCAATGCCACTTCAGGGAAGTTAACCGCTGCCGTCGTCGTACCGATATCAGAGTATTGGATCAGTTTTACAGCGACTTCAACACCGATGTTTTCCTGAGCTTCCATGGTCGAACCGCCAACGTGTGGCGTCAAGATCACATTGTCTAGACCACGAAGTGGTGATACGAACTCTTCGGCATTGCCTTTTGGTTCAACAGGGAATACATCGATTGCGGCACCCGCGATGTTGCCCGCTTTGATCGACTCGGCTAATGCCTCAAGATCAACAACTGTACCGCGAGAAGCATTTAGGAAAATTGCACCTTTTTTAATCTGAGCAATCTCTTCTGCGCCAATCATCATCTTAGTGCTAGCTGTTTCTGGCACATGCAGTGTGATTACGTCACAAGTTGACAGTAGCTCTTCTAGTGACTTCACTTGACGTGCATTACCTAATGGCAGCTTGGTAATGATGTCGTAGAAGCAAACGTCCATACCCAGTGATTCCGCTAAAACGCTCAACTGAGTACCGATACTGCCATAACCAACGATACCAAGACGCTTACCACGAGTTTCGAAAGAACCTACCGCAGACTTCATCCAACCACCGCGATGGCAGACAGCATTTTTCTCTGGGATGCCGCGCAACAATAGAATCATTTCGCCCAACACTAACTCGGCAACACTGCGTGTGTTGGAGAAAGGAGCGTTGAAGACAACAATACCCTTGTTCGATGCCGCGTCTAAGTCAACTTGGTTGGTGCCGATGCAGAAGCAACCGATTGCGACAAGCTTATTCGCATGCTCTAGCACTTTCGCTGTCAGTTGAGTACGGGAACGAATACCAATGAAGTGCGCATCGGCAATCTTTTCGATTAGCTCGTCTTCCGCCAAAGCGGTTTTGTGGAATTCAATGTTTTCGTAACCAGCGGCATTCAACGCCTCAATAGCAGATTGATGCACGCCTTCTAGTAACAAAATTTTGATTTTTGCTTTTTCTAAAGAAGTGTTGCTCATGATTTTCTTAGTATCTCTATGGTTTGGGGTTGTACCCAACCATGTTAACACACAACCAAAAACCGCAAAGCGAAACCTACTGGAATGTGCCTCATCTTGAGTGGATGATTTCTCAGCTAACAGACAATTTACACCTTAACTACATATTTACACTGGCAAGCAAAGTGCTTCAGCACTAGAATAGAAGTGTTTAAAATATAAACAACGAGGTAAAACATGGCCATTGAAGGTATTAACAACAGTCTAGTAAGCCAAAGTCCGCTTGACAGTGAACTTGCCCTGCCTGCTGTAGCACCCTCAACTGTTAACGGAAGTCCGCAAACCAGCTCCAGCGTTGCGCCGCCTTCAGTTGATGTGTCAGTTAGCATTTCACCAGAAGCTCAGCAGCTTGCACAAGACAACATTGCCGCAACAACCGTGGCCCAAGCGAGTGCTACAGATAGCGGGGCTGATACAACAACCGCTTCTCAATTTGGCGCAAGCGCGACGTCTAATAATTCCAGTGTTGCAGCAGAAGTCAACGGCAGCTCGGGGAACACCCTGAATGCAACCCCTTCAAATTCCACTCAGAGTGCCAGCGTTGCTTCCCAGTACAATATCAGTCCAGACTCTGCTTTGGGCCAGACTATCAACTTCTCGGCTTAAACTTTCAATCAATGAACCTAGAACGACTTAACGTCGTTCTAGGAAAACACCGGTTTCAACATGGTGGGTATATGGGAATTGGTCAAACATCGCAAAGCGAGTAACCTTGTGCGTGTTTGAAAGTGCTTCTAGATTATTCTTAAGCGTTTCTGGGTTGCACGAAATATAAATAATCTGATCGATTTTTCGCACCAACTCTACAGTACCGTCATCTAAGCCTGCTCGTGGAGGGTCTACTAATACTGCCGATGGCGTAAGTGTATCCATGCCCGCCTGTAACAAAGCTTTTGGCAGCTCCCCTTCACCGTTCAATGCCGCTGAGACATCTTCGCTGGCCATTTTCACGACCTGTACATTGCTCATCCCATTCATAGCAATGTTTAAGCTAGCCGAATTCACCGACACTTTCGCTATCTCAGTACCGATCACACGATCAAAGCGGCGCGCCAATGGGATCGAAAAGTTACCGTTACCGCAGTACATCTCCAACAGATCTCCAGAGCAACCTTGTGTCACATCTAATGCCCACTCCAGCATTTTTTCATTGATGCCCGCATTCGGCTGAGTAAAGCTATTTTCAACCTGTTGATAATGGTACTTACGTCCATTCACAGTTAAGGTTTCCATAACGAAATCACGCGTCAGTACTTGCTTACGCTTACGGCTTCTGCCAATAAAGTGGCAAGCAGGAAATTGATCATTAAGCGCCACAGCGGCAGCATGCCAAGCATCATCAATCGGCTTGTGATACAGCATGCTGATCAAAGCCTCGCCTGTCGTCGTGGTTAAAAAATCGACTTGAAAAAGCTTATGACGTAGTACTGGAATATCTTTGATTGCCGCCAAAAGCTTAGGCATCAATTCATTGATCAAGGTAGAAGCTGCTAAAAATTGATCGACGCGAATAGGCGTACGAGGATCTGCGGAATCGAACATCGCGTAGTAAAGATCGTCCCCTTCATGCCAAATTCGGAACTCTGCACGCATACGATAGTGACTTGGAGCGCTCTCAAATACCTCCAGCTCAGGCAGTTCGAGGCCAGCCATCAGGGCGTTCAGCGCTTCTTTCTTAGTCGCTAATTGAGCAGAATATTGTTCAGGTTGAATTTGGTCGGGTCTCATGAGTTGTCCGCTAAAGCTATTCGTAGATGTTGGGCGCGGCATTATACAAAGAGTCTGGCTACTTTGCGAACGACACTTAGATAGAATAAGTCTTATAGGAAGTTAGGCCCTAGCAATACTTCTAATGATGCCGTCAGAGAAAACTCCGACTTGTACTCATTTTCCCGCTCGTAGGTCATTTGCGGCTTGAGTTGGCCAATTAACCAGTTGTCGTATAGCAATCGTTGGTATTCAACAAAGTACAGAAAACTCTCTGCATGGGGCACGCCGCCCTCTTGCAAGTAACTGAATTGATAGCGCAGCTTACTTTTGTCAGACACCCGCTGATTCAAGAAGATATTCTCACGCCAGAAAGTTTCAGCTTCCACTTCAAGATAAGTAACACCGAAATCAGCGCCAAATTGATAGTCGGGAGATAGTTGACGCAGCGCTTTCACACCATAGCGAGCGCCATAACCCAAGGTGTAATAGCTAAACAAAGATTCTTCTTGGCGAATCCCCCATTTCCCCAGTGCCATATCTTGGTTAAAAGTAATACGAACAAAAGGATCTACCGGCATTTCTACAAGCAAACCCATATCAATGTTGGCGTTCCACTCTTCTTTGAAGTAACGCAACATGGTCGCAAAACGCGTATTTTGTGCGGATTGTAAAATGGTTTGTCCTGGGGCGTTGTCGTATAAGCGATTATCTTGGGTCAGCTCATCAGCATCAGATTCGATAATCAAATCTAGGCGATTTTCGGTATTTGGCAGATGCAATCGAGCATCCAGATTGAAGAAACCGGACACGCCATCATTGCCTTCTATGATGGAACCAAAGCGCATGCTTACCACACTGTCAGAGACTGAATCATGACGCTGCCCCGAGAAGAACTCATCTAATCCATTGGACCACTCCCCCACTGTATGAGACATACTTTCATGGGTAGACAACCACCACGCTTTATCAGACGTTTCGGAGGTAGCTGCGACCGACTCTGCCTGAGCAATAGGAGCAACCAAGGCTAGGCTGTATAACAGTTTTCGACATCTCGACACACGTACCTCCTACTTTTTTATTATTGTATTTCTTTAAGCATCGCTCGAATCATCAAAGAGGAATTCTGTGCTGCGACAGTTAAATACTCTTCAAAGCTCGCAGGCGACTCTTTATCAGCGACATCGGATAAGGAGCGTACCACCACGAAAGGCACGGCAAATTTATGGCAGACTTGTGCCACCGCCGCTGCTTCCATCTCCACAGCTTTTAGTGTCGGAAATGAGGCTCGAACCGCAGCCACTCGCTCAGCTTGGCACATAAATACATCACCGGTCCCAATTAAGCCTACCTTTGCCTTTACCTGCCCCACATTAGCCACGGCTGTTTTTGCAAGAGCAATCAGCGCTTCATCTGCCTTGAAGGTCTCAGGCATGCTTGGCAATTGACCAATCGCATAGCCAAACGCAGTCACATCGACGTCATGATGTACAACCGCATCGGAAATAATGACATCCCCCACTTCCAGCTCTGGATCAAAGCCACCCGCCGAACCAATGTTTATGACCGTAGAAGGTTTAAAGTTCGCCAAAAGTAGTGTTGTGGATACAGCCGCATTAACCTTACCAATGCCCGACTTCAGCAATACCACATCTTTGCCATCCAATTGACCTTGGAAGAATTCGCAACCAGCCACTTCAGTCGCTTGAATATCCGTCATCCATTCTTTGATCACCGCGACTTCTTCGTCCATGGCTCCGATCAATCCAATCACACTCATAGCTACTAACCTTTTCGTTTCAATGTTTGTCGTAGCATGTCAATTGCACTATCGTTTGGCAACTGACCGCCGATATCTATAAAAGGCATTGTATCAGGTCGTTCTGAAAAATCCTCAAGCACAAACCATTTCGTATTCACCAGCTTTACTAAATGCAACTTCAGTGCTTTGCGTGCGGTATCCTTATCCAATACCAGTATAACCACAGGGTTTGTATGGCGTAGTACCGACACTAGGTTGGCCACATCTTTCTCTCGTCGCGCAATAAAATCGTTAGCACTTAACTCGGATTGCCAAATCACTTGGCTCAGATCACTGCCTCCGACAATAATGAAATTCGTTTCATGAGTTGCCCAATCTCCCAAACTAATAGGCGCTAGCCCTTCTAGAGAAGCCATTTGCGTGACTAAACGATAGGGCATCAATTGATGCAGTAACAATGTGTGTGATTCATCCAAAAGCACTTGTTTGTTCGTGGCAATATAGATGATCGGTAACACATCACGGCCACTGGATGCTCGAAGTTTGTTAACACTTTCCAGCGCCAATGCTTCATCCCCCAACGCCACAAACATGGCATCATAGCTATGGCGATAAGACTTACTAGAGCCAAAGAACTCAGAAAAAGATGAAAAAACGTCTACCTTCAAGCCTGCCGCTGTCAAGGCATCAAGCACACGTCCACTTTCGGGAAAGTCATTCTTGATGAAGGATACGCACTGATCTGTCGCGGATAGGGGTTCAAGGTGATGCTCTGGAGTTAACGCTGCCGTGAACTGAACACGACCACCGACTGCTTGTTCAAAGCGCCCTTTTATCAGCTTAGGGTATTCTTTACGCAACCAATCAAGTGCAGGCGTAGTTTCCTCTGCACCGTAAACTTTAATCAGTAGTCCATATCTATCCCAACCAATGTCTATATAACGGCCAGAAATGGTACTGTGATAGCAATGCATTAAAGCAACCGTAACTAATGCTCGATGCTCTTGGGTCCAACGAAACTGTTTTACCGCGTTCTCTAAGGTCAACTCAATTTTGAATTGGCATTGGTTATTATTGAGCAACAAGCGCTGCTCTATCGCATCTTGTTGCTCACACACCATCTGCCCTAACGACATCAAGGCATGTGCAGATTCGTCTGTCTCAGCAATACTATGAAGTAACTCATTGATCGCAAAAAACCATGTACTGGCAGCCTGAGGGCTTTGCTTGAGCCAAGCTGCTTGACATTCCAGCTCCTCTATTAATAAGGAATAAGGTGGCTGTGGACGATCTAGAACGTGCTTCGGAAAACGTTGTGTTAGATTCCAGCGTAGACGACGAACTTCACTGACATCTTTACCCACGAGCATGACACTACGAAAACCATATTCATTAACAAAGGTATGCGTTTGAAATTCATACACCTTATTTTGATCGGACAACTCTAGCTCAAAGCCGCCACCGTACTCACCTTTAAGAGCCCGCTGAATCGACTGGTGACAAGCGATCGGCGTCATATCAAATACGGTTTTGGCGCGCTCAAAATTTGGAAAGACAGATTTAGCTTCCTCATTGAGTGAAGAGACTCGAGCAGACTCATCACAAAACAGAATCGCCGATTGCAGTGAGTTCAGCAGCAACTCTAAATGTTGATCGCGTACCTTTAGCAGGACTTGGAAATGATTCATTTGCGCCATTAATGGCTCAAACTCTTGGAAGTTGAATGTTTCGAGACGACCAAGTGACGGCAGCCCCGCTATTGGCAAAAACATAATGCGCTGCGCATACAACATCACCAGCCAAAATAAGACGGTCATCGCGACAATAACCGTTAGGCAGCCAACCAGCACCCAACGGCTAAAAGCCTCTAATAGCGGACGGGCATAGCGCACTTCGATAGAAAACTTCTCACCCAAGCTAGGCAATGCGACAATCGACTCATGGCGAATATAATCCACATCTTCATTAAAGCCACTCAGTTTTTCTACCAATAACGGCTTACCTAATACATCACTGATGCGCAGATAATCAGCGCCGGCGCTCGTGATTAGATCACTGGCCAAAGCAAGGTTATTGTTAAGGGAAATAAAACCATAGAAAAAGCCACTCCCCTTCCCCTCAGGATTATTATCCAGCGGCTTTTTATAGAGCAGCAGCTCACCTTGGTCCGAGGAGGTAATATGATGCCAAGTTTCAATCGGCGCACCGTTAATCAAACTTACAAAAGCGTCTTGTGTGTATAAGCGCACCCGAGGATCTTCCATGATCTGCCCATCTTCTTTCTCAATATAGAAGAAATCCAAACCACCAAAAAATAGCACATCATGCAGCTGGAACAAGGCATCTAAGCTTTCGCCATCACTGACCTGCTCAGATAAATACTTCACTTCAAAATTGGCACGATCAAGATAAGCCGAGAAGCTCATACGCAACGCCTGAACACGATGTTGTAACGCCGCGGCAGCGTAATCACGCTGAGTAAAGAAATCCATCACCCAAACAAGCGCACAAAGAAAGACCGTGGCTAAAATGAACGGGGCAATTGCGTTTCGTTTAAAACGCGCTCGTAAACTTAACGTGGCCATAGCGCAGAAGAATAAGGCGTGGCTTGTTGAAAGGTCATTTGACGCGTTTGCTCATCCATTTCTGGCGTTAGCATCAGAGAAGACTCCATGTAAATCCTTGGCAATAAGCGCGATTCAATATCGCCCTTGATCGCTTCAGCTGTAGCTATAGCCACATTATCTTTCATCTCCAAAACTGTAACCATGACTATACCATCCTGACTAGCCTTGCTAATGGATTCCTGCCCCAACCAAGCATTGGTCGTGGCAGTACTGGCACCCCGCTCAGAGATCGCCTGTGCCACACCTTGGGCAATATTAGGCGTACAAGAAAAAATAAAGTGTGCCATCAGGGTGTCCACACTCCGGTCTAGCACTTCCGTTGCCGCATGATAAGCACTCTCCGCTTGGTCTGCGACTTGATAACTAAAACGCGCTGTTCGTCCCAAGAAATTCCACTCATTCACGAAAATCTGGCAGTAGCGCTGATTTAAGCTGGCCTCTTTGGTAGAAATAATATCAACCACGGATTTAGCTGGTAATACCCGCTCTAAGTAACTCGCCAAACGGTGAATCATTTTCACACTATCAATACCGATATACATTAACGGCGGATGCAATCGCCACGCATCAAATGGGGCCATAGCATTCAGCAACAATACCTTTATTTCACCGTGCTTTAAAATCCCCTCTAGTAACGGACGATTATAGCCATCCACACCATCCACTATCAGATAATCAAAATTCGCCGCTTCAATTCGTTTATAGGTTCGTAATGTTAGGGAAATATCGGCTTCTCCTTCGACATGAAAAACATCCAAACGAAAATCGATATTCAACTCTTGCATACGCCGCTTAAAGGCGACAATCCACGCTTGGTTACTGGGTAAATCAGCAGAACCACGTAGCACCACGGCAATCTTTTGTGTTGTAGATTGCGAAGTAGACATGGGAATTGGTTGCGAATGCACGCGCACTGATAATTGCTCAATCAATGGCTGTTGGTTGGGGTTAGCATCTAGGTAACGCTGCAAGCTAAAGGCAGATTGCCCATAGTTATACGCCCATGAGGGTGACATAAACACCATGGCAAATAGCGTAGCGACGAAGAAGCGAAACAAGAGCATAATTCTATATAAGTCTTTAAGCGATAAAGACATTCTAACGAGAACCGCTCTGAAAGAAACACCATGGTGTCAAAAAGGCATAAAAAAAGCCGAGCTACAAAGTAACTCGGCTTTCTTTAATTTGGTGCGGAAGGAGAGACTCGAACTCTCACGCCGTGAAGCACTGGAACCTAAATCCAGCGTGTCTACCAATTCCACCACTCCCGCTTGGAATGGCGAGCATTATAGGTGAACCGATTTATAGGTCAACCCTTTTTTTAAAAGAATTTTAAAAAAGTTACTCGTTCACTCTCGTTATTAGAAACGACGGCCTTTCGAGTACTCACCATGCTCGTAACGGATTGCCATTTCCTCAAGATCGATCGTATGAATACGTGATGCTTGACCTGCTGAACCAAAGGCTTCGTAACGGTCGATACATACCGCTTTCATCGCTTTGATACTTTCAGTTAAGTATTTACGTGGATCGAAGTTACCTTTGTGCTCTGCTAGGCTACGACGAATCGCACCGGTTGCAGCTAGACGCAGATCTGTATCAATGTTGACTTTACGAACACCGTAACGAATCGCTTTCACGATTTCTTCTACTGGCACACCGTAAGTCTCTGGAATCTCACCACCGAATTCGTTGATGATTTCTAGCCAGTCTTGTGGCACCGATGAAGAACCGTGCAACACAATGTGTGTGTTAGGTAGTCGTTCTGCGATGCGGTTGATACGTTCGATATCTAGGATGTCACCGGTTGGTGGACGAGTGAACTTGTACGCACCATGACTTGTGCCGATCGCTACCGCTAGGGCATCAATACCTGTTGCTTCAACAAAATCAAACGCTTCGTCTGGGTCAGTCAACATCTGTGAGTGATCTAGGATGCCTTCAGCGCCCACACCATCTTCTTCACCTGCTTGACCTGTCTCTAGGGAGCCCAGACAACCCAATTCACCTTCTACCGAGACGCCACATGCGTGAGCGAACTCTACTGTACGACGTGTCACATCAACGTTGTATTCGTAGCTAGCTGGCGTTTTACCGTCAGCCATCAAAGAGCCGTCCATCATCACTGATGAAAAGCCAAGCTGGATTGAACGTTGACAAATTGCTGGACTCGTACCGTGATCCTGGTGCATGACTACCGGGATGTGCGGGTAATCTTCGATCGCCGCTGCGATTAGGTGACGAAGGAAGTGAGAGCCTGCGTACTTACGCGCACCAGCAGAAGCTTGCATGATAACAGGCGAGTTTACCTCGTCTGCGGCTTCCATGATCGCTTTAACCTGCTCCATGTTGTTCACGTTGAACGCAGGTAAGCCGTAATCATGCTCTGCTGCATGGTCCAGCAATTGACGCATACTAATTAAAGGCATAAAAGTTTCCTCTGACAATGAAGTTGTGTGGTGTCCTTGCCGTCAACAAAGCACCCATTAATGTTTTTTTCATGCGCATGTGTGTCACATGTGGCACTGCTATCCTGCACGCCTTATCGTTATATTGTCATTCTGTCTAATGACAGACCGGTCACTCTCTAGTGTTAGTGATTACAGTGATGAGATGGTCATCGTGACACATCTCATCGTGCAGGGTTATCCCTGTCTTATTCAAGTATAAGCCTTCGGCTTTACACTAATTTTGCGTGCGTGATTCTAACATAGCAACAGCTGGTAGCACTTTTCCTTCAACAAACTCTAGGAAAGCACCGCCACCAGTAGAAATGTAAGACACTTGCGCTGCAATGTCATATTTATCGACCGCTGCTAGCGTATCACCACCACCGGCAATAGAGAAACCTTTGCTGTTGGCAATTGCCATTGAAAGTGTCTTAGTACCTTCGCCGAACTGATCGAATTCAAACACACCCACTGGACCGTTCCAAATGATCGTCTGCGCACTTTCCAAAAGGCCAGCAAGCTTCGCCGCCGCTTTAGGACCGATATCTAGAATCATATCGTCTGCAGCCACATCTTTCGCATCTTTAACCGTCGCTTGCGCGTCGGCAGAGAACTCCGTTGCGACAACCACGTCCTCAGGCAGAGGAATATCCACTTTCTCCATCAAGGCTTTCGCTTGAGGAATCAAATCTTCTTCGTACAGTGACTTACCCACAGGAAAGCCTGCAGCTGCTAGGAAGGTATTGGCGATACCGCCACCCACGATAAGTTGATCTACTTTGTCGGATAGCGACTCAAGCACAGTAAGCTTAGTCGATACTTTCGAGCCGCCCACAATCGCCGCCATTGGGCGAGCTGGCTTAGCCAAAGCTTTCTCAAGCGCCTCAAGCTCAGCGGCCAACAAAGGACCAGCACAAGCAACTGGTGCAAATTTACCCACACCGTGCGTTGAAGCTTGCGCACGGTGCGCCGTACCGAAGGCATCCATCACGTAGATATCGCACAGCGCTGCCATTTTCTTAGAAAGTGCTTCATCGTCTTTCTTCTCGCCTTTGTTGAAACGTACGTTTTCAACCAAAACAAGCTGACCAGCTTCTACTTCTACACCATCCAACCAGTCTTTCACTAGTGGGACGTCCTGACCTAGAAGACCTGCTAGATGATCGGCAACAGGTTGCATTGAGTACTGCTCTTCGTATTCGCCTTCTGTTGGACGACCAAGATGGGACATTACAATCACTTTCGCACCCGCTTCTAGCGCAAGCTTTAGCGTTGGTAGCGCCGCACGAATACGCGCGTCACTGGTCACTTTGCCATCTTTCACAGGTACGTTAAGGTCTTCTCGAATCAACACACGTTTGTTCGCAAGATCCAAATCGGTCATTTTAATTACGGTCATGCACGATTCCTCGTCGTTTTTAAAATCTGTCAGTGCAGTGCACAGTTATTGCGCGACACTGTCTTCCAATAATTGTTGCCAATAGCAAGCCACGTCCAACATACGGTTTGCATAGCCCCATTCGTTATCAAACCAGCACAAGAGCTTAATCAAGCGGCCATCGACGACCTGAGTTTGAGTACCGTCAATAATCACCGAGCGTGGATCATGGTTAAAATCTACCGATGCGTGAGCTTCCTGAGTGTAGCCTAATAATCCAGCATATTTTGAAGATGCTGCCACCTGCAGTGCAGTATTCACCTGTTCGGTCGTCACCTCTTGCTGAGTGCGTACCACCATATCAATTAACGATACGTTAATGGTGGGTACACGCACGGCATTTGAACTGATCTTGCCCGCCAGCTCCGGCATCATGCGGCCAATACCGCGATCAAGTCCAGTATTCACCGGGATAATCGAGCTCATTGCTGAACGAGTTAAACGCAAATCTTTCGTATGATAAGCATCGATAATCGGCTGATCATTCATCGCCGAATGAATCGTTTGCGTCGCACCATGCTCGACACCACACAAAGCTTGCAGCGTATCCAATACCGGAATCACGCAGTTCGTGGTGCAGGACGCAGCCGATACGATGGTCTGGGCCGCCACCACCGCTTCATGGTTAAAACCATAAACAATGGTCGCATCTACATCCGCGGATGCAGGTTGTGATAACAGCACACGCGGCGCACCAGCATCGATAAAACGCTGAATCTGGTCCCGCTCGGTAAAGACACCGGAACACTCCAGCACGAGATCCACATGCAAACTGGCCCAATCCAAATCTTCAGGTGCGACAGCACTAAAGCACTGAATTTCATCTTCACCGATCATCAAGCTGTTTTCTTTGATCGAGACAGGCTTGGGGAAACGGCCATGGGTCGTGTCATAGCGCGTCAAATAACTAATCGTCTCTATATCAGACAATTCATTAATCGCCACCACATGCAAACGGTCTTGATAGCCGTTTTCATAGATCGCTCGAAGCACTGATCGGCCAATTCGGCCATAGCCGTTAATCGCTACTCGCAACATAGTTCTCTTAAATCATCTTAAAGCAACAAAAAAGAGGAGCCTGAAGCTCCTCTTTCGTTGTGAAGCCGTTAGGCGTTCAGCAGTTTCTCTGCTGTGGCCACCACGTTTTCAACCGTGAAGCCAAAGTGTTTCATTAGGTCGCCACCTGGTGCAGATTCACCAAAGGTACGCATACCAACCATTGCACCACCAAAGCCAACGTACTTGTACCAGTAGTCAACATGCGCTGCTTCAATTGCCACACGCTTGGTCACACTGCTTGGTAGCACAGACTCTTGGTAGGCTGCATCTTGCGCATCAAAGGCATCCGTAGATGGCATAGATACCACACGAACTTTCGTGCCTTTCTCAGCCAATGCTTTCGCAGAATCCATCGCTAGAGACACTTCAGAGCCGGTTGCAATCAGAATCAGTTCAGGCGTGCCGTCACAGTCAGACAGTACGTAAGCACCTTTCGCGATGTCCGCTACTTGAGCCTCTGTACGTGCAAGCGCTGGTAAGTTTTGACGACTGAAGACCAAAGACGTAGGACCCGAACGGCGCTGGATACCCGCCGCCCATGCTACCGCTGTTTCAGTGGCATCCGCTGGACGCCATACGGCCATGTTTGGCGTCATGCGTAGGTTAGCAAGTTGCTCAACTGGTTGGTGCGTTGGGCCGTCTTCACCTTGACCGATGGAGTCGTGGGTGTAAACGAAGATGTTCTGAATGCCCATCAAAGCCGACATACGAACTGCGTTGCGTGCATACTCCATGAACATCATGAAGGTCGCGCCGTAGTTGATGAAGCCACCGTGTAGCGATACACCGTTCATAATGCCGCTCATACCAAATTCGCGCACACCGTAGAATACGTAGTTACCCGCTGGATCTTCTTGAATACCTTTCGAGCCAGACCATAGGGTTAGGTTAGAACCCGCCAAGTCAGCCGAGCCACCTAGCAATTCAGGCAGGATGGCACCGAAGGTACCGATCGCGTTTTGAGACGCTTTACGGCTGGCGATGTTTTCACCTTTTTCTTGGCACTCTTTGATGTAAGCTGCCGCTTTTTCAGCGAAGTCTGCTGGCAATTCACCTTTTACAACACGGCGTTCAAATTCTGCTGCAAGCTCTGGGTAAGCGGCTTGGTACGCTTCAAATTTTGCGTTCCACTCAGATTGTGCTGCCGCACCTTTTGATTTCGCGTCCCAACCTTCGTAAACATCCGCAGGGATTTCGAATGGCGCATGTGGCCAACCTAGGAATTCGCGTGCTGCAGCGATTTCTTCGTCACCTAGTGGCGCACCGTGACAATCGTGAGAACCTGATTTGTTTGGTGAGCCAAAACCGATGATCGTTTTACAGCAAATCAGTGTTGGCTTAGAAGTTTCCGCTTTCGCTGCTTCGATCGCCGCTTTGATCGCTTCTGGATCGTGGCCATCTACGTCAGCAATCACATGCCAGCCGTAAGACTCGAAACGTTTGGGTGTGTCGTCTGTGAACCAGCCTTCTACATGGCCGTCGATAGAGATGCCGTTGTCATCCCAGAATGCGATCAGCTTACCAAGACCTAGGGTACCCGCTAGAGAACATGCCTCATGGGAGATACCTTCCATCATACAGCCGTCGCCTAGGAAGCAGTAGGTGTTGTGATCAACAACGTTGTGGCCTTCACGGTTGAATTGTGCCGCTAGGGTTTTCTCAGCGATCGCCATACCGACAGCGTTGCTGATACCAGCGCCTAGAGGACCTGTTGTTGTTTCAACGCCTTCCGTATAACCATACTCAGGGTGACCAGGAGTTTTTGAGTGCAGTTGGCGGAATTGCTTCAAGTCTTCTATCGACAGGTTGTAGCCTGAAAGATGTAGCAACGAGTAAATCAACATAGAGCCGTGGCCGTTTGACAGAATAAAACGGTCACGGTCGACCCATTTAGCGTCAGTTGGGTTGTGTTTTAGAAAGTCATTCCAAAGCACTTCAGCAATATCAGCCATGCCCATTGGGGCGCCTGGGTGTCCAGATTTTGCTTTTTGAACCGCGTCCATACTGAGTACGCGAATAGCATTAGCAAGTTGTTTACGAGACGGCATTGATCATCCACTCCTGGTTAATGTACGAAATGTCGTTTCATTCTCCACGCTAAGCCGAGTCCTTGCAACGTCCACAGCTTGCTGGCGCTCAATAATTGAGCAAAGAAAATGAAATTGCACAAAGATGGCGAGAATCATAGCAAAAAAGACGCGTTCGTACCCTATCAAAAGCGCTTAATTGCTTGAATTTTAGTCGTTGTTGGTCCATCATTCGCGCCACAGCGTCGATTTGTTTCGGCTTGCGGACGCTATATAAAATCAGCTAAACAGAAGCAGAACAGCCTGTTTAGCAACATCTTCAGCTAAGCGGGTTTTTTTATGCCTGTTTGGCGCTCTAGAATTTACATCTATAGAGGCACAAACATGTCAGAATATTCTTTATTTACTTCAGAATCTGTTTCTGAAGGCCACCCAGATAAAATTGCAGACCAAGTATCCGATGCGATCTTGGATGCCATCCTAAAAGAAGACTCCGAAGCACGCGTTGCCTGCGAAACCCTTGTCAAAACTGGCATGGTATTGGTTGCAGGTGAAGTTCGTACTAACGCGTGGGTCGACATCGAAGAAATCGCGCGTGGCGTGGTTCGTGAAATCGGCTACAACAGTTCTGAAATGGGCTTTGACTGGGAATCTTGTGCGGTTCTTAATGCCATCGGTAAGCAATCGGTAGACATCGCAGTCGGCGTTGACGAAGCGGACGATCACGAGCAAGGCGCCGGTGACCAAGGTCTAATGTTCGGTTTCGCGACTAACGAAACTGACGTGCTCATGCCAGCTCCGATTACCTATTCACATCGTTTGGTCCAACGCCAAGCCGAAGTTCGTAAGAACGGTACGCTAGACTTCCTTCGCCCAGATGCGAAAAGCCAGGTAACTTTCCGTTACGACGAAAATGGCAAACCTTGCGCGATTGATGCAGTGGTACTGTCGACACAGCACAGTGCTGCCGTGAAGCAATCAGACCTTCGCGAAGCGGTAATGGAAGAAATCATTAAACCCGTTCTTCCTGAAGAATGGCTATCGAAAGACACCAAGTATTTCATCAACCCAACTGGCCAATTCATCATTGGCGGCCCAGTGGGTGACTGTGGTTTAACGGGTCGTAAAATCATCGTAGACACTTACGGCGGTATGGCACGTCACGGTGGTGGCGCGTTCTCTGGTAAAGATCCATCCAAAGTAGACCGCTCTGCTGCCTACGCAGGCCGTTACGTTGCAAAGAACATCGTGGCCGCTGGCCTTGCGGACAAGTGTGAGATCCAAGTGTCTTACGCCATCGGTGTGGCTGAGCCAACATCAATCAGCATCAACACTTTTGGTACAGGCAAAGTAAGCGATGCACTGATCACTCAGCTCGTTCGCGAGCACTTTGAACTGCGCCCAGCGGGTCTAATTAAGATGCTAGATCTTAAGCGCCCAATTTACCTACCAACAGCGGCTTACGGCCACTTTGGTCGCGAAGAAGCAAACTTCACTTGGGAACGCACAGACAAAGCTGACGTGCTTCGTAAAGCTGCCGGTTTATAATTCTGCGGATTTCCGTTATAAAAGCCCTCTCAACAGAGGGCTTTTTTATTTATGCGCATTCCACGTATCCACGTCGATCTACCACTTACTGAACACACCACCTTTGACTTGCCTGACGGAGCGTTCCAGCATTGCTGTAAAGTACTCCGCTTAAAAGAAGATCATCCCATTATTCTCTTTAACGGCCAAGGCGGCCAATACAATGCAAAGCTGGTAAATGTAGAAAAACGCAGCGCACAAATCGCTGTTTTCGACTTTGTTGAATTGCATAACGAATCCCCTCTGCAAGTGACCATCGGCCAATCCATTTCCCGTGGTGAGCGTATGGACTACGCCATTCAAAAAGCAGTGGAGTCTGGTGTTTATAAAATCCAACCTTTGTTTAGTGAGCGCTGTGAAGTACGCCTGAACGATGCACGCTTAGAAAAGCGCGTACAACATTGGCAACAAGTTGCCATCAGCGCTGCGGAGCAATCTGGTCGTGGAGTCGTACCTGAAGTAGGTTTTCCAATCGCCTTAGAAGATTGGGTTAAAGAATGTAAAGATATGTTAAAGCTAGCACTACACCACCATAGCGCTCGCCCAATCAATGCGTTTAAACAACCTAATAATCAACAAGTTGCCCTATTAATCGGCCCAGAAGGCGGTTTAACTGAGGCAGAAGTAACATTGGCTGAAAAAGAAGGTTTTGCAGCAGTAGCGTTGGGACCAAGGGTACTGCGGACAGAAACAGCACCTATCGTCGCCCTAACCGCTTTAAATCTACTGTGGGGCGACATTTGAAGTTTACGTTTCGTTACACATCAATTAAAGGTGTAACACTAAGATGTTGTTATTGGATGTATTAGTTTCATAAACTAATACCTGCATAATTTTTATACAAAATAGACTCAGGTCTTACATTCTTAAACCGCTAGGTGAAGCCCATGTTCCGACGAAAATTAGTAGCTAGCAGTATTGCTTTAGCAACTTCCTTTTGTGCCCTACCAGCACTAGGTATCACATTAGAAGAAGCAACCTATCAAGCTGTCGAAAGCAACCCTAAAATTCGACAAGCCATTGCTCTATTCAAAGAGAGTCTGGAAAACACAGAAGTTTCGCGTCGAAACGGCTTTTATCCATCTATTGATTTAAGTGCTGGTATCGGACATGAAACGACCTATGACTATCAAGGGACAGGCGAAGACGTCTCTTTAACGCGACGAGAGTTAGCCATCACACTGACACAGCCTATTTTTAACGGTTTCAATTCAACATCCGACGTGAAACGTTTACATGCCGAGGCCGAAGCCAATCGCTGGAATGCCCTAATACAAGTTGAAAATAAAGCATTAGAGGTCTCCAAAGCCTATACGGATGTATTGCGTAACCGCGAGTTGTATCAATTGGCCTTATCTAATCTAGAGACACACAACCGCATTTATCAGCAAATACGTACCGCCAGCGAATCAGGTGTAGGTCGTCAGTCAGACTTCAGCCAGATTTCTGCACGTTTGGCCAAAGCGGAAGCCAATCGCTTATCTGCGCTAGATAATTTACGTACAGCAGAAGCGAACTACAAAAATGTTGTCGGTGAGATGCCACCAGAAGAACTTATCTACCCTGAGCCAGATGACGCACTGCTGCCAACAAGCCTAGCGGATGCCATTGATCAAGCATTAAAAAACAACCCCGCTATTGACTCTGCCCGCTGGGATGTAGAAGCCACAGATCATTATGTGAACGCTACCAAGTCAAACTACTACCCTGAGCTAAACTTTGTTGTTGAGCGTTCATTTGATGACAACATCGATGGTAGAGAAGGCAGCGATGAGGACCTAACAGCAATGTTGCGTCTGAATTACAACCTTTATAATGGTGGTGCGGACAAGAGAGCACAAAGAGCCGCATTGCAGCAAAACATTCAAGCGTCTGAAATTCAACGCAATACTACCCGTGAAGCAGAACTAACCGCTCGCCTAGCGTGGGCCTCCTACGAAGCATCACTAGGCTCAAAGACCTACTTACAGCAATACGTCACTGCAACAAAAGAGTCTCAAGTAGCATACGCGCAGCAATTTAACTTGGGCCGACGTACATTGTTAGACGTACTGGACAGCGAAAACGAGCTATTTGAAGCGCGCCAAGACTACGTTAACGCAGATTACGACGAACTGTATTCAGAATTCCGCCTGTTTAACAGTAAAGGCGATTTGATGCGCGCCATGCGTATTTATCAGCCAGAGGAATTGGGCTTTGAACAACAAACGCTGCCTAGACAGCGTACGGTGCAGCAAGCTGCAGCACCTGTGCCTCAACAAACCAGCACTGCACCTCAGCCAGTAACGACAACACCTACTCCAGCGCCGTATGTCCCTGCTTCAGTTCCAAACAGTGGCAATAGCTACCAGGTTCCAGCTCAACCGCAATACACGGCGCCGAGCCAACCTAGTCAAGCACCAGCCCAAGCTTACCCAGCCACAACTCAGCCAGCGCCAGTAACGCCAAGTTACCAGCAGGCACCTGCTCGCTATCAAGCGCCGAGCCAACCGGCGGCGCCGAGTAATAATTTCCCTCAAGGCAATACCACCATTAATGATGATGGTGTGATCTTTATTGATGCAACGGAAAATATGGGCGGCTGGTAATTCTACCGTTGCGGCACGGCTGCTTGCTGTGCCGCAATCCCTTATCCGATATTTTCTTACTCCAACCCTTATCTTTCCTGTCTTGAGTCCTTATACTCTTCCCTATATTTCTATTTTTAAGCTGGGCCTTTTAACGCCTATGCGCTGTTACAGGAAGCGTACACCATGACCATTAAACTCGGCATTGTAATGGATCCCATCTCGTCCATTAATTACAAAAAAGACTCGTCACTAGCCATGCTTTGGGCAGCCGCTGAAAAAGGTTGGTCTTTGTACTACATGGAGCAAAAAGACCTGTACCTAGACCGAGGCAAAGCGTTCGCGTTGACCAAGTCGTTAGCTGTTTTTAAAGACCCTGATCACTTTTATGAATTGGGAGCCGAGGAAGTAATGGCTATGGGCGATTTAGACGTTGTCCTTATGCGTAAAGATCCGCCATTCGACATTCCTTTCATGCACACAACCATGATTCTTGATCAAGCGCAGCGTGACGGTGCCATGGTCGTTAATAATCCGAAAGCTTTACTTGAGTGCAACGAAAAATTGTTCGCCACACAATTCCCGCAATGTTGCCCTGAAGTACTGGTGACTCGTCGAGCAGACTTGCTAAAAGCCTTTCACAAAGAACACAAAGACGTCATTTTTAAACCCCTAGATGGCATGGGGGGCAGCTCAATTTTCCGAGTTAAAGAAGACGACGCTAACGTCAACGTGATTATCGAGACCCTAACCGAAATGGGAGCGATGCAAATCATGGCTCAGAAATACATTCCCGAAATCAAAGATGGTGACAAGCGTATTTTAATCGTGGATGGCAAACCCATTCCTTACGGTTTATCACGCATTCCAGCCTCCGGCGAAACCCGTGGCAATTTGGCCGCTGGCGGGCGCGGGGAAGGCCGAGCACTGACGGAACGTGAGCGTTGGATTTGTGACCAAGTGATCCCAACATTGAAAGAAAAAGACCTGATGTTTGTTGGCCTGGACGTTATCGGTGACTACCTGACAGAGATCAACGTCACCAGTCCAACTTGCATTCGTCAGCTAGATGAGCAATTTGGGTTAGATATCGGTATGACATTGATGGATTCGATCGAAGCGCGCTTAAGCGCTCGTTAATTTAAATTCATGCGCACGATCGACCGCTTTTCTATCACCTTATTTATCGCCATCAGTTTGCACTTGGTGGCGATAACCTTGGTGAACTTTGACTTTTCCTTGGGGCAAGCCGTACCTAGAAAAGCGCTCGAAGTGACTCTAGTCCAACACAAGTCGGAAGCCCCGAAAGAAGCGGATTTCATTGCACAAGCGAATCAACAAGCCAGTGGCACGGAATTGCGCAAGCAAAAACTCACCACAACAGAGACCGCCCAGTTCCGAGCTGATGAAATTCAAGATATTACCCCCCCAGTGCAGCCGGAATTAGCTTCCGCAGAGCCGGTCAAAGACCCAGAGCTGATCGCCAGCCGTAATCAAAGCGATGTGTTTCGCGTACTTGACGACCCCGAGCAACAAAACAAAACCCTAGAAGAGCAATTCATTGGCAAAACCCAAGTACCGAGCCGCCTTTCCAGCGACATTGCCACCTTAGAAGCTCTACTCGATCAACAGCGCCAGTCTTACGCCAAACGTCCCCGCATTCGCCGACTTACATCGGTTTCAGCGAAATCCGCCATCGATGCAAAATACCTTGATGACTGGCGCCGTAAAATTGAACGTATCGGTAACATTCACTACCCTTCAGAAGCCAAGCAAAACCATCTTTACGGCCAACTTCGTCTGGCAGTATCCGTGCTGCCAAATGGCTATGTGGACAGTATTGAAGTGCTGCATTCCTCAGGTGTTCGAGTTTTGGATGACGCCGCCATGCGTATTGTGCGTCTCGCAGAGCCCTTTGATGCCTTCCCCTCTGAATTGAAAAAAGAAGTCGACCAGCTGGAAATCATCCGTACTTGGCAATTTGTACCGGGTGATCAGCTCCGTAGCCAGTAAGCTATCTTGATTTAGAACCTCCGTAGAGGAGCTCAACTCTGCAATCCAATTTGCTTGCGCTTGTCTCGTCTCATTCTTCGACACCGACGCGTCAGCGCAAATCAGACGCAGAGCATCACTCTAAAAGCTTGTTGTGGTGGATGACTCTTGTAGGAGGGCGAGTCCATCTTATTTCCTACAAACAAAAAAAGCCCTCACGGTGGAGGGCTTCTTAAGATGTTTAACGAGGGTTAAGACTTAGTGCTTAGTGGAATTCCGCTTCACCCATCGCCAAGCGAATCTTCTTCATCGCGTTTTTTTCAAGCTGACGAATACGTTCCGCAGACACGCCATATTCATCGGCCAAATCGTGCAGAGTAGCTTTGTCGTCATTCAACCAACGCTTCACCAAGATATCGCGACTGCGATCATCCAACTCCATCATAGCGCTTTCAAGACGACGATTAGAATCCGCTTCCCAGTTACCGTGCTCAAGCATCAACGCTGGGTCGTAGCTAGAGTCTTCTAGGTAATTAGCCGGCGCTTGGAATGCATTATCATCGTCATCGTCACTGCTGGCATCAAATGCCATATCCGTTGAGCTCATACGACCTTCCATTTGGCGCACCACTTCTGGGGTCACACCTAGGTCGCTAGCAACAGACTCCACTTCCGAGTTGCTCAGCCAAGTCAGGCTTTTCTTAGCACTGCGTAGATTAAAGAACATTTTGCGCTGTGCTTTTGTGGTTGCCACTTTCACAATACGCCAGTTCTTCAGAATAAACTCGTGAATTTCGGCTTTGATCCAATGTACAGCGAAGGACACCAAGCGAACACCCACTTCTGGATTAAAGCGTTTAACCGCCTTCATCAGACCGACGTTACCTTCTTGGATTAAGTCACCTTGGTTCAGACCATAACCCGAGTAGCTTTTAGCAATATGTACGACAAAACGCAGATGAGACATAACCAACGAACGCGCAGCTTCAAGATCGCCTTGGTAGTACAAACGTTCCGCTAGCTCGTTTTCCTCTTCCGCTGACAAAATTGGAATGGTACTAACGGCCTGTACATACGACTCAAGATTTTGTCCCGGAGTCATCATGTCGATTGGCTGGAGAGCTTTACCCATTTCTATTTCACCTCTTCGTGTTCATACTGAGTATGAGCAAATAGTAGCAACAAAGTTCACACTGTATGTGCTGTAAATGAGGAGAATTCACTCAGAATCGTCAACTCTGATACGCGTTTTCTTCCCCAATTACTGTAATTCTATATTGCGAATATGACGGCTAACAGCGACCCAAGAGCCGATTACGCCAATCACCGCGCTGATAGTTAAACATATAATTATTTCGACTGCATTAAAACTTTGCAGTTCGAACCCTGCATGGTAGAGCTCCACTAAACGCGCCGCTGGCGCGCTCACCCACCAAGACAATAGCAGGATACAAATACTAGCAAATAAGCCACCTAGAAGACCAAACCAGAAGCCCATGTATAAGAAAGGACGACGGATATAGCTGTTAGTCGCCCCCACTAGCTTCATGACGAGCACTTCATCGCGGCGACTTTCTACTGCCATCCGGATCGTGTTGCCAACAATTAAAAGCACAGCAATGATCAATAATGCTGAAATGGCGTAGACAAAGCGCTCACCGAAACTAATCATTGTCGCTAACCGCTGTAACCATTCTGCATCCAGTTGCGCTAGCTCTACCTGCGGCAGACTTTGCAATTGATCACGTAGCGTTTGCAGATCAGGCAAGGTGTTTAAATCCACAATAGCCTTAGGGATCACCTTTAGCACAATCGGCAGCGGGTTTTCCGGCAAGGTCGACATAATCTGTTCATAACCGCTGGATTGTTCAAAATACCGCAAACCTTCCTCTTTCGAGATATATTCCACCGACGCCACATCAGCACGGCTCGACAGCTGATGAGAAAGCGATAACGCTTCGGTATCTTCCAAACTTGGAAAAAGGTACAAGGAAATGACCGACTGCTGCTCCCAACGATCGGTCACAGACTGAACGTTTTTTAGCAGTACAAACAAGCCACCCGGTAGCGATAGTGAAATCGCAATGACCATGATGGTCATAATACTGGCCAACGGATGGCCAATTAAACGAGTGAAGCTTTCAATGAGAAAGGCTTGGTGCTGACGCAGGTAAAGCTTGAGATCAAAACCTTGTGCTCGCCATGCAGGCTTTTGTTGCACAGAGTGGTTTTGACGCGTCGCCCCCCGTTGGGAGGGTCTCTGCGGTTGTTGCGGAGGTCTTGCCATTTAAGCAAATCCCCCGTCATTGACCATTCGCCCCTGATTTAGGGTCAACACACGATGTCGCATACGCGCTACCAGCGCCAAATCATGGCTCGCAACCAATACAGTTACACCTACTCGATTGAACTCTTGAAACAGGTTCATGATTTCTGCTGATAAACGCGGGTCTAGGTTACCAGTTGGTTCATCTGCCAACAGGAGCTGCGGCTTATTCACCACAGCACGGGCAATGCCGATACGCTGCTGTTCACCGCCAGAAAGCGCCATTGGATTCAGCTTTTCTTTCCCCAATAACCCGACTTTATCGAGCGCCGCACGCACTCGTTTTCCAGTTTGATCGTCGTCCGCGCCACTGACTTGTAATGGCAAGGCCACATTGTGGAACACACTACGATCAAATAGCAGCTGGTGGTTTTGAAATACCACGCCAACACGGCGACGATGATAAGGAATGGCGTGCTGACTTAAGGTATGTAAATCCACGCCATCGACTAGGATTTTGCCGGTGGATTGACGCTCGATCATCATTATGAGTTTCATCAGGGTACTTTTACCAGCCCCCGAGTGACCAGTAAGAAAGGCCATTTCACCTTGGCGCAGATGAAAACTCACCTGTGACAACGCATCATGACCGCTCTCGTATTTTTTTCCAACTCGTTGAAACTCAATTTCCACGCCGACATCCTCTGTTGTTGACTGGTGTAATCTACCTGTTACTCACTATCAAATAAAGCGTCAACAAACTCTTGGGACTTAAATGGACGTAAGTCATCTGCTTGTTCTCCAACCCCTATGTAACGGATCGGTAAGCCAAACTGCTTGGCTATGGCAAAGATAATGCCGCCCTTAGCAGTACCGTCCAGTTTAGTCAGAGTAATACCCGAAACCCCTACTGCTTCGGTGAACAACTTGGCTTGGCTCAAAGCGTTTTGCCCAGTGGCCGCATCTAATACCAACATCACTTCATGTGGCGCAGCAACGTCCAGCTTTTTCATAACGCGAACGACTTTTTCAAGCTCTGCCATTAGGTTAGCTTTGTTTTGCAGACGACCAGCGGTATCAGCAATGACGATGTCCACACCGCGTGATTTGGCTGATTCGATGGCATCGTAAATTACCGACGCAGAGTCCGCACCAGTGTGTTGTGCTACAACAGGTACGTTATTACGTTCACCCCATACTTGTAGCTGTTCAACCGCAGCAGCACGGAAAGTATCCCCAGCAGCGAGCATGACGCTCTTACCCTCTGCTTGGTATTTTTTCGCCAGCTTACCGATCGTCGTGGTTTTACCCACACCGTTGACACCGACCATCAAGATTACAAATGGACCGTCTTTCGCTACCGGATCAAGCGGCTCTTCTGAGTCGACAAGAATGTCTTTTAACTCGCTCTTTAGGGTGCTCATCAGAGCATCCGTATCTTTCAATTCTTTACGGTTTAGCTTTTCTGTCAGGGTATCAATCAACGCTTGTGTCGCAGCCACACCCACATCGGCCATCAAAAGCTGAGTTTCTAACTCTTCTAGCAAATCGTCATCAATCTTCTTGCCGCCCATCAATAAGGACGACAGACCAAAGCCGCCACGGGTGCGAGCAAGACCCGCTTTGATACGCTGCGACCAAGAAAGTGTTGGCGCAGGTTCAGGCTCTGTAGGGAGAGCGACTTTCGGAGTAGGCTTTGGCTCAGTTTTCGCAACTGGCTCAACCTTCGCTGCGTCTTTTGGTGCTGCAACGGGCTCAGATGGCTCAGCTTCAGGCGTTGGAGCGCTATCAAGCTGAACTTCCTGTGCTGGTGCAGAATCGTCTGGCGTTTCCTCCTGCTCCGACGCCACAGGCTTCTGTTTCGCAGCTTTGATGTCGGCATCCATACTCTTCATCACAGAACGTTTGATAAAGAAGGCAATGATGGCCAACAAAACACCTAAACCAATGGGTGCAAAGCGAGCATATTCACCGAAGTACGGCGTTAAATAGGCGATAATCTGATCTACAAATTCCATTCACATCTCTCTAAATTAATCCCACTATCGGGGTAACTGAGTCGCGACGCGCCAATTCGGCTAAGCCATGCTGGGCGTAGTTGCGTTAAAAGCGGTAATTTTAGCATCATTCCTATTGGCAAAAAGCCCCACTTTCGTGGAAAAATGCACCTTATCTGATTCATTAAGCGACATTTATTATGTTTAAACGCGATAAGCCGTTATTTAGCCGCCCTGCATTAGCGGTCATTATTGTATTGTCGACATTGGCGGTTTGGTTGCTCAACCTCACCAGCCCCAAAACAGAGCTCGCTACGCCACGCATAGAAAGCTGGCAAACCGCGAACGGTATTCCAGTGTATTGGCTCTATCAAAATGCTTGGCAAGGCAGTGATAAAGTTGAACTCACCATTGTTTTAAATGGTCCATCTACAGACGCCGCACTGACCAAGAAAACCTTGACCCTGTTAACTGGGCCGACGCTACCACTCAGCACGGCAACCATAAATCAGCGCTTAGCGCCCATCGCCGCTCAGGTCAGTACCTATTATTCTCTGCCGCAGCAACAAATTAACATCACCTTCAGCAACCGCCCGCAATTTTTAAAGCCAACACTGTCCTTGCTGGATACTTGGCTGAACCAAACACAATTTAAGGCCAATGCGATATTGCGCAGCGAAAGTCGAGCAGATAACGATCTAGGGCAGCAGCAACTGATGCTACAGCTGTTTGGCTCTACAGCCACGGTTGAGCCAACACCGGCTTCTCTCTCCATTGCTCAAGTGAGTCAGCATTTTGCCTCACTTAAGCAGCAGGTATCGCATATTATGATCGCTGGTGCGCTGGACGATGTCGCACAGCAACAATTAGCACAGGGACTGCAACAGATTACCCAATCTATGCAACCATCATCTGGCCCATTAGCACACATACTGGCCACTCAGCCCGCAACCTCTACATTAGGGGCTGAAACACTCAAAGCCATGTACGGCGCCATTGGCCTCCATCCCCTCACATCGGTGGAAGATTGGCTGGCACTGCAAATCTGGGCCAAAGACTCCTTGGAAGCTCAGAAGCAGCAACTACACAGTCAAACAGGGCAATGGCTATTGCATTTGGCACCGCCGCAAGCCTTCGTCACCTGGCAATTGCAGATCCCGCAAGCCGTATTACAAAATGCAGCCACAGAAACTCAGTCACAAACCAGCTGGGTTGCCGCCAATAGCTTGCCGAGCTATCAAGACAACGCTGCCTTTAGCAACCTGAAACAACAGCTGTTAACGCAACTAGAAAGCTTAAGCCAGAATCCCAGCTGGTGGCGGGCCATCGGTAGCAGTGTCGCCTTACCCAAAGCACCATTGAGCTTGGAAGATTTCGCAAAGCGCTACAGTGATGCCGCGAACTCTTTTACAATGGAGCAATACCAACAACGGATCGATCAGCTGTTGATTCCCTCGTCACGTCAAGAAGTATTGATAAAACTATGAGAAAACCCAGCCCGCGTGCCCCTAAACCCAACCATAAATCCTCTTCCAAGCTACGCATTATTGGGGGTGAATGGCGCTCACGCCAGTTGCCAATCCTTGATATTGAGGGATTACGTCCGACGACTGACCGAGTCCGTGAAACGGTCTTTAACTGGTTGAATTTCGATATCCCTGGCGCTAGCTGCTTGGATTTATTTAGTGGCTCTGGTGCACTGGGATTTGAAGCGCTCTCTCGCGGTGCAAAAGACTGCACCTTCGTAGAGCTAAACCGCAACGTGGCCCAACAAATCAAGCAAAACCTCGCCACACTGCAATCTAACAATGGAACAGTCGTCAATAACGACGCTTTATCTTTCCTACAAAGCACTCCACATGCCTTTGATGTCATCTTTCTCGATCCACCGTTTCGTAAAGGCTTCTTGGAGCAAGTAATCCCTATGATTTCAAGCGACTGGATCAAACCAAATGGCTACCTGTATATAGAAAGAGAAAGTGAATCGAGCTTGGATTGTTTGCCCGAGCATTGGCAATTAATCAAAGAAAAGCGAGCTGGACAGCTGACTTACGCGCTATATCAAGTAGTGCAGAAATTTCCAATATAAAACTTGCACGATAGTTGCATATTCCCCCTCTGATGCTCTATTTTGAACGTAATCGTAATTTATGTGGTTGAGGGTGCTGTATGTTGAACAACCTGTCCTTCCGAGCCAAGCTGATGTTGCTGTTAGTTTGTGCCATCGTCGGTTTTATCTTAGTTACCTGGGTGGCAATTCATGGCATGAACGCCCAGCAAAAGGCTAACCAGCAATTGCGAGCCTATGGTGATATCGGCTCCAGCGTTGATAGAATCAGCCTAGACATCTTGGAAGCGGCAGATCAGTTGCGTAACCTGAGTGAAGCCAGCTACCCGGCCTACCAAAGCGACCTGACCCGCAAAAAAGAACAAGACCTGCAAATCCTCGATACAAACATTGCGGCCTCTCAGCGAACCGAACTGAAAAACAGTTTGGAAAGTGCTCGCGAGGCATTAGGGCATTACGCTGACGCGCTATTAGCACTGGCTAGCCAACGCAACATCATCGGCTTTGATAACCAATCTGGCTTGAAGGGTAAAATCACCCAGCTCGGCGGCGAAATTTCTACTAGCATCGAGCGTTTGAGTCTATTACGTCGCGAATTTGTCAATGTGCGTAAATTTGAAGCCACCTACCTAAGCGATCCAACTCCTGAGGTTTTATCCGAGCTTAATGCGAGCTTCGAACGCTTTAATTCCAAAGTAAATGACTTTGGTTTTAACGACTCTCTTGGGCCAACCGTCACCACTTACTACGACAGCTTGCTCGCCTACGGTCCTGCATTCAGTGCTCTCCAGCAAAGCGAAGATACCTTTGATATTCAGAAGCAAGCCTTCACGGATGGACAACTGAAGCTCGCTCAACAGATCGAAGGCATTATCGAACAAGCCGAAGCACAAGCAGACCAACAGTCTAGCCAATCTCTTTACACACTGATCGCCATGAGTATTGGCGTGGCTATTGTGTCTATTTTGCTAATGATGAGCATTGGTCGAAGTGCACGAAACACGCTGACGCAAGTGATTAACGACCTGACGAAGGTGAAAGAAGGCGACATGACGGCGAAAGCCTCCATCAACCGCAAGCGTAATGACGAGTTTGATGCGCTCAGCCAATCCCTCAACGAAATGACGGGCGGCTTGGGTAACGTATTAACAGAAGTCGTAAACACCACGTCCAACGTCAGTCATATGATCAATGATCTAAATGGTGCGATCACCGACATCGCGGATAACAACCGTTCGGTGACCGAACGTACCAGCTCATTAGCCGTTGCAACAGATGACATTTCGGGACGCATCACCAGCCTGTCTTCCACCACTGATGAGCTGCGCGAACACTCCAGTGAAACCTACCAATCAGCCAAAGCTGGCGCGAAAACCATTCGGGTGGTATTAGACAACTTAAAAGGCACTGTCGATGCGGTGAACTTAACCGGCCAACAGCTAGATGAATTAGGCCGTTTATCGTCTGATATCGATAATGTGATCGGCATGATCAACGACCTAGCCAACCAAACCAACTTACTGGCATTGAACGCCGCCATTGAAGCCGCCCGTGCGGGTGAAGCTGGCCGTGGTTTCTCGGTCGTAGCCGATGAAGTTCGCTCTTTGGCAGAAAAAACCGTCGATGCCACCTCAAAGATCACAGACATTGTTGGCACCATCCAGAACTCGACGAAAATGGCCATCAGTAGCATGGAGCAAGGCCAAGAACGCTTGCGCGTAATTGAGCAAAACGGTGGTGAAGCAGAAGAAGCCATTCGCGTGATTGAAAACAATGCTCAGACCAGCTCTCAAGCATCTGATCATATGGCCGCTTCGATCCAAGATGTCGCCAGTACAGCGATCCAAATGAGTACGGAAATGGATCAAATCGCACAGCAACTAAGCGAAGACAGTCACTCCATCGAGCGTATTGTTAACAGTGCCCATCAAATTCATGACATGGCCAGCACACTGGCGGACAAAACTCGCGTTTTCACCTTGCGATAACATGCCTAAAACACCCCGACCATGATTACTTGTGGTCGGGTTTCCCCCCATTCTCTTGATGCGCTCTAACGCAACCGCTAGACTGTGCATCCGTTTAAAAAGAATTCTATAGGCCGCCGATCTCGCGGCATTTCGCTTACTTTCATCAGGAAACGCACAACCTATGCCGGACACCATTCCTGTCGATTCTGTGGGGCTTGTTACGCCACAGGTAGCACAATTCGATACGCCATTAGTGCTCGCTTGTGGGCAGACGCTGCCGACCTACCAGCTGATCTATGAAACTTATGGTCAACTGAACGCTGACGCCAGCAACGCGATCTTAATCTGTCATGCACTAAGCGGCGATCATCATGCAGCAGGCTACCACTCGATGGATGATAAAAAACCAGGGTGGTGGGACACAGCGATTGGACCAGGCAAACCTATTGATACCAATATTTTCTTTGTCATCAGCCTAAATAACCTCGGTGGTTGTAACGGCAGCACAGGGCCGACCACCGTCAACCCTGAGACAGGTAAGGTATGGGGCGCTGAATTCCCAATGGTCACAGTGGAAGATTGGGTCGAAACCCAAGCGCGTCTTGCTGATCGTTTTGGCATTCAGAAATTTGCCGCCATCGTCGGTGGCAGTCTTGGCGGTATGCAGGTTCTAGAGTGGAGCGTACGCTATCCCGAGCGCTTGTCTGCTGCCGCAATCATCGCCTCGGCACCAAAGCTGTCGACACAGAATATCGCCTTTAACGAAGTGGCACGCCAATCGATTCGTCGCGACCCTGAATTTTTCGATGGTAACTATCAAGACCACGACACCATTCCCCACAACGGCTTAGGTCTGGCGCGTATGTTGGGGCACATTACCTACCTGTCTGATGATTCCATGGGCAATAAGTTTGGCCGCCAGATGCGCCATGATACTTATCAGTACAACTACGAAGTGGAATTTGAGGTGGAAAGCTACCTGCGCTATCAAGGGGAAGCCTTCACAAAACGCTTTGATGCCAACACCTATATGTTAATGACTAAAGCGCTGGACTACTTTGACCCAGCTGCACGCGAAGGCGGTGATTTGGCCAAAGTGCTGAGTAAAGCTCAGTGTGAGTTTCTCATCGTGTCTTTTACCACCGATTGGCGTTTCTCTCCTGAGCGCAGTGAGGAAATCGTTGATGCCTTGGTACGTTCTGGTAAACACGTGAGCTACACCAAGATTGAAGCGATTGAAGGTCACGATGCCTTCCTATTCCCTCTGCCGCGTTATATGGCGGCGTTGCGTGGTTTCTTGAGTCGAGTGAGTAAACGTTTACCAAAGGAGAATGCCTAAATGCGCGCGGATCTTGAATTAATCAGCGACTGGGTCGCACCCAACTCCCGTGTGCTGGATCTTGGCTGTGGTAATGGCGCCCTGTTGGAACACTTGCAAGAACACAAGCATGTAACGGGCTATGGTTTGGAATTCGATGCTGACAACATTAACCAGTGTATTGAAAAAGGCATCCCTGTACTGGAACAAGACATTGATCAGGGGCTGACCAACTTCGACGACCAAGGTTTTGACGTGGTCATCATGGCGCATGCGCTACAGCAGTTCCGCCGTCCGGACCTACTGTTAGACGAAATGCTACGTATCGGCAAAGAAGCCATTATCACGTTTCCAAACTTCGGTCACTGGCGCAATCGTATTCACTTAGGCATCAAGGGCCATATGCCTTTCTCAGAATTCTTACCTTATAACTGGTATGACACCCCCAATATCCACTTTTGTACCTTTAATGATTTTCGCGACTTATGTCAGGCAAAAGGCTTAAAAGTAGAACGTTGGGCGGCGGTTGACGGACAATTACGCGATCACTGGTGGACTCGTTTAATGCCAAACCTCTTTAGCGAGACCGCCATTTTCAAAGTTAGTCGCTAATCTAGGAGTCAAGTTATGAAATGGTTAATCGGTCTTGTTACCACTTTGATGTTGTCCACTGCACAAGCTAATCAGGTCAGTCAATTTGGCCAATATCAGCTGCACTACAATACCTTTGAGTCCACTTTCCTAACGCCAGACATTGCCCATCAATATGGCCTGACCCGCACCAAAGGCCAGGCCATATTAAACATTGCTGTGACGACCCAAGCAAAAGGTGAACTGCCACAATCTCAGCGCGCTATGGTATCTGCCAAGGTAACCAATTTGCTGGGGCAGATTGTGCCGCTCTCTTTTATTACCATCGAAGAAGGCGACTCGATTTACTACCTCGCCCCCTTTACCAAAACCGATGATGACATTTTAAAATTCACTGTTGAAGCCAAAATCAGCGCCGACAGCGCGCCGATGACAGTGAACTTCCAACGCCACTTTTACGTGGATTAAAGGTATCCCATGAGCCAAACCATCGTGCTTGCCAGCAACAATGCTGGCAAGATCAAAGAATTTAACGCCCTTTTGAGCCAATTTAACTTCGAAGTGAAGCCCCAAGGCGACTTCCGCGTCGAGGATGCAGAAGAGACAGGACTGACGTTTGTTGAGAACGCCATCCTAAAAGCACGCCATGCTTGTGAGAAAACAGGCCTGCCGTCTCTGGCTGATGATTCAGGTATTGAAGTGGACTACTTAAACGGCGCGCCTGGCATTTACTCGGCACGATTTGCTGGTGAGCATGGCAATAACGAAGCCAATAATGCTCTTCTGCTGGAGAAACTGGCTGGCGTCCCAGAAGCTGAGCGCACGGCGCGTTTTCACTGCGTGCTGGCGTTTATGCGCCATAAAGACGATCCAACGCCAATCATCGCCCATGGCACTTGGGAAGGCCGTATTTTAGAATCGGCCGAAGGTGTGGAAGGGTTTGGCTACGATCCAATTTTCTACGTACCGGAAAAAGGCTGCAGCTCTGCAAGCCTACCAAAAGAGATCAAAAACCAGCTTAGCCATCGTGCCAAAGCTCTGGCGCAACTGGTTGAGGCGTTTCAAGCCCGTCAAATGCTATGAGTCAATTACCGCCCTTAAGCCTCTATATTCACGTGCCTTGGTGTGTGCGTAAATGCCCTTATTGTGACTTTAACTCACACCAAGCAGATCGCTTTGAAGAGCACGGCAAGCTACCTGAACAAGCTTACTTGGATCAACTGATCGCAGATTTGGAAGTAGACCTACCCTTCGTAGCCGGCCGTCCGATTCAAACAGCGTTTATTGGGGGCGGAACACCGAGTTTAATGAGTGCTGATTTCTACTATCAGCTGTTCGAGCGTTTGCGTGGCAAGCTGAACTGGGTTGACCATGCGGAAATCACCATGGAAGCGAATCCCGGCACGTTTGAGCAGGACAAATTCGCTCACTTTCGCCAAGCGGGTATTAACCGTTTGTCGATTGGTATCCAAAGTTTTCAGCCAAACCTGTTGAAAACCCTAGGAAGAATCCACAATCGTGACGAAGCCATTGCCGCTGTGGATAAGTCTCGTCTGGCTGGCTTTGACAATATCAACCTAGATTTGATGCATGGCTTGCCGGATCAAAGCGTAGAAATGGCCTTAGACGATCTGAAATTAGCCATTGAGTTAAACCCCGAGCACCTGTCTTGGTATCAACTCACCATCGAGCCCAACACCGAGTTTTATCGCCGCCCCCCAGCACTCCCAGAAGACAACACCTTGTGGAACATTCAAGATGCAGGTCTTGAGCTACTAGAGCAACATGGCTATTCCCAATACGAAATTTCTGCCAATGCTAAGCTAGGTAGGCAAGCTCAGCACAACCTAAACTATTGGCGTTTTGGTGATTATTTAGGCATTGGAGCTGGCGCACATGGCAAAATCACGCTAAAAAATGGGGAAATATTTCGTACACGAAAGACTCGCCATCCCAATCACTATCTGAATAACCTCCCAGAAGCGCTGTCTATTAAGGACGCCATTGCACCAGAAGACCTGCCGCTAGAGTTCATGATGAACCGCTTGCGATTGTTCGAAGACTTTGCCTTAAAAGACTATGAAACCTACGCCTATCGTGCTGTTCCTAAAGAAATTTTTGACGCATGTGAGCAAGCTGTTCAGCAACAACTGCTTGATCCGAATGCTTGGCAAAAGGGAATTATCAGCACGACTTCAAAAGGAAAATTATTCCTCAATGAGCTACTTGAGCTATTTCTTGATGAATAAATGACCGACCTTACGATTGTTTGACATCTAATTAACTTACTGCCATTCTCAAATCCGCAATGTCACAAGGCCCATTGTATTCCTTGTGACAGAGCACTTTCTTAACGCTGCCAGCTCATGATTATGGGCGGTTCAATCTAACGCGTTGTGTACCAGATTCATTCTGGCGCTGCGCAGAGCGACAATTGGAATGGCTGCTTATGAAGTTGTGTTTTTCTCATATTTTTGCACACGGCCTTCATTCCAATTGTTACCACCAATTTAGTTTGGAGAAACAATATGAGCAAAAAGACACCGGCAACGGGTCGGGACGAGTACGATACGGACTACAAAGCGGGTCAAGATAACGTACAGTTCCTCGGCTTAGATGTGCATAACCCTGTGTTTGGCATCTCAGCCTTTATTATTTTTGCTTTCGTGATCGGCTCCATTGCCTTTCCTAGCAATGCAAAAGATATTCTTATGACTGCTCGCGGCTGGTCGATCAATAATTTCGACTGGTTCTACATGATTGCCGGCAACATTTTTGTCCTATTTTGTTTAGCCTTGATCTTTTTACCTATGGGTAAAATCCGTCTAGGTGGTACAGACGCCAAAGCCGAGCACTCCACCATCGCATGGTTCTGTATGCTGTTTGCTGCAGGTATGGGTATTGGCTTGATGTTCTGGAGCGTGGCCGAGCCTGTGGCCTACTACACCGGTTGGTATGGCACACCACTCAATGTCGAAGCTCGTACACCAGAAGCCGAATTCTTAGCCATGGGCGCCACCATGTTCCATTGGGGTCTTCACCCTTGGGCGATCTATGCGGTTGTAGCACTGGCACTGGCTTTCTTCGCTTATAATAAAGGACTACCACTAACGATTCGTTCAGCGTTTTACCCACTGTTTGGCGAGCGTGTTTGGGGGGTATTAGGTCACTGTGTCGACATCCTAGCGGTTATCGCTACTATTTTCGGACTGGCGACATCACTCGGTTTTGGTGCTCAGCAAGCCACCAGTGGTCTGCATTTCCTGTTTGACATTCCAAATACATTAACCACACAGATCGTCGTGATTGCCGCAGTAACAGGCGTCGCAATCATTTCGGTTGCGCGAGGTCTTGATGGTGGTGTGAAGCTGCTGTCTAACATCAACATGATCATTGCAGCCCTGCTGGCCATTTTCGTACTAATCGTTGGCCATACCGGTGCGATTTTAGGCGCAATGGGCACAACGCTTGTTGGCTACATCGAGAACATTCTGCCACTGAGTAACATGGTCGGTCGTGAGGACCAAACCTTCTACCACGGTTGGACCGTGTTCTACTGGGCTTGGTGGATCAGCTGGTCGCCATTCGTCGGCATGTTCATTGCGCGTGTCTCACGTGGTCGTACCGTACGTGAGTTCATCATTGCCGTGTTATTGGTGCCAACGGTGATATCAATAATGTGGATGTCGATCTTCGGTGGCTCAGCCATTGAGCAGGTACAACAAGGCACAGGTGCCTTAGCCGACGGTATTGGTGAAGTTTCCCTCGCAATGTTCCAAATGTTTGAGCACTTACCACTAACGTCTGTGATCTCCTTTATCGCCATCGTTCTGGTATTGGTGTTCTTCGTCACTTCCTCTGACTCTGGTTCATTGGTAATCGATGGCATAACGGCAGGCGGCAAAACAGATGCCCCTATGTCGCAGCGTATTTTCTGGGCCATCCTAGAAGGGATCATCGCAGTTGCTTTGCTTGTTGGTGGTGGTTCAGAAGCCTTAACGGCGATTCAAGCCGCAGCCATTACCATCGGTTTACCCTTCACGGTACTGCTACTGGTAATGTGTGTAAGCTTGTTCAAAGGCCTACAGTCAGATCTCAAATTTGTTCGCTAATGCGTTATTACGACAAAAGTAAGTGAAATTAAGGCGGGACTTTCCCGCCTTAATTGTTTTGTCACATAAGCTTGAGTATACTGAGCGCCCTCTTAAGGGAGTAATCTTCTTCTTTGATGAAGATCCTTTGTCAACATAATTGAGCCTCAAGCTCATGGCAAAGGAGTCCATAGTTGCCAACTTTGGATTGATGAGACTTAAGACGTACGCTTGTCTCAGGTGGGCACAGGCCGTTCGTCTTATGTTTAATCGCCCACCGTTGGATACGACTAATGGAAGCCGTCCTAACTTCAATCTCCACTGTTGCTCTAGCTGAAATGGGTGATAAAACCCAGCTCCTAGCCCTGTTTCTTGCTGCGCGTTTCGCCTCAAAGTTTCAAATAGTGCTTGGCATCATTGCCGCTACCATCATTAATCATCTAATCTCCGCATGGCTTGGTGTTCAGATTACCAATTGGGTTCCTGACACTTGGATCAATTGGTTGATCGGTGCTAGCTTTATTGCCGTAGGCTTATGGATCCTGATTCCCGACAAAGACGATAGCGAAGACAGTAAATTCATGAAGTCTGGTGCATTTATCGCCACATTTATCTTGTTTTTCATTGCAGAAGTGGGCGACAAAACACAGATTGCTACCGTATTATTGGGTGCTAAATATCATTCGGTACTATGGGTAACCATCGGTTCAACGATTGGTATGCTGATCGCTAACGTTCCTGTTGTATACGCAGGCCAATGGCTAATGCAACGAATTGATCCCAAAAAAACACGTATCGCGGCATGTGTTTTGTTTGTTGTAATGGGATTAGCAGCCATTCTCTACCCAGCCGTTTAAGCGAGGACACTTATGGACGTCGAACTCTCTGAAATTTTGGATACCCTGTGTGAGTACGCCCCATTTGCGGACTTAAAAGATGAGCCTATCTTGCAAGAGATGGTAAAAGATATCGAAATCCAATACCTGCGTGTCGGGGAATGGGCGATTGCGCCAGAAGCGCGTAACGATAACTTATTTTTTATTCGCTCTGGTGCGGTTGAAACAAAAAACAAGAGTGGCAAGCTGCTACGTCGTATGCATGAAGGAGATGTCTTTGGTTCCTCTTCTCTGTTACGTGGTGGTCGCTCCTCGCATACGATGCGCGCGCTGGAAGATTCATTACTGTATCGCATCCCAGCTCGATGGTTTATTCAATTTTACAGTGAGTTTGACTCTTTCTCTGACTTCTTTGAGTTGTCTAAAGAAGTCCGCTTGAAGACCGCAGTGGACAGTCAGTCATCAGATTTATCGCTGATGACTTGCCCAGTACATTCGCTATTGCGTCGTCCGCCGATCACCGCCAGCCATGATGTAGACATCAAAACGGCAGCGAACATTATGTCCAATGAGCGCGTTTCATCGCTGTTAATCACGCAAAATGATGCCTTGGTAGGCATTTTAACCGACCGCGATTTACGTAATCGCGTAGTGGCCAAAGGTCTACCGTTAGACGTTCGTGTGGATATGATCATGACGCAAGACCCTGTCACGGTGGATGCGGGTGATTTCGCTTCAGAAGCCGTACTAAAAATGATGGCGACCAACATTCACCATCTACCCGTGGTGAAAAATGATCGACCTATCGGGGTTATCAGCACGGGAGACTTGGTACAACGCGAAAGCCACGGCTCGGTCTACGTGATCAGCGATATCTACAAGCAAGAAGATGTCGAGGGCTTAGTGCAGATCAGCAAAAAAATGGAGCACGTCTTTACTCAGCTGGTCAATGCCGACGCCAACACACAAATGATCGGTAATGCCATGTCACATATTGGCGTAGCCTTTGTAAAACGTTTACTGCAATTAGCAGAACGAGAATTTGGTCCAGCACCGATCCCCTACTGCTTCTTAGCGCTTGGGTCTCAGGCCCGTGAAGAGCAAATCATCAGCACCGATCAAGACAACGCGCTGATTTTGCACGATAGCTACGATAAGAATATTCACGGCGACTACTTCCGTGAATTGAGTGATTACGTGTGTAAAAACCTTGATCGCTGCGGTTACCCACTGTGTACTGGTGACATCATGGCGATGAACCCACGTTGGCGTCTAAGTCTATCAGACTGGAAAAAGACCTTTGCCGAATGGATTGAAAAGCCTAAAGCTGAAGCCCTGCTACATGTGTCGATCTTCTTCGATTTACGCGGTATTTACGGCGATAAAACGCTCGCGCGTCAACTCAATAGCCATATTCGTGAATTAGCGAAAACCAACAAAGGCTTCTTATCAGCGTTGGCGCGAAACGCTAACCAACGCACACCGCCATTGGGTTTCTTCCGTCAATTCGTATTGGACGGTGAAGGCAAACAATCGCGCACTTTTAACTTGAAGTCCCGTGGCATTGCGCCGATTGCCGACTTAGTTCGCGTACATGCTCTTGCCCTAGGCTCTAGCAAACTTAATACGTTTGAGCGTTTAGAAGACATTGAAGAAGCGGGGGTGATGCCCGATGGGCGCGCTCGAGATCTGATTCTAGCGCTTGAGATGATCGGCATGGTGCGCATTAAAAACCAAAAAAACCAGATCGAAAATGGCGACTCACCGAACAATAACGTGAATCCTGAGACCTTGTCCGAATTTGAACGCCGCCACTTGCGTGACGCTTTCAACATCGTTTCACGTCAACAGGAATTCTTAAAATACCGTTACCCTGGGAAAGGCTAGCCGCTGTTCATGAATCCAAAGAATGTACCAGAAAACTGGCAGGAGGCTTACGCCCAACTGGCACAAGAGTGTCAATCTCCTGCCCTGCGCCGATTTTATGAAGCTGGCGTCCCAGGTCTCAGCAAGCCCTTAGCCGAAACCCCCTTGGTCTCTTTAGACATCGAAACCACAGGGCTTGATTCCAGCAAAGACGATGTGATCAGTATTGGTCTAGTAGACTTCAATCTTGAGCTTATTCGCTTAAACAGTGCACGTTATTGGCTTGCCAAACCACACGGCCCCTTAACACCTGAGTCCGTCACCATACATGAGATTACCCATTCAGAAATTCAAGATGCACCGCGTTTGTCGAGTTTGATGGATGATCTACTGGAGGCAATCGCAGGTAAAATCGTGGTGGTGCATTGCGCTGCTATTGAGCGGCCGTTTCTCTATCAAGCTGCAATGAAGCATTATGGTGAGCCTCTGATGTTTCCAATGTTGGACACCATGGGGATTGAGGCATCGATTATTCATAAGCCTTGGTGGCAACGTTTCGGTCGTCAGCCATCGTTGCGGCTAGACGCATGTCGTCAACGCTATAATCTACCTCGTTACCGCGCCCACCAAGCCTTGATGGATGCGGTGTCCTGTGCAGAGCTGTTCCAAGCGCAAGCGGCCCATCACTTGAATAAAAAACATCTTGCGTCCGACTACAGCTGTTAGGCGCTTTACCTAAGTTAAACGAATTTAGCGTAATAGGCTTGATACGCTGGTAATGTCAGCGTCGAGCCCTCTAATATTGCGTTGAATCCATGCCCATCTATCGCTTCAGTCACAGCCAACGGCAATTCTGCGATTTGCGCTTGCCCAGTCAGATTGATCACAACCAACACGCGATCCTCGGCATAACTTCGGGTAAACGCCAGCAAGTCATCATTTTGCACATCCACAAACACTAAATCCCCGCGCACTAAAGCACGTTGTTGCTGACGCCACTGAATCAAGCGTCGAGTATGCTGCAACATGGAATCGGATTGCGCTTCTTGATGCGCCACACTCAGGGGTATATGACTTGCATCGACAGGCAACCAAGGCTCCATGGTAGAGAAACCGCCGAATGGCTGATCGTTCCATACCATCGGTGTGCGACAACCATCGCGGCCTTTAAACACAGGCCACAGTGGTATGCCATAAGGGTCTTGAATACGTTCAAAGGGCACATCTGCTTCCGGTAGGCCAAGCTCTTCCCCTTGATACAAGCACACGCTACCGCGCAAGGATATGATCAAGGCTAATATCGCCAGCGGGTACTGAACGGGATCTTCCTCTGCCCCCCAACGGGTACGCATGCGTACCACATCGTGGTTGGAAACCGCCCAGCAGGGCCAACCATCGCGGACACTGTCATTGGTGGTACGAATCACATCTCTTAGAAACTGCGGTGAACGTGGCTTATTAAGCAGCTCAAAGGTATACGCCATGTGCAACTTGTCACCACCATCGGTGTATTCCGCCATGCGCTTAAGCGGGAAATCATCACCGATCTCACCGACCATGGTCGAGCCTGGAAATTCATCCATCAAGGCACGTAACTCTTGCAAGAAAGGCAGATTCTCTGGGCGGCTTAGGTCGTACACATGACGTTGATAAGTATAAGGATTGTCTTCCGGTGCACCCTTGGTTTTCGGCTCACCCGGTGGTACTGGTGGGTTATCTTCCAGACCTTGGCTATGAAAATAGAAGTTCACCGTGTCCAAACGAAAGCCGTCCACACCCAGTTCCAACCAGAAACGCATATTATCCAGATGCACTTGACGCACTTCAGGATTATGAAAATTAAAGTCTGGCTGAGATTCAAGGAAGTTATGCAGATAATACTGCAAACGGCGGCTGTCCCACTTCCAAGCGCTACCGCCAAAAACCGACAGCCAGTTATTCGGTGGCGTACCGTCGGGCTTGGGGTCTGCCCAGACGTACCAATCGGCTTTTGGATTGGTACGATCTTGACGACTTTCTGCAAACCAAGGATGCAGATCGGAAGAGTGACTAATCACCTGATCGACCATGACTTTTAAGTCCAACTCATGGGCGCGGGCAATCAAGCGTTTGAAATCCGCTAAGCTGCCAAACATAGGATCGATGTCACGATAATCGCTAACATCGTAGCCAAAGTCTTTCATTGGAGAAGTAAAAATCGGTGACAACCAGATGGCATTCACACCGAGCGAAGCAACGTAGTCCAACTTATCCGTGATACCCGCCAAATCGCCGATACCATCGCCATTGGCATCCATAAAACTGCGCGGATAAATCTGATAGATAATTCCGCCTTGCCACCAGTTCAACTCCATCACGTCACTCCTTAAGGTGTCCACAGCCCTGCTGTGTTGTTTTAACTGACTAGAACGTTGCCAAACGTGCGTTCGCTTGCTCAAGGTTTGGCAAGGATGGGTACGCCCCCGCTTTGGTCACCGAGTCTGCACCGCATGCCACAGCAAAGCGAATACAGGCTTGCAGCTCCGCTTCATCAAACGCTTTCAATGACTCACGATCGCCGCCACGTTCCGCTAATTGATACAGCAAACCACCGACAAACGCATCCCCTGCTGCCGTAGTATCTTTGACTTCCACTTTTGGTGCGGCAATTTCACCTTGGCCATTGGCGGTAAAGTAGCGTACTGGGTTTCCGCCATCGGTTAACACAAACAGTGATACGCCTCCCGCCAACAACTCTTGAATCAAATTAAGTGGTTCGTTTGCAAGTACTTCTAATTCTTCTAAGCTGGCTTTAATAACATCGCCTTGACGCATCCAAGCGATCACACGATCCGTATCCACCTGATGCTCTGGCCACAAATTAATACGCAAATTCACATCAATGCTAACAATCCAACCTGCAGCTTTTGCCATGACAATACCGGCCATGGTCGCAGTGGTGATGTTGGCATCCGTTAACGTATTCGAACAGGTATGGAACACACCTTGTGGCGCATAAAACCACTCACTCTGAAAATCTTCGCGACGAAACAACATGTCCGCCGACGGATTGCGGTAAAACTCAAAGCTGCGCTCGCCCGTACTGTCTAAACTGACAAACGCCAGCGCAGTTTTCGCTTCTTTGGTCATCAACATACTGTCGGTTTTTACGCCGTAGCTTTCCAGAGAGTCTTTCAGAAAATGACCAAAGACATCGTCGCCGACCTGACCAGCAAAATGGCTATTTCCGCCCAAACGCGCCACGGCCACCGCCACATTAGCAGGTGCTCCGCCAGGAAATTTTGTGAAAGACTCCTGTCCATCAAGGCCCGTTTGACCATTTGATAGAAAATCAATTAGGGCTTCACCAAACGCCATTACTTTCGTCATCATCGTGTTATCTCTCTCTTATTGTTACCATCAGCCTAGCGGATTTGCACGGCGAATATGTCTGGAACGCTAACGCAGAATACATGTTACTATAGCGTTTACCGACTGTTACCGACTCTATTATCAAGGTCGTTGGTTAACAAACGGTTTCTTGCTAGACTCTTTTCATTATCTGCTTATTTATTATTCAACTAGGCCTATATGACAAAATCCAAATGCGTCTTCGTTGTTGATGATGACGATGAAATTCGCTCTCTCTTAAAATCCTATCTAGAGAAAAACCAATATCAGGTTCTTACTGCGGATTCTGGTGAGTCATTTTTGACTGCATTTAGCCCAAATTTGGGTGTGGATTTGGTCATTCTGGATGTGCGCTTACCAGGGGCTGATGGCTTTTCTGTCTGCCGTACCTTGCGCACCCAATCCAACGTTCCGGTGATCATGCTGACCGCTAACTCTGATGAGATGGATCGCATCATTGGCTTGGAAATTGGCGCGGATGATTACCTTGCCAAACCTTTTAATCCTCGTGAACTGCTCGCGCGAATTAAAGCGATCCACCGCCGTATGGAACAAGTCTCTGAGGCACCCGAACAAGCACTTGCTTCGCCTCAAGAAAGCTATCGTTACTACCGCTTTGCCCAGTTTAAACTCGATACCTTGACCCGAGAATTGTGGGTAGACGGCGTGAAAGAATCTCTCAGTGGCGCGGATTACAACCTATTAATGCTGTTCGTCACCAACCCAGGCAACGTGCTGTCACGGGATTATATTGCCGAGAACACTCGAGGCCGAGATACCACTCCACTGGACCGCTTTATCGATGTGCACGTGAGTCGCTTGCGCCAACGCTTACGGGAAGATGCACGTCAACCGCAACTGATCAAGACCGTACGCGGACAAGGTTATATTCTGACGGCCAAGGTTGAAGCCAGCGATCATGACCACCACGAAGAGAATTAAGCGCTGGTTCCAGTCTTTAACTGGACAGATCGTCTTAATCATGACGTTTGGGGTGGCGGCTATGCAGCTGATCGGCTCCTCCATTTGGTTGCACCAAGTGGAAGCTGACACTCGAGAAAACGTCCGCGAAGTCTCCAAACACATGGCGTTTCGCATTGCGGCGACCGTCAGTTACTTCACCTCACTGCCGCAGAACTATCGCCATATCGTCATCGATCAACTACAAGATATGGGCGGAACACGCTTCTTTGTCACCTTGAATCGTGAGGAGATTCTGATTAACCCCATTCCAGACTCGCCTTTAAAGGATATTGTGAAGGATCAAGTGCAAAGCACCTTGGTCAAACAGCTGGGCATAAGCAACGCCAAGATTGCCTTCTCCAGCCCCGACGATTTACACGTCATCAACAATCACACCCGTTTGGTCGATCTGCCTGAGCGTTGGGGTCATCACAGTCTGTTAGTCAAACCACTGACGCCGCCAATTATTGTCATTCAGATTCCGATTAATGATTCCGATTGGTTGTATTTAGCCAGCCTCATGCCGGATCCCTACTTCCTAGAAGAAACCTCCCCTTTAAGCCGTGATCGCATCTTCTCATTGATCGTATCGGTCACGACGGTGTTGTTACTGACGCTATTGATCTTGCGCCGTACCACCCGTCCATTAGCGATTCTTGCCCGTGCGGCAGAGCGCTTTGGTCAGGGGGATTTTAAACCCCTGCGCGAGGAAGGGGCCCTCGAAGTGCGCCATACCGCACATGCCTTTAATGATATGCAGGCTCGTATTCAACGCTATTTAAATGATCGCGAGAAACTATTTGCCGCCATTTCTCACGACCTAAAAACCCCCATCACACGCTTACGTCTGCGTGCAGAAATGCTCGACGAAGAAGATGTCCGTGACGCGATGATCCGAGATTTGGAAGATTTAGATTTGTTGGTAAAAGGCGCGATTCAGAGCGTGAAAGAAACCGATATTCACGAAAATCGCGTCGAGATTGACCTGATGCGATTTCTTAAAGACATTCAGCAAAGCGCTAATAGGCTGGCCAACGCCGTCACGATTCAAGGTAATTTATTAATGCCTTACATAGGCAAGCCTTTGGCAATCCGTCGCTGCCTTGGCAACCTAATCGATAATGCCCTTTACTATGGTCACAAAGCAGATATACGGATCGAGGACAATGAAAATGAGCTGTGTATCTATATTTGCGATAACGGCCCAGGGATCCCAGACGCCAAGATGGACGATGTGTTCCAACCCTATACTCAGTTGGCAGCCTCAGGCAGTGGGCGCACCGGTAGTGTCGGTTTAGGTTTGAGCATCGCCCGTAATATTGCCCGCGCCCATGGCGGCGAGATTACCCTTAGAAACCGCGATGTGGGTGGTTTAGAGGTACGCCTTTGGCTACCGCGTCACTAACAGTTTTTTCTGTTTAAGCATCTCAAAGATCACATCCTGGGGCTGAGGTTTAGAAAATAAATAGCCTTGTCCCTTATGGCAGCCCTGCTTGGCCAACTCAAGAGCTTGACTGCTAGTCTCGACCCCTTCGGCCACTAGGTCTAAGCCCAGACCTTCCGCTAGAAAAACAATTGCCTGAGTAATCATAGGGTCCGACAAGGAATCATCGCTGTGCGCTGAGACAAAGCAACGGTCGATCTTGATACGATCAATAGGCAAGCTTTTTAAGTAGCGCATGGACGAATAGCCCGTTCCAAAATCATCAATGGCAATGCCGACACCCGCTTTTCGAATTTCCGTCAGCGCATACAAACTGGCAATACCACTGTCAACAAAGACCTCTTCCGTCAGCTCCAACATCAAACAACCGGCGGGAATCTGATATTTTTGTACGACTTCTTTGACAATTTCTTCAAAGCCAGCTTGACGCAAATGGCGAGGAGAAACGTTTATAGACATGCTCAACTGTATGCCGTGGTCTAACCATTGACGCAGTTGCTTGCAAGCAGACTCTAAGACCCATAAGCCTAAGTCACCAATCAATCCGACTCGATTGGCCTCTTCAATAAAATCGTCCGGCATCAACAAATTACCATCCGGCAAACGCCACCGAATTAACGCCTCAACCCCATGAATACTATAGTCATCAAGGGACACGATCGGTTGATAATGCAGTTCAAATTCATCATTTAACAGCGCTCGATGCAGGCCATTCTCCACCCGCGTTTCTTTGTGTAAGCGCGCTTGTAAGCTGTCACTAAACACCATGTAATGGCGCATGCTCTCTTGCTTCTTGCATTCATAAAGCGCCATATCTGCTTTACGCATCAGTTCAGAGACCGTACTGCCTTGCTCGGGATATAACGCAATGCCCATACTTGCCGAGACTTCTAGATGTTTACAATCAATCACCGCATGGCGCGAGACTTGCGCTAACACCTTGTTAGCGATGCCATTAAGGCTGTCTAGATCCTGTACTTCATCAAGCAACAGAGTGAATTCATCACCACCGACACGCGCCACAAAGTCGCTGCCCCGAATCGTATCCTGAATACGTTTACCGACTAAAGTCAGTAGCAAATCCCCCACATGATGCCCCAAGGTATCATTCACATTTTTAAACCGATCAAGGTCGAGGAAGGCAATTGCGAGGTGAGTTTTATTACGCTTTGCTCGGGCGATAGCAAGCTCAGCGTGCTCTTCAAAAATTAACCGATTACCGAGCCCCGTCAACGGATCACGTTTGATCAGCTGGGAGATTTGTTGCTCGGCGCGCTTTCGCTCAATGGCATGGCGAATACTACGTTCCAGTAATGCGGTAGTGAGCTCATCTTTGGGGATAAAGTCCGAAGCGCCCAGCTGCATCAGCACATCATCCAACTCGGACTCAGCCACACCAGTGAGCACCACGATCGGTGTTTCTACTCCAATCAGCTTCACATGTTTAAACAAATCCGTCGCGGTATGACCATCTAGGAAATAGTCACAGAGAATGGCATCGAATTGCTTCTCAACCAAAATTTTGGCCGCACCATCAAAGTGCTCTACATGCGTCAGTTCGAATTGGGTACGCGCAGCATGAGCCAAATAGGTACGTAGGAGAATATAATCCTCGTAATCGTCCTCGATCACTAGCACTGATAAGCTTGTCTTATCCATTCTTCCCTCTAACTCTTGTTATCTATCCAATATCCATACAAAGCCATCAATTTTTCCGCCAACTCTTTTACGCTATCAGGCTTACCAACATGGGCATTGGCACCAAGTGACAAACTTCGCTCTTGTTCTTCCTTCATATCTGAAGTGGAAAGCACAATGATGATCAACGGATCAAAGCGACTGTCTGCACGAAGCTCAGACAGCCACTCTAACCCTGTTTTAACGGGCATATTCAAATCGAGCAATAACATTAGACGCGATTCCTGTACTTGCACAGAATATTCTTTGTCTAAGTAGTCAGAAAATGCCTGACTGGTCTGAAAATGCTGAAACGACCAGCGCGTATTAAGCCTCTTTAATGCTGTCTGCACCAAAAAAGCATCCTCTAGATCGTCGTCAAGCATCAACAACCGCGGTTGTGTTGCGTTAACTGCCATCGTTCACTGCCATTTTTTTGGGTAATTCAATAATCATCGTCGTACCCACCCCCTCTTTTGATCGAGCAGTAATGGAGCCTCCATGACGCATGACTATTTTGCGACAAATGGCCAACCCCATTCCGGTACCTGAATAGGATTGCTTGTCATGTAACCGCTTGAACACATCAAAGATTTGCTCGGCAAATGCTTGCGCAAAGCCAATCCCGTTATCCTGTACTTTAAGATACACAAAATCATCGTCTTGGTTACCCGAAATGGTCACGATGGGAGCGCGATTAGGGTCGCGATACTTCAAGCTGTTACCAATTAAATTTTGAAACAACTGCCGCATTTGCACTGGATCCGCGTTCACATCAGGCAAAGTGTCCGCAATCTGAATGTCGGCATTCGACTCTTCCACGAGCAGCTGCAGATCCTCTAACACTTCCTCTAGCAGCGGATTTAAACGCAATGTTTTAAAAGGATTAGCCTTAGATGTTACACGGCTGTAAGCTAATAAATCCGATAACAGATCACGCATTCGTTGCGCCGCATTAACGATGTAACCAGAGAAGACTTTACCTTCTTCGTTAAACTCTCCGTATTCCCCTTCCTGTAACAGTGTAGAAAAGGAAATGATTTTACGCAGTGGCTCGCGCAAATCGTGGGACGCAATAAACGCAAACTCCTGCAACTCGCGGTTCGACAATTCCAACGCCTCATTGCGCTTATGAATACTTTTTTCGTAGGCTTTGCGCTCACTGATGTCGACCACTGCAGCAACAATTTCGGTGCCACTTTCCAACGCAACGGGGTGCAACCCTACTTCCAATGGCACATAAGACCCGTCAAATCGGGCACCGTATAAATCACGGCGGGCACCCATTTTTCGTTTCGAAGGGTGTTCCTGAAACTCAGATCGATCCACCACATGTCGTTCGCGAAATTCCGTCGGCACTAAGCTCTCGACTGATTTGCCAATCAACTCTTCTACTTTACAACGAAAGATAGACGCCACCATGCTATTGGCCTGAGTAATCAACCCCTCTCGATTCACAACCAACATACCATTCGGAGCCGACTCAAAAATGCTGGTCATACGCTTTTGTGCTTGCGCGGTTGCATGCATCTCTTGTTCCAGCTTGCTGTGGATTTCTTGCAGCTCCCGAGTCCGCTGTTCCATCGCTCGTTCTAGCGAATTGTATAAACGACGCTGCTCTTCCTCAGTGGCTTGCAGGCGACGCACGTCATCTTGTAAACACCGATTGCGATCGAGTAAGTGCTGGGAACGCTGACGTTCACGCCAACTAAAAACAAATGACATCAGCACTAGGATCATTAAGAAGCCAATCAGAAAGACAAGATCAAGCTGAGTAAATACATGAGCCTCCATGGCACCTCCTTGGTGGTATGGGTACACCACAGCCAATCCCATTATAGTTGAAGATGATTGACTCATGAGGACACGGGCACAAAAGAGCTTCATTCAAGAAGGGATTGAAGGAGAGAATATCGAGCTTGCAAGACTTTGATACATTTGGTTGCTCTACTTTACCACTTGCGTGCATAAGGTTTGCTACATTTACCCTGTCTAAGTGAGCATTTTTTATGCTGATGACCTAGATTTAAAAAACGTTAGTTACAGAGTCCCACAATAATAAATAAGGGTTACTGACCATGAAGAAAATTGCATTAGGTTTATCAAGTCTTGCCATTTCTGTTGCAGCGGCGACAGCACACGCAGGTGAAGTAGAAGTTCTACACTGGTGGACTTCCGGTGGTGAAGCCGCGTCGATCAACGTTCTTAAGGACTTGATGACAGAAGAAGGCCACACTTGGAAAGACTTCGCAGTTGCTGGCGGCGGCGGTGAATCTGCAATGACCGTTCTAAAATCGCGCGCGATCGCTGGTAATCCACCAGCTGCGGCACAAATCAAAGGCCCTACCATTCAAGAATGGGGTGATCTAGGCTTCCTAACCAATCTCGACGCTGTGGCTGAAAAAGGCCAGTGGGACGTTGTCCTACCGCAAGTGGTGAGTGATGTTATGAAATACGATGGCCACTATGTAGCCGCACCGGTTAACGTACACCGCGTCAACTGGCTATGGGCAAACCCAGAAATCTTCAAAAAAGCTGGCGCTTCTATCCCAACCACTTGGGACCAATTCTTCGAAGCGGCTGACAAAATCAAAGCAGCAGGTTTCACACCGCTGGCGCACGGTGGCCAAGCGTGGCAAGACGCGACACTGTTTGAAGCGATTGCTTTGTCTAAAGGTTCACGATTCTACACTGCAGCATTCGTCGGCCTAGACGATGCGACGCTACGTGGCGAAGATATGATTGATGTGTTTAAAACCTTCAAGAAAACACGAGACTACGTAGACTCAGGTTTCTCTGGCCGTGACTGGAATATCGCTACCTCGATGGTGATCAACGGTGACGCCGCGATGCAAATCATGGGTGACTGGGCCAAAGGTGAGTTTACCGCAGCAGGTAAAAAAGCCGGCATTGACTACGTGTGTTATGCAGCACCAGGTACAAGCGGCCAGTTTACCTTCAATATTGACTCTCTAGCGATGTTCCAAGTGGATGACAAAGATTCGCAAAAAGCACAACAAGACCTTGCGCGTCTGATGCTTGAGCCAACCTTCCAAGAAACATTCAACTTGAACAAAGGTTCAATCCCTGCTCGTCTAAATATGCCACGAGATAAGTTCGATACCTGTGCGCATTCTTCTATGGATGCCTTCCTAGCTAGCTCTACAACGGGCGACTTAGTGCCAAGTATGGCGCACGGCATGGCCGTCAACTCCATGGTGCAAGGTGCGATCTATGATGTGGTGACAAACTTCTATAACAGCGAATCAATGACCGCTGAAGAAGCAGTCGATCGTCTCGCTCGTGCTGTTAAAGCGAGCATGTAATACGCGTTAACACCGAGGCCAGTCATTAGGCTGGCCTCCTTCTCTCCTCTAAAGTAGAAGCGCCCTAATATGAATAATAATGCCGCCAAAGCTGGGTCTGGAGCGACTCAAGCTGGTCGTCCTGCGCGCCTAAGTTTGGCCGATTGGATGCCCAAAATCGTCATGGCACCGACTGCTGTTGCAGCGATCGTGTGTATCTACGGCTATATGATATGGACTGCCGTACTGTCTTTTACCAACTCTCGTATGTTGCCATCGTACAACTTCGTCGGCTTTGACCAATACGAGCGTTTATTTATGAATGACCGCTGGTTAGTGGCTCTATCCAACCTAGGTGTCTTCGGCGGCTTGTTCATTCTAATTTGTTTGTTCCTTGGCGTGATGCTAGCGATTTTCCTTGATCAGAAAATTCGCGCTGAAGGCGCGATTCGTACCATTTACCTTTATCCAATGGCGATTTCATTTATCGTGACCGGTACCGCGTGGAAGTGGCTTTTGAACCCAACCAACGGCATCGAGAAAATGATGATCGAATTGGGCTTTGAAGATTTCCGTTTTAACTGGTTATCCGATCCTGACATGGTGGTTTACTGTTTGGTCATCGCGGCGGTTTGGCAGGCATCAGGCTTCGTCATGGCCTTGTTCCTTGCGGGTCTACGTGGTGTCGACAGTGAAATGATTAAAGCGGCACAGCTTGACGGTGCGGGCATCATTACCACCTACCGTCGCATCATTTTGCCATCGCTCAAACCGGTATTTTTCAGCGCTCTAGTGATCCTTTCGCACATTGCGATTAAGAGTTTCGACTTGGTCGCGGCCTTGACCAACGGTGGCCCAGGTTACTCCTCTGACCTGCCGGCGAACTTTATGTACGCCCACGCTTTCACCCGCAGCCAAATCGGTCTTGGTGCTGCATCCGCGATGGTGATGTTGGGCTGTGTGCTAGCGATTCTTGTTCCTTACTTGTACTCAGAACTACGAGGTGAGCGCCATGAGTAATGTTGCAAAACGCCAAACCTCAACCCTAGATAAAGCCCTACGCATTGCCTTGTACATTGCTTTGCTAGCAATGGCTGCGGTCTATCTAGCGCCATTCTTAGTGATGTTGCTAACGTCTTTAAAAGACGTGGAAGAAATCCGTTCTGGCACACTGCTCTCTTTACCAGGATCATTGAACTTCGATGCGTGGTCTAAAGCGTGGAGTGGTGCGTGTACCGGTAGCCAATGTGAAGGCATGGCGCCGTACTTCTTTAACTCGTTCCAGATCGTTATCCCTGCGGTAGCGATTTCAACCCTGTTGGGTGCGTTGAACGGTTACGTGATTTCACACTGGAAATTCAAAGGCAGCGATGTGTTTTTCGCAGCGCTTCTTGTGGGCTGCTTCATCCCATTCCAAGTGATTCTACTTCCGATGGCTCGTACTCTGGGCTGGTTGGGCATTGCCAACACCACCACTGGTTTGGTGATGGTACACGTAATTTACGGTGTGGCATTCACAACACTGTTCTTCCGTAATTTCTATCAATCTATCCCAGCAGAGCTAGTGAAAGCCGCACGTCTAGACGGTGCCGGTTTCTTCACCATCTTCTACCGTATTATCTTGCCGGTCTCGACGCCAATCATCGTCGTAACGGTTATTTGGCAGTTCACGCAGATTTGGAACGACTTCCTATTTGGCGTGGCGTTCTCTGGCTTCGACACACAACCTGTGACGGTGGCCCTTAACAACCTTGTCAACACCAGCTTCGGTGGTAAGGAATACAACGTCGATATGGCCGCTGCCATCATCGCCGCCCTACCAACGCTTGTGGTGTACATCTTGGCAGGTAAGTACTTCGTACGCGGTCTAACCGCTGGTGCGGTGAAAGGCTAAGTCTTAAAGGTTTATTTAATAAGGTTGACGGCCAGCGACAACACCCGCTGGCCAGTGAAAGAATTTGGAGAAAAAATAATGGCAAGTTTAACGATTGATAATGTAAAAAAACGCTACGGCCAAACGGAAATCCTAAAAGGCATCAACATCTCGATTGAAGCGGGTGAATTCCTAATCTTGGTCGGCCCATCAGGCTGTGGTAAATCCACACTGATGAACTCGATTGCAGGCCTAGAAGACGTATCTGAAGGTCGCATCCTAATCGGTGACAACGACGTGACGTACGCTAGCCCAAAAGACCGCGACATCGCCATGGTGTTCCAGTCCTACGCCCTGTACCCAAACATGACCGTTGCCGAAAACATCTCGTTTGGTCTTGAGATGCGTAAAGTGCCAAAAGAAGAGCGCGATGCGGAAGTGCAACGTGTCGCAGACATGCTGCAAATCGGTCATTTGTTAAAGCGTAAACCGGCTCAGCTTTCCGGGGGGCAGCGTCAGCGTGTGGCCATGGGTCGCGCTCTAGCACGTCGCCCTAAGATGTATCTATTCGACGAGCCGCTATCCAACTTGGATGCCAAGCTTCGTGTAGAAATGCGTACTGAAATCAAAAAGTTACACCAAAAACTGGGCACCACCATTGTCTACGTAACCCACGACCAAATCGAAGCCATGACCCTTGCGGATCGCATCGCGGTCATGAAAGACGGTGAAGTACAACAACTGGGCACACCACAGGAAATCTACGACAACCCAACCAACTTGTTCGTGGCAGGATTTATGGGCTCACCAGCCATGAACTTCGTGCCAGCGAAAGTGGTTGAGCAAAACGGTACTTACGCCCTAGAGCTGCAAGCAAGCAAACCGACCGTTGTGCCATTCCCAAAACCTGACAGCCTAAAAGCTTACGCTGGCAAAGAAATTCTACTGGGCCTTCGCCCTGAGATGATCACAGAACCTCAGCCACACAAAGAAGGCGCCGAGTTTGTCGTGACAGCCGATATTGATGTAGAAGTCACCGAGCCGATGGGCGCCGATACCATGGTTCTGACACGCATCTCCGAGGCTGAAGTAAACTGCCGCTGCAACCCTGCCTACCCAGTGAAAGCCAACGAAACCGTTGCCATGATGTTTGATACCTCAAAAGCCGTCGCCTTTGATAAAGACTCCGGACAGCGTATCGACAACTAACGTTTAGCCGTTCTTTCGGTAAACTTTATGCCGGCCTTAGGGCCGGTTTTTTTTGGCTTTACAGCAAAGAAACTATCTAAGCTTGCAACAAAAGGCGGAGTTGTATTGTCAGGTATTGGCGTAGCAAAAGGTGCATACGACATGTGCCAAGCCAGTAGCCGACATGAGAAAAACGAAATTTCCGTAGAAACTATAAGTGGTATTGTTGGGGGCCTAGCAGCTGGTGCAGCGGCTGCTTTTCTATTGATGAGCCCTGTAACTTGGATTGGTGTTATAGTAATTGGAGCTGCATCAGCATTAGCTGGCTATGGTACTGGGAAAAAAGCTCGAGAGTTCTATAACAGTAGAGGAGAATCTTTTGATTTAGTTTCTTTAACTAGAGCGGATTCTATTTGTAACTTTTACTCCGAACCACTTTCTCCTGAAGTATTAAAGTATTTAAATGACATAAACTCTATGAGATCACTTTAAAGGAAAGAGATATGCTTTCTGTAACCCAAGAAACTGGAACTATCCTTTTCTACATTATGTTTTCAGTGTTGTTTTCGGGAATTTTCACCCATATGTTATTATGGCCTTTATTGACCATAACAACACCAAAAAAACTTCTGAAATCTTATTTCACTCCCCCTCACTTTACTCAAAATGAAATGAGCCTATATGATAATTTCCCAACTTCAGCCTGGCGAACAATGATTTTTGGCTGGGCGATTACACTACCGTTTTCGGCAAAGAAAAGACGCCTAGAGGATTGTGGAAAAGCTATGCCATTGTGGTACAAAGTTCCCCTTTATATTTTATGTGCCCACACCATTATAATAGTAACTGTTGTACCAACCATAATGCTAATCCTAGAGTTCTCATAAAATCAAATATCTAACAGAACAGAAAACTGACTATATAGACCCTCTAGACTAAATTTTAGGCAAAACAACTACTTAAATAGTTATAATAGCCCAAAATATATTGATAAATATCTTCCTTATCAGGCCTTTAAGGCGTAAATTTGACCTTATCCACCTTACAATATCAGAAGTGATATTTAGCTATAAAAATCATGATAATTAAAAAGCACTCTAAAGGAAGAAATGAGTCTCACACAATCAACGTTTGATAGCCTTGCAAGCATATTGTTCTTTTACATGATATTTGCTTTTCTTACAGTGCCTACGCTTTGGTTATTATTAACCTTTATCACCCCTAAAAAGGTATTAGAAAAATATTTAAAGCCTCCTCACTTCCAAGATAGCGAAATAGAAATAATGACCAGTTTTCCAACATCGTTATTGCGAACTTCTATTTTTTCTTGGGCAACTTTGTTCCCATCATTAGGAAAAAAAAGGAGCCTGATGAACATAAGAAACAATATGCCAAAATGGTATAGATGCTTAATTTCGTTATGGATGACAATAGTAATACTGTCAATGGTAATAATTTTTGGCGGCCTTTTATTCTTGCCAAGTGTTAAGATAGTTTAATTTAAAAAATAAAATAACACTCTTCTCGATCGAAAATTAGTCTTCCTATTACATGGGAATCTTATTTTCAACGTCTATTCATAAATCCGTCCATTAGGTCAATTTTCGCCTCGCAGTTGTCATCTCATTGGGTTACATTGTTTAGCAAGTGAGCAGCCGTCTCACGATGGAACCTTGAAGCCCTGCTTCGTTGAATGAACTCGATCGTAGAACAAAGGACAACAAAATGAACGCAAATCGCTTGATCGCCCAATTTGCACTGTCGGGCGTGGTTATCGCTTTAGCTGGCTGTGCCAGTATCAGCAACACGGATGCACCAAGCTCGCCAATGTGGCAAGCTGGAAAGGAGTACCATCTGACCATTTTGCACACCAACGATCATCATGGTCGCTTCTGGCAAAACAGCAATGGCGAGTACGGTATGGCTGCTCGAAAAACGCTGATTGATAATATTCGTGAAGAAGTACTGCTCGAAGACGGTAATACGCTTCTATTATCTGGCGGTGATATCAATACCGGGGTACCTGAATCCGATTTACAAGACGCTGAGCCAGACTTTAAGGGCATGAACCTATTGAAGTATGACGCGATGGCACTGGGTAATCATGAGTTTGACAATCCAATCGAAGTTCTCAGAAAACAGCGCGACTGGGCTGGTTTTCCATTTCTATCTGCCAACATCATCGATAACAAAACCGGTAAACCGTTATTTGATGCCTATAAAATCTTTACTGTAGATGACCTACGTGTCGCTGTGGTTGGCTTTACCACAGACGATACTGTGAAAATAGGCAATCCCGAATACCTTGGCGGCATCACGATCAAATCGCCGATTGAAGTGGCTCAAGACCTAATTCCTGTACTGGAGCAAAAAGCCGATTTAATCGTCGCTGTGACTCATATGGGACATTACGATGACGGTAACCATGGTGGTAATGCGCCAGGGGATGTCACCCTTGCTCGAACCGTGCCCGGCATTGATGTGATCGTTGGTGGGCATTCACAAGACCCACTGTTTGAACCAGATGTGCAAAGCGGTACTCTGATCCTACAAGCCCATGAATGGGGCAAATACGTCGGTCGCCTTGATATGACCATCAAAGATGGCGCCATCGTTGCCTCTGACTATGAGCTCATTCCTGTGAACTTGAAAAAGAAGGTCACTAAGTCTGACGGATCTAGCGAGCGCGTTTTTATTGATAAAGAAATCGCTCAAGACCCAGTGATGCTAAGCATGCTGCAACCATATCAAGATATCGGCCTAGAAAAGCTCAACATCGAGATTGGTTTTACCGATGGTCCACTTGTCGGCGAACGTAAGCAAGTCCGCGCACAAGAAACCAATCTGGGCAATCTAATCGCCTCAGCAATGATGAAGAAAGTCCATGCGGACGTGGCGGTGATGAACTCTGGCGGTATTCGCGATAGCATTCCAGCAGGTAAAATTACCTACAAATCCGCACTACAAGTGCAACCTTTTGCAAACGCGGTTGCCTACGTTGATTTCAATGCCGAGGAGCTAACAGCCTACCTGTCTGCCGTGGCAGGGAAGGAAGCGGGGACGGGCGCCTTTGCTCAAACCCGAGGCGTGTCTTTGGTGATGAAAGACGGTAAAGCGACCAACATCAAAGTGGGCGGCAAAGCCTTAGAAGCCGACAAAACTTATCGTGTTGCCATGAACAGCTATACCGCGAGTGGAGGCGATGGCTACCCGAAAATTTCGGATCATAAAAACTACGTTAATTCCGGTTACGTGGATGCCGACGTACTAGCGGAATACATCAAAGACTACTCCCCTATTTTAATCAGCGACTACAAACCAACTGGTGCCGTGGTTCGCTAAACCTTCGCAACATGCCAAAGGGTGCCCAACCCTTTGGCATTTATTGATCCATATCCTACTCTTATATATTTAGAATTTTCTAATATTAAGATTTTTTCTATACTGATCCCATCAATCAAGCTTCTTGAGGACATCATGATGAAAACAAATGTAGGTGGTATCGATAAGATTTTACGAATTGTTATCGGTGTACTATTGATCGCACTGGCCTTGTTTGGGGTCATTGGAGTATGGGGCTACATTGGCGTGATTCCGCTCGCCACTGGACTGTTCAACTTCTGTGGTTTATATGCATTACTAGGCTTCAGCACGAAAAAGTAGCCATCGACCAATGCAATGAAAAAAGGGAGTCCAAATGGACTCCCTTTCTCGTCTAACGATAGATTATGACTCTTGAAACAGTGCTTCACGCTGCATTGCCATGATTTCGTTAATACCCTTACGTGCCACGGCTAGCATACCCATCATGTGTTCATCACCGAACGCCGCACCTTCTGCCGTACCTTGGATCTCGATAAAGCCGCCTTTATCGTTCATGATCACGTTCATATCCGTTTCCGCGCTAGAATCTTCTGGATAGTCCAAATCCAGCACTGGCGTACCTTGATAAACGCCCACAGAGATCGCCGCGATTTGAGAAACGATTGGGTTCTCTTTGACTTTCTTACTTTCTACTAGCGTTTTCACCGCGTCTGCTAGGGCCACAAAACCACCAGAGATCGACGCTGTGCGCGTACCGCCGTCTGCCTGAATCACATCACAGTCGATGGTGATGGTGTATTCACCCAGCTTTTTCAAATCCAGTGCAGCGCGTAAAGAACGACCGATCAAACGTTGGATTTCTACCGTACGACCGCCCTGTTTGCCGCGTGCTGCTTCACGGTCCATACGGCTATGGGTCGAACGTGGCAACATGCCGTATTCAGCTGTAATCCAGCCTTGACCTTTACCTTTCAAAAAACGTGGCACACCTTGTACAACCGTCGCGGTACAAATCACTTTGGTATCACCGCATTCCACTAATACGGAGCCTTCCGCGTGCTTCGTGAAGTTACGCGTAAACTTCATTGGACGTAATTGATCTGCTGCTCTACCGCTTGGACGCATAAAAGTCTCACTGTTATTCGTTACTAAAGCGGTGATTATAACGAACCTTGGCAAAAATGACTGCCCATCCTGACGGGAAAGTCAGACTTAGGTTACACTAACCAGATCTTTTATTTAGCTGCTAGGAATTGATATGACTGCAAGCATGACCGCTTTTTCGCGCCAAGAAGCCGTATACGACTGGGGCACCATCAGCTGGGAAATCCGCTCAGTAAACCAACGCTACCTTGAGCCACACTTCCGCCTACCAGAGCAATTCCGTGAATTGGAATTTGGCTTCCGTGACAGCCTACGTAAAAAGCTAAACCGCGGTAAAGTAGAATGTCAGCTACGTTTCTACGCCGAAGACACTGCTGCCAAAGGCCTTAACATCAACGCTGAAAACGCCCAAGCCCTAGCTAATGCAGTGAAAGAACTGGGCACTTGGTTTGATGGCATCAAAACGCCTTCACCTCTGCAAATCCTACAATGGCCAGGCATCCTAAGCGATGCAAGCGCTGACGCAGATGAAATGAAAAAAGCCGTGATCGCGCTATTTAACACAGCCTTAGACGATATGATCAGCGTGCGTCAGCGAGAAGGTGAGCAACTTAACGCCATCATCGAAGAGCGCCTAGACAGCATCGACGCCATCGTTGCCGATGTAAAAGAAAAGCTACCAACGATTATCGCTGCACAAAAGCAGAACCTACTGGATAAGCTAGAAGCCGCCAAAGTCGAGCTAGACCCAATGCGTGTCGAAGCGGAAATCGTCATGCTGGCACAAAAAGCCGACGTGGCCGAAGAAGTGGATCGCCTAGCGACCCACACCAAAGAAGTCCGCCGCCAGCTCAAAGAAAAAGGCCCCATCGGCCGTCGTCTAGACTTCCTAATGCAAGAACTCAACCGCGAAGCCAACACGCTATCGTCTAAGTCTATTGTGGTAGAGACAACCAACAGTGCGGTGGAATTGAAGGTGTTGATTGAACAGATGAGAGAGCAGATCCAAAACATCGAATAGTTTTTTTACCCGTCCAAGAATGTCTTAAAAGCCCTGTTATTTGCTTGTAAATACAGGGCTTTTTTATTTTTCCCGTCCAAATCGGTTTGCAGATGTCCGTTACCAGTTGCTGTTTAAGTGGTGGGCAAAATGGTGGGCAAGACCTGTTTTTTTGACTCAATAAGCAAAAAGTCAAGGTATCTGGTGAGCAGATTTTTGCATCTATCTCACCACCGCCTTATGCCATCTCCACTTATCGTGCTGCTTGCAGATTGTTCAATCACTCAACTATCGAACCAATCGATAAACAAACAGTGGTGGGCAATGGTGAGCAAATTTTAACGATTTCTTAGGAATATAGAGTAACAAACGATGGCAAAACTAACCGCAACTCAGGTGCAGTCTTATGCTCGCACCGCAACAGCAAACAAAAAATACAGTGATGGGAATGGCCTATATTTTTGCGTAAGAAAATCTGGCATGCCGTATTGGATGCTAAGGTATACCAGCCTAAACGGACGACGAGAAGCCACGCTCGGTCAATATCCAAGCATGACCTTAGCAGAGGCTCGACTTGAATCATCTAAAATGCAGCTACAACTTCAGCAAGGTGAAGACCCATTAGCAATCCGTGCTATTGAAACCATCCCAGAGATCCAAAATGTCAGTCAGCTGTTTCAAGACTGGTATGCCAAAGACTTAAGTCGCCGATTAAAGCACCCGAATATACCCAAACGTGTTTTTACCAAAGAAATTGCACCAGTGATTGGTCAACTTCCTATCCAAGCCGTGCGGCCAACACATGTACGTGAAGTATTGGAACGCATTCGAGAAAGTAACCGCCCTACCATTGCCAACGATACCTTGATGTACATGAAGCAGCTGTTTCGACATGCGATAAAGCTCGACTTAACGCTGAACAACCCCGCCGCAGCATTTACCGTGGACGATGCCGGTGGCGTGGAGTCCAGTAAAGACAGGATGCTTAGCAAAGAGGAAATTCACTACGCCTTTAGCGTGTTTCATACCCATATCAATAGCTTTGGCCGCGACAACTACCTCGCTTGCTGCCTGTTTTTGGTATTGGGCGTGCGCAAAAGCGAACTGTGCGAAGCCATGTGGCGTGAAATGGATTTAACCACGGGCGTATGGGACCTACCCAAGGAACGAAGTAAAACTGGCGTCCCAATCAGCATTCCCTTACCACGCCAAGCCATTGCCTGGTTTAACGAGCTACAAATCCGCGCTTGTGGCTCGCCTTATGTTTTTCCAGCCAGACGAGCAAGCCATCGTCCACATATGGGGCCAGATACGCTAAACCGCGCCATTTCTAAACTCTTTGGTCGCGAGCCTGGGCGCAAAAAACAGCCACCGAATAAAATGGGCAAGCTTGAACACTTCACCGTACACGATCTGCGCCGCACCTTTCGCAGCCTTGCCGCCTCTTTGGGCATTGCAGGCAATGTGGCCGAACGCTGTCTTAACCATAAGCTAAAAGGCGTTGAGGGTATCTACGACCGCCACGATTACTTTGAAGAGCGCCGAATTGCCCATCAAACCGTAGCTGATGTGGTTGAACCACTGGTGAACTTTGAGCACCCTTCACAGCACAACACAGGAGGGCATTAACATGCAATTTATGATGCAACTCGCCCCCATTACCTTTCCAATAGCCATGCTGGCAGGACTTGGCTGGTGTATTGGCATTGCCCTACTCGAACAGTCTCATGGCATAGGCTACGCACTGACTAGATATTGCCTGACGACATTCGTGGTACTCGCCCCTTGGCTGACGCTAAAACTCACTTTCTACGTGATTGTCAGTTTAGGACGCAAACTGGGGCTCATCCCGCCTGCACGCCCAACGCACAGCTTGGGGTATGAAGAATCACTCTATTGGTTCAGAGTATTGGCCTTCTTCGATGGCAAACGCAGCCGCATGCCGAAAAGGCCCATCAGGCGAAACTAACAAGCCCCCATTTGCTCACTTACTGTGGGCAGTTGGGACAATGGGGCAACACTTGATATGCCGAGCTTCAGAGGGTGAATAAGAGGGATGTGAACCGCCCCAAGGAATGGGGCGATTGGGGCTATGCAAAGTTTATAATTGGGTTAAACGCTGTTTTGCAAGCGCCCAAGGTAAGCGACGACCAGCTTTTGCCATTTTATCGTAGGCAGCTTGAGCTTCTTCAACTGACAATACACTATGGGTGACGAGCTGCTCGACAACCCATAGCGTACCTTGAACTAATATCGCTTCTTTTTCAGCCGCCTTCCTAAGCGCCATATCCCCAGTTAGCAATGGACACTGTTCTTGTTTCGCCAACGCAAGTGCAAAGCAATCGTTCATGCTAGGGCCAGCATACTTTTGCCTCAGTTCAAATGAGTACATCATAGACTCCGGGCTTAACTCACCCAACAACAACCCTAACTCGAGTAAATAGCCATGTTGATCGCTTAGCTCCTCGTGGAATAACACATCTGGAACTTTGAACTGGTAAGGCAAATTGAAAAAGACTTCTAATAATTGGCCTTCTTCGAGATCAATGAGAATATTGGCATCACTGATCAACAAATACATTTACACCGCCTCAGTCAACATTTGACGCTGCTTATGCAATGCCATTACTGACATCTGTAACAGCTCAGCGGCTTTGGATTCACTAACAATTCCCTCTGCCAATGCACGATAAACCAACTGCTCAAACAATAATGTCTGTTCTTGTGGATAAGGATTCCCTGGCTCCTGCTTACGCCAACCGTTTTTTGAGAACTGTATAAATATTTGTCGTTTTTTCTCTTCGGTGATCACACCAAGGTCGGCACTGCGATACAAACAAGCCGCCATGCTTAGGCCATATTCATGTTTCAGGAAATACAGCTCTTTGGGGTCTACGTTCGAACGTCGCTCTCCTAGATGCTGAAAAAGGCCTACTTCAGGCAGTAAAAACGCAGAAGCAAAGCGGTTGCAGGCCATCTCTTCGTCAATGGATTCATCTAGTAAGCCATGTAAAACAAGGTGGCCAAGTTCATGCGCCAATGTAAACCGCTGACGGCAACCAGGCCAATGAGAGGACACAACAACAATTGGCTGCCCTGATATTTTGGCTTGTAACCCATCAAATTTATCGGCTTGGGGTACGTTACTGACAATCACCAGAATACCTTTAGACTCAAGCAAGTCGATTAAGTCTGGCAATGGATTCATACCCAACTGCCAATCAGTACGGACTTTAGCAGCAACCTGTTCTACTGCGTCTAAAGTGCTTACAACAGGAACGTCGGGGTGGTAGTTAAAACTCGCTATCGGGAAGTTTGGCCATACATTTTTAAGCGCTAACCAGCGCTCAGCTTGGTCAACCACATCGGACTCAATCTTCTTTAGCAACTTAGCTGAAGCTGAGGCTTTTTTACGATACTCCACCTCACCCAAAGTCACCTGTGCTGGGCGAAAGAAGTATTCAGTACGAACCGACAAAGCCGTCGCTAATTTAAGTAAAACTCCCGACGAAGGCATACTCTGGTCGTGCTCGTATTTTTTAACCATGTTGGCACTAATACCAACTTGCTCACCCAAGGCCTGCATCGACAGGCCAGCGGCTGCACGGGCTCGTTTTATGCGCTCTCCAATCATACAGACCTCTGGTTTATAAAAACTAAAATAATTTTAAAAATATAAACCAAGTTGGCGTTTTTGTCGATTGGTTTTACAGGGCAATCATTCGCGTGTTCGCGCACACACTTCCCCATGCCTTTATACCCTTACGCCAAAACCACTATCCGTTTGGCTTTTGGATCGAAACGCCAAACAGGGAAATTAGCCCATTTACTGTTTGGCGTCTCGATTGAAATCCAACGCTGGTAGGCCTTGCCCGTACTGGCTCAAAGCAAGATTTGGTACTTTTTACGCCCTAAACCAACCTCGACTCCAAAGTCCAAACCGTTTGGTTTTTTAAACCCAGAATGCAAACGATCGTTTGGCGTCTCGATTTTTTGCACTAGCCAAATGCCGCCAAACAGAGCCGCATTGGACGATATATTTCAATCAGTTACCGCGCACAGGTCATAACAAAAAACCGATTTGACTGGTTAGTTTGATGGCCATTTCTTTCATCTAATTCACCACCGCGTCTGCACCCGACAACTGAAAATAGACGGCATGAAAAACCAATAAGGTGATAAGTGACGTGTTATGGGCAAGTGCTAACGATTGGGATAGAGAATGGATACAGCAGGTGGTCGCGTTACTGGTTGGGCATGGCGCGTTTACCCTCTACCCAGCATTAAGCCAGTGCGATAATGCAGCCGAACGCTTAACCCGCTGGCTGACCTATCAGTTACCGCGCGTTAAACAAGCGCACCCTGGCTGCCCGATTCACCAATGGCTGAACAGCATTGGCGCACAAGTGATCGTAGAAAAATGGCAAAGCCCCGAGCAATGGCCAAACCTGTATTGGCTACCTTTACCTGAGGTTGATGGCCATGCCCAAGGCGGACTAGTTTTGTTACCGGCACATTTATTACCGATATATGGGGATTGCACAAGCCAAACCAGAACATTGCAAGCAAACACACCGGCCAACGCCTGTATTTTTTGGTGCATCACGCCTTTATCTAAAACGGGAAAACGCACTACCTTGCACCCCAAACAGCAAAACTGCGCCTTTTGCCTGCCCAGTTCGCCGGAGCAAATAGGAAAATCATGTACAGGATTATTACTGAGAGGTTTGAAAAAAGAGAGCCAAAAACGAAACAGCAACGTGATCAGCCACCAGATTAATCTAGCTCTGCTGCACCACCTTTGCGAGCCGGAGAGTGATGTGTGGTTGAAAGCGAATTTTGGTGCCGTAACTCATTACGGTACCAAAAATTAGAAGCCTGAAAAAAGAGTAACCCCTCGGAGGGCGCTGATCTAACGGGTAGCGGGAGGGGTGTTGTTGGTGCAATTTTAATATCAAAAGCGCCAAATAGCTCGATATTATTTGATGTCGCTTTTTAATTGGCAGTATGTATCAGACTGTTTTAAGCTCCTGCTTTTTAGAGGCATTCATGGCAAGCTTATTAAAACGAGCTTCATCTGTATTATCGTAGATTATCTGAGGTAAGATCCCAACTCCAAGTTGTTCTTTTGTCGACGGTGATAACTCGTTGATTCTGTCGTATATCCAGTCAACCAGTTTTTCTCCATCCATCACGGAAACATTCTCACGTTTAGCAAGCTCTAACGTATCGTCTGAAACCGTTGCAGTCGTAATAAGCCATTTATCAACGTGCTCATCTTCTTCAATCTCAGCTAGTTGTCGGATCCCCCACCCACTAGTTTCACCTCTATGGTGCTTAACTTGGATAAACACTCGGTTACTCGATACCGGGTCAGTGCGACTTGCCTCAATGTCGACATCAGAAATATCTGAGGTCTTATTTTTCGCAGCTATATGAGCAGAGTATCCTTCCAACTCCATGAGCTCTTTAACCAACCTTTCTAAGCCATAACCTCCACTTGCCAAAGTAGTCGAGCCATTTCTTAATCTAGAAAGTAGAGTCTCTTTAAAGTCAGCAACTTGTTTATCCTTCTTCTGTTGAAAAATACTGTCAAAACAGACTTGGTTGTTGTCTTTTAACTGAGTGACGTACCCCTCTATTTCATCTGCGAATTCATTCAATGAAGCAATAGTCATTCTGATTTTTAATCGACTTTCCAATCGCTGTGATAACTTCGCGCGAGGAATTTTAATCGGCTCACCATGTTCATTTTTAAAGTAATCGACATTAATACGATTAGCTCCATAGCCGCCATTTTCATCATAAGACTTTCCGCCTCGAACAATTCCAATAACAATAGCTCTATGTACAGGAACTACGACTATATCTCCGGGCTTAGCATGGAAAAATCGAGAAATTTGATTTCTCTGTCGACCAATATTGATCTGCTCACCTTCAACATATTTCATTAAATCTTCAAAGTCAGAGAAAGACGACATCTCAATACAGTCCCACCCGTACCCAGCTAAATTTTTAGAAATTAATTCACTTGGGCTTCGAACCAAAATTATCTTACTCACACTTTCTCCTTAAAGCTCATGCAAACCCGCACACTGAATTTCACCACCCGAATCACTAACATATTAATAATAACCAGTACAACAGCTTGCCGTAGGCCGCTGTTGTACTGGTTATTATATATTTAATATAAAGATCCTATCCCAACCCTAGCTCTCAGTTCATTTCGCAGCATTTGCACAATCACCAAGTGACAAACCCCCGAAGCAAAGTGTGTCCCCATATCTCCCATAGAAACTCAACCGCAAGCATATAGTTCAGAGCACACCGAGAGCCGAGACACTAATCCCGTACAATTACCACCAGAAGGTACTCTAGTAGCCACCGAATGAGCTTAGGACAGCGATATTCATACACTGATGGTTAGTAGTAGCGATGGAGAATACCGCCATTTATTACTCTTTAATGAGGTCGGTAAGTCAGCCGACTAACACCTAACCCATTTTTTCTTGGACTGAGGACTGCGCTTGATTTGGTTATTCTTGGAAAGCTCATTGATTGCCTTGGTAAAATCTGACTTTGACAGCCCTAGCTGCTTTTGAAAACTAGGATCTAAAGCACGAGGAGACTTCAAAGCATGAAGAAGCTTGTCTTCAGGAGATTTTTGAGGTGTCTGCTGTGGCTTAACAATTGGAACAACGGTGTTCTCTCTAGTTCTGATGCTTTGAAAAGGTGCGCCTAATTGCTTGCACTGAAACTCAAATGCTGAAATCAAGCTTTCATCGTTACTGTATAGCTCAAAATGAACAGAGCCCAACTGCTTTTTATCTAAAGCAAGTAGCACCCTAGACAGATATGCAATGATATAGAAATCGGCTTGGTTCTGACCTGTCGGATAGTCAGATAAGAACAGGTACAACGACTTTTCACAAACAAGCTTGACTGAATCTGACTTAGAAAAAACAAAGACTTTATCAACAACAGAAGCGTTAATTTTTTCTAGCTCCTTCAGTCCTACATTTTCAGCATCGACGAAAATCATCTTCATAGTTGGTCAAGCTCCATTTGTTCACCACTATAAAGAAGATTACACAGTTGCATATCGATATCAACTTGGGGTTAATTCATTTGTGTGATTGATTGTAGATGTACTACCCCAACGCGCTTCCAACACACACCGCAAAACCGCCTATCTCAAACCGACTTTTCGACTATCCATCGAAACGATCAGTTGTTCCATAAGGGCAAAGCCAAAACCGCATAGCACCGTAAAGTCACCATGGTCGTACCATGGTTCTGGCAGCTCGAAGCCCTTGACGATACTGGCTTGCGAGATGGCAGCTTTTAGCATTTGTTGGATTTACTGGGATTCCCTTGCGCACAGAACGGTCATGCGATGAACCATAGATGGACCATGGAAGAAATTTTAAGGTGGATAGAGTGAGGTTAATGAAGCGAAAAAAGAGGTGACAACAGAAAAGGAAAAATGAGGTAAGCACCTGAAAAATAGAATATTTTCAAGAACCTAAAACGACGAAAGGCCGCTATAAAAGCGACCTTTCTTTGTATGTTACCGGTGGGCGGACTTGAACTGCCACGCCCGAAGGCAACGGATTTTGAATCACGTGTTGCTACCGACATTCATTTCGGTAGCAAAACCCTAAGGCTCACAGCCAAAAAACAAACTCGAACTGTCGGAGTACTGTTTTTAGAATTGACGGGGAAAAGGATCCAGACAAAATAAAAATAAACTATCCGGAATTTCCGAATAGTTACGTTATTTATTAACTATGCAGTTATCCAGCTTTGATCTATTAACACCTGCTCTGCAATCGCAATTTGCCTTGCAGTAAACATTTGTTTGCGTGAATTCCATGAGTGCACCTTTTGTACAATTTCTTCGGTGTTTTGTACTTGCTCATGTTTACTTAACCAATGCACCGTTGCCAAAAGTTCTAAGCCTTGTGGGGACTCAAAACCTTCGACTAACTGCGACACTTTCTCAAATCGTGTTCGAGTGTCAGGGTGTTGAATAAGAAACTCCTGCGCATCTTCTATAGCACCGGGCACTAGCCGTAACTCTTTTTCAGGTGCATCTCCACCATCGGCATAACCAGAGATAAAGTGCCCCTCAATCGCATTGAGCACATGCCGCAAATTTTGTGCATAAGGGCCATAATGCGCTTTTTCGTATTTTAATCTTAATGGTTCACCTGCTTCTTGCATAAAATACAAAAGCTTATGAACTTCAAGTAACGAAACGGTTGGGTCAAGCAAACCTCTTAGATAGCGTTGCATTAGCACAATTATTAAGGCGCTACCAAGTGTCATCTCACATCACCTGGTTAACTGCCGAAAGGAAATACTGGCCGTTCTTGAAGAGTTAGCCACCACACTTTCAACTTTGTAATTACCAATCTGTGCCGTATCAGCATTTGGCTGGTATGTGGTTCTTTTGCGTACATTTCTGGCATTGGTGGTCACGATGGCTTTATCAATTTCAATACCGTTGGCATCTATTTCGTAATGGACTTCTGCCATGCTCAGTAGGTATTTTAAGAACAACTCTGAATTATCCAGTTGCTTCTGATTATCCTTAGGCTTCAGCCTATCGGATTTTAGATCGAATACTAATGCACGTTTTTGTTCGGTATCTTGCCACAAAATAATCAGGTCACAGCCTTTATTCACACCCACATCATTAGTCGATTTTACATAGAGTGAAAGCTGTTTAAATTTCTGTTTGTTTCTTTTGGGCTGATAATCCAAAGTAAACGCGAGTGCATCGGCGGGTATATGCTCGATATATAGCGTCGCCACCTTACTATCAGCCCCATCTTCTTTCAGTTTTAACTGTTTATTGGCGGTATCGTAATGGATAACCACATCAGGATTGATGATTTCCTTCATCGCTGCCAGCATGCATCACTCCTTGATACCGTAGTAAATTTTATCGGCCAGCTCGTTGGCATCGGCGATGAGGTTATCGAACACTTCCATATTGATACCGTACTTATCTACTTCTACGGCATGTATCTGGTGATCATCTTTTAGGCTGTAAGCTTTGATTTGTGCGGGTTTCAGCAGGTCTAAACCGGTCATTTTTGCCGATTTCATAATCTGCTCTTTGTTTTCGACATCAAGGTTAAGCATCACGCGGTTGTTCAGCTCGCGGATCAGATAATCGCTATGAGTTGTCACCAGCACTTTCACGCCAGAATTCACTAAACGCGCTAGCAGCCCTGCCATTTTTCGCTGGTTATCTGGGTGCAGGTTCAGCTCTGGCTCGTCGATGATCAACATGCCGTTTTTCTCGGCCAGCGAGTTGATGTAGAGGTCAATCAAAAACAGTGACTTAATCGAAGAGGACGCCACATAAACAGGCACCGCCACTTTATCGCGGCCACGCTCCTTCTTTGGCATATACATCACTTGCTTATCAACCGCTTTGTAAGAACCGCCCATTAAGTCTTGTAGCGCATCCCGAATCGGTTTGCAGTCGCTCTCTTCACGGATAAAACTCTTACGCTTACACAGATTTTCGTATTCGCGTACCACGTTAATATTGTCGTGGATTGGCTGGGCATAACGCGAACGCATACTGTTTAGCAGATCAATCGGATTTACCTTATCGCCACTGGTAATATGCTCGATAATGGCATTTTTACTGATATCCAGCTCTTTATAGAACAAGGCAATGCCGGTGCGTTCTGACGTGACCACAAAGGGGCGCGGCAATAAATCTGCAAACAAACAATCAGCAATATGATTGCTAATCACGTCATCCAAAATCTGGTTAGGAACACGGCCACCGCTTTTGGTTTGGAAAGTTACCGATAGCACAGTTTCATTTTCGGCCTTGTAAAAACTTAACTGCTCTGACTGCCCAAAACTCACGGCTTGTTTAAATTCATTAGTAAAGTCGAATACCAACTGATCATGGCTAAACTCGGCTTTAGCACCATTAAAAAAATCTTCTGGTACATTGAAGTAACGTGGCAAATTTTCAGAAAATTCCGAAGAGGCGTTTTTAAGGTAATCGGCTAACTTCGCTTGATAGTCAGTCAACTCAATCAATAACGTGCCTTCGTCGCGCAGCTGTGCAAGGCGCTCACGGGAGACCGACAAATCTATCCACTGTTTAAAATGGCGCAACAAACCATAAATGGCATAGCTAATATAGGTTTTGCCCATATTATTAGGGCCGCAGATTACGGTTAAATCACCTAGCTCAACGGTGCCTTTATCAATACCGCCTAAATGTGCAAAGTTAAATTTCATAGTGCCTCCTGATTAAGCGGTATGGTGTTAGGTTTATCATTTTAACTCGCCTCCCCAACGGTGACTTGGCCGTTCATTAGCATGGGGAGAAGCCAGTCACGGAGCTGCGCTAATTTTTGATTTTCAGTGATATTTTCATACATTAGCTTGTGTATGGGTTTTATTTTCCCATTGAATTGTTCGAAAACTTTCTCATTGGGAATTAATATAGGAATGCTTCTTAACGTTCCAAGGGTTACATATGGTTGTGACGTTCCCGTCGACTGGTTTTGTTGAAGATATGCTTTACCATGCAACGATGTTACCGCAGCATATATATAGTCTGCCATTTCAGGCGCTTGCGATGTTTTAAATAGTCCAATGTTTTTTATCGCATAAGGAGTTTCAATTTTCATTGCCCATTGAGAAAGTCCTATAGTACCAATCATTGACAGTAGAAAATCTCCCTCGTCTACTTTGCTGCGTTTGTTTACGGCATCAAAGTCTTCTTGCGAAATCAGGTATGCATCAGAGAAGTCAATACCCGAAGGTTTCAAATGTTTAGAAGTAATTAAATATTGCCCCGAATCTGATGGTTTCGGACTATCATGGGTTCCGTCTTTTACTTCAATTATTGAAGATACAGGTTTCCAATCCCACCCCTCCGGTATTTCCCGCTTTAGGGTTGGGTTGTAGACCATTTTACCGCCAGAGGTTTTGTAGGGTTTGCCTTGGCCTTGTGGTGAGTCGTCGGGGAAGTCGAACTGTACAAACCAGTAGTCGTACAGAGTTTTGGCCATGGCTTCTAGTTCGGCGTTGATGCGGTTGTTGAGTTCGATTTTTTTGTCGATTGCACGCAACAAGGTCGAAATTTTCTTCTGAATATCTAGTTGAGGTAGTTTGACCTTAATCCCATTGTAAGCACCAAAAGTCATACTCGGCACACCTGTACCGCTAGATAAAGAATTTAAATCTAACAACTTTAAGTAATAGTAAAGGTAATAAGCATCAACTTTGTTTTGATTAATTTCGGTGTAGTAAAGGGTATCTACTGTCCAAAACGGTTGGTCTGAATACTGAATGTTATTCAGAGTGCCTTTTCGTGGGAGTAAAATGCTCGGCTTATCATACAGATAACTATCCACCATTCTCATTAAGCCACCACTGCCATAAACAGGGTAGACACCATCAGCAAGGCTTTTATGATCTCGACCGTTTTTAATTTTAACTAAATCTTTAAGGCGATACTCACTCATACTTCAACCCCGCCAATTGCTTTTTAATCTCCGTTTCCAATTCACGAGACTGATTAAACAGACTATCCAAGTTGCTGGTAAAGCCCTGCATCTTTTCAGCAAACTGTTCTGGGGTAATATCCACATATTCGATTTTGACATCAAAGTATTGGCCTGCACTCAAGCTGAAGTTTTTGGCTTCGATGTCGTCATAACTCACCGCTACCGATAGATCCTCGATGGTTTCTTTGGCGTTAAACACATCAATAATTTGTTGTTCTTCTGCTGTTGTTAATACGGTTTTTTGGTTTTTACCATCTTTAACTTTTTCGCCCAAGTTGGAGGCGTCCACCAGTACTACATCGCCATCGTTGCTGGCATCGATAAACAGAATGGATACGTTGGTGCCGGTGGTGGCGAAGATGTTGGATGGCATAGAAACAGCACCCGCCAGCATTTTGTTTTTCACCAAGTGCTCACGGATTTTTTTGTCGATACCGGATTGGGCGGTAATAAACCCCGTTGGCACCACGACTGCTGCTTTGCCGTTTGGTTTAAGTGAGGCAATGATGTGTTGTAAAAACAGCGAGTAGATCGCCATTTTGTCTTTTGCTTTCGCCGGTGCTTTAGGAATACCAGCAAAGAAGCGTTCTTTGTTTTCCTTGCTGTCTAGCTCATCTCTAAAGTCGCTGAAATCGAGCTTAAACGGCGGGTTGGAAACAATATAGTCAAAGCGTTTTAACTCTTTGCCATCTTTATGGTAAGGATGAAGCACCGTATTACCTTGGATCACATTGGGGATTGAGTGCACCAGGTTATTTAAGATCAGGTTTAAACGCAGCAGGTTCGAGGATTTTTGCGAAATATCTTGCGTATAAATACTACAGCGGTTTTCACCAATGGCGTGCGCCACGTTCATTAACAAAGTACCCGAACCTGCCGATGGATCGTAACAGGCAACATTGCGTACGGTACCTCGCTCAGCTTGTGGCACTAAAATCTCCGCCATAATGCGCGCTACCGCATGGGGGGTAAAATACTCGGCGTATTTGCCGCCCGAGTTGCTGTTGTAGTCTTTGATCAGGTATTCAAAGATGGTGGCGTAGAAGTCGAATTTTTGCGTGAAGATACGCTCAAAGCTGAACTCAACCAGTTTATTGATAATGGCGCGGCAGAAGGCGTCGCGTTTTGAATCGTCAGCAATGTATTGGCTGATGCGGTCGAACAGCACCACTTTTGCGCCACCATCGGTTTTTACCGCGAATACATCGTTATTGGTGATGGCGATATCGATTAAGGTGTCATCAAACAGTTTGGCAAAGTCCGGCGCGTTTTGTTGGCTAAACAGGTAGCTAATAAAGTGCTGCGGCTTTAACCGTGCGGTATCGCCGCCCATTTGCAGTTGCAGCATATCGAGCTCGTCTTCGCTCATGGCTGCCAGTGCTTCTTCCCACTTATCGGCTTTGGCAATATTATCGTCGAGCTTTTTCGCTTCAAAGGCAAACTTGTCGTTTAAAAACTTGTACAAAAAGGTTTGGGTAATGATTTTAAATTCGTTACCGTCGTTACCTAAACCATAGTTGGCACAGATGCTTTTTAAGCTATCAATTAAGGTTTTGGTTTTTTGCTGAAATTCTAATTCAACCATTTTCTATTTATTTCCTATTCGATTTTACCGCATTACCACGCTTGGCTGCCGGTATTAAATTCTTTTAAATATTCTGCGACGACGAGGTGGTTAATGTAACGCGAGGCGTCGGCGTTAAGTTTGATTTGCTGTTCTTTCATAAAGCGGCCAATCACCAGCGGCATCATTTGCCGTTCGAAGTAGCTTTCGTTGTCGAGCACTTGGCTGTTGTTGAGCACTTGCTCGTCAGCATCTTGTTTCACGCCTGCCAATGCCTCAAAAATTTTGCGTTCTGATTCGCTAATATCGCTTCGGCTTTGCTGGCGCTCTTGTAAGCGCTTGTGAATACGGGTGTATTTGGCATCGCCGAGGTATTTTTGCCTTAATTGGTTGTTTTGGCGGTTCAGCTCTTTAACGCGGTCGTGAATTTTATTCAGTGTGTCGATGTTGGCAACCATTTCATCCTGCGTGACTTCGCTTAAGTTTTTCTTCTTAAACAGGCGCTCTAGCTCTTCTTTTAAGCTGATAAATTGTGGGTCTTGCTGGTCAAAGTTGCTAGCCAGTGCTTCGCGGGTTTGGCGCAGGGTGTTTTTCAGCTTGTCGGCCAGTACCAACTCTTCTTCGCCGATTTTTACAAACTTGAAGATCACGTCTTCTAAGGCGCGATTGAGCAGGTTACTGGTGTCTTCGCCACTTTCTAGATCATTTTTAAGATTGAGTAAATCCAAGTGATTACTGGTTTCACGGTAAAGCACATTGAGCTTGGCAAAATCCAGTTCATCGAGAAAGTCATACTCACCTTGCAAGCGGATCAAGTTATACAAGCTGCGTGCATCGGCTAAGGCTTTTTTGAGTGCTAGTACGGTATCGCGGTCTTGTATTTGGCTGATCTGGTTGCAGAACTCTTCCATGTTGTCGGTATCAAAACGGAACAGTATGTCTTTGATATGCTCGATTTCTTGCTTGATCTCTTCCTGAGATTTAAACAGGTGCGAGTAGTGCTCCATCTCATCGCCCAGTTCTGACTGTAATTCGTCGAAATAGGCCTTGTTGGTGGCATCAAACTCTTTACGAATATCAGCAAAATCCACCACATAACCGTAGCGAAAATCTTTGTAGGTTCGGTTAACTCGCGTGAGCGCTTGCAGCAAGTTGTGCTTGCGAATCACCCGGCCAAGGTAGAGCTTTTTTAAGCGTTTGGCGTCAAAGCCAGTGAGTAGCATGTTATAAACAAACAAAAAGTCGATTTTGCCTGCTTTGAAGTCTTCCACCCAGTTTTTGCGCTCTTCTTTGGTGCCGATGTCGTGCAGAATCAGGGCCGCGTTTTTTACCTTTTGTGCTTGTTTAGCAGACTCTGCATAACTGGTTGGCGCAGGCTCAGCGACTTCGAGTACTTGGCTATTTGAATTGGATGTTTGCGGCAGAATAGGTGCATCGGCATAAACGCCATTGAAGATTTCAAACATCTGCTTGGCTTGATCTGAGCTGTCGCAAATAACCATGCCACCAATGGTTGCATCGTTTAATGCGCCACGGCTTTTTTCAAAGTCGTTTACGATGTAAGTCAGCATGGGCTCAACAAAGCTTGGGTGGGCGTAAATCAGCTTGCGATCGACATCGCCCATTTTCACTTCGGCTTCTTCAAGGGCTTTTTGCAATTCGATTTTGTATTGGGTGCTGATCTCTTCTCGAATTAAGCGCAAGGTGTAGCCGTCGGCAATAGACGCGTTGTAGTAGTACTTGTGAATGTAGTCGCCAAACAAGGCGCGTGAGTTGTAGTCATCTCCCAATAGCGGCGTACCGGTTAAGCCTATTATTATGGCGTTGCTGTCTGACTGACTCAAGTTGGCCAAAAAACTGCCCTTGGGATTATAGCTGCGGTGTACTTCGTCTAAAAAGTACACGCGTTGTATCGTGACGTTGTAGTCTTTGGTGCTAACTACATCTGGGTCGTCTTGAAATTTTTGAATGTTTACCACGGTAATTTCTGGCTTGCCAGAATGGTTATGGATCACCTGCGTGGCTTTAATGTCACGGGTAAAGGCATCCCGTGAGTTGATGGTGTGCACGGTTAAACCACGGGCGGTAAATTCGCGTTGCGCTTGTTGCAGTAGGTCTAGGCGGTCAACGATAAAGTAAAACTTAGGGATGACCTGCTGCTGTTGAAAGTAGTCGGTTAAAAAGCGTACGTTATAAAACGTTAGTGCGGTTTTACCACTGCCTTGGGTGTGCCAAATTATGCCTTTTTTAACGCCTTCGCTAAGCTTTTGCTCAATAGCTTTGGTGGCAAACAACTGCGGGTAACGCATGATGTGTTTTTGTAGTCCATCTGACTCGGACACATACGCCAATGCGTAACGCAAAATAAAGGCTAAGCGTTCACGGCTGAGTAAAGAGGTACAAATGCGGTTGGTTGGACGCTCAGGCTGCTTGTTAGTTTGGAACTCTGGGTTACTGCGGATCACTTCCAGATTGTTGTCTTTTAAGACTTTTAGCTCGTCATCAACCGATACCGGCTTCAGCAAGGCGGTTAAGTTTAAGATTTCTTCTTCGCGGAAATAATTAAATACCGGCTTATGGTAAGAACTGCTGGCATAGAAAGCGCCTTGTACGGGTTCAGGGTCGCCGTCGTCGTACTCCATGTTATTGGAGAAAATCATAAACTGGGTAATATTGGCAAAACGCTTGAACTTAGGGTTTTGAAAGCGTTTATTGATACGGTCTCGCTCGGCCAGAATGCCTTCGCGGTTATTGGGCTTTTTCACCTCGATAAACACTAACGGCATACCATTGATAAGCAATGTGATATCTGGGCGGAATTCTTCATCGCCGTTTTGACACGTTAGCTCGGTAACAACATGGAAGGTATTGTTATTGAAGTTTTCAAAATCGATCAGCTTGGTATTTGAACGTTCTGACAGGCGCTCAAAAAAGGCTTTACCTAGGTCTTCGTTATCGAGCAGTAGTTTAACATCTTCTAGCAAACGACCAGCTTCAGCATCTTCAATACCAGGGTTAATTTTGCCGATAGCGGCTTTGAATACGTCAGGGAAGATATTAGTGTCGAGATCCCAGCTTTGCCCTTTAAGTGATAGGTACTTATAACCTAGACGCATTAAATGAAGAATTGCAGGGATTTTTACTCGGCTATCTTCATTGAATTTTTTGGTATTGAAGGCCATAACATTCCTTGTAATCGTTTTAATTTGGAACCTGCTCAAGCAAATCGCTTAGAGGGCAGTTAAATAACTCGCACAGTTTATCTAATGCCTCTAAGTCCACCTTGAGCGCGGTTTCTTTGTACAGTAGCGTGACGGTGGTACGGCTGAGGCCGGTTTCTCGCATCACGTCGCTAATGCGCATTTTTCTCTCACCCATTAATCGGGCTAGGTGGCAGCGGATCATGCTCTCTCCACGGTGTTTTCTTAACCATAAACTTGGGGATTTTTCACTGTTGCTTACCCTACCACGATTATGATTATTCTCAACTTATTTGAGTTAAAACCAAATAATTGAGCGTATTTGTTATTCGTTCCGTTCTGGTTGTTGGTGCACTGGCGGTTCACGGGAATGCCTCTAACAGTATTGTCTGAATTGGACTTTATACCTCGCCCAGCCTTTAGGTTGACTGGCGGTGCACTGCAAGGCGACAAGCCTACATAGGATTCATCGCCTCTTTAGTCATCCAAAATGCTGCCTTTAACACAGTACATGCGTGGGCGAGTGTTGTCGGGCAGGCTGACTTTGCGCTGTGGTCGGTTGCCATCAGGGACTAGGTAGCCTGCGGCCATCAGTGCTTTGGCAGCGCGATCTGGACTTAGGCCTTCGGTGGCTTCACGCCAGCCAGTTGGGTAAAACAGGTAAAGGGTTTGTGGGCCAGAAGTATCAAGCCAACCCGCGCGCTGGCGTACTTGGCTGCTGTAACCGGTTTGTTTGGGCGTAAAGCGGCTTTCGCCATGTTGTTCAATAAAGCTACGCACTTGGCGAATCGCTTGTTGGTCTTCATTGGCAGCCACACCACCGCGAGCGAGTATCCATTGGTTAAGCTGGCTTAAACAGGCAGCTTCGACACTTTGAGCTGGCCAATCAAGTACTTTGGCTTGAATGGCTAACAGGCCTGCGCTGGCCAGTATGGCAAATTTTTCGGCAACTCGACGCACTTGGCCGTCGGCCTCGGGAGGCAAGCTGGCTAAAAAACGTTGGCGTACGTTTTGGAAAACGGGTCGCACCTGTGCGCTGTGCTGCGTTAAATACCGTAACCAGTCCAAAGCCAAGCAGCCGTAATGTTGGCGACTTTGCTGTTTAAGATGATCGGCTAAATCGGCGGCATTCATACCATGACTCTGGTTAAACACGCCCATTTGCGCTCCGGCATCAGCACTGAGATCAATCACGCGCACTTGCTGGCCGGCTTTTACGCGCTTGCCGATACTGGCAAGATGGCTTTCGAGCGTCACTTCACCAGTAGATAAAAACACCAAACGCCAACGGGCGGGTAAGCGCATTTCACCGTATTTGCCTGCACGGGTTTTACCTTGGCCATTGGCAAGCATATAAGCGACATCGCCTGCCTCTTTTGGGTCAACTTCGCCCATTTCATCGAGCGCCAGCAAGGCATCGTTATGCGCTAATGCTGTGCCTTCTAAACCGTTGGCCGTGGCACGCCAACTATGGCGCAATTGATTAGGCTCGCCCCACACTGATAACGCCGGATACAGCGCCGCGGTTTTGCCAGTACTGCTGGCACCGTAGAGGTGTAAACCAAAACCATCCACCCCGCACAAATGCAACAATGGAGCGGCCAGTGCAGCGCAGACACCAACAATTAATAGCGGATTATCCAGACAATAACGGCCAACGTGCTGCCGCCAACTGTCGCTACTACCTTGTTGAATAAAGCCTTCTATCGGGTGCATGGTTTGCAGCACCATGCGCGGGTTGTTGCTGTGTTCGCTTGGGTAAAAAGTGAGGCGCGGATGCACATAAGCGTTATGATGCCAACCAATGCAGTTGACGCTGATGGCCTTTTGCGTGGCCAGTTCGCCCATTTGTTGAATAAACAGTGAGAGCAACTGCCGCGCTTTGACACTGTTGCTTAGCCGCATGCCTCGGCTGAGTAGAATTCGGCGGTACTCGCTGCCATCTCCGGCCAATAGTTCTGCGGGCATAGCCCAGTAGCGATGGCGATTGTCATCGTCTAACCAGTGCAATAAATAACCGTAGTTGTCCCCTTGCGGATCGCGAGTACGGGCGGCCACTTGCAACCAAGAGCAGATTTTAACTGGGCTATCTTGCCCTGCCGGTTGCATCACCAGCCAGTTTTGCGCGTTATAGGCAAAACCTGGCGGTAATGTTGGCGCGCTGTTATTCATCTCACTTGCAGGTAACGGGGTTGATGCTGATGGTTTATCCGCGGCCATAAGCAGCACCGATACGGCGGGTTTCAATCCACTGGTCGATATCGCTTTCTAACCAGCCCACCGCACGCGCGCCAATACGAATGGAACGGGGAAATTCACCGTTGGCCATCAAGGCATAAATGGTGCTGCGGCCAAAGCCTGTTTTGGCCTTTACCTCGGGCAAGCGCAAAATCCGCTGCTGACGCGCTGGGTGTGTTGATGTGGTGGATGATTGTGTAGTTGGGTTCATCGTTTGCTTCCTCACTGATCTGTTAAGTTCAGTTAGGAGTTTGCCAGTACTAAACGGACGCAGTAGGCAGATAAATGCCCAGATCGTGCAGCTTTCTGAGGGTACAAGTAGCTACTTGCCCCAGTTTGTAGATAGTGCTCAAAACAATAAATGCTCTGTGGGCAGAGTTAGTGCGTGGCTAAGTGGCGTGAACTAAGGCTTTGCCCAAACTGCCCCAAAAGCCCAAGGGATGAGCGAAGTGTTAAAACACATGGAGTATGAGGCAAAGCATAAAGTGAAACTAAAACTTCTTTATCTGCTGAAAAATGAAAATATAGTTTCACTGACTCATTAAACGTTAAACGCTGATTGTTTCATGGCTTGCTCCGCTCGGCTGATCCCTAGCCGCTTAGCAACGGTTTGCCATTGCTTAACCGCCATTAATACTTCATCGTAAATTTGCGTGGCTTGGGTTTGCGAAAGTCTGAAGAAGTCTTTCACATCAAAGGCTAGCTGGTAGTCTAAAGCGTTGTCTGCATCGGTAATATTCAGATGCAGGCCATGCTTACCCACTATCGGGTTTAAATCATAAGCAGGTGATAACTTCCAGCCATTCTTTGTTAATAAAAACCCATGGTTACGCAGGTGATCATCCGTGTTGGACACCGCAATATTAAACACGATTCGACGCCATAACTGAGCTAAATCGGCTGCGGTTTGTGCACCAGAATTGGAAATAAATTCAGCAATCTCTAAGTAGCTAGCACCTTGAGATTGTTCACCATCATAGTATTGAAGCTGTGTCATGGCCGATGAAAAATGCAGCCGCTTTTCACCGTCGCGGTCAAACCGTTTGGTTAAAAAGGTATGGTGCTGTGACGAAAATTGCTTGATCTCACTTGGAAACATGTGAACACCTGCCGCAAGAGCCAATTCATAACAGACCATCTCCCATGCGCCCACGTCATGGGTATCATTTAGATTGGGAAACTTGGCAATCCACAAGTGGCCTTGTTCATCTGTGACACAAGCCTTGGGCCTTGCACCACCTAATGATGAGCCTGGAGAAATCAGCATTTTCAACCAGCGGTAATACTCGTCACTGTCGATGTTATCGTCTTTTTCAATCTGCATTGCTGCGTG
>NZ_LIQF01000014.1 GCF_001418205.1 Marinomonas fungiae | reverse complement strand
CGGCTTTTTTAGAGCAGGTCCTGAACGCTGTCGCGATGATCACTGGTACAGGCGATTTTACTTCAATGGTTCGGATTGGCTTGCTCATTGGGGTATTGATGGTCTCTGTTCAGGCCTTAATGCAAGGTGGTCGTGGGATTAACTTTCAACACGTTTTAGTCTCATGGCTAGTCTTTGCAACCATGTTTGGGCCCAGTACCCGAGTGAGCATTGAGGATGCGTACACGGGACAAGTTCGAGTGGTTGATAATGTGCCCATCGGTGTTGCTGCCGCAGGCAGTACGATTTCGACTGTTGGCTTTCAAGTCACGCGATTGTTTGAAACGGCGTTCTCAACTCCCGCCATGACGGAATACGGCTTTGCATCCAGTTTACAGTCACTGATTAAAGTGAGAAAACAGGTGATGGATCGCTCTGGTTTGGGTGATGCAAATCGTGTCGCCGGTTCGGACATCGAGCAATCGTGGTTTAACTACATCAAAGAGTGCACCTTGATTGGTATCGACATTGGCCAAAAGAACCTCGATCAGGTGCTGAGTGATCCTAACCCGATGACTGCGATTAAGTTTGATTCGCGCATTTATGGCACTCGCATCATGCTCAGTGGTAGTAGTAGCGATCTGGACTGCACCGATGCCTATAGCCAACTGAAACTCATGACAGAATCAACCTTCATTCCAAGGCTTAAACAGGTTCTGTCAGCCTCATTGGGGACTTCGTCAGCAACGGACACTGATGACGTGATCCGAAATGCGCTGAATAACCTTGGTTTGGCTTCGGTTAACACCCAAGAGTACATGACCGCGTCGGTGCTTTTGCCTATTTATGAGCAAAGCGTGACGGGCAAGTATATGGATGATCAAGCTTTCACCGCAGCCGTTATGGTTAATCAAGCGATTGAGCAGCGCAATACGCAATGGGCGGCGGAGCAGACCCTGTTCCAAAGTATCGTTCGTCCGATGATGACGTTTTTTGAGGGGTTCATTTACGCCATCACCCCTTTGATGGCCTTTGTGATTGCTCTTGGCCAAATCGGGATGCGAATGGCCGGGAAGTACTTGTTAATCCTGCTTTGGATTCAACTTTGGATGCCTGTCATGGCCATCATTAACCTATATATCCATTTAACTGTTGCTGGGAAAATGTCGGCGCTTGATGCCTTTGCAGGTACGGAAGTGCCATCTTTTGCTGGGATGATGCAGATGGATTCAGTGCTGCAAACCTGGATAGCTACTGGCGGCATGTTGGCGTCGAGTGTTCCGGCTATTTCGCTCATGCTCGTTTATGGCTCAGCAATAACCGCTACCCACTTGGCTGGACGTCTTCAAAACGGTGATGCCATTGATGAAAAGATGGCAAGTCCAGATGTCGCGAAAAATGCCCCGGTGATGCAATCACAGTCAATGTTCCAAAATTCAGCCCTCACTGGTTCTGCTATGACCGGCGCGTCAAACCTACTGAGCAGTTTCTCTGTCGGAAACGCAGTGGGTTCAATGGTCGGCTCTGCAAAAGAATCCATGACTCAGGCAACTCAAGCCTTTAGCCGTCAGGTTGGCAATACCATGAGTCGAACCTTTGGTGAAAAGCTAAGTTACGACAACCTTTCTTCGGTTGGACGTCAGATCGGTTCTTCTAATTCCTCATCTAGCGCCGTTGTTAATCAGGTTACTGATGACCTGCAAACACGGTATGGTTTCGGAGACGATAAAAAAGACGCTGTACGTGGCTTGGTATCTGGCGTGTTATCGGGAGGCCTTAGGGTTGGTGGTGATGGAACTATTACTAATCCCGGTGAGAAAGAGGTTGCTGATAAGGGTTTTCTTGGGAGGCTTCTTGGTACTGGCGGCAATGATTCTCCACAGGGTAATTTGCCTGGAGTTGATAAGCCAGATTCATCTCGTGTACCAAAACTATCAAGGGTACGAGCTGGGTTGGATCTAGGTGGTAACTTTAGTGGCCAAGTTGAGTCGTCAGAAGGCAGTTCTCGGTCTACGACCGCAAATACGCTCACTGGGGAGATGCACAGCTTGGCATCGAGTGATTCACGACGTGCTGAGTATCGCGATGCAATGGTTAAGGACCTTTCAGATTCAAGACGTTCTGGCGTTGAGATGTCGTTGTCTAATCAAGACTATCAGTCACTTCAGAGTTCAGCACAAGACGTTATCACGGCATCAAACCGCTTTAGTGAGCTTGATCAGGCCAGCTACAGTCTATCAGGACAAAGGAACACGGATGGTGCGACGTTAACTCGATTAGCAGCGGATAATCCTGAAGTCATGGATTATTTAGGTCGCTATATGAACCAGCATGTTGAAGCCGGTAACCGATTACGTGAAAACCTTCCAATGTATCAGCGCTTGCTACCTGATGATAATCAGGCGTATGTGGCTGCAGCTATGGAGTCTTTAACCTATAGCAACTCTTCAACACCCGCTGAACGCGACAATGATTATCAAGCAGCAATGACTGTTATGGCCATGGCTACCGGAGCCGATTTACGATCAATTCAGCCGCGTTTTAATGAAGGCATGTCATCAACTGCACCTACTTTTGGTGGCACTCAAAGCCAAGTGGAATCGGGTGTATTAGGCGGCTACGAGGATGCTGCAACTGTTCAAACTCAGTTCAATTCGGCTCAATCTGCTTACCAAACTAATTTGTCTGGTGTTGATGGACAGCTGAATGCGCATCAGCAACAAGCCCAGCAGGCCGTAGTTTCTGACACAAGTACCTATCAATCTGGACTAAACAGTGAAGCTGGCTCTCAGTGGCGATCTCGCATTATGGCTGATGATAGCGGAGTCTCTGGTGCTGAAATGTTCTTCAACAGCGCCAGTGCTATTGGTGATTTCAGTGGCAAGCATACTGATGCAGCACTGCATACCTTGAATCATTTTGGCGAAGATTATGAGAGTTACAAGGAGCAGGCGCTTGAAGATCCTGGCTCACGAGGTTTCTTGCACAATGCTACGGTGGCCAGTAAATCAACCTGGGATGGCTTAAAAGCAGCCGTTGATGCCGGAACCTCTTTTGAAAATCCTTTGACGGCGTTTAATGATGCATACAGTGGATCGAGTTCGCAGTATGCCTCCGAAGTAAACTGGGGCACTAAGTCTGAAGCCATGTTGGCGGGGGCATTTGGTGCGGCCGTTAATAATCGATATGGTGAGTTTTTAGAAAAGTATGCCGATGATTTCAAACAGGAAGCATACAGTGAGGGGCAGAGAATGGGATTGACCCCGATTCAAAGTCAAGTGTTCGCTCAAGCTTTCAATGAAGGTTTGGCGGGGCGCGTATTCAACTCTGAAGACTCATCGAGTTGGTCGCCTGAAATGCTAGGTCTAAGGGAGCAAATGCTAAATGAGTATCGTCAAAAGGATGAGAGTGGCGCTTACATCCCTGACAGTGTGTCCGAAGAAGATAAAGCATTTGTGGATAAGCAGATAGCGGTGATCTCAAATGCATCCCTTGCGGGAGGTTATGCTCAGAACAACTTGATCGATATTAGGGCCTATAACCAGGCATCAGGAAGGAACTGAAAATAGAAGGTAGCCAGCTTGTGGTGAGCTGGCTATTTTTTTGGCTTTTTGGGATACCTTGGATAAAAGCCATCAAAAAACGAATGGAGCTTATACCAATACCATTTTTCTTCAATACTCAAAGTTCTACCTGAATCTTTAACTTGGCTGCTCAAGAATCTAATTCCAGTACAAATAGCTATGAAAAAGAGTCCCAAACCAACAATTGCCCAACTCGCTTGCCAATATCCGATTGCTACAAGCATCGTGATGATGGCAATAAGGCCGCTGGGGTTACAGGTCGCTTTGAATCCCAAGTAGCTGAAAAAAACGACGGTGCAGAACAGAAATGCTAAAGCAGCTAACTTGGCAGTCTGCGTTAAGGTATTTGAAGGTAAAAAATGAGCAGTTGCCAGAGTGGTCAGCAAAAGCACAAGTGATATTAACCAGCAGCGTGCTGGTAAAGACTTTAGTAGGCTGTTCATCGTAACTCATTTCTCAACGTGTAGTGTTAGATTTTTGTACCAATAAAAGTGTTCATGGTGTCCCAAGACATCAATTTATAAATTAGCTCACACAAAGTGTTTTACAATTGTGTTCTGCTACAAGGTCACAGACTGGACATTTAAGCTGAATCCGTTGTTGCGAGACGGTTAAATATAGACTGCCGCAACGGCATCGGTGTAAAGAAGCAAGCTTTGATCTTAAGTCCCGTGCTAGAACCCAGCCTTCATTTATTGTTAATTTTTTCCAAGGGCGATCAGCAGGAAGATCGGCCTCAGCTCTAGCAACAACATAAGCATCATATGCTTTCATTAGCGCATCAATATTTAATTTCTGGTAGACACTTTCGCCACCAATACTGACGTACAAAGCCATCAATAAAGATCCTTCTACCAAAGCCCTCCTGTTTTTTACTATAGCGTCAGATTCTGGTAATTGGCCGGGGCCAGGTGACTTGCCTGTTACTTCTTTATAAAGTCTTCTTATGGTATGTGTTGGCAAACCTGTATCGAGTGCGATAATGGTAGTCCGAAAACCATACTTTATAAGTAACGAAGCGCGGGCAAATAGTTCACTTTTGTTTAAGCTATCAATCATGCGTCCACCTTATTGTTTAATGTCGATAAAAGGTATGCAATTCTTGGGATACCTAAGCCTTTGCTTTTGACCATTTCTATTAATTGGTTCTGATTCCCTCTAGGCTGAAATAGTAAGAATGAAGATGTGGCTACTCGTTGCAGATCATCTACTCCTGCTTCTACAAGTGCATCTATAACATCGCGTGAAAGTCCAAATCGCAGTGTGGCCTCTTGAGGATCTATTCTTGCTAACTCTCTTGCTGCATGAAGATATGCCAAATTTAGTTGATAGAAGTCTTGTTGATTGGTTGTCATTGACGGACCTCCAGCTCATTTAGAAGATTTCGATAAATTGAAAGCACTCTTTGCCCATACCAGCGAGCACGTTCTTCATTCCAACTATGGTAGCGTCCTATACCTAGTTCTAAATCGTCGGGTGAAGAACTTATCGCATCAGCTAAAATACTGGAGCCGACGCTAAGATTCGTTAACGGGTCTAACAGTTCTTTGGGGGACTGGACGCGTTTTCCGTGCCAATGAAGGTTTATTTGCATAAGCCCAACATCTAGTTTGTACTCGTCACCTTGCTGAAGTGCTTTTTGCAATACTTTTTCTGCTTCAGATTTTGTTTTTGCATAGATTGAGCTTGAACCGTTTCTAATCGCATAAGGCCAAGGGCTTGTCATATTAAGTCCTCGATCAGTGGCCGATTCCGCTAAAGCAACTGAATAGAGAATAAGTGGGTCTATACCAACAGAACGTGCAGTCTTCTCCCATTGATATCCTGGGAACGCAGAGACTGAGGTGCTTAAAGATGCAGTTATGAGTAGGGCAGTTATTATTTTGTTACTTGATTTCATAATTGACCTCAGATGGGCTATCTAGAAGTGCACTTACTTCTTTTCACTTATTCGTTTCATTGGTACTGAATTGAAATTGGCTAAACCTTTGGCATAAACTTGCGAGGCCTCCTTTGTTTCACCTACAGCAATTGGTCTTTGCATGGCGAAGCCTTTTTGATGATTCTGCTGATCAGCTATGCCAGTAAGTAGTCTTGGGTAGTCACCAACATCATTTCGTAACAAGTATGATTGGTATCGGGTTAAAAAATCTTTTTGCCTGAAGGGATATTCTTTGTCATCGACTTTACAAAGTTCACACCAACCTCCCATATCTGAAATCACTTTATGGATAAGCGCGTCGTCGAACATAACTGACGTCCAAGCACCAATTTGCCGAATCGCTTTGTCAACCTTATGCCATGCAATCAGAGCTTTAGATTTAGAATTACCGTCTATGTGTTTAATGATATCTGCGGGTTTAGGAAAAAACTGTCCGGTGTCAGGTGATTGAATATGGCGAGTTAAACCTATTCGGACTTCCTCAATGCTGTATGCACGAAGTGCTTCAAAAGCAATGGACAGTAATTGTGGGGATACGCTCTTGCCATACATTGCCCAAGCTGCCCCCCAAATTTCTGCAAACTCACGTTTATCATTATCTATCATCCTAACGAACCTCCCGAAAGCTATGACCAGCCCAGTTTTCAGCAATACGACGATTGTTATCTTCTAAGTTAAGTTGTTGGTTGATGCCTTTTAGATTTGTAGGTAATTGCTGTACATCATCAATACGAACGTATTCATCTTCCCATTGTCTGTTTAAAAGCCAGTTGTGTGGCATTGGTGTTTTAGTCCTATCTTGGTATTGCAATCGATTCGTTCGTTGCTCTTTCCACCGAGTTAGCACTTCCAGCGCGAGTTCATGATTCTCATTAAGTCCCATGCGTATCCATTCTTCTTTGGCTTTCGCCTTTTTTTCCTTGCGTATTTGTTCTTCCCAGAAATCTTCAAACTGTATGTAATCAACAGTTTTAACTGTTATTTTATTGCTTCTCTCAGAGTCCTCCGACCGTTGAGAGTCCCTATCCGGGTTGCCATCAGGCATAAGCAATAATGAAAACTCTTCAGGAAGCCTAGCTTGAAAGACAGCAAGAGACTTTAAGAGCGATTCCATACCAATGAAATCGCAGGGTACGTCTTTAAGCAGCCTAAATGCCGCCTTGCCTTGGTTTGGGTTTTCAATGGGGTTATGCTTTAGAAAGCTCCGAATCAAGGTCCAACCAGTAACTTCGCAACGAATTAGGAATTGATCTTGCTCTAATTCGCTTAGTGCTGATGTAACTTGTTGCTCTTCCCAGTTAAGATCTGAAGCCACGTATCCAATAGGCAATCGAAAACAGCCGAGCAAATTGCAATGTGGGCATGTAAGCAGGTAAAGCCCGAGTAACTTTGCTGAGTCGCTCCAAGTCAATACGTTCTGCTTTAGCCAAAAACGCGTATAAACTTTGCCATAATCACGCATAGTGATACTCGCTAGCATATAGATGTAAAATGCTCATCATTGCCTTTCGTACCCCTAAGATTTCACGGTATTTATCTCGCTGTGGCACTCGGGGTACAGGTCTGGCCTTAATTGGGTTCTAGTTACTTTCCCTTTGGTAGCCCGTTCAATTGGTAAAACAAATTCAGCAGGAACACGGCCTGATTTATGTAGCCAAAACCAAACATTTTGCTGCTTTGAGTTGATTTCTCGTGCTAATGCAGATTGCCCTCCAAGTAAATTGATGGCTCGCATCAAATGACTTCGACTTTCTTCTAACACTTTATAGAGCCTCCTGATACAATTAAAACAGTGAGTTTTCTGAATGCTACAGTTAAAACTGTAATTCAGTCAACAGTTAAAATTGTTGAAAACTACAGTTGTTTTTGTAGAATGTGGACTTATGAATACTTTATCCGAACGACTTATTCATGCTTTGCAAGTTACAAGTGTTTCTCAATCTGAGCTTGCAAGGCGTATAGGAATCAAACAGCAGTCAATCAGTCAGATTTGCTCTGGGAAATCCGCTAGGTCTCGCTATACCACTCAAATTGCTGAAGCTCTTGGTATTAGCTCCCATTGGCTTGCTACAGGTGATGGTGAAATAGGTCTTGGAATATCTAACGTAGCGGTTGGCCCTGAGATTACCGGAAAAATCCCTCTCATTAACTGGGTTCAGGCTGGCCATTGGACTGAAATTAGGGAGGTTATCACTCATGGGGACGCAGAGGAGTGGCGTGAAGTTACTGGGAAAGTCCATGAAGGTTGCTTCGCACTTCGAGTGAAAGGGGATAGCATGGAGAACCCGAATGGAAAAAAATCTATTCCTGAAGGCTCCATAGTAATAGTTGACCCTGATGCTTCATTTTCTTCCGGCTCACTTGTTGTAGCCAGATTAGAACATTCAAATGAAGCGACCTTGAAACAGTTAGTATTCGATGGCGATAAAATGTTTTTGAAGCCGCTCAATCCACAGTATCCGGCGATCCCTATTGATGAGAATTGCACTATTGTTGGGGTAGTAAAACAGGCAATAATTGAGTTTTTTTGAGGTTTTAAGAAAAGATAAGGGTTATTTGATAAGTTGTTGAAAATAAAGACGTTTTTCTGTTTTTGGTAGGGGTGTAGGATTCGGTGTAGGACTGCAATAACCGACTTGGTATTTTCTATTATAAATCAATTGGTTACAACCTCAATCCGGAGCTCTTGCTCACCGCCATTATCAAAAAAAGACGTCCTTGGACGTCTTTTTTGTGTCTTAAGTTTAAAGAAACACGCCAAGCTAGGCCTACGTCAAACCTAACTCGGCGTAGTGCTAAAAGCTATGATTAATCAGAAAGCGTAAACCATAGGCAGCCATGCTGAGTGTGATTAGGCCTGCTAGATACAAAAGCGCGAACCATTGCCAAGATTTTAATTTCCTTTCTCGTTCCATTAGTAGCCCTCCTGATAGTCTTCAACTTTGCCGGCAAAAACGCGGTAGCCCCAAAGGGTATAGGCCAATATTAAAGGTACGAAAATCACAATGCCGACCAGTAAAAACTCAAGACTTGTATCCGGTGACGCGGCTTGCCAAATGGTTAACTGATTCGGTAGTAGGTAAGGGAATAAGCTGACTACTAGTCCAGCAAAACCTAAGGTGAATATCCCTGCCGCCATCCAAAATGGACGTATTTCATGAGCGGTATTTTGTAGTCCGCGCCACGCCAATATCGCACAGACTATCGCTAAGATCGGAAGTGGGCTCAAATACAAGAAGTTCCAACCGCTAAACCAACGTGCACGAATGGCATCCGATGATAGCACTGTCCAAAGACTGACGATCAGCATCGCTAGCATGACAATAATGACTAATCGTTTAGCCAAATAGGCCGCGTGTTGTTGGATTCTATTACGGCTTTTCATATACAAGTAGCTTGCACCCAGTAGTGCATAGCCAGCCATGACACTAAAGCCAGTTAAAATCGAGAAGGGTGACAGCCAATACCAACTTGCTTCTGATATCTGTTCTGCGTTCACCCCTTGGATGATTGAGCCTAGAATCAGGCCTTGGCAAAAGGCCGCTGTCGCCGATCCCGCGCTAAAGGCAAAATCCCAATAAGGGCGGGAGCGATGAGCTTTGAAGCGATATTCAAAAGCCACTCCACGAAATATCAACGCAAACAGCATCAAAATGATAGGGAGGTAAAAAGTCGATAAGATCCCCGCGTAAGCGGCAGGAAAAGCAGCAAACAGTACCACTCCGCCAAAGACTAGCCACGTTTCATTGCCATCCCATACATGAGAAATAGAGCGCATTAAATGATCGCGCTCACCTTCTTGGTCAAACCATGGATAGAGAATGCCAACTCCTAAATCAAAGCCGTCTAGCAATACATACATGAGTACAGCAAAACCTAGGAGTAAAAAATAAAACAATACTAAGTCCATTATTTTGCTCCATCTTCATGTTTAAGATTTTTAACCCAAGCCAATGCATAGCCCGGTGCTTTCATGCCAATCAACTGTTCTTCAAGATGACTCATTGACGGTGGCCCTTTTTTGACTAGCTTGCGCATAAAGTAGAGGTACACGCCAAGTAGTAAGGTGTAGATCACAACAAAACCAATTAAGGTAAATAAAACGCGCTCAGCGGGTAGGGGTGACACCACTTCGCTGGTGCGTACTAGGTTATAGACTAACCATGGCTGGCGACCCACTTCGACAACGTACCAACCTGCAAGGACGGAAATGACGCCTGAAGGTGTAAACAACGCCAATGCCGTCAGGAACGCTTTCTGGTTGTACAAAGAGCCTCGTTTACGCAGCCATAAAGCGACTACAGCCAAGGCAATCATGCCAAAACCTAGGCCGACCATGACGCGAAATGACCAAAAGACAAGTGGGACATTAGGGCGATCTTCGGGGGGAACAGCTTTTAACCCTTGTACAGCACCATCCATAGAGTGAGTCAGAATTAAGCTGCCTAAGTGCGGTATGCCAAGCTCGTAATCATTCTGTTCTGTTTCCATGTTTGGCATAGCAAACAATAGAAGCGGGACGTTTTCTTCTTGGGCAGGCCAGATACCTTCCATTGCGGCTAGTTTTGTTGGCTGATGTTCCTGAACATTTAAACCATGCTGATCACCAATAAAGGCTTGTAAAGGGGTCAGAATCAAAGCAATCCACATGGTCATCGATAACCCTTTTTTGGCAAAGGGAATGTGTTGCTTCTTCAAAAGGTAATAAGCACTGACACCAGCCACCACAAAGGTTGCTGTAATAAATGACGCAAGCAGCATGTGCATTAAACGATAGGGCATTGAAGGGTTGAAGATGACTTCAAACCAATCTGCTACATGGAATTGCCCATCAACAATGATGTAGCCCTGAGGCGTCTGCATCCATGAATTGGCGACAATAATCCAGAACGCTGAAATCCATGTGCCAACAGCCACCGTAACCGTTGAGAAGAAGTGAAGCTTACGCCCCACTCGCTGCCAACCGAAAAGCATGACGCCTAAGAAACCTGCTTCTAAAAAGAAAGCTGTGAGCACTTCATAGGCCATTAATGGCCCTAAGACAGGCCCGACAATGTCGGAAAACTTGGAAAAGTTCGTGCCAAATTCATAGGACAGCACAATGCCTGAAACCACGCCCATACCAAAGGTAATGGCGAAGGGTTTAATCCAGAATTTAGCTAACTGTAAGTAACGTGGGTCGTGCGTTTTGAGCCATAGGCCTTCCCAAATTGCGATCAAGGTGGCTAGGCCGATTGTGATGCTAGGAAAGATAATATGGAAGCTAACTGTAAACGCGAACTGTAAGCGAGAGAGTAAAGCTGTATCGAGTTCCATAAGCGAATCCGTATAAACGATGAAGGGGTTCCCTTCATAAACAAAATAGAAAACTACATAAGTAGTTAAATGTTAAAGCTAGGCTTTTACTTCGGATCGACTCATCAGACGGCGCAGTGCTAAGGGGCTGATGGCGATGGCAATAATGCTGAATAAAACCGTGGCATCAGTTAAAAATTGACTCATTAACATTGGGTGACCTCAGAGACTGTTTAGTTATTAGATAATTGAGTTAAATCATTGCGATTGATCTAAAGCAAACTGTGTGCCAGTTTTTGAAGTCTTTTAACTCATTGTAATTAAAGAAAAAATATTAATGTTTGAAAGTGTTGTAAACAAGGTTTACGATTTTTCAAGATACTTAGGTGTAAACGAGGTTTACGTTTGTCATTATTCAACGCGTTTGAACTGTCTGTTTGGGTGACCAGTGTTTGTGGCGTGTTAGTCGCAGCATGGTTGGTGTGGCGTGCTCACAGGAAAGCCGATTTAAGAGCGTTAGCGGGTTTTGCCGTTATGATGGCGTTATGGTGTTTTGGGCATTTAGCACTGTTTCACAACTTGCAAACGCTTGGCATGGTATTGCTACTGGCAAACCCTCTTATGCCGACTTTCTTCTTACATTTTGCGCTGCTATTCGTAAATGAAGGCAGTGCGAAAGGGCCTTGGCTTTCGGCGATAGCCAATCATATTGGCTGGGTGTATCTCACCAGTATTATGATTGTGCTGTACAGTATTTGGGTTGGCGCAGGCGATACCGTGGCCCTGATGGATGGGCGACCGTTCTTTGTTTTTAACGAACTTGGGGCAATCAATCTAGGTTATACCGTGTTGCTTGGCGTGCTAGGACACGTCGTTTTGATTGTGGGTTGGCGTCAACATTCTGGTAATAAAAAACGTTCGATACTCGCCATGTTTGGTGTCGCTGCTTGGGGGTTATTACTGGCAACCAGTTTTGTCTTTCCATCTTTTGGTATCAACGTATTTCCCTATCCTATGCTGTTACTGCCAAGTTATCTGCTGCTCTTGGTATACGGTGTTGTGCGTTATCAAATTCTCGCAGTAAACCGCTTTGCTAACCGAGCCTTGCTTGCGTTAGCGATGATGTTGGTGGTGCTGTGCGTGATTGCTGTCTTAGGCGCATTTTCGGGTCGAATTGGACTGCAAGCCTTAAATGGCGTGCCGATTTGGCAGCTATGGCTTTATTCTCTAATCGTACTTCTCATTGCTGCCATGGTGTATCCATGGGTTCGAAGGTTTAGCGAACGCTTGGTTTTTCCTGGTGCGGTTTTAAACGAGCAAATATTGGAAAGCTGGAATCGAGAGCTAAACAAAGCTGACTCTTGGGAAGGCCTAATAGCGCAAGGTGAGCAATTGTTAACACAGCATTTAAGACAACCTATACGAATTGCTTTCTCAGGTAATAAAACTTCTGAGGCATTACATTTAACCTTGCAAAAAGAACCGTCGGGCTGGTTTGTTCAGCCACACCATACGGAAGATTTAAGCCCAGGAATGCGACTGACCTTAGACGTTTTTAGTTCATTGTTCGCAACGCGGTGCGAGGCGCTGGAGCGGTCTTTGGCATTGGCTGAAGCAGAGCGAAAACGACTAGATGAGCAGCACTTAGTGGAACTCGGTAGCCTTTCTGCGGCGATGGCCCATGAACTCCGTAACCCTCTCAATATCATTTCAATGGCTTCGTATAATTCGCCTGCGGATACGCGCCGTCATATACAAGAGCAGCTTGCAAGAGCCGATAGGCTGGTGAGCGATATGCTGGTGTATTCAGGGAAACTCACATTACAGCTTCAAACAGTGTCTTTAAAACCATTATTAGGAAGCGTTCTAAGCGTGCTCAATACTGAGCAAGTGTTGATGACAGTACAAGTTGCTGAAGGTCTTCAATTGCAAGCCGATCCTCATCGTTTGCAGCAGGTATTTATTAATTTGATTGATAACGCTTTGGCTTATGTTCGCAATCAAAGTGACGGCTCTATTTGCATTGAAGCGCACTATGAAGGGCAGGATTTAGTCTGCCGTATCCATAATAATGGTCCAGCGTTAGACCCAAGTATTGAGCAAGAGGATTTGTTCCGCCCCTTTGTCAGCAAACGATCAGGGGGCAGTGGTTTAGGGCTAGCTATCGTTCGTCGAATTGTGGATGCCCATCAAGGCAAGATAGAACACCGTGAAGATTTAGGCTGGCCAGTAAGTTTTGAATGTCGATTTCCTTGCCAACAAAATAGCCAATTGTAGGAGAAAAGCAGTATGTCTGAGACGGGTTACATCTTATTGGTCGATGATGAACCAGCCTTTCGCGAGTTGGCTGGCGGTTGGTTAAGCCAGCAGGGTTTTAAAGTCAAAACCGTTGGCTCATTATCAGAGGCATTAGAAGCGAAAAAAATCCATGGACAGCCAGATTTGGTGTTGCTGGATTTATCATTACCTCCGTACTTTGACCCACAAAAAACGTTACTTAGCATGCCTGAGTTTGGCGCATCTCCAGTGATCATTATTACTGGGCACGCGGATCGAGAGTTGGCGCTACAGGCCATTTCACAAGGGGCATGGGATTTTATTGCTAAGCCCGTAGACCCTGAGATGTTAGCCGTTGTGGTGCGAAGGGCGCTGGCCAAAACTCGTTTGGAAAAAGAAGTACAAAGGCTGCAAGGCCATACTGTGTCAACCGGTGCAGAGCTATATATTGGAATATCGCCCAGTGCACAACGTATACGGGCGCTCATAGAACGCATTGCGCCAACAGATGTACGGGTTCTGGTTACCGGGCCTTCGGGCACCGGTAAAGAAGTGATCTCACGGGCATTACATGATTTGAGTACGCGGGCTAAAAAACCATTTATCTCGGTCCACTGTGGTGCTATTCCAGCGGAACTTCTTGAAAGTGAGTTATTTGGCCATGTCAAAGGAGCGTTCACAGGTGCTGATAAGGATAAGCAAGGTCTTTTGGCACTGGCGGATGGCGGTACCTTATTTCTGGATGAAATAGGTGAAATGCCAGTACCTATGCAAATTAAGTTGCTCAGAGTACTTCAAGAAGGGACCTTTTACCCTGTTGGCGGGCGTACACTGCAACAAATAGACGTGCGTATTGTCTCGGCAACCAATGCGGACTTAATGCAACAAGTGCAGCTGGGGGAGTTTCGAGAGGATCTTTACTATAGAATTAAGGGCGTGAGCATTGAAACCCAAGCATTAAGCGAGCGTCTTAAAGATATTCCTAGCCTGCTGCAAAGCTTTCTTTCCCGCCTTGAAGTCAAACAGGGGAAGCGTTTTCAATTATCTTTCGATGCCATGCAATGGTTTAGACAACAAACATGGCCTGGTAATGTCAGGGAGCTGAAAAATACCCTAGAAAGTGTCGCTGCGATCAATATGGGTGGGGAGATAACCTTGGCCGATATTCAGCTTTTACATCATAGCAGTGCTCTCAATGCAGAGCCTATTAGTAACGTGCCGCAACCCACTAAGGCATCTTCTCATATTGTTAGCTTAGAACGCACGTTAGATGAGCAAGTTCAGGCGTTAGAGATCTCATTGATCCAAGCAGCGCTAACCAAAACTGAGCAAAACAAAACCCAAGCAGCAAAGCTACTTGGGCTATCACGTCAGGGGCTAATTAAGAAAATCGAGCGTTATCAGTTGGAGTTTTAAGAATGATTATAAACAGCAAGGGAATATTCGATTAAGTCGGTAATATGAGACAATCTTGCCGACTTAAACTACCTATGAATCCTACCAACTCTTAATCAGCCCCATTTTTATACAATGCTGAATTCCCAGAAAACGCCGTGAAATCGACAAGGAGCCCTTTTGAGGGTGTATGAATGAACTGATTCCATGACAATAGCTGAAACACTTCGGCTGGATGATATTGGTGAATATCGGAAGTTATAAAAAATTCTGACTTGTTTGTATGTTCCAAAAAAAGCCTCCAACATGTGGAGGCTTAATTTTTAAACTTTATTTCTCTTAATCATTTTTAGGTAAATATATTTTTATAATTAATCATTCTATTTAAATATTTTTATTTCTTCTTATCCATTTAATAAGTGGAACTAAAAATGAAATGATAGCGATAGAAAGTAATATCAGAGATAGTGGTTTCTGGAAAAATACCCAATAGTCGCCTCCAGAGATAACCACCGCACGTCGGAAGTTTGTCTCAAGCATTTCGCCTAATACTAGAGCTAGGACAATTGGCGCGAGAGGGATATCAGCCTTACGAAACACATAGCCCAAAATACCAAAAGCGATTGTGATATAGACTGGGAACATTGAGTTTTCTGAAGAATATGCGCCCATTAGACAGATGCAGGCAACTATTGAAGCAAGGATTGAGCGAGGTACATCCGCAACTTTAGCCCAATATTTTGCTCCCAAAAGACCGATCAACACCATGACAGGTACGCTGATCCATAACGATGCGAAGATGGTGAATGGTACTTCAGGGTTCATAGTAAATAGTAATGGACCAGGCTGAATACCGTGAATCATCAAAGCGCCGATAATTATAGCCGTTGTTGGGGAACCTGGAATGCCTAACGCCAGCAAAGGAGCCAAAGCACCAGAAACCGCAGCATTATTTGCTGATTCTGACGCTGAAATACCTTCCAAACTGCCATGACCGAATTTCTCGGGGGTTTTAGATACTCGTTTTGCTATTCCATAGGATAGGAATGAAGCAATGGAGGCCCCTGCACCTGGAATGATACCAATTACATATCCCATAAGAGAGCTGCGCAATAGCGTCAGTTTCAGATTGTAGTAGACCTTTGCAGGAACAACAAAAATGCCACTCATTTTACTGCTTTCATGCTGAGGTGTGTTGGATTGCTCAATCATACACAGTACTTCAGATAGAGCGAATAGCCCTAGTAAAGCTGGCACTAGTGGTAAACCTTCAAAAAACTCAGGGTCAAAAGCAAACCGTGGCACGCCTGATTGAGCATCAAGCCCAATCGTTGCTAAGCCAAGGCCCACCATCATAGCAATACCACCTTTAATTAAAGATCCTGTTGAAAAGATCGAAACTAGGCTTAAACCCATAACGGCTAGCGAGAAGTAGGCTTCCGGACCGAAATTCAGAGCAAATTCTGATAAAGGTACAGCCGTAAAGAAAAGTAGGATAGTACTGATAAAGATACCGATACCCGAAGAGATGATCGACACATTCAAAGCAAGCCCAGCTTTACCCTGTTGAGTAAGAGGATACCCATCCCAAGAAGTTGCCACCGCTGCCGCTGTTCCAGGAGAGTTAATTAAGATCGCTGAAATCGCACCACCGTATTCTGCAGCTGCGTACAAAGAAACAAGGGTTACTACAGCGACTAGTGGGTCAACGCTATAAGTAAATGGAATTAAAAGAGACACCCCTAATGTAGGGCCTAATCCTGGTATCGCTCCAATCAAGTACCCTAAAAATGCACCAACTAATAAACCAATGAAAACGAGAGGATCTGAAAACGCGCCAAACCCTATTAGTAAGTTGTCAATCATGTGATGTTCCTATGGAAAATAGACGCCAAGAGCGAGTACGAACAGAACGTATATTGCGCCACCTATACATGGTGGAACGACTAATAGACGTAGTCCTCTTTCTTGACAGCAAAACATTATTCCTGTCGCCATGATCCAAGGGGCAAAAAATGCTCCTAAGGAAGCTAGCTGACTACCAATTAGAATAATGATCACTGCTCCGAAGAGTACGAATAAAGCTCGATCAAATGTCACCTTACGTGCATCATGTAATCCATATCGCTTACTTAAGCTCATGATCAAAAGCAAAGATGTCAGAGCAATAGCAATGCAGGCAATACCTAGAGGAAAATTGCCTGGACCTACTTTCCCTCCGGAAGTGACAGATAGCAATGGCAATGCTTCCAACAGATAGAGTATTGAAAGAGAGAGTAGTAACACACTAACCACCGCCTCTAATCCTCTAAAGGAAAGCTTGAGTGGTGTTTCTAGCAGCGCAGCGCTGATTGTTTTTTTCATTGTAGTCCTCTTCGTCTTTTTGTCCCTTGGCACGTGATTTCAAGTATCTCGCGAGCACATACAGGGTTAAGACTGCTGAATTATTATTGTTCTAAGACTAAGCAAGTAAGGAATTCTTCTCATTTAGCCATAACCACGAGAAAACTATGACCTAATAAAGTTAGTGGCAAAACTGACTATTTATTAGGTTCTGATACATTTTTTGTTATAGCTGCCATCTTTAATGCTTTTATGAAATCTATGACGGTATTTGACCTAACATTTAGTTAGGCTTGTGTTAATGGATTCTCAATTGTGGCGTCTTGTCTTTTTGAATAAGAATTATGAGGTCAATTGGTCAAATAGTGATTTGATCCTCCTCAAAAATAATGAATTCAAAAACGAGGCTGCTATGAGTCAGGTTCCATTAGTTAAGTTTGAAACCCAAAACAATATCGCAATTCTAACATTAAACCGTCCAGAGAAACGCAATGCTATGAGCGATGCAATGCGTGCAGAACTTGTCCAGCATTTAATCGCTATTCGTTCGGATAAAGATATTAAAGCGTTAGTCGTGACAGGCGAAGGCAAAGGATTTTGTGCCGGAGGCGACATTGCAGGCATGAAAATTCGAATGGAAGCCGATCCAGCAACGGTAGGTTTTAATGGTTGGGATCGTCAGCAGGGCGTTCATTATGCAGCCAGCCTGCTGTTGAATATGCCAATTCCTACGATTGCAGCGGTTAATGGTGCCGCTGCGGGACTTGGTGCTGACTTTGCCTTGTCTTGTGATTTTGTCGTTGCGGCACCTTATGCAAGTTTTACTTGGGCTTACATCGCTCGCGGTCTAGTGCCAGATGCTGGTGGCTTATATTTCCTACCACGCCGAGTTGGCTTAAGCAGAGCCAAAGATTTAATTTTTAGTGGTCGTAAAGTCGCTCAAAAAGAAGCCTTAGAGCTGGGTATTGCGGATCGTATTTGTGAATCTGAAGATCTGCTTAATGTTGCCATTGCGATGGCTGAAGAAATGAGTGCTGGCTCGCGTACAGCGACAGCGCTAACCAAATCTATCCTCAATAAAAGTTACGAGATGTCAGAGCACCAAGTGTTTGCCGAGGGCAGTAAAGCACAAGGCATTTGCTATACATCCCATGAACATCGTCAATCAGTTCAAGCTTTTCTTGAGCGCAGTGCAGGAGACAAATAATGCATATGGATGCTTTGTTAAACCCGAAAAGTGTTGCTGTTATTGGTGCCTCTGCAGACCCTAGCAAAACCTCTGGACGCCCTGTCTCTTACCTACTCAAGCATGGCTTTGCCGGAGACATTTACCCAGTAAATCCAAAAGCGACCGAAATACAGGGGTTAAAATGTTACCAGTCTATTAATGACATTCCTGCGGCTCCTGATGTGGCGCTTGTGTTGCTAGGCGCTAAACGCAGCATTGATGCCGTACGAGAACTGAGCCAACTAGGTTGTAAAGCAGCCATCGTATTGGCAAGTGGTTTCGCTGAGGCAGGTCAAGACGGTCTAGATATGCAGCAACAACTGCTGGATGCCGCAGGGGGGATGCGTATTCTTGGGCCAAATACCATCGGCTTGATTAACCTCACTAATAAAATCCCATTATCTGCCAGCGGCGCATTGGAAGTGTCCGACTTACCTGTAGGCAATATTGCTGTTGTCTCGCAAAGCGGTGGTGTATTAGGTGCATTGCTGTCTCGTGCTGCAGGTAAGGGTATTGGCCTGTCGTCTCTAGTGTCCACCAGTAACGAAGTGGATTTAGAAGTTGCTGACTTTGTTGAGCATCTTGTGGATGACAAAGACACCAAAGTCATCGCCCTTTACCTTGAGAGTATTCGTAACCCTGAGCGTTTTAGAGAAGCTGCTCTTAAAGCAAGCCGTGCAGGCAAGCCTATTGTAGCCTTTAAAATTGGCCGCTCTGAAGCGGGGGCTCGTGCAGCCAGCTCTCATACCGGCGCTCTAGCGGGCGAAGACCGAGTTTATGATGCGTTCTTTAAACAGCTAGGGGTGATTCGAGCCAATACCTTTGATGAGCTAATTGATATCCCAGCGGCTTTATGTAACGACCGTAAGATGCTAGGCCGTCGAGTGGCCATTTTAACCTCAACAGGTGGTGCAGGAACGCTGGTATCCGATGCCTTGGGAATGGTGGACTTTGAAACACCAGTTCCGGATGAAGAAACGGCCATGTTGTTACGCGACATACAAGGTGACACGCCAACGGTACTCGATCGTAACCCGATTGATGTTACTTTAGCGGGTTTACAGCCAGATCTCTTGCGTAAAGCCATTACCATCTTATTAGACAGTAAGAGCTACGATGCGCTGGTTGTGATCATCGGTTCTTCTGGTTTAGCTATGCCCGATCTAGTGGTGGGGGCCATCCAAGATTGTTTACCAAAAAGCAATAAGCCAGTGATGACCTATGTGAGTCCTAATGCGCCTGATACGTTGAAGCGTTTGAACTCGGCTCATATCCCAAGTTTCACTTCACCGGAAAGTTGCAGTGCTGCGTTAGAAGCTTTGTACCGCACTCGACCTGAAGCGCTTGAGTTGCTTAGCGCACAAGGTTCAAAAGAGGTTGCCCTCAGAGCGCCTTTTGAAACATCTGTATTCGATGAATCTCAAGCTAAATCTTTGTTTGCTGCGGCTGGCATCCCTGTACCAGCTCATAAGATTGTTCACAACGAAGCAGAAGCAGAAGCCGCACTTAATGAGCTTAATGCACCAGTGGTGCTGAAAGTCCTCGATTCTAAGCTGATGCACAAGAGCGATATTGGTGGTGTTTCTCTATTTAATGATCGTCAAAGCATTGGTCAAGCCTTAACTGCGATGCGTGGTTCCGTAGCAAAACACACGAAAACAGAGCCGAGCGTGTTTCTTGTCGAAGAAATGGTGGCCGGTGGTTACGAAATTATTCTCGGTGCCAACCGTGATGAACTGGGCGTTTCCATACTGTTAGGTGCGGGGGGCGTGGCCGCTGAGCTTTATAAAGACACGACCATCCGTTTGCTTGAGAAAGGCAAAGGGCTAACCCTCAAACAGGCTGAGGAAATGATGCGTGATCTGGTGGCTTGGCCATTATTGGATGGTTACCGTGGTGCTGACTTGCGCGATACCAAGGCCTTAGCTGAGGTCATTGTGAATTTCTCTGAGTTTATTGCGAGCTTAGGAGATGAGCTGGTTACCGCTGAAATAAACCCCTTATTTGTGTTGAAAGCGGGTGCAGGCGTGGTTGCTGCGGATGCGGTACTCGTTCTCAATGAGAGAAGCTAAGGAGGGGAGTGATGTCATTAGCTAATCAATACCCAGTCGCTTTGCAAATTGTCGACACCTTCGCTGTGATTTCGATTGATAATCCACCCGTTAATGCCAGTACAGATGCGGTTAGAAAAGGGATTCTTTCCTGCTTAGAAAACATCGACCAAGAGAAAGTTGAGGCGGTGATTTTAAGAGGAGAAGGGCGTTCCTTGATGGCAGGAGCCGACTTGAAAGAGCTGGAGTTTGAGCCGACCGAGCCGACACTGCCTCAAGTGACTCACGCCATTGAGCAGTTTCCGTTACCTGTTGTTGCCATTATCAAAGGCTTTACTTTAGGCGGTGGTTTAGAGTTAGCCTTGGCGTCTGATTATCGACTGGCGGTAGAAAACGCCAAACTTGGCCTACCGGAAGTATCGGTCGGTATTGTACCGGGAGCAGGGGGAACACAGCGTCTTCCTCGTGCCGTTGGTATGCTAAAAGCAACAGAAATGATTGTGTCAGGCAAGCCTATTTCGGCTCAAGAAGCGCAAGATATTGGTTTGCTCTCGGCCATTATTGCTGAAGATACAATGGCTGATATTAAACAGGCTCTTAGCGCAATAGGCGCACCTTTGACCAAGCAAAAACTCAGTGAACGTAATATTCCCGGATACGATCATGATGCTTATCAGGCTCATACCAAAGGGTTACTCAAGCGCGCTAAAGGTTTGCCATCGGCTCAGGTGGCTGCGGATTTGATGTCTCAAACATCCAGCTTAAGCTTTGCCGCTGGCGTTGCGTTGGAAAGAGAGCATTTTTTACAGCTGCGCAGAAGCTTGCCCGCTAAGGCATTACGTTATCTGTTCTTTGTTGAAAATGCGTTGGGTAAACAAGTGTCAACCCAACAGCCGATTGCCAAGGTGGGCGTGATCGGTGCAGGTACCATGGGTAGTGGTATCTGCATCAATGCCCTGATATCTGGCTATGAAGTGTTCATGGTTGAAATCAATGACGCCGCCCTTGAACGTGGCAAGAGTCATGTCGTATCAGAGCTTGAAGGCGCAGTTAAACGAGGCAAACTAACGGCGGCACAGAAAGAGCAATGTCTCAATCGGCTGCATGCTTCGGGTGAACTTAGTTCCTTGAAAGAAGTGGACTTGGTGATTGAGGCTATTATTGAAAACCTTGATGCGAAAAAGTCCCTATTTACCGATCTTGGTAACCTTGTTGGCCCGGATGTGTTGCTGGCGACCAATACCTCTTACCTAGATGTAGAGGAAATTTTCGCCAATGTTCCTAATCCTAGCCGCGTATTAGGTCTGCATTTCTTTAGTCCAGCGCACATTATGACCTTATTAGAGATTGTAGAACTGGATAGCACCAGCGAAGACGCTCTTAATAAAGTAAAAGTGTTTGCCAAAAAACTGGGTAAGAAAGCCGTCACCACTAAGAACGCTTGGGGCTTTGTCGGCAACCGAATTTATGCGGCTTACCGTCGTCAATGTGAGTTTTTGGTTGAAGAGGGTGCAAGTCCTGAGCAAGTTGATCAGGCAATCGAAGCGTATGGCTTTGCTATGGGGCCTTTTAAAGTGGCGGACATGTCAGGGCTGGATATTGCTTGGCGTATGCGTCAACAGATGCAAAGCACACGACACTTATCCCGTTATGTAGAAATCCCTGACCGTATTTGTGAAGCAGGTCGTTTGGGACGTAAGACGCAGGCAGGTTATTACGATTACGGTGAGAAAGGTATGCCGTCTTCGTCCTCTTTTATTGCTGAGCTGGTGAATGATTACCGCGCAGAGAAAAACATTAGCCCCGTTAATTTTAGTCAAACTGACATTCAGCAGAGAATTATTGCCAGTCTCATTAATGAGTCGCTGCTCCTGCTAGAGGAAAAGGTCTGTGCGACCCCAGAAGAAATTGATATTGCGTTAACCAGTGGCTATGGCTTTCCTCGCTGGAAGGGCGGGCCGATTTTCATTGCCCGCAATATGCCTATTGAGGAATTAGAGTCTCTCATGGCGCATCTCGCTAAGGTCAGTGGAAAAGGTCATAAAGCCGGCAATATTGCCATGATTAACAACTAATATACTAGCAGGTAAAAAAATGGCTGAAGCCTATATTTGCGATGCAATTCGAACACCATTCGGTCGTTTTATGGGGGGCTTGTCTTCTATCCGTACCGATGACCTAGGAGCCTTGCCGATCAAAGAATTGATGAAACGTAACCCATCGGTTGAGTGGGCCAAAGTGGATGATATTATCTACGGTTGTGCCAATCAGGCCGGTGAAGATAACCGTAACGTGGCGCGTATGTCTGGTTTGTTGGCAGGTTTACCGCATAGTGTGCCGGGCTCTACCATCAACCGCCTTTGCGGCTCTGGTCTTGATGCAGTTGGTTCCGCTGCCCGTGCGCTACGCCTAGGTGAGGCCAGCCTTATGATTGCTGGTGGCGTAGAAAGTATGAGTCGCTCCCCTTACGTAATGAAGAAGGCCATGTCTGCTTTTGATCGTAGCCAAAACTTGGAAGATACCACTATAGGTTGGCGTTTGGTAAACCCAAAAATGGAAGCCATGTATGGGGTGGATGCGTTACCGCAAACAGCAGAAAACGTTGCCGTGGAAGAAAAAATTAGCCGTGAAGACCAAGACGCTCTAGCGTTCCGTAGCCAACAACGTTGGCATGCGGCTAATCAAGCGGGCTTTTTCGATAAGGAAATTTTTCCTGTAACCATTACGCATCCAAAGAAAGATGATGTGGTTATCTGTCAAGACGAGCACCCACGTCCTAGCACCTCTATGGAAGCATTGGCAGGCCTTCGTAGTGTTACCGTGAGCGATGGAACCGTCACTGCGGGCAATGCTTCGGGTATTAATGATGGCGCTTGTGCTTTGTTAATGGCAAACGATCAAGCGGTTAAAGACTACCAACTGACACCACGCGCCAAAGTGCTTGGCATGGCGGTGGCTGGCGTCCCACCTCGTGTTATGGGGATGGGGCCTGTACCAGCTATTAATAAAGTCCTAGCGCAGACGGGATTTACATTAGAGCAAATGGATGTGATCGAGTTGAATGAAGCCTTTGCCGCGCAGGCATTAGGCGTATGCAGACAGCTTGGCCTGAAAGATGATGATCCGAGAGTCAATCCCAATGGTGGAGCCATTGCAATTGGTCACCCTCTGGGGGCTTCTGGTGCTCGCTTAGTAACAACCGCGATTAATCAGCTTGAAAGCACCAATAAACGCTATGCATTAATCAGCATGTGTGTTGGTGTTGGTCAAGGAATCGCATTGGTGATTGAAAGAGTTTCATTCTAGTCGTGTCACCCTCGCGTTTAGAGTCTTGCCAGCCTTAGGGCTGGCTTTTTTGCCTCTCAAAAGCGATATAGATAGTTGCAATCAATAGGCCTGTTTACTAGAGCAGCGAGTCTAGAGTTCTCACTTTAAATGAGTATGTGACGATGAAAACTAGCAATATTATTAGGGTTTTTGCGTGCTACGGTTTAGCAACGCTAACAGGGTATACAGCGTCGAGATTTAATCTGCCACTGCCTTGGATGATCGGACCATTGATCTGCATGGCTATCATTAATATGTTCATTACTGCCGTGGAGATTCCGGTCAAAACCCGGCCCATCGGCCAGATTATAATCGCCGCGCAAGTTGGTCTGTATTTCTCATCAGATGCCTTACGATCTATATTCGATCATGTTGGTATTATTATAGCCATGGCCATTTCGACCGTTTTGCTTAGCTTCGTCCTATCCCTGTTTTTAAAAAGAATTTCTAATTGTGACCCCGTTACGGCTTTTTTGTCTTGTTTGCCAGGTGGGCCTGTCGAGATGGCGAACCTTGCCCAAAAGTATGGTGGCAATACAGGCGTGGTCGTTTTCGCACAAACACTAAGAATCACGGCTATTGTGACTTGTATCCCTTTAGCTTTGTACTACATCAATGGCGCTGGTTCTAGGACTTCTGCGTTAGTCGGGTTTGAGTATGAATATCTAGGTATGTTCTGCTTAACCGTTGGTGCCGTGCTTACCAGTACCCTATTTTATTTCCTTCGGATCAATAGCCCATTTTTTTTAGGAGCGCTCGCATTTGCTTCAATGGCTTCTGCTACAGATGTGCTGCCTCTATCTCCTTACCCCAGTGAAGTCTTAGCATTTGGGCAGATACTACTGGGAACATGGCTAGGTTCCACATTTAAGAGAGCGCTGTTCCAACGGGCAGGGCGGCAGATTGGTAGTGTCATTTCGACCACAGGATTGTTGATTATTAGCAGTGCCATGTTGGCGATAATTATTGCGGAATTGAGTGACATCAGTTGGCGTACTTTAGTGCTTGGATCTGCCCCTGGCAGCGTCACAGAGATGGCCTTAACAGCTAAGTTTTTGCATGATGATGTAGCCTTAATAACAGCTTTTCATTTGATGCGTATTTTTCTGATTTTGCCGAATGTTCCTTGGATGGTAAAGCTCATAAAGAAACAAGACAACTAACCCTTATCGTCAAGATGACCAAATTTAACCGTCGCATCGATTGCTTTTAGCCTTTATTGATCCGTTAACCTCATCTTGTTAAAAGCTAGTCAGTTGTTTCCCCATGGCTTGGTAAACATGAATGTTTGCTTGGTTAGTTTTGATATCATCTAATGTGAGCTGGCTTGATACTGCGAGCCACCGTTTTTCAGGCTGTTTATCTAAGGCAATGGCGTTTAGCGCAATTGGTTTTAGCCCAAGCTCTAGCAAAGCTTGCGATGACGCTTCGCAACAAAGTAAATAGTCGCCTTTTTTCACTTCTGGTGCTTGATCGGGCATATCGTAAATGTTGCGGTGCCAGTCTGTGATGTGTTCTTGCCATTTAGCAAAGTTGCCACCGCCAGCTTGCAGGTAGTGTCGGCTGCTTAATACCTCCACAGCGCGGATACTGTGTATCGCGAGATAGCGTGGGCAGCCATCAGTTAATGCAATGAAGCGTTGAGATGTGATGAAGCCGTTAACAGAAATCAGAGCCGGTAGTTTGTCGTTACTATAAAACGCATTCCATTCTGCTTCTTGTGCAGGATTATTGAATGAGCATTCCACGGTATAGATCATTGTTGCGTCCTCTCATACAGAGTTTCGTGATGGGGGATTAACTCAATGTAAAAAAGGCGAACTGGCTAAAATGCATTCGCCTTCTTAGAAAGCAAGATACCTATAGAAAATGTAATCTCATTACATTTAATAGGGCGCTAGTTAGTGGCTCCTTGCTTTCGCATATTGGCAATCTCTTGTTCCGAATACCCTAACTCCATAAGTAGCTCTGCACTTTGTGCGCCAACGGGTTGTGGTGCTTTATTTACTTCTGCTGGACTGCTGGATAACTTAAATGCAGAGACTGGCACTTTTAAGCCATTCACTTGGCTGTCTGGATCATTAAGTGCTTGTATTGCTTGTCGAGCAGCCACTTGTGGGTCGGTCATGACTTCTTCCATACGACGAATACGTGCCGCTGGTACTCGTTTCTTGTTGAGAAACTCTTCCCAATAATCGGCAGTTTGAGTCTTAATGATGTCGGCTAACACTGCCGCTTCTTCTGCATGATTATCAAGGCGCTGGTTGTTGTTCGTTTTGATCATGTCTTCACGCCCTAGAGCCGTCCATAAAGCCTTTTGTTGTGTCAAGTTAGACGCGGCAATCATCATTGGCACGTCAGAGGCTTCATAGCAACCAATCGTCGCGAAGGGGTAGGCATTACCTTTTGCTTCTGGGTGCTTGCCATTCCACATATAACTGGTTATGTGAGAACTGTATAGAATCATGGCCACTTCGAGCATGGAAACGTCGATAAATTGGCCTTTGCCGCCTTCACGTTCACGCTGGAATAGTGCCGTAGAAATGGCAAATGCAGCGGTTGTTCCAGTGGCGTAATCTACCACAGGCGCGCCACTTTTAAGCGGCTTGCCATCGCCATAACCGGTCATTGCCATCATGCCTGAAAAGCCCTGAATGATATTGTCATAAGCGGTTAATTCACGGCGTGGACCAGTGGAACCAAAGGCGGAAATAGAGCAGTAAATGAGTTTGGGGTTTAGCTTAGACATTTCCTCATAGCCTAACCCAAGATCATCAAAGGCTCCTGGGCGGTAATTTTCAACAAACACATCGGCGGTTGCTATCAGGCGTTTCATAGCTTCTTTACCGGCTTCGGTTTTGAGGTCTAGAGCCAGTGTTTTTTTGTTGGACGCCTGCGACATAAAGGCCGTGCCCATGCCAATATCGTTCAGGGATCTGTCCGAGCCTTGCAAGCGTGCTTGGTCTGGATCATCCGGTGATTCTACCTTAATCACTTCAGCGCCAAGAACGGCAAGCTGGTAGCTGGCAAATGGACCCGCCAGAACGTGGGTAGTGTCAATTATGCGAATTTTATCAAATGCTTTTGGCATGGGAAGGTGACCTTTTATCGAGCAGGCAAACTAGCCTGAAATTGTTATTTAAAGCATGTTGGTTAAAGACATCCATGTCCGTCATGTTGTTGACGTATGTCGAGCTGAAATATCTATGTCCAAGTGGAGGTCTTTATTCTAAGACGCCCGCTTGTTCCAATTGAGTCTTCGCGACTTTAGAAATATTTTTGACAAAGGCGGTATAGGCTTCAGGCCCCATTAACGAGTCTTCTACGCCAGCGGCCCGGGCGTATGTTTGGTAGCTGTCAGATTGCATGGCTTTGTGGAAGGCATCTGCGATTTTTTGCTGTGTTTCCATTGGCATGTTAGCAGGTCCAAAAATGCCGCGTACCTGTAGCCAACTGTTATCTACGTCATAGCCTTGTTGCGTCAGGGTGGCGACATCCGGTAGACCGGTTAAACGTTTCTCACCCAGTACTCCTAGCCCCTTGATGCGGTCAGCATCAAAAAAGGACTTTAATGCACCGAGATTGGAAATGCCCACATCCACATGTCCGCCTAATAATGCTGCGATAATGTCTGGCGTGGCATTAAATCCAACCCATTTGAATTTTACGTCAGCCGCATTTTCCAACATGGACATACCAATATTTTGCATGGAGCCAATTGGTCCAAAGCCTCCAATATTAATATTGCCGTTATTTTCTCGAGCTTTAGCCACCAGATCGTTAATGTCATGAATATCCGAGTTTTCTCTCACAAAGAAAATAATGGCGTCTTCTTGGGTGGAGGCAATCCATGAAAAGTCATCGATAGAAAAGGTGCCTTTTAGGTTAGTAAGCATGCTGGTGAAATGAGTTAATGTATTTACACCGAGTGTAAGACCATCGGGTTCTGCTGGTCGGATGCGGCCCATCTGGCTGGCACCGCCTCCGCCCGGCGAATTAATGACGATTATTTCTTGTCCAATCTCTGGTTCTAGACTTTTTGCTAGTGTACGAATAAACACATCCGCAGAGCCACCGGCTTTCGTATGCATAATCATTTTTACAGGGCCTGTGGGCCAGTTACTTTCTGCGTAAGCTAAGCTGGTTGCAACCGTTGCGGAGAGCGAAATAGTCGCAATGCCGAGTAATTTTCCCGTATTCTTAAATATCTTTTGAACCATCATGTGATGATCTCCCTTCTTGTTTATTTTTGTTGGAAGAGCAGGGGATTTCCCATTGGAAGAGTCTCAGATGATGGAGTTATGAGCTACTGACCATAAGTCATGGCTTGGGTGACCAAAGGTTAGGAGGGCGTATTTTTTACTTAATGACCTTGTTTAAATCTGTATTGTGATGAGGTGACTTTTTTGTGTCTAATCAGGTAGTCAAGTTTACTATGCTATTTCATCTTGATATTTAAGATATCCTGAAAGCTTGTCTTTGCATTCTTCTGGTACAGAGCAGCTTTTATTATGTTCATCGATACATACCACTGTGGTTTTTCCTAAAGCGCAGAGGGTATTGTTCTGAAATATTTCTTGATAGAACGAGATCGATTTAGAGCCAATTCGATGCACGGATGTCGTGATCACAACGTTATCGCCGTGGAATATCTCTTTGACAAAGTCGATAGAAATATTAGCAACTACCCAAGGTTGAGTAATTTCTAATGCGCTTCTACAAAAAGATGATCGTGATTCGGCCATCCACACAGGAAGTACCGTGTTACTGATATGTCCTAACTTATCGGTTTCGGAAAATCTTGGCTGGATAATAGTAGTATGCAACATAGTTACCTTGGCTTAGATACTGAGAAGCTTTTATTTTAGTCAATTGGTTTTGATTTACTATGCTGATTTGACTGACAATAATGACCTTGACTAACAAAAAGTTATGGCTAATGATACCCACCTACACTTACCGATAGTAGGTCAATTATGAAACAGCCTTTGCCACCACTTAACCCCCTCAAAGCCTTTGAATCGGCTGCACGTCTTTTGAGTTTGACCGCAGCAGCAGAAGATTTAAATGTTTCGCAAGTTGCTGTAAGCAGACAGGTCAAAGTTTTAGAGGATTATTTGGGAGTAGCACTTTTTAAACGCTTGCACCGTGGTATTGAATTAACGGATGAAGGTAAAGAGCTGTTTGATGGGATAGAGAGCGCCTTTCAAGACATTGCCGATGCGGCACGAAAGGTTTCCCGTAGGGGGCGTAGAGACATTTTATCTATACAGTCCTACACAACTTTTTCGCAGCGTTGGTTAATACCTAGGTTAGCTGACTTTCACAAGCGTTTTGAAGCGACTGAAGTGCGGATATCTTCGTCGCTTAAGCCAGTAGACTTTGAAACACAGAATATTGATGCTGCGATACGCTCAGGATTTGGTGATTGGCCAGAATTGCATGCCGAGAAGCTTGTTGATATCGAGCTTATTCCCGTATGCAGCCCTGAATTTCTAGAGAACCACCAAATCTCAAAACCAGAGGATCTTCAAGGTGTGACTTTATTACATTCATTGGCGCGTAATCATGATTGGGAAGGATGGTTTAATTCCAAAAAAATTGCCTTTAATAATCACAAAGGTATTCGTTTTGATTATTCTTCTTCCGCTTATGAGGCGGCTTCTATGGGTATGGGAGTGGCATTGGCAGTGAAAGTGTTTGTTGAAGGAATGATTGAGAAAGGCCAGTTGGTGTCGCCTTTCCCTGAATCTTACAAGCCAGGAGAAAGCTATTATCTTGTTTGGTCTAACAAAGCATCACCCAGTGATGCACTGCTGAAGTTTCTCAAGTGGATAAGAGAGACAATGGAAAGGTAGTGATTCTAACGATCAAAAGAGAGAAAAGTGATTAAAAGTTAGGGCAGGCCTTACATATATTTAGTTTTATGGATGATGCAACGGTGAGACGATCATAGTGTTCGTAAAACCACTTATAAAAAGAAAGAAGGTAATAGCATGTCTATAAAATCAATCTTAGGTAAAGTCGCCGTAGCTACAGTCGTAGCAACCGTTAGTTTAGGTGCTATAGCAGAGGAAAAGTGGCCTAATGGCCCTGTCACCATTTATATGCATACTAAGGCTGGCGGGTCGTCCGATATCTTTATTCGTACCTTAGCAAAATCGCTTGAGCCTCAGATTGGCGAGAATATTATTGTAGTCAACTCTCCTGGTGGCGGTGGTGCTTCGCAGATGGCGCGTGTACGTTCAGCGAAGCCTGATGGTCAAACATTAGGCATTAACACGCTTTCTCATTTCACCGGTATGGTGGATAACTTAAAAGGAACATTCGCCTTAGATGATTTTTCTTGGATTGCAACGACCCAAGAAGACCAGAATTTAATGTATGTTCGTGCCGATTCAGATTTAAATGATCTTAAGGATCTAGAACAAGCCGCTAAAAAACGCACGATTAATGTAGGAGGCTTTGGTCCTGTTGGGTCGACTCAATACATTAGTATGAGTATGTATGCTGAAGCGGCGGGTGTGGAGCTTAACTGGGTCGCGTTTAACTCTACGCCAGATATTGTTGCAGCTTTACTTGGTGGGCATATTGACGTTGGTATGTCGAGTCTGGGCGGTGCGAAATCTTTCTTTGATGCTGGCCGAATTAAGGGCTTAGGGGTTCATGGCATGCAGCCTCTAGATGGTTATGAGAGTATCAAAACCTTCTCAGATCAAGGTTATAACGTTGATAACAGCTGGGTGCAGTTACGAGGAGTATTTGGACCTAAAGGCATCCCTGAAGAAACACAGGAGCAAATTGCTGATGCATTCCATAAAGCGATGTTGGATGAGGATTATCAAACCTATGCGAGAAACTCAGGGGTTATTGACTCTTGGCTAGGTCCAGTTGAGTATTACAAAGCCGCTAATCGAATTTCAGAGTTGGCGGAATACAATCTAAAGAAAGCAGGCGTTATTGAATAATTAAATAAAAAGAAAAGGGCAGCTACGCCCTTTTTTCTTTTTACTAGAGTCAAAAGATTATTAACATTTGCTTTTTGGAGTTTTACTTGAAAAATCCAATTATTGAACTATCTGAATTAGCCTTTCACTGGCAGCATTGTTCATTGTCTGACGATGTTTTAAGGGCTACCCGGCGAGTATTATTAGATTGGTATGCAACAACATTACCGGGCGCAATAAGAAGTCCTTGTACTGAATTAAAAGATGTTCTAGACAAAGGGGTAGGTAAAGCTTATTCCTATGTGGATAGTGATTATGTTTCGGCAAGTTATGCTGCTTTCATCAATGGGGTGGCCAGTCACACTGTAGAGTTCGATGATATTTTCAAAGACGGCGGCTATCATCCAGGTAGCCCGACTATTTCGGCCGCGCTTGCGGTTGCTCAGCAAGAAGCCGTTTCGCTTGACGTTTTACATCGCTCCATTATTGCAGGCTATGAAGTAGGGTGCCGCTTAGCATTGGCTATCCAGCCAGCGCATTATAAGTATTGGCACACAACTTCGACCGTGGGCACGATTGGTGCTGCTGTGGCAACTGTAATGTTGGCATCAGGAACTCAAGAGCAGATCATGCACGCCATAGGCATTGCTAGTAGTTTTGCTGGCGGACATCAAGCTAATCTACAAGGGAAAGGCATGACAAAAGCACTACATGCAGGTCATGCGGCTCAAGCTGGAATTCTAGCGGGCAAGTCAGCATTGGCGGGTGTAGAAACCTCCATTGATAGCTTGAGTGGATTGTATGGCTGGGCCAATGCGACGACTGAGGCGACGGTAAATTGGGATAAAGCCTTTGATGGCATGTACGACTGGACTCCTATCACTAGAATGACCATCAAGAATCATGGTTGTTGTGGGCATATATTCCCAGCTATTGATGGAGTTGGACATGTTTTGAAAAAGTACCAACTTACTTATGCTGATATTCAATCCATAGATGTGTACGGGTACGATGCAACCAAAAAAATGTGTGATCGTCCCTTCCCAGATGATGCCCAGCAGGCTCGTTTTAGTTTGCAGTATTGCGTCGCGGTTCACTGTTTGACGGGTAAAGCTCGTCTGCATGCTTTTAGTGAAGAAACTTTACAGCGCCAAGATATTCGGGAGTTTGCGAAACGGATTAAGGTTCACCGAGATGAAGGCCTGAGTGCTTTATACCCTAGTGTGAGATCGGCAAAAGTGATCATTACTTTGAGCAATGGAAGCCTGATTGAGCATCATCAGAAAACTCGTAAAGGAGATCCTGAAGATCCTCTCAGTGATGCGGAGTTAGTGGAGAAATACCGAGAGTTAACACAAGGCATACTTACTGAAAGTCAACAAATTCTGTTAGAGGATAGCGTATTAAATTCAGAGGATGTTCCCATTGCTATATTCCGTTTTTAGGATGTCCTAACGAAAGTATAAGTACCTCTATTAACACTCGTTAGTTTAGAGTGCTTTGATTTTTGTCTGCTTAGGCGGATAGCTTCAATGTCATATCATTTTGTCAGGAACCTGAGGCGGGCTTTCTAATGAATATAAGCTCGCAATGAGGGAAAACTTTCCGAAAAGTGATTGGTGTTTGATCTTGTTAACAAACGGAGTTTATTAACATAGGAGATATCTGTAGGGGCGTTCTTCAAGCATGAGGCTATTATAAAAATCCCCGCACGAAGGCGAGGATTTTATTATCAAGCCTGAGACGCCCAAGGGCGTCTTTTTGTTTCTTAAATTTATATCAATCGTTTGAAGTGGCTAGTTCGTTACGAATAATTTCAGCCCCAGCGCTAAGTGCTTGGAGCTTGCCGCGAGCCACTTCGCGTGAAAGAGGGGCCATGCCACAATTGGTGCATGGGTAAAGCTTGTCAGCATCCACGTATTTCAGGGCTTCTCGAAGTGTGGTCGCTACTTCTTCAGGTGTTTCGATGGTATTGGTGGCGACGTCGATGGCGCCGACCATGATTTTTTTGCCTCGGACTAACTCCATCAGCTCCATGGGTACATGTGAGTTGTGACACTCCAACGAGATAATGTCGATATTAGACGCTTGTAGTTTAGGGAAAATCTCTTCGTACTGACGCCATTCCGAGCCTAATGTTTTCTTCCAGTCTGTATTAGCCTTGATGCCGTAGCCATAGCAAATATGCACCGCGGTCTCACATTTGAGACCTTCAATGGCGCGCTCTAGACAGGCAATCCCCCAATCATTCACTTCTTCAAAGAAGACATTAAACGCTGGCTCATCAAACTGGATGATATCCACGCCCACGGCTTCGAGCTCTTTCGCTTCCTGATTAAGAATCTTGGCGAATTCCCAAGCGAGCTTTTCACGACTGTGGTAATGGTCGTCATACAGGGTATCAACCATCGTCATAGGGCCCGGTAGCGCCCATTTGATCGGTTGTTTGGTTTGTTGGCGTAAGAACTTAGCATCCTCGACAAAGACAGGTTTTTGTCGTGATACTTCGCTTACGACCACTGGCACGCTAGCGTCGTAGCGATCACGGATCTTCACGGTTTTACGATTTGCGAAATCGACACCGTTGAGGTGCTCGATAAAGGTCGTAACAAAATGCTGGCGCGTTTGTTCGCCATCGCTAACGATGTCTGTTCCGGCAAGACTTTGCTCTTGTAATGCCACGCGCAGAGCGTCTTGCTTGGCTGCAATCAGTTCATCGCCAGCAAGTTTCCATGGCGACCACAGTGTTTCGGGTTCTGCTAGCCAAGAAGGTTTTGGCAGGCTGCCAGCGGTAGAAGTCGGGAGTAATGTTTTCATAATGAGTAGCTCTTTTCCTTATCGATTTTTAAAGGGCAATATTTCTGGACCATTGTTCAAGAATTGTTTGATAAGGTTTAATAAAGTGCTCCTCAGTAAACTTTCCTTGTTTTGCAGCTAATTGGCTGCGCTCTTCGCGGTCATATTGAATCTGTGTTAACGAGTGATCAGGATGTTTTAGGCTAGGTTTAAAGCGCTCACCCGCTGCTGCATTGGCATTGTAGATCTCTGGGCGATAGATCTTCTGGAAAGTCTCCATGGTACTGATCGTGCCAATCAGCTCTAAATTGGTGTAATCGTTTAATAGGTTACCGTAGAAGTAAAACGCTAGCGGTGCCGCACTGTTGGCAGGCATAAAGTAGCGCACCTGCAGCCCCATTTTCTTAAAGTAAGCTTCGGTCAGCGATGATTCATTAGGCACATACTCGTAGCCAAGAATAGGGTGCTTGTTTTCCGTGCGTTGGTAGGTTTTGGTTTCTGACACACTTAAGCAAATAACGGGCAACTTTTTAAAGTTTGTCTTGTAAACGTCAGAGCGCACAAAGTGCTGGAAGATCTTGCCATGCAACGCGCCAAAGTCTTCAGGGACGCTAAAGTCGGTCTGACCTTTATTGTGCTCAGGCAGTACCACACTAAAATCATAGTCGCGCACATAGGATGAGAAGTTATTGCCAATCAGTCCATCGATACGTTCATTGGTTTGCTGATCAATAATCGTGGTTTTTAGCACTTCTATACTAGGAAAAGTTTCGCCTTTGCCTTCAATGTCGATGTCAACCGACACGATATCAAGCTCAAGGGCATAACGGTTGCCAGTAGGGTTGTCCCAATGAGCCAGCGTATTAAAGCGGTTATTCATCATACTCAAAGTATCTCGCAAGTTTTGCTGGCGACGCTCACCTCGCGCTAGGTTAGCGAAGTTGGTGGTGATGCGTGTTTTTGCTGAAGGTTGGTAGTCTTCGTCAAAGCGAATTTTCGAAATTGAGTAAGTAAATTCGTGGCTCATAGTGATCTGTCATCCTATCTTGTTGGGAGGGACTCCCGGTTTGTCCTTGCCTGCTTGGGGGTTCTCCCAAGTGGCTTAACAGCAACGATGTATAAGGGCACTGTATAGAATGATTTACTATGAGTAAAATTTGAGATATTCAGGTTTTGGTGAATTTATTTAATGTTTGTTTCTTGGACGAACTATTAAGCCTAACTTATTTCGACTAACACATGCTTTATCTGTGAATTGTTGCTGTGATAGCTTGTGCGTCATATTACAAAAATGTACAAGAGCGCTCTTAATGTTTCAAAACACAGTCTTGCTATGGTTGGCCCGCTGGATAGGCCCTAAAACCGCGTTGTTCATGGTGACAGTGGTCTGGGGTGGGACGTTTGTGGTGGTGAAATTTGGCATAACGCTAAGCTCTCCTATGTTTTTTGTCGCTTGCCGATTCCTGATGGCGTCGTTGGTCATTGGGATATTGTCATTCGAATCGCTAAGACGTACGACAAAAGCTGATCTGATTGCTGCAATAGCCATAGGGCTCTCTATTACTGCGGGCTATGGTTCTCAAACCGTGGGGATGCAATACATCACCAGTAGTGAGTCAGCATTTATTACGGCCCTTTATGTTCCTTTAGTGCCATTTATCTTGTTTTTGGTGTTCAAAAAAGTCCCGCATTACATGACGTGTATCGGAGCATTAGTGGCATTTATGGGATTAGTGGTGCTTTCTGGCGGTGGTTCCAGCTCACAATCCATGAACTTTGGTCACATCATTACCGCCCTAAGCACGATTGCTTTGGCCATTGAGATCATTCTGATTAGCCACTTTGCCCCAAGTGTTAACCTTAAAAATGTCACGATTTTGCAGCTGTTTTTTGCCGCTGTTTTTGCCTTTATCAGTATGCCAATCGTCGGGGAGACTGCGTTTCCTGATTTCTCTTGGGCGTTAGTGGGCATCATTGGTGGACTGAGTTTAGCCAGTGCTTGTATTCAGCTTACTATGAACTGGGCGCAACGCAGTGTGGATTCCTCTACCGCTGCTATTATTTATGCTGGCGAGCCTGTTTGGGCCGGCATCATTGGTCGCATTGCAGGAGAGCGCTTACCTGCAGTGGCAATGTTGGGCGGCGTGTTTGTAGTGTTAGGTCTGCTGATCAGTGAGTATCGACCAAGGCTAAGAAAGCGCTCAGTTGACTCCCTATAATTCTGCTATGGGACGCCTTACCTTTGGCAGTAAGATGTCCCCTATGCCTAAAAACTATTGGCAAGTATAGCCACCATCAATAACAACGGCTTGACCGGTGATGCCTTTCGCGGAGGCGCTGGTCAAATACAAGCAGTAGTCCGAGATCTCTTCCACATCCAATAATCGCTTTTGTGGCACCAAAGGCCAGATAACCTCTTCTAAAACTTCTTCTAGAGCGACACCGCGAGTGCTGGCTAAGTCTTTGAGCTGGTTGCGAACCAACGGGGTGTCCACGTAGCCTGGGCATAGTGCGTTGACCGTCACACCGTAATGAGCCGCTTCCAAAGCTGCAACTTTAGTAAGACCAATGACACCATGTTTTGCCGAGTTATAGCCCGCTTTTCCAGCGAAGCCGATTAGACCGTTGATTGACGCCATATTGATAATACGGCCAAAGCCTTGTTCCTTCATTAATGGCATTAGTTTCTTAATGGCAACAAACGGAGCAATTAGCATGATGTCGATTAACTGTCGATAGCGCTCAGTAGGGAACTCTTCAATCGGTGCCACATGTTGAATGCCTGCGTTGTTGATCAAAATGTCTACTTTGCCAAAGTGCTCAATGGCTCGATCCATCGCATTTTCAAAATGCACTTCATCCGTGACGTCACTCTGCAATAAACAAAGCTGTGTGGAGAAACGGGTCAGATCCCTAGCGACTTGATCCAAAGCAGTTTGGTTAAAGTCGATAATGGCAACATTGGCGCCTTGTTTAAGGAACGCTAGTGCGATTTCAAGGCCAATTCCACTGGCTGCGCCAGTAATTAAAACGGTTTTATGTTTCATAACGATTCTCTTAAATTAATTCCCATACATCGATTGAGGCAGCCACAGCACAATATCTGGGAAGTAAAACACCAAACTGACCGCTAAAAGCTGAATTAAAATAAATGGAATGACACCTTTGTAGATATCAAGAGTGGTGACATTTGGTGGTGCGACACCTTTTAGATAAAACAGTGAGAACCCGACCGGAGGCGTTAAGAAAGAGGTTTGTAATGCCAGCGCGAACAAAATCACAAACCACACCAAGTCAAAGCCCAACTCGACCACAACAGGACCGACTAATGGCAGTAAAATCAAACTGATTTCTAACCAATCTAGGAAGAAGCCTGCCACGAAGGTAATTAGCAAAATTACGATCACAATACCCGCCGCAGACAGCGGGATACTTTGCAGCATTTCACTGATGAACTCATCACCACCAAGGGTACGTAGCACCACAGCAAAGGCGGTTGCCCCTAGGAAGATGCCGAATACAAACGACGTAGTGACTGTGGTTCGACGACAAACATCGGCCAGCATTTCAAACGAAAAACGCTTATTCACGATCGCGAGCAGGGTGGCTCCCAAAGCACCAACGCCTGCTGCTTCGGTAGGAGAGACAATGCCTAGGAAAATAGAGCCAAGCACCGCTAAGATCAAGCCTAAAGGTGGTAATACCGCAAGCAAGGTTTCTTTGATAAGGCCCCAAGTAACAGGCGGTAAATCCGTGGGTAACTCACAAGATTTCGGGTTCAGAAATGCGCTAGAAATGACGTAAGCAATATACAAAAAGCCCAGCATCAGTCCTGGTATCAAGGCTCCCATAAAGAGGTTGCCAACAGAAAGCGACAGCTGATCCGCCATAATGATCAACATGATGCTAGGGGGGATCAAAATCCCCAATGTGCCAGAAGAGGCGACAATGCCACTGGCAAAGGATTTAGAATAGTTCTGTTGCAGCATGACAGGCATAGACAGCATCGCAAGCAGCACCACGGATGCACCTACGATGCCTGTGGAAGCGGCGAAAAGAATGCCAATCAAGATAACGGAAACGCCTAAACCACCACGAAAACGGCCAAACAGTCGAACAAAGTTGACCATTAACTTTTCGGCGACACCAGAGCGTTCCAGCATCAGTCCCATAAAGATAAACATGGGCAATGCCACGAGCACCCAATTACTCATTTGTGCGTAGATACGTTGCACAAAGGTGCCGTATATACGCCAATTGGTCATGTAGTAAGTGTCCCAATCAAGGTACTCGTAGCCAATGATACCTACGCAGCTAAAGACTACGGCTAACCCAGCCAAAATCCAGGCCACAGGAAAACCGGTGAAGATCAGGGCAATGAAGCTTCCTAGCATTGCCATAACGAGAATTTCATATGTTTCAAACATGTTTGGCTCCTACGCAGACGTTCGTGAATTGGGTTGACGTAGGAAGGCGAGACAGCGCAGCCAACGAGAAAATGCCGCTAATGCCAGCAATACAAATGCCACCACAATGGTCGATTTGATCAACCAGCGCATGGGTAATCCGCCGGGGGCAGAGGACACTTCATTCAGCTGATACGCCCGAGAAATAAAAGGAATGGCGTAATCAATGACGATAAAGCAAAACGGGAATAGCAGTAGAGTTAAGCCGATAAGCTCGATGATGGCCCGAGTACGTAACTGACTGTGCTCAACTAAGGCATCGACACGCACATGACCATCGTGGATCAAACAATAAGATAGGCCAATCATGAATCCCACGGCATAAAGGTGCCATTGCAATTCTTCTAATGCGATGAAGTTGACGCTGAAGAAATAACGCATCAAAGCGTTAGCTACGATCAACAGCATTAATAGAATCCAAACAAACGAAATGTTACGTCCAATGGTTTCGATAACTTGTTCAATGCGTCGGCTTAACGTTGTGTGTGGTAGGGCAGACCAAGTAGTGTCTGATAATTTTGCTTCGATCTCTTCCAGATCAAGGTGGTTATCATGATTCGACATACTAGAATTCCAAATCAGAAATGAGCGAACAAGGCCAGCGTAGGCTGGCCTCTTACAACGACGTTACACAGTGTTGTGTGGCTTAGTTATTGCCCCAATCACGCGGTAAGTAGCCGAATTTCTTCCATGAGCTGTGCTCTTTTTGGAATGCTTTCATAGAGGCGTAAATATCACCAAACGCTTTGTCGCTTGCTGAGCGACGAGCCATCACTTTTTGAGTCGCTTCTTCAAACGCCATTAGGATTTCTGGTGAGTACTGATGCAGTTGAACACCTTTTTTCTCAAAGTCGGATAACACAGCCCCTTGCATTGCTTCTGCTTTGGCGATAGACAACGTGTTTGCGGCCATACAGGTGTTCTCAATCAGTGATTGAGTCTGCTTGTTTAGGCCATTCCAGCTATCTAGGTTGATGTATAAGAATTGGTTTGTACTAGGTTGGTGCCAACCTGGAAGATAGTAGTGTTTGGCGACTTGATAGAAGCCAAGTTGCTGGTCCACGGTTGGGATTGAGAACTCAGTACCATCTAGAACACCTGTTTCAAGAGCCTGATAAAGTTCCCCGCCAGGTAAAACCGTTACCGACATCCCTAGCTCTGACATGATTTCTCCGCCCACACCAGCGGCGCGGAACTTAAGCCCTTTCATGTCATCGGGGGTGTTAATTTCATTTCGGTACCAGCCCGCTGCTTCTGGGCTGATGGTGCCACATAAAATAGGGTAAACATTATGTGGTTTGAAAAGGTCTTTAAGCATTTCATTACCACCATGGAAATACATCCATGCGGTGAATTCACTGGACTCTAAGCCAAAAGGTGTTGCGCCGAATAGTGCAGAAGCTGGCACCTGTCCCCATTCATAACCCATCCAAGAATAGCCCGCATCGATGGTGCCGCTGCTGACGTTTTCAAAAACGCCCAAGGCAGGAATCACGGTATTGGGTTCAAAGACTTGCAGTTTGACTCGACCGTCACTTGCGTCACTTAACATTTTGGAGACTTCTGGCATGGTGTCGCCAAGCGCCGTTAGAGTAGAAGAGAAGGACATCGGTACTTGCCAGCGAATCTTATCGAAGTCTGCATAAGTTGGGGCAGAAAGGGTAAGCGCAGACGCGCATGACAGTGCGATAAGAGTTTTCTTCATAATGAGATCCTATAGTTATTGTTGTTTTAGTGCCTGAATGCATTCCAATGCGGAGGCAATTATCTAGCAAGAATGTTTATATCAATAATGATGCCAAATATTAAAAATCATTATAAAACAGTTTTTTAGGTGGTTTTTTATGAGAGCTTTAGATTTTAGAAGAAGGTGCGGTCCGAGAAATCGGACGCTTTGTGATGGTTTGTTAGACAAAAAAGGAAATAAGAGCGTCCGAATAATCGGATAGTGTTCGGCTATTCGGACAAAATGCGTGATATTTTAGATTAGTTGGTGTTTGCTTAGCTTTTCATAGAAGGTGGATTTGCTAATGCCCAACTGTTTCGCAGCCAATGTACGATTACCAAAAGATTGACTAAGTGCTTGTTTGATTGCGTGTTTTTCAGCCCGATCCATTTGCTCTTTGAGAGTGCCTGTTGCTGCGTAGACGTTGCCATCATTATGTACAACGGAAAGCTCTGACTGCGTATGATCACGTAAATTAGCGGGCAAAAGTGACAAAGGGATTTTACGATCCCGTGCCGTGAAAAACGCCGCTTCCAAGATGTTTTCCAGCTCACGTATGTTACCAGGCCAATGATATTCCAACAGAGCAGTCATGGCTTGTGCTGTCAGCTTTGGTGCGCGACGACCAGTTCGACGTGACAAGGCTTGTAAGAAGTGCTCAGCTAATTTGGCAATGTCCTCTTGTCTTTCACGCAGTGGTGGCAGTGAGACATTGACGACATTAATGCGGTAATAAAGGTCTTCGCGAAATGTCCCTTCTTTGATCAGAGTTTCTAATGGGCGATGGGTGGCGGTAATCAAGCGGATATTGACGGGACTTGGTGATGTGCTGCCCACGGCCTCGACTTCTCGCTCTTGCAGAACGCGCAGTAGCTTCGCCTGCATAGATAAGGGCAAGTCGCCAATTTCATCCAAGAACAAAGTGCCGCCATGTGCCAACTGAAACTTACCCGCTTTACCGCCTTTTTTGGCCCCAGTAAATGCACCTTCTTCATAGCCGAACAGTTCACTTTCTAAAAGATTCTCAGGAATAGCAGCGCAGTTCACTTTAATAAACGGTGCATCGGCTCGCTCTGAAAGTTGGTGAATGGCATGAGCATAAAGCTCTTTCCCTGTCCCAGACTCGCCTCTTAACAGGACGGTGACATCGCCCGACGCGACTTGAGTAATGGTTTGATTCAATTCTTTAATGGCTTTGCTGTCGCCGACGATATCTGCCAAGCGGTAATGGCTGCTTGTGGGTAATTCTTGAGAGTTCTTCTCTTGTGCACGGAATTCATGCTCTGCAAGTAGCGCTTTAATATGACTGTTAATACGCTTCCACTCATAGGTGTCGTGGAAAATAACCGTACCCACAGCCCCGATGACTTTGCCTTGATCCGTAATCGGAAAACGACTGGCGATCATATTACTGCCACGTATTTTTTGGATGGATAGGCGCTCAGCTACACCTTTTTCAATGGTGATATGCATCCGCGTGTTTTCAATGACATCAGTGACTTTCTTTCCTTTGACCTCGTCCGCATTAACCCCTAAAAAGCGAGCGTATGGACGGTTCAGGAAGAAGATCCGCGCGTTGTGATCCACGACGACGACCCATTCTTCCAGGGCATCTAAAATGGTGCGATAGGTATCCGCCGCTTGGCGCAGTTTCGATGACTGTGATGTTTTCATGAGGCGGACTCACTCTGAGTAATCGGTTGAGTAAAAGCATCCATTAAGGTGTCGAGCATAGCGGCTGCGGCAATAGAGAGCATGGAGCGTGGCTTACAAATGACGCCAACCGTCCGTGCTATAGAAGGAGACGTAATGGGCCGTTCGACCACGTTCTGCTCGCGAATCTGTTGCCGGCACGTTGCAGGGACCACCGCCACGCCCATGCCTTCACTGACCATTCGAATCACAGTGGTCAATTGGTGGGCGTCAAAGGCAACAGTCAAATCAATATTGGCGTCTTTCAGTGTATTTTCAATCATCTTTCGGACACTGGAGGGGCGCTGTAGGGTAATGAAATTGTGTTGTAACAAAGCCGCCCAAGTGAGTTCTTGTTGGGAAGCCAGCGGATGGTGATTAGGAAGAATAGCAATAAATTCATCGTTATACAGAGGGTAAAACGTCAATCCTTCCGAATGCTGGGGCTCAAAGGTGACACCCAGTTCAACACTGTTGTTGGCAACCCGTTCCACCACGATATCCGAGAGCACATCGTCTATGGCGATTTGAATATTTGGAAAGCGCTGATGGTACTGCTGAATCGCTTTAGGGAGTAATGAGCCAGCGAATGAAGGCATGGCCGCGATAGAGATTTTTCCCATTTGCAGTGCAAAGCGTTGCTTCATTTCGTCTTCTGCGTCTTGCCATTGTGCTAACAAGCGTTTGGCAATCGGAACTAGGGCATCCCCTTCGGGGGTCAAAGCAATGGTTCGAGTTGTACGGGTGAGTAGCTTCCCTCCCAGTGCTTCTTCAAGCCCTTTGATAGCAAGGCTTAGGGCTGGTTGAGATAAGTGTAGCTGATTGGCGGCTTGAGCAAAGCTTAACGACTCTGCGACGGACAAGAAGGCCTTCACTTGTTTGATATTCATTTGTTTTTCTTATTAATAAATATGAAAAATAAAATTAATTAATCTTTACCAATAAGTCAAACTGTTTGCCGTACATCCCAGACAGCATTAATCACACAATAATAATTAGGAGTGGCGTGATGGCGGGTTTTGACAAAGTAGTCGTATCCTACGAAGAGGCCATGTCAGGTCTAGAAGATGGCATGACCATCATTGCCGGTGGCTTTGGCCTCTGTGGCATTCCAGAAAATCTCATCGCAGAAATCAAGCGTCGCCAAACCAAAGGCCTCACCGTTGTATCGAACAACTGTGGCGTAGATGGCTTTGGTTTAGGCATTTTATTAGAAGATAAGCAGATCAAAAAAATGATCGCGTCTTATGTGGGGGAAAACGCATTGTTCGAGCAGCAACTGCTGAACGGTGAGTTGGAAGTCGACCTCACTCCTCAAGGTACCTTAGCAGAAAAAATGCGTGCAGGGGGGGCTGGGATCCCAGCTTTCTACACGGCAACAGGTGTTGGTACACCCGTCGCCGAAGGCAAAGAAACGCGTTGCTTTCATGATAGAGAATACCTTTTAGAAGAGTCCATCATCGGAGACTTTGCCATTGTGAAGGGCTGGAAGGCCGACCGCTTTGGTAATGTGATCTACCGTCATACAGCACAAAACTTTAATCCACTCGCGGCAACGGCAGGCAAGATCACCGTGGTTGAAGTCGAAGAGATTGTCGAAGTGGGCGAACTTGAGCCGTCTCAAATCCACACACCAGGTATTTATGTGGATCGCGTCATCCAAGGCTCATTTGAGAAACGCATTGAAAAAGTCACCGTTCGTTCTTAACGGTTTCTCCTAATCCAACAATAATAAGAGGTTGCTATGGCTCTTTCACGAGAACAAATGGCGCAGCGCGTGGCTCAAGAACTGCGCGACGGTTTTTACGTAAATTTGGGTATCGGCATTCCAACGTTGGTGGCGAACTATGTCCCTGAAGGTATGGATGTCATGTTGCAGTCAGAGAATGGTTTGCTAGGTATGGGGGCTTTTCCGACGGAAGAGACCTTAGACGCTGACATGATCAATGCGGGCAAGCAAACTGTGACAGCAGTGGCGGGCGCTTCGATTTTCTCATCAGCTGAATCCTTTGCCATGATTCGAGGTGGTCACGTGGACTTAACCGTGTTGGGAGCTTTTGAAGTGGATGTAAACGGTAACATCGCTTCGTGGATGATCCCTAATAAACTAGTGAAAGGAATGGGCGGCGCCATGGATCTAGTGGCTGGCGCAGACAACATTATTGTCACCATGACTCACGCCTCTAAAAGTGGCGAATCAAAGCTACTGTCTAACTGTTCTTTACCATTGACGGGTAAAGGCTGCATCAAGAAAGTCTTAACCGATCTGGCTTGGTTGGAAATCGAAAATGGCTGTTTCGTTCTAAAAGAGCGTGCGCCAGGGGTTTCCATTGACGAAATCAAAGAGAAAACGGCGGGTGAATTAATCGTTCCTGATTATGTTCCGGAAATGACGTTCGCATAAGGCTTGAAATCCCGTTTGGTACGGGGTCATTCAACGCCGTTATCATTCTTATGATCATGGTTTAAGACAAGAGGAATCCATTATGAAAGCGGTAATCGTGGCAGCAGGGCGAAGTGCAATCGGGGCTTACCAAGGGGCGCTATCGCCATTGAGTGCGGTAGACATTGGTACTCAAGTGTTACAGGGCTTATTAGACAAGCAGCCTTCGTTAGCACAACACATTGATGAGGTGATACTTGGTCAAGTGTTAACCGCAGGCTGTGGCCAAAACCCTGCACGTCAAACGACTTTAAACGCTGGACTTGGGAATCATGTTTCAGCGATGACCATCAATATGGTCTGTGGCTCAGGCTTGAAAGCGGTTCAGCTTGCGGCCCAGGCAGTACTTAATGGCGGTGCAAAAATGGTGGTCGCAGGTGGTCAAGAAAGCATGAGCCAAGCACCTCATGTATTGCCGCAAAGTCGCACGGGCAAAAAAATGGGCCATTGGTCAATGTTAGACACCATGATCACTGATGGCTTGTGGGATGCTTTCCACGATTACCATATGGGGCAGACCGCGGAAAACATTGCGGATCAATGGCAAATCAGTCGTGCTCAACAAGATGACTTCGCAGCAAGTTCACAGCAAAAAGCGGCCAAAGCTCAAGAAACAGGGCGTTTTCAGGATGAGATCATTCCTATCACCATTCCGCAGCGTAAAAGCTCACCTCTTGTCATTGCAGAAGATGAGCAGATTCGTCCTTACACTACGGCTGAGTCTCTCGCGAAATTGCGTCCAGCCTTTACTAAAGAAGGCAGTGTGACCGCGGGTAATGCCTCCACTTTGAACGATGGCGCTGCCATGGTTGTGGTGACCACAGATGAAGAAGCGAAGCGTCTAGGTCTGCCAGTGCTAGCCACCATTGAATCTTCTGCAACCTCAGGTGTTGATCCGAAAATTATGGGCACAGGCCCCATTACTGCCACCCAAAAAGCGATGCAAAAAGCACAGTGGCAAGTTGCGGATTTAGATTTGGTTGAAGCTAATGAAGCCTTCGCTGTACAAGCGCTGTGCGTGGGCCAAGAGCTAGGGCTCAACCCTGAACGAGTCAACGTCAATGGCGGTGCGATTGCCTTAGGCCATCCGATCGGTGCCTCTGGATGTCGCGTATTGGTGTCACTTATTCATGAAATGCAGAAACAAAAAGCTGAAAAAGGATTGGCAACTTTGTGCATCGGCGGAGGCATGGGCGTTGCCATGTTGATCAGTCAATCACACTGAGTTCGTTCAGTAAAAACAAGTGGTAAAAATAGGGCCACAAGCCCTACCTAAAATAACTATAAAATCGGGAAACATATGTCTCATTCAATGACTCAGAAAACTGCTTTACAACGGATAAGCTACTTCTTCGTAACGCTATTACAACGTTACTTACCTGATCCATTCATTTTTGCGATTGTCCTAACACTGGTGGTGTTCGCATTGGTGATGCCCAGTACTGGGCAAGGCCCTGTACAAGTAGTTGAAGCTTGGGCAGGTGGCTTTTGGAAGCTGCTAAGTTTCTCTATGCAAATGGCTATGGTTGTGGTGACAGGTCATGCTATGGCCAGCGCACCTGCGTTTAAACGCAAATTGGCGATTATGGCTAGTATTGCCAAAACACCAGGCCAAGCCATCGTATTGGTGACAGTAGTTAGTGCCATTGCCTGCTGGGTTAACTGGGGTTTTGGCTTAGTTGTTGGTGCCATTTTTGCCCGTGAGCTTGCCGCTAAAATACGCGGTGTGGATTACCGTCTATTAATTGCCTCTGCATACAGTGGTTTCTTGTTTTGGCACGCGGGTTTGTCGGGCTCGATTCCATTGGCAATCGCAGGTGGCGCAAACATTGAAACAGTAACGAATGGCGCAGTGACCGCGGCGATCCCAACGTCTGAGACGATTTTTTCACCGATGAACATCACTATATTGCTGGTGATGTTGGTGACCATTCCGCTATTAAACCGTTTAATGCATCCTGCGCCGCAAGACACGATTGAATTCGATACCTCAGAATTACTAGAGTCAAATGACTCTGAGTCGATTGATAAAGCGTCTATGACACCTGCAGAGCGCATGGAAAATAGCCGTGTGCTTTCTGGTTTAATCGGTCTAATGGGCTACGTGTTTGTCGTGTACTACTTTATCCAGAACGGCTTTGCACTGAACCTAAATATCGTGAACTTCACCTTTTTGTTCAGTGCCATCTTGTTGCATGGCACACCAAAAAGCTTACTAAACGCTGTATCCGATGGCGCGAAAAACTGCTCTGGCATCCTACTGCAATTCCCATTCTATGCAGGGATTATGGGTATGATGACAGCAGTCGGGAGTTCTGGTGACAGCTTAGCAAGTCTTATTTCTCAAGGCTTTGTGGCGATTTCCAATGAAACCACTTTCCCACTATTTACCTTTCTAAGTGCTGGCATTGTGAACTTCTTTGTACCATCTGGTGGTGGTCAATGGGCAGTGCAAGCACCGGTCATGATGCCGGCTGGTGCTGAGTTAGGTGTGGATGCCGCGAAAACCGCCATGGCAATAGCGTGGGGTGATGCTTGGACCAACATGATCCAGCCTTTCTGGGCACTGCCTGCCTTAGCCATCGCAGGGCTTGGAGCAAAAGATGTGATGGGCTACTGCCTACTCGCTCTACTAGGTTCCGGCGTCATCATTGGTCTAGGTTTAATGATTTTCTAACGAAGTTATTCCGCTCCTTCGTTAAGCAAGCGCCCGAGAAATAGGGCGTTTTTTTTATTTGGACGGTATCTTTGAATGGAATAGCAAGGGGGAAGGGAAGCCACCCTTGCTTGGCTTCCCTGGTTTTTGTCTTCAAGACAAATGGTTGATGGTGCTCAGCCAAGGAGGGCTTTTTGACGAGTTCTACGGCGTTTGCTAGCAAATTCGGTATTGACGAATGAAAGCTGCTTCATGATCAGTAGGAGTTGTTGTCTTAAGTTGGCGAGATTGTCTCATGGTACCGACTTAATCTCATGTCCCTAAGCTTCTTATATGTTCTTACCACTTAAATACTGCCACACAATATCTGAAACCACTTGGCTCATAATTTCTAGGTCTAAAGATAGCCCTGTAACCGTAATGGTATAGCCTTCGAAGTAGGGCAGGAATATCGCTGTTGCCATTTGTGCGGATGAAGTATCTAGGGCAATGAGGCGCCATTTCTCACTGAGTGTGTCTGCAACTTCTTGGTAATAATGATCTATATATTCTTGGATCTCAGGGTTTTTACTGGCGATGGCCCAGTACTCTTTGAAAATTCGACACATATCTGATGTTTCATGGGCTTGCGTTAAGAAGCTTCGAATAAAAGGCTCTAGTTCATCTTGATGCTTTAGGCTTGGCTGCTGTTTCAGGTCATCTAGGCATTGGCGTAAGTAGCGGTCTGCAATGGCTGTAAGCAAAGTGTTCTTGTTTTTGAAGTAGTACTGGACGTTGCTTAACGAGAGTTGGGCAAGTGTCGCCACCTTACGCATGCTAATGCCGTGATCGCCTTCCGTTTTCAGTAATTCTGTTGCGACATCAAGAATGATATTCGCGGTGTCTATTTTTTTTGGCATGTTCATGGCCTTTTTGCACAGTCTTTTTATAAATAGGTTTGACATTTTAGGTCGATCGACCTAAATTTACAAAATTAGGTCGGTTGACCTAATCTTAGTTTTGTGCTCAATACATTAAATGGACTAAATGAATGCTATGAAAATTCTTAATCTTGTATTTCACCCTGATTTAACCCATTCGAGAAATAATCAAACTTGGAAGTCGCAATTTGAAGCCTCAGGTAAGGTCGCGACTAGTCGTGATCTATACAGTGAGTATCCGGACTTTCAGATAGATGTGAAGAAGGAACAAGCGCTATTGTTGGAGCATGACCGTATTGTGCTGCAATTCCCAATGTATTGGTATTCAATGCCGCCGTTGCTAAAGAAGTGGTTGGACGACGTGTTCACTCACGGTTTTGCTTATGGAGTGGGTGGCGATAAGTTGCGCGCAAAAGATTTACAGCTAGTGGTGTCTGTTGGTGGTCGACAAGAATTTTACACGGGCTTTGATATTTTTACCTCTGTGCCAGACTTGTTGCGACCGTTTCAAATGACGGCGAATTTAACACAGATGAACTATTTGCCACCGGAATACATGTTCAATTCGGATGCTGCTAGTGAAGGCATTATTCAGGCATTTGGAGAGCGCTTGGTTGAGGTGATTGATAATCCAAAACGCTCCGATGCGCGACAGTATCTTTATGAAAGTATGGATCTAGCATCTCTATAAATGTGTCATCGTGGGGCCTTGCTATGAGAGTGGCCCCTTTTGCTAGTTAAAAAGCTTTTGCACGTCTTTGTAAACAGCTGGTCGTCCGGTAGCGCTAATAGAAGCGATAATAAAGACGGCTTGGGCGCTAAGCTGATTAGTATTGTCTATAAAGATAGATTGAGTAAACTTTGACTTGAATTTACTTATTGGCTCGCATTGGCTTTCAACGCGAACAGTCATACCGCTTTTTAAAGGAAGCTTGTAGTCAACTTCAGCACGCATGACGACCAAATGAATCCCATCGCGGGTGATGTCAGCGAAATCTAAACCTTTTGATTTGATAAAAGTGTGACGAGCGTGTTCCAAATAATTTTGGTAAACCGCATTGTTCACGATGCCTTGCATGTCACATTCGTAATCACGCACTTCAAGTAAGGTAATGTGTTGAGGGGAGTCCATAAGTTAAATAGTCTATCCAGATTAACGACTGGCCGTTCGGTTGCGACCCTGACGTTTGGCATTATCCAGATAACCACCTGCACGAGCAATTAGGTTGTTGGGGCTTTCTTGACCGATAATGGTGGCGACGCCAAACGAAACTTTGATTTGCTCAATGATACCTTGGCCAGAGCGACTCTTAAAACGTTGCTTGTTTAAGTGGAGACGTAATTCTTCAGCATACTTAATGGCAAAATCCAATGTGGCTTCATGTAGAATGATGGCAAAGCTGCCACCCTCTAGACGTGCAAGGGTCGAGTTAGCGAGTTTCTTGCTGCTTAATATCCGGCTAATATGGCAGATCAGGGCTGTTCCAGCACGGCGACCGAACTCGTGATTGATCTCTTTTAAATGATCTATATCCATAATTAACAAGGATAAATCATCTTCAGAATCTGGAATTAAGCTATAAAGTTGACGTTCAAGTCCTCGTTGATTGAGCAGTTGCGTTAGCGGATCAAGGTCGGCGTTGTTCTTAATCTCATTAAGTTCGGCCTTAAGTTTCAGTACTTCAGCATTGACTTGACTAAGGGCCTGAGAAAAGCTCTCTACCTCTTCCAGTGCTTTTTTAGTGCTGTGGTCTAGGTAATGGATAACCTTGTCTAAATGCTTTTGACGATCAGCGCGACTAAGCACATGGCGACTTTTGTCCATGGCTGACTGCAGGGCCACCAAGTTTTCCGTCATGTTGTGAGTTTCATTGGAGACAGTGTTGATGAACTCTTCGAGTTTTTCTTTGTGCTGACTATTAAAGCGAGCTTCTTCTGACACCAGAAATTGGTGGAAAAGCTCTTTAGAAATGAAGCTTGGTAGACTGCCTAAGCGACCAATCGTCGAGTCGACCAATTGGTTAAGCTTAGGAGTTGATTGACGCACATATTCGTACCAAATACCGTAGTTGTAGGGCGTCGGTGCGATGTCCATTTTTCGCATCAGAGGTACTGCTTGCTGTAGCAACGCATGAGCTTGGCGTGGACTGTCGGGGTGCATTCAAACCTCATTAGTGAATTTGTATTCATATGAATTTAACAACACTGATTGAAAAATCAAAACAAAAATCATTGATTTACCGAAGTTTTTTGTGTGCAAACTGTATCGCCAAGCTGTCTAGAAAAGATTATGTAAGATTTTGTAAATTATCCACCAGCAATTTTTGCCTTAATCCCTTGGCTTTCAAGGAAGGTTTTAATCTTTTCCCGTTGATCCCCTTGGATTTCAACTGTGCCGTCTTTGACGGAGCCGCCCACACCACAATGATTTTTTAATTTCTTGCCGATAACTTTTAATTCCTCGGCCGTCATCGCTAGATCTTTAACTAAAGTCACACCTTTTCCTTTGCGTCCTTTAGTTTCTAGTTGAATTTTTACATTGCCTGAGCCCAAAACTTTTGAGCTGTCGTTGCAAATGCAGTCATCTAGACTGTTTTCACACTCGGGGCAAATTCGACCTTGATCAGTCGAGTAGACAAGCTTGTTCTTCATAAAATGCTCTTAATCGAAGGTTTGTGTTCTTAACGTGTGGAGTAAAGTGCTCATGTCCTCTGGCAGCGACGCCGAAATGTTCAGGCGCTCTTGGCTGACAGGATGTGTAAAGGATAGGTTTTCTGCATGCAGCATTAAGCGCAGATTTTCCGACCAATGGTCGCGCATGGCTTGGTTATGATGGCGACAGCCGTAGCGTGTATCACCTAATAAAGGGTGGAATATATGCTTAAAATGACGGCGAATTTGATGGGTTCGCCCCTGCTCAGGCTTGACGCTAACAAGACTTAAGCGCATTTGTTCATATCGGCTTACTGGAACAGGAATTTGAAACGTTTCTAGCGTAGAAAAATGGCTGATAGCTTCTTTTTCCGTGCCTTCAATTTTGAAACGAGCACGGCCTTTTTCTTCGTTCAATTTAGCTAAGGGGTAATCAATGACGCCTTCGGGTTGAGTGTGTCCACGGACAATCGCAAGATAGTTTTTATCGGTTGTGCGCGCCATAAATTGCTCCCCCAAGCGGCGACAAACTGTTTCATTGAGTGCCATCACCAGTACGCCAGAGGTGGCTCTGTCTAAGCGGTGAATAGGGTAGACCCAGCGTCCTAATTGTTCATTAAGGCGTTGCACCACAGCGTCCTGTTCATGTTTGGCTAAGTCAGTGCGATGGACAAGCAGTCCGCTGGGTTTATTGACGACGACCAAATCGTCGTCAATATGAAGGATTTCTAGGCTCATTTGATCTGTTGTTCGATAAAAGACGTCATATTATCACAAGCAATCTGAAGAAGGCGTGCCATCGATGACTCACTGGCCCATGCTACATGTGGCGTTAGAATGAAGTTTGGCAAATGCGCGATGGATTGGAGTATGTGATCCATTGGCATTGGTTCAACTGTCGCAACATCAAAGCCCGCACCTGCAATACGCTTTGTTTTAATGGCGTCCACTAAATCTTCTTCATTGACCAATCCACCACGCCCAGTGTTAATCAAAATAGCGGTGGGTTTCATGATCGCGAAAACGTCTTTGTCGATCACATCGCGTGTTGTGTCCGTTAGAGGGCAGTGCAAACTGATCACATCAGCCGCTTGGATCGCTTGATTAAACTCGGTGTAACCGTCTCGCACCGTATCTGCATTTCGGTGTTCGGCAAAAATGACGTGCATACCAAACGCGCGGGCAATTTCCGCCACGCGATTGCCTAAGGAGCCTTTACCAAGTAAACACAAGGTACTGTTTGCAAGGTCATTCAAAGGAAAATCGAGAAAGCCGAAAAACTCAGACTCAGCCCAGCGACCTTGCTTTATCGCCTCACGGTAGCGGGTTAAGTTACGGCGCAGCTCTAGCATCATGGCGAAGGTATGTTCCGGCACGCTAACCGTTGAGTAGCCTGCCACATTTTGCACTGTGATCCCTAAATCTTTACAAGCCTTTAGGTCTACGTTATTGGTGCCTGTAGCCATGACTTGGACGAGTTTTAGATGTGGGCATTGTTGCAAGGTATTGCGTGATAATACCACCTTGTTAGTCATTACGATGTCAGCATGTTGGATGCGTTCCAGAACATTCTCGTCACTTGAGTTATGGAAAAACTGTGTTTCTGACACGCCATCAGGCATTGGGATAGGTGTGTCTTCTGGAAATGATCCGCGATCCAAAAATACCGCTTTCATCGTAAGTCCTTATGGTAGATTGAGCAGGGGCAGCAAAGTAGGTGCGATGTTCTCAAGCACGACTGGCTGGCCGTCAGCGTTGGGATGTAAGCCATCATTTTGCATCAGAGTGCTATCAAGTGCCACGTTTTCTAGCATAAAAGGCACATAAGCCAATTGATATTCCTTGGCTAACTCGCTGTAAACATTAAAGAATTGAGTGGTATAGGTGCGGCCGTAGTTGCTTGGCAAATGATTTCCCACCAACAGTACCTTGGCGCCAGTTTGCTGAGATTGGTCAATCATGTGAGCGAGGTTTTGCTTCATTTGATTGAGCGGATAACCTCGTAAGCCGTCGTTTGCACCTAGCTCAAGGACAACCCATTTGGGCTGATGTGTTTCTAATAACTTAGGTAAACGAGATAAGCCGCCTTGCGTGGTTTCCCCACTGATGCTGGCATTGACCACGTTGACATCGGGGTGGCTGCGATTTAATTGTTGACTCAGTAAACTAACCCAACCTTGTTGCTGTCTTAGATTATAAGCAGCACTCAAACTGTCCCCAAACACCAATAGAGTATTGGCATGGGCATTAGTAAGAAGTGACAAGAAACACAGCAGTACAACACATACTTTAGACATCATAGGCAACCTATTTATGCAAGACACGGACACTATGTCGGCTTTGACAATAGAAAAGCTTAACCATTCCGTTACAACAAGCAACGGGAAATTGGATATTCTCAAAGGAATCAATCTGCACATCAAGGATGGTGAATCCGTTGCCATCGTCGGTGCATCGGGCTCTGGTAAATCCACCTTGCTAGGTTTGATGGCTGGTTTAGATCAGCATAGCCAAGGCAGCATTCGCCTATACGGGGAGGCGTTGGAGTCTCTGGATGAAGAAGGACGAGCAGTACTTCGCGGTCGTTATGTCGGTTTTATTTTCCAGTCGTTTCATTTACTACCCAGTTTAACGGCACTAGAAAACGTTATGTTGCCTAACGAGCTAAAAGGCAACCGTAAGGCCGATGACCGAGCGCGAGAATTGTTGCAGAAAGTGGGCTTATCCCATCGTATGGATCATTATCCGCGCCAACTATCGGGTGGAGAACAGCAGCGTGTGGCCATTGCGCGAGCCTTTGCCTCGGCACCAAAGATTTTGTTTGCGGATGAACCCACCGGTAACTTAGACGGAAAAAACGGTATTTTAGTGGAAGATTTACTGTTCGACTTGAACAAGCAGCAGGGTACTACGCTAGTGGTTGTCACCCATAACCCAGAGCTGGCTGGACGTTGCGATCGACAAATCGAAATTCACGATGGCGAGCTTAAGGAGTCCTAATGTTTGCATGGCGCTTATTGATTAGGGAATTCAAGACAGGCGATGTGCTGACGTTGCTGATGGCCTTGGTGTTGTCGGTCGCCACTGTGACCGGCATCGGGCTGTTTGTGGATCGTTTACAACAATCGTTTGAAGTGCAGTCTGCCAACTTATTGGGAGCGGATCGCAGTGTACGTCGCGATGATCCTGTGCCGCAGGCGTGGATCGAGCAAGCCCAAGATATGAGCTTAGAAACCGCGCAAACGGCGTCTTTTTCTTCCATGGTGTTTGGTGGGGAAGGACTGCATTTAGCTCAGGTCACAGCAGTATCTAATAACTATCCCTTGCGTGGCGAATTTATTACCGACCAAGCTTTGTTTGGTACTGGGGAAGCCAGTTCACAAGCCCCAGCATCGGGTGAAATTTGGCTATCTTCCCGTTTAGCGAGTTTGCTGTCTGTGGAGCTTGGACAAACCGTACGCGTTGGTGAAGCGCCTTTAACCGTGACGAAATATTTGGTACGCGATCCAGGCAGCGCCACGTCAGCGTTTTCGATTGCTCCACGGGCAATTATGAATGAGCAAGATTTGTCTGCCACGGAAGTGATTATCCCTGGCGCGCGTGTGCGTTATGCCTTCTTATATGCTGGTGGCGCTGATGAGCTGGAGCAGTTCGATAACATTCTAGCGCCGCAATTAGGTGAAGGTGAGCGTATTCGCACACCGATCGAACGTGGAGAACGCGTCGGTAATACGGTAAATCGAGCAGAGTCTTTTTTATTGTTGGCGGGAACCTTAGCGGTGGTGATGTCGGGCGTGGCCATGGCGCTTGCCTCTGCACGCTATGTTAAACGTCATTTAACTCAATTCGCGGTGATGAAAACCATGGGGGCAACACCTCAACGTTTGGTGCGCTTGATGGTGTTTCAAGTGACCCTTATTACCTTGCTCGGCATTGTCTTGGGTTCAGCGTTAGGCTATTTAATTCAAGGGCTGATTGCAGACTTATTATCTTCGTTGATGAGCGCGGCTTTACCAGCGCCGACACTTATGAAGCTTTGGTTAGGGGCGGCCACCGCGATCATCTCGATTCTAGCGTTTTGTGCGCCTTTATTAGCCCGTCTAGTCAGTGTGCCGCCGCTGCGAGTATTGCAGCCAAGTGCTGGTTTACAGGTTCGCTCTTCTTCCTTGTTTTTATTCGGCCTGATTGGCATGTACGCTCTGATGGTGATCTACGCGGGTGGCTGGCGTTTGCCCAGCATTGTTATGGTTGGTTTAGCCATTGTGACTGGCTTGGTGTTTCTTGTGGGGTGGGGGCTATTCTCCATTAGTCGCCGGTTGTCGAAGCAATCTACCACAGGCTGGCAGGTGGGACTTGCTGCCTTGCATCGACGCTTAGTGTCGAATCTGTTCCAACTATTAGTGTTTACCTTGATCATCATGCTCAGTTTAATACTGGTCGGTGTGCAGAGTAACTTGATTCGAGATTGGCAAGCGCAAATTCCCGAAAATACACCGAATCATTACTTATTTAATGTGCAAGAAGCACAGGTGACAGGCATAAAAACCTATACCACCGACAATGATATTGCTGCGTCCGATTGGTTTCCGATGGTGCGTGGACGCGTGATTGCCATCAATGGTGAGGACGTTGAAAAGCTTTTTCCAGATCAACGTAATGAACCTGAAATCGTTGAGCGCGAAATGAATCTGACCTGGGCTAATGAAATCGGTTCTGGCTCTACAGTGATCGAAGGTGACTTTGCTGCCGAGGGCATTTCAATCGAACAAAAAGCAGCGATTGAGGCGGGTGTTGTCATAGGTGATGAGCTAACCATCAGTATTGGTGGTTTGGATTACACCTTACCGATTACCTCAATACGCACGGTGGATTGGCAAAGTATGCAACCAAATTTCTATTTGATCTTGCCGCAGTCCGTATTGTCGGATTATCAAGCTAACTACGTCAGCAGCGTTTTTCTTAATGAAAATAATGCGGCCGATTTCTATCGCTTTATGGCGAATTACCCAACCGTATCTATGTTGAATATTGGAGAGCTTCTCAAACAGGTGCAGGACATTATTGCTCAATTAGCGAATGCCCTAAAAATCGTGTTGGCGTTTATCTTAGGTGCGGGTGCTTTGGTGCTGATGGCCAGTGTACGCTCAACCCTTGATGAACGTTTAGAAGAAGGTGCTTTACTGCGTACTTTGGGGGCGACCAAGAAAATTGTTCGCCAAGCGTTATTGATTGAGTTTGGTGCGCTTGGGCTGTTTGCAGGCTTAATAGGCGCACTAGGCGCAGAGCTTGCGTTGGTGGGTTTACAGCACTTTGTGTTTGATATGGAAGTGACTATACACCCGCAATTATGGCTGGTTGGCCCATTGGCTGGCTGGGGAATTGTGACAATTATAGGTGTATTTGCGAGCCGAGCTGTGCTAAAAGTGCCGCCCATTCGTTTATTAAGATCTATCTAAGTACACAATTTCATGTTTGAGCCACAGCAAGGATACATCGTCAGTCGTCACAGTAGTGATGTGAAGGGTCGTCTTGAGATCCATTACTATGTGAAGACTGACGCCGCCACCGTCAAAGTTTCGATTGCCAATCCAGAAACTCTGTTTTTTACCAATGCCCCAATGGAAGCTCTAGCGACCGATGTAGAAGGGGTGAAGTGTGAAGAAAGTCAGCTTAAATCCTTCTCCCATGAAGCGGTTTGTGTCGTTCGTTGCCAAAGCCTACTACTGCAACAGCAAATGGTGGCGATGGTCAAGAAACTGGGTTATTTGGTTTACGAAGAAGACATCAAGCCCGAAGATCGCTATTTAATGGAGCGACATATTCGTGGACAGGTCGCCTTTGTTGGCGTGCCGGATGCGTCAGGTATGAGTTTTAGTCAAGCCAAGCTGAAAGCAGGCGAGTATCAGCCTAACTGGCAAGTGTGGTCATTGGACATCGAAACTTCTGTATCCCGTAATGAGTTGCTGTCCATTGGCATCACTAGCGGTGAGCGCAAGGTTGTACTGGTCGTCTCACCGCAGTCCTCTCAAATTGAAAATGTCTATTGCTTTGCTGATGAGCGTAAACTGCTCATGGCATTTATCAAATTTGTACGCAAGCATTCTCCTGACATCATCATTGGCTGGAACGTCATCGGTTTTGATTTGATGTTTCTCGATCAGCGCTTTAGGTACTTAGGTATCAAGCCTGCTTTAGGGGTTCAAGGTGAGAATTGGCGCGTACGCGAAGCCAAAGACAGCGGTAAAGTTTTTGCATCGATTGCTGGGCGAGCGGTACTAGATGGCATCACCATGCTCAAGGTGGGTGGCTATCATTTCAACTCCTACAGTCTCAACAACGTTAGCAATGAGTTGTTGGACGAATCTAAGCTGCTAACCGGTGGTGATCGCTGGCAAGAGATCGAACGCATGCACCGTGAAGAGTTAGATAAGTTTGTCGCCTACAATCTACAAGACTGTGTCTTAGTTGAGCGTATTTTCGAAAAGCTTCAGTTGATAGAATTGCAGCAAACCCGTGTTGACCTCACTGGTATTCCCCTGTCACAAACTGGCGGCTCTGTGGCGTCGTTTGAGAATCTGTATTTACCACGCTTGCATCGTAAAGGTTGGGTGGCGCCAGCTTGGAGTGATGATAAGTTTGTCCCAAGCCCCGGCGGCTTTGTCATGAACTCACTGCCTGGGCTTTATAAAAATGTTTTGGTGTTCGACTTTAAAAGCCTATATCCAAGCATTATTCGCACATTCTATGTTGACCCTTTAGCACGTGTGGTAGCGCAGGCGTTGGCGCAGGACGAAGGTTTGGTACCAGGCTATCGCGGAGCATCTTTTCAACGTCAATTTGCGATTTTGCCTGAATTGGTTGCTGAGCTTGCTCAATCACGTGAAAGCGCCAAACGTAATGGTAATTCGATTTTAAGTTACGCCATCAAGATTATAATGAACTCCTTTTACGGTGTGCTCGGCTCACAAGTTTGCCGTTTTTATCATGCAGAATTGGCCAGCTCCATCACGATGCGCGGTCATGAATTGCTTGGAAGAAGCAAGCAATGGATGGAAGAGCGTGGCGCTAAAGTTATTTATGGTGATACGGACTCCTTGTTTATCACCTTGTCAGACTCGCTGTCTGAAGATGAAGCGTGGCGGGCTGGCAAAGAGTTGTGTGAGGTGGTTAACCAATGCTTGAGCGAGTGGTGCGGTGATTATGCGGATATCGACTCGCACTTAGAGCTTGAGTTTGAAACCTTATATACCCGTTTCTATATGCCGACTATTCGCGGTCAAGAAGAAGGTTCGAAAAAACGTTATGCGGGCTTAAGTAACGGCGAGATTGTCTTTAAAGGTTTGGAGGCTGCTCGCAGCGATTGGACACCTTTGGCGAAGCGGTTCCAGGTTGAGCTATTTGAGCATCTGTTTTTTGACTTAGATCTGGATAGTTATGTTTCTGAATTTGTTAGCGATTTACGACTAGGAAAGTTCGATCACGAGCTGATATATTCGAAGCAGTTAACACGCCCGCTGGCTAAGTACACCAAAACTCAGCCACCGCATGTTCGCGCAGCTAAGATGGCCGATGAGCTTCGTTATCAGCAAGGTCTGCCGCCAGAATATGATCGTGGTCGTAAGCGAGTGCAATATGTTTATACGCTCGCAGGTGTGATGCCATATCTGGGTGAAAGTGATTTAGACAATCTGGATTATCAGCATTATATAGATAAACAAGTTCTGCCGATCGCGGAAGGGGTTTTTCAAATGCTTCATTTGAATGTTGTTGATATACTGACCCCGCAGTATAACCTTTTGTGATGTATGGTAATTAGGGCTGGCGTGTGTAAGTCTAGCTAATGGGCCTGATCCATTAGCTTGCCGGTTTTACCGGCTACCACAACGTTAAGGAATGACAGTTGAGTAGAAGAGTATAAGCATGGTGACACCCCCGAAACGAGTTCTAACCCAAGACCGGTTACGTAGCGCAGTGCAAAATTTGCTTCTGGAAACAGATTGGACAGAAATTACTGTGCAAGATGTGTCGGTCAGCGCTGGCGTCAGTATTGGGACCTTTTATAATTACTATGACAGTAAAGATGAAGCGCTCGCCGATGTGCGTACTTGTCTGTCCGCATTGATTCAAAAAGACCTTAACAGCTTATTGCTGACCCAATCACGAGTGGAATGTCGCATTTCACTGTTGTTAAAGTATTTCGTAAATATTCTCAATGCTAAGCCAACTTGGGCGAACTATTTTTATCGTGCTGAAAACTTTTCAGAACGTATGGATGGCGGTTTAATGGCCTTGTTAGAGCCCTTGGTGTTAGAAGAAATGCTGTCGAATAAAGGGCGTGTGCACAACGCTAAAATAACCGCCTCTTTCATTGAAAATGGTTTTTTTCCATTGTTAAAGCAATATCATGCCAATGGTATGGCATTGCCCGATGGAGAAGCCTCTCAAATCGTGTTGTTGGCTTTATCGTCAATGGGCCTAAGTGGGGATCAATTAGAACAGGCATCCAGTTTAGTGTGTCCAGTGACGCCGTTGGCTGCATTGCCACAATCCATTTTTGAGCTGGAGAAGGCGCAAGCGGGCCATGTCTGATATTCAACTTTACGGTACCCTAGGTTGCCATTTGTGTGAGGATGCTGAAGTTTGGCTACAGCATTTTTTTCCTATGCTGCAATATGACAAGGTTGATATCGCCAGTGATGAACACTTGGTGACGCTTTATGGTTTGCGTATCCCTGTGTTACAGATCGGTGATGGTGTAATGGATTGGCCTTTTGATCCAAGCCAAGCCCAATCCTTACTTAATCAAGTCTCTTCGCCGCAGCCAGCAAAGCAACAAACGCCGCCAAAAGCGCGGCGAGTATTTATTCTAGGCGCTGAAAAATAACTGACGGGTATTGTCACTAGCTTGCGCAATGACTTCTTCTAATGCAATACCTTTTACCTCTGCCACGGCTTGCGCAATGTAAGGTAAAAATTTTGGATGGTTTCGCTTAGGGCGAGGACGAATGTTTCGCGGCAACAAATAAGGCGCGTCGGTTTCTAGTAGCAGTCGATCTAAAGGCAAGTACGCTAAAGCCTCGACCAGTTCCTGATTGCGGCGCTCATCCAAGAGCCAGCCTGTAATGCCCACACTTAAACCTAAATCCAAATAGCTTTTCAGCTGATCTTTGTTGCCTGTAAAACAGTGAATCACCCCGCCTTTCGGAAGAGAAGCCTGTGCTAAACGCTGAGTTAACTCGGCAAAAGCATCCCGTTCATGTAGGTAGACGGGCTTTTGTGCTTTTTCTGCAACGATTAGCTGCGCTTCAAAAGCGCGAATTTGCTCATCTGGTGTGGAGTAATTACGATTAAAATCTAGCCCCATTTCCCCCACCGCCACTGCCTTAGGATCAGCCGCAAAGGCTTGGATCAGTTTGTCGCTGTCCTGAACGTCCCAGCTGGAAGCATGATGCGGATGACAACCTAGCGTGTAATGCATATCAGGATAGGGAGTACACAGGTCAGAAAGTAGATTGGCTTCTTGCATATTTGAGGCAATGCAGATGATGCCCTGAACACCTTCGTGTTGATAATCCTCACGAAACTGCTGCAAATTGTCTAAGTAAGAGGAATGATCTAAATTGACACCAATATCAAACATGCTGGCTCCAAGAATAGTTTATAACGCTAGTTTATCAATGACTGCGGCGGAATCAGAATGCTTTATTAGGGCTCAGGCTAATAAATCGACTAATTTGTTTATAGATCATGACTTAACGGTTTTGACCATCAAAAAATTACTGTTATGTTCGGGATAATTCACTATCATGATGATTATTGACCCCAGCGTTTAAAACTTAATATTGGAGAATGTTATGGCAGGAATGTTAGATGCGGTGGACCAGAGAACGCAGCTGGTAGGTGAAAACCGACTAGAGTTGCTGATGTTTCGTCTGGGTGGCATGCAACTATTTGCTATCAACGTCTTTAAAGTACAAGAAGTCGTGCAATTGCCACGTCTAAACTTAATGCCGCACCGCCATCCTTCTGTGGCGGGTGTAACGCATTTCCGTGGCCGCACCATTCCTGTTATTGATCTGTCTGAGTCCATTGGTCTGCGTCCAATCGATAAAGACAAGCCTTGTAACCTGATCGTCACTGAGTATAACAATACCGTGCAAGGGTTTATGGTGGGAGAAGTTGATCGCATCATCAATATGAATTGGAGCGATATTTTGCCGCCGCCAGATGGTACGGGGCGTCAGCATTATTTGACCGCGATCACACGTGTAAACGATCGTTTGGTGGAAATTATCGATGTTGAAAAAGTACTGGCGGAGATTTCGCCTTACGACACTCGTGTCTCTGACCACATCATCGACAAAGATCTTCTGTCGATGGCCAAAGGTCTAGAGGTCTTGGTGGTAGACGATTCTTCTGTGGGTCTAGCTCAGTGTAAATCAACGCTCGATCATCTAGGCATCAGTGTTCATTCGGCAACCGATGGTAAGCGTGGTCTTGATCTTCTTAAGAAGTGGGCAGCTGAAGGTGAAGATGTTCCGAATAAGCTTTTGATGTTGATTACGGACGCCGAAATGCCTGAAATGGATGGCTACCGTCTAACCCGAGAAATTCGTGAAGATCCTCGATTGAAAGATCTATACATCGTTCTGCATACTTCTTTGAGTGGTAGCTTTAACAAAGCCATGGTGCAAAAAGTAGGTTGTGACGATTTCTTATCAAAATTCCAACCTGATAAGCTTGCGACCATCATCCAAGATCGTATGCGCGCGGTAGTTGAATCCGAATAAGGCAACTGTAAAAACACCTTGAAGACCTCAAGGTGTTTCCTTTTATGTTATTACCTATCTATCTTTTTCTCGCATCCTTATGCGCTGCACTGGTCAATAAACGTTTGCGTATTGACCCTTTAATTGTGATCTTGCCGTGTGCTTTATTAGTCATAGACGACTTAACACTACTGCGCGATCTATTTGCTAGTCTGCTGCCTGTTATGTTGTTGTTTGCTTTGATGCAAGTTCTGCGGCATAGAGCGCACTTACAAGTGGAGAGCATTACTCGTTTAGGGGCGGGCTTGTCCCTTGGCGGCTTTATTGGTGTGCAGTTGTTATTTTTGTTGCCAATGAGCTTCACGGTCTTAGTTGCTTTACTAATCATTGTTTCTGTAACCCAAGTGTTGCTACTGCAGCGTGGGGGCTGGTCGTTAGATAAGATCCCAAATTCATTGAAAGTGTTGACCGGCATGATCATGGGGGCAGCGCAGTTTGTTAGTCTTAGTTCTGGTCTAGCCTGGCTGCAAGATAGGCAATCCAACAACCTGCTAGGTAATCGTTCTGCTTTATGGGCATTTTCTTTAGTGGGGGCGCTGATAGGCTTGCTGGCATTACCGTCAGACTTTGCATGGCAGGCGCTTTCTTTTCCCCATATGCTGGCCGCTTTATTAGGTGGTAATACGGGTCTTTTACTGCAGCAGCGTTTAACATCCAGTGCATTTGAATCCAAAGTACTGGATTGGATCGTATTGGCGATGTGTTTAAGTGTCTGGGGACACTTGTTGTTTAAACACGTTATTTTTTAACATAACGGAATGGCTATGAATCAGAAAAACAGTTTGATTGGGGTTCTTTTGATGAACCTTGGTACCCCCGAAGCGCCGACGCCTGCGGCGGTTAAAAAATACCTCAAAGAATTTCTGTCCGACCCTCGTGTGGTCGATGTCAATCCGCTTATTTGGAAGCCTATTTTAAACGGCATTATTTTGAATGTGCGCCCTAAAAAAGTGGCTAAAGTGTATCAAGAAGTGTGGATGGATGAAGGGTCGCCGTTATTGGTGCTCGGCCAGCGCTTGACCAAGAAATTGGATCAGGCTTTGAACCAAGACGGCCAACGTTTTGTTGTCACCATGGCCATGACCTATGGTCAGCCCAGTGTTGAAAGTGCAGCGAAGCTATTTCGTGAAAACAACGTTGAGCAGATTTTTGTGTTGCCCATGTATCCTCAATTTTCTCGTTCAACCACGGCGGCCGCTTACGATCGACTCATGGCATCATTGAAACGCTGCCCCCATTGGCCGGCTTTAAGCATGATGCAGGATTATGCCGACCATCCGATCTATATTGATGCTTTGGTAAAATCCATCAAAGCGCAATGGGACAAGCAAGGTGGTAAACGTCATCTAATGTTTTCCTATCATGGCGTACCGAAACGCTATGTTACAGAAGGTGATCCGTATCAACGTCGTTGTGAAGCTACTACGGCAGCTGTCGTTCAGCAACTAGGCCTAGGGGAAGATGACTATACCCATGCTTACCAATCCCGCTTTGGTCGCGAAGAATGGTTAAAACCCTATGCAGATGAGACTATTCGCGCTATGCCAAACAAAGGTATTAAAGAACTGAACATGATCAGCCCAGCGTTTGCGATTGATTGTATTGAAACCTTAGAAGAAATTGATATGCAGTTGCGAGAAGAGTTTGAAAGGGCTGGCGGTGAAAAATTTGATTACATCGCTGCATTAAATGACTCACCTGATCATGTCACTTTATACAAAGCCCTTGTTTTAGAAAACACCCAACACTGGATGAATTGATTTGCAAAAACCTATCCTGACCACCATTGCGTTTGACGCAGACGATACCCTTTGGCGTAACGAAGATGTGTTCTTAAGCACTCAGGAGTACTTTGTCCAAATGTTGGAATCGTACCATTCCCGCGAATACATTTTGGAGCGCCTCAATGAAGTGCAAATCGAGAACCTGTCAAACTTTGGCTACGGCATCAAAGGATTTACGCTGTCTCTGCTAGAAACTGCCATAGTGCTTACGGAAGGGCGTGTTACAGGCTATGAGATTCATGAGATCATCCAATTAGCCAAGCAAATGCTGGCGGCTCCAATTCAATTACTTCCCGGGATTGAGGCCCTGCTGAAGTCTCTACATGGTAAGTGCCAGTTAATGGTCATCACCAAAGGGGATTTGCTTGACCAAGAGGGGAAATTAGCTCGTTCAGGTTTGAGTGAATACTTCGATTGGTATGAAGTGGTAAGTAATAAGAAGACCGCTAATTACCAAAAAGTATTTGAGAGTCTGCAGTTAAATCCAAGTGAAGTGCTGATGATTGGTAATTCGATGCGCTCAGATGTCTTGCCGGTGTTAGATGCGGGGGCTCATGCTTTGCATGTGCCGTATCATACTACTTGGAGTCATGAGCAGGTGACGGAGGCAGAATTAGCGAATTATCCAATGATCCCAACCGTCCCTTCGGCTGAGGAAGTGGAGCAGTGGGTTAGGGCACATTTTTGCTTAAGTGGGGAAATCAAATGATGGGTGTAAAAAAATGCTTAGCGGTAGCAGGACTATTGGCGAGTACGATCATGATGCCTTTGCATGCCGAAGAAGAAAACGCTTGGGAAAATATCAAACAAACGGCTGCTAACGCAGCAGATAAAACCCGTGAAGTGGCAGGTGAAGTAGCCGAAAGAACTCGTGAAGTAGCTGGCGATGCGGTAGAGCGCAGTAAAGAAGTAGGCGAAGATATTGCTAACAGCAAGGCCTGGCAGAAAACCAAAGAAGTGGGTAATGCAACGGCTGAGGCGGCTAAAAATGGCGTTAACAAAGCTAAAGGCTACGTCAATTCTCATGCTTGCGACAAACAAGACAAGTTAAACTGCGAAGCGGAGTAACAAAGTTTGAGCCGTGATGACAGCCATGACACTAAGGCTAGGGCCGTTGACTCTTGGGAACAAGAGTTCCTAAATCAAGACGGCTCTGGTTACATAGGCACACCAAGTAAGCGTTATCGTTGCCCGAAATGTCATGGCGTCTTACAGCTCAAACAAGGGAAAAATGGTGCCTTTTGGGGCTGCGAAAATTACCCGAAATGCGATTACAGTGCCAACGATGAAGACGGACGTCCGGTTCGGCCAAAAAAATACTTTTGCCCATTATGTGGTGGTCAGCTGCGCAAGAAGACCCATAGTGGTAATACTTTTTGGGGCTGCAGCAACTACCCCGATTGTAAATTAACCCTAGAGGATGTGAGTGGCGAACCTTCCTCGTCACGCAAATATCCTTGTCGAGCATGTGGCCATTATTTGGTCCGAAAGAAAGGGGTGAAAGGGTATTTCTGGGGGTGTATCAAATACCCAGAATGCAAACATACATTGCCGGACGATAAGGGGCATCCTGTCCCCAAAAAACTTCGTTCGTCCGGCGATCAATAGTCCGATTAAAGTACACGACGATTAAGTTAAACTCTTGAGTGCTTCATCAATGGATTGATATTCAAACGTAAACTTCTGATTCATCAATGCCTGTGGCACCACATGCTGGCCTTTGGTCAGCAATTGACTCATGTCGCCGAGCAGTTTTTCAAGCACCACAGTGGGAGTGGGCAGCACAGTAGGACGGTTTAGGGCTTTACCATAGGCTTTGGCAAACTCGGCTTGGGTAATGGCTTGCGGTGACACAAGGTTATAAGTGCCTTGGTATTGTTCGTCTTGCATGGCTTGCAGAATAAAACGACACACATCGTGAATATGAATCCATGGGAAAAATTGTTTTCCGTTGCCGATTTTCCCCCCTAGTCCTAGCTTGAAAGGCCATTCCATTTTTGCCAAAGCGCCACCGTGACCAAGCACTACGCCTAGTCGAAAAATAGTGGTTCTTACACCAGCATCTTCAAAATGGTGTGCTTCTTGCTCCCATGCCGAACACAAGTGGTGAGTGAAACCACCATTTGGAGGCGTATCTTCAAGAAAGGTTTTGTACTCATCAAAACCATAGTATCCCACTGCCGAAGCGTTGAGTAACACGCTAGGTTTTTGTTTTAAGGCATTAAAAAGCTTGCGAGTAAATTGCACGCGACTATCAAACAGTTCTCGTTGGCGCTTCGCTGTCCAGCGTTTTGCAGCGATATTGGCACCAGCAAGATTGATTACCACATCAAAATAATGTTCGCCTAAGTCATCCATATGCAAGGTTTGCACGTATCGAGGAATAGCGTTTTGATGCTTATGAACCAATGCGAAGGACTCATGGCCTGCTGCGGTTAACAAAGGATAAAGATTGTTTGCGATAAAGCCGTTTGCTCCTGTCACTAAAACTTTCATTTGCGACTCCTAAACGTGAAGGTTTTTTAAGTTTACGACAAAAATTCAAAAATAGATCAAGAAGTTACTCCCAAATTACGCCCTTAAAGTCGGTAATCCCTTCTTTTTAAAAGGGTAAATCGCTAAAATATCCCACTTATGATAAAGGTAGACCCATGCAATTAGAGCAGTTTGACCATATTATTTTGTTAGCCCACGGCAGCAGCGATCCACGCTGGAAAGTGCCTTTTGAGCAGTTATTGGCAAGGGTCACTGGTGTCGTCTCAGAAGATAAGGTAACGTTGGCTTACATGGAATTGTGCACGCCTTCTATTGAAGACGTTTTGCAGCAACTTCCCTCTGAAACTGCCAACATCGCGGTGTATCCTTTGTTCTTTGCGCAAGGTCGTCATTTGCGAGTAGATGTACCCGAGCAGTTAGAGCAATTGAATACTGAGCAACGTACTTTGACGCTCCTGGATCCGATTGGTGATGACCCCGCTGTTGTCGCTGCCATGGAGAAAGCGATAATCTCTAAACTGACGTCAGAGTGATTTGAATTTCGTCAGTTTAAAAATAAAGAATGGATTGGTTCTGAATGCTATTCACCCATTTGCCCGATGAAATATTCCAAGCTCTATCGGGCTCCAACAAAGCGCTCATAGAAGCCGTATTGTTCGATCTGTCTGATGTGTTTTATGACCATGCAGAAGATCCTATTAAAGATAAATCCACCATCATTGAAGCGATAGAAGACTCGTTGCATAAGCTCGACACACTGGCTTGGCACGACGATCTTAAAGATGGCTTTGATTCGCCGAAAACCATTCATGAGTACGCGTTGCGTATCTATCACCGTTTGGTCAACACTGGCTGGTTGATTGAAGAGCAAGAGTTGTATCGTGTCAGCGTGCTGATGTCGCCTCAGGTCTCTATGCTGCTGCGCTCCTTGGTAGAAATTAGCCGTCACGGTAAGCGTAATTACGGTGCCACGGTACTAAGTATCTTGAGTAACCTTGAATCGGTTGCTAAGCATCCGCAAGAACGAGGTGTAACACTGAGTCAAACAGCGGAAGCGGCACGCGACTTCTCAGCGCATTTGAACCAAATTCTATTAGGCATTCGCAGTCTTCAACGTGAGCTGTTTAACAAACGTGAGCCAAAAGAGATCGTCGCAGGATTCTTTGATTTGTTTGTGGAAGGTATTTTGATTGCCGACTATAAAACCATCAAAACCAGCAATAACCCGTTTCGTTTTCGTCGTCAGATTTTAGAGCTGACTCAAAGCTTTCTCGCTGAAGCAAATTTGATGGGCAATATCGCCCAATGTTATGCCGATCAACAATTAATCTCGGTAGATAAAGCGTTAGCTGCGGTCGAAAAAGATTGTCGCGATATCATCCAAACCTTCACCACCATCGATCAGCGTTTGGATCGTATTGATGAGTACCGTTACCGCTTGGAAAAACGTGCCGCTGATACGGCCCGTTATATGGACTCTTCTCGTCCTGGCTTGGCTAACAAGGTGGCAGGCATCATTGCTGATGTCGCCAAGTTTGAAAAATTACCAATCTTGAAAAACATGGTCAGTGTTAAAGCGGTAGGGGTTGAATCTTGTGCCCAACCAGCGAAACGTCGTGAGCCACCACCGCCGCGAGTGATTACTCAGGTGGAGGTTTCGCAAGCGGCGATTGCCTTCCGTGACCGCCAACGTCGCTTCCATGAAGCGCGTCAGGTGAGTGTTGCCAAGCTACAAAGCTACCTTGATCGTCAGCTGTTAGAAAAGCCGGCGATGCATATTTTGGACTTCACCATCGAATCCGTAGAAGATTTTGTTTGTTTCGATCATTTACGTTACATCGGTTCTTTGGGCGTCAATGCCAAACGCATTGAGAAGTCGTTTGATGTTATTTTCACAGATCAATATATCAACGTTCACGAATTCGTCGAATGTCGAGAGTTTAATGTAGTGCGCAGGAGCAAATCTCATGCTTAGAGAATTAAAAAGGGTCGTAGAAGAGTCCGGTAAAGACCCGCAAGAGTTTCAGCAGACTGCGAACTATTTACTTGCCAATCAATTTGTCAGTGCTTTTAAGCACGGTCAACGTCGTCATTACTTATTGGTAGAGATGTATCAACAGTACTTTAGCAATCTGTTTGACGCGTTGGGTATGAAGCTTTACGTCAATGAGAACGAACGTCTAGCGGGTGTGTTGCCGGTTGAGCGTGAAGCCTTTGTCCGTTTGAAAACCGATGAAACGCTATTCCTATTGGTGATGCGTCAAATCTACGAAGAAAAAGTAGAGAACTTTGAAATCGACAACGGGTTCGTATCGACTAACTCTGTGGCTATTTTGGAACGCTACGTACAGTTGGTAAAACGCGAAATTCCAACAGAAACGCGCTTCAAAGATATCCTGACGCTGTTCAGCAAACAGGGGGTGATTATTCGTGGTAAAGCTTACGACGAAGACGCTAAGAACTTGATGATTAGCATTACTCCTGTAGTACGTTTGATTGTTACCGAAGCGTATTTACGTCAGCTTGAGTCTTTCAATGGCTCGGATCCTGATGAAGACGAAGTCATTGACGAACAAACAGAACAGGGTCTTGATGGTCAAGAGAATGGCAGCCAAGCGGCGGTTGACCCTGATCCAGAAACACAAGAAGAAGCGGTACAATAGGAAATTGCATGAAAAAGTTAAATCGAATTGTTCTTGTAAACTGGTACCTATTGGGCGCAGAAGAAATCAATATTCGCGGTAACACAGCCATCATTGGTCCAACCGGTTCAGGTAAATCGTCCTTGTTGGATGCGATCCAAACCGTGCTAACCGGTGCTAGTAAGCGTCACTTAAACTACAACGCCAGTGCCAACGATGGTAAAGCGTCTGGTCGAAGCATCCGCTCCTACATTTTGGGGATGATCGACTCGGGGCAAGCGAGCGAAAAAGTCACTGGTGTGCAAACTCGTCAAGACGCAATCTGTTACTTGGCCTTGGTGTTTGAAGATTCCAACACCGGCAAAGAGTCAACCGTTGGTCTATGCTTGTCAGCCTCCTTAGCAACACCAGAAGAAGATATTTTAGGTCGTTTTGTTCTGTCGAACTACGGCGTTCGTCGCGAAGACTTTATTGAAGTATTGGGTGAGAAGCAGTACCAAGCTAAACCTTGGCAAGAAGTTCGTGAAGCCATGAAGAAAGTCTGCCTAGACCCATTTATCAAGTCTGGCAGTGCTTCAGCAACTCAATATATGAACCGTTACTTGGAAGAACTGAGCCCAAGTGCGGAACATTTGATTACTTTAGATTCGTTCTTAAAGAACTTTAAGAACGCTTTGAAATTCGTACCCATTGCTTCGCCAACGCGATTCGTACAGGATTTTGTTTTAGCTGAGCAGCCGTTACAAGTGGGTGCTTATCAGAAATCTCTTTTGGAATACCGTCAGCTAGAAGCCAAAACGCAAGAAGTCGCCAAACGCATCGACGATCTAAAAGCGATCCAAGTCGAGTGTGATAAGAAACACCAGCAAGAACAAACCGTAGTCAACTATCAATGGATTGCCACCGAAGCCCGCTTTGATCAGCTGGGCAGCAAACAAGACGAAATTCAAGATCAATACGAAAACTTCAAAGAGCGTGAAGAAGAGATCGACGAGGAAATCGTTGCGCAAGCGAACCTGCTAAAACAACTGCAAACCCAGCTAGTTCGACTTGAGCAACAGTATGAGCATTCAGATGTAGGCTTGAAGCTGCAGCAGCTTGAACAGAACAAAAAGCTATTGACCCTTGAAGGTCAAGAAGACCGTAAACTGGTGATTCAAGCCCACCAAGTTCTGCAGTTATTAGGTGCATTGCAGGCGTTTGAAGATGTTTTGTCTCAGGATATTCGCAACCTGATTACAGAGGCACAAGGGCTAGCGGGTAGCATTGATAGCTCAGGCAATATTCTCGGTTCAGCAAAAGCGGTAAGCCGTTTGTTATCTAGCATTAATAACCTGCTAGATGAAGGTAAGGGCGCTTTGTTCCAACAGCGTACCCAGTTAAACCGTAATATCTTGAATTTGAAAGATGAGTGTCGCCAGCTTGAGGCCGATGTTAAATCCTTGAAAGGCGGTACCACACCGCTGTCGCCAAACGTGAAGCGACTGATTGAGTTATTGGATCACGCTAACATCAAAGCAACACCGCTTAGCCATTTAGCCGAAGTGACCGACCATAAATGGCAAGATGCCATTGAAGGCTACCTTGGCAGCCAGCGTGAAGCCCTAATCGTTGAGCCAGATGATGCGGAAGAAGCGATCCGTATCTTCCGTGCCCACCGTCGTCAATTGATGGGTTGTCGAGTGATTGACACGACGCAAACGCGTTTATGGCTAAATCGTGGTGATAATAATTCGGTGCTACGCTTTATTCGCTGCAATAATGATCATGCTCAGGCTTACTTGAACCGCCGTTTAGGTGGCATCAAACCCGTTGAAACCGAGCGAGAGCTGTTACGCGAAGACAGTGCGATGACGGCTGATGGTATGTTGAAGCTTTCGGGTACTATCTCAACCATCCGCTTCTTACCACACATGATGGTGGGCATTAATACTGAAGGGATGCGCCAATCTCGTGAAGCTCAGCTGCAACAGTTAAGTGGCGAATTGATGGATTACATGAAGACTGACCAACGTCTTGAGCAAGCGGACTCGATGTTGGGGCGAATCATGGCGTCGAACCAGTTTGATCCGCAATCACTGCAAGATGCTGGTATTGCAAATACTCGTGTAGCACAGGATTTGGCAGATGTTGAAGCTCAAATCGCCGCTCTCCAACAGCGCGACGATACGGATCTGCAAGAACGTATTGAAAGCCTGAAAGAACGTATCTCTGGCATTGAGTTAGAGCGTAAGAAGCTTGATCGTGAGCGACAGCAAATTGCTGAACAATACGGCTCCTTGAATACTCAGAAGACCCAGCTATCTGAAGCCTTGTCGGCATTGGACGAAGAACGTACACGTATTACTTCAAACCCGTTATTTAACGCAGAATACGCCAGTGAGCGATACGATTTGTTGGAAAATAGCATGGTTAACGGTGGCGCGATTTACAAAGAAGCCATCAGTCGTTCTGAAAAAGCCATGGAAAAGGTCAAAATGTTTGACCAGAAAGTGCGTAAGGAAGTGGCTGATCACTATGCGAAATACCATAACAGCAGCCTAGACGATGATATCCAATTGGATTATCTAGAGTCTAAATTTGAAGAGTTCGAGCACTATGTTACGCATCAAATTAATGTCTTGAATGATACAGAGCTGGCAAAATACGCAAAGCGTGCCGAGCTTGCGCGTCGGGAAGCAGAAGAGACGTTCCGCAGTGACTATGTGTCGAAGCTGAAAGATTCCTTGGATCAAGTGGCGCTGATCATCAAAGAGCTTAACCACAGCTTGAAACGCCGTCCATTCAACCACGAAGTCTACCAGTTCCGTTACTACCCGAACGGTGATATGAAAGATATCCTAGACTTGGTGGCGAAGTTCAGCTCGATGGATCAAGCGAACGTAGGTGGCTTGTTTGATCCTGAGCAAACGGGTGATCCTGAGCATGCTAAAGCCATTGCCTTGATCCAAGAACTGATCACAGACGATGAGAAGCAAAAAGACTTAGCGGATTATCGTAAGTTCTACAACTTCGAGGTCGATATTCTAGATCTAGAAGGGCAAAAGAAAACCACGCTATCGCAACGTATCCAAACTGGCTCCGGTGGCGAGCACCAGATCCCATTCTATTTGGCGATTGCGGCGGCCTTGTCGACTACCTACCGCCTGCATGAAACGATGGAGGGCGATATCGTCGGTGGTTTCTCGTTGGCGATGTTTGACGAAGCCTTCAACAAGATTGACATGGCGAAAACGTCGACCTGTATGGGCTTTATGCGTGATATCGGCCTGCAGGTTATCGCTGCAGCTCCGGATGACAAACGTGCAGTGATGGCGGCTAATATGGACACCATTATCAGTGTTTGGCGTGAGGGTGGTGCGGTATCCATTGACGTGGCATATCCACAACAGCGCGGTCAAGCCTTGCTAAGTGGCGACCATGAGTTAGATAATGATGGTCCACAACAAAACTTAACCGAAACAGCAGAAGCAGAATAAACGCACATCGCGGAGGCAGTATGACGATTGAAAGTGAAATTCGAGAAACTATTCAGCGAGCGTTTAATGTTCACCATATCGAGCTGGAAAACGAGAGCTACAAGCACAACGTGCCAGAAGGTAGTGAGTCACATTTTAAACTGACCTTAGTGAGCAATGTTTTTGTTGGTAAACGTGCCGTACAGCGCCACCAATTGGTTTACGGTGCGTTAACGGATCAAATGAAGAAGATTCATGCGCTTGCGTTGCATCTATACACTGATGAAGAATGGGAAGCTCGCCGCTATGAGGCGCCACTTTCTCCAGATTGTATGGGCGGCGGGCACTAGGTGCTAAGGATTAGAATAATATGAGCATTTCAGTTACCGAACATAAGAGTAAGGGAATCGTTGAAATAGCTGTGCTAGGTAGCTTTGATTTCTCACTGTTCAATGATTTCCGTAGTGCCTATGAGAGCTATGTTGGTGGTGAAATTCAACATTTCATCATCAACATAGAAAGCGTCGAATATCTAGACAGTGCGGCCTTAGGGATGTTGCTCAGCATGAAAGCTGGGCTCGGTGAAAAAGTAGAAATTAAGATTATTGGCGCGAATGACTTTATTCGTAATATTCTCATGATCTCACGCTTTGATAAGCGCTTTACTATTATCTAATCACCAAGATCCACCACCTCAAAAAGCCAAACTCTTTGAGTTTGGCTTTTTTGTGCGATGTGTTTTGGTTTGGCTAATAAATGAGCAGTCTATTGGTTGTTACAGCCAACAATTAAGCCTTTACTTGTCGTGTATGCTAATAAATACCGAAAATTTATTGGAATCGGCATAAAAAATTGGCTAAACGGTTCATTTCTTTCTTTTGATGTTTTATGGTGCACGCTTAAAAATTGATGGACAGGTTTCATGGCTTCAAGCACTACTCCAACGCTGTTTCAGCGTTACATGAATGGCAGCCTTGTGTTGCAAATTATTGTTGGCATTATCTGTGGTTTGGCGCTTGCTATTTTTGCCCCTAGCGCAGGTCAATCCGCCGGCATCTTAGGAGACTTTTTCGTCAAGGCTCTAAAAGGAATTGCCCCCGTCTTAGTCTTTATCCTAGTGATGGCTTCCATTGCTAATCACAAGAAAAATCAAGAAACCCATATCAAGCCAGTGCTGCTGTTGTATTTGATTGGCACTCTGATTGCCGCCATTACAGCTGTATTATTTAGCTTTGCTTTCCCAAGTGAGTTGAATCTTGTTGCGACCGATATTAGTCGCTCCGCACCAAAAGGTATTGGCGAAGTGTTGCATACCTTGGTGTTCAATATGGTGGATAACCCAGTAAACGCGATCGCTACGGGTAACTATATTGGTATCCTGGCTTGGGCGGCTTGTATTGGTATCGGTTTACGTCATGCCAACGAAACAACGAAAGCCTTACTGCAAAATCTAGCTGACGGGATCACCACAGTCGTGGGTTTTGTCATTCGTTTAGCGCCTTTTGGTGTATTTGGTCTTGTGGCCAACACCATTGCAACGACAGGCTTTGATGCACTGCTAAATTACTCTCATCTGTTGATGGTATTAATTGGCTCCATGTTATTTATTGCACTGGTGAGCAATCCGCTGCTGGTATTCCTGACTACCCGTCAGAATCCTTACCCATTGGTATTTCAATGTCTAAAGTCTAGCGGCATCACTGCTTTTTTCACCCGTAGCTCGGCGGCTAACATCCCTGTGAATATGGCCTTGTGTGAAAAATTGGAACTGGACGAAGATACCTACTCTGTTTCAATTCCTTTGGGTGCAACCATCAACATGGCCGGTGCTGCGATCACCATTACAGTCCTAACACTGGCTGCTGTGAATACGCTAAACATTCCTGTGGACCTGCCAACAGCCATTCTGTTGAGCATCATCGCCGCAGTCTCTGCTTGCGGCAGCTCAGGTGTAGCAGGGGGGTCATTACTACTGATCCCACTGGCTTGTAGCCTGTTTAATATTTCCAATGAAATCGCCATGCAAGTGGTTGCCGTGGGCTTTATTATCGGCGTGTTGCAAGATTCTGCTGAGACCGCGTTAAACAGCTCAACCGACGTAATCTTTACCGCAGCGGCCTGTCGCCGAGCGTAAGCTATCTGCTGTAAACGTGATCAAAAGCGAGCTAAGGCTCGCTTTTTTGTGTCCAATTTTCATGTATTCTTGAAGGATTCGATTTCCGCTACTGAAAATTTTCAAAGGATAGTAAAAAGGATTTAAACGTTATGAAACGACTTGGCGAAAGTATTTGGATTTTTGAAGGGGATACGGTTCAATTTTTTAGTATGCCTTACTCAACTCGAATGACGATAGTGAAGTTGGCGAGCGGCGGGCTTTGGGTTCACAGCCCCATTAAATTAACCCAATCAATCACACAGCAGTTACATGAATTGGGGCCTGTGGAACACCTTATTGCACCAAATCACTTACACCATCTGTTTCTCAAAGAATGGACCGAAGCGTTCCCCGAAGCCCAAGTGTTTGGTACAGATGAAGTCATAAAGAAACGACCTGATATTCACTTTGATGGTTCTTTCAACACGCCACAGCAATGGCCTTGGTCGTCTGATATCGAGACAGAATTATTTACCGGATCGACAATGATGGAAGAGTGCGTCTTCTTTCATCGATTGTCCCATACCCTCATAGTCACAGATTTAATCGAAAACTTTTCCGCGCACCACTTCAAGCCTTGGCAAAGAGTGATCGCCGGATGGGTCGGAATCTTGGCCCCTAATGGGAAAATGCCGTTAGATTGGCGCCTCAGCTTTTTATTTTCAAAAAAACAAAGCCGTAAGCATTTAGAGAAAATCCTCTCTTGGCAGCCAAAAAACATCGTCATGGCCCATGGCGAGATTGTACAAGAGCAAGCGAGTGACTTTTTAGACCGGTCCTTTAAATGGCTCAAGTAATTTCTAAATAGGCGACTAACTTGTACAATGATTTTCATAAAACAAATGGAGATTGTGATGAAACGAACAGCAGCACTACTACTAACCCTTGGCGCCTTAACCCTGCCAATGGCTTACGCCCAAATACCTGTCACCCCAGCGCCTAATCAGCAAGTGCTGCTTGAAAGTGATAACCCACAATTGAAAGATAATAAAAAACTCGTCTACGACTTCTGGCGTGAAGTTTTCGAAGGTGGCCATCTTGATAAAGCCGACCAATATCTTAGTGAGGACTACATTCAACATAACCCTAACGTCCCAACGGGTCGTGATGGCTTTGTGAACTTCTTTGCGCAATATAGCCAACCTAAACCGATTCGAGATGAGATTTCTGGCCCACTGGTCTCTATTGTCGCGGAACGCGATATGGTAATCCTAAGCTTTGTCCGCGAGCATCAAGACCCAAATGAAGCAGGTAAAACTTACACCACGACATGGTTTGATATGTTTCGAATAGAGAATGGCAAGATTGCTGAGCACTGGGATCCGGCGGTTAGGTAGTTTAGGAGACCAAATGAACAAGCAGTTAGTATTGAATACATTAGCTAAAGATATATTTCGTAAACAAGCCGACTTCGATTATATCTCAGCAAGAGTGAATTTTAGGTTGGGTCTGAGACAACAGTTCTTATGGTCTGCTCAGCAAGCGATAGAAAAGTATCTTAAAGCGATACTTTTATTTAAAGGTATTACCTTAAGCCTAAAGAATATGGGCATAACCTTAATCGTTTGCTTGAAAGTGTTGTTACTCTCAATTATTTAAAACTTGATCTCCCAAAATGGACCAATGACTTTTTAAGATACTTAAGTGACTTAGGTGGATTTAATCGATACATGTCTAAGTCATCCTTCAACCAAAATGATTTTTTGTTCAAGCTGGACGAGATTGTTTGGTCGATTCGTAGATATTGTAGGCATTTTCCTGAAAAGAAGGCTTTCCCGGCTTGAAAGAGGCATGCGTGGATAGCGCCAATAATAAGTTATATAAAGAAAAGCCAACTTTGTATAACTTGATAGATGGTGAGCTTGAAAAGATATTAAAGCGAAAACCAAGGGATGAGGCGCGAAAAGCCCTTGTTTGGGGGAATTTATTTTATGGTGCCAAAAATAGAAAATCTGTTTCTATAAAGACTATATCTTCTTCAGAGGTAGCAGTTAAAGACCGACATTGGTATGAAGAGGTTATCAAGGGATTCAATATCGAAGATTACATAAAACCTTAGCATTTCCTTAAATGTTGTTGGTGGTCTTTCATGCGTTTATTTTGCGCAGACGCGTCGGTGGTGAGGTACGAACCGAGACATGCGCAAGTAAAATGAATTGCATGGAAGGGCGCAACAAAGTCGTTACCATGCACCGAAGCTGATTTGCTGCTGATCCAAGGATGTCTATTTCTCATTAGAAGGCTACGGAACGGAGTGCGCTCGACGGGAGCAATGTTCCCTCGCGCAGCGAGGTCCTGCAGGACCGAATCGCGGGACACAGCCGGTTCATACAAAACGAAAAAGGCGAATCCTCGGATTCGCCTTTTTAATATCTAAACTAGCCAGAGATTAGTTCTGGTAGCTTTCTACTGGTAGACACTCACAGAACAAGTTACGGTCGCCGTAAACGTTGTCGATACGGCCTACTGGTGGCCAGTATTTGCGAGCAGCAATCCATGGTAGTGGGTAAGCCGCTTCTTCACGAGTGTAGGCGTGTGACCAATCTCCAGCGAGTAGCGATGCCGCTGTGTGTGGTGCGTTGACTAGAGGGTTGTCTTCTAGTGGCCATTCACCTGCTTGAACTTTCGCGATTTCGTTACGGATTTGGATCATTGCATCACAGAAACGGTCAAGTTCTTCACGGCTTTCCGACTCAGTCGGCTCGATCATCAGTGTGCCAGCTACTGGGAATGACATCGTTGGCGCGTGGAAACCAAAGTCCATTAGACGCTTCGCGATGTCCTCTTCAGAAATGCCAGATTCTGCTTTGATCGGACGAATGTCGATAATACATTCGTGCGCTACCGTGCCATTTTTACCCGTGTAAAGCACAGGGTAGTGCTCACCTAGGCGTTTCGCGATGTAGTTCGCGTTTAGGATCGCGTTGAACGTCGCATCACGTAGACCACGGTCGCCCATCATCTTAATGTACATCCAAGTAATCACTAGGATACTTGCTGAACCGTAAGGCGCGGCAGAAACTGCACCGTGTTGCGTTTCGTTCTGTACCACAGGCGACACAGAGTGACCTGGTAGGAATGGCGCTAGGTGTGATTTAACACCGATAGGACCCATACCTGGACCACCACCACCGTGTGGGATACAGAATGTTTTGTGAAGGTTCAAGTGCGATACGTCACCACCGAAGCTACCTGGAGGCGCGATACCTACTAGAGCGTTCAAGTTAGCGCCGTCGATGTAAACCTGACCACCGTTGTCATGTACGATTTCACATACTTCACGAATCTGCTCTTCAAATACACCGTGAGTAGATGGGTAAGTCGCCATGATGCAGCTTAGGTTATCAGCGTGTTTCTCAGCTTTTTCTTTCAGGTCTGCTACGTCGATGTTGCCGTTCTCGTCACACTTAACGATCACAACTTTCATGCCGGCTAGCGCCGCAGATGCTGGGTTAGTGCCGTGCGCAGAGCTTGGAATTAGACAGATGTCACGCTGATCGTCGCCACGAGATTTGTGGTATTTGTCGATCGCGATAAGACCTGCGTATTCCCCTTGCGCACCAGAGTTTGGCTGCAATGAAATCGTGTCATAGCCTGTCGCTTTAGAAAGCATCGCGATTAGGTCGTTAAGCAGTGCTTGGTAACCTGATACTTGTGCTTTTGGTGCGAATGGGTGGATGCGGCCGAATTCTTCCCAAGTTACTGGGATCATTTCTGATGCAGAGTTAAGTTTCATCGTACATGAGCCCAGTGGGATCATGCTTTGGTTTAGGGCGATGTCTTTCACTTCTAGCTGACGCATGTAACGCATTAGTTCCGTTTCGCTGTGGTGCGAGTTGAACACTGGGTGCGTTAGGATGTCGTCCGTACGTAGCATGCCTTCTTCGATACCAAAGCCAACTTCTGCGGCCAGTAGCTCGTCAGACAGCTCAACACCGAAGCTGCTAGCTAGGTTGTATAGGTCTTCAATTGTGCTGGTTTCATTGAAAGACAGAGATAGTTCAGTGCTGCTCGCGTGGTAAAGGTTGATGCCTTTATCTGCTGCACTCTTGAAGATAGCTTCTGTCTTATCAAGGGTCTTAACAACTAATGTGTCGAAGTAAGTGCCGTTGAAAGAGTAGTGACCTTTCAATGCTTTAGCGAAGATGTTGGTGAAGCCCGCTACGCGGGAAGCGATTTTCCTCAGACCTTTAGGGCCATGGTAAACCGCATAGAAGCCCGCCATCATCGCCAGTAGGGCTTGCGCCGTACAGATGTTCGAGGTCGCTTTCTCACGACGGATGTGCTGCTCGCGGGTTTGCATCGCCATACGAAGTGCTGGCTTATCGTGGCTGTCTTTTGACACGCCGATAACGCGGCCCGGCATAGAGCGTTTGAATTTGTCTTTCGTTGCAAGGAATGCCGCGTGAGGACCACCGAATCCCATTGGTACACCGAAACGCTGCGCGCTACCAACAACGATGTCAGCGCCCATGTCAGCAGGGGATTTCAATAGCACTAGAGCCAGTAGATCAACTGCCGTTGTAACTAATGCATCCTGTGCATGTGCTTGGGCAATGATGTCTGTTAGGTCGTTTACAGAGCCGTCAATACCTGGGTATTGAACGATCACGCCAAATACGTCGTAGTTGCCTAGGTTTTCGATGTCATCAACGATAACTTCAAATTCCAATAGCTCAGCACGAGTTTTTACAACGTCAATGGTTTGCGGCAAAACATTGCTTGCAACAAAAACGCTGGTCACTTTCTTTTTGCTTGAGCGTTGCATCAGCGTCATGGCTTCAGCAGCGGCAGTTGCTTCGTCTAATAGCGAAGCGTTTGAGATTTCCATGCCCGTTAAATCAATGATCACTTGTTGGAAGTTCAACAATGCTTCCAAGCGACCTTGAGAGATTTCTGGTTGGTAAGGCGTGTACGCTGTGTACCAACCTGGGTTTTCTAGTAGGTTACGTAGGATAGGCGTTGGCACGAACGTGTCGTGGTAGCCCATACCGATGTAACTGCGGGCAACTTTATTGCGGCCTGCAATTTCTTTTAGCTGCGATAGTGCATCATGCTCACTAACCGGCTGCTTAGACATATCAAGATTGGCCAAACGGATCGCGTTTGGAATGGTCTTCTCGATAAGTTGGTCAAGAGAATCGAAACCTAAGGTATTAAGCATCGATAGTTGTTCGTTCACATCTGGTCCGATGTGACGCGCGATGAATTCGTCTTTGCCTAGCAAATCGCGGATACACGACGTCATGGAAAGTCACCTATAAAAGAAATTACAGAGAAATGGGGAAAGTAAAACACCCCTCATGGGTGAGGGGTGTTAATATCGATTACTCGATAGAGCTAGCGTACGCGTCTGCGTCCATTAGCTTGTCTAGTTCGCTAGGATCGCTAAGCTTGATTTTTGCAATCCATGCGTCACCGAAAGGAGATTCGTTAACAAGCTCTGGCGAATCGTCTAGGGCTTCGTTAACTTCAATCACTTCACCGGAGACTGGTGCATAGATATCTGAAGCGGCTTTCACAGACTCTACTAGAGAGAATTGTTGTGTCGCAGTCGTTTCAGAGCCCACTTCTGGAAGTTCTAGGTAAACAACGTCACCCAATAGTTCTTGAGCGTGATCAGTGATGCCAACTGTTACAGTGCCGTCACCGTTGTCTAGAACCCATTCGTGTGAGTCTGCATATTTCAAGTTTGATGGAATGTTGCTCATGGCGATCTATCCTATTTATGTAGCCCGAGGGATCACCTCGGGCAAGAGCGAATTAGCGGTATAGAGGGAAGCGTTTGCAAAGCTCTTGTACTTCTGCTTTTACGCGAGCTTCTACTTCTGGGTTGCCTTCTGGCATTGCTACTAGACCGTCAAGAACGTCACTGATTAGGTGGCCTACTTTACGGAATTCTTCTACGCCAAAACCACGTGAAGTCGCTGCTGGAGTACCTAGACGGATACCAGAAGTGACCATTGGTTTTTCAGTGTCAAACGGGATACCGTTTTTGTTACAAGTGATGCCAGCGCGCTCTAGAGCAGCGTCTGCAGCATTACCTTTAAGACCTTTTGGACGTAGGTCAACAAGCATTAGGTGAGTGTCAGTACCACCCGTTACGATGTCACAGCCACGCTCAACCATTACTGCAGCTAGTGCTTTAGCGTTGTCTAGTACTTGTTGGATGTAGTCTTTGAATTCTGGTTTAAGAGCTTCACCGAATGCAACCGCTTTACCAGCGATAACGTGCATTAGTGGGCCACCTTGGTAGCCAGGGAATACAGCTGAGTTGATCTTCTTAGCGATGGCTTCATCGTTAGTTAGGATCATACCGCCACGTGGGCCACGTAGAGTTTTGTGAGTTGTCGTTGTTACAACGTGTGCGTGACCGAATGGAGTTGGGTGAAGACCTGTCGCAACTAGACCTGCGATGTGTGCCATGTCAACCATTAGGTACGCGCCAACTTTGTCAGCGATTTCGCGGAAACGTGCGAAGTCGATTTGACGAGGAATAGCAGAACCACCCGCGATGATTAGCTTAGGTTGGCATTCAACCGCTTTCGCTTCTAGTGCATCGTAATCGATCAATAGAGTTTCAGGGCTAACTTCGTACTGAACAGCGTTGAACCATTTACCAGACTGAGCTGGCGCTGCACCGTGAGTTAAGTGACCGCCAGAAGACAGTGACATACCCATGATAGTATCGCCTGGTTGTAGAAGTGCTAGGAAAACAGCACCGTTTGCTTGCGCACCAGAGTGTGGTTGAACGTTTACGAACTCACAACCGAAAAGTTGTTTAGCACGATCAATTGCTAGTTGCTCAGTAACGTCAACGGCTTCACAGCCACCGTAGTAACGTTTTTCTGGGTAGCCTTCCGCGTACTTGTTAGTCAGTACAGAGCCTTGAGCTTCGATTACTGCTTTAGAAACGATGTTTTCAGAAGCAATAAGTTCGATGCCAGTTTCTTGGCGGTGTTGCTCTTCTGCGATTGTCGCGTATAGCTCAGCATCGCGGTCTTTAAGCGCTTGGCTGAAAAAGGCTTCAGTGTTAGCCATTTTTAAGATCCTCTTGATTGAATTTCATGTCGATGACACTCAGAGATGAACTTTATTCTATCAGTTTAAGACTTAAATGACGTGAAAAAAGATCATCTCACCTTTCGTACTAATCATCTGCATTGTTATGAGATTCAGGCATCATAAACAAAAAGTTTCCGATTGGAAACACGTGTCCAGAAACAAAATACGTAGTTTAGACAAAAATGTCGCAAAAGGAAAAATCGACCTGGTGGTCAAATTTGTATGCCGATTGTATGGCGTTTCGAGCATTGCGCAAATTCACATTGCTATAACCATCCTATAGTTGCAATGATTTAAATTTACTAAGATACTTTGTTTCCGATTGGAAACAGCCCGAAACATCCCATTTTGATTTAATGTTAACCAGAGGTGCTCATGAAACGTACTCCTTTATACCAAGCACATGTTGATGCCGGCGCGCGCATGGTCGAATTTGCTGGCTACGAAATGCCAGTTCAATATCCAATGGGGGTGAAGAAAGAGCACCTATGGACACGTGAAGCAGCGGGTCTATTTGATGTGTCGCACATGGGGCAAGTGATCCTCACTGGCGCAAATGTGAAAGATGAGCTCGAAAAGCTTTTGCCTGTAGACGTCAAAGGTCTTGAACTAAATCATCAGCGTTACGGCATCTTTACAACTACTAATGGCGGTATCTCTGACGACCTAATGTTTACGAACTGGGGGGATGACGCCATTTACATGGTGGTGAACGCTGCTTGTAAAGAGCAAGACGTGGCCCATCTGACAACCAGCCTTCCTACGACTAAAGTAGAGGTGGTAGATCGTGCATTGGTTGCGTTGCAAGGGCCAAAAGCGCGTCAAGCCGGGTCTCGTCTTCTACCTCAATTAAAAGATTTGCTATTTATGCAATCGACTAAGCTTGAGTGGAATGGAGTTGAGCTTTGGGTGAGTTGTTCTGGCTACACAGGTGAAGATGGTTACGAAATCTCCGTGCCTAACGAATCCGCAGAGGCTTTCTGTGCAGCGCTTACAGCACTAGAGGAAGTTGAGTGGATTGGCCTAGGTGCACGTGATTCACTGCGTTTAGAGGCGGGCTTGTGTCTTTACGGCCATGACTTGGATCAATCTACTACTCCAGTAGAGGCGTCGATCACTTGGGCGATTCAGCCAGTGCGTCGTGCAGGTGGTGAGCGTGAAGGTCACTTCATCGGTGCAGATGTAGTGCTGGCGAACTTTGCTCAAGGTGTTGCTCGTAAGCGAGTTGGTTTCATTGTCGATGGAAAAGCACCTGTGCGCGAAGGTGTTGATATTGTTACTGAGACAGGGCAACTTGCTGGTAAAGTTACCAGCGGTGGTTTTGCACCATCGTTGGAAAAGCCAATTGTGATGGCCTATGTGCAAACTGCTGTATTAGATCAGCCACTTTTCGCTTCATTACGTGGTAAACTTATCCCACTTACTCCAGCGAAAATGCCTTTCTTCCCATCACGTTACTACCGTGGCTAATAGATAGTTCATGTCTAAGCTGTCGTGTGGGTGCGGGGGCTTAGATTTAGAGAAAAAATGTGAACGCAAGATTTTTAGAAAAGACGTTTCACGACGTCTTTTTTTCTGCTTATAACACGGTGTTAAAGGGAGGCTTTGAAGAGCCATTCTATTTAGCACAAGATCCTCAAGGCATTAGCCAAATTCAATATCGCTATGATTACCCATCCAGTGCTTTGCACGAAGTGAGTCATTGGTGTGTGGCGGGGCCCGAACGTCGTAAGCAAGACGACTTTGGTTACTGGTACGCGGAAGATGGCCGCAGTTTAGCGCAGCAAAAAGAATTCGAGCAATTTGAGGTGCAGCCGCAGGCTTATGAATGCTTATTGCATTGGTCTTGTGGTATGCGCTTTGATGTCAGTGTCGATAATCTAGGGTTGCCAGATTACGATGCCACGCCATTTCGCGTTGCTGTGTTACAACGTGCGCTAGAATTAATTGAAAACGGACTTCCTGAACGAGTGCTGGCATATGCTACGGCACTGTATGTCAATCATTACCAAGCGCCTGCCGCAAGTTTGTTATTCCATTTAAGAGAGTGTCATGAAAATTATTGCCGATGAGAACATGCCGAATGTTGTCAATTTGTTCAGTGATCTAGGGGAAGTTACTTTAGTTAATGGTCGTACTTTGACAGCAGAACAGTTAGTCGATACTGATGTGTTATTGGTTCGTTCCGTGACAAAGGTTAATGAGGCTCTCCTAAGTGGTACGTCTGTTAAATATGTTGGTAGTGCAACCATTGGTACGGATCACATTGATACGGAATATCTAAACTCGCAGGGAATTGGTTTTAACAGTGCGCCAGGTTGTAATGCGGATGCGGTGGCAGATTATGTGTTCAGTGCCTTGGCATACCTTTATATGACTAAAGGGGTGCGTTGGCTAGGGGCTCGCATTGGTGTGGTTGGGCAGGGAAATGTTGGTCGCTGTGTGGCGGCGCGTTTTGTGGCGCTAGGCTGCGAAGTGGTGGCGTATGACCCTTTCTTGCAAAAGAGTGTGCCTGGTGTGACGTTAATCTCTTTAAAAGATGTAATGGATTCGGATGTCATCTGCTTGCATGCGCCGTTAACCAAAACTGGGCCTTATCCGAGTTTTGATATGATTAATGATGAATACGTGGCGAAGCTTAAAGCGGGGCAAACGATTGTTTCGGCGGGGCGAGGTGGTGTGATTAATGAGCAAGCACTTATCAAGCAGTTTTATGCTCTGGAAGGTCAGCTAAACTTAGCCTTAGATGTTTGGCTAGGCGAGCCTCATCCTAATATGGAATTAGCGGCATTGTGCGATATCGCGACGCCGCATATTGCTGGATACAGCAAACAAGGTCGTGAGAAAGGAACTTGGTATATTTATCAATCCTTATGTCAATTCTTTGATATCTCTGCAAAAAGTAGCTTTGCGGATGCGGTTAGTCAGGGTAGTATTTGTGAATTAAAAATGAATTCTAGTCTTGAGCGCGATGAGGCGCTCGCGCGGGCTATTCAAGCTTGTTTTGATGTGGCGCGAGACAGTGCTCGTTTTAAACATGTGATGTCGAGCTTTGCCAAAGATAAAGGCTTTGATTGGCTGCGTAAGAATTACGTTGAACGTGATGAGTTCAATACGACAATAGTGAAGCACGCCAAGTTTGCTCATGATCTTGCGGCATTAGGGTTTCTTCATAAAAGCCACTAGGAGTTGGGATGGCGGAAGTTAAACAGGTAGATTTTAGTGACGTCTCAGTGCCGATGGGATCGAATGTTCAAATTGAGTTTATTTCCCCGCCAGGACGCTATACGGTAAAAGTCCTTGGTCGTATTCCTGGTCGCTCCTTAATTGTTTCTTGTCCAAGAGTAAATGGTAAGAATATTATTGTTCGTGACAGTCAGGTGGTGAATGTACGCTTAATGTCAGCTACCAGTGTTTGTGCGTTCTCTTCTAAGATCGCGAAAAGTTATCTGGAGCCTGCTGGGCATTTACATATAGCGTATCCAGAATATGCTGAGACGTCGGAGGTGCGTCAGGCTGTACGTGTTGAGGCACGCCTGATTTGTTCTGTAGATCCATCAGGAGAGAGTCCAATTTCGGAGCAGTCTACCGGTGTGGTAATAGATTTAAGTACTGGCGGCTGTAAAATGATTTCAAGGGATGACTTTGGCTTTGTGAATCAGACCATGCGCATTGCTTTGAACCTAAGTATTGGTGAATTTAAGCTTATTCTAAAACTGGATTGTGAAATTCGAAGCCAAGAAATTCAGTTGCTAGAGCAGTTGCAAGCCACTATTGCGGACAATGCTTTCTTATCTCGTATGGGTGTTGAATACATGTATGTGTATGGCATCAAGTTTAACAATGTCGAAAAAGAGCAGGGTATTCCGCTGTTGGCATATATTCTCGATACGATTGCCAAGAAACAGCGATAATTCAATGGATTAGATCATTGTTTAAACCATAAAAAAGGCCCATGCGGGCCTTTTTTTAGTTTTGATGTCGTAGATTACAGTTGTTGTAGGGCTGCAATACGATCGTTGATCGGTGGGTGGCTTGAGAATAACTCACCGAAGCTTGATTTACGGCCGCGGCGAATGCCAAACGCTACCATGGTATCAGGCATGTGGGATACTTCGTGCTCACTTTGAATACGTGCTAGGGCAGCAATCATAGCGCCTTTGCCTGCTAGGCGTGCACCAGCTTCGTCGGCACGGAATTCACGGTAACGTGAGAACCACATCACGATCATGCTCGCCAAGATGCCGAATAGGATCTCAAACACCATGGTAGCAATGTAGTAACCCCAACCAACAGAGCCTTCACCTTCTTCATCGCGGCGTAGAAACTGATCCACTGCGTAGCCAGCAATACGAGCAAAGAACATAACGAATGTGTTTACTACGCCTTGGATAAGCGTCAGTGTCACCATGTCGCCGTTAGCTACGTGACCAATCTCGTGCGCCATGACTGCTCGGATTTCGTCGGGTGGGTATCGATCTAGCATGCCGCTTGAAACGGCGACAAGCGCGTCATTCTTATTCCAACCAGTAGCAAAAGCGTTTGCTTCATGGGCTGGGAAAATCGCCACTTCAGGCATTTTAATGCCAGCTTCTTTGGCGAGTTCTTGGACGGTGGTTAGCAACCATTGCTCTTTGTGGTTGCGTGGTTGTTCAATGACTTGCGCTTTTGAGCCCCATTTAGCCATTTTCTTTGAGAGCAATAAGGAAATGATACTGCCTGTAAAGCCGAAGACGGCACAGAAGATCAATAGGGAAGTTAAGTTTAAGCCGCTACTAGAAATGTAGCGCTCAACGCCTAAAACACTCAAGACGATGCTGGCTACGACCAATACCGCAATGTTGGTTAAAAGGAATAACAATATACGCATGTTAGAGATGCTCCAGAGTGAAAGTACTATGGAGCATCATGGGGGTAGTTAGTTCCTTTTCAAGTAGGAATTAATTACGTAAGCGCGATAAAAATTTAGCAAAGCGCTCCATTGCTGGCTGCAGTTCCTCTACATGAGGAAGGAAGACAATGCGCAAGTGGTCTGGCGTCGGCCAATTAAAACCAGTGCCGTGAACCAGGAGCACCTTCTCTTCTTTTAAGAAACGTAGAGCCACATCAACGTCATCCTTGATGTTGTACATCTTAGGATCGAGTCTTGGGAACAGGTACATGGCACCTTCTGGTTTATGGCAGTGAACGCCAGGGATGCTGTCTAGAATTTCCCAAGCTAGGTTGCGTTGTTCATACAAGCGGCCGCCAGGAGCGGTTAGTTCATAAATGGTTTGATAGCCACCTAATGCCGTTTGAACCGCGTGCTGTGCGGGTACGTTGGCGCATAGACGCATTGAGCTGAGCATGTCGATGCCTGAGATGTAATCTTCAATACCTGTTGTTGGGCCAGTAATGATCATCCAGCCTGAGCGGAACCCTGCAGTACGGTACACTTTCGATAGTCCACCAAAGGTGACACAAGGTACACGGCCTTCAGTTAACGTTGCTGTTGGGATGTGTTGTGCACCGTCGTATAGAATCTTGTCGTAGATCTCGTCAGAAAATAGTAATAAGCCATGTTTTTCTGCTAGGTCCACTAATTCTTTTAAAATCGCTTCGGAGTACACAGCACCCGTTGGGTTGTTCGGGTTAATGATCACTAATGCTTTAGTTTTATTGGTGATCTTAGATTTAATGTCAGCGATATCTGGTTGCCAGCCTGCAGACTCATCACATAGGTAATGACGTACATAACCGCCGGATAGGGTCGCTGCGGCAGTCCACAAAGGATAATCAGGTGCTGGAATTAGGATTTCGTCGCCATCATTTAAGAGGCCTTGCATTGCCATCACGATTAATTCACTGACGCCGTTACCCATCCAAACGTTTTCGACGTTGGCTGAGCGAATGCCCAGAGCTTGGTACTTTTGCATCACAGCTTTACGGGCGGAGAATAAGCCTTTTGATTCACAGTAGCCTTGGGCGTTGGGTAGATTTTTAATGACGTCTACAAGGATTTCATCCGGTGCCTCAAAGCCAAATGGTGCTGGGTTACCAATGTTCAGCTTTAGAATGCGGTGGCCTTCATCTTCCATGCGCATGGCTTCTTTGAGGACTGGGCCTCGAATCTCGTAGCAAATATTAGCGAGTTTGTTTGATTTACGTATTTGCACCACGCTTCCTCATATATAGTGATGGAATCAGTTATAATTCTGGGACGTTAATTCGGAGTCTTCAATATGAGCGATGACCAAAAAACTTTTCAACACAAGGCACTTACTGACGAAGAGTGGAAAGAACGTCTGCCTGAAGAAGTGTATCAAATAGTACGCAAGAAAGGCACTGAGAGAGCATTCACTGGACGTTATGATAAGTTTTATGAAGAGGGTAGCTACTTCTGTGTTTGCTGCGGTGCACACTTATTTGATTCTGATGCGAAATATAACTCAGGATCTGGCTGGCCAAGTTTTTATGATGCCGACACCAAAAACATAAAAGAGATAGAAGATCATTCTTGGCACATGCGTCGTGTTGAGATAGTTTGCAGTCAGTGTGAGGCGCACCTTGGACATGTTTTTCCGGATGGACCTAAGCCAACGGGTATTCGATACTGCGTGAATTCAGCTTCCATGGAATTTAAAGCAAAAGATTAAGCTTAATGTAACGCTGACTATATAGTGGCTATATAGTCAGCGTTGCAAAATGGTCTATTGGATAAGCAGATTTACGAGCTTGGTATCATTGAAGGCACGATCTACTGTTTTACCAAGTAGAGCGTTAATTTCCTTTTCTACATCTTCACGATCGGGCATGGTGCCGTACTGATCGATCTTTTCTGATTTAAACTTCGCGGTGTAACGCAGATCACCTTTTACTACCGTTGCTTGGATTTCTGCTGACAGCTTGGCTTCGGTCTTTAGTGCAATCGTCCGCGTGGTGTAATTAAGTTGGGTCAGATCGAACATCAAAATGGTTTCAGGCAGGTTACCTTGATCTGGTTTGAAACCGTACTCCGTAAGTTTGTGGCCGATATAGCTTTCTAATGCGTCATGGGTATCGTTGCCAATAACAATCTTTGCTCGTTCACGTAAACCTGTTTCAATCTCGCCAATGGTTTTGAGTGAAAAAGGTTTAACAGAGAAGTTAATCTGTTGTTGATTACTATATTTGTGTGTGGATGTCGTACTCGTTGGTGCAATATTTATAATGTGAGTTGTCGAGCAGCCCTGTAGCGTTGCTGCTGCTAAAATAACCGAACCTAATAGGAATGCTCTCATGTAATGTGTCTCTTGATGGGTTTTTGTTCTGGAAGCCGATTTTTTTCGCTTAGAATACATATATTTAAAAAAAGTTGTTGATTTTCCGTTTGGTAACAGTAATATACGCACCCGCTTACACAGCAAGGCGCTACAGTGTCCCATTCGTCTAGAGGCCTAGGACACCGCCCTTTCACGGCGGTAACAGGGGTTCGAACCCCCTATGGGACGCCAATCTACGGATTGGCAAACCAGAGTAGCTTAGCTGAAGTTTGTGAAAGCTTAAAGCGGGAATAGCTCAGTGGTAGAGCACAACCTTGCCAAGGTTGGGGTCGCGAGTTCGAGCCTCGTTTCCCGCTCCAATTTCTCTTCGGAGAATTCCTCGAAAGAGGGCGCTTCTACGGAAGCAAATGATGTGTCCCATTCGTCTAGAGGCCTAGGACACCGCCCTTTCACGGCGGTAACAGGGGTTCGAACCCCCTATGGG
>NZ_LIQF01000013.1 GCF_001418205.1 Marinomonas fungiae | reverse complement strand
TGGTGCCGCCACCAAGAGTCGAACTCGGGACCCCCTGATTACAAGTCAGGTGCTCTACCAACTGAGCTATAGCGGCATATCAAATTGTCTGGTCGGGACGGCAGGATTTGAACCTGCGACCACTAGCACCCCATGCTAGTGCGCTACCAGGCTGCGCTACGCCCCGTTACTAACTTGGGCGCTGCCCCTGTCAGCGGGTGCGTATATTACTATAACGAATCGAAAAGGGAAGGCTTTTTTCTGATTTTTTTACATTAAATCAAAAAAAAGCACTGTCACCAATAAACCGCTAACTACTTTATATATATACAAAAATTGATCATCATCCTGCAATCCTAGAGTTCACAAGGCTTTCAGAAGCACCCAAAAGCATCGGAGCATTTCACTGCAGATAAACTTCCACTGCCTCACGTCGCCAATTTGGCGCCTCGGGAAAGCACCCTTTTCTCTCTTAAATGCCGTCAATGCACTTTTACTGAGCGGCTCCAACGCATATAAAAAAACCGCTGGTGTTGCCACCAGCGGTTTTTATTAGAGCGTTTCAGCGCTTATTCTTCCATGTAACTCTCAACTTTGGACTTAAGTTTTTGTCCTGGTTTAAAGGTTACAACCGTTCGCGCCGTAATTGGGATTTCTTCCCCTGTCTTCGGGTTACGTCCTGGACGCTGACTTTTTTCGCGCACTTCGAAGTTACCAAAACCTGATAACTTCACCTGCTCTCTTTCCACAAGAGTTTCTCTGACTGTATCAAAAAAACTCTCAACAAGGTCTTTCGCATCTTTCTTGCTCATACCAAGAGAATCAACTAAGTTTTCCGCTATATCTGCTTTCGTCAAGGACGCCATATCATTACCCCCGAATAACTGCTCCGAGTTTCTCAGCCAGTGCACCAGTGACTGCTTCCACCGCACTGTTCACTTCTTCATCACTAAGAGTGTGTGAAGGATGCTGCCACGTCAAGCCCAAAGCAACACTTTTTTTAGATTCATCAATGCCTTGGCCTTGATAAACGTCGAATACTGCGACTTTTTGGAAGGCTTCACCAGCATTCTCCGCGATCACCTTTTCAAGCTCATTTACTGGTGTCGTACGATCGACCAGCAAAGCAAGGTCACGACGCACCTCAGGAAACTTGGACACGCGCTGATATTCAGGAAGCTTCGCACCTAGCACTGTATTTAAATCGACCTCAAACACATAAACGGCTTGGTTTGTACCAAGCTGCTTCGCTAATTGTGGGTGAAGCTCACCGATGACACCTACACGTTCACCATTCACTAATACATAAGCAGAACGACCAGGATGCAAATAAGTTTCATCAGCACGCTCAAACTCGGGCTTAGCGCCTTGATTCAAATCGAACAACGCTTCTACGTGCGCCTTAAGGTCGTAAAAGTCTACTTTTTCGTTGTTATGATACCAACCTTCTGGATAGCGAGAACCGGCAATTAAACCTGCCACTTGGTGCTTCTGATCAAGCTCATCTAGGTTGTTCACATCGCCAACGAAACGGCTGCCCGTCTCAAAGATACGTACGCGTGATTGCTGACGGTTTTGGTTGTGCAGGTAAACTTTTACAAGGCCTGGTAGCAAGCTTGGTCGCATCACACCCATATCACCAGAAATTGGGTTTTCTAGTGGTACGGGATCGATCGCTGGGAAGAACTGCTTGCTTAGCACAGGATCAATGAAACTGTACGTCACGGCTTCTTGATAACCTTGAGACACCAACGTTGCACGCAATGATTGAATCGGCGTTTTGCTTTCCGATGCCGGCGTGAAGTTCACCGCAGCCGTAGGCATTGAAGAAGGTAGATTGTCGTAACCGAAGATACGAGCCACTTCTTCGATCAAGTCCGCTTCGATCTCAATATCAAAACGGTGTGACGGTGCAACCGTTACCCATTTCTCATCGGTCACTTCCACCATTTCTAGACCAAGACGAGACAGAATGTCTGTCACTAAATCTTTATCTAAAGACGTTGCTAGATATTGATCAAGTTTCTGACGACGCAGTGTCACTTGGTTCGCTTTTGGTAAATTCGCTTCCGTTACAGCTTCATTTACCGGGCCTGCTTCACCACCCGCAATTTCAAGGATCAGTTGCGTCGCACGCTCCATTGCCTTAGCAGCAAGCGTCGCGTCTACACCACGCTCAAAACGGTGTGAAGAGTCAGTGTGCAAGCCGTATGAACGTGCTTTACCTGCAAGCGCCAATGGTGCGAAGAAAGCACTTTCTAAAAAGATTGTTTGTGTTTGGTCGTTCACACCAGAGTGCTCACCCCCCATCACACCGGCAATCGCTAGCGCTTTTTGCTCGTCCGCAATGACCATAGTATCAGAACGCAATGCTACTTCTTGGCCGTCTAATAGAAGGATTTTCTCGCCATCTTCTGCCAAACGAACAACGATTGAACCAGTTAGATTGCTTAGGTCAAATGCGTGCATTGGTTGACCCAGCTCGATCATCACGTAGTTGGTGATATCAACGATTGGATCGATCGAACGGATACCGCTACGACGTAGCTTCTCAACCATCCAAAGCGGTGACTCCGCTTTCACGTTCACACCCCTAATCACACGACCAAGGTAGCGTGGACAGCCTTCTGTCGCGTCAACGCGAATTGGGAAGCTATCGTCAATACTTACCGCTTGCGTTTCGATGGCAACAGGCGTCACGTCAACCTTGTTGATCACACCCACTTCACGAGCAAGACCAGCAATACTTAAACAGTCAGCACGGTTTGGCGTTAGATCAACGTCAATAATACTGTCATTTAAGTTTAGGTACTCACGGATATCCGCACCCACTGGCGCATCCGCAGCCAACTCAAGAATGCCATCGTTCTCATCGCTGATTTCTAGCTCAGACGCTGAACACAACATACCAAACGACTCTACTTGACGTAGCTTCGCTTTCTTAATTTTGAAATCACCGCCAAGAACTGCGCCGATTTTAGCAAATGGAATCTTAATACCCGGACGCGCGTTCGGCGCACCACACACAACCTGAAACTGCTCGGTACCGTCAGAAACGGTACACACTTGTAGTTTGTCAGCATTTGGATGCGGTTCTGCCGTGAGAATTTCACCTACGACTACGCCAGTAAATACGCCAGCCGCCGTCTCTACATCATCCACTTCTAGACCAGCCAACGTCACCTGAGCCACAAGCTCATCCGTTGTTACGGCTGGATTGACCCACTCTCTTAGCCAATTTTCACTGAATTTCATAGTTAGCCCTGGTCCTTACTTGAATTGCGTTAGGAAACGAAGATCGTTTTCGAAGAACATGCGTAGGTCGTCTACTTTATAACGCAACATAGCGAAACGCTCGACCCCCATACCAAAGGCAAAACCAGTGTATTTCTCTGGATCAATACCAGACATTTCCAACACTTTCGGGTGCACCATGCCACAGCCTAACACTTCCAACCAAGACTCTTCGCCTTTGCTGTTAGTACGCATGATATCCACCTCAATCGATGGCTCAGTGAATGGGAAGTAACTTGGACGGAAACGCACTTTAAGGTCATCCTCAAAGAATACGTTTAGGAACTGTTGCAAAATACCCTTCAGATCCGCAAAAGAAATGTTTTCGTCGATCAACAAACCTTCCACTTGGTGGAACATAGGTGTGTGAGTTTGGTCAGAGTCACTACGATATACGCGACCAGGACAGATAATACGAATTGGCGGTTGGTTGTTTTCCATGGTACGAACTTGCACTGGAGACGTGTGCGTACGCAGAACCGTATTCGGATTAAAGTAAAAAGTGTCTTGCATAGCTCGCGCTGGGTGATGCGCTGGAATGTTAAGCGCCTCGAAGTTATGGTAATCGTCTTCGATTTCAGGGCCCGATGCTACGTCAAAACCGATACCACGGAAGAAGTTTTCAATTCGTTCCATAGTACGTGTAACGGGGTGCAAACCACCGATCTCTTGGCCTTTACCAGACAAAGTAATATCGATCGTTTCATTCGCAAGTTTTGCGTTCAATGCTGCCGCTGCTAAAGCAGTCTTACGCTCAGTCATTTTCTCTTGAACTTGCTCTTTTGCTTCGTTTACCAATTGACCGAATTTAGGACGGTCTTCTGGCGCAACGTTACCGAGTTGCTTTAGAAGCGACGTTAGAGCACCTTTCTTACCAAGGTACTGAACACGCACCTCATCTAGACCGGCCTCGTTATCAGATGCAGCTACCGCAGCTAAGGCGTCAGCAAGAATCTGTTTTAGGTTCTCCATTTCATACTCCAAAAAATAAAATAGGGGAAGAGCGTTGGCTCTTCCCCTATCAAAGACTGCTTGAGTGACGACACATCAAATGTATGTTCACTCTAGGCACTACGTCTCAATTAAGCCAAGCTTGCTTTCGCTTTTTCAACGATCGCAGCAAAAACTTCTTTCTCGTAAACTGCCAAGTCAGCCAATACTTTACGGTCGATTTCAATAGAAGCTTTCTTAAGACCAGCGATGAAGCGGCTGTAAGATAGACCGTTGATACGAGCCGCAGCGTTGATACGAGCAATCCATAGAGCACGGAATTGACGTTTGCGCTGACGACGGTCACGGTAAGCGTATTGACCAGCTTTGATAACCGCTTGTTTCGCTACACGAAATACACGGCTACGAGCACCGTAGTAACCTTTAGCTTGCTTTAAAATCTTTTTGTGACGGCGACGAGCCTGAACACCACGTTTTACGCGAGGCATAATATAAACCCTTTAACTAGTTGTTGACTGAAAATATCGATTAAGCGTATGGAAGCATGCGAACGATCAATGGCTTGTCGCAAGATTTAACTTGCTGCATTGAACGAAGTTGACGCTTACGCTTAGTAGACTTTTTAGTCAAAATGTGACTAGTGAAAGACTGCTTATGTTTAAAACCGTTAGCGGTACGTTTGAAGCGCTTTAGAGCACTACTGTTAGATTTAATTTTTGGCATGGTAAAACCACTCTCGCATTCGTTAATGTTAAATGTAATAACAAGGGCTAAGTCAAAGACTTAGCCACTTTTATTACTTCTTCTTTTTAGGGGCCAGCACCATAGTCAATTGACGACCTTCCATTTTCGCAGCTTGCTCTACTACACCATACTCTTCCAAGTCTTGAGCGACTCGGTTCATAAGTTGCATGCCAAGCTCCTGATGGGCCATTTCACGGCCGCGGTAACGTAAAGAAACCTTAGCCTTATCCCCTCCTTCAAGGAAACGTATCAGGTTGCGGAGTTTTACCTGATAATCCCCTTCCTCCGTCCCTGGACGGAATTTCATTTCTTTTATTTGGATTTGCTTCGCATTCTTCTTCTGAGCAGCCTTAGCTTTCTTCTGCTCAAAGATATGCTTACCGTAGTCCATGATTTTGCAAACAATCGGATCTGAATCAGCAATCTGCACTAGATCTAGACCTGCTTCTTCTGCAGCGGCCAGTGCTTCTTCAATCGAAACAACACCAATTTGATCACCTTCAGCACCGATTAGGCGCACTTCGGTAGCTCGAATGTTTTCGTTGATTAGAGGACGCTGCTTACTAGCAGTTGTACGTCCACGATTCATATTACCTTTTATAGCTCTATCTCCATTTGTTATTTACGACTACGGCGTGAGATTTCATTTTGAAGCAATTCCTCAAATTCTGGAATACTCATCACACCAAGATCATCACCGGTACGAGTACGTACAGCAACTTGCTGGTTTTCGACTTCTTTATCACCGACAACGATCAAATATGGTACTCGTTGCAGAGTATGCTCGCGGATTTTAAACCCGATCTTCTCGTTTCTCAAGTCAAGTTTTGCACGGAAGCCCTTAGAATTTAGAGTTTTCTCTAAATTCGCACAATATTCGGCCTGGCGATCAGTGATATTCATCACCACAACCTGCTCTGGCGCTAGCCAAACAGGGAATGCACCTTCCGTTTCTTCGATCAAAATACCAAGGAAACGCTCTAGGGAACCTACGATCGCGCGGTGTAACATAACAGGTGTTTGACGTGAACCGTCTTCTGATACGTATTGCGCACCCAAACGCGTTGGCATAGAGAAGTCTACCTGAATAGTACCACATTGCCATACACGGCCAATGGCATCTTTCAAAGAAAACTCTATTTTAGGGCCATAGAAAGCACCTTCACCTGGGAGCTCTTCCCAATCCAATTTAGCATTATCTAATGCATCAGACAGGGCTTTCTCAGCTTTATCCCAAACTTCATCCGCCCCTACACGCTGCTCTGGACGAGTAGATAAACGGTAAATGATCTGATCGAAACCCAAATCCGCATACACTTCATGCAATAAGTCGATAAAAGCCGACACTTCTGACTGAATCTGATCTTCAGTAACGAAGATATGACCATCGTCCTGTACGAAGTTACGCACACGCATAATACCGTGCAATGCACCAGAAGGCTCATTACGGTGACAAGAACCAAACTCAGCCATACGGAATGGCAAGTCGCGGTAACTCTTCAGCCCTTGGTTGTACACTTGAATGTGACAAGGACAGTTCATCGGTTTTACAGCGTAGTCGCGGTTTTCTGAATGAGTAGTAAACATGTTTTCATGATACTTACCCCAGTGACCAGATTTTTCCCACAATACACGGTCTACGATTTGAGGTGTTTTCACCTCTTGGTATCCGTTTTCAAGTTGCTTCTGGCGCATGTACTGCTCAACTGTCTGATACAGCTTCCAGCCTTTAGGGTGCCAAAACACCATGCCAGGCGCTTCTTCTTGAACGTGGAATAAATCTAGTTTTTTGCCTAGTTTACGGTGATCTCGTTTTTCAGCTTCTTCAATACGTGTGAGGTAAGCTTTTAGATCTTTCTTGTCTGACCAAGCTGTACCGTAAATACGCTGAAGCTGTTCATTACTTGAATCACCGCGCCAGTATGCACCAGCCAATTTCATCAATTTAAAGTGACGTAGTACGCGAGTGTTTGGCACGTGAGGACCACGACACATGTCCATGTATTCTTCATGGTGGTACAAGCCTACTTCTTTTACAGACTCGTCCATATCATCGATCAATTGCACTTTGTAGCTTTCACCACGCTCAAGGAATTGAGCACGTGCTTGATCAATCGGCGTCATCTTTTTGATAACGTCGTAATCTTTTTTAATCAGCTCACCAATACGTGCTTCGATCGCCGCCATATCTTCCGGCGTAAATGGACGTTCGTAAGCAATATCGTAGTAAAAGCCTTCATCAATAACTGGGCCGATAGCCATTTTAGCTGTAGGGAACAGCTGTTTTACGGCATGACCTACCAGGTGGGCAAATGAGTGACGAATGATCTCAAGACCTTCTTCATCTCGTCCCGTTACCAAGCTCACATCGGAATCTTCACTGATAACTTCGCAGGCATCGACTAAACGACCGTTGATTTTACCTGCAACGGTAGCTTTGGCTAGACCGGGACCAATGTCCTCAGCCACTTGCATTAATGTAACGGGCTCAGCAAAAGTACGCTGGCTTCCATCTGGTAAAGTAATTACTGGCATTTGTTTCCCCTATCGGAGTCAGTGGTGCTCCATACGAAAGAGCACATGGAAATTTAAGCGCTATAACCTAACACTTATTAGAGCATTTTGCGACCTTAGATGCAGATATTCATAGTTGCAACAAAACACGCATCATGCGATACAAAAATCAACCTTTTTTTGTGCTTTTCAGCCATGGACTTTCCCCCTCAAGAAGGTAAAATGGCGCTCGTTTCACAACAACCCTTCCAAGAAATTTAGGCCTTATGGATCACGAAGCAATTGACAACTACTGCGTTGAGACTACTCAACCAGAGCCAGACCTTTTGTTGGAACTAGTCGATAAGACTTACTCCGACATGGGCTACCCGAACAAGTTATCGGGTCGCACAATTGGTCGCACACTAAAGTTGTTAGCCAAAATCCATCAACCTAAGAACGCTTTAGAGATCGGTATGTTTACAGGCTATTCTGCATTATCTATTGCAGAAGGCATGCCTGAAGACGGCAAATTAATTTGCTGTGAAACCAACCCTCGTGCAATTGAGTTTGCACAGAAATTCTTTGATCGCAGCCCGTTCGGGAGCAAGATCACCCCCATTTTTGGCCCCGCTTTGGATACCATCCAAACAATAAAGGAGCCACTTGATTTTGTTTTTATCGATGCCGATAAACGCAACTATCTCAACTATTATGAAGCAGTAGTACCACTGGTTCGCAGCGGCGGCTTAATCATAATAGACAACTCTATTTGGCAAGGACGAGTACTCTCTCCCGAAGAGAACAGCGATATAGCAGTGGATGCAATGAACCAGCGTATCGCTCAAGATCCGAGAGTGGAGAATGTTCACCTCCACGTACGAGACGGATTAAATCTCGTTTTCAAACTTTAAAACTCATTAATTTTTGCAAGCACCAGACATCGTCTCTGTATAGGCGAGGTTGGCTATGCTTTGCATTTGACTGTAAGAATTCAAGAGGCAGGAATTTTGGTTGTTTTCAAAATCATCAATAATGTCACTGGAAAGCACTACGTCGGGACCTCTTTTAACAGTGGTTTTCAGCGCTTTGAACAATATGTCGAAGCAGCAAACGAAGACCTAGATTACCCACTGTATGAAGAGATTCGCACTCACGGCGTTGACGCATTCACAGTAGAAGAATTGTTCGAGACAAGCGACAAAGAAGAGCTTTACGAACTAGAGCAAGACTACATTGCAATCTACAACGCAGACAGTCTTCGCGGCTACAAAATTGGTCAAACAACTGCAAAAGTAAAATCTTTTGATTTTGGCAAAAAAGCTATGTTTGACACTAATGGCAACTCCACTGCAGAGCCTGTGAAAAAGCCGTCGGCTCGCAAGGCTGCAGCGTCAGCCAAGAAAGCTGCCGAAATGCCTAAAGTAGCACTACCAAAAGATGCACCTAAACCAACGGCTGCCTCCTTTTTCGGTGAGCTAATTGGTGAAGATCGCCTTGATACACCAGCATCAATTGAGGTCGAAGACCCAACTAAGCCGTCAACGATAAAGCGCACTACGGCACCCGCCACCAAAACGGCAACAACTCGTAGCTCAAGCAGCATTCAGAAAATGCTTCGCGAAGCCGAGAAACAAGCCAAGGCGGAACGCGCAGAAGAGCTTCGCAAAAAACAAGCTGAGCAAGCAGACGAAATGGCCTTGATCATGGCCAAACTAGATGTTACTGCTAAATCTGCAACCTCTGCATTTCGCCGCCGCAAAGGCTAACTCAAGCCTCAAACGCTTAAAAAAAAGCCCCTTGGTGTATCAACACCAAGGGGCTTTTTACTATCCATCAAGAAAAACTTGAAACGTAAATTACGCCCGAGCTTTTTTCAAAGTTTCGGCAATCATAAATGCCAATTCTAACGACTGATCTGCATTTAGACGCGGATCACAATGCGTATGGTAACGATCTGCAAGATCTGCTTCTGTGACTTGGAAGGCACCGCCCACACATTCCGTGACGTTTTGCCCCGTCATCTCAAAGTGCACACCACCCGGGTAAGTCCCTTCGGCTTTATGCACTTCGAAGAATTGCTGAACTTCACGTAACACATCATCCACTTTACGAGTTTTATATCCCGTACTCGCTTTCACCGTATTACCATGCATCGGATCACTACTCCAAACCACTTTCTTGCCTTCGCGCTCAATCGCACGAATAAGGTTTGGCATGCCATCCGCCACTTTATCTGCACCCATACGAACAATGATATTTAAACGCCCTTCTTCGTTATTCGGGTTTAAAATATCACACAAACGCAGCAGGTCTTCTGGGTCCATAGATGGCCCCGCTTTTACGCCAATCGGGTTATGCACACCGCGTAAAAACTCCACATGAGCACCGTCGATTTGACGAGTGCGATCACCGATCCATAACATGTGCGCAGAGCAGTCATACCATTTTCCAGTCAAGCTATCCTGACGTGTTAGCGCCTGTTCGTAAGGCAACAGCAAGGCTTCATGGGAGGTGTAAAATGACGTTTCACGCAACTGAGAAGTGCCTGCACCAATGCCACACGCTTCCATAAACTGCAATGCATCATCAATCTTGTTGGCAATCGATTGGTAACGCTCACCAGCGGGACTCGCACTGATAAAATCCAGGTTCCATTGATGCACCTGATGAAGATCGGCAAAACCACCTTGAGAAAAAGCGCGCAATAAATTCATTGTCGCCGCACTTTGGTTATACACCTTCACCAAACGCTCAGGATCCGGTATACGCGCACCTTCATTGAACTCGATACCATTAATAATGTCGCCGCGATAACTCGGCAATTCAATGCCATCCACTATCTCAGTACCAGCGGAACGAGGCTTAGCAAACTGCCCTGCCATACGACCCACTTTCACAACGGGACACTTGCCCGCGTAGGTCATCACCACTGCCATTTGCAGCAATACTTTAAAGGTGTCACGGATATTATTAGCAGAAAACTCAGCAAAGCTTTCAGCACAATCACCACCCTGCAAGAGAAATGCGTTACCTTTTGCAACCTCAGCCAAGTCGGTGCGTAATTGACGCGCCTCACCAGCAAACACCAAAGGTGGCATGCTAGACAAGGTATGTTCAACACCAGCAAGCGCTTTCGCATCTGGGTATTCTGGTTGCTGTAAAGCCGTTTTATGACGCCAGCTCTCTACGTCCCATGAATTAGGCATAACACCCCTATAATAATTTACTGTTCTTCCACTGTTATTAGCGGGCCACTACCCACAAAATTTGCGCGTCTTCAGGAGAATTAGACACTACGATATGACCCATCGCTGCATCATAATACACACTATCACCCTCATTTAGCTCTACCGGCTCGTAAAACTCGGAATAAAATATCACGCAGCCGGATAGAACCAAGAGAAATTCTTCACCATCGTGGCGCACCCACTCCTTGAATTCAGAAAAACTACGCGCACGCACAATCGTCTTAAACGGCACCATTTTTTTGCGACTAATCGAGTAATTGAGAAGCTCATGCTCGTAGGTGGCGGTTGGATGAGACTCACCGTGACCAGAGCGTGTAATATCGCGCCGACCAGCAATCGAATGCTCCTGCGTTTCCACAAACAACTGCGGCAAATCCATACCTAGACCACCAATCAACTTCTGCACAATAGCAAAACTGGGCGACACTTGATCATTTTCAATTTTAGACAAGGTTGATCGAGCAATACCTGTTCGCTTGCTTACTTCCTCTAAGGTCCAGCCTTTTGTTAGGCGAATTTCTTTTACACGCTTACCAAGCTCTAAGGGCTCGACGAAACGATCTGGGTCTGAAGCGGTAGCAGTTTCTAACGAGGGTCGACTTACCATCTGCATTTTTCTCCTTTACGCTCCACAAGTTTACTAAAATAAACTCGGTTGACCTATATGATAATCGACCAACTTATTACTAATTGCCACAAAAAAGCCCGCTTTGCGGGCTTTTTGAGAAAAAAGGGGATTACGCTTTTTTCAAACGTTCCATTGCAGGCAAACAACGCCCTAAATCGAACCCTTTTCGCATTACATCAGCCACTAACGTCACAAATGAAGCTTCGTCTTTTTGATTAGCCAGCACCCATAAAACCGATGAGCGCGTACCAGTACGACAGTAAGCAAATACTTTATCACCGGTTTCTATTAATTCATTTTGAACTAAGACTTCCTTATGAGAAAGATTTTGCAGATCAACCGGATTGCAAACATATCGCAGGCCCGCCTGCTCCACCGCAGCCTGAACCTCAGCGCTGCTTGGCTGATCCTCCGACTCACCGTCAGGTCGATTGTTGACAATTACAGCAAAACCTTGCTCTTTCAGAGCATTAATATCGGAAAGCTCAATTTGCGGTGAAACAAAGTAGTGAGACGACAATTCAGTAATGTTCATACTGCGACTTCCTTATTAAGAACGGTATAGCACTTTGATTAGATGGAAACCAAACTTGGTTTTAATTGGGCCTTGAACCTTCAATAAAGGGCCACCAAAGACCGCCTTATCAAAGGGTGCAACCATATCACCTTTACGAAATTCCCCTAAGTCACCACCCTTCTTACCAGATGGACAAGTGGAAAATTTCTTAGCCAGTTGATAAAAGTCGGCACCATTATCCAACTTCAACTTTAACTGTTCTGCTTCTTGCTTGGTTTTTACCAAGATATGGCAGGCACTTGCTGTCGCCATTTAAAAACCTCTTTTATTGACCAATTGTAAATACACACAGAAATAGCTGTGTTACATTCGGTTAGTATAACTTGTTTAGCAACAGAGGGTAGTATGGGACTAATGCCATCTTCGGAAGAGCTGTCGATTCTGCTAGTAGAGCCGTCTTCCACTCAACAAAAGATCATTCAAAGAGCACTTGAAGAAACTGGAATCCGCCATTTAGCATTTGCCGACTCCATTAAATCTGCTATTTACGCCATTAAAGAAAATGAGCCAGATTTGGTCATCTCTTCAATGTACTTACCTGATGGCACAGCGGAAACGCTCATCACTTTAATAAAGAAGCATCCTGAAACTGAGCACATCAACTTTATGCTCGTTTCCAGCGAGCGAAATCGTGAGATGCTAGAAACACTGCGTCAAGCAGGCGTCATCGCAATCCTCCCAAAACCCTTTGCCCATAAAGACCTACAAAGGGCCATTAATGCAACACTCGACTTAAGCATGGAACAGGAAATCGATTTAGAGCTGATTGACCCACATGAAATGCAGGTTTTGATTGTCGATGATAGCCGCCTAGCCCAAAAACACATTAGACGGGTACTGGAGAGCATGGGGATTGTAAACATCGACTTAGCAGCTAATGGTGCTGACGCGATCACCCTAATGAGCGATGAAAGCTATGACCTAGTCATCACTGATTACAATATGCCTGAAATGGATGGGATCGAGTTCACTCACACTATTCGCATGACTGAACATCTATCTCATATACCTATATTGATGGTTGCCTCGAACGCTGACCAACCTCAGCTGGCCAACATCACGCAAGAAGGCGTTGATGCCATTTGTGATAAGGTTTTTGAACCGGAAACACTTCGCGTATTACTACATAAGATTTTGGATTAAAAAAACGGCTATAAGGCCGTTTTTATCTCGCATAAATCTTCTGTAACGTTAAGCAGCAAGCAGCGCCTTCACGATTGGCACATTAGCCTCAGGGAACGTATAACTGGTAAGGTCTTTCAACGATACCCAAGCGACTTCTTGACCCTCTTTACCATGAGGCTCGCCATCAAAATCAGTTACTTTAAAAAAGTGCAACTCTACTGACTTATCCGAATAATCATGACGAATCAATTGAAATGGCGAGGACACGTTGACCTGAATACCACACTCTTCTTCGAGCTCACGCACTAACGCCGCACGCGGTTCCTCATCAAGCTCAACCTTGCCGCCAGGAAACTCCCAACAACCGCCTTGATGCTTATCTTGCGAGCGAAGCGCGATAAACACTTGCTCATCGCGCATAATAATACCCGCAGCAACACGAATAACCATTAGGTGCGGTACTCAGCATTGATGGTCACGTATTCATGCGAGAAGTCCGTTGTCCAAACGATATCCGACTCTTCCCCAGCCCCAAGGTCCACAACAATATGGATCTCTGCAGGATTCATAGCTTCTTGGCCTGCTTCCTCGTTGTAATCTGGTGAGCGACCACCTTCACGAGCGATTTCACAACCATTAATCGAAAGAGAAACCGTATCTACATTTAGATTCTCAACGCCAGCACGACCCACTACAGCAAGGATGCGCCCCCAGTTTGGGTCAGAAGCAAATAGCGCAGTTTTTACCAGCGGCGAGTGAGCAATCTCAAATGCTGTTTTAGTCGCATCTGATTTGATTTTTGCCCCCTTCACTTCAACGGTAACAAACTTAGTTGCTCCCTCACCATCGCGAACAATGGCATGCGCTAGTTCTTGCATTACCTCAAGGAAAGCTGCGGCAAACACTGCACCGTCACCTTGTGTAAAGTCAGTAATTACAGGATTAGCCGCTTGCGCCGTCGCAACAGCGATGCAAGAGTCGTTAGTCGACGTATCACTATCAATGGTAATTCGGTTAAAACTTTGGTCGGTCGTATCTTTCAATAGCGCCTGCAAAGCAAGCTGATCTACAGCAGCATCAGTAAAAATATAGCCCAACATAGTCGCCATGTTTGGACGAATCATGCCCGCACCTTTCGAGATACCACCAATCGTGACTGTCACACCCGACAACTCTACCTGACGGTAGGAACCTTTAGGCAAGGTATCTGTCGTCATGATGCCGCGACCTACATTCTCCCACCCCTCAGAGGTCAAAGAAGCCAATGCATCTGGCAATACTTTAGTGATTTTTGCAACGGGCAGCGGCTCACCAATAACACCAGTAGAGAATGGCAGAATTTGCTCTAATGCCACACCGGTAAGGTTCGCCAGGGTTTCACAAGTGAGCAGGGCATTCTGCATACCAGATTTACCCGTACCCGCATTGGCATTTCCGGTATTGATCACAAGATAGCGCGGTTTAGCTTTTGCAAGATGCTCTCGACAAACTCGAACAGGCGCTGCGCAAAACTGGTTTTGCGTGAAGACACCTGCAACCGCAGAACCTTCTGCCAACTCAAAGACAACCACGTCTTTTTTGTTTGCTTTTTTAACACCTGCTTCCATGGCCGCAAAACGCACACCAGAAATTGAAGGAATTACAGGAAAAGAACCTAATCCAACTGCCATATTGGCCTCTCGCTTTAAACTAAATGACTAAACTAAACTACCGTGACACTGTTTGTATTTCTTACCAGAACCACATGGACAAGGCTCATTTCGACCAACACGCGGCATATCACCAGCAGACGCTGCACCGCTAGTCTGAGCATCACCAGCGTCAGATACATTGGTGGTCATGGTTGTTTTAGCCTCTTGCTCACGACGTGCTGCTTCAATCTTTTCTGCTTCGTCAGCAGATTGCACTTTCACGCGTGTAACGATCTGAATCACATCAAATTTAATTTGATCCAGAAGATTTTGGAATAACTCAAACGCTTCACGCTTGTATTCCTGTTTTGGGTTTTTCTGGGCATAACCGCGCAAGTGAATACCTTGTCGCAACATATCCATCGTTTGCAAATGCTCTTTCCAAAGCGTGTCCAGCACCTGCAGAAGCACCTGTTTCTCGAAATTTCGCAGCCCCTCAGGCCCAGCAATAGCTTCTTTCGCCGCATAATCATCAATGAAGGCTTGCAAGATTTTCTCACGCAATGGCTCTTCGTAGAGTTTTTTATCCTCTGCCACCCATTGTTGAATCGCAAGTTCAAGACCAAATTCATTGCGAATACGTTCTTCTAACCCCTCAAGGTCCCATTGATCAATGATGCTTTGTGGGGGGATATACTCATCAATGAGATTGGAAACTACCTCCTCACGCATCGACTCAATAGCGCCAGACAAGTCATTTGACACCATCATGTCGTAACGCTGACGGTAAATCACCTGACGCTGATCGTTTGCAACATCATCGTATTCGAGCAATTGTTTACGGATATCGAAGTTACGACCTTCGACCTTACGCTGCGCTTTCTCAATGGCATTTGAGACCATTTTATGCTCAATGGCTTCGCCTTTCTCCATCCCTAAAGCCTGCATCATCTTCTTGATGCGATCAGACATAAAGATACGCATTAGGTTATCTTCAAGGGACAAATAGAAACGCGAAGAGCCCACATCACCTTGTCGACCTGCACGACCACGCAACTGGTTATCGATACGACGAGACTCGTGGCGCTCTGTACCAATTATATGTAGACCACCAGCAGCAAGTACCGCTTCATGACGAGCTTTCCAATCCGCTTTCAAGGCGTCTTTTTGTGCTTCAGTGGCATCCTCAGGAAGCTGTGATAATTCAACTTGCAGGTTACCACCTAACACAATATCAGTACCTCGACCTGCCATATTGGTAGCAATGGTCACTGCGCCAGGACGACCCGCTTCCGCAACGATATCGGCTTCACGTTCGTGCTGCTTGGCGTTTAGTACATTGTGTTTAACACCTTTTTTATCAAGGAAACTAGATAGCAATTCAGAATATTCAATAGATGCTGTACCCACCAATACTGGGCGACCACTTTGTACCGTTTCTTCAATATCTTTTACAATTGCTTCAAACTTCTCTTCAGTGCTCATGAAGATTAAGTCATTGAAATCTTTTCGCTGCACAGGGTTATTGGTAGGAATAACGATAACGGTCAAAGCATAAATTTGCTGGAATTCGAATGCTTCGGTATCCGCAGTACCCGTCATACCGGACAACTTTTCATACAAACGGAAGTAATTTTGGAAGGTAGTCGAAGCTAAGGTTTGGCTTTCTGCCTGAATTTTGACACCTTCTTTGGCTTCCACTGCTTGGTGAATACCTTCGGACCAGCGGCGGCCTGGCATAGTACGACCTGTATGCTCATCGACGATGACCACTTGACCATCTTGAACCACATAGTCGATATTTTTCTTGAACACCACATGGGCACGCATACAAGCATAAACATGGTGTAAAAGCTGTAAATTGCTGGCAGCGTAAAGGCTATCACCTTCTTCTAGTAGACCCTGCTCAACCAACCACGCTTCAACAAATTGGTGACCGTCTTCGGTTAGCTCAACATTACGCTGAGACTCGTCAAAGGTGTAATGGCCAACTTCTTCGCCCTCTTCTTCTTGCTTGATTAGCAAAGGCGCTAGCGTATTGATTTTACGATATTGTTCTGAGCTATCTTCTACCGCACCAGAAATTATCAGAGGCGTACGCGCCTCATCAATTAGGATCGAGTCCACTTCGTCGACAACAGCAAACGCTAACTCGCGCTGCATACGGTCTTCCATACGGAAAACCATGTTGTCACGTAAATAATCGAAACCAAACTCATTGTTGGTACCGTAAGTGATATCGGATTGGTAAGCAGTACGCTTTTCTTCACGCTCTTGGCCCGCATGTACCACGCCAACGCTCATATCCAAAAATTCATACAGCGGACGCATCCAGTTCGCATCTCGACGAGCCAGATAATCGTTCACTGTAACAACATGGACACCTTTACCTGCCAAGGCATTAAGATAAACAGCTAAAGTTGCAACGAGCGTTTTACCTTCACCTGTACGCATTTCTGCAATACGCCCTTCGTGAAGCACCATACCGCCGATCATTTGCACGTCGAAATGACGCATCCCCATGACACGACTACTGGCTTCACGAACCGTTGCAAAAGCTTCTGGCAAAAGAGAGTCAAGCGACTCACCCTTGGCCAGACGCTCCCGAAATTCATTCGACTTGGCCATCAAATCATCATCGGTTAATCCTTTAAAGGTCTCTTCTAACTTGTTGATCTGAGAGACGACTTTCTTATAACGCTTCACTTCTCGGTCGTTTTTAGTACCGACAATTTTTTTAATGACTGTTCCGAACATATTTCAACACAACTTAGAATTAGAATAATTTAGAGTCTAACATGGTAAATAGCTCCGAAACATGAATTATCAAGCCCTTATAACGAAAAAAGCCAGACATAAGTCTGGCTTTTTAAAATTTTGCTTAATAACTAGGCAATCGCTGCCGATTCCGTAAACGAAATCGGATTCAATGCCTCATCCTCTTCAAAAGTCACATATTCCCAAGCATCTTGGTTTTGCAACAATTCAAGAAGAAGTTTGTTATTCAAACCGTGACCCGATTTGAATGCTTTATATTCACCAATTACGCTGTGACCAAGTAGGTATAAATCACCAATCGCATCCAATACTTTATGACGAACAAGCTCATCACGGTAACGCAAACCTTCGTCATTCAATACACGGTAGTCGTCAAGAACGACAGCATTTTCCATGTTTGCACCACGAGCTAGGTTATTGTTTTTAAAGTATTCGATATCTTTCATAAAGCCAAATGTACGAGCGCGAGAAATTTCTTTGACAAATGTAGTCGTTGAAAAATCTACCGACGTAAACTGGACTTCTTCATCGATCGCTGGATGCTGAAAGTCGATTGTGAAAGATAAACGGAAACCATTAAACGGCTCAAGCGATGCGTACTTATCACCATCCTCAACACGGATTAGCTTCTTAATACGAATAAATTTCTTCGGAGCTTCTTGCTCTTCGATGCCAGCAGATTGAAGCAAGAACACAAAAGGACTTGCACTACCATCCATTAATGGCACTTCACTTGAACTTAACTCAACATAACAGTTATCAACACCCAAACCAGCCATAGCTGATAATAAGTGCTCAACTGTACTAACCGTTACCTCACCATCACGTAGAGCCGTTGCGAAATTGGTAGCGCCAACAGATTGAGCTGAGCCAAGAATTTCTACAGGTGGCTCAAGATCTGTACGCACAAACACAATACCAGTATTCACTGGCGCCGGTTTAAGCGTTAGATAAACTTTCTCGCCAGAGTGTAAGCCCACTCCAGTAGCGCGAATAATGTTTTTAAGCGTGCGCTGACGTACCATTATATTCCTACAATATGATGACAGTTAAAATTTGCCGGAATAATACCAACAAGTGTCGTTTTATACAATTAAGAACCCCAAAGCTGCGCACTTTTTGCGCAAACTTTTTTCTTAGTCCGCTTGACGACGCAAGAATGCCGGAATATCCAAGTATGATAGCTTGTCATCTGCACTCTGAGCCGAGCTAGCAGTACTAGTGGATTCACTTAGTTTTGGTTCTGGTTTATTAATCGTCGCCTCAACCACCGGCTTTGATGCTTCAGGCTGAGATGACACTACGCTAACCGGAACAGATTCTACCGCTGGAGCCGGAGCAGGTGATGCTGAAACAGAAGCAGTTGCTGAAACCGTCGCACCGACAGCCGATTGCATCTGCGCTTCACCGCCTCTTCCCTCTAGACCGGTCGCAACCACAGTTACACGCATCTCTTCACCAACACTCGGATCAATCGCACAACCAATCACGACAGTCGCATCCTCGGAAGCATATTCCTCAATGATATTACCGACTTCAGTAAACTCAGAAAGACCCACCTCATCGTTTGCCGTGATGTTTACAAGTACGCCGCGAGCACCTTTCAAGTTAATATCTTCAAGCAGTGGATTATGAATCGCTGCTTCTGCTGCAACGCGCGCACGATCTTCACCCGTTGCCGAGCCAGACCCCATCATCGCCATACCCATTTCTTTCATAACCGTTTGCACGTCAGCAAAGTCGACGTTGATTAGGCCAGGGCGCATGATCAAGTCGGTAATACCTTGTACCGCATTCAACAATACGTTGTTGGCTTCACCAAACGCTTTTAGCAAAGAGATATTCTTACCTAGCACTGGCAGTAGACGCTCGTTCGGTACGGTAATCAAAGAGTCCACGTTATCACGCAGCTCTTTAATACCTTCTTCTGCAACTTTCGCGCGACGACGCCCTTCAAAAGGAAACGGCTTTGTTACAACAGCAACCGTCAAGATACCTAATTCACGGGCAACTTTAGCAATTACTGGGGCAGCACCTGTACCAGTACCACCACCCATGCCAGCTGTAATGAACACCATATCGGCGCCAGTCAGCAATTCGGTAATTTTCTCTTGATCTTCAAGAGCAGAGTCACGGCCAATGCTAGGATTAGCCCCTGCACCTAGACCTTTAGTGACGGTCGTACCTAACTGCAGCGTAATACCTGAATCCAAACCAATAAGTGCTTTTGAATCTGTATTCGCGCAGATGAATTCAACACCATCCAAGTTGCTTTCAAGCATGTGCTTAACAGCGTTACCGCCGCCGCCACCTACACCAACTACCTTGATGACAGCATTGTCTGATAAGTTTTCTTCGGCTAAATCAAATACGTTCATGGACATGGGCTTTAAGCTCCTATAATTCTGCTGTCATTCCTGACTAAATATAACTCTGAAACCAGTCTTTTACTTTGTGCCACGCCTTCGCTGGACTGAAAGCAGGCTTGGCTTCACCGCTCGCCACTTCGGGCAGAAACTTTTTCTTCGGTGTCTTTACCTGCGCAGATGGCTCTACAGCATCCGGCACCGGCACACCTACTCCGGCATATTCTAACAAACCAACACTGGTCGAAAAGCTTGGGTTATCCACCATCTCAGTCACCCCGTTAGTGAGGTGAGGAGGCGCTATTCGAACTGGCATATCAAAAATACGCTCAGCTAAGGCTTCCGCCCCTTCCATTAAGGAAGTACCACCAGTAATGACGATACCAGCAGGAATACGTTCGGCATAACCGCTACGATTTAACTCATCCAGCACCATCTTGTAAATCTCTTCATAACGTGCTTCAACAACTTCAGCTAACGCATGGCGAGAAATTGATCTTGGTTTTCGGTCCCCAACACTTGGCACTTCGATGCGTTGATCAGCCGAAGCCAAACTAGACATTGCACAAGCATACTTGATCTTAATGTTCTCAGCGTGGAGAGTAGGCGTTCTTAGTGCCATTGAAATATCATTGGTTACTTGATCTCCGGCAACTGGCACTACCGCTGTGTGATGCATAGCACCGTCCAGCCAGACAGCAATGTCAGATGTTCCCGCACCGATATCAACCAAGCAAACACCCAAATCTTTTTCGTCTTCACTCAAACACACTTGACTTGAAGCAAGCTGCGACAAAATCACACCGTCGACTTCAAGACCGCAGCGACGGATGCATTTCTCAACGTTCATCACTGCGTTCGCTGCGCCTGAGATCAGATGCACATTCGCTTCCAAACGCACGCCTGACATGCCAAGCGGGTCACGAATTCCCTCTTGGGAATCAATATTGAACTCCTGCGGCAAAACATGCAGTAAACGTTGATCCGATGAAATTGGTACTGCCTGTGCAGCATCAATTACACGTTCAATGTCTTCAACCTGCACTTCACCATCTTTCACGGCCACAATACCGTGTGAGTTCTGGCTGCGAATATGACTTCCTGCAACACTCACGTAAACTGAATGAATATTACAGCCTGCCATCAGCTCAGCTTCTTCAACTGCTCGCTGGATAGATTGCACGGTGGACTCGATATTGATGACGACACCACGTTTCATGCCTTTTGCAGCATGAGTGCCTACACCAACGACTTCCATTACACCATCAACACCTTTTTCCCCGACTACGCAGGTAATTTTTGAAGTGCCAACGTCTAATCCAACAATCATAAAAATCCTAGCAATCCAACAACCAACACATTACTGCTTAAAAAAGCAACAATCAGACCAACTTTCACTGTTCAGGTTTCCATTTCACCGCCACCCCATGAGGATAGCGGGCATCGACTGATGCAATCCGATCTATTCTACCCGATAAATCACTTTTATACACTGCTACAAAGCGCTGTAATCGCTCTAAAACCGCATCACGACCGAGTTTTACGCTAACACCATTCGCGAATGAAATATTCCAAGCACCTCGATTCTCCAACTCTAATTTGGCTACCCGCAAAGTAGTGGTAGACAATAGCTGACTGATCAAGATAAATTGATCAAGCACGGTTGACTCTGTATCAGCTGGCCCAGATAACTGAGTGAGCGGCAAATTGGGTGCACTAGATGGCGCAATGATTTTCCCGCTAGCGGTAATAACCTTCCCATCATTCCACAAAGCCACTGGCTTATGCTCGTGTACTTCTATACGTAGCGTGTGTGGCCATACTCGTCGAATCTTAGCGGACTCCACCCAAGCAGGTTGCTCACCAACATATTTAAGCGCTTCCATAGGCTCATTAAACAACCCCCTACCAAGCAATTGGTTGTAACTTCGCTGCAACGCGTCTCGATCAGCAAATTGCAAATCTCCTACCACCTCAATCTTGCGAATATCGAACATTGGCGCGTCAGAGGCAACTTGATCTGGGTTATCCTGAAACAAGGCAAATACAATCAATAATATAGCGCCTAGGAACGCTGCCGTGCGCATAGTGTCATTGGGCCTCTATGGCTTCTTGCCAAGCTTTGATAATAATCATTTCTACTAGATCATCATAATTGATGCCGGCATATGCGGCAGCCATCGGCACCAAACTGTGAGACGTCATGCCCGGTGAAGTATTAACTTCTAACACGGTGAAACAACCGTCTTCGGTTTGCATGATGTCTACTCGGCCCCAACCACGACAATTTAATGAGCGGTAAGCATCAAGCGCCAACGCTTGAATCTCAAGTTCAAGATCATCCGACAAACCGCAAGGCAGAAGATATTCAGTATCATCCGCCAAATACTTAGCTTCGTAATCATACAAGGCGTGCCCTTGGGCAGGCTTGAGTCCAATCGGCGCATAGGCAACATCATCAATGATTGCGACAGTAAACTCAGGCCCAGAAACGAACTCTTCCACCAAAATGTCAGAATCATAACGTTTGGCATCCATTAGCGCCTTTTCGAGCTCAGAGGCATCATTTACTTTACTGATACCGATAGTTGAGCCTTCGCGGGACGGCTTAATAATCAACGGGTAGCTCATTTCCTGGTTAATTTGATCGATATTTGGTTCGCCGCTAAAGCACAAGTAATTTGGCGTAGGAATACCAATACCCTGCCAAAATCGTTTCGTCAGCGCTTTGTCCATTGCAAAACCTGATGCTAGAGGCAAACTACCGGTGTAAGGCTTCTCTAACATATCTAGCAACGCTTGAACGCGACCATCTTCACCTTCACCGCCATGCAAGGCGATGAAGGCCATATCAAAGTCAGTATTCATTAGCTGTTTTACAGGGTCTTGCTTGGCTCCTTCGCCATACAAGTCCACCTTCACAACTTGATAACCTTTATTTACAAGAGCTTGCGCCACGCGCGTGCCACTTTCCAAGGAAACTTCACGCTCCGCAGAACGTCCACCATAGATGACGGCAACGGTTTTTTCTTTCAATAGACTCATCTCAAATACCCTCTGCCGCCAACTTCTTCGAAATCGCCCCTATGTCACCAGCTCCTTGAGTGATCAGCAAGTCGTTAGGACGTAAAACATTTGCCAAGATTGAACGTAAATCTTCCTCACTACCGACATGAACCGGATCAAGCGCACCACGCTGACGAATACTGCCGCACATGGATTTACTGTCTGCACCATTAATTGGGGGCTCTCCCGCCGCATAGACATCCAGCAACAACAGCACGTCCACATCTGACAATACCTTTACAAAGTCCTCATACAGATCACGTGTACGAGTATAACGATGCGGTTGATAAACCATTACTAGACGCTTTTCTGGCCAGCCAGCACGAATCGATTTAATCGTCGCGTTCACCTCACTTGGGTGATGACCATAATCATCAATAAACATCACGCTACCGCCTTCTGGCAATTTCAAATCACCTTGCTCTTGGAAGCGACGACCAACACCTTCAAAGCCCATTAAGCCAGCCTGTATAGCCGCTGCATCAACCCCTAAATCCGTCGCGACAGCAATCGTTGCCAGTGCGTTTAGGATGTTGTGACGACCTGGCATCGGTAAACGAATACGCAGTGGCTCTCCTTCCGGACGATGCGCTAAAAACTCGCAGAAACGGCCTTTTTGCGAGATTTCCGTTGCATAGAAGTCAGCTTCATGATCAATACCGTAGGTCAACACTGGGCGACTCAATTCAGGCATGATTTCACGCACGTTCTCATCGTCAACACACAATACCGCCAGACCATAAAACGGCAGGTTATGAATAAACTCCACAAAGGTACGCTTAACTTGCTCAAAGTCGCCGTTATAAGTATCCATGTGATCTTCATCGATATTGGTTACGATAACGGTTTGCGGTTGCAAGTGCAGGAAGGACGCATCACTTTCGTCCGCTTCTGCCACGAGGTATTTACTGCTACCCAGTTGCGCATTCGCCCCGGCACTGGTCAGACGACCACCAATAACGAATGTCGGTGACTCATCCGTCGCCGCCAAGATAGAGGCCATCAAACTGGTCGTCGTTGTTTTACCATGCGTTCCGGCCACTGCAATGCCATGGCGGTAACGCATCAGCTCAGCAAGCATTTCGGCGCGACGTACAATTGGAATACGATGATCTTTGCCCCATTTGATCTCGGGGTTACTTTTATCAATCGCGCTCGACACAACAATAACGTGAGCGTTTTTAACGTTTTCTTCACGATGACCAATAAAAATTTCAACACCAAGTTGCGACAAGCGCTCGGTCGTTGTGGAAGCCTTCATGTCAGAGCCACTAACCTTGTAACCTTGGTTGCACAACACCTCAGCAATACCTGACATGCCTACACCGCCCACACCGATAAAGTGGATATTTTGAATTCGGCGCATTGTAGGGATATCGTAGCGAAATTTTGCTTCCATCATTTCTTAATTAACCTTATACACTGAGAAACCACCGTCTGGGTGGCATCAGGATGAGCCGCCAGTTTTGCGTGCTCAGCCATGGTTTGTAATTTATTCGTATCGTCTGTCAATTCGATTAGACAGCTCTCTAAGCTAGCTAGATTAAGCTCTGTCTGCGGCATCAAATAGGCCGCACCCACCTGAGACAATGAACGCGCATTAGCCGTTTGATGATCGTCAATCGCATGTGGATATGGCACCAAAATCGAAGGTAAGCCAGCAATCGCCAATTCACTTATTGTCATAGCCCCAGCACGACATAACACAACATCCGCCCAATAATAGGCTTGACTCATATCGTCAATGTAAGCATCGACTCGTGCTGATACACCTAGCTTTTCGTAGTCCGCCTGCACCGCTTGGTAATTTTTCGCCCCCGTTTGATGCCAAACATCTAAACGAGTTTCGTGTTGCCAATTAGCTAACAGCTGTGGCACCACATCGTTAATCGCTTTTGCCCCAAGACTCCCCCCCACAACCAACAAACGAACAGGTCGTGAAGACTCTTCGCGAACCGCTCTAGTTTTTTGTGACAGAATCGCACCGCGAACGGGGTTGCCTACTGTTAAAGCACCTGGCAAAGCACCGTCAAAGGCCTGCAATTTAAGCTTGGCAATCTTAGACAACAATTTATTAGTGGTGCCAGCGACGGCATTCTGCTCATGGATTGCCAGCGGCACCCCCAGCAACTTCGCTGCGACACCACCGGGACCAGCAACAAAGCCCCCCATTCCTAGCACCAAATCAGGCTTCTCACGGCGCATAATGGCTACCGCTTGACCGATGGAGTGAGCAATGCGCCAAGGTGCTAATAGCAATCCTAGAGCACCTTTACCTCGCACACCTTTAATGGAAACCGTATGCAAAGGAATATCATGCTTCGGGACCAGAGTCTCTTCCATGCCCCCCGCAGCCCCCATCCAGCAGACTTCCATTCCTAATGATGAAAATTTCTCGGCACACGCCAAAGCAGGATAAATATGCCCACCGGTTCCGCCAGCCATAAGCATTACTTTTTTCGGCTTAGACACCTTATACGTCCCCTATTTCCATCATATCTTTGGCTTTTCGTCCTCTAGACGATGTTTTTTCTTTCTCTTCGATAGGTTCTAGACGTCGATTTTCAATATCAACACGCCCCACCACAAACAAACTCGCTAAGGTGATTATCAAACTACTGCCGCCATAACTAATCAGAGGTAAAGTCAAACCTTTGGTTGGCAGAAAGCCGGTATTCACCCCTACGTTGATAATGACCTGAGCCAAAATCAAAATAGCAAAACCAAAACACATATAGCCTTGGAACAGCCGTTCCTGACGCATGGCCGTTTGCCCAATTTTAAACACTCGAGCAAGCATCACTGCGAACACGCCTAGCAACAGCAAACCACCAAACATCCCCGTTTCCTCTACCCAAATAGAGAATACGAAATCGGTGTGTGCCTCTGGCAAGTACGCTAATTTCTGAACACTATTGCCCAGGCCAAGCCCAAACCACTCGCCACGACCATAAGCAATCAATGCCTGCGATAACTGATATCCTTCGTTGTAAGGGTCCGCCCAAGGGTCAACAAAGTTCATCAAGCGCTTAACACGGTAACTTTCCGAAATCGCTACCACCCCAAGCGCCCCGATAACCGCGATCACCAACCCAATAAACTGGTAAATCGGCGCCCCCGCGATAAACAGCAAAGCAATAACAGTACCGATCAAAACCACCGAAGCCCCAAAGTCAGGCTCCAAAAGCAGACAGATCAAAAACAAAAAGGACACCACCATAGGCATCCCCGAACCAATCAATTGTTGCCGAACACGATCAGCCCGCCGCACCAAATAACCAGAGACGTAAACCACCATACAGACCTTGGCGACTTCCGAAGCCTGTAAGTTAAACACCAACAGATTAATCCAGCGCCGACTGCCGTTTACCGTTTTGCCTATACCAGGCACCAACACCAAGATCAGCAGCAACAACGAGAACATCATTAATGGAACCCCCCACTTATGCAGGGTTTCAGTAGGGATGGACATCATGAAATAGCCAAAACCCAAACCGATCATTAAATAAATGACTTGACGCGCCATAAAGTAAAACGGATGGCCATATTTCGTCTCCGATAAAAAAATCGAAGCGCTGGACACCATCACAATTCCAAGCACTAATACGCATGCCACAGACGCTGTAAAAACGGGGTCAATCTGACGAAACTCCTTGTATGAAATCGGCTCTAGAATGGCGCGAATATTCATAACTTATTGACCAATTCGACAAAGTGATCCCCACGAGCTTCGAAGTTTTTATACTGATCGAAACTTGCACACGCTGGTGAAAACAACACAATATCACCTTGTTTTACTTGAGTTTTTACAGCTCCCATCACATCAGCCAATTCGACATGTTCAGAGTATGACGTCCCTTCAGGTACGATGTCGACGATCTTGCTAGCATCTTTACCAAATACATAAAGATGCTTGACGAATTTTGCTAAGGCTGGCGCCAAAGGTGAGAAATCGGCCCCCTTTCCAACCCCACCTACTAGCAAATGAATCGTTTTCTCATGCTTATTACCCAAGCCCTCTAAGGCCGCCAAAGTTGCGCCCACATTGGTGCCTTTTGAATCATTGATAAAAGCCACCCCATCCAACTCGCGCACAGTTTCACAACGGTGCGGCAGTCCAGCAAAAGTCGCTAATACCTGCGCCACTTCCGGCGCCTCAATCGGTAGCTCCAACACATCTAAAATGGCCAAGCAGGCCAAGACATTAGCGTAGTTATGCTCACCTTTGAGTTTGATATCCTCCGTATTAAACAGACGCTTGACACCTTTAGACAACCAAACCCCATCAGGATCTTTCAATAAGCCAAATTCCTTTAGATCCGGACTGCTCTTCGTAAAAGCACGTACTGGCGTATTTTGCGCCAGTAACGGTGCCGTCAGTATGTCCTGCTTATTGCACACCGCCGCCTTGCAACCACGGTAGATACGTTGTTTCGCACGCTGATAGCTGTATAAATCATCATATCGATCCATATGATCTTCAGTCACGTTTAGCAAGCAAGCGACATCAGCCTTTAAGGCATGCGTGGTTTCTAATTGGAAGCTGGAAAGCTCCAGTACATAAAAATCAATATCGTCGGCAATACAGTCCAGCGCCGGCAAGCCAAGGTTTCCGCCCGCCACAGAACGCTTACCCAAGCCTAACAACAACTCATTCACCAAAGTGGTCACAGTGCTCTTAGCATTAGAACCCGTAATAGCAATTACCGGCGCATTTGCATAATCGCAAAATAGATCTATATCACCACGCATTTGCACACCAGCTTGCGCTAATTCCTGCAAAATAGGCGTAGCAAGTGCAATACCCGGACTGACAAACAACTCGGTGACAGCCAAATTTTTCAAGTGTTCTAGGCCGCCAGTGAAGATTCGCTCAGCTGGGCAAAACTGCTTTACTTGATCCAAGCCCGGTGGATTCTCACGGGAATCCACCACATAGAAATCTAAACCTTGCTTAGCGAGGAACTTTGCCGTGGAAACGCCACTTACACCTAAACCAACGACAGCACGCACGCGATCTGAAGAAATCAATGACATGTCGGATTACCTTACCTTAAGGGTCGCTATACCAATCAAAACTAAACACACAGTGATAATCCAGAAACGTACAATCACTTTGGGTTCAGCCCAGCCTTTCAATTCAAAGTGATGATGAATCGGTGCCATGCGAAAAATGCGGCGCTTGGTCAATTTGTAAGATGCCACCTGCAAAATCACGGAAACGGTCTCCATAACAAAGACACCGCCCATGATAAATAGCACCAATTCCTGACGCACAATCACGGCAATCACACCCAATGCTGCACCAAGCGCTAAAGCCCCCACGTCCCCCATGAAAACTTGGGCAGGATAAGTGTTGAACCAGAGAAAACCTAAACCCGCGCCAACTAGAGCAGAACAGAAGACAATCAATTCACCGGTGCCCTGCACATAAGGAATCAATAAGTAATCGGCAAATTTGATGTTACCCGTTAAGTAGGCAAATAACCCCAATGCACCACCTACCAATACGGTTGGCAAAATTGCCAACCCATCCAAGCCATCAGTCAAATTCACAGCATTACTGGTACCAACGATGACGAAGTAGGTAAAAACCACAAAGAAAATACCAAGAGGAATAACAGCATCTTTAAACAACGGAATAAGCAAAGAGGTTTCCGCCGGCGTAGAAGCAATCGAATACAAATAAATAGCAGCCGACAGACCAAACACACTCTGCCAGAAATACTTCCATTTAGCAGGTAAACCACGAGAATTCTTCTCCACTACTTTACGGTAGTCGTCCACCCAACCAACGGCTCCAAAAGCAATCATGGTTAGCAGGGTCACCCATATATAAGGATTGGTTAAATCCCCCCAAAGCAACGTACTGATTGAAATAGAAAATAGAATCATAACCCCCCCCATAGTGGGGGTACCGGCTTTGCTCAAATGCGATCGCGGACCGTCATCACGCACTGCCTGACCAATTTGTAGACGTTGCAGCAAACGAATCACTTTGCCACCAATTAACAGGGAGATAAACAGTGCCGTTAATACACCTAAAATCGCACGTAACGACAGGTAGTTGAACACCGTAAAGAAGGTAAAATATTTGCTAAGGTAAGCTGTTAAAAGCAGTAGCATGGCTAGGCTAATTCCTAATTTTTCAGAGCGTTAACAATATCTTCCATTCTGGCCGAGCGTGAGCCCTTCACCAAAATGACATGTTCTGAATTGAGCGCAGCAAGAATCGCCAACGCTTCATCTTTGGTCTGGCAAGGGTGCACCTGCTGCTCAGACGTTTTTGTTTGCATAAATCCTTCGCCGGCATGTGCTGCAATCGGACCTATCGTAATCAAATGCTCAATGCCTGATTGGGCTGCATATTCTCCAAGCCCAAGGTGGATCGCCGTTTCTTGATCACCTAGCTCACCTAAAGCGCCTAGCACCATCCACTTTGTCTGATTTGCATACAGCGCCAAGACATCTATGGCCGCTTCGACAGATTTAGGGCTGGCATTGTAGCAATCATTAATAACAACGGCCTCATTTTTTGAGGTCAGTAACTCCATTCGACCCGGCACTTGTTCCGGATGTTTTAATTGCGCCACCACATCTATTAACGCAAAACCCAAAGCGGTCATTGCGAGCGCCACGGCCATGGCGTTCGCAATATGATGTTTTCCAGGACGATCTAGAGTCAGTCGATAGGTTTCGTCACGATAGACTAGGGTAGTGTTTGAACCAGAAACTGTTTCTTGGACAGTCTTTGCATACAATGTGGCACTTGGATCAGTAAATGAAAACGAACGAACTTCTCGCTCTCCAACACGCCCCAACCAATAGTCGTAAGAAGCATCATCGGCGTTCAGTACGACCGTAGCGTTCGGCTTAGCCGTTTCAAACAGCATACCTTTTTCAATAGCAATGCCTTGGATTGAGCCAAAGCCAAGCAAATGACTACCACTAGCATTGGTTAGCACCACTACGTCCGCCTCAATCGTTTGACCAAGCTTTTCAATCTCCCCGGGGAAACTGGTGCCAGCTTCGATCACGGCATATTGATCCGCAGCAGACAAATTCAGTAGTGTTTTCGGTACACCGATTTGATTATTCAGATTGCTTTGGGTTTTCAGTACCTGCCCATGCTCAGACAAGACTCTCGCAAGCCAGTCTTTGACGCTAGTTTTACCATTACTACCGGTAATCGCTACCACTGGCCCAGTAAACAATCGGCGCACCATACGGCCAATTAAAGCGTAGGCTTGGGCGGTATCTTCCACTTCAATCCTAGGTGTTGCTGTCACGGGCTCACTGACTAAAACAGCGGTCGCCCCTTGTTGCATGACAAGGTCGGTAAATTGATGACCATTAAACCGCTCTCCCACCAGTGCAACAAATAGCTTTTGCTCAAGCACTTCACGAGAGTCCGTTGAGACATCCATCACAACAGCATCTTGGCCAATTAAACGACCACCCACCACGTTCGCGATATCAGACAATTTAAGCTTTTGCAACATAGGCCTTCAACGCCGCTTGGGCTTCTTCTCGATCATCAAAATGGTGCCGAACACCCTGTATTTCTTGGTAGGTTTCATGCCCCTTACCGGCAATTAAAACAATATCTTCTGGTCTTGCCATAGCAATCGCTTGAGCAATTGCCTGATGACGATCCACCTCGACTCGCACTTCAGCCAGAGCATCATCTAGTGCAACTAAGGCATCATCAATAATAGCTTGAGGTGACTCGGTACGCGGATTATCAGAGGTCAACCAAACAAAATCTGCTTGCTGTTGCGCAACCGAGAGCATCATTGGCCGTTTGCCCTTATCGCGATCACCGCCACAACCAAAGACACAAATCACACGACCAGCAGCGTGGGCATGAATAGCCTGCAACGCCACATCCAGCGCATCTGAGGTATGTGCATAATCGACCAACACCAATGGTGCGCTTTCTAGTTTACAGGACTCCATACGCCCTGGCGCACCTTGTAGATTGGACAACATCGGGATCGCTTTCTCTGGCACATCAACCACGGACAACACCGAGGCCAGCGCAGCCAAGGCATTTTGCACATTAAAATCCCCAAGCAAGGGCAACAAAACCGAATACTCTTTATTCAACACCCCGATATTTAAACGAACACCGGTTTGCTCAAACACCTTATCGAGCACACAGAATTGCACCGCATCACACTTCTCTACTTCTGCAGAGTAACGCCACACTGGAGCGGCGGTCGTCGCAACCATAAAGTCAGCATAGTCAGAGTCGGCGCAGACGATAGCATGCTCGACAGATTCAAACTCGAATAAGCGACGCTTGGCGCAAGCATAATTCTCCATTGAGCCGTGATAATCAAGATGATCGCGAGTAAGGTTTGAGAAAACGGCCGTTGACACAGGCACACCAGCTAGACGCTGTTGATCCAAGGCATGAGAAGAAGCTTCAAAAGCCACCAAATCTACGCCTTGCTTTGCAAAGGAGGACAAAAGTTTGTGTAAGGTCAGCAAATCAGGCGTCGTTTGTTTAGCTTCTTGCAAATCCCCCAGAACCCCAATACCAAAAGTTCCAATCATGGCACTCTTTAGACCAAGGGCTTGTGCTAACTGGGCAATGTAGTAACAGATGCTTGATTTACCGTTGGTCCCTGTCACAGCCACAATATGCTGCGGTACAGGACCATATACATGGCGAGCCAGTTGGGCTAGCACCTGCTCAATGGCTTCCACTTCAAGCAGAACCATGGAGTCAGAGGTAATACCAAGCCCCTTTGGGATGAGCGCAACAGTACAGCCTTTTTCCGCGACCTGCTCCAAATAATCCCAGCCATTACTAGACACACCAGGCAGAGCTATAAAGACCGTTTCAGGACCCACTAAACGAGAATCGGTCTCTAAAGACCGATACTCATTTTGCTCAATTTGCCAACAATTTTCGAGCGTTAGCCAATGTAGAAGCTGTTCGAAGGTAAACATATTAGTTTCCTTGCACGATTCGATAAGGTGCCTTATCAGTCTCTTCTAAGCGTACTTCACGCAGCCCTTCAGGACGGTCAGGCGGAATATTAAGCATTGTTAAAGCGCCCTCCATCACACGTGAAAACACTGGCGCAGAAACCTCACCACCATAGTATTTACGACCTTTTGGATCGTTGACCATAACAACCATCGCTAAACGAGGATTTGTTGCAGGCACTACGCCGGCAAACAGTGAGATGTACTGATCATATGCATAACCACCCTCACCTACCTTGTGCACCGTACCGGTTTTACCTGCCACGTTGTAACCTGGAATTTGCGCTTTTTTACCTGAACCTTCCGTCACCACCGCTTGCAGCATGTGTACGACATCTTGAGCAATATTAGCTGGAATCACCTGCTCACCCTGTGGTGGCATATCCTGTTTAAAGAGCGTCACAGGCACCTTGTAACCATGGTTCGCCAGCACCATATAAGCTTGCGCCAACTGTAAAGTAGACACCGCTAAACCGTAACCATAAGACAAGGTGGCGATTTCAGAAGGATGCCATTTAGGGTGCATTGGCAATTTACCTGTGGTTTCACCGGGGAAACCCAAACCAACAGGTGAACCAATCCCTAACTCATAGAACATGTTCCAAATGGTATCCTGCGGTAGCGACAAGGCAATATGAGAGGTACCAACGTTACTTGACTTAACCAATACCGTTTCAAGATTAATCTTACCGTAGTTTCTGAAGTCTCGAATGGTGTAACGACCAAACTTCATGTAGCCCGGACTGGTATCGATAATCGACTCTGTATTGTATTGACCAGAACGCAACGCGGCTGTCACGGAGAAGGGCTTCATGGTTGAGCCAGGCTCAAATAGGTCAATCACTGCACGGTTACGTAATTCTTCTGGCTCAAGGTCAGATCGGTCATTTGGGTTAAACGATGGCTGGTTCACCATGGCCAACACTTCACCCGTACGCACATCCAAGATAACCGCCGAAGCCGAGCTAGCACGCTGCTCAGTCACTACCGCTTTCAATTCACGATAAGCCAAATATTGCAGGCGCATATCGATACTTAGCTCGATGTTTTCGCCTGCCTGCTCTGGTACTTCTTGACCTAGGGTACGAATGATATTGCCCTTAAGATCTTTCATGTAAGAAAACTCGCCTGGCTTACCCTGCAATGCCTGATCGTAAGCAAGCTCAAGACCTTCTTGGCCTTTGTCATCAATGTTGGTAAAACCGACCACTTGAGCCGTCACTTCACCGGCTGGGTAGAAGCGTTTGTATTCCTTGATCTTGCTAACACCCACGACTTCAGCATCAAGTATCGCCTCCGCTTCATGCGGTGGAATCTGACGCTTCAGATACATAAAACCTTTATTGCGGTTTGCTTCAAAGCGCTCTTTCAAAAGTGCCGACCCCACTCCCATAGCCTCAGCAAGACGAGCAATTTCCTGCTCAGGTGTTTTGCGCTCACCAACGGGCTTTGCTAGGTTTTTTGGGTCTTCAGCAAGCGCCCAAAGATCTCTAGGGTTCGCGATCACTGTCCAAGTCGGCGTACTCACCGCCAACGGCTCACCGTTGCGATCCAAAATCATGCCACGGGTCGCTGGTATGGATTCCGTTCGTACGGCACGCATCTCCCCTTGGTTTTGTAGGAATTCTTTATCCAACACCGTGAGGTAAAACAAGCGCCCCGCGGCAACAGCAAATAGAAGGAATGCAATGCCGTACACCAAATACAGGCGCCAACGGCTGGGTGATAAACTACGTTCGTTTGTGTTCATGGCTTCACAATGACCAATTCTTCCGGGGTCGGAGCATGCATATTCAAATCCCTTATTGCTGCTTGTTCCAATCGACTTGGTTGGGTCAGGGCGCTTTGTTCCAACAAGAGCTGCCCCCAAACCACTTCATAGTTCACTTCGTCTTTCTTTAACTGTTGCAGGTACGCGAAGTCCCTGCGAAAGTCGTACACTTGAATAACCAAGACAATGGCCATCACGCCTAGCAACAACAGCGTCACTACGAATGACAGCAGCTTTGTCGTGTGGTTATTCACTGATTCGCTCCATAACACGCAATACTGCACTGCGCGAGCGAACGTTATCACTCACTTCCCCTTTCGAAGGCTTAATCGCCTTACCCACGGTTTTGAAGTGAATGTCCAAATGAGCATTTTGAATTGGCAAATGACGCGGTAAATCAGGCCCTTTACACATCTTCTTCATAAACTGCTTAACAATTCGATCTTCCAAAGAATGGAAGCTGATAACCACTAAACGACCACCGACTTTCAGTGCTTTAGCCGCCGCCTCCAAGCCTGTTTCCAAATCGCCAAGTTCATTATTGATGTGAATACGGATACCTTGGAAAGCACGTGTCGCAGGGTTTTTTCCTTTCTCCCAAGCCGGGTGTGCTTCAGCCACAATTTTGGCCAGCTGCTTGGTGGTAGTAATGGGGGTATGAGAGCGATATTCGACAATGGCGCGGGCAATGCGTCGTGAATAACGCTCTTCACCGTATTGATACATCACATCGGCAATTTCTTTTTCTGCTGCTACAGCAATCCAGTCGGCTGCACTCATGCCCGCATTGGGGTTCATACGCATATCCAGCGGACCGTCATTCATAAAACTAAAGCCGCGACTGGCATCATCCAGCTGCGGTGAAGAAACCCCTAGGTCCATCATTACGCCGTCAACTTTATCAGCGCCAAAGACTTCTGGAATGTGCTCAGCCATGCTGGCAAAGCTGTCTTGCACAATGGTAAATCGAGAGTCTTCTGCTTCAAGGGTTTTACCATGACCAATGGCCACAGGGTCTTTATCAAAGCCCAACATTTTGCCTGTTGTTAGGCGTGACAACACCAAACGTGTATGCCCGCCGCGACCAAACGTTCCGTCAACGTACGTCCCAGCCGGATCGGTCACTAGCATATCGACCGATTCGTTCAGCATGACACTGATGTGTTCTGGTGTTGCATCTGTCATAGAGAGATATCCATTAATGTATCGAGTTCTAAATTATCTAGGCTGACTTCGGACAGGTACTCCTCACGCTGAGCTTCCCACTCTTCCAAGCCCCAAATTTCCAGTTTCTTACCCTGCCCCAGCAAGGTGGATTTGCGATCGATTTTGGCGAATTCCCGCAACGGTGCGGGCAACAGCAATCGCCCAGCACTGTCCAGCTCTAAATCGGTCGCGTGACCCACCAATAGACGCTGCAATCGTCGCGCTTGCGGTTGAAAGGATGGAAGTCGATCAAGCTTGGCTTGAATCTGCTCCCATTCAGACAAGGGGTAAAGCAACAAACAGCGCGACATGGGATCAATCGTCACCACCACACCCGCATCATCGTATTGCTCAAACTCATCACGTAAGCGTGCCGGCAAGGACATTCGCCCCTTTGCGTCCACACTGACCTGATGAATACCTCTGAACATGCCCATATCCCACTTATCGACACTTTACCCCACAATTTAACACTAATTTTTCGAATAGGTAAAAAAAACCCAAAAAAAATTCGCCATTTGGCGAACTGTTTTGCTTTATCTGCGGTTTGCTTTCGAGAAATTTAAACTTGGAGGTAAACAGAGGGAGAGAATGAGCAAGTTGGCCGATAAGCCGGGTTCTGTCGTGGACAGTCATTCATCTAGGCCATACATCACTGCATGGCTCAAGCAACCTACCCGAACTCAGTGCGGGTCACACCAATGAGTTCCTATTTGGTCTTGCTTCAAGTGGGGTTTACCTTGCCACACACTGTTACCAGGTGCGCGGTGCGCTCTTACCGCACCATTTCAACCTTACCGGCAGTAAACTGCTTAGGCGGTGTATTTTCTGCTGCACTTTCCGTAGGCTCACGCCCCCCAGGCGTTACCTGGCACTTCACCCTGCGAAGCCCGGACTTTCCTCCCCTTTGAACAAGTCAAAGCGGCGACTGTCTGGCCAACTTGCGGTGGGGCATACTACAGGGTGAAGCGCCAAATGCAAGAAAAAAAGCGCTTTCACGCTTAAATTTATGCAATTGGCAGGCAGAAACGCACTTCTAGACCGCCTTCAGGACGATTGAACGCTTGAATTTCGCCGTTGTGGGCCTGCACAATTCGCTTAGCAATAGTCAAGCCGACACCAAAACCACCGCTATTAGACTCACGAGCAGAAGACGAACGGAAAAAGGCATGAAAGATCTTTTCTAACATTTCTTCAGCAACACCAGGCCCATTATCCTTAATAGAAATAATCGCTCGCTTATCCACCTCTGATGAACTGACTTCCACCGAACCACCCTCACCGGAATAAAAACAAGCATTACGCAAGACGTTCTCTACCGCATGACGCAACTGCACTGAGTCACCAAACAGGGCTTTAGGCTGATCTCCTGTTTTAGTAATCGTGATACCGCGCAATTGGGACTCAAACTGCACATCATCAACGATGTCAGTAAGCCACAATTGCAAGTCGATTTGACTCTTCTGCATGGATGCCGCCTCTAATCGAGACAAGGTCAATACCTGACCTATCAATTCATCCAACTCATGTAACTCATTGCGAATTCGATCTAAATAACTCTGCTGAGTAGGCTGACCGTGCTTATCCTCTGCAATAGTCAGCGCCACCTCGATACGAGCCAAAGGCGTTCGCAACTCATGAGACACATCACGCAAGAGACGCTCTTTTGAAGTCAAAAGCGTTTCTATACGTCCAGCCATTTCATTAAACTCTCGCGCCAAATTACCAATCGCGTCCTTACGTTTCACGAGGCGGCTATCCACCCGCGCTGTCATTTCTCCCTGACCAAAAGAACGGGTAATTTTTTGCAGCTTTAGTAAGGGCCCCATCAGCCAATAGGCCAGAATTGCACTGGAAACAAACAAGCCAAGCAATGACAACATAGCAATCGCCCAAGGGCTGATTCCATCATTGTTATCTTGCGGCCTAAACACTAAAAGATATTGGGTATTACTGGCACCAATCACCTGAATGAATTGACTCCGTCGAGCATCAGCAAGCGCTTGCGCATCTTCAGAACCCACCGTCTCCTCTAAAGACGTTGAGTCTCGAAAATTACGTGGCAATGGACGTAATAGAGGACGCCCATTTTCTTGATAGATAAAAATACTGCCCTGTAGCTGCTTCTCAAAACTCCTAGCCTGCTCTTGCAGCGCGCTGGTACCACTTTTCTCATAGGTAGAGACTAAACTAACACCAATATCACCCAGCACATCGGCTGAGACCTGGTCTCGATCTTTAACAAAATCAACCACGCCTAGACCGATTGCCACGACAACCATGTTTGAGAACAACACAACTAAGAAAACGCGTAAAAAGGTATTTTTCATACAATTAGGCACCAGCGCTATTGGCCTAGCTTTCTGCTCCATCTACGAAGATGTAGCCCACACCGCGAACTGTTTTAATGCGCGGCTCACCATTTTCAAAGTTACCTACTTTTTTACGTAGATTACTGATATGCATATCCAGACTGCGATCATACATGGTTAGCTTACGCCCCAAAGCCTTCTCTGACAGCTCTTGCTTAGTCATTACCTGACCAGGCACCATCATCATGCATTCCAGCAGCGAGTATTCTGACGTGGTTAGCTCTACCGGCTCATTGTGCAAGTAAACTGTGCGGTCACGACGACGCAACAAGACATCAGATAAATCCAGATCTGACATTGGGTCATCTTCACGCTCTTGCGAAGAACGGCGCAGAATGGCTTTAATTCGCGCCAACAATTCACGTGGATTAAATGGCTTAGACAAATAATCATCCGCCCCCATTTCCAACCCTAAAATACGATCAATATCATCGCCTTTGGCCGTCAGCATAATGACTGGTATCGCACTTTTATTACGGATTTGCTTCAAGGTTTCAAAGCCATCCAATACCGGCATCATGACATCAAGAATAACAATATCAGGTCGATCTTGTTCCATGTAATCTAACGCTTCCTGACCGTTCCAAGCATGAGTCACCTCATAACCTTCACCGTCGAAGTATTCCTTTACCAAATCCGATAGACGAGCATCATCGTCCGCTAAAAGCATCTTAACCATAATCAACCCTTAAAATGTAAAGTTGTTTGACAGATTCATAATATGGTAGTAGACGAACAAAGAAACCCCTCTTTTCAAAGAACTGACAATTTTTGCAATTGAAGTGACAGATTGCCCAATAAAAACGCCCCACTGACAATGCCAGCAGGGCGTTTTAGAAACAAAGCGGCGTTAAAACTTACTTAACTTCAACTACTTGCGCTTCGATTTTCGCTTTCCATTCTGCTGGGCCAGTCAAGTGCACTGAGGTACCCGCTGCATCAACAGCAACCGTTACCGGCATGTCGACAACATCAAACTCATAGATCGCTTCCATACCTAGTTCAGGAAACGCTACCACTTCAGCTTTCTTAATCGCCTTCGATACGAGGTAAGCTGCGCCACCCACGGCCATCAAGTAAACCGCACCAAACTCTTTGATCGCTTCAATAGCAACCGGACCACGCTCAGCTTTACCGATCATGCCTAGTAGACCAGTTTTCTCAAGCATGGTATGGGTGAATTTATCCATACGCGTAGACGTAGTTGGACCCGCTGGCCCTACCGCTTCGTCACGCACTGGATCTACTGGACCCACGTAGTAAATGAAACGGCCTTTTAGATCTACTGGCAGTTCTTCGCCATTAGCCATCATTTCAACCATCTTCTTATGTGCCGCATCACGGCCCGTAAGCATTTTGCCGTTAAGAAGAACGGTTTCACCTGGTTTCCACTCTTTTACCGCTTCAGGGGTAATGTCGTTTAAATTAACACGACGCACACTCTCACCCACTTCCCAAGTGATGTCTGGCCAATCATCCAGTGATGGCGGAACAAGATCGGCAGGACCCGAACCATCAAGCACAAAGTGTGCGTGGCGAGTTGCCGCACAGTTCGGAATCATCGCCACTGGCAAAGATGCCGCGTGGGTAGGGTAATCCATGATTTTCACATCAAGCACTGTGGTTAGACCACCCAAACCTTGTGCGCCGATACCTAGATTGTTAACCGCTTCAAAAATTTCTAGACGCAGTTCTTCTACGCGATTTTGTGGGCCACGCGCTTTCAGCTCATGAATATCGATTGGTTCCATTAGCGATTCTTTCGCCATCACCATCGCCTTCTCAGCCGTACCACCGATACCTATACCCAACATGCCTGGTGGACACCAACCCGCGCCCATTGTTGGCACAGTTTTCTTCACCCACTCAACAATAGAGTCAGATGGGTTCAGCATCGCCAGCTTAGATTTGTTTTCCGAACCACCACCCTTCGCGGCAACATGCACCTCTACGGTATCACCTGGCACAATCTCCATGTGAATCACAGCAGGCGTATTGTCTTTAGTGTTCTTACGCGCACCAGCAGGATCGTCAAGAATCGACGCACGTAGTACGTTATCAGGATGAAGGTAAGCTCGACGCACACCTTCGTTAATCATGTCAGTCACGCTCATAGAGCTTTCCCACTGAACATTCATACCCACTTTAACAAAAACTGTCACGATACCCGTATCTTGACAAATTGGGCGCTTACCTTCCGCACACATACGTGAGTTGATAAGAATCTGTGCCATAGAATCTTTTGCAGCCTGACTCTCTTCACGCTCATACGCTTCATGAACTGCTTTTACAAAATCTAGGGGATGGTAATAAGAGATGAACTGTAGGGCATCTGCCACACTCGTGATCAGATCGTCCTGTTTAATAATGCTCATGGCCTCTCCTGCTGAGAATTATGCTTTATGGGGAAGCAGAATGTTAAAAGATGCGTCGAGGCATTAAAAGGCAAAAGCAAAATTTTCAGTAAATATAGCGCACATTCATGACATCAATGGAGCCAGTTCTTAGGAAAAAGCCCCATGCTTTGTGAAATGAGCCAAGCAAGCACTTTGCTAACTAGGCTTTTTGGGAGGAACGAGGGTTCCTAACAGAATATTGTACGTATTCCTCAAGAATGGAAGTTGTGAACTTTTCACGCTCACTCAGAGAATGAATTTGTTCCGCCTCCCAATTGATCAAGCAAATAAACACTGAGTACTTATTAATACAACCATAATCCAAATCTCGCACACTGATTTGATGACTTTCCATCATTTTCAGCACTTGCTCGATCAATTTTTGACTTTCGAAATGGCCAACCCCTTCGATGCTTTTTAGTAAACGCTCAACCCGTTCAATGGGATTCTCTGAAGAACGATTAGAGGATTCTTGTCGACTCATCATCAAGAATTTATCCAGCATCTCTTCGGTATATTGCTCACGCTCATGAACATCCGCAATTTGCGCGCTTTCACGCTCCAATAAACGAATGAATAAGCTCTTATTGCGGATATCTGAGAATTCTAGATCGCGCAAACTTAAACCACTTTCCTGCATAATGGTTATCACGGTTTCATAAGAAAGCGAAGCCTGATCATCACCGCGCGCAGCCAACGCCAGATGACGACGCAGCTCATGCATAATCTTAGCGGCGCGATAGTCTTCTTTTAACTGCAAATGCTGAGCATATTGCTCTTTACAGCCATTCAAGCGGTCACACAACTCTGAATAACCCTGCTGAGCATCCTGCTCGGCGCGCATGGAGTCCACGCGCATTTGCGCGCGCTTTGATTCCCAAGCTTCATAAGCGCGTGCCCTAGCTTGAAATGCACGCTCGATCGCCTCTTCAAAACTCTGCTCAATTCGCGCTCGCTCGGAGCGTTCGCGCAGCTCTTCTTGCTCTACTGCCGCTCGAACACTGCGCTTCTCTTTTAGCGCATCTTGAGCCCGTTCCACCTGCCCTTCTAAGCCATCAATTTCAACCAACACGGCAGACTCATCAAAATCGACCAACATGCCATGCACTTTGGTCCAATAAGAATCTTCTTCGAATGGCACATCTGGATTACTAGAAGCGTATTGATTACGTAGCGTTTCTTTAAACTGCTCTCCCGTTGGGCGGAACGCGTTGGCTGCGTTAATCACGTTATCATGACTGTAAAAACGCTCTTCACTAATCGGCTCTTTTTCTTCTGATGCGTTCATTTGAGGCTCTGAGAAGGTTTCGTCTTGTGGTTCACTGTCAACATCAGCAACGGTTTCAAATTCATCTACTAAGGATTCAGGAGCACCTGTTTCACAGTGCAAGTCTTGTGGAGTAAATGCCGCTTGAGCCAGAGACTCATCGACTTTGATTGATTGATCATCTTCTACATCCATGTTTTTTGTGTCGCAATCAGTAGCACCGTCATGTGCTTGGATCAGCTCATCTTCACTCTCATCAAGCTGTGTGAACGTTTCTTGCTGTTCAGCACCCTCTACCAACGCCTCGTCCAAATCATCCAGAATCGTACGAGCATTTGCATAAGCTTTGCTCGCATCCGTAGGTTTCTCGCTAAACCGTCGTTGAGCAAAGGATTCCGTTGTAACAGTTGGTTTGTCTATCTTTGCATGTCTTGGTGTACCGCTCCAGTTCACTTTAAATAGCATGGTACGATCGCACAATTGGTACATGGGTATTTCACCCTGAGACAGAGCGTTTTGAAAAATTATGGACTCTGCATGACGCAGCGCCATAGAGGATTCACTCGAATTTGTAGACGTTGCTAGATTCAGAAGCTTAACAACTTTCCCAATCGCTTTTTTTCTGCGTCTTATACTCATTCTTATGCCGCCCTTTGTTGTCTGTTCCCATTGCATCCATGAATTACTTCAAGACTTTATCAATACACACGAGAGTGAAGCAATCTGGCCATTATTTGTACGCTGTCACTAGATCATCTGCAAGTAGACCCGTTACCTTCTGCAAAATACTCGCCAACTCTTCTTCAGAGTAGACTTCTTGTGTCATTTTGCCCCATACAGGCTCTGGCCAACACTCATCAGACTCAAATCGAGCAACATGATGCAAATGTAATTGACGTACTTTATTACCAATGGCGGCAACATTTAATTTATCCGGTGAGAAAATGTCCTGCATGGTTTCCGCTACTAGGCAACTTTCTGCCATCAGCTGCACCCTTTCTTCCTGATCAAGGTGATGAATTTCCTCAACCTCTTCGCACTTAGGAACCAAAATAAACCATGGCGCCTTACGATTATTAATCAGGCGCAACTGACAAAGTGGAAAATCGCCAACCCACACCGAATCTCTTTCTAAAACCGCATCTAATTCAAACATGTAACTGACTTCCTATTTACTTTGTGGCCTTACATAAGCACTATAGCATTCTATTTTTAATTCTACCCTACGACTTGGAGTTCCCATGACGGAAATGCGTTGTGTCTTAGACGCAAAAGCCAAACTCGCAGAGTGCCCTCGCTGGGATGAAAAAACTCAGACTCTTTACTTTGTTGACATCGATTCATTTGAATTGCACGCCTACAACACCGTTTCGGGTGATCACAACGTGCGCCGCTTCGATGAAGAAATCGGTTGTTTTTCCCTAGCTAAAAATGGCGGCTTTATCGCTGCCTTTCGCTCGGGTGTTTACACTTTTTCAGAGTTCAATGGCCCTCTAACATTGTACTGGAAAGCAGATTACGACCTAAAAACCACGCGTTTCAATGATGGCCGTTGTGATCCTGCGGGACGTTTCTTGGCGGGCACCATGTATTCGCCCAAAGATGCTTTTCTAGGTGGCTTATACCAGTTTGCACAAGGCGAACAACGCTTACTAGACCAAGCAGCGTGGACATCTAATGGTTTGGCCTTTTCGCCTGATCAGAAGACCATGTACTATTCAGATACACCTAATCACATCGTATACAAATTTGATTACGATGTTGCAACGGGCTCAGCAACGAACAAGCGTACCTTTATAGAATTCCCTCGTGGGAATGGTCGCCCTGACGGTGCAGCAGTCGATGCCAACGGTAATTACTGGTCAGCCCTATACCAAGGCCAACGCGTGGTAAAAATCAGTCCAGCAGGTGAGATTCTAGCAGAATACCCGCTACCAGCGACTTACCCGACCATGGTGGCATTTGGAGGCAAAGATATGAAGACGTTATTCGTATCCACTTGCCGAGCAGCACAAACAGACGCCGAACTTGAGCAATTCCCGCAAGCTGGCGGCATCTTTGCCTTAGATGTTGAAAATGAAGGCCAAATTGAATTCCGCTTTGCGGGTTAATTTCATCACTTATTTATAGAAAGACGACATATTATGCGCGCAAGCAACTATCTTTTTTCTACCCTACGTGACGCTCCTTCTGATGCAGTGGTAGCCAGTCACCAACTTATGATCCGTGCGGGGATGATCCGCCAAGTATCAAAAGGCTTGTACACTTGGTTACCAACAGGTGTAAAAGTTCTTAAGAAAGTAGAAAACATCGTTCGTGAAGAAATGCAAAAGGCAGGCGCTCTTGAAGTAGTCATGCCTGGCGTTCAGCCAGCAGAACTTTGGGAAGAAACAGGCCGTTGGCAAAAATACGGTCCTGAGCTATTGCGCCTTAAAGACCGTCACGACCGTGACTACTGCCTTGGCCCAACCCACGAAGAAGTCATTACAGACATCGCCCGCAATGAGCTAAGCAGTTACAAGCAATTACCGCTTAACGTCTTCCAAATTCAAACCAAATTCCGTGACGAAGTACGTCCGCGTTTTGGTGTAATGCGTTCACGTGAATTCTTGATGAAAGACGCTTACTCATTCCACGCCTCTAGTGAGTCACTGCAAGAAACCTACGATGTGATGCACGCAGCCTACTGCAAAGTATTCGATCGCATTGGTTTAGATTACCGTCCAGTTCAGGCGGATACAGGCTCTATCGGCGGTGCTTACTCGCATGAATTCCACGTACTTGCCGACTCTGGTGAAGACGATATCGCGTTCAGCGACTCTTCTGATTTTGCTGCCAACGTAGAGCTAGCCGAAGCAGTGTGCCTTAAAGAAGCACCTGATGCGCCAACGGAAGAGCTTAAAGAAGTTTTCACACCGAACTGCAAAACTATTGCAGCAGTAGCAGAATTCTTAAATCTTCCGGTTGAGAAAACCATTAAGACCATGTTGATCAAAGGCGTGGACGAAGACGGTGAGCCAAACATCATTGCCTTAGTTCTGCGTGGTGACCACTCGATCAACGAAATCAAAGTTGAGAAAATCAAAGGTGCGGTAGCGCCATTTGAATTCGCCTCTGAAACTGACATCATCGCTAAGATCGGCTGTCAACCAGGTTCAATCGGCCCACAAGGTTTAAAAGCAGCTGGTATTCGCGTGGTCGTTGACCGCTCTGCCGCTGTTCTATCTGACTTCTGCGCTGGTGCCAACAAAGACGATTACCACGTTACAGGCCTCAACTGGGCGCGTGATTGCGACGAGTTTGAAATTGCGGATATCCGCAATGTGGTGGAAGGCGACCCTTCTCCAGACGGCAAAGGCAACATCGTGATCAAACGCGGCATCGAAGTGGGCCACATCTTCCAGCTAGGTCAAACCTACTCTGAGTCGATGAAAGCGACTGTACTTGACGAAAACGGCAAAGCGCAAGTGATGTACATGGGCTGCTACGGCATCGGTGTTTCACGTGTGGTTGCAGCGGCGATTGAGCAAAACTTCGACGAGCAAGGCATCAAGTGGCCACAAGCGATTGCGCCATTTGAACTCGCAATCGTTGGCATGAACTATGAGAAGTCTGAAGCCGTTCGTGACGCCTGCGAAACACTTTACAATGAACTTCAAGCGAAAGGCGTAGATGTCATCCTAGACGATCGTAAAGAGCGTCCAGGGGTGAAATTCTCTGACTGTGAACTACTAGGCATCCCACACCGAATCGTAGTGGGAGACCGAGGCTTAAAAGAAGGCACACTTGAATACAAGAGCCGTGCAACTGGCGAAGGCGAAGACATTGCAGTCGCTGATGCAGTGGCTTTCTTACTAGAAAAACTAGCGTAAGCTAATCCCAAAAAAGCAGAATGAGCAGCCCTCATTCTGCTTTTTTATTTGCGTCTTGGTTAGCATAAGACGCCATACTTTCAGCGATTTTACATCCATTATTGAGGCCAAGTATGACTGTTATTTACCACAATCCTCGTTGCTCCAAATCTCGCGAAACACTGGCGCTACTTGAGCAAAACAACATGTCCCCTGAAGTGGTTTTATACCTACAAACACCACCAACAGCTGATACCATCAAAACATTGCTAGCACAGCTAGGCATGACATCTGCACGCGAGTTAATGCGTACGAAAGAGGATGTCTACAAAGAATTAAACCTAAAAGAAGAGCAAGACGAAGACACCTTGATCAAGGCCATGATTAATCACCCAAAATTAATCGAGCGACCAATTGTCATTCATAACGGCCAAGCCAAGATTGGTCGTCCACCAGAATCTGTACTCGAGCTGTTCTAATGAGTCAGACCAATATTCTTGTCGTCTTTTACTCCCGTCACGGTTCTGTTGCCGCCATGGCGAAGCACATCGCGCGCGGTGCACAGCGCGTACCGAACACCAACGTCGTCGTGCGCCAGTTACCTGAAGCTTCGTTTAGCCACGAACAGACCAGCGCATCAATCCCAGAGGACGGTTACCCATTTTGCGAACTGGATGACTTCGCCAACTGTGATGGATTAGCCATTGGCTCACCCTCTTACTTCGGTAGCATGGCTGCATCAGTGAAGCTGATGTTGGATCAAACCAGCCCTATCTGGATGAGCGGTCAGCTGGCCGATAAGCCTGCCTGTGGTTTTGCTAGTGCTAGCACCATGCACGGCGGCCATGAAATGACGATTCAGTCAATGATGATCCCATTGCTTCATCACGGTATGATTTGGGCGGGCCTACCCTACAAGAATCGCGATCTAATTGCCACGGCAACAGGTGGTACGCCTTACGGCGTGACCCATTTTGCTCCCCAGACGCAATACACAGGTCTTAGTGCAGAAGAAATTAATTTATGCGAGGCACAAGGCCAACGTATCGCAGAACTCGCAACCAAACTAAAGAAGCGTTAGCCCGAGCAACTCAAACCAATGCGACTTAGATCAATGATGAGCGAACTATTAGCACGTATTATAGCTCGCTCGTTCATTTACTAAATATTTAGCAGAGCAAGCCATGGCGAAACGTTTTTCCATCACACGATCAGAACAAAGGTATTACGATACCTTGTGCCGCTCTTACCGCCCCATTTTAATTCTCAATCATCTTGGCTTGATGGCGGTCATTGCTTGGTGGCATCTGATGTTGTCAGACATTCAGCTAAAGCACCCCCTTCTGCTACTAAGCGCCATTCTACTACCTCTAGCACTATCCCTTTGGGGAAGCTTAAACGGCAGCTATAAAGGTGCAATTGGCGTGTGCTTTATCAGCCTGTTTTACTTTACCTCAGGCGTCACCCATTGGTTTCATCCGACCCTTTGGCCAATCGGTATGAGTGAGGCGCTACTAGGAGCTGGTCTGTTTTGCCTAGGCATGCTGTATGCACGCTGGAAAGGATTAAGTGAACTACCAGTCACTTAATCCTGATGTGGAAACTCTAGCGGAAAATTCGATCAGCCCAAACTGTAAGGCCACTCGCCACACTACCAAAGTGGTCGCCATCTAACAGTGGAATATCGCCGATTTGCTCTCGTACCGCTGCCTGAATCACAGGGGACTTAGCAGAACCTCCCGTCATGTAAATCACATCTGGACGCTCCCCTGCTTGATCAATCGCATCTTGCATCAAAGCAACCATTTTTTCGACCGGATGAATAATAGCTTGCGCCAGCTGCTCACGCTCTAAATCCAGTTGCAGATCCGCTTCGATATAGCTTAAATCCACATGCATTTTCATCACATCGGACAGTTGAATCTTGGCCTCTTCGGCGTCTTTGACGATATGGAAGTTATGCTTGTGTTCACGCAGAGTTTTAAAGCGATCCATTAATATGGGCTTCACCATATCTAGACGCAACTGATCCATTTGCTGCTTGGTTTCAAGGCTGTTAAAAATCGCTTGCGCGGTAACATCATTGGTCGTGACAGCATTCCAGTACAGCTGTGTCGGCATTGGCAAGCCTGTTTTCAGCTCTGCTCCCATACCAAACAATGGCATGATTTGGCGTCCTGCCAACTGAATGTCCAAGTCATTCCCTCCAACACGTTCACCAGTGTAGGATAAAAAATCATTGGCACGGTCAAGACGTTCACGATAACTTGGCCCCATACGCACCATGGCACAATCGCTGGTACCTCCCCCTATATCAACAACTAATACTGTCTGATCTTTTTCAAGACTGCGCTCAAAATCTAAGCCTGCTGCAATGGGCTCGTATTGGAATTCAACACTTTCAAACCCCGCACGACGAGCTGCAACCGTTAGAATTTTCAATGCTTGCTGGTTACTTTCTTCTGCATCCAACCCTTGAAAATTCACCGGACGACCAATCACAGTGTGCCTCATTTCCTGCTGAAATTTTTCCTCTGAACGACGCTTCACATTCATCATCATAGCCGCTACAACATCTTCAAAGAACTGAATATGCTCAGCACGAAGACCTGAACCACCTAGAAAGGATTTCGGAGATTTAACAAAATAGCCCTCGTCGGGAAACTGGTAGTATTCAGCAAAAGCTTCTCGCCCGAAGAACAGCACCTGATCATCTGCTTCATAATCTTCCTCCACTCGAAAACGACGAGCCCGAGCCAAAATACCTTTGCGACTTTCAAGAAATTCAGGACGCAAACTTTGAGACAATCCCTTTGCCACGGCTTCACTAATAAAGTCGCGACTCAGTGCGTATACCGTTGAAGGAAGATAACGGTGATTGTTTTCCAGTTCAGCTAAGACTGGTTTTCCGTCTTGTAAAATACCCAACGCACAGTTCGACGTACCGTAATCAAATCCGCAATACACGCAACAACCTCATAGAATTAAAATTGGGGCGCGGACTCTAACATACTATGAGGAGAATCATAAGATAGGCCACTGCACTTAATTAGTTCTGTATCGACCTATTCATAAGGTTTATAATAATTTTTAATCATAGTTCAGTTATTATGTAGCTACCTAGGGGATTAGGCTTGAGCATTTCCAACAACATCCTGCACCATATCGAAAACTTTACCTCGCAACGCGACAAGGAACTGCTTGCCTTTAGCCTGCTAAAAAGTATTCGTGATATTTTAAGCCCTATCCGCACCTCAATTCTTACCCTAAACGGCCAAGATGAGCCGACTATGGAAATTTCACTGAGCAACGGCGAATCATGTGAATACCGTTATCAAGATATTCGTGTACCCGAGAGCACGCGCGCCTCACTGGACTATATCAACACTTGGCACCTTGATGAACTGATGAAAGCCCATGACGATCAGTACACATCATTTCATGTATTACAGCAGAGCCGTCAGCAGAACCAGTATTTAATTATCACGCTCGACAATAAACCAGGGCGATCTGAAAGCTATATTATTAAAGGCATGTTGAGTATTTACAGTAATTTCAGCTCCTTGCTAGCTGAAGCTCAAACGGATGAGTTAACGGGCCTTATGAACCGCAAGACATTCGAAGAGTCAATTGTGAAACTGTATCAAGGCTCAGCATTTAAAGATGACAACGATACACGATCAAACTGGATTGCGATTATCGATATAGACCATTTCAAGGTAATCAACGACAGTGCTGGTCACCTATACGGCGATGAAGTTCTTATTCACATGTCACGAATTTTACGCCAGACATTCCGACAAGATGACATGCTATTCCGCTTTGGTGGAGAAGAGTTTGTCATCCTGATGCGCGATCTCACACGAGAGCAATGCGCCACCATGCTTAATGCGCTTTTGACCAACGTACAGTCTATTGTGATGAACAATCTATCCCCCATCACCATCAGCGCTGGTGTTTGTGAATTCCAAAACGACACCTTCCATGTCACTTTGATGGACCAAGCAGATCAAGCCCTGTATTACAGTAAAAAAAATGGTCGCAATCGAGTAACGTTCTATGACGAAATCGTTGCCGCAGGCTTAGCAAAATCGAACCATGTGGAACATGGCGATATCGATTTATTTTAAGCGTTAGGCTATCAACATTTTTTGAGCCCTTGAAACTAAAAAGCCGAGTCAATTGACTCGGCTTTTTTATCAAAACTCAATCATTAAGCTTTGAACGGATCGCGAAGAACGATTGTTTCGTTACGATCTGGACCAGTAGAAATAATATCTACTGGCACACCAACCTTCTCTTCGATGAACTTGATGTAAGCTTGAGCATTTGCTGGAAGCGCTTCAAAGCTCGGCGCACCTACAGTAGACTCAGACCAACCAGGCAGTTCAACGTAAACTGGTTTAGCCTGCTCGTAGCTTTCGCTATCAACCATTGAACCAGACATTGGGTTACCGTTAGCATCTTCATAGCCAACACATACTTTGATCACTTCAGAACCGTCTAAGACATCAAGTTTTGTTAGACAGATACCTGAAATTGAGTTGATCTGTACTGCATGACGAAGCACCATCGCATCAAACCAACCACAACGACGCTGACGGCCAGTCGTCGCACCAAATTCGTGGCCACGCTCACCTAGGCGCTTACCATCTTCACAGAAAAGCTCTGTTGGGAAAGGACCAGAACCTACACGTGTCGTGTACGCCTTAGTAATACCTAACACGTAGTCAAGGTATAGCGGACCAAAACCAGTACCTGCTGGCGCACCGCCTGCAGTTGTGTTTGAAGACGTTACATAAGGGTAAGTACCGTGGTCAACGTCTAGTAGAGAACCTTGCGCACCTTCGAACATAATGTTCTTACCTGCTTTACGCAGATCGTGCAGTAGGTTAATTGTGTCAGTCACCATTGGACGCAGGAATTCAGCCATTTTCAGACCTTCTTCGTATACTTCGTCATATGAAACTGGCTCAACTTTGTAGAAGCTTTCTAGCATGAAGTTGTAGTATGCCAACACTTCTTTAAGTTTTTCAGCAAAGCGCTCTTTGTCTAGGATGTCAGCAACACGGATTGCACGACGAGCAACTTTATCTTCGTAAGCAGGACCGATACCACGACCGGTTGTACCGATTTTCTTATCACCTTTCGCCACTTCGCGCGCTTGGTCCATTGCGATGTGGTAAGGAAGAATAAGCGGACATGCTGGACTTACTTTTAGACGCTCAACTGCAGGAACGCCTTGCTCTTCAAGCTCAGCAACTTCTTTTTGCAGCGCTGCTGGAGACAATACAACACCGTTACCGATGATGCACTGAACACCGTCACGAAGAATACCAGAAGGAATCAGGTGCAATACTGTTTTCTTGCCGTCGATTACCAAAGTGTGGCCAGCGTTGTGGCCACCTTGGAAACGCACTACTGCTGCAACATCTTCTGTTAGCAGGTCAACGACCTTACCTTTACCTTCGTCACCCCATTGAGTGCCTAGAATAACAACGTTCTTACCCATTTTTATGGTCTCGCTTAAGATTTTCAAAACCGAAATTCGATTATTTAACTGAAACTAGTTTCCAGTCACTGCCATCAGCCACTAACTGGAAATCAAAATCTGATGCATTGGTACTGTCATCAAGCTGTTGAATTACACGGTATCCCTCTAGGCGCAAAGACTGAATCTTTTGCCACAGCGCATCGTTATGTGCAGCAGGTGCCAACACACTGGAGCGCTCAGAAACCGTCACATCAGCCAAAGAAACCAATGTCTTAACATCTGTACTAAAGCCTGTTGCTGGACGAGAACGACCAAACACCTCACCGATGAAGTTGTATCGTCCACCTCGTGCAACGGCATTCCCATGACCTGGTACGTACGCAGCAAATACTAGACCCGTGTGGTAACTGTAGGACTCCATATCAGATAGATCAAAATGCAGACCTACCGAAGCGAAACGAGTCCATACAACCTCAGCGACCGCGCGAATTTGCGCTAGTGCATTTGAGACAGAGTTACTAACACCGGATAATGCCGCTTCAGCACGATCAAGCACTTCAACACCACCACATAGACGTGGCAATGCCGAAAGCCACTGCTTAGCATTTTCATCAAGGTCAGTTGTCGCTAGAAAGGCCTCTAGTTCCGGTAAGCCTTTAGCGCGGTATAAGTCCGCAAGCTTAGCCTCTTGATCACTTGATAAGCCAGATGCTGCCATGACGCCGCGCACCACATCAATATGACCAACGTCTAATACAACTTTAGACAAACCAGCATGGGTCAGAGTATCCAGCATAAGCGATAAAATTTCTAAATCACTTTCAATACCACTGTGACCGTATAACTCAGCACCAAGTTGAATTGGGCTGCGAGTGCCATCCAAACCAGCAGGTGTCGTGCGCAGTACGCTACCACAGTAACTTAGACGCTGAACTCCGTCATTTTTTAGACAGTGCGCATCAATCCGCGCTACTTGAGATGTGAAATCTGCTCGAATCCCCATTAATCGACCGGATAGTTGATCAATCACTTTAAAGGTTTCGATCTCTAGGTCAGAGCCTGCGCCGATTAGTAAAGAATCTAGGTACTCGATTAGAGGGGGAATTACCAACTGGTAACCCCAACTTTCGTGGAGATTAAGCAGTGTTCTTCTTAGATGTTCAATTTTAGCGGCCTGTTTTGGTAAAGCCTCATCAACACCATCTGGAAGCAACCAGCGATCTGCTAGCGTCATTAATCTGTATCCTCTTAGCTTCGGGCCAGCAATAGGAGCGTTAATCCAAGAAACATACTCACCGCCCCAAGCACTCGCAAGTTTTTATCCGAACTCGCGATCGCTCTTACCATCATTTCACGCCATAAGTTTGGCTTCAAAAATGGTAAAACCCCTTCAACAATCAGTAGTAAACTGAAGCCGACTAGAAGCGAATGCAACAATTCCTGCATAGACTCTCTATATTTTGACCATTAAAAAACCGGGCTTAACCCGGTTTTGCTGATTCTATCACGATTATACGGCTGACTTACAGGCATATCCACCAACAAGTCAGCCAAAAACCGACTCTTTAGTTGGTTTCTTTAAAGTACTTAAAGAATTCACCATCAGGATCCAAGACAAACACATCGCCCTTGTTAGCGAAGCTCTCTCGGTAAGCCTGTAGACTACGGTAGAAATCAAAGAATTTCGGATCTTTCTGGTAAGCCTCTGCATAGATTGCAGCCGCTTGCGCATCACCGTCACCGCGAATCATTTCAGCATCACGCTGCGCTTCTGCTTCTAGAACAACACGCTGACGATCGGCATCGGCACGAATACCTTCTGCCAATTCAAGACCTTTTGAGCGGTGCTCTCGAGCCTCACGTTCACGTTCGGTACGCATACGCTGATAAACCGACTCACTCACATCTGGTGGTAGGTCGATTCGTTTTACACGAATATCAACAATAGTGATACCAAGCTCATTCTGAGCGACTTCATCAATGCGATCACGCAACTCAGTCATCAACTCTTCACGCTGACCAGACACCACTTCGTGCATGGTACGCTCACCAAATTGGTTACGCAGACCGGTATCAACACGAGAAGAAAGCACTCGGTTAGCAACAAACTCATCACCAGACGTTGCCTGATAGAAGCGCGCTACGTTAGCAATTTTCCATTTCACGTACGAGTCAACAATCACCGCTTTTTTCTCAAGCGTTAAGTATCGCTGAGGACGAGAATCCATTGTCAGAATTCGCGCATCGAATGTTTTAACTTCATTCATGATAGGTAATTTGAAGTGCAAGCCAGGCTGAACGTCCGCTTGGACGATCTCACCAAACTTCAGCACCACAGCACGTTCAGTTTCTTTCACTACGAAAAGTGTTTGAGAAGCCACTAAAACCGCAGCCAATACGATAAACAGAATCGCAAAAGATAGGTTTTTCATTAGTTTCTCCCCTCACGTACCGTACTAGACGTTTGACGGCTTCGAATTTCAGCAATGACCTGATCGGTTAACGAGCTAATCGAAGACGAATTCAAACTACTAGCATTTGACGATGTACCACGCTGCTTCATGATCTGATCCAGTGGCAAATACATCATGTTATTACCATTTTTCGTGTCAATAATAACTTTATTAGCGTCTTTATAGATGGTTTCAAGCGTCTCTAGATACAAACGCTGTTTAGTCACAGCAGGCGCTTTCGCATACTCTTGGTAGAGACGATCAAAACGATCGGCTTGACCTTGCGCACGAGCAACAATCTCTGAGCGATAAGCTTCGGCTTCCTCACGAATACGCTGAGCACGGCCTCGAGCTTCCGGAATAATACCGTTGGCATAAGATTCCGCCTCGTTACGCACACGCTGCTCATCCTCTTTCGCTTTGATCACGTCATCAAACGCCTCTTGAACTTGCGTTGGCGCTTGCGTGTTCTCCACGTTCACCTTAGAGATCAACAACCCTGTACCGTAATCGTTAATATATGACTGCAAACGCTCTTTCACATCAGCAGCCAAGACTTCACGACCTTCTGTAAGGATCTGGTCCATTTCTGTTGTACCCACCACGTGACGCAATGAACTTTCCACAGCCTGCGCCAAGGAATCCTCTGGAGCGCGAACGTTAAGAACAAAATCACGCGGATCTTGAATTGAGTACTGAACTGAGACCCCAACTTCGACGATAGCCTCATCAACCGTTAGCATCAGAGCTTTATGGTCATGGGAACGAACTTTGGTTACATTCACCTTAGTCACAGAATCAATCATTGGCGGATTCCAGTGTAACCCTGGCATAACCGTCTCATGAAACTTACCAAGACGTAACACAACACCACGCTCCTGTTGATCCACCTGATAAATACCAGTAGCGGCCCAAAGTGCAAATAAGCCCACTACGACAACACCAAGCAATCCGCTGCTAAATTTGCCACCCATTCCTGAGCCGCCATTAGAACCGGAACCACCATTGCCGCCGCGTTTTTTCTTTACGCCAAGCATATCCATTAGCTTATTGAAGGCCTCATCTAGATCTGGTGGTGACTGATCCTTGCCACCATTTTGACCTTGACGACCCCAAGGGTCATTATTGGGCTCTTGGTCACGCCCCCCATTGCTATTACGGTTTTTATCCGTGTTCCATGGGTCGTTGTCGTTATTACCCGGTTCATTCCAGGCCATACTACATCTCCACTTTCTTGTAATGATAATCCGGTGACTTAGGCTGCCTGAATTTGATCTTCAGACATACCTACTCTAGCAAGAATTTGTAAATAATCCTTACGAGGTAAGCATAATTCAAGCACAGATTGCCCTAATTCATTGTAAGTTTCACCCTTTACAGCCCCTTGCTCAAACAACATCGCCCTAAAGCGACCTTGATTTGAAGGGACTACAATGGTGTCTTTGACAATATCTTCAGACAATAATTCCGCAATTGCTTGCTCTAATAAATCAATACCAATCCCTTCTCGAGCAGACAACCAAACCCGCACAGGGTTCCCGTGTTCATCACGATCTATACGCGGCTCACCCGTCGGTAAAGCATCAATCTTGTTAAATACTTTAAGCGTCGGCAGCTCATTGGCCCCAATCTCTTCCAACACCTCTTCAACCGCAGCAATGTTGTCATCACGACTAATATCCGCCGCATCAACCACGTGCAGTAGCAAGTCGGATTCAGCTGATTCTTTTAGAGTCGCTTGGAAGGCTTTCACCAAACGGTGTGGTAACTTACGAATGAAACCTACCGTATCCGCCAACACCACGGTACCAACCTGTTCCAGATCAAGACGACGCAAGGTCGGATCCAAGGTCGCAAACAACTGATCTGCGGCATAGACGTCAGCGCCAGTTGCACGGTTAAACAAGGTCGACTTACCTGCGTTGGTGTAACCGACAAGGGAAATCGTTGGCACATCTGAACGAGAACGAGCACGACGACTTTGATCTCGTTGTGAGTTTACTTTCTCAAGACGTTTTTGGATGGCTTTGATGCGCTCACGTAGCAAACGTCTGTCGGTTTCCAACTGGGTTTCACCTGGACCACGCATACCAATACCGCCTTTTTGGCGCTCAAGGTGGGTCCAACCACGAATCAGTCGGGTTGACATATGCTGCAATTGAGCAAGCTCGACCTGCAGCTTACCTTCATGGGTACGCGCACGCTGAGCAAAGATATCAAGAATCAAGCCGGTACGATCTAGTACACGGCATTTCAAGACACTTTCTAGATTTCGTTCTTGGGAAGGAGATAGGGCATGATCGAAAAGCACTACTTGAGCCTCTTCTCGAATCACAATATCTTTGATTTCTTCTAATTTGCCGGTACCAACAAAGAACTTCGAATCAGGTCTTTGCCGAGATCCTGTCACAACCGCGACAGGATCTGCACCAGCAGAGATAGCGAGTTCTACGAACTCTTCTGGTCCATGATTATCGTTGATATCATGAAAATCGATGTGGACCAGGACAGCAATTTCACCACTTTCAGGGCGTTCGAAAAACAAGTTATATAACCTCTGTTTGTCCTAGTTAGAACAAACTTATTCTGCTGTATCTTCCGCCTGATCAGGAGACGGTAGACGGATAGTACGAGATGGGACAACTGTCGAGATTGCGTGCTTGTAAACCATCTGGCTTACTGTGTTTTTCAACAAAATCACGAACTGATCAAATGACTCGATTTGTCCCTGTAATTTAATACCATTCACAAGAAAGATAGAAACAGGTACTCTCTCTTTACGAAGTACATTTAAGTAAGGGTCTTGTAGTGACTGCCCTTTTGACATCGGAATCTCCTTAAGCAAGCAAACTTATAATTAAAATATTGGCAAAACAATACCGTAGATAATACAACAAATCTTTCATGATTTCCCCTTATATAATCTTGCTTTCCAAGTATTTCAAGGTTTGTCCTAAAAGATCTTGATTTAAACTATCAAAAATAACCAGATCGTCCCAGCCACGCAGCCACGTATGTTGACGTTTTGCCAATTGTCGCGTTGCTACGATTCCTTTGAAAATTGCTTCCTCTAAGGTGTCTTCACCTTCAAGGTATTGCCACAACTGACGATATCCCACACATCGCACCGATGGCATATCGATGGTTAAATCGCCACGTGCATACAAGGCTTCGACTTCAGCCAGAAAGCCTTGCTCCATCATGATGCGAAAACGCTCTTCGATACGCAGATGCAGCACCGAACGCTCCTGTGGCATAACGGCAATATTAACCAGATCAAATGGCAGCTCTTGCGCCTCTTGTTCCGCCCACCACTGAGTCATGGTTTTACCCGTTAAGCGATAGACTTCAATCGCTCTTTGTAAGCGCTGAGAATCATTCGGGTTAATGCGCGCCGCCGCAACTGGATCAATTTCTTTTAACTGCTCATGCAAGCTCACTAAGCCAAATTGCGCCGCATGCTGATCAAATTCAGCACGAATAGCCGCATCTGCTGGCGGCATGGGCGCTAAACCTTTCTGCAACGCATTAAAGTACATCATGGTTCCACCAACCAGCAGAGGGGTCTTACCTTGTGCAACGATATCCGCCACTTCTCGCTCAGCATCCGTCAAAAAATCCGCCGCCGAGTAACTTTCACTCGGATCAATAATATCGATTAAGCGATGAGGAGCAATGGCAAGTGTTTCAGCGTCAGGTTTTGCTGTACCAATATCCATTCCTTTGTAAATAAGTGCAGAGTCGACACTAATAATGTCATAGCCATGCTGGCTAGCCAGTTCGACTGCAAGGCCTGTCTTACCTGAGGCGGTTGGCCCCATCAAGCAGACAACTTTAGGTTTGGACATATTTTAACGGCCCCGTAAAAACAATTTATCTAAATCAGACATCGACAACTGCGTCCAAGTTGGACGCCCGTGATTACATTGCCCACTGCGCTCAGTCACTTCCATATCACGCAGAAGACTATTCATTTCGGCAATCGAAAGCTTGCGATTAGCTCGTACCGCACCATGGCAAGCCATGGTTGCCATCAACTCATTGGCACGCGCCTGCAATAGATCAGTTGTCCCGTTAACCACCAAATCACTGATCACATCACGTACCAAGCTTTCAATATCACCATCAATCAGTATGACAGGCACTTCACGTACCATGACACTCTCAGGACCGGAGCGTTCGATATTAAAACCGAACTGCACAAAGACCTCATGGTTATCTTCTACCAAATCCGCTTCCGCCTGAGATATCGAGACATTAATAGGCACCAATAGCGGCTGTGATGGTACATTTTTCGAATAAAATGCGGTCTTCATTCGCTCGTAAACGATGCGCTCATGGGCAGCATGCATATCCACAATAATCATGCCTTGCTCGGTTTCAGAAAGGATATAGATACCGTGCAATTGCGCGATGGCAAAGCCTAGCGGTGGCGTCATACCTTGCCGCGGTAGAGGCTCACGCACCCTGCCCGTTCCTTCGTCTTGCTGCGAGACAAGCGACGACGCATAAGTGTTTACAAGAGGCTGTCTCGGCACAATGGACTTAATCTCACCAGTTTCTGGATCAATTTCCTCATCGGCAAATTGGCGCGCAAAGTCGCTCATTTGTGAAACTGCACTTAATTGCCCAGTTACTTCAGCAACGCTTGGCCCTTCTTTTGGGACATAGTTTCCAACACCAGAATAGACGCCGCTCACTCTAGACTGAGGCGATGAACCAGCAGCCATCCAAGACAAATCTCGAGCCTGACTTGGGTGACCTAGGCCGAGGTTTTCTTGCTCTTGAATCTGAGGCTCTTGTCGTTGAATCGGGTTTTCCGCACTGCCAGACATACCGCTCTCTGGGCGAACATCAGCCAAGACTTTATGAATACGACTAAACAGGAAGTCATGCACCAAACGACCATCACGAAAACGTACTTCATGCTTGGTCGGGTGAACGTTAACATCCACTGTCCCTGGATCGAGTTCCAGATACAACACAAAGGTCGGATGCCGACCGTTGTACAAGACATCTCGATAGGCTTGGCGCACCGCATGAGCCACGAGCTTGTCACGTACCACACGTCCATTCACAAAGAAATATTGCAGATCCGCTTGAGAACGAGAGAAGGTCGGCAAACCGATCCAGCCCCATAAACGTAAACCAGCCGCTTCTACATCTATGGTTAAGGCATTTTCAATAAACTTCTTACCCAGTAGCGTCGCTAATCGATGTTCGGCATGCAATTGATCCTGCACCGGGCGTAAATCATAGACTTGTTTACCGTTATGATTTAAACGAAAACCCACATCGTAACGACTTAAAGCAAGACGTTTGACGACTTCTTCTAGGTGACCAAATTCGGTTTTTTCAGTACGTAAAAACTTGCGGCGCGCTGGCGTATTAAAAAATAGGTCTCGTGCATCAATGGTCGTACCCTGAGGATGCGAGGCCGGTCGTACGGAAGTGGCCATATCCTTGCCTTCAGCCTCCACACGCCACGCTTCACTTTCACCTGCAGCACAAGAGGTCAAATGCAGTCGAGACACTGAGCTAATACTCGCCAACGCCTCACCGCGAAAACCAAGGGTTGCCACTGCCTCCAAATCATCTAAAGTTGTAATCTTGCTGGTAGCGTGTCGACTTAGCGCCAAAGACAAATCATCTTTTACAATACCACTACCATTATCACGAATTTTGATACCTCGAACACCGCCTTGTTCAATATCAATATCAAGCTGTGTCGCTCCAGCGTCTAAGCTATTTTCAAGCAACTCTTTAACCACTGATGCTGGGCGCTCTACCACCTCACCCGCTGCAATCTGGTTTGCTAGGCGCGGGGATAGCAAGTTAATTCTAGACATGAGCTTCCTTCATAAAGCGAATTTTATCCTGCCGGAATGGATAGTTTTTGCCCCACCCATATCACATCATTACGCAAGGTATTGGCCGAGCGCAGAGAGTCCAATGAAACACCATTTTTACGCGCAATTTCCGACAGCGTATCGCCTTTAGAAACTGTATAAGTGTATCCACCAGATTGTTTTTTACGCCACGCAATATAGGTACCGTCAGGTGGATTTGAGAAGAAGAAATCTTCCACCCCTTCAGCAATCGATGCCGCCAGCTTACGACGGTAAGTGCCACTCGATAGGTTTTTCGCTTCAGTTTTATTCGAGACGAACCCAGTCTCAATCAAGATGGACGGAATATCAGGAGATTTTAAAACCACGAAGCCTGCTTGTTGCACCGAGTTTTTATGCAACACAGCAACCTGTTTCATTTCACGTAACACTTTCTCACCAATATCTAAACTCATCTGAATGGTCGAGTTCATCGACATATCCAACAGGACTTCGGCAAGCAACTGATCCTTATCATCCAAGGAGATACCTCCTACCAAATCAGCCGCCTGCTCCTGTTGCGCTAACCAACGCCCCATTTCAGAGGTTTTTCCACTGAGCGATAAAGCCCAGACTGACGCCCCGCGAGCAGAAGGTTTAGTGAATGCATCCGCATGAATAGAAATCATAAGATCAGCATTAGCTTCTCGAGCAATTCGTGAGCGATCACGCAGCTGCAAATACTCATCAGTAGATCGCGTCATGACCGCTTTAATACCTTGAATTGCATTTAAACGCTTTGCCAACTCAAGACCAATCGACAATACAACATCTTTCTCACGTACTTTATATTGCCCCAAGGCTCCTGGATCTTTGCCTCCATGACCTGGATCGATCACGACTACCACATCACGCTTTTCATCTGAAATAGAAGCAAGACTCTTAACTACTGCAACAGTATTGTTCTGCGCACCGTATTCCAGTTCCACCATGATGCGTGGGCCATACTCACCTGAAGCGGATAATTCAGAGGTTTTGGCTTTCACTTTTTTATTGAGATCTAACACAAAACGCATGCCGTCATCACGCTTCGCATAACGAACACGCATTAATACATCTGACGACAATGCGGACAGACCGTTAACCACATCCTGCGAGATATCAGCATTACTGACATCCAGCACAATTCGATCAGGATTACTTAAAGGAAACATTCGATGACTGACCGATGCGTCCAGCTCAAATACAAGGCGTGTTGCTCCCGTTTGTTGAGCAACACGAATGTCTTTGACCTGAGCAGCTTGCGCGAAAACACTCATCGTCAGCAAAAGCACTGGCCATAGCCAATTAAGAGAAAAGATTTTTTTATACATATCATACAGCTAGCAAGTATATGTTGACACTATAACGCTTGCCGACTTTGATCTCAAATAGACGTGTCTTGAGAATAAAAAAGGAGGCAAGGCCTCCTTTTTAAAAATCAGCTGGCAAGCCGTAGGGTGATCTCCGCTAGCGCTTCGACACCGTAGCTAGTTTTGGGTTCAATGGAAATAGAACGCCCATGGCGAACTAAATTTAAATGCACCACTAAATCAGGTTTTGGCAGCACCCCCTCTCCCATCTCGGCCCATTCCACTAAACATAAAGCTCCGTCTTTAAAATAATCACGGACCCCCATAAACTCCAACTCTTCCGCATCACTAATTCGATACAAGTCGAAATGAAACACTTCCACTTGGTCCAAGTCATAAGGTTCCACAATGGTGTAAGTTGGGCTTTTAACTGGGCCGACATAGCCCAAGCCACGCAGAATACCACGCACCAATGTTGTCTTACCCATGCCTAGATTTCCGTCTAGATATACCACTCCACCTCTTTTGAGTGATGCTGCTAGATTTTCCCCGAACAACTCCATGGCTTCTTCGCCAAACACTTCTCTTTCTAACATACGTTTACATACTCACTTATCTACACACACCCGTGTGCGCAAAATCATTCCAAATAATCCAATAATTGATATGGCTGCATCTTAATCATACCGAGCTCAGCGCCACAACGTTGCGCTGCTTTGTTGTGCCATGCTGTGGCGACGACCGCAGCCTCAAACGCGTCTTGGTAATAGGCTAAACATGCCCCCACCATTCCACTTAACACATCACCTGATCCACCTTTTGCAAGACCTGGACAAGGCTTTCCGACAATCATCATGCGTCCATCTGGTGATGCCACGATACTTGTCGCGCCCTTCAACACCACTACCGCTTGATATCGACTAGCTATTAAATTAGCCGCACGAGGCAAGTCTTGAAGAATTTCTTTAATGCTCTTTTTAAGCAATCGCGCCGCCTCACCCGGATGAGGCGTAACGACCATTTTTTCCCGTTTAATTGGGCTTACCCCAAGCCAATAGAGCCCATCTGCATCAACCACCATCGGCTGATTTAACGGCTGACATTGCTGCCAAACTGCCTTAGACCATTCTGATTGCCCTAAGCCAGGCCCCAAGACAACCACTGATTGAGAACTTCTCAAGGTTGATTGAATATCCGCCTGTTCATACGAAACAGCCATCACATTCGGATTACGCACCAACGAGGCTGACACATGTTTTTCTCGGGTAAATAAACTCACCGTTCCCGAGCCAGCCTTAGCCGCCGCTTCACTGGACATAATGGCTGCGCCGCCATAGCCATGATCCCCCCCTATGACAGTGACGTGCCCATAAGTTCCCTTATGAGAGTTTAAATTTCGCTGGCAAGGAGAATGATGATCAAGTGCGGCAGGCGCGAGAAAGTATGCTTGCGGTTGCTCAGACAAGTCAACAGCTTGCAAGTTTTCTGTGACGATTTCGTGACAGTATACGGGACCATCTTGCAAATAGTGTCCGAGCTTATCGCCAATGAAGGTCACCACCAAATCAGCATGCACAGCCAGCACTGCCTGACCTGAATGAAGGTCCAATCCACTCGGGCAATCAACACTGACAACCCAAACCCCTTTGCTGGACAATTGATTTATAGCATTAATGACTTGCTCATAGACGTCTGACAAAGGTGCTTGAAAACCAATACCAAGCAACGCATCGACAACCACAGCGGCCGTTTCGTATTCAAGCTCATCAGAGCTCTTCACTTCGACTCGTGGGTGCCCAACCGCACGCTCTTCGGCCTGCTTAGCATCTCCCTTTCTAGGCGAGCTAGCCACATCATACACTCTTACCTGCAAGCCATCCTGAGCCGCAAGCTGGGCCACCACCCAACCATCGCCGCCATTATTACCACCGCCCACTACCACAGCGATTTGTGTAATAGTCGGGTGCCGACGCAGAATATGGTCATATAACGCCTTACCTGCTCGCAACATCATAGGAAAGCTCGCTCCCTCGTGAGCAAAGCTAGCTTGTTCACGAGCGCGAATACCAGCAATGTCAAAAAGAGGGATTAAAAAGCGTTTAGAAAGAAGGACGGATGGCATGACAGCTGTCTCCCGATCTTATCAGTAGGTCAATAAGCGTATCAGACAAGCATAGCGGAAATATATGGCAACGTGGGCGTTAGCCCACGCCGTAAGCAAGTTTATTTGGCCTCAAGACCAAACATGGTTTTGCGGTAGTGTTTTAGCTCTTCAATAGATTCAATAATGTCGTCCAGAGCCAAGTGCGAGCCCTTTTTCTCAAACCCATCAAGAGCTTCTGGCTTCCAGCGCTTCGCCAACTCTTTAATGGTACTGACGTCTAAGTAACGATAGTGAAAGTAAGCCTCAAGCTTAGGCATATACCGATAGAGGAAACGGCGGTCTTGACCGACACTGTTACCACAGATTGGCGATTTACCCGCTGGCAAATATTGCTCTAGAAATGCAATCGTTTGTGCCTCAGCATCCGCCATAGTAATTTTTGAATTCAGCACGCGCTCAGTCAAACCTGATTGACCATGATGCGTGGTACACCATTCATCCATAGCGTCCATTACCGCCTTCTCTTGGTGAATCGCTAAGTTAGGTCCTCTTCCCAAGACATTAAGATCTTTGTCCGTGACAATTGTCGCAATCTCAATGATGGTATCCGTGTCCGGCTCAAGCCCCGTCATTTCCAAATCAATCCAGATCAGGTTGTCTTCACTGTAACTCATATCGCACTCAGTCCTGTATTTTAATTGCCAGCCATTATACTCTATGCGTTTAAATTAACGACCTACAAATACGAATGTCAAAACGAAAGCTGACCAAACAACAAGCCTGGCGCATTGAGCGGATTCAAAAAGAACGCATGGAGCGCACACAAAAGCGTGCTGACCGTGCCGAGGAGACGTTACAGTCTTCTGATCTAGGGCCCGAGACCGAAGGCATCATCATCTCTCACTTTGGCACACAAGTTGAGGTCGAAGGCACACAAGAGCCTAATATTGGCATAAGCACCCGCTGTAATATGCGTGCTAACCTTGGTCAATTGGTCACCGGTGATAAGGTGGTTTGGCGTCCGAAGCAAAATGAAGGTGGTGTCGTGGTAGCTCGAGGAGATCGTGATACCCTACTGCAGCGCCCTGATATGCATGGTCGCCTAAAGCCGGTCGCAGCCAATATTGACTTTATTGTCATCGTTATCGCAGCAGAACCAGTTCCCCATGCCAACCTTATAGATCGCTATCTTGTGGCAGCAGAGACCGTCGATATTCCGCCCGTTATTCTTTTGAATAAATGTGATTTAATCGATGAGTCTAATAAAGAAGATCTAGAGAATCTACTCAGCACCTATATAAACCTTGGTTACCGAGTAATACGTACGTCGATCAAAAATGAACAAGGCATGAGCGAGCTGCATGCATTTTTACAAGATCGCATCAGCGTTTTCGTAGGTCAATCAGGAGTAGGGAAATCCTCATTAATCGGCTCCCTACTGCCAGGCATTGAAATTAGTGTTGGCGAGCTATCGCAGAAGCGTAAAAAAGGCACCCATACAACAACAACGGCTCGTCTATTCCATATGCCATCAGGAGGTGACTTGATTGACTCGCCTGGGATTCGTGAATTTGGTCTATGGCACATCAGCGAAGAGGAACTACTGGAAGGTTTTGTTGAATTTCGCCCCCACCTTGGCTATTGCAAGTTCCGCGACTGCTCTCACGAGCAAGAACCAGGCTGCGCCATCCGTGAAGCTCTTGAGAAAGGTGGAATCTCCGCACACCGTTTTGAAAGCTACCTTCGCATTCGTCAATCGATTCGCGACAACGACGCCTTCTAGCGCCAACTCTTAATTCAACTATGCCCCCCCTAGAAGACAGTCTCGGGGGTCATAGAAGAATCCAGCTGGATTTTTTCTCCGCCAAAGCGACGACGGCTACTTTCAAGCAGCCTCTTGTAAGCAGAATCGGTCATCAAGGTAATGGAAATACGTCGGTTCTCCGGACTATCAGGATTTACTCGATTATAGGGCACCGTATCCGCTAGACCGATCACCTGAGCGATGCGTCGCTGGGCAACCCCGCCTTCAACTAAAGCACGCTTAGCAGCGTTGGCGCGTTCACTCGACAAGTCCCAATTATCTTGATACCCATTACCAATAAATGCCAATGAGTCCGTATGACCAGTTATAACCAACGGGTTTTTTACTTGATTAAACACGGATGCCATGGACAGTAAAGTGTTTTCCATATCAGGCACTAATTGCGCGCTACCGCGTTCAAACATCGGTTTATCAGGATCGTCAATCAAGGTAATACGCACACCCTCAGGAGTAATCTCAATACGCATACTGTGATTATTGGAATTAATGCGATCTAAGCTCTTGAATTGCTCCACCAACATGGCGTTCATTTTCTCTAGCTCATCCCCATTATTGCCTTCACGCTGAGCAGTTTCGTCGGTTAATTTTGGGGTACTTCCGGGTTCAGGCAAATCCATATCCAACTTACGCTCAGTACTCATTGCAGGGCTTCCGCCCAAATCAATTGGTTTATTACTGTAACCGGCCGTTGAAAAACCGGCAGGATCATTGAAATACCCTTCAATGGCCGCTAATTCTTCTGGCGACGCCACATTAATAATCCATAGCACCAAGAAAAACGCCATCATTGCCAAAGCAAAGTCCGCTAACGCAATTTTCCATGCGCCACCGTGGTGACCACCTTTCTTGATTTTTTTTACGCGGCGAATGACGGGGTCGTAATTATTCATGACGTCCCCTTAACGAAATTGCTTCACTAGGTCTGACAATTCAATAAAACTTGGTCGAAGATGCGGCGGCAAAAGTTTACGCCCTGCTTCAACCGAAATAGCTGGAGGGTGGCCAGACGCCATAGCACTTAAACAGGCCTTAACACACAGATACGCTTGAAGTTCTTGCTCCCCCAGACGCTCAAGGTGAGCTGATACTGGTCCCACGAAGCCATAAGCAAAAAAGACCCCAAGAAACGTACCGACCAAGGCTGCGGCAACATGCGCACCAATTTCTTCCATTGGCCCACCAATCGACCCCATCGTAATAACAATACCCAATACCGCAGCGACGATACCGAAACCAGGCAATGCTTCGGCCACTCGGTTGACTGCGTGACCAGGAGCAATCAACTCTTCCGACACCAATTCCAATTCGGAATCCATCATGGCCTCAAGCTCATGGGAAGGCATACCGGTGATTGTAAAGACACGATAATTATCCGTGAAAAACTCTACCAATTCTCGATCTCGAACCACATCCGGAAAGCGATTAAAGAGCTCACTCTCAAACGGAGCCTCCACATCTTGTTCCACTGCTAAAAAACCATCTTGGCGACTACGCTGAAACAGGCTGAAAACACAGGTCAACAACTGGGAATAAAAGCCTCGATTATGACGACTACCAAGTAACACTTGCGGCAAAAGCTTAAAGGTTTTCTTTTGCAAGGACGCTGGATTGGCGATTAAAAAAGCACCTAACGCTGCACCACAGATAATCAGTACCTCGAACGGCTGCCATAATGCCAACAGCTCTCCATGAGACGCCAAATACCCTGTAACAACACTTACAATAACAATCAGCATTCCAGCGATTACGAACATTATTACATCCTACTTTTTGACAGTGTATGCTCACCAGACAATATACAGTATGATTAGTGCATCCATGCAATAGAAACGGCAATGCAACGATTATTTAACAATGCCCTGAGCCTTAAATGTAACGAGCTATGATGAATAAGTCACCCTTTGGCCTCAATGAATGGCTACTCTATCTGCAAGACAGGAAGTTTCCAGTTGGCTCTGACAGCATCGCTAAGCTTAAGAAGCAAATCAAAACACCTGATGAAACGCTTGATAGAATGCAAAAAAACATCGCCTCTGAACCGATGCTGGCTTTTGCTATCCTCAACCAAGCCAACACCATGGTTGAATACAAGCGCAACGATATCAAAAGCCCGATACACGCAGCCTCAATGATTGGCATGGCAGGCATTAGCAAGGTGTTTGATGCACTTGATTCTTATATAGCGAACGGCAAAAACCCCGCCCATCGCGCTTTTTCTCGTGAAGTGCAAATTAGTTATGAAGCAGCCGCCATAGCTCGCCGCTGGGCTATTGAAAAGAAAATCAGCCATGTGGAAGATGTTTTTTGGATCACTTTTTTTCGTGATGCGGTTCGTTGGTTGCTTTGGTACCATGCCCACGACGAAATGGAGCAATTAACCCAGCGGGTTCGGCGCGGCGAGAGCAATGTTACGGCCGAAAATGAATCTTTAGGCTGTCGTATCGATGAACTTACCGTTGCCCTATTCAAGTACTGGAAAGTACCAACAGTCATCATTGAATCATTTTTAACAGACCAAGTCCCGACAGCCGAAGAATTACAAAGCATCGCCCGCTTGACCCACACACCAGATCAACTACCCGGTTTTGCCGAAGACAAACGCATCACTATTTTGATGAATAGCCCGCTAATTTTGGCATACTGTGCAACACGTGTTTCACAGGAAGCTAATATAGTGGGCTGGGGAAGTAAAAACCTCCCATTCTTCTATCGAGTCATTGCGGCGATTATTCACATTCGCCTTGGCGATGCCATTCAAGTCACGCATTTCGCCACAACAGAAGCCGCTCGTGATGTTAGACATCCGGCCAAACATAGCCTAGCAGCGCAATTACTATCGCCAGCCCTATTTACACATACAACAGGCGCTGCAAGCGCCGCTAAGAAAGCCAAAGTAACACCCCTTGCGCAACTTCAAACGAAGCTAAAAGGCATTACCGATCATAAGCAGCGCACTACCCTTGCTATGAAAGCTCTCTTAGCTATTTTTAAAGGCCACAGTGAGCAAGTCCTCATCCTTAGGCACACAACAAGCGACAACAAACTTAGCCCGCTGCTGCAATTTGGCTATGATGTGAAAACGCTAAAAGAGATCAAGTGGAACTCTCCCTCTGGCGTAATCGCTAAGCTAGTCAGCAAACGTGTGGCGGTGCACTTTGATGAAAACAAATTTGCCAGTATGACAAAAGATTTACCGGATGGGATTGACGCGCTACTCAATGGCAAACAGCACCTATTCCTCGCTTCCTCACCTATCAATGAGCAAGAAACTTACATTTACTGGTTGGCAGGTAAAGGCCAATTAGACCGAAATCAATTTGACACCTTTAAACGTGTTATAAAACTTGCAGACTAAATTATCGTATTAGGAATACACTTGTGAATAAAGACAAGCTTTTTGCTTTCGTTCAGCATATTACTCCACAAAAAGCCCTCTCTCGCTTTGTCGGTCGCATTGCGGAGTGTACTAACAAGCCAGTTAAAAACACTTTCATTAGCCAGTTTGTTAAAAAATACCAAGTCGATATGAGTGAAGCGATCAATGAGAATCCGTTAAGCTATCGCAACTTTAATGATTTTTTCACGCGCGCAATCAAACCTGAAATGCGCCCCATTGCTCAAGGTGACAAAGTAATTGCATGCCCTGCAGACGGCGCCATCAGCCAAATTGGCAGCATTGATCATGGAACTATCTACCAAGCCAAAGGTCACCGTTATAGCTTAACAGAGCTACTTGGTGGCGATGCGGAGCTCTCCAATCAATTCCTTGGTGGCAAATTTGCCACAGTTTACCTGTCACCTCGTGACTACCATCGCGTACATATGCCATTAGATGGCAAGCTGGTGAAAACCATTCATGTGCCAGGCAAACTTTTCTCCGTCAATAAAGTGACCGCTGAACAAATCCCAAATGTGTTTGCACGTAACGAGCGCACCGTTTGTATCTTTGATACCGTTGCAGGGCCTATGGCTGTGATTCTTGTCGGTGCCATGATCGTTGCCAGCATTGAGACTGTTTGGACAGGTCAAGTGACACCATTTAGCAAACAAGTACAGACTTGGGACTACGACAAGCTTGCCAACATTGAACTGAAAAAAGGTGAGGAAATGGGCCGCTTTAAGCTTGGCTCGACCGCGATTGTGCTATTTGGCAAAGACGTGGCCGAATGGGAAAAACATCTACAAGCGGACAGCCAAACACGTATGGGCATGGAGTTTGGTCGCGTTATCGCTTAGCCAAAGAAAAACACCCAATCATAAAAAACCCGCACACTGTGCGGGTTTTTTATTCACCATAGAAATACCTTATGGCATCTCGTCTTCTAGCTCTTCTTTTGGTGCTGGCACCAAATCTTCGCGAGTTATATTTTGCGCCAACAATAGATTGGCCGCTACAAAGATAGAGGAGTAAGTACCGATCAAAATACCGATCAGCAGCGCTAGAGAGAAGTTGTGAATACTCTCACCACCAAAGAAGAACAATACCACCAAGACAAACAAGGTCGTCATCGATGTAATGATCGTACGATCCAGAGTTTGATTGATAGACTCATTAATCAAATCGTATGGTGTAGTATCCCGCATAATACGAAAGTTCTCACGGATACGGTCACACACCACAATAGTGTCGTTTAGCGAGTAACCAATCACCGCCAGAATAGCAGCCAACACCGTCAGGTCAAACTCCAGCCCCAAGAGAGAGAAGATACCTAAAGTGATAATCACATCGTGAGCCAACGCCACCACCGAAGCCACTGAGAACTTAAACTGAAAGCGTACTGCTACGTATACCATCACGATGGCTAGAGCTAGCAGCATACCTAAACCACCCTGCTCACGCAGCTCCTCACCTACTTGACCGCCCACGTACTCAGAGCGCATTAACTCAACTTTCACACTGCCGTTATCGCGCAGCGTGCTTAGCACCTCATCTCCCAAGGTTGGCGTGTAGGCATTCCCCATACGCACCACCACATCAACTGGCGATCCAAAGTTCTGTACCGTGACATCTTGGTAATCACCTTCTGCTAGCAAGGTACGCACTTCATCCAGCGCTGGCGCCTTAGCGTACTGCACCTCAATCAAGCTACCGCCAGTAAAGTCTAGGCCAAACTTAAGACCTTTTACCGCCAGAGAGCCTAAAGAAACCAGCACCATCGCAATCGAGATCATCGCGACGACTTTGCGCATTGCCATAAATGGAATATTCATCGTTTCGCCATCTCCTAGATAAATAAACGCTTATTTTTACGTCCGCCGTACACCAAATTAATTTGGGCACGCGTTACGACAATCGCCGTAAACATAGACGTCAAAATACCAAGAGAAAGTGTCACAGCGAAGCCTTTAACTGGCCCCGTGCCCACCGCGAATAGAATCACCGCCACCAACAAGGTCGTAATGTTAGCATCCAAAATGGTTGTAAAAGCGCGATTGAAACCAGAATGAATGGCTTGTTGACTCGGCAAGCCAGCTTTGAGCTCTTCCCGTATCCTAGAGAATATGAGTACGTTGGCATCCACCGCCATACCCATGGTCAAAACGATACCTGCAATACCCGGCAAAGTCAGTGTCGCTGACAACAACGACATACAGGCCATCAACAAAACGATGTTTAGTGCTAGCGAGATGTTCGCAAACAAACCAAATACCTTGTAGTACACCAGCATAAATGCCATCACGACAAGCAGACCAATCTGTGCCGACAACACACCTAAACGAATGTTCTCAGCACCTAGACTTGGACCGATAGTACGCTCTTCAACGAAGTAAATCGGCGCAGCCAAAGCACCCGCACGAAGCAACAGCGCCAACTCAGAGGATTCACGAGGACTATCAAGACCGGTGATACGGAACGAATTACCCAAGGTCGTTTGAATCGTAGCAAGAGAAATGATGTTTTTCTCACTGTAGCTACGACGCACTTCGGTCAGCTTGCCATCTTCACCTTCAACAAAGCGACTACGACTCTTATGCTCGATGAACACCACCGCCATATTACGACCCACGGCTGTACGTGTAGTACGAGCCATCTGTGAACCGCCTTTACCATCTAGGCTGATGTTAACTTGCGGACGACCGTTCTCATCAAAAGACGAGCTTGCATCCGCGACACTATCGCCGGTGATGATCACATCCCGCTCTAAACGAGCCGTACGACCACTGCCATCACGAAACGTTAGCGTATCGACATCCGCAGCATTAGCATCAAGACCTGCTTCCAAACGAAACTCTAGGTTCGCCGTGGCACCGATAATACGTTTCGCCGCGGCAGTGTCCTGAACGCCTGGTAGTTCAACCACAATACGATTGCTACCTTGACGCTGAACCAATGGTTCAGCCACACCAAGCTCGTTTACACGGTTACGAAGCGTGGTTAAGTTTTGCTGCAATGCATAGGCTTCCACTTCAGCACGAGCCGCTTCAGTGAAACCAATCTCAACAAAGTAATCAGTGCCATCGTTAGAGGTATTGTAAACGTATTCTGAGAATTCATCTTGCAGCAACTCAAGTGCCGCTTGCTGATCCTCTTCACGCAAGAAGCGAATCGACATCACACCGCCGTTCACTTCTACGCTGCGGTAACGAATACGTTCCGTACGCATGCTGTTTTTCATTTCACTGGCAGCAACATCTAAACGCTGCTTCAATGCCGCAGGCGTATCCACTTCTAACAAGAAGTGCACACCACCACGTAAGTCCAGACCAAGTTTTGCAGGGCCCGCGCCAATGGAAGACAACCACTCAGGTGTTGTTGGCACCAAGTTAAGTGCCACAACGTAATTCTCGCCTAAAGCTGCAGCAATGACGGGTTTTGCAGCCAATTGGTCTTCACCGTTGTTAAAACGCAGAGTACCGCCAGCGCTTGTCACTTCGGCTTGTTTTAGATCTATTCCAGCGTCTTGAAGAGCTTTCTCTGCTGTTGCAAGGGTGCGCTGATCAACCACAGAAGTGGATTTTTGAGTGGATAGTTGAAGTGCTGGATCGTCTGGATAGAGGTTTGGCAGTGCGTAAATTACGCCAAGCGCGATCACTAGCAGGATAAGCAAATACTTCCACAAGGGGTACTTGTTGAGCATGTAAGGTCCTTGGAGCTAACAAATAAAATGACCAAGAAAGCAGAAAAGCGCCGCTAGGCGCTTTTCTCATAACATTAGATCGATTTCAGAGTGCCTTTTGGCAACACTGCACCAACTGCAGATTTCTGGAACTTCATCTCAATGTTATCGGCAACTTCTAGTACAACGTAGTTATCATCAACTTTCGTTACGCGACCTAGAACACCACCATTTGTTACCACTTCTGTGCCTTTCGCCAAAGAAGCAAGCAGGTTGCGATGCTCTTTAGTGCGTTTAGCTTGTGGACGCCACATCAAGAAATAAAAGATAACAACAAAACCAACCAACAATACAAGGTTGAAAATCCCTGCGTCAGCTGGTGCAGCACCTTCAGCGTATGCTGGTGAGATCAAAGCGATCATGGTGTTTACTCTCCAATGGTTAAAAAAACGGTTTGCGCATGTATTTAGTAAATAGTTGCACAACTTTGACAATTCTATCGACAGTTACTCACTCAGTGGTGGAGTTTCCATACCACGTTTCGCGTAAAACTCATCTACGAAGGCATCAAATCTACCTTCATCTAGCGCCTGACGCAATCCCGCCATTAATGTCTGGTAGTAACGTAAGTTATGGATGGTGTTTAATTGTGCACCGACCATCTCTTGGCATTTGTCTAGATGATGTAAATATGACCGAGAAAAGTTTTTACAAGTATAACAATCACATTCTTTATCTAATGGGTTCGTGTCGTACCGATGGAAGGCATTACGGATACGCACAATGCCTTCAGAAGTAAACAAGTGACCGTTACGCGCATTGCGCGTTGGCATAACACAGTCAAACATGTCCACACCACGACGCACACCTTCAACTAGATCTTCAGGCTTACCCACCCCCATTAGGTAGCGAGGCTTATCCTCCGGCATTTTGTAAGCTAAATGATCGAGGATACGCACCATGTCTTCTTTAGGCTCACCCACAGATAGACCACCGATGGCGTAACCATCAAAGCCAATATTGGTTAAACCCTCTAAAGATTCGTCGCGCAACTGCTCATACATGCTGCCTTGAATGATACCAAACAATGCGGATGGACTATCACCATGGGCATCTTTCGAACGTTGAGCCCAACGCAAACTCATGCGCATGGACTTTGCTGCTTCATCTTCGGTAGCTGGGTATGGCGTACATTCGTCAAAAATCATCACGATATCAGAGCCTAGATCGCGCTGCACCTGCATCGAAATCTCAGGGCTCAGGAACACCTTGTCACCGTTGACAGGCGAGCGAAAACTAACGCCTTCTTCAGTGATTTTGCGCATATCACCCAAAGAGAATACTTGGAAACCACCCGAGTCGGTCAGGATAGGTTTTTGCCATTGAGTAAAATCATGCAAGTCACCATGAGCTTTAATCACATCCGTTCCTGGACGCAACCAAAGGTGGAAAGTATTACCAAGAATAATATCCGCGCCAATGGCTTCGATATCCTTGGTTAACATACTTTTAACAGTACCGTAGGTACCAACAGGCATGAACGCAGGCGTTTCAATGTCGCCGCGAGGAAAGCTCAAGCGCGCACGGCGAGCTTTACCTGAGGTCGCTAACACCTCAAAGTCCATAAAACACTCTGGACGTTTATCTGACATTCGTCTTATTCCTCAGCAGTCGGCCCTTCGGCCTTTGGGTTTCGAGTAATAAACATGGCATCGCCGTAACTGAAGAAACGGTATTTCTCTGCGACAGCAACGCGGTAAGCATTCATCACATTGCTATAGCCAGCAAAAGCGCTGATCAACATGATGAGGGTCGATTCTGGTAGGTGGAAGTTAGTCACCAACACATCAACGGTTTTAAATTCATAACCAGGGTAAATAAAAATACTGGTATCGGTCGCAAACGGTTCAATCTGACCCGTTTGGCTAGCGGACTCTAACGAACGTACACTGGTGGTACCAACGGCAATGACTCGCTTACCAGCGGCCTTGGTGGCACGCACTTTATCAACGACTTCTTGTGATACTTCAGCGTATTCAGAATGCATCACGTGATCTTTGATATCGTCAACACGCACGGGCTGAAAAGTCCCCGCACCTACGTGAAGAGTGACGAATGCCGTATCCACCCCTTTCTCTTTTAATTTTGCCAACAAGGCATCATCAAAATGCAAACCTGCGGTCGGAGCTGCCACCGCCCCCGGGGTTTTGTTGTATACCGTTTGATAACGTTCTTGGTCGCTTTCGTCATCAGGACGCTCAATATATGGTGGCAAAGGCATGTGCCCTACCTTTTCCAATACTTCTAGCACCGGCTCATCAAAGCGCAAATGAAACAAGGTATCGTCACGACCGATCATCTCGGCTCCATGGCAAGCACCCCGGTCTGTACCCAGTTCTAAACGGTTACCGACTTTAGGTGACTTACTACAACGAACATGCGCTAAGATTTCGTGTTCTGATAACAAACGCTCAACCAACAGCTCAAGCTTACCGCCCGACGCTTTTTGGCCGTAAAGCCGAGCAGGAATCACTCGGGTGTTGTTAAACACCATTAAGTCGCCCGGTTCAACGAAGTCTAAAACATCTTTAAATGTATGGTGTGACAGTTCGCCTGTTGGGCCGTCAAGTTTAAGCAAGCGGCTCGCCGTTCGTTCAGGCATCGGGTAGCGTGCAATGAGTTCCTCAGGTAGCTCAAAGCGATAATCAGAAACGCGCATAATAGCTATTTTAACTTCAACCTAGAAAAATGATGCGGCATTTTAGCGAATTTCTATTCACTTGGGTACGATATAAGAAGATTTCCCATTTAACTGCTTGGTTAATTTTTGCTTTTGGTCAGCTTTTAAACAAAAGCTAATCAAGCTAAAGTTTTTTGATTTATTTCGGAAAAAACCGTTGACACCCCAAAATAAATAACCATAATACGCCTCACCTTTTTCAAAGCCAGTGTGGTGGAATTGGTAGACACGATGGATTCAAAATCCATTGCCTATAAAGCGTGCCGGTTCGAGTCCGGCCACTGGTACCATCTTTATGATGCGAAAAGCCCCAAGCGAAAGCTTGGGGCTTTTTTCGTTTTAGCCACTGACAAGCAATCAGCAAATCTCTCTTGAGCACCAAAGCAAAAAAACGGCGCCTATTTAGTAGGCGCCGTTGCAGGAAACTTCAAATTGGAAACTTAGCCAATCATTTGGCCGTCATCACGAGAGATCGCGATCACACTTGAACGCGGTGTGCCGCCGTTTGGCCAGTTAGAGTTACCACCTTCGCCTGGGTGCTGGATACTTACGAACATGGTCGTACGATCTGCACTCCACGCTGCACCAGTGATTTCACACTCTTTAGGACCCACAAGGAAACGTTTGATTTCACCTGTTTCTGGATCACCTACCAACATTTGGTTGTTGCCCTGACCAGCGAAGTCTTTTTCGTTTGAATAGTTGCCGTCCGTTTGAATCCAAAGCATGCCTTTCTTGTCAAACTTCAAGCCGTCTGGAGAGTTAAACATGTTGTCTTTGTTGACGTTCTTAGAACCCGCGTAAGCATCATCGTAAACCGCAGGGTTACCCGCTAGGACAAATAGATCCCAAGTAAATTTCTCAGCAGTGTGATCTTGGTTAGCTGGTACCCAACGAACGATTTGGCCGTAGTTGTTTTTCACACGTGGATTTGGACCTACCGCAGGTGTTTCATCGCCACCCGCATTTGGCTTAACGCCACGGTTTTTGTTGTTCGTTAGAGAGCAGTAAACTTCTGCTTTGTTCGGGTTAGACGCTACCCACTCAGGACGATCCATCGTCGTCGCGCCCACTTTGGAAGCTGCTTCACGAGTGTAGATCGCGATTTCTGGCGCACTCATGCCAGTCGACTCTGGCGTTAGTGCAATCCAGTGACCAGTGTTGTTTTCGTTGAATTTAGCAACATACAACGTACCTTCTTCTAGAAGATCCGTGTTGTCACCACCCACCACGTATTTGTTCTTAGATACGAAGCGGTATAGGAATTCACCACGCTCATCATCACCTAGGTAAACCACCACGTGACCGTTGGCTGCCACTTCGACTTCCGCGTTTTCGTGCTTGAAGCGACCTAGTGCCGTACGTTTCTTCGGACGCGCTTTCGGGTTTAGTGGATCGATCTCAACGATGTAACCAAAACGGTTTGGCTCTTGTGGGTCTTTCGACAGATCAAAGCGATCGTCCGCTAGCGCCCAGTTGTAACCACGGTCTTTATGGCTGATACCGTAACGTTTCATTTGTGGCGTTAGCGCAAAGTCAGCTGAGCTTGAAGAGAAGTAACCGTTGAAGTTTTCTTCACACGTTAGGTAAGTACCCCATGGCGTTTGACCGTTACCACAGTTGTTCCAAGTACCTTTCGCTACCACACCTTTTGGATCGGCTTTGGTCTTCATTAGATCATGGCCGCGTGCAGGACCTGTGATGTCCATTTCCGTATCAGCAGTAATACGACGGTTGAATTCAGAATCTTTTACAATGCCCCATTTACCGTCTTTACGCGCGATTTCAACCACAGATACACCATGTGCTGCTTTGTTTTTACGCACGTCATCCGCATTGATCGGCTTACCATCTGCACGGTTAGCATGCAGCGTCGTAGCATTGGTGTATTCATTGTTAACACAAAGGATTTGACGACCGTTGTGAGAGAATAGCGCCATACCATCGTTGTGGTCACCAAACGCTAGTTCCTGAGACTCACCGGTTCCACCTGTTGCTGGATCAAATTCTGGTGCGTTCGAGAATAGCGGCTCACCCCAAGATGCCAACACCTGCCAGTTGTAACCTTTTGGCACAGTCACAGTATCCAGCGCATTCGCTTTTACCATTTCAAATGCTAGGCGAGACATTTTCATCTCTTCGCCCGCTAAGGCTTTACCTGCCGCCAGTGTTGTTGAACCCATAACAAACGCTGTTGCGCCCATTGCAGCACCACCGGTTAAGAAACCACGACGAGACACCATCGCTTTCGCTGTTTCTTCAAATTCAACCACTTCAACCGCTGGACGGACTAACTCATCGTGCTCATCAAAACCTAGCATTTGATCGTGCTTAACTGACATTGCAATTCCCTCAATCTATCAATTGTTTGTATTTATTCGCGCTCTGGCTGCGCAATAGGTTTCATTCGAAACATATTTAGCCGTGATTGAATGTCATTTGCGTGATATTTGAGTGACAATTTGATTACAATTTAAAGTGATCGTGAAGAAAAGCTCTTTTATATTAAAACGTTAGAAACTATGGCCGATAATCTATGCTCAGGTAAAGACGCCATACAAATGAAGATCAGGTTACTTCTAAAAATAACCTGAACCAAACGAAAGGTAGGTTTTTAGCTCAAATAGGATTAAGAGTTCAGAAACTGAGAACACTCTCGACGCCCAGATAAAAACTGGTGAAGATCTTCAGTCGGTATGGCTTTGGAATAGAGAAAACCCTGAGCAAAATCACACCCCATTCCTGCTAAAATATCGTGCTGCTCCTGATCTTCAATCCCTTCGGCCGTCACCGTTAAGTTCAGAGATTTAGCAATCGAGACGATGGCTTCCAACATCACACGACCGCGATGGGTTTTCACATCATTAACAAAGGCGCGGTCTATTTTTAAGTTGTCTAGCGGCAGTTTGCCCAAATAGCTCAATGCAGAATACCCCGTACCAAAGTCATCCAAACAAATCTTTATGCGATGAGTACGCAATAGATCCGCATTCGCTTTCACGGCTTCTCCGATGGAAAGAACCGCATCCTCGGTGACTTCCACTTCAACCACTTGAGATGGCAACCCTCGTTCTTGCAACCCCAAAATCAAGTGCTCAATCACATCTCTACGCACAAAGCTTCGAGCAGAGACATTGATTGAGACCGGCGTCGCTTCACAGAATATCGAACGATGTGCTTGAATCGCATTAAGTGTCTTAGTAATGATGTACTTATCCAGCTCAACCACTAAATCCAATTCATTGACCACATTGATGATTTCAAGGGGCGAGACAAAACCCAATTTGCTGTCGTGCCAGCGCATTAAGGCTTCGAATCCACACACCTCTTTTGAGCGCAAGTCTATTTTGGGTTGCATAAAGACCTTAATCTTACCCAAACCTAATGCGGTCAGAAGATTCTTTTCAATCAGCTTAGAACGCTCATATTGCTTTTGAATTGCCTCGTTATAGAGCACCAGCGGAATATTTTCTTGCTCAGAATGAACCAGAGCCATATGCGAACGAGCCACTGATTGATCAAAACTTTCACCCGGCTCATACACTGCACAACCAGCCCGTAGCTCCGTCGCGATAACCTCGTGTAAATTCAACATCTCTTGCAAATTGTTCAAACACGCACCGACATAATCCTCTACATCGCAGTAATGAGGTACGCGATAGACGACTAAAAAACATCCCTGCGCAAGGCGACTTGCCATGACAATAGTCGAATCCTGATCAAACACGGAGGTAATACGTCGTAACTTCTCATCTACCTCTGTATTACCGTCCAGCTTCAGTATGCGTTTTAAGTTGGCTAATTCAAACTGAACAAAAGCATAAGGTTGCGCTTTACTGGCGGGCCCCAAAAGATCAAATTTTTTACGAATGAATTCAAGATTTGGCAGCCTAGTAACCGTATCAAAATGCTTTAAGAAAAAAGCCTCATTTGCCGCAATGACTTTTTCAGAGACATCAATACCCACCGCCTGAATATGCGTACCATCGCGATCTGTCACACGACGCAGCCACCACTCCACCTCATTGCACTGCCCTCCTACTTGCAGGGTTAGAGGCAACTTAAACTCATTTTCTCCACCATGACGCATCATTTCCAGACGGCTGACAAACTCACTTTTACTACTTTCAAATAAACAGTCGACGAACTTATCAACGCGCTTGGTAACTGGCACATTGAATAAGCTTTCAAACGTGCGGTTGGCTAGCATAATCTCGCCGTCTAAGGTCATGCGCACAATAAACAGACCTTGACTATCAAATACACTTCGATAGCGCATATCGATTCGCTCAAGCTGGTACAGTGCGCGCTTGTATTCTGTTAAGTCATGACAAATACCAACAAAAGCAGGCTTTTGATCTAAACCAATGGTTTTACCAATCGACAAGTGCATTTCGAACAATTCACCATTTTTACGACACGCCACGACTTCGCGCCCACGGCCAATAATTTCCGTTTTACCCGTGGTTAGATGACCATGAATATATTCATCATGCTTTATTGCTATCTCTTTTGGCATCAGAATCGATACGTTACGACCAATCACCTCTTCAGCCTGATAGCCAAACAGCTGCTCTGCTGCAGGAGAAAAAGTTTCAATGATGCCTCGGTAATTAATAATAATGATTCCATCCGCCGCTGCATTTAACAGCGCTTGGTACAAAATTCCCTCTTGACTGCTCATATTCCTATTTCCTAAAGCGCTGTACCAATTCGTGCAAATCGACAGAGGAACGCATGGACCGCTCAACTGCATTGCTGAGCATTTCCATTAATTCGGTATTTTCGTGGGCTAACTGGGCAATGCGAACCACTTGATTACTACTATCTTCAACTACACCGGCTTGCTGCACTGCTGTTGCAGACATTTGCATGGTGCGTTCAGCGATATCATCCATCCGCTCCGTGACCTGATGAATCAATAATTCCTCTTGCTCCACCAAACTCATGCTCATCAACGAGGCCTCACCACCTTGATGAGCAAGCTTAGCAGAATGCGTCACGCTGTCTTGTAGCGCACGAATTTGCTCATCAATATCATGGGTTAACGCTTGCGTTTTACTCGCCAAGTTACGCACTTCATCCGCCACGACCGCGAAACCTCGGCCATGCTCCCCAGCTCGGGCGGCCTCAATCGCCGCATTTAAGGCAAGCAAATTGGTTTGTTCGGCAATTTGATCAATTGACTGGGTAGCGTGAATAATATTTTCCGTTAGCGATTGCACCCCTTGAATGGCCTGCTCGACAGACTGCACACGCTCTTTTAGTTCACCAATTGAACCTTTTACTCTACTACCAAGCTCCACAGCATCTTTAGTAAGCGCGGCGCCAGTTTGAGTAAAGTCAGCTGTCTCCGCCACATGACGTGATACCTCATCTGTCGTTGAAGACATTTCTGTCATGGCTGTTGCCATCAAGTCGGTTTGATTATTTTGGTCTGTTAATTTCACTCGGCCCTGTTCGAGTCCGCGATAACAAGTCTCCATTTGCTTTTCAACGTCGGCACTGGACTCTTCAATACGTGTCAGAACCGTTATCATACGGCTGTGAAGTGACTTGATACCTAGCACTAAACGAGCGGCGGACCCAGAGTAATCAGAGTAGGTTTTGGCAATCAACGGATCTTGAAAAGCATTTTCACCTAGACTCTCTCTTATGGCTGATAGGGTGCGCTGATTTTTGACTGCTTGAATGACACTAAAAGCAAGACTAAAACAAAGTGCCAAAGCCAGTGTAGCTTGACCGCCCATAAGCCCCTGCATAGTTAAAAGCGACAGCATTGCCAAGGCCAACCAAAACCACGGTGTTAAGCACCAAGTTTTAATCTTAGTAAATGGATTGGGGGTATTTACGTTGGCATAGAACTTTTCAGCACGACTGATATCTTCGCGCTTTGGACAAGAGCGCACCGATTCATAGCCAATAACTTTGCCATCGCGATACATGGGCATTACATAAGCGTCAACCCAATAGAAGTCGCCATTTTTACTGCGATTCTTAACCAATCCCATCCAAGCTTTCCCTGCTTTAAGGGTCTGCCACATATTTTCAAAAGCCGCAGAAGGCATATCAGGATGACGTACTAAGTTATGAGGCTGACCAAGTAACTCCTCTGGCTCATAACCAGAAATTTCAACGAATTCCTGATTAAAGCTTGTAATACGTCCCTTTACATCTGTTGTCGAAATAAGAAGCGTGTCTTGGGAAAAGCGACGTTCATTTGCAGTGACAGGAAGGTTCTTCCTCATAATCGTTCCATGGCAATAAATTGTTGTAATACTAAGCCGGCGGATAATGCCAACAAACCAGCGAAGGTAGAACCTGTCAGAAATATTTTTTTACAAAATTATTACGTATTACATAATTAAGATGATATAAGTCAAAACATAAGCATTCGATATATGATTTCAATAAGAATACTCAGCACCAAATAAGCATGTAAGTGATCTTTTTATTCACACTATTAACAAATAGCAACAAACAATATGACTCCTCTGCTACGACATAAAAAAAGGAGCTCAAATGAGCTCCTTAGGTAATAGCAACTTAAGTATAGTTTGATTATTTACTAATTCGTCCTGACAACATCTGTAAAATTAGGTTGCGAGGACCAAGAATACTAAATATCACCACTGCAAAGACGTGCACAACAACTAAGCTAAAGGTTATATTCGCCGCCACTTCATGCAATGTTTCGGCCCAATCTTCCCCCCAGAAGAGTCCATCTAATCCCCAGCCACTTAGCCCAGTAACCGTTAAACCAAGTAACAGAGCAAATACCATTAGTGCCCCCACTGGATTATGACCGTCCTCCTCAGGAATCTTACCTGAACGAAGCGCTTGTATATGCTGCTTAATACCTGAAATCGATGGAAAGAAGTTCACAAACCGAGCGTTTTTCGATCCCAAAATCCCCCATACAAATCGCACCGCTACTGCACAAAGAATGTAATAGCCAGCAAATTCATGGGGATCTGCACCTTCTTCTAAAAAGAAGAAATTCAGCAAAAACGCAAACGCAACGGTCCAATGAAAAACCCTAATAACAGGATCCCATATACTTCGACTTACCGTCATGACAACTCTCCAATCGCAGTGTTAGTTAGTCATCAATTTCAGTTTTCACTGCTTCACCGGTTACCGGATTAAAGTAGATTTCCACTTTGCGGTCTTTATTATCGTAGCCATAAATTTCGTAACAGTTGCCACTGGTTTCCTTGAATTTCTTGATGCGATAACCCTGATCTGAAATCTGTTGTTTCATGGCGTCTTGTGACATCCAAGAACTGCGCTCTACATCGGTACACTTTGGGCCAGCAATGGCAGAACCAGCAAATGTTAGAGTGATAACGGAAGAAATTAGTAATGCTTTCATGGACTCTCTCCTAGGGTAAATAAATAGAACCAGGCAAGAGTAGGAGGGTTTTCTTAAACAAAGCTTAATTAGAAAAGCCTTTGCACAAACTTACAAAGGCTTCTTAGTAGGGCTGGAGAAGAGTTCGTCTTAGCGGCGAAGTACAGATTCGATTTGCTCGGCCAGTGCCAATAAAGCAGTGTCCTGCCCGTTCATTGCGGTTAGCAGTAGTCCCATAGGTTCATCTTGATATGAAAAGGGCAATGAAATACTACAACCATCAATCACATTAGCGAAGGTTGTATTTCTTAGACAAAGTAAATTGATACGGTCAAAGTCTTCATCCATGGCAAAATCACTGAACTTGGGAGCACAACAGGCTACCGTTGGCAATAAGAATACCGTATTGTCAAATTGTTTATGAAACTGAGAAATCAGTTGTTGGCGCCGCCAACAGGTATCAGCAAACTCTTGATCCGAGACACTTGCCCCGCGAGCAATACGTTTTCGAACACGCGGATCTAACTGCTCGGACTCTAGGTCTAATAGTTGACCATAATGACGGCGACTTTCAATCGCAGAAAACTGCCAAACAGGTAGCTGTTTGTAGTCTTCAAACACATCTATCGACATTTGCTCAACGTTAAAGCCGTTCGCTTTGATTTGCGCAATCACCGATTCAAAGCCGTGTTTGATCGAATCATCCAGCTGATCTACACCAAAATTTTCAGGCACGATCAAAGTCATCGCCTGAACATTAATATCGGTATTTTGGCTGTCTGACAATACCTGCCAAGCCAAGCGACAGGTGGCAACATCTTCGGCAATCGGCCCCACACTGTCTAATGAATTAGATAACGGTGCGCACCCTTTTCTGGGCACGGATTGCTGTGTCGGCTTAAACCCCACCAAACCACAGAATGCAGCAGGAATTCGTAGTGAGCCTCCCGTATCGGTCCCTAAGGCAATATCGGCTAACCCCATTGCCACAGATACCGCTCCGCCACTGGTGGAGCCGCCGGGTATACGCTCTGCATTTAGGGGGTTTCGAGGTGTGCCGTAATGGGGATTAAGCCCAACTCCCGAATACGCCAGCTCAGTCATATTGGTATGACCCAAAATGCTTGCTCCTGCGGCTTTAAGTCGTGCCACAGCGTCGGCATCCTGTTCTGCGGGCACCTGGCCTAATAACTTCGTTCCAGCAGTCGTGGCATAGCCTTGTACATCGAAAGTCGCTTTCACAGACACCACTGCACCCACTAACACTCCCTCTGATAAGGAAGTTGGCTCAACAAAAGGAGCAATCAGAATGTGCTCTTCATCGGCTTGAGCTGCATTGCGCACAGTTTCCAAGTAAGTGTTGTAATCACGCAATTGCCAAGGCAAGGTGTCCGTCATAATGCATCCATCCTTTTTAATATTAAAAGCGAGCTCTAAAATGCCATTCGCCATCAGCAATGTCATTTTTAATCGACTCGCGAATATCATCGTCTAAGCGTTCATCATTAAAATCATATAAGCCAAGCAGTCGCATAACTTTATTACGCTTAATTTCTTTACCAATAAATTCATACACCACGCGAGTACAGCATGGCATACGCTCACCACTTCCCGACACCCCTAATCGCAGGCCCGTTAGACGATCAACCCGGTTTTTAAAGGTTGGGTAGAGAATGGTTTGCGTCATTTCTAAGTTCGTCAGGGTTTCATAATCATGTAAAAAAATACGATCGCCTAGGAATTGTACGACACCTTTATACATACCATGGAAGGGCTTTCCCGTGGCTCGCGGGTTCAATCTCTCCGTGCGTTGGTAGTAGGTTTTATTTCCTTGACGCTCTAGGCAAACCAAAGTGCGTAGAACCTTGCCTGGGTAAGCCATTGACAAGTAGTACTCAAAGTAATAACCCACATATTTATCAATGCCATGCTGACCGATGCTATTAAGCTGATCGAAATACTGCTGCTCTGGCGTGCTCGCAACTGGCTCTTGTTCCGCAATGGGGCGCACCTGTAGCAAGCGCCTAAACTGGCTGTGTGGCAACAGGATTTCGTGTTCCTCTACACCAAAAAAGTCACAAATACGACGTAGAGTACTGTTGGATGGAAAGGTAGTACCGCTTAAATAGCGGTTGAACTGTGGACGATTGATCGACAAGCGTCGACACACATCCGCAATGGATTTGTAGTAGCTGCACAGTAAGCGTAAGTTTTCCGGAAAGCTGTCGTTCATATAATCCCCCTTAATTGTCCGCATAGTAGCGCTTTCATAGGGGTAGTTAAACCTCAAATGTAGCGCTAGATGACTCTTTTAATACGCCAAATAACATCTATTTAGACCAATTTACAAACTCCCTTTTCCGCATCTAATTCGTTTCAATAGCACTCCTACTCAAATCAAATAAATACAATTAAATCACTAGGAGTATCTATGTTAACTATCCTTAGCGACTTGCTATGGAGCAAAGTGCTGATAGCCGTACTGATAGGTTTAGGTGTTTGGTTCACTGTCGCCTCTCGTTTTGTTCAATTTCGTTATTTTGGCAACATGTTTAGCATCCTGTCATGCAAAAACCGCCAACATGACGACAAACACCTAAGCTCCTTTCAAGCCTTAGTATTATCTGTTGCCGGCCGAGTTGGTGGCGGCAATATCGCAGGGGTTGCAGTCGCCATTACCCTTGGTGGTCCTGGTGCCATTTTCTGGATGTGGATTGTCGGCCTAATGGGCATGGCGACCAGCTTTTTTGAATGTACTCTCGCCCAAATGTACAAGTCCTCCGAAGAAGATGGTAGTTACCGCGGAGGTCCAGCGTTTTACATCGAGCGAGGTCTTGGTAAACACTGGAAATGGCTAAGCGTCATTTTTTCTATTCTACTATTTGCAACGTTCGGTATCGCTTTTACGACGCTTCAGTCTTACTCCGTCGCAACTTCTCTAGAAGATGCTTTTGGTATCCCGCTGTACTTTAGCGGTATCGGTTTGGCGTTAGTGGTAGGCCTTATCATTTTCGGCGGCGTTAAACGTATCGCACAAGTTGCAGAAGTACTGGTGCCTATCATGGCTGGCGGCTACCTACTTATTGCGATTATCGTGATTGCCCTAAACCTTTCCGAAATCCCGGCCATGTTGGAATTGATTGTTAAAAGCGCTTTTGGACTTGAGCCAGCCATCGGTGGTGGTATCGGTGCTGCCATCATGATGGGCGTAAAACGTGGCTTGTTCTCTAACGAAGCGGGGCTCGGTAGCGCACCAAACGTTGCGGCGGTGGCCTACGTTCCACACCCAGCCAACCAAGGTATTGTACAATCATTTTCAGTCTTCATTGATACCATCCTGCTGTGTACTTGTACCGCTCTGATCATTTTATTGGGCTCAGCTTACGATCCAAGTATCCAAGATTCTTCAGTTCAAGGGGTCGCTCTGACTCAAGCTTCTCTGGCAACGCATCTGGGGGAATGGGGTCGCGTATTTGTGAGTATTGCTCTGTTGCTGTTTGGCTTCTCCACCATCCTTTATAACTACTACTTGGGCGAAAACAGCGTTAGCTACGTCACCCATAGTGGCAACAATGATTTTGTAATGAATGCCTTCCGTGTGATCACCATTTGCCTATGTTGTGTGGGTGCCATTCTGGATCTAGGTACGGTATTCGCCTTTGCAGATTTGACCATGGGCCTATTGGCCTTGGTGAACTTGATTGCGCTAGCATTGCTGTTTAAACCAGCGAAGCGTGTCATGAAACATTATGAAGACCAACGCAAAATGGGGGTCACAACACCTACCTTTGCCGCGGAAGACTTCCCTGACCTTAACTTGGATGAAAGTGCTTGGCCTAAACGCTAAGCACGAACACTTTTTCCACCTTGGGTGTGCAGTGTGTTCGGTATCGCTGCACACCATTTTTTAGGATGCTGTTATGAATACTCGTTCTGAATACGACTTGCTTGGCAATTTAGACGTTCCGGCGGATGCCTACTACGGCATCCAAACCCTGCGTGCGGCACAAAACTTCTCGATCACAGGCGTCCCTATTTCGCATTTCCCAGAGCTCATTAAAGCTCTGGCAATGGTGAAAGCTGCGGCCGCTCGTGCCAACCAAGATTTTGGTTTGCTAGATGACACCAAAGCCGACGCCATTGTGTATGCCTGTCAGGACTTGATCAATGGTCAATATCATGACCAATTCATCGTTGATGTGATTCAAGGAGGCGCAGGTACATCCACCAACATGAACGCCAACGAAGTCATTGCGAACATTGCATTGACCAAACTAGGCCATAGTTTGGGAGATTACCAACACCTTCACCCGAATGACGATGTTAACCGCTCACAGTCCACTAACGATGCTTACCCAACGGCCGCGTGTCTGGGTATTCAATTTGCAGCGGACAATTTTGTGCCTTCTTTAGCTTCCCTCAAAGCTGCTCTTGAAGAAAAAGGCAAAGAATTTGCTCACGTTTTGAAAATGGGCCGTACCCAACTGCAGGACGCAGTGCCTATGACCCTTGGTCAAGAGTTTGATGCCTTTGCCGTGAACCTGGGCGAAGACATTGATCGTATTAAAGAAGCTTGTGCGCTACTGTGTGAAGTAAACCTTGGTGGTACAGCAATCGGTACTGGTATCAACACGCCTGAAGGCTATTCTGCGAAAGCGGTGGAGAAGCTAGCGACCATTTCAACTAAGCCATTAGTACCTGCGTCTAACCTAGTCGAAGCCACTTCTGACATGGGTGCGTTTGTGTTCTTCTCTGGTATTTTAAAGCGTTTGGCGATTAAACTGAGCAAGATGAGCAACGACCTACGCTTACTATCAAGCGGTCCGCGTACAGGCTTTGGTGAGATTAAACTACCGGAAATGCAGCCTGGTTCATCTATTATGCCGGGTAAGGTCAACCCGGTAATCCCAGAAGCCATGAACCAAACAGCGTATCAGGTAATGGCCTCTGACTTGGCCGTTACATTAGCCGCTGAAGCAGGTCAGTTGCAGCTAAATGCCATGGAACCAATGATTATCTATAATCTATTGAACTCATTAAAAATGCTGAAGCAAGCGTGCGAAATGCTAGAGCACAAATGTATCCGCGGCATCCAAGCCAACCAAGAAGCATGTTTGGCGCATGTCGAAAACAGCATTGGCATCATTACAGCATTGGTACCTCGTATCGGTTACGCCAATTCTTCACGCATTGCACGTCGCGCATTGCTAAGCGGCCTGACAGTAAAATCGCTAATATTAGAAGAAGCACTATTAACCGAAGATGAGTTAAATGAATTGCTGAAGCCAGAAAATATGATCGCTCCCACTCGGGCAAAAAGCTGATCGTCAAGGAGATAAAGTGACAGATAAACTGCTTATTATCTACACCGGCGGCACCATTGGTATGGTGCCGACCGAGCAAGGCCTTGCCCCAGCGGCAGGCCTTGCCAGCCGTATTCAAGAAACTCTTGGCGACAGCTTGAATGGCCTACCGGAATTTGACGTAATTGAACTCAATCCATTGATTGACAGTTCGAACATTACGCCAAGTCACTGGAGCAAAATCTATGACACCTTGCAACAAAACTGGTCTGCTTACGCAGGTTTTATCGTGTTGCACGGTACGGATACACTAGCCTACACCGCATCGGTGCTGTCTTATATGCTTGGTGCTTGTGACAAAAACGTCATCATTACTGGTTCTCAAATCCCGTTGGGTATGAGTCGTAGTGATGGCATCAGCAATCTTGAAGCCGCCTTGGCAATTGCCGCTGAAGAAAGCTTTGGGATGGCAACCGTATTGTTCCATCACACACTGATGCAAGGCAACCGAGTGACCAAATTTTCAAGCCATGACTTTGCCGCATTTCAATCATTTAATGCTGAGCCATTGGCAAAATTGTCGATCCACAAGAACTTCATCGGCACTCAGTTGAATGCTCATCGCACAGCGGCCCCCAAAGCTCGTGATTATGAGTTTTTACAAAACAGTGTGGGAGTGCTTCCACTCTACCCAAGTTTGCCCAAGTGCGCTTACCAAGGCTTTTTAGAGGATGCGCAATGTAAAGCGGTTATCTTACAAACCTATGGTGCAGGCAATATCGCGGATTCCAACCAAGATTTGGTTGAATTTCTTGAGGCAATGCAAGCGCGCAAGAAAGTCGTTATCAATGTGACTCAATGTGCTCACGGCGGAACGTCACAAGGAGCTTATGCGGCGGGGTCGCTGTTAAATCGCTTGTCGATTTTAGATGGCAAAGACATCACCCTTGAAGCGGCCTTTACCAAGGTCCATTGGTTGCTAGCTCAGGGCTATGGCTTCGAAGAGATTCAAGCCAACTGGTCACAGTCAGTCATCGGAGAAGTAAACGAATAAAACGCGATTTCGAAACTTACAATAACGCTTAAGCTTCGAAAAACACACATGGCAGGTTGAAACCATTACAACCATAGAGGATGATTCTGGTATCCCCATTTACTACCAGAAGATGCATATGACCATATCGCTGACCACACCTGCCATGCTTTTCCCAGCCGTGTCGTTGTTGCTTCTTGCTTACACCAATCGTTTCGTCACACTGGCGTCGCTAATTCGCAACTTTGATCCCGAACACAGTACGGAAAGCACTCAACAACAAATCGCCAATCTACGAAAACGCATCTATTTGATTCGACGCATGCAGGAAGCTGGCGTCATCAGCTTTTGTTTGTGTGTGGTGTCTATGATGGCGCTGTACTGGAATTACGATCTAATTGGTGGCTATATCTTTGCTGCCAGCCTCGCCTGCTTATTGTACTCACTGTTTTTGTCCGTACGTGAGATCAATATTTCCTGTGATGCCTTAGATGTGCATTTGAAAAACTTCAAAGTAGACTTTAAAAACAGTACCAAAAAGCGCTAACTCCTAGCCTATCTTAAAAGCTTTCATTCTCCGAGTAGACACTCAGTGTCTGCTCGCCAGAAATGCTAACGTCCACAGAAAACACTATCGGGCGACAACATACTTGGCAGTCCTCTATGTACTCATAACTTTCATCTGACGCTTCAACCAACACCTCAATGGTTTCGCCGCAATAAGGGCAACCGATCAATTCGTTCGTTAAGACTGAGTTCATTACTGTGCCTCCATTACTGCCTAGCATGATTCCTCCGCACGGACGTGGGAAGATTTATAGTTTAGACCAAACCGCCCATTCATTGCCGCAAGGGTCGAGAAAATGAAAACGGCGGCCACCAGGAAATTCAAAAATAGGCTGTTCGATGCTGCCGCCACAGCGCTCAACATTCGCCAGCGTGGTTTCTAATGCATCGCTATAGAGCACCACTAATGCAGCGCCAGACTGTGGTCGAGAGGTGAAATCCGCGCTAAAGAAACCGCCCTCCAAACCTGAGTTGGAGAACGCCGTGTAGTCCGCTCCGAAATCTTCAAATTGCCAGCCGAAGCATTGACTAAAGAACGTCTTATTTGCTTCTAAGTCCTTAGCGGGCAACTCTACATAATTAATATGATTACTTTGCATGATCGAGCTCCTCAATCAAATCGTGGCCATCGTTACCAAAATCACACTGCCTAGAATCATTACGCCCCCTAACCATTGTTGCGCACTGATGCGCTCATTAAAGCGGCGTTTTGATAAGTAAAGCGTGCCCAAAATTTCCGCTTGCCCTAAGGTTTTTACCAACGCAGGATTCACCAATGCAAAACCAGTAAACCAACCTATCGAGCCAAGCGAACTTAAAATACCCACTTTCCAACTCAGCTTCACAGATCGATTCACCGGTGCTCGCATATCCTGAGTTAAGATGATCTGGATGCCACATAAAATTATCGACTGTAAAGCTAGTACATACCATAACGTCACGCCAGCGCTGGTAATAATCGAGCCTTCTAAAGAATGGCTGGCTAACGAGGCAGTGACCGAGGTAATCGCAAAACATAAGCCACTACCAAGACCTGCAATCAAAGACATATCTTTGTGAGCGTGACGTAAGTTTTGCAATTTAATGCTCATCACCAGCGCCCCAAACACTCCCAAGACAATGCCCATCCAAGCCATAAAACTTAAAGAATGATGCAATAATGGAATACCAATCAAAGCGGCCAGAACTGCCTCGGTCTTAGCCAACAAAGTCCCCAAGGCAAAACTCCCGGACTGAAACACACGTAGCATCAAGTACGTTGCTAATACCTGCGCCACCGCACAGGCCGTCGCATAAGCGATAAAAACCAGCGCATTAGGAAATGAGATACTTCCTATTGTGAACCAGCAAACGATTAGATAAAGCGTAACCAAGGGTAGACCATATAAGGAGCGTGCCATCGTCGCATGCAGAAAACCTTGCTCTTGGGAAAGTGTTTTTTGATGGGCGGTACGAAAAGCCTGACAGGTCGCGGCAAACAGAGTGACAAAAATCCACATGTCGAAGTATGTATTCCTAAAGATTTATTTAATAGCGGGAAGAATGCGCCCCTAATTGCTATTTGTAAAAGGAATAATAAGAATCTCCACCATTCCAAATCGGAATGCTTAATTTTATACCTTACGCTGTTAAATCGTTCGAAGAATGATAACTAAGAACTTGGCGTCCATGCCAGTTTGCTAAGCCGTGTTTCCTTATTCACAAAGCGGATAGTTGCGTTTAAGACGGTTTTGGCGCTTCGACCCGACCATCGGCAAATTTGGCAAATCGACCTTGCTCCTTACCATGGGTTTGATCATGCTCTTGCCAAGGCCAACCACCGAACTGAGTACGCTGGTAATCAGAAAATGCTTGCTGAAGTTCTTGACGAGTATTCATTACAAATGGCCCGTGCTGTTGTACTGGCTCGTTTATTGGACGCCCTTGCAGCAAAAGGAAACGAGCTTTGGTTCCGGTATTTTGAATCTCAGCACTAATGCTACTGTCAAGCACATAAGCTTCCTGTACCGACACATCTGTGCCGTCCATTTGGGCGGATTTCCCCTCAAAGAAATACAGCGTACGGTTTAAGCCACGACTCGCAGCAGGCAGTGTCCATATGGCATTAGGCTCTAAGTCAATTATCCAAATGGCAACCTCATTATCGGTATCACCCGCCCAAGAATCCGGTGGCGGCGCTAAGGGCAAAATATTCTCACCCGCTGGGGTCCTATAAGCGCCTGCCACGATTTTGACTTGCGTTGCATTACCCGCGTTATCCTGCAGTTTAGCGACGGGGGTTTGCTCGTTCCACAACATGCCAAAATGAGGTTCGACCATTTTGCTTTTCGCTGGCAAGTTCAGCCAAACTTGAAACAGCTCAATTGGGTTAGGTTTATCCTCGTATACTAAAGGAAACATTTCCGAATGTTGCACACCTTTTCCGGCCGTCATCCACTGCGTGTCCCCTTGACCGTAGCGCCCTGCTGCTCCCATAGAGTCTGCATGATCGACGAAGCCTTCGTTAACAATGGTAACTGTCTCAAAACCTCGATGCGGATGCGCTGGAAAGCCCGGTACCTTACTACCGTGATACATACGCCAACCATTAATATCTGCGAAGTCTTGACCAATGTTTCGCCCCGCTAACGACGCAGCTGGGCCAAGTGTGCCATTACCTTCAGGAAAGCGGTCATTATGAAACGCACAAAATAGAAATGGGTCGAAGGTGGGCCAAAACATTTGCAGTTTTAGGCGCTGTTTTATCGCTGCTGACATGATTCTCTCCCGTAAACTGTCACTGTCCTGCAAGCCTAGCGTATGCAGCCATTTGTTTCGATATGATGGCAATGACTTCCATACTTCATTCTTTTCTTAAGCACTGTTCTAAATGAAAAAGCACTATGCAGAACCATGAATTTTAGCCAGTTCTCTAATACTTTCGTCTTACTCATAACGCTTTATCACCGCCTAAATGTTTTAATCAAGCGACTAAAAAATAAAAATTACGTGGAGTGACTGTATGGTGCAGATATGGATTGCCACCTTGATCATGGCTGTTGTGTCAGTAGTAGGTGTTATCAAGTTCGACATCCCAATTTGGTTTGCCGTGCTAGTGTGGTGTGTATGCGCTTCAAATGGTGTAATTGCCATGGTTAGCCACCGCAAGTTTTTTCAACGAAATCAAGCTGGCCAGACATCCGCTCCCCAAGGCAAAGCTACCACTCCCTACAGCCGCATTGCCGCAAATGTGTCTTCTACTGCTTCTAAAATGGCGATTGGCTCTGCTGAGGTTTCCTATGCTGTAGACAGCCTGACAAGAAGTATTCAGACCGTAGAAGATCATAGCCAACAAATTTCCCAAGCCACTTCAGATCTAAGCTCCACCGGTGAGCAAGTGTCAAACCACATTGTGATGGTGAACGGTACAATGGAGCAAACCGCACAAGCTGCATCCCAGTCAGAGTACAAATTGCGAGAAGGCGCTGAACGCATTGCCGCACTTGCAAAGGCTGTCAACAGTGCGGCTGAACAACTGGAACGCCTAAAACAAAGCGCTGATGACATCGAAACCATTACCGATGTCATCAAGGGCGTGTCTGAGCAAACCAATTTACTGGCACTGAATGCCGCCATCGAGGCGGCTCGCGCTGGTGAACAAGGCCGAGGCTTTGCTGTGGTCGCGGATGAGGTTCGCACCCTAGCAGGGAAAAGTGCTGAGGCGTCCCAGCAAATTGCAGATATGCTTAATGAAGTTCGTAATAACACCTTGCGCACACGCGATGACATGGCCCAAGTCACTGAGCAAAGCCAATTACTCGAACAGGAACTTGGCGATGTGACCAAGATTTTCTTGCAGATAACGCAAGATGTCCGAAATGCATCAACCTCAATGGAAGAGATTAAGCAGTCCAGCCTTGGCTTCCAATCCACCAGCTTGCAGATCAACAGCTCCATTGACGATATCAGCGTCTCTCTCGCAACCCTTTCGCAACGTAGTAAAGAGCTCTCGCATCAAGCAGGAGGCTTGAGCCAGGGGGCTGAAAGTGTTTTCTTAACGCTAGATGGCATTCCACACGATAGCTTTTTTAAAGACACACTTGCTGAGGGGCGTCAGGCCGCAGATCAGATAGGCAAGCTGTTCGAATCTTGGATCGATCAAGGTAAAATTAGTTTAGACGCTTTATTTGATCAAACTTACACACCGATTTCTAATACGAACCCAACTAAATACTCAACCGCTTATGACCAGCTCACTGATCAGTTTCTACCTGATATCCAAGAGCCAATCTTAGAACGACATCGACACATCCTCTACGCTGGCGCAGTTGATCGCAAAGGATATTTTCCCACCCATAATCGTCGCTACACAAAACCGCTAACAGGTGATTACGATAAAGATCTTGTAAATAACCGCACCAAACGTATCTTTAGCGATCCTACTGGCAGTCGCTGTGGTGCACATACAGACTCGTTTTTAATGCAAACCTACAAGCGGGACACCGGTGATATCTTGCACGATCTATCTATCCCTATCTATGTGAAAGGCAAACACTGGGGCGGTTTTCGGATCGGATTTCAAGCTAGTTATTAATCATTACAGCAAGCCAACATCCGTGAAAACACGCCATGTTCGGGATACCGTATTTGTTTTGAGCTTGTTTGTATGTGAACTCGCCTTTTTCTACTTGGTCGACAACTGCCAATTTAAAGGCAAGAGAATAATCGTGTTGAGTTCGCGTAGTTGTTACGGTCATTGCACTCTCCAATTTATCAATTAAAAAGTGGCAACCTCATTTAGGACGGGGTAACAAAAATAAAAAAGCCCGTGATGCTAGCCAGCATCACGGGCTTTTTACATTCAGTTGATATTAGAAATCGCTATAGTTCTGCTCTTGCACGGGTTGAATATCAGGGTTATCCAAAATAACCACGGTATCGTTTGCAGGCTCTGTATCAGAGTCGGTTTCTTCTGCAGCTTGTTCAAGAGATGACTCTGGCAATGGGACTTCTTCTGACTCTGGCTCGAAGATGTCTTCTTCTGCTGGAATTTCGACTTCAGGCTCTGAGTTGGATCCCTCTTCTTCGAAGGCGTTTTCTTCGATGATGATGGCATCGTCGATCAGTAAGCTATCGAAGCTTTCTTCTTCAGCCGTCTCAGTCTCAGTCTCAGTCTCAGTCTCAGTCTCAGTCTCAGTCTCAGTCTCAGTCTCAGTCTCAGTCTCAGTCGAGACTGTTTCCGGAGCGTCGAACATCAAGCTGTCATCTGTTAAAAGACCGCCTTCTTCCAAGTCAGACTCTTCCGTTTCATCAACGGTATCGCCTTCAGCCTCTTCTATCACGTCAGTCTCTGGTATGTCTGCTCCCGTTGCATCTTCTGTAGCGTCAGTAGCTTCCGCTAGGACATCTTCTACTTCGGTGATGTTTTCATCGACTTTGCCGTCGTTGCTATCATCGGACTCCGCTTCTGGGGCTGTTTCTTCTAGAGCTTGCTCTAAACTCTCTTCAGCGACGACTAGCTCTTCTAGGGCATCACCAAAGTCTTCTTCTTCAAGCTCAGTGTAGTTGACCAGCATGTCTTGAACGTGCTCCATTGCCGTCATCAGCTCTACTGGCGTAATACCTTGGCTCACAAGTAAGTTATTGACGTCGTCCATGCTTGCCGAGCTTAAGTTCAACGAAGTCGAAGCAAGGGCATCGCGCGATGCAGCCGATATTTGAATCCCGCCTGCAGTGTTGCCTTCGCTGTCCAGTGACTGTAGGAAAACAGCCATTTTCTGTACGTAGTCATTAGACAGGTCGGTACGAGACACATCGGCAAGATCCTGCAAGAAGACGTTACCACGCGCCAAGTCATCCGCCATCGCGGTACCGATCAATACACCACCCACGCTAAAGGTCACGCTGTCGCCATCTTGGTAACTAAAGCCACCGTTGACATCGGTGTAGCCTGTGATGCCCGATGAGGTCTCGTAGTACATGCCTTCAACGATGCCATCAATGATGATGCCATCGTTCGCAGTGCCGCCATTATCAGTTGTATCCAACGAGCTAAACAGTACTGGCGTCCTCAAGCTACTAGCATCACCGGGCACAATGTAGTCATCGGCATCGGCTGTGATGTTGTCATTTCCCGCACCGGCAATGATCAGGTAACGTCCACTGCCTGCCACGTTGATGGTGTCACCATTATTAGAGCCTAACTCAAGCGTGTAAGTCGTGCTGTTGAAGGTTAGCTGCTCGATATTGGTTAGCGTATCTGTACCCTCAATCCCTGAGATCGTTAGTTCTCCAGAGCTGACATCGTAGCGCATTTGATAATCGGTAATATTTGAGCCATATATAGCGGTATCATCCCCTGCACCACCAACAATCGTGTCATCACCGGCACCAGAGTTTACGGTCGCGCCATCAGCTGTCGTGACGACAATAGTATTATCTTCGTCGCCGGTGGTGATTGTTTGGCTTTCATCCAAGCGTAAGTTGAAAGTGTCTGTTGAACCTGATGTCAACGTACTTTTTGGCAGACCTGTTACGCTGTCTACCGTTCGCACCGTCACATCTATATCATCATTAAAAGCATGATAAAGCAGTTCAATATCGCCGATCTGATCATAAGGCACATTGGTAATGGTCCATTTACCACTATTAAAGCTCGCTTGAGGTGCGTCTAACACTGTGCCGTTTAGGCGGAACAACGCGGTATCGTCTAAAGGCGTCGTTGTACCCTCGAATGTTACCATTAACGTTTCGGAACCATCGGTATCCGCCACGTTGGCATTCAGGTTCAGTGCCGTCCAAGTGTACTCATCGCCAAAGGTTTTCGTAGCTTCCATATTCAGTAAGTCATCGGCTACCGGATTGAAGTTGACCTGAAGATTAGGCCAGGTCTGGGCACTTTCTTTGCCGGATTCACCCACAGTAATGGCCAATCCTACTTCAATAGTGCCAGAGAAGTGCTCTACCGTCGCAGTGCGTTGAATACCAATCTTTTCTAGATCGACGATAGAGTTGACATTAAAGGTGTAGTCGTAAAGGTAATCGCCATTAGCGTCCACACCGGATATAGTGCCCGTTTGCACAACACCATCTAGCACAACTTCAAAGCCTAAAGGTACACCGCTAAGCGTGGCTGAGGTGATGCTTTCACTGTCATCTCCGAGTGCCGCATTATCCCCTAGATCTAGCAATGCTATGCCATCTTCATCACCCGCCATGATTGGGTCAGGATTAACCAACCCATCATTCACAGACTGCACCGTTGCAGTGACTTCATCCGAAGTAAGCCAAGTTGCCGTATTATAACCAGAAGATTGCGGATTTTCTTGCGTTAACGCCCAAGCTTTAATGCTAACTTCATTACCGTGCTGATTCGCTGGCGGTGTGTAAGTGATGGTGATGCTGTTACCAAAGTTAGCATCAATAACGATATAATCACCTGCAGGAAGTGCATTCGAAGGCGACTGACCGTCTGTCACTTCGTTAGCATTGATCGTTGTAGTGGCTAATGCACTGCCATTTAATGTAAATACCCCTAGATTACCACCATCCGTACTCACCGTCTGAGTCACTTGAATATACAGCTTGCCATCAACCAATATTTGGCGTGGGTCATCTGCGGCGTTAGTCAAATTGATAACAAAGTCCGTGGCGGTATCTTCTTGTATTGTTGAGCCTGTGATAGACAGACTACTTTCATCTGTAACCGGCGCAATCTTAAAGCTAGCATCGTCTATCGGGTAGCTATTGTGTTCATTTAGACCGTAGGTCGTAATGGCAATATCAAAGTCCACCGTCGTTGGTGTATTAATGTTTTCATTACTATCTGGCGTTATCGATAACTGACCTAGTGAAGCCATTACGTCATCTACGTCACCTTCACCTGATAGTGTGTAGTACCCACCGTCTTCGTCAATATACTCGGCACCAGATAAAGAGGCCCCATCGAGGTTTTTAATAGTAATAGTGTATTTACTGCTATCACCGCCCGTTGCGCCATCAGTAACGGTTACCAAGTCATCTAATGTACGCGCCGTATCTTCGACAAAATCGACATTGTTGAGCTCCACAACAAGATCCATTGGATCGGTTGACGCAGGATCACTACCGATACCGTTATCACCAAAAGTATTACCATCAATGACTAATTTAAATGTTACGTCATTCGATAACGTATTGCCGCCATTATCTTGGTGACTCACACGAATGGTAATATCCTGATCGATATCCGTATAGGTCTCACGGTCCACAATAAAGCGAATGCTGTTGGTTTCGCCCGTAGCGTTATCAATCGTCAAATCATTATTAATATCTACACGCCAGCGCCCTGTATGAACGGAGTCACCATTACTGTCGGTAATGTCACCTAAGTACGTACCACCTTCGATATCAATACCTTTTGGCACACCAAATAGTTCAACGGTTTGTTTAATCGTTTCTGAGCCGTCGATATCTTGACCGTTGCTACCTTCGCTACTCATATCATCGGCGATTAGCGTAAAGGGAACCTCGAAGATAGTGTTATCTGTCACCGTCACCGTAACTGGTTGAGTGCCGGCATCATAGGTCAGGTCATTGTTGCCATCGCTATCAACATCGGTAATTGCGCCTAGATTTAGCGTTGCGGTATCGGTCACTGCATTGACTGTGACAGTGTAGGTCGCCGTCACGTAATCTGTCGTTGGCACCGTACCATCGTAACTATTGCCTGTTGGCGTCGTGTCTGTGTACGGATGATCGCCTGCTGGCGAACTATCCGAAACGGTATAGCGGAAGTCAAAGGTATAGTCTGCATCGCTGTCATGACGGCTGTCTTGGAAGCGCGCTATCACTTGCTCAACGGTATTATTTGAAACATCAAGCTTAACCCAGTTTTCACCTGCGTTGGTTTTCACCAATGTTTGTGAGGCTGTAATCAATTCAATACCATCAGGAATACTTTCAGTATTGATCCATACCCCTGTTAATTGTTCGTTCGGGCCACCATTACCAGAGAAGGTGAAATCTAAAATTTGATCTGTATCTTCGCTTTGGGTCGCACTATTATTGACCGTGCCTTCGGCTTCTGGAGTAACAAGCACCGATAATCCAATGTTAACTTTGTCAGAATCCCCTTGGGTATTGCCACTCAAATCATCGTCTTCAACCGTTTGCAGGTCTAAATTAAAACCAACCGTACCATTAAAGTCTGTAGGGATATCTAGGTTAGCATTACCAAAGTTCACAGACTCAACAATCCACTCTGTTGCCGTAATTTGGGTAACACCCGAGCCACTGATACCAAAACCAGCATCCACTTGATCTTGAGTAAGCTTAATCGTTACAAACAAATCTTCTGAGTCATCAATATCATCTGAGCCAAAGACGGCCTTATCGCCAACAAACAAACTGTCTAGCGTGATACTTGCTGTGTCCTCATGCACCACCGCTTGATAGATGTGTTTCACCCCATCAAGGTCAGTCATCTCGACCTCTTTTTTGTCATTAGAAGTTGGCGTATCAGCGACACCCTGAACTTTGATATTTATCTCTAGATCTTCAATAGGCGTACTGGTACTGCTTCCATCAACTGAGTAAGCCGTCGCTAACAGATCCACATCGCGGTTATCGTTGTAGACTGGAATGTATTTGAAGTCAGCGTCGTTATCAAAGTTATCAATAGTGATTTTCCATGTACCAGCGCCTGAATCAGCTGGTGTGACTTGATAATTAGTGCCCTTCCATTGACCATTGTCAGCGGCACCTATTTGAGTTAGAGATGAATCTTCTTTATATAATATTCCGTTGTAGTAAATAGCTGCACCATCAGGGATTTTACTTAAGATAATCGTCTGCGACTCGGAGCTATCATCGTCTTCGGTGGTCAGTCTAACGTTCAAATCGATACCATTAGCTGCGCTTGTATCATCAGCGGTGCCATCGGCATTGCGTCCAGCATCTTCGTTGCCGAATGACTGTTTGATCGCGACGGTGACATCATCCGCCACTGGATCAATGGTAAAGGTTAGGTAAGACTCACCGCTAATTTGGGTATTTTGCGTATTTGGATTATCTTCGTCGTGATCAACCGTTTTCGCTTCCACTAGAATTTTATGCTCACCCGATAAGTTTGGCGGCGCAATAAACTCCAGTGTGTTCAAGTATTCTACTGGGATTTCCACTCGTCCACTGGCATCAGTCTGCTCCACCCAATTATTACTACCGTCCTTGTAACGATATTGAGAGCCAGTAATAGGGTTATTACTGCTATCCATAAAGGTGAATAAGGCGAAGGTTTGCTCAGAGTTTGTCTGCTGCTGTGTAGAATTATCGGTTTGATCGTAAGCCAAATCAGGATCATCTTGGTTCGTCCAGCCATCTTTCAGATTGAAAGTAGTGCCTTCTTTACCTAATTTAAACCATGCTATAGCAGCATTAGGGTCACTTGGATCTTCACCATCCTCTGTTGGGTTGTTGCTGTATTTGTGATTTGGGTTAATGGTTAGATCTTGGACACCTAGACCATCACTATCCGTACTAAGTGAACCACCGTCATTAGGGCTAGTGACTTCCGCTACAGGCGTAACGGTTACTTTCAATGTGTGTTCAAACGTCTCGTTATCTGTTGTGTAGCTCACATCACCGGAAGCTGAATCTTGAACAGTTATATCAATAGATAAATTAATATCTGTACTGCTGTGAGCTGGCGGAGTGAGTGTGTAATTTTTAAAATTCGCTAAGCCAACCCTGGTAATATCTACAGTTTCATCTGCACTACCGTCTCCAGTTCGAAGTATCTTTCCTAGATGGTCTTTAAGCACCCAGCCTATTGGAAGATCTTTGATCACAACTTGAGTGATGCTTTCTGAGCCATCTTTATCATTCAGCGCTAAACCAGAGAACGCCTTAACAGCCGTGTCTTCTTGAGTACTTTGATCCGGTAGTTTTACGTTATCTGCATCAGGACTAACGTATAGATTTAATGTGACTTGGTCATAAGTATCATAAATGGTTGTATGAACAGTCGTCGTTGTACCTGTTGTTGAAACATCGCTGTGACTTGAATCCGTATCATCGTCATGGGCAATCAACTTGATGCCGATGCCTTTAATATCACCACTAAAGTTTTGTGGAGGTCTAAACTCTAGGTTTGGAATTTCTTTACCTGATAATTCAAACGTGTAGCCATTGGTCGCTTCGGTAGCTGTAATGGTATGGTTACTGCTACCCACTTTGATGGTTGAGCCTACTGGCAAATCCGTCAGTTTGATGCTGTAAGCCTCAGACATGTCGTTATCATTGACGGTTTCACGCAGAATATAGTCAATATCAAACCAAGTATCCTCTACCATAGTATTGGAGTAGGTTTTATTATCACCATCGCTGTCGACATTACCGTCACCTGGCGATGCATCTCCATCATTAAATACTAGCTCGACCGGATCGGTCGCGGCTAAGACATCGACCTTTATATCAATGGTTTTAGTGACAGGAGTAACATCAGCCTTAACTGATCCATCATCATTGACTTCATAGGCGGTAACACTCTGTTTGATCGTGAAGTTGCTGGCATCATCTTCCACATGGATAAACTTCAGGCCTTCAAATTCGGCTTGTGTCAATGAAACATCCGCATCTTCAGCGGTGACATCGGTATGATGGTATTGCACAGGATCAGTAATATAAATGGTGAGCGAGTTACCAGTATTAGCTGTGCCATTAATTAGATCTGTGCCATCGGCTTTCTCTATGATGACACCATCTGGAATATTAGACAGGGTAATTAGACCAAAGCGCTCCGGCTCATCGTTTTCGCTATCATTTGCTGTCTCATCGGTCGCATCACCGGATGTTGGCAAACTCAGTTCTAGGTCTACTGAGTAGCTGCCCTCCTGAGTATTTGCATCATCTTCGACAATCTTGATGTTAACATCGGACCCAAGTGGCGTATCTGTTACAGGAGTCACGGTAATATTTACTGTACCAGTCGCCGTATCACCATCGTTATCCGTTACGGTGTAATCGAAGTCTGGCGCACCGCTGTAGTTTGCTTTGGGAACGAAAGTTAACGAACCATCACCATTGTTGGTTAACACGCCAATGGGATTTGAGTGATCGCTATCATTGGAGTCATATAAGTTGATGGTCTCACTGGTATTTAGCGTTCGATTACCTGTACCATCGCCATTATCAATGGTGATTTGACCACCTTTGAAGTCTTCGCTGGACAACCAGAATGTTGCTTCAGAATCCGTTGCTAACGTGTCTTCGTCCATAGTAACAGTATCTGGAGAAGCCTCAGGTAATGAGTCATTAACAGTCACTGTAAACTCTTCGGTGGCGCTGGTAGCGCCTTGATCAGTGATCTGATAGCCAAATGTCAGTACTACATTGTCATCTACATTAACAGTTGGATGATCGATATTTTTATACTGAGTATAGGTATAGCTATCATTGCTACCGCCAGGTGCATTTTTATCTAGAGTGATATCGAATACTTTATCGCTATCTGCACGTCCATTGCCCGCATAAGCCGTGATGGTATTATTATTGACGACATACTCAATGGCTGTGCCATTTGATGTCAAATTAGCGGGTGCAGTACTTGAGTAGTTAGTATCATCCGATGTAAACGTAGGAGCACCTACAAAGCTCAGCACATAGTCATCATCATCGGTTGATGCACTGATATTTAACGTTTTGGTGTCTGTAATAGTGCTCGCTGCATCACTGGCTACAAAATCATCTTCATCGACATAGGCATCAGCTGGATCACCAAGACTAACGCCATCTTTGATCGTTCCAGTAGCGGATTTTCTATTCCCACTCACATCACCAATGGCGATATTTTCATAGGTATCTTTATCTTGGCTGATGGCTGTTATTGTTGCGGTATACGACTCATCGCTTTCTTGCACAAAATCATCTTTGGAAGTATGCGTAATCGTCGCGCTACTTTGCCCTTCGCCAATGGTAACCGTGACTGTTTTGGCCGTATCATTTTTAAAGTCAGCATCTACCGTTGCATCTAGATTATAGGTAAGTGTGATGGTGATGGTTTCACCGGTTGGAACCGTTACTTCCTTACCATCTTTATCAACCAGCTTCACAGTATGCGTTAGTTCATTACCTTCAAAGACCGTTGGACTATTTTCAATGATAGCGTAGATACTGTCTTCTGGACCGTAGCTGCCAGTTGGTTGATCAGAGCCTGGATAGTCATCTGATTGATCGGTTGTAGACGGGTTATCGACAATAGTTGTTGTAACTGGCGATGTATCGACAGTTACGTCTTCATACACTGCTCCTGCATCTGGATGCTTGTAGCTACCATCATCGATCGTAACGGTGAATTTCTCTCCGTTATCACTTAAGTAGTCATCAAATGCTGATGTAGAAATTACATCACCTAAATTAACAGATGTCTGAGAGGTGTTATTAAAATCTTCCGAACCATCATGGGCTGTCTGTGCATTGGCTCCAGTGGCATCACCGTTAGTAAAGGTAATATCGATAGATCCTACTTGGTCAGCCAATTTTGTATCGGGACTATACACCGCGACATCTGGTGCGAAGGCCACTGCCATGTACTTGGCATCACT
>NZ_LIQF01000012.1:43885-118544 GCF_001418205.1 Marinomonas fungiae | reverse complement strand
TGTTACCGCTCGACTTGCATGTGTTAAGCCTGCCGCCAGCGTTCAATCTGAGCCATGATCAAACTCTTCAGTTTAAAAAAGTTTGCTCAAACTCGTGAATCACGTCTGACTTTTACTATATCCTTCAACCCAAAGATTAAAGAACGTAAAGCGAATTGACATGGTCACTTGTTTAAGACTTCAAAGTTTTTGAGAAGTCTCCAGCAAGCGCCCACACAAATTATCTGATTATCTATTTTAAAGAGCGTCTGACGCGGTGTGCTTCGTTGTTGTGAAGCGTTGTCCGTGTCAGTGGGTGCGTATAATACGCATCAGAATTTTCAGCGCAAGCACTTTTTAAAATAATTTTAAAAAAGTTGCGATTCTTACGATGAAACCGAAAAACTGATTATTTATCGATCAAAACCAAGCAAAAAACGATCAAAAACAAACAAGCAACACTTCTTAGACATCTATTAAGACTCAACTAGAGCCCGTAAAAGCAAAAGCCCACTACTTATTAAGTAGTGGGCTTTATAGCTCAGCACATCTAAGTTATTAACCGCCTACGTAACTTAACATTACACCGGCAGCTACCGCAGAGCCAATTACTCCAGCAACGTTTGGACCCATTGCATGCATCAACAAAAAGTTCTGTTTATTTGCTTCAAGGCCAACTTTATTCGCAACACGTGCAGCCATCGGCACAGCTGATACGCCAGCCGCCCCGATAAGAGGGTTGATTGCCGTTGAAGAAAACTTATTCATTAGCTTAGCCATCAAGACACCTGCCGCTGTACCGATGGAGAAAGCGATCAGACCTAACGACAAAATCCCCAGAGTTTCGATATTCAAAAATGCTTCAGCACTCAACTTAGAACCCACGCCCAAACCAAGGAAAATGGTTACAATGTTGATCAGTGCATTCTGAGCAGTATCACTTAGACGATCAACTACACCACACTCACGCATCAAGTTACCAAAACAAAACATACCTAGCAGAGGTGCTGCAGAAGGTAAGAACATTGCAACCAAGATCGTTACAACAATCGGGAAAACAATCTTTTCCCCCTTGGTAACGTGTCGAAGCTGTTCCATTTTAATAGATCGCTCTTCAACAGAAGTCAGTGCACGCATGATAGGTGGTTGAATCAGAGGCACCAAAGCCATGTATGAGTATGCTGCAACAGCTATAGCACCTAACAGCTCAGGCGCTAGACGGCTAGCAACGAAGATAGCGGTAGGACCATCCGCGCCACCGATGATACCAATCGCAGCGGCATCCGCTAAAGTGAAGTCCATAATGCCTGAAGCACCTAATAGTACCGCACCGATTACTGTCGCAAAGATACCAAACTGTGCAGCCGCACCAAGCAATAAGGTTTTTGGGTTCGCCAACATCGGACCAAAGTCCGTCATCGCCCCCACTCCCATAAAGATTAGCAACGGAAACAATCCTGTCTCGATACCACCATGGTAAATGTAGTACTGCAGACCACCAGGCGACACCATATGCCCTGCCGCATCATAGACCGGAGCAGCCATAAAACCCGCACCAGGGATATTAACAAGCACTGCACCGATACCGATGGGCAATAACAATAAAGGCTCAAAACCTTTCTTGATTGCAAGAAACACCAGCAGAAGGCCAACCGCCATCATAATGGCTTGCCCTAATTCCAGCTGATAAATTCCTGTATCGTGATACAGGTTAAGTAGTTTATGTTCCATTCTCTATCGACCTATCACATTGCCAATAGGGCTTGACCGACTTGAACGGCATCACCCTCTTTTACGTAAACGGCAGAAACGGTGCCAGCTTTTGGCGCAGAAATCTCTGTTTCCATTTTCATTGCTTCCATGATCATGACAGTATCGCCTTCAGCAACCTGTTGGCCTGGAGCAACCAAGACTTTAAAGATATTACCAGCAAGTGGCGCAGGAACATCTTCACCAGTTCCAGCTGACGTAACAGGCGCACTAGCTTGTGGCGCAGCAGAAACAGGCTGAATATTGCTAACATCACCGCCCTCAGACACTTGCACAACAAAACTCTGACCAGAAACATTTACGGTGTATACCGCTGGGCCATCTTTAGAAACGGCTTTAGGTGATGCGATAGGCGCAGCATCCTCTACAGTTGGAGCTGGCTCAAATGCCGACGCATCACCACGATTTTGCAGGAATTTCAAACCGATCTGCGGGAACAAAGCGTACGTCAGCACATCATCAATTTCATCGGATGCCAGCTTAATGCCCTTCTCTTTTGCTAGATCAGACAGCTCAGATGAAAGCTTATCCATCTCAGGTTCTAGCAAATCCGCAGGTCGACAAGTAATCGCTTCGGCACCATCTAGCACACGGGCTTGTAATTCTTTATTGAACTCAGCTGGGGCGGCACCGTATTCACCTTTAAGAACCCCCGCCGTTTCTTTAGAAATAGACTTGTAACGTTCTCCCGTCAGAACGTTCAGTACTGCTTGAGTACCGACGATTTGAGAGGTTGGAGTCACCAGAGGAATTAGGCCTAAGTCCTCACGTACGCGTGGAATTTCTTCCAGAACTTGATCAAATTTGTCAGATGCACCCTGCTCGCGCAGCTGGCTTTCCATGTTGGTTAACATCCCTCCTGGCACTTGTGCAATTAGGATACGAGAATCTGTACCTCGAAGAGAGCCTTCAAACTTCGCATACTTCTTACGAACGGTACGGAAGTAGGCAGCAATTTCTTCAAGTTTTGCCAAATCTAAACCAGTATCACGATCTGTACCTTGAAGTGCTGCAACAACAGACTCTGTTGCCGAGTGACCGTAGGTCATCGACATAGAAGAAATCGCAGTATCAACACGATCCACACCCGCTTCAACGGCTTTTAGAATGGTCATATCAGATAGACCAGAGGTCGCGTGCGCGTGCAACTGAACTTCCAACTGAGTCTGATCTTTCAGCTTACCAACCAATTCAAACGCATCATATGGCGTCAAAATGCCCGACATATCCTTAATAGCAATGGAATCAGCTCCCATATCTTCTAGGGTTTTCGCGTAATCAATCCAGTTTTGTAGCGTATGCACACGACTCTTAGTGTATGAGATCGTGCCTTGAGCGTGCTTACCTTCAGCCTTGACCGCTTTAATGGCGGTTTCAAGGTTACGCGGATCGTTCATCGCATCAAAAATACGGAATACGTCGACACCATTTTTCGCAGCTCGTTCAACGAATTTAGTTACCACATCGTCTGCATAGTGACGGTAACCTAGAAGGTTTTGACCACGCAGCAACATTTGCTGCGGCGTATTTGGCATCGCCTTCTTTAATTCGCGAATGCGGTCCCACGGATCTTCGCCAATAAAACGAATACAAGCGTCAAAGGTCGCGCCGCCCCATGACTCTAATGACCAAAAACCAACTTGATCCAATTTTTCCGCAATAGGCAGCATGTCATCAATGCGCATACGCGTCGCAAATAAAGATTGATGCGCATCTCTTAATACGACATCCGTGATACCAAGTGGTTGTTTACTGTTAGACATATTGTGGCCTCTAATCGTTTCAAATGAGAATTAACGGTTACGATGTTGATGAATGGCTGCCGTAATAGCCGCAGCTATTTTAGGGTCGGTTGCAGAAGCTCCGGAAGTAGCAGCGCTTGGAGCCATAGCAGGCTTCTTCGCTACAGGAGCAGCTTCAGGAAAATATCGATTAATAAGTTTCGACATAAACCCGGTTGCCACAATCAATAGACATAGGAAGACAAATACAAATCCCATGCCTAGCAACATTAAGCCAAAGCCATCGTTTATTAAGTTATTCATAGCACTTTCCATTAAAATCTGAATAATTCAGGGCGCGGTTATCCGTACTCCACAAATGCTGTGATGCACAATAATTCCCCAATATGCATTATTTTGTATCACAAAGCATATAGTTTTCATATTTTTTTGCTTGGATGTTGACAACGTGAACATGCTAAATTGCGCCACTGCTAATCTATCACCATCGAATATCATACTGGCGGTGGCTCCAATGGAAGGTGTCATGGATCATACTATGAGGACACTTCTATCGCGTATCGGAGGAATGGACTACCTCGTTTCAGAATTCGTTCGAGTTACGCAGCGCAGTGTTCCAGCGCATTCCTTAAAGCGCCTAGTACCCGAGTTAAGCCATCAAGCACAAACTCCTCACGGGCACCCTGTTCACCTACAACTTCTGGGCTCCAATATCGAAACCATGGCGCAAACAGCCTATGAAGCCAGTGAGGCAGGCGCTACCCACGTCGACCTGAACTTTGGCTGCCCCGCGAAACGCGTTAATGGTCATGGTGGTGGCTCTTTTCTTCTACAAGACCCAAAAACGCTCTACGCAGTCGTGCACGCTGTTCGCGCAGCGCTGCCTAAACACATTCCACTGTCAGCAAAAATGCGTTTAGGTTATCTGGATGAAGAGTTATTTTTTGAAAATTTGGATGCGATTGAACAAGCTGGTGCCAGCACTTTGACTATTCACGGTCGCACTAAGAAAGATGGCTATGGGCCAGCCGCTCGCTGGGAAAAAATAGGGGAAGCGTCTAAACGCTCAAACATGACAATTATCGCTAATGGTGACATCCAAGATCGCGAGTCATTGGCACGCTGCATGAGCATCACGGGCTGCTCACATTTTATGATTGGCCGCGGCAGCCTAAGTAATCCATTTATCTTCCGAGAGCTTAAAGGCGGCCCGCAAGGCACTTTAGAAGAGCTGTTCTCGCTCATTAACAGCTACATTGATGAGCTGCTAGAACATTATGACAACTTTGCAACCCTAGGCCGAATTAAACAATGGAGTGCCCACCTACGCCAAAACTGGCCGGTGATTGCAGATAATCTACGAGTGATTCGTAGCACACAGCATACGGATGAGCTAAAAGCACTCATGCAATCGATACAAAGTTGAGACTAAGAGATTGGGGATAAACTAAACGAGGGGCAATGAAGAATTAAATGGCGCATCCGAGAGGATTCGAACCTCTGACCGCTCGGTTCGTAGCCGAGTACTCTATCCAGCTGAGCTACGGATGCACATTTAAAACATGGCGGAGAGTGAGGGATTCGAACCCTCGATGAGTTTCACCCCATACTCCCTTAGCAGGGGAGCGCCTTCGGCCACTCGGCCAACTCTCCGTCGATGTGTTGCGTATTATGAATACTCATCATCACAAACGCAACCCAAAAAATGGTAAGATTTTCAAAAATCTTAATAAAAACAATCAGTAGAGATCTAAAAACTAAAGAAGTGAAACCACCAACCAAGACCAAGCTAAATGATTACTTATGTAGTATAAAGTAGATGTGTGATTTTAGAACTTACTTAGAAGGGTAAGTAATGGCGCATCCGAGAGGATTCGAACCTCTGACCGCTCGGTTCGTAGCCGAGTACTCTATCCAGCTGAGCTACGGATGCGTAACTACTTTTTTTGACTTTTAGATGGCGCATCCGAGAGGATTCGAACCTCTGACCGCTCGGTTCGTAGCCGAGTACTCTATCCAGCTGAGCTACGGATGCACAGCACATTTAAAATGGCGGAGAGTGAGGGATTCGAACCCTCGATGAGTTTCACCCCATACTCCCTTAGCAGGGGAGCGCCTTCGGCCACTCGGCCAACTCTCCGTAACAAGTGCGGCGTATTATAGAGACCCCATTTGTTATGTAAAGCCTTTTTTCAAAAAAATTTTAATCTTCTGAATTTTGGTCGTCTTGCTCTTTCTGGATGCGAAGATAAATTTCTTCACGATGCACTGATACATCTTTTGGTGCATTGATACCAATACGTACTTGGTTACCTTTAACACCTAGTACCGTTACTGATACTTCATCACCAACCATTAGAGTTTCACCAACGCGACGAGTTAAAATAAGCATTACACTTCTCCTTAAATATCCTTGTGAGATGTCAGAAACCCCTGACTACGTTTGTAGGGATTTCCTTACAAGATGAATTGTAGCCGCTCTCTTAACTCGAATCTATACAACTTAACAGTGAACTTGTATCAAAGTGTTAAGCTTCGCTAACACCTGAATTCGGTTCGTTAAGTTTAAATGCCGAGTGTAATGAACGTACGGCTAATTCCATATACTTCTCATCAATTATGACAGACACCTTAATCTCAGATGTGGAGATAAGTTGAATATTAATTGACTCTGCCGCTAATGCCTTAAACATATTCGTTGCGACACCAGCATGGGAGCGCATACCCACACCTACAATCGACACTTTAGCAATCTTATCGTCTGATAAAATTTCTTTAGCATTTAACTCTTGCGCCACAATTTCTAGCACTTTTAATGCTTTCTCGTAGTCATTACGATGCACTGTAAACGTAAAGTCAGTGGTGCCATCCATCGATACGTTTTGAACGATCATATCGACTTCTATATTGGCATCACTAATAGGGCCCAAAATCTTTGAAGCCACCCCAGGCACATCAGGCACTCCTTTGAGCGTTAACTTTGCTTCATCTCGGTTAAATGCAATACCAGAAACCGCTGGCTGTTCCATAGAAATCTCTCCATCAGTAGTAATTAGCGTACCCTCTCCTTCCACAAAGCTAGAAAGCACACGCAATGGAACTTGATACTTGCCGGCAAATTCGACAGAACGGATCTGCAAAACCTTAGAGCCTAGGCTTGCCATTTCAAGCATCTCTTCAAAAGTGATTTTGTCAAGACGACGGGCAGTGTCAACAACTCGCGGATCGGTCGTATAAACGCCGTCTACATCAGTATAAATCTGACATTCGTCGGCTTTGAGAGCTGCCGCTAAGGCCACGCCTGTGGTATCAGAACCACCACGACCAAGCGTGGTAATATTGCCGTGCTCGTCAGCACCTTGGAAACCTGCCACGACAAGCACTTTACCTTGCTCCAAGTCTGTTCGCATCGACTCGGTAGCAATATCCTGAATACGCGCCTTGCCATGCGCACTGTCTGTGGTGATACGTACTTGGCTGCCGGTATACGATTTAGCCTGTAAACCGCGCTTCATCAGCGCCATACTCAACAAAGCAATGGTTACTTGCTCGCCAGTGGACAGAAGAACGTCCATTTCACGGGCATCAGGAGTGGCCTGAATACTTTTCGCCAATTCGATTAAACGATTGGTCTCGCCACTCATGGCCGACACCACCACGACGATGTCGTCTCCTTGTTGTTTGTGCTTCAAGACACGATCGGCTACCGCTTCGATACGCTCAACTGAGCCGACCGAGGTGCCGCCATATTTTTGAACTAACAATGCCATATTACGTCATCCTAAATAAAAAGCGCCCCAGGGGGGCGCGTATTACTTAACTATACTCGTTCCTTGACCCAATCAGGAACAACCGCCAGCACCTCTGCCACACCTTCAGGTTTGCTGCCACCTGCTTGTGCCATGTCTGGACGACCACCACCACGACCATCCACATACGGAGCCGCCATTTTGATGAGGTCCCCAGCTTTTACTTTAGACGTTAGCTCTTTAGTGACGCCTGCAATCAAGCTGACTTTACCGTCATTCACCGCTGCTAACATAATAACGGCTGACTCAAGCTTACTCTTAAGCTCGTCCAGTAGATCACGCAACCCTTTCGGATCATCAATTTCAACTTGCGCGACTAAAAGCTTACCGCCGTTGATGTCTTCTGCTTGAGAAGCCAAGTCTGCACCCGCTTGCGCCGCCAATTTAGACTTCAGCTGGTCGATTTCTTTCTGCAGTGCACGCGCTTGATCGTTTAGGGCAACCACTTTATCCAAAGCCGCTTCTTTGCTTGCCTTGAACAAACCGGCAATTTTCGATAATGATGCATCCGTTTGACGTGTCACATCAATCGCAGCTTTTCCTGTTACAGCTTCGATACGACGAACGCCCGCTGCGATACCGCTTTCCTGAACAATCTTAAACAGACCAATATCACCCGTGCGTTTCACGTGCGTACCACCACACAATTCGATGGAGTACTCAGAGCCCATGGTCAATACACGAACCTCAGCTTCGTATTTTTCACCGAACAATGCGTGCGCACCTTTCGCTTTTGCTGATTCGACATCCATGATTTCCGTCACCGTTTCGTGGTTTAGACGAATCTGTTCGTTAACCATATCTTCGACTTGCTCAAGTTCAGCTGGTGTCATGCCTTCAAAATGAGAGAAGTCAAAACGTAGACGTTCTGGATCATTTAAAGAACCTTTTTGCAGTACGTGATCACCAAGCACACGACGCAGCGCTTCATGTAGCAAGTGTGTTGCAGAGTGGTTCAGAGCCGTAGCATTACGAAGTGATTTATCTACTTCTGTTGTCACTACGTCACCTACTTTCAAAGCACCTTCGCGCACTTCTACATGGTGTAAGTGCACTTTGCCTTGTTTGGTCGTGTTGCTAACTTTGACCGCTGCAGGACCACGGAACCAACCTTGGTCACCGACCTGACCACCTGACTCAGCGTAGAATGGCGTTTCCGCTAGAATGACTAAACCTTTCTGACCCGCTTGAAGCGCATCAACAGATTCACCGTCTAGCAAAATTTGCTCAACGGCACTTTGACCTTCTAGATGCTTATAACCGGTGAACTCAGTTTTGCCATCAACACTGACTGAACCTGACATATCCATGCTGAAATTGCTGGCAGAACGCGCACGCGCACGTTGTTCATCCATCGCTGATTCAAAACCTGCCTCGTCGATTTCAAGGCCTGCTTCACGCGCTACGTCATTAGTTAAATCTGCTGGGAAGCCGTAGGTGTCGTACAGTTTGAAGATGGTCTCACCTGGGATGGTTTTACTATCGCCTAGGTTAGAAATAGCTTCCTCAAGGATACGCATACCTTGGTCTAGTGTTTTCGCGAATTGCTCTTCTTCTTTTAGCAAAATAGAAGCAACTCGGTCAGCCAACTTACTTAGCTCAGGGTAAGCTTCACCCATTTCAGCATCCAGTGCTGCCACTAATTTGTGGAAGAACGGCTGCTTCTGACCAAGCTTGTTACCGTGACGAACCGCACGACGAATAATACGACGCAACACGTAGCCACGACCTTCGTTAGACGGTACAACACCATCCACGATCATGAAGGAACATGAACGAATGTGGTCAGCGATAACTCGCAGCGATTGAGAAGACAAATCTTCTGTACCTACCGCTGCTGCAGCCGCTTTAATTAGATTTTGGAACAGGTCAATTTCGTAGTTAGAGTGAACGCCCTGCAAAATGGCAGAAATACGCTCAAGCCCCATACCTGTGTCTACGGAAGGCTTAGGCAAGTTCGCCATCGTACCATCTGCAGAACGGTTGTATTGCATAAATACAACGTTCCAGATTTCGATGAAGCGGTCACCATCTTCTTCTGGAGAGCCTGGAGGCCCGCCCCAAATATGTTCGCCGTGATCGTAGAAAACTTCCGTACATGGACCACAAGGACCCGTATCGCCCATCGCCCAGAAGTTATCGGATGCGTAACGTGCGCCCTTGTTATCGCCGATACGAATAATCTTTTCAGCAGGTACACCAATTTTATCTTTCCAGATATTGTACGCTTCATCGTCTTCCGCGTAGACCGTTACCAAAAGTTTGTCTTTTGGTAAGCCTAGGACGCCTGTTAGGAATTCCCAAGCGTAGGCAATCGCATCGTCTTTGAAGTAGTCGCCAAAGCTGAAGTTACCTAACATCTCAAAAAATGTATGGTGACGCGCCGTGTAGCCCACGTTTTCAAGGTCGTTATGTTTACCACCGGCACGCACACAACGCTGCGACGTCGCCGCACGAGTGTATGGACGCTGATCGGCACCTAGGAATACATCTTTAAATTGCACCATGCCCGCATTGGTGAACAACAAGGTCGGGTCATTACCTGGAACCAAGGAGCTTGATTCCACGATCTGGTGCTGTTTGCTTTCGAAGAAAGACAAAAAGGCTTGGCGTAACTCAGAACTCTTCATAATTGGATGAGACTCTATCTCTAAAAATATCTGGCGAATTAAACAGCACTACCGCCTTAACGATAAGGCCAATTCAGTGCGTTAGAAAGGTAGAAAATAGTACACGCAAACGACGTAGTTGATCAAAACCTAAAAATTGAATTTCGTTACTTTTTGATCAAAAAAGAGGATTTAGTGGCCTGTGAAGGCCACTAATAAAAGGCTTAACACAATATTATAGAGAGCTTTCGTCGTCTCGATAGACAATTTTAGGACGCGATGTCATGCGGGTTACCAACTCATAGCCGATGGTATTCGCCCAATACGCCACCTTTTCAACGGATACCCCCGCCCCCCATAGCACCACATCATCCCCGATTGCTAATCCTTGCGCGGATTCAGAAGACAACTTCGCTGTAATCATATCCATCGACACACGTCCAGCCAGCTCCGCTGCTTGTCCATTGATCAACATTGGCGTGCCATGATCGGCAGCACGCGGATAGCCATCACCATAGCCCACGGCAATGGTTGCCAATTGATGATCTTGCTCAGCTTGGTATGACAGGCCATAGCCAACCTTGTCGCCCTCTGCCACATTGCGCACCGAGATTACTTTCGAGGTCAATGTCATAGCAGGTTTTAAACCTAGATCTACACCGCTCACCTCAGCAAAAGGCGAAATACCATAGAGCATGATGCCCGGGCGAATCCAGCCACCTTCTGGCACACTCCATTTCATGATAGCTGCCGAGTTGGCGACACTGGCTTCAATCCCACCAATTAACTGACGCGCTTGTTCGAAATAAGTCAGTTGCTTCATGGTCGTTAAATCCGCTAGATCATCAGCGCAAGCAAAGTGTGTCATCAACAAGACCTCACCCACTAAACCTGATTCCCTTAACGTCTGAACATATTGCGCCGCAACTTCCTTACTGACACCCAAACGGTGCATCCCAGTATCCAGTTTCACGAACACTTTTTCGATTGGCTTTCCTAACGCCAACAGGCTTTCCAGCTGGAGAGGATTTTCCAGAGCCGTCCAGAAATTATGCTCAACACAGAGTTCCCACTCGGCTGCCTCAAACACACCTTCCAACAGCATGATCGGTGCTTCGATTCCGGCTTCGCGAAGCTCGATCGCCTCTTCAATTGAGGCAACAGCAAAAGCATCAGCATCGCCTTCAAGATATTGTGCAACGCGCACGGCACCGTGACCGTAAGCATTGCTTTTTACGACAGCAAAAGCCTTACATGTTGGATGCAGTTGCTTTGCATAACGATAATTGGACAGGATCGCCTCTAAATCGACGGTCGCTGTAAGTGGCCTTGACATCTCTGCCCCTTAGTTTGCGTAACGTTTTACAGCTAAGCTTGACGAATCAATCGCCGTTACTTCGCCTGCCATGATATCAGCAATTACGGCTGCGGAGCCGCAACTCATAGTCCATCCCAAAGTACCATGACCAGTATTGAGATATAGACCTTTAATGGGTGTTTCACCAATAATTGGAGTGCCATCTGGTGTCATTGGACGTAACCCAGTCCAATACTCAGCTTCAGCAAGATCAGCCCCCTGCGGGAACACATCGCTGACCACGTGAGTAATGGTGTCGGTACGCGCTTTGGGTAAGTCTAAGTTATAGCCTGCTAGTTCTGCCGTACCCGCAGCGCGGATACGATTACCAAGGCGAGTGACCGCTACTTTATAGGTTTCGTCCATAATGGTCGATGTTGGCGCAAACTGAGCGTCGCTAATAGGCACCGTCAAAGAGTAGCCTTTGACAGGATAAATCGGCACATCTAAACCAATCGCCTTCAGCATTTCTTTTGAGTAGCTACCCAAACATACTAGCAACTGTTCACAGTCGATGTTCCCTTCAGAAGTCGCAACCGTTTGGATTTTTCCCTGCTCAACCACTAGCTTCGTGATCTGGGTATTAAACTTGAAGGTTACCCCTAAGTCTTCACACTGTTTTTTCAGTGCATTACAGAACATGAAACAATCACCCGTTTCATCACCGGTTAAGCGCAAACCACCTTTAAACTTATCAATAACAGGTGCTAACCCCGGCTCAACTTTTAATATCTCTGTAGGACTCAATACTTCGTGCGCCACGCCCAAAGATTTCAGTACCTTGATGTCCTTCTCAGAACTTTCGACCTGAGCGTCACTACGGAACAACTGTAAAGTGCCGCCTTGCCCATCGTCATACTGAATACCGATCTCTTTACGCAGATCGATAAAGCAGTCGCGGCTGTACTCTGCTAGCGCCATCATACGCGATTTATTGATGTTGTATTTGGAGGCCGTGCAGTTGCGCAACATTTTCGACATCCATGCTACTTTTTTGAGCTCTAATTCTGGACTGATCTTTAGTGGCGCGTACTTCTCAAACAGCCATTTAACAGCCTTCAATGGTACACCTGGTGCAGCCCAAGGCGCAGAGTAACCTGGTGAAACTTGGCCAGCATTGGCAAAGCTCGCCTCCATTGCGACGTCAGCTTGACGATCCACCACGGTGACTTGCATTCCTTTCTTAGCCAAATAATAAGCTGATGTCAGACCGATAACGCCCGCGCCCAAAATACAAACTTTCATAGCAAACCTCTACAGAAGAATTATTCGCTATTTTTACAAAACATATAAAAAATATCTAACCATATAATTAGCACTTTAAAGAATATTATTCTTAAAATATGAATATTTATAGAATTTAATATAAATTAAATATTCAATCATTTTAGCTATAATCATTTTCATTTTATCTAGGACTTATCATGTCGCAGCAAGACGCAAAGAACTACGCATTATGGTTACTCGGTGCCCGCGAACACTCCACCAAAGAGCTACAACAAAAGCTGTCTCGCAAAGGCTTTGAGCAGGACAGTATTGATACCGCCATTCACTATCTAATGGAATTGAACTATCTAAGTGATGAGCGCTATGCGGAGGCTTTTAGCCGAAGTAAAGCCGCCAAACCATTGGGAAAACAACGCATTCTTAATGAGCTGCGTATGAAAGGGATTCAAGAGCAGATGGCAAAGCAGGCAGTTAATTCATTGGAAGTGGACTGGTTTGAGTTGGCTCTGGAATTAAAGCAACGCAAGTTTGGCTTTGCGGTTGAGCAGGATTTTAAGGCTCGTGCAAAACAAACTCGATACCTGCTCTATCGTGGCTTTAGTTTTGATGAAGTGAAATACGCGACAGAATGGTCTCTAGAGGATTAAGTCTGAATTAGTGCAGATTAAGACATCAAAGAATTCAGATAACGCTCCTCCATGTTGACATAGTTGATTTGTATGGTTTCAATTTTTAAGTCAAGTTCTTTAATCTTTTGCTGCAGCGCCTGTATTTCCTGACTGTCTTCGCTCGAACTCGATAGCTCTGCCAGTAAACGTATTTTCTCTTCCTCAAGCTCACTGTTCACTTCACGCAAATTACGCAACTCATCCAGCTCTTGATCTGACAAATCTAATGGCTCCGCTGATTTATGCTCCAGACGTGCTAACAATCGCTCATGCTCAATTTTCTCTTTTTCTAAGTCGCGCTCTAGCACATTTACATACAATTCAGACTCTTGCACTAACTGCTGTAGGGTGGCCAACTTCTCACTTTGCTGCTCTTCAAACTGAGAAAACTCAGGTCGAAAGGGCACCTGATCCATAAAATCGACAATAGCATTGACTGAGCTTTGCTCTCGTGCCAAAGCTGCCTGAACTTGCATCTTTGCTTCCCCACCCTTGGCACGTAATTTCGCGTCTTTGATCTTAAGCTCTTCATCACGCTTACGCACATCCACGCTCAAGTTGTACTTGATCGTTTGCAGGCTGTCGAGCTTCTGCTCCAACGCTTTGATAACTCGATTACTTTCTAACAAGCTTTTCTCAACGCGCGCAAAAGCAATATCATATTCAGCAATATGCCCCCGCTGACCATCATTTTCATTGCGCAAAGTTTTTAACCGAGCTTTAAGCTCGGCGATCACTTGACTACGATAGTCCGCTAGATCCTGCAGCTCATCGACCTTCTCATCCAACTCACTTTTCATTGTCGTAAGAAAGCCCACCGTTGAGGCACTGCCTAAAAACTCAGACAAGACACTCATGTAATCTTCGTCATGCTCGCTTTTAGCATCAATCTTATGCTTTAAACTTTCGGCAAATTCAAACAAACAGGCCAACTCAGCACGCACCTCCGCCAACTCTTTGTCGAGCGCTACTTCTTCTTGCAGCTTTTCTTGTAGTTGATCGAGCTTTAAATTGAGATGAGCGGTGATGTTCATCTGTTCGAACACGGTTTCACCGGTTTTTTGGGCGACTTTATTGAGTTGTTTTAACAGTTGATTACTAACCGTCAATTGCTTGAGCAAGTCATCAATTTCTTGAGCGTGCTTTAATAACTCGATTACAAATTCGAACTTGTCGAGGTAATCTTCAAATTTTGCATCCTCTTGCTCTAATAGGATTCGCTCGACATCCAAGAAGCTGCTCCAGCAACGTAGTGCTAAATCATCACTCCCAGTGGCACGCTGATGTTCCAGCAACTCATCACAAATAGCTTGCTGCTTATTCAGTAAGGCCAGCCAATGCTCTTTCTCTAATATCCGCTGCTCGTCTAGCCTCTCACTACTATCCGCCTCATCAAGAGGACTTTCTTCCTTCTGATTTAACTTACGTTTAGCAAGAACGTACCAAACGGCACTTGCCACGAGCAGCAAGGCCGATATACCTAAGGCACTAACAAGCATCCAAAACAAGTTCATGTGACATCCCTAGACTCTATGCGTTTGCCTTTAGAATAGTGGTTTAAAAAAATAGACACCATAGGGCTTACTATTTTTAACAGTTGAAGTACTTACTGTCGTACTTCAACTACCTATGCCTAGGCATACTTATTACCAGAAAATAACCGCGATAACAGTGAGCATAGCAATACAAGCAATATTTAAGATAAAGCCTATGCGCATCATCTCACTCTGCTTGATATACCCCGAAGCAAAGACGATAGCATTCGGTGGGGTCGCCACTGGCAACATAAAGGCACAGGACGCAGAGATAGCAATCAATACCGCCAGAATCACTGGCGACACGCCAAAGGCTTCCGCCAAGCCACTGAAGACAGGAATTAATAACGCAGCACTGGCCGTATTGCTGGCAAATTCCGTTAAAAACACCACGAACGCGGCAATCACCAAGATCACCAGCACGATATTCAGATCAGCAATCATGGCACTCAGCTCATTGGCTAGGAACATACTGGTACCGGTTTGTTTCAATACATTACTCAAACAAATACCACCACCGAATAGTAGCAATACGCCCCAGTCAGCGGTTTTCTCAACATCTTTCCATTTAGCGGCACCAGAAAAACACACCAATACAATCGCGCCTAGCGCAATAATGGTGTCAAAACTTTTAATACCGCCTAGCATGCTGTTAATTGGCTTGCTAAAAATCCACATCAAGACTGTCAATGAAAAGATCAGTAATGTCAGCACCTTACCTCGATTCCATTGCACTGGCTCAACAGCTAGATCAAAGTTGCCACGCAGATCGGGCTTAAACACCCAATACAGCAACGCCACCGCAACGGGCAACATAATCATAGAAACAGGTACACCAAACTTCATCCAGTCAGAGAAAGACAAACCGACTTGAGCGGCCGCAATCGCATTGGGTGGACTGCCTACTAGAGTGGCAATACCACCAATGCTGGCACTGTAAGCAATACCCAACAAAACAAACACATAAGTGCTGTGACCACGATCTTGATCGACCTTACTCAACACTCCTAACACCAATGGCAACATCATTGCTGCCGTTGCCGTATTACTAATCCACATAGACAGTAGCGCGGTGACACCAAACAACATAAACACTGCAAGGCTCATGCGACCACGGGCCATATGCAGCACTTTATCAGCAATAACTTTATCCAATCCTTGAACATGCATAGCGGCCGCCAACGCAAAACCGCCGAGGAAAAGAAAGATGGTGGAATTCGCAAAGTTATTCAATGCACCTTGTGTGTCATAAATACCGAACAGCACCGCCATAACCGGTACTAAGATCGCTGTAATCGTCACGTGTAGCGCTTCGGTTAGCCAAAGAATCGCGATAAAAGCCAACATGCTGATACCAAGAACAACATTAGGTTCAAACGGTAATGTGTTGTAGAGGATTGCAAACAGTAAGATGTCCGCAAAGACAATCAAACTCTTCGGACTAAAGAGCCATTTCTGGGGCGTATTTTGTACAGGTGGAGCATCATTTCGATTCATTCTTATATTTCCTTATCGAGGCAATCATCACGCACACCTCTCAGTAAGAGAGCCATGTAGAGAAGCATGGGCATGATAGTCCAAACTATTAGCGACCGTGCAATATGAGATAACGGAAAAATATGTCAGTTGCTCTACTGTTTTACTAAGAGACAATATCTTATGAGCCACCTAGGGCATAAGAATGATTTTTTTTACCTATTCGCTTCTATTCGGGCATAAAAAAAGCAGCCAGAAGGCTGCTTTTGAAACTTTTGTTTGGAATTTAGAAGTCCAGTTCTTCTTCACTCTCTAGCACATCGTCTGCATCAGACGTGCTAGCCGCTTCTTCAGAACGCTTCGTCTTAGTCAACAAAGCTTCACGAATCATGCCTTCGATTTCTTGCGCGATCGCAGGGTTATCCGCTAGGTATTGCGCAGCATTGGCTTTACCTTGACCGATCTTGTTACCACCGTAAGCATACCAAGCACCCGATTTATCAATGAAACCTTGTTTCACGCCTAGATCGATGATTTCGCCCATGCGGTAAATACCAGAGCCGTACATGATTTGGAATTCCGCCTGTTTAAATGGCGGTGCAATCTTGTTCTTCACCACTTTAACGCGAGTTTCGTTACCAATCACTTCATCGCCCTGCTTCACCGAACCGATACGACGAATGTCTAGACGAACCGAGCTGTAGAATTTCAGTGCGTTACCGCCAGTCGTCGTTTCAGGTGAACCAAACATCACACCGATCTTCATACGAATCTGGTTAATAAACACCACGAGACAGTTGGCGTGTTTAATCGAGCCAGTCAGCTTACGCATCGCTTGTGATAATAGTCGCGCTTGCACACCGACTGAAGAGTCACCCATTTCGCCTTCAATTTCAGACTTAGGTACAAGGGCTGCAACGGAGTCGACGATAACCACGTCAACACTGTTAGAGCGCACCAACATGTCACAGATTTCTAACGCTTGCTCACCCGTATCAGGCTGAGACACCAATAGTTCACCGATGTTAACACCTAGTTTCTCTGCGTAAGATGGATCTAAGGCGTGCTCCGCGTCGATAAAGGCACACGTTTTTCCTTGCTTTTGCGCTTCGGCAATCACGCTCAATGTCAACGTTGTTTTACCAGAAGATTCTGGACCGTAAATCTCACAGATACGACCGTATGGCAGACCACCCGCGCCCAAGGCAATGTCTAAGCCTAATGAACCCGTTGAAACCGTTTCAATGTCTAATTTCGCACCTTCACCCATCTTCATGATGGCGCCTTTACCAAATTGACGCTCGATTTGGGAAAGCGCAGCGTCTAACGCTTTTTTCTTGTTGTCTGCCGTGGTAGCCATATTTTAATCCTAAGTGGTATCCGTAGATTTAAACTGGGCTTAATGTAGCGCGTTTTAAAAATTCGCTCAAGAAAATACTGTATAAAAACACAGATTTTTATTTTGTCAGCTCTAGAATGCCCGCTAACGCACGAGCAACCGTTTCGCGTCGAACGGCACGTCGAGTCCCCTCAAACTGGCAACGCTCAATCACTGCAGGCTGACCTTTTATCTGCCAACCGATAAACACACAGCCCACAGGCTTAGTCACACTACCACCACTTGGGCCTGCCACCCCGCTCACGGCAACCGCCACATCACCGCCCAATGCCAGCGCACCAGCACACATCTGACGCACCGTAGCTTGGCTGACCGCGCCTTCTGTATTCAACGTCGTCTCTGATACCTCCAGAGCCGCCACTTTTGCCTCGTTGGCGTAGCTGATCACCCCACCATAAAACCACTCCGAACTGCCCGCCAATTCCGTGCAATAAGCACCAATTAAGCCACCGGTACAGGATTCCGCGGTGATTAACATTTGTTGGCGTTCGGACAAGCGGCGTGCCACTTGTTTCACCAAGTCTTTAAGGAATTTTTCTTGAACCATTTTGTTCCCTTAAATATCAATAAATTATGCCTTAGAATATCGGCCCTGTTTCATCCACACAACGTGAGCCTCACATGAGCCAATCAGACAAAGACAATCATACCCCCATGATGCGCCAATACTTTGGCCTTAAATCACAGCATCCCAATCAAATGCTGTTTTATCGCATGGGTGACTTTTATGAGCTGTTCTACGACGACGCCAAACGCGCTGCCGAACTGTTAGATATTACGCTTACGGCTCGCGGTCATTCCGGTGGTAAACCAATCCCGATGGCCGGCATCCCATTTCATGCGGCAGAAAACTACATTGCCCGCTTAGTTCGCATGGGAGAATCTGTGGTCATTGCCGAGCAAGTCGGTGATCCAGCGACCAGCAAAGGTCCGGTAGAGCGCCAAGTGGCACGTATTGTGACACCGGGCACCATCAGTGATGAAGCCTTCCTTGAGGAAAAACGTGAAAACTTACTGTTGTCTGTCGCTCACGTACAACGAAAAGGCCTTGACGTGTTTGGCTTTTCCTACTTAGACATGGCCAGCGGCCGTTTCTGTGTGTTTGAAGTGGATGGCCATGAAGCATTAGCGAGCGAATTACAGCGCTTATCACCAAAAGAGATTTTGCTATCAGAAGACTTCCCTGCCCGCGATATCATTACATTAGAACGTGGCGTCAGCGAATTGGGGCCTTGGCATTTTGATTACGAATCCAGCTACCGTCAGTTGATCCAACAATTCAACACCAAAGATCTGTCAGGCTTTGGCTGTGAAGCACTGACCGCAGCGATTGCCTCAGCAGGAGCTTTGCTACAGTACGCCAAAGATACTCAGCGCTCGGCGCTACCGCACATTCAATCCATTAGTGTCGAGCAGCGCGATGATTCGGTATTGATTGACGGTGCTACGCGCCGTAACTTAGAAATCGACCAAAACCTAAACGGCAGCACCAGCAATACGCTGATGAGCGTGATTGATAGCTGCGCTACGCCGATGGGCTCGCGCTTGCTGAAGCGCTGGTTGCACACACCGATTCGCAACCTTGATGAGATCCATGGACGCCAACAAGCAGTGCGCGATTTAATGGCTAACTTTGCCTTTGAAACCCTGCAAAGCACCATCAAAGCGGTGGGTGACATGGAACGAATTCTATCGCGTGTAGCGCTTCGTTCCGCCCGCCCTCGTGATTTAGTGCGCCTACGCATGGCACTGGAAACCATGCCTGAGCTGCGTCGTACTCTACGGGACATTCCGGACAACACCCGTTTGGCACAACTGCACGATCGCTTGGTCGAGCAACCTGAGCTGACCGATGAATTAGCACGTGCTCTCGTGGACAACCCACCAGCGGTAATTCGTGATGGCGGTATGATTGCAGAAGGTTACGATGACGAGCTAGATGAACTGATCTCTCTTTCTACCAATGCCACAGAATTCTTGGCTGAAATGGAACGCCGTGAGAAAGAGCGCACCGGGATTTCATCACTTAAAGTAGGCTACAACCGTGTGCACGGTTATTACATCGAGATTAGCCGTCTACATTCTGACTTAGCGCCAACAGAATACGTGCGTCGCCAAACTCTGAAAAACGCAGAGCGCTTTATCACTCCAGAGCTTAAAGAGTTTGAAGACAAAGCCCTCAGCGCCAAATCAAAAGCGCTCGCACGTGAGAAGCAACTCTATGAACAACTGCTAGATAAACTTAACGAGGTGCTTGGGCCACTTCAAACAGCCAGCCAAGCCGTAGCACAACTGGATGTCTTAGCGTGTTTTGCCGAGCGCGCTAATCGTTTAAGTTTCTGCTGCCCAGAGGTACACAATCGTGGCGGCATGTCGATCCAAGCGGGTCGTCACCCAGTTGTCGAAGCGGTCATTTCTGATCCGTTCATTCCAAACGACTTAGATCTTCATGAAGGTCGCAGCTTATTAATGATTACCGGCCCCAACATGGGCGGTAAATCCACCTACATGCGTCAAATCGCTATCATTACGCTGTTAGCGCATACCGGTAGTTTTGTCCCTGCTGAGTCTGCATCGATTTCTGTGGTCGATCGTATCTTTACTCGTATGGGCTCATCTGACGACTTAGCAGGTGGCCGTTCGACCTTTATGGTGGAAATGACAGAAACCGCCAATATCCTGAATAACGCCACCAAAGACAGCTTAGTGTTAATGGACGAAGTGGGCCGCGGCACCAGTACATTTGATGGTTTGTCATTGGCTTGGTCTGCGGTGGAATACCTTGCTAATGAATTGGGCAGCTATGTCTTGTTTGCTACCCACTACTTCGAACTGACCACGCTGGCAGAGCGCTTACCAAATGCTGCCAATGTACACTTAACCGCTACTGAATACGAAGACGAGATCGTCTTTATGCATCAAGTACACGATGGCCCGGCGAGTCAGTCCTACGGCTTACAAGTTGCGCAATTGGCCGGTGTACCACGTAGCGTAATTCTAGAGGCTCGCCAAAAGCTAGGCGAATTGGAGGGTGGACGTGTCGCACAACCGATCGCAACAGCCATTGAGCCGGTCAAAGCCGTGGTGGCGGAACCCTCACCTGCGCCAGCTCCTGTAGCCAAGAGCACCAGCAAAGCCACACCGATGCAAGCGGATATGTTTGCGCTAGATGCTGCCAGCCAATTAAAAGAGGCCATTGCAGCGCTTGATATAGACAACACCACACCGCTGGAAGCGCTTAATCTATTACATAAATTGAAAAGTGGTCTGTAGCTGCATAAGCTAATATCAGAAAATTTAGAGGGACAGCCAATTGTCCCTTGCCGCTTTACGGCCTATACCACTAAAATACTGGCAAAATTTTGAACTGATTCTAGGAGAAGTCGAATGGCTTTCATCGTTACTGACAACTGTATCCGTTGTAAATACACAGACTGTGTAGAAGTCTGCCCTGTAGATTGCTTTTACGAAGGCCCAAACTTTCTAGCGATTAACCCAGACGAATGTATCGACTGTGCTCTTTGTGAACCAGAATGTCCTGCGGGTGCGATCTTCTCTGAAGACGAGCTACCAGAAGGCCAAGAAGTATTCGTTGAGCTAAACCAAGAACTGTCTCTAATTTGGCCAAACATCACTGAGCAAAAAGACGCTCTACCAGATGCAGCGCAGTGGGACGGTGTTGAAGACAAGCTTGAGTACCTAGAGCGCTAAGCTTAAGTACTTGAAAAAGAAGCAGCTCCGGCTGCTTTTTTTAGGCCTGATGGAAAGGTGTCACTTAAATTTCAGGCAAAGAAAAGGGCAGCTTTAGCTGCCCGTTTGTTGCTCTAGTCCATTAAAGCGCTCGTTCCTTGAGTGTGCGATTCCGTCGCTGTCGATCCGTAACTTGCCATCTTGGCCTGTAACTCAAATCCGTCGAGTTAGTTTGTCCTGTCAAAATCCGTCTTAGAGTGGTCCTCACTCTGTTCCAGTTATCCCACAAAGCATCTTGCTTTGCTGCACGTCTCTGTGCTGTCTCAATCCATGAGTTCCGTTTGGATAAGCTAAATGTACCCTATTTTGAGCCAGATGCAACTTATGAAAAAAACCAAAAAAACAAAAATTAACCAATAAAATCATACACTTAGATAATTTCATTGGATAATTTTCCGTTATCCTGCGCACATTACTGAAAAGTCCTACACCCCTGTCAGATATTCCCTACAAAAATAGCCAGTACAGCTTAGAATCTTTCTAGATGAGTAAACGACAAAAACAAAAAAGGGCAGCCTAAGCTGCCCGTCGTTGTGCTCTAAATCCTTTAAAGCGCTCATCCATTGAGTAATCGTTATCCTAACGACTCAGTCCTTGAGATTCACCAAATCCTAGTGCCAAGACTCTGTTCCCTAGAGTCCGCTTCCTAATTTTAAAATCCTTCTTAGAGCGTCCCTCGCTCATCCATTTTATATCCCACAAGGAATCCTACCTTGCTGCACTTCGTTGTGCGTCTCAGTCCTTGAGCTCCCTTTGGATAAATCAACTATACGGCATTTTAGACAGTTTGCAAAAAAGAGAACATCTGCTAAAAAACTGATTTTATCCTTAACAATCATTAAGTTACAAAAAATAAGAAGCGACTCTTCTGATTTTCTCGCAATATCTCAGACATCCCCTACAGTCCACGTAGGAATCCCCCTACACACAACCCTATTTTTAAAGCGTTGCGCGGAAGCTTTCTACCCAAGTTACGGCTTCGGCATAGGTTCGGGCGAGAGTTTTCATGTCTTCGTCAGACTTAATCGGGCGATTTTTTTCATACGCTTCAATCAAATCTAGGGTGTAACCCACTCGCCCTGTGCGCTCTAGGATGGCATTAGTAAATTCAAGCGGCAGCGGCAGCTCTGCTAAAATGTCGTCTAAGTCTATGCCAACACAAACATCGATCATGGAAAGCATGCCCGCAAGGAAGTAACGCTCTTCATTGGCATAATGCTGTGCTTTTGCAAACAGCTCTGCATGCTTGGCACGCAATAACACTTGCCCTTGCAGCACTTCACGATCAGCCGTTATGTCTGACATTAATAATAAGTTAGTGATCGATTTGAGTTGCTCTGTACCAATCAGCATGATGGCTAAACGCAGCGAATCAACCGATGCTACTAATCCCATCAAAGGCGAATTCAGATATTTTAACAATTTATGCACAAGGCCTATGTCCTGCCCAACAAACTCTTCTAATTCCGAAATCGACATATCGTCGGCGCGCATCAAAGAGGCCATCAAATGCATTAAGGTCATCTGATTCACAGTAGAGGCTTTCTTAGCAATCGCTTGTGGCTTTTCAAAAAAGTAGCCTTGGTAATAATCCACATCCAACAACTTAGCAAAGTGGTAATCGTCCCAAGTTTCGACCTTTTCTGCGATCAGCTTCACGTTATAAGGACGTAATGCTTCCACTTGCTGGTGAAATTTATCTTTGCCCAACGCTAGCATGTCCAACTTGACGTAATCGGCAATCTCAACAAATGGGGTCAAACGCGGTTCATAGACAAAGTCGTCTAAGGCAATTTTGAAGCCAGCATTGTGCCAACGACGTAACGATGCCAATAGAACCGCATCAAAACCCGCACTTTCCAACACTTCAATCACAGTGTGCTCTTTTGGTAGTGGCACGCCGCTAGGGTTAACTAAATAGCCTCGAGGAAAGTTCACAAAAGCCTTTCCTGTTCCCACAATGTTGTGCAACCCCAGATCTAGCAAACAAGTCGTAATCACTTGTGCCGTCGCACCCACTTGGTCATAAACATCGGCATTAACGGCGTCAGCGTCGCGGCGATACAACAGCTCATAACCCATCGTCGATAGCTTGTTATCAACGATAGGCTGTCGAGCGAGCGCAACATTGTGATACATCATATGTTCTCGTACCTTCTAATCATTAACTGCAGTGCTACCATGGGTGATGTAACCTTGCCAAGATATTACGCAGTATATTGCCAAATTTCGCTTTGGGCGAGGGCAATAAACTTGGTAACATGAAGCACATAAAGAAAGCAAAATAAATTGTGGGGATACAAATGCCAGAATACCGCTCCAAAACATCCACTGGCGGCCGCAACATGGCCGGTGCTCGTGCGCTATGGCGTGCAACAGGCATGAAGGATGAAGATTTTCATAAACCTATTATCGCTGTCGCGAACTCATTTACTCAGTTCGTACCAGGTCACGTGCATCTTAAAGACCTAGGTCAGCTTGTTTGCCGTGAAATTGAAGCGGCTGGCGGTGTGGCGAAAGAATTCAACACGATCGCAGTTGACGACGGTATCGCCATGGGTCACGACGGCATGCTGTACAGCCTGCCATCACGTGATTTGATTGCAGACTCAGTGGAGTACATGGTGAACGCTCACTGCGCTGACGCGCTGGTTTGTATCTCTAACTGTGACAAAATCACACCGGGGATGTTAATGGCCGCATTGCGTCTAAACATCCCAGTGATCTTCGTATCTGGTGGCCCAATGGAAGCGGGTAAAACTAAGCTTTCTGAGCATAAACTTGACCTAGTTGATGCCATGGTGATCGCGGCTGATGACAGTGTTTCTGACGAAGTTGTAGCGGAAATCGAACGTTCGGCATGTCCAACCTGTGGTTCTTGTTCTGGTATGTTCACAGCAAACTCGATGAACTGTCTAACCGAAGCGCTAGGTCTAAGTCTACCTGGCAACGGTACAGTCGTTGCGACCCACGCTGACCGTGAGCGTCTATTCCTTGAAGCTGGCCGCCGCATCGTTGAAATCACTAAGAACTACTACGAAAAAGACGAAGAGAAGTGGCTACCACGCTCTATCGCAACCTTCGAAGCGTTCGAAAACGCCATGACCCTAGACATTGCCATGGGCGGTTCAACCAACACTATCCTTCACTTGCTAGCGATGGCTCGTGAAGCGGGCGTGGACTTCACGATGAAAGACATTGACCGTCTATCTCGTAAAGTACCTCAGCTATGTAAAGTGGCGCCGAACACTCAAAAATACCATATCGAAGACGTTCACCGTGCCGGTGGTATCTTCGGTCTACTAGGTGAACTGAATCGTGCTGGCGCTCTGCACAACCAAGTTCACACAGTGCACTCTGATACTCTGCTTGATGGCTTAAAGAAATGGGACATCATGGAATCACCAACGCCTGAAGTCGTAGAATTCTACAAAGCAGGTCCTGGTGGCATTCCAACGCAAGTGGCCTTTAGCCAATCATGCCGTTGGCCAACACTTGACGGCGACCGCGTAAACGGTTGTATCCGTTCTCTAGAGAATGCTTTCTCACTTGAAGGTGGTCTAGCGGTTCTTTACGGTAACATCGCCCTAGACGGCTGTGTAGTGAAGAGTGCTGGTGTAGACGAATCGATCCTAGTATTTGAAGGTCGTGCCCACGTCACGGAATCTCAAGACGAAGCAGTGAGCAACATTTTGGCTGACAAAGTCGAAGCAGGCGATATTGTGATCGTTCGCTACGAAGGTCCTAAAGGCGGCCCAGGCATGCAAGAAATGCTGTACCCAACGTCTTACATCAAGTCTAAAGGCCTAGGTAAAGCTTGTGCCCTACTGACAGATGGCCGTTTCTCTGGTGGCACTTCTGGTCTATCAATTGGCCACGTTTCACCAGAAGCAGCGGCGGGTGGTGCGATTGGTTTGGTGGAAAATGGCGACCGTATCCTAATCGACATTCCGAACCGTACTATCAACGTATTGCTGTCTGATGAAGAACTAGCGCACCGTCGTGCAGCGATGGAAGCGAAAGGCGCGGACGCTTGGAAACCTGCCGAAGTTCGCCCACGTAAAGTATCTCCTGCATTGAAAGTGTATGCACACTTTGCTACCAGTGCAGACAAAGGTGCGGTACGCGATCTAGATCAACTAGACTAAGCTGACCGTTAAACCTCTGAAAGCCGCGCCTCCACAAGAGGAGCGGCTTTTTTTAATTATATTGGACCCTATGCCATGCTTAGTTATCGCCATATTTATCATGCTGGCAACCACGCCGACATTCTTAAGCACCTTGTTGCAAGTCAAATCTGCCGTCACTTAACAAAAAAAGAAGCGCCGTTCTTTTATCTGGATACCCATGCTGGTATTGGCTTGTATGAACTGGATTCTGATCAAGCTCAGCTAAACCAAGAATACGACACCGGTATTAGTCTCCTAATGGAGCGAAACGATTTACCCGAGCCACTTGAGGCCTTCGTTGAGATCGTCAAAGAACTAAACCCTGATGGCAAATTAAATGTTTACCCTGGTAGCCCAATGGTGGTAAACCATTACCTGCGCCAAAAAGATAAAATGCATTTGTGTGAGCTTCACCCAAATGACTATCCACTACTTGCTTCACTTTTCCCTAAAAAAAGAGTGGCAAATGTGGTAAAAGATGATGGTTTCTTGGCCGTCAAAGCGATGTTACCACCGCCACAAAAACGTGGCTTCGTACTGATGGATCCACCTTACGAAGTAAAAAATGACTATAAAACAGTAGTCAAGGCATTGGCAGAAGGCTACACACGTTTCTCCCAAGGTAGCTATGCTATTTGGTACCCAGTATTGAATCGCCGCCAAGCGGACGATTTGATTAATGCGGTCGCGGCAACCAAAATTAGAAATACTTTATTATTGGAATTGAATATTCGCGGAACAGAAACTAAGCGCGGTATGGCGGGTAGTGGCATGATCGTTGTTAACCCACCATGGACGCTGGAAAAAGAAGCGCAAGAATTTCTTCCATTTTTACGTGATGCGTTAGCGGAAGACCAAGACGCACACTTCCAACTGCGTTGGATTACACCTGAGTAATGCTCAATAGGCGAGCACACTGACTTGATAAGGAGTCTTTAAATGTCCATCCCGTTTACCACTGCATTTCATCATATGCCCACTCCTGCGTTTATCGCACAGATTCAAAGTGGTGACATCGTAGCGGCAAATGAACGTTTGGAGAGTCTTTACCTAAATGTCGGTGCCGCTCGCCAAGACACTTGGTGTTCTTTGGTGAATGATGATCAGTCGAATCTTGCTGATATCGTTGCCAAGCTTAAGCATGGAGAGGTGGAGCGAATCAGCGCTCGCTTGGAAGTGGGTGATCGCTTCCTAACGGCTGAAATTTCTCTGGTCGAACTCGATGACGAGCATGTACTTGGCTATATTTCTCACACCGAGCACTTGGACTTCAGCGTCGCTGAAAATACCCTCCTTAAGTTTGCTCTGACAGAATCCTCAGCCGGAATTTGGATGTGGGAAGTTGAGGAAGACACCATTTCTTGCTCACAATCCATTGCCTCCTTGTTAGGCTGCTCTTTAGAAGACACCCCGCATAGCAGTCAAGCATGGCGCAGTCGAGTACACAAGGATGACTTGCCCAAAATGCAACGCACCGTCGAAGAGCATGTGAAGCATAAACAACGCTACTATGAATCCGAATACCGTATTCGTCGTGGTAACGATGAATACATTTGGATTCGTGAACGCGGCCGCACCTACAGCCAAGGCCCGAATGCAGAAGTAGCAAAAGTCATCGGTTTTATTGAAGACATCAGCTCTCAAAAAGCCTTGGAAGAACATCTGCGTTCGCAAGCTACCTTTGACGAGCTAACCGGTTTGCTAAATCGTGGCGCGGCACTGACCCATTTCACCAAACAACTGGGCTTGGCTCGTCGCCAGTACACGCCTTTAACCATGGCTAAGATTGACTTAGATGCTCGCGGCCTACTTGCCGATATGCCACTAGAAAAGCGTAATACGGCCATTCATACAACAGCCCGTTTTATCTATAAGAAGATTCGTGAAGCGGATATCTTAGCCCGAGTAGCGCAAGACAAGCTGTTACTGCTGTTGCCAAATACTAGCCTAAGAGACGCCCAGAAGTTGATTAAGGGCTTTTTGAACCCAAGTGAAGAAGAGCAAAAAGTATTGGAATTCTCCGATGCTAGTCATCTCAACCTTTGTGTTGGCTTAGCGACCTTCCCAGAGGATGGTGAAACTATTGAAGAGCTTGCCCAAAGCGCCAACTCGGCGGTAGAAAAAGGCCGTACAGCAGGGATTGCAATCTCCATTGCGGAATAGCACTCTCGCTTGAAACGATCTTACTAGAAAGGAGCCAATGGCTCCTTTCTTATGCTTAGCAGATCATTCACCTTGCAGCGTTAACACCAAGCTGCGAGCACCGCCGTGATTACGGTGTTCGCACAGATAGATCCCCTGCCAAATGCCTAAGTTCAAATCCCCCCGAGTGATAGGGATGTTTAGACTAGAGCCCAAGATACTACTCTTTAAATGGGCTGGCATATCGTCGCTACCTTCATAGACATGACGATAGTAAGGCTCATTTTCTGGCACCGCGTGGTTAAAGTAGCTTTCAAAGTCCACTCGAACGGTGGGATCAGCATTTTCATTGATGGTCAACGAGGCCGAGGAGTGTTTAATAAACACATTCAGTATGCCGACTTCAAACTTTCTTAGCTCCGGCAGTTGTTGCAGAATTTCATCGGTGACCAGATGAAAGCCGCGCTTACGGGGCGATAACTTGATCTCTTTTTGCAACCACATCGGGATTAGCCTTTCTGATACACGCTAAAGCGGTAGTCGTAAGGGTTTGGTCCTTCGGCTGGGAACGCTTCTTCGGCAATCTTTTCATAGTTTTCCCAATTTACTTCTGGGAAGAACGCATCCCCTTCGATCTCTGCATCCACGTGGGTGATGTAGAGACGATCGGCACGCTCAAGCGCCAAAGAGTAGATTTGCGCACCACCGATGATCATCACTTCTTCTTGACCATCAATCAGGCAAATGTCTTCGCCCAACTTAATCGCCTCGTCCAAGGAACGCACCACATCCACGCCTTCTGGCTGGTAATCTGGGTTACGGCTGATGACGATATTACGACGGCCTGGCAACGGTTTACCAATCGACTCAAAGGTGTTACGGCCCATGACAATCGGCTTACCCATAGTCGCTTGCTTGAAGTATTTGAGGTCATTCGGCAGGTGCCAAGGTAATGAGTTGTTAATACCGATTACTCGGTTAGTCGACATCGCAACGATTAGGGATAGCATTTTCTCTCCGAACTCTGAAGGCAATTTGATATACTTTGCGCCAATATTATACCGACCATGGACTCAATTGCATGAAACAATATTTAGATCTTTGTCGTCGCATTATTGATGAAGGCGAATGGGTAGCGAATGAACGCACAGGCAAACGTTGCCTGACGGTGATTAACGCTGACCTCACCTATGATGTGGGTGCAGGCGAATTTCCCTTGGTCACAACCCGCAAAAGTTACTGGAAATCGGCCATTGCTGAAATGATGGGCTATTTGCGTGGCTATGATAACGCCGCCGATTTTCGTGCTCTAGGAACTAAAACGTGGGACGCAAACGCCAACGAAAACCAAGCTTGGCTGAACAACCCTTACCGCAAAGGCGAAGACGATATGGGTCTTTGCTACGGTGCCATAGGCCGCAATTTCCCTAAGCCGGACGGCGGCTCGGTTGATCAACTGCGTCAAATCGTCGATGACCTAACAAAAGGCCAAGACAACCGTGGTGAGATTTTTACCTTCTACCATCCAGGTGCGCTGCATATGGCGTGTCTGCGTCCTTGTATGTACAGCCACCACTTTTCTCTTTTAGGGGACACACTGTACCTCAACAGCACTCAGCGCAGTTGTGATGTTCCCCTAGGCCTGAATTTCAACATGGTGCAGGTGTACTTCCTGCTGGCCATTATGGCGCAAATCACCGGTAAAAAACCGGGCAAGGCTTACCATAAAATCGTCAATGCCCACATTTACGAAGACCAACTAGAATTGATGCGTGATGTACAGCTTAAACGTGAGCCATTCGCGGCACCAAGCTTTAGGATTAATCCAGCCATTACATCCTTAGAAGATCTGGAAACTTGGGTCACACTGGATGATTTTGAGCTAGAAGGTTACCAGTTCCACGAACCTATCGCTTACCCATTCTCAGTGTAGGCACTCGAATTGACGCGTAACAAAAATGCCGCCTGCTTTGCATAAAACAGGCGGCATTTTTTTATTCGGCGGATCGGCTTACTTTTCTGGATAGCGCTGCATTTTAAAACCTAGCACCAACAAACCAATGCCCAGCAACACCATAGGTGTTGATAAAATCTGGCCTTGAGTGAGCCAGCCAAAGGCAATGTAGCCAAGCTGTGGGTCTGGCTCGCGCACAAATTCCACTAGGATACGGAATATGCCGTAGAACAATAGAAACATGCCTGAGACGCAATATCTTGGTTTTGATTTCTGTGAGAAGAACCACAAGATAGTGAACAGCGCCACGCCTTCCAGTGCAAACTGGTACAACTGGGATGGGTGACGGGCAAGCTGCAAAGGATCACCCGGGAAAATCATTGCCCAGGATACATCCGTTGGACGCCCCCACAGCTCACCGCCGATAAAGTTGCCCAAACGGCCTAGGCCTAAGCCAATCGGCACAAACGGCGCGCCAAAGTCTAAGATATCAATGATGTGTTTTTGCGTTTTACGGGAAAACCACCACATGGCGGCAATCACACCCAGCAAGCCGCCATGGAAGGACATGCCCCCTTCCCAGATACGGAACAGCACCAAGGGATTATCAATAAACGAAGGGAATTGGTAAAACAGGATGTATCCGATACGGCCACCGAGGATGACGCCCACCGCGCCATAGAAAATCATGTCGCTGACTTGCTCGGAGGTCCATAAACCATGAGAACGCTTGGCGCGGTACACGCCTAAGTAATAAGCGGAAACAAAACCAATTAAGTACATTAGGCCATACCAATGAATGGCAATAGGGCCGAGCGATACCGCTATCGGATCGATATTTGGATAGGCAATCATAAAGGGTCTACAGTCTGTTGAATTATTGAAGCGCAGCCGTTTTAGACGGACGGATCAGACGTTCGACACCGGCTTCACGCACGAGTTTCATCATGGTCTGGCGTACCGCATCGGAGTGTACCAATGGCAACACTTGACGCAACATGTCTTGCGCTTGTTCCATGGTTAATTTACGCAGCACCGCTTTGACTTTCGGCAAGCTGGTAGAGCTCATAGACAAGGTGTTGTACCCCATCGCCATGATTAAAATGGCGCCCAGAGGATCACCTGCCAACTCACCACATACGCTCAATTTCACGCCTTCCCCCTTAGTGCGCTCAACGATATCAGCCAAAGCGCGTAGTACGGCAGGATGGAAAGTATGGTAAAGGTTCGCTACGCGGGAATTGTTACGATCGACCGCCAACAGGTACTGGGTCAAGTCGTTACTGCCCACGGACATAAAGTCCACCATGCCAGCCAACTCCTTGGCCTGGTACACGGCACTTGGTACTTCTATCATCACGCCCACTTGTGGCATCACCACATCGTAGCCTTCTTCTTTGACTTCTGCATAGGCACGGCGAATCAAGGCTAACGCCTCTTCCACTTCGGCCACGTTGGAAATCATCGGTAACATGATTTTAAGATTATGCAGCCCTGCACTGGCCTTAATCATGGCACGAATTTGTGCCATAAATATTTCAAGATGGTCGAGGGTAACACGAATACCACGCCACCCAAGGAAAGGGTTTTCTTCTTTAATTGGGAAATAAGGCAAAGCCTTGTCACCACCAACGTCCAGTGTACGTATAGTCACAGGGGCCGGAGCAAAGCCTTCCAATTGCTGACGGTAAATTTGCTCCTGCTCAGCTTCCGTTGGGAAGCGATCACGAATCATAAACGGCACTTCGGTACGGTACAAACCAACACCCTCTGCACCACGATCCAATGATCGATTGATATCCGCGAGCAATCCGGTATTGACGTATAGACCGATGCGCTGACCGTCCAGTGTTTCACAAGGCAAGTCTTTGAGCTGCTCATACTCGCTTTCCAGTTGGCGCTCTTCATCGACAATTTGCTGGTAGCTGTCGATGATCGCCTCGGAAGGATAAGTGAAGATCTGGCCTGAGTAGCCATCAACGATCATATCCACTTTGTCTAGCTTGCTGTAAGGCAAGTCGACAGCCCCCATCACCGTTGGGATGCCCATAGCGCGGGCTAAGATCGCAACGTGAGAGCTGCTTGAGCCCATCACAGACACAAGACCTTTGACTTTATCGAGTGGAAACTCTCCCAACATCGAAGCGGTCAACTCTTCACCGACAATGATCACCGGCTCCGTTAACTCTTCGGTCACACTCGGGGTTTTCTCTTGCAAATGGGACAGAATTCGACGACCTAAATCACGAATGTCAGTCGCTCGCTCACGTAAGTAAGGGTCTTCCATTTGCTCGAAAAAGGAGATGTGTAACTTAATCACTTGACGCAATGCGCCTGGCGCCCAGTTACCCTCTTCAATTTTCTTAATAATTTCGGCTGCTAAAGAGTTGTCATCTAGGATTTTCAGGTAGACATCAAACAAAGCTTTTTCATCATCACTGATGTGCTGACTTAAGCGGCTGCTGACTTTCTTAATATCCCCACGGACGGCTTCTAAAGCTTGGTAAAAATCTTCGACTTCAGCTTCAACACTTTGCGGTACACGATCAGGAATCACATCCAAGTCGGCAGGCGGAAAAATGACCGCAGCTTTACCAATGGCCACACCGGAACTACCCGCCACCCCTTTATAACGAAAGTCGGAGCCTGCGGGGGTATTCGAGGTGAGCGACATCATGGCGCCAGTCGCTTCGGCGTGAGCAATGACGCCGGCAAGCTGAGCCGATAAAGTAATGAGAAAAGCTTCCTCACCTTCATCAAAGCGACGACGTTCTTCATGCTGAACAACCAGAACACCGAGCACTTGACGATGGTGAATAATCGGCACCCCCAAGAACGACTTGTAACGTTCTTCCCCAGTACCACTTAGATAGTGGAACGCAGGGTGAACATGCGCGTCTTCAAGGTTCACGGGCTCTGCTCGTCGCCCAACCAAACTGACCAAACCCTCATCGGATTTCAAACTCAGTTTGCCGGCCGCGTCTGCATTTAAGCCTCGAGTTGCCATTAAGATATAATCTTGCGTGTTCGGATCGACTAAGTAAATTGAGCACACTTCAGAGCGCATCGCACGACGCACTCGACGCACGATGATTTCGAGCGCAGCCTGTAGCGACTGCGCAGCAGTAACCTCTTGGGTGATTCGTCTCAATAAACTTAACATATATCCTCAACTGTCTAAGTAGGGTAGGAAGAAGCTTACAACGGCTTATTCCTACGCTTTAGCCATCTGTGTGCATTAGGCACTAATTCCTTCAACGCACGACGATAGACATCCTTCTTGAACGCAACCACTTGGCCTAGCGGATACCAATAACTTACCCAGCGCCATCCATCAAACTCAGGACAATCTGTTCCGTCAACACAAACGCACGCATCCGCGCAGCGAATGGAAAGCAAAAACCATTTCTGTTTCTGTCCGATGCACAAGGGTTTACTGTTATGACGAAGCATTCGCTTAGGAAGACGATAACGCAACCAGCCTCGAGTTCTACCGACAATCTCAACTTGGTGAGGTTCTAAACCCACTTCCTCTTTGAGCTCACGATACAAAGCTTGTTCTGGCGTTTCATCCGCTTTAATGCCACCTTGGGGGAATTGCCACGCGTTTTGACCTACGCGTCTCGCCCAAAGAAGCTGGCCTCGCTCGTTCATCAAGATGATGCCAACATTCGGTCTGTATCCGTCTGCATCAATCACGAGCTTTCACCTTATAACTAAAATCTAATGCTCAGCATTGTTCCATAATTCCGTGTTCCACACAATTAATCGGGCTGTAATTTGTCAATGCCATCGCTATACTGTACCGCACAATTTAATCGATAGGTGATGCTGTGACACTGGCAATATTTGACTTAGACGGTACGCTGCTTAGCGGCGACAGCGACTACAACTGGGGACAATTTCTAGTTGAGAAAGGATTGGTAGATGTAGAGCTCTACAAAGAAGCAAACGACCGCTTTTTTGAGCAATACCAAGCCGGTACGTTAGACATTTTTGAATACCTTGCGTTTAGCCTAAAACCACTGACTCGTTTTAGTAAAGCAGAGCGTGACGCCCTGCATGCAGAATTCATGGATCTTAAAGTACGTCCCATGATGCAGGAAGAAGCCACCAAGCTACTCAAATTCCACAAAGATCAAGGTCACTTTTTACTTTTGATCACGGCAACCAACCAGTTTGTGACGGGCCCCATTGCTGACGAGTTAGGTATGGATCATATCATTGCGCCAGTGCCTGAAGTCATTGACGATGTCTACACAGGCAACATCGTTGGGATTCCTAGCTTCCAAGCTGGCAAAGTGACGCGCCTTAACGAATGGCTAAAAGAAACCGGCCACTCAATGGAAGGCAGTTACTTTTACAGCGACTCACGCAACGATCTCCCCCTGCTTGAACTAGTGGATCATCCAATCGCTGTGGACGCAGACCCAACCCTTACGGATATTGCCAAAGAACGCGGCTGGCCGCATATTTCCCTACGCGGTAACTCTTGGTAATCACCACCCCCTAAAGCGAGTCCAAGTGACTCGCTTTTTTCATTCTAAACACCTCACTAGACTGGCGCTATGGCGTCGTGACTGGAGGGCAAAGCGTACCAATATGCTCGGATAAAGTCGTGGCATCCCCCGCAAACATTACCGACTCAATAACCTGATGCTTAACACCGATGACCGTCACTTTACCATCACGTACTGGCAGCGATTCGGACACATCCCCTTCCCGGTCAAGCCAAATCGAGTAAGGGTAATGACGCAACTTCGGAATTGCGATCAGATTGGAAATCAAACTCGGCATGCTACTGATGTCGGCTAAATAGACAAGTTTGCCTGCTTCCATACAACTTACATCAATGCTCTTAAGACTTTCTCTGGCCACATTTTTGGCATCCATACCATCAACAACTAATAGCGTTTGCATACTGTTTTGGTGCTCAAAACGATTACCGCGTTGGTCTTCTATGCCATCTAAAATCACACTTTCTCCCATCATCAGTGTCGGTGTGGCAGGTTTCGAAGCACAGCCAACCATTGGCAATATGGCGACTAACGCAAAAGCACTTAAGATTTTTTTCATTATTGGCTCCAATTCAACTCGGTGAAAATAATTGCTACACATATTTAATTAATGGTTGCTAGTACTCAGGCAGTTTAGCAGACGAACGTGCCTTGCATGCCAATGACTCACTTACAAGCCGCATCCTCCTTTTCTCTATTACGGTCAAAGGCAAATAAATTTCCTTCTCTAAACCTAGGTTAATTACGCCCTTCTAAGCACGCATTACAGTAACGCTAATATCACACACCAGAGGAAATATAATGAGCACTCTTCCAGCCTTACAGTGGCGCTACTCCCTGAAAAACTTTAGCAACCGTAAAGTTCCTCAATCCCAAGTAAATGATCTAATCGAAGCGGCCCGTTTATCGGCTTCGTCTTACGGTTTACAGCCCTATCAAGTTTGGATCATTGAAGAGCCAACCCTCTTGGCACAACTGGCCGAGCACGCTTATGGACAAAGCCAAGTAAAGCACTGCTCACATCTGTTGGTGTTCGCCAATGAGACCCAAATCAATGATCAGATCGTGGATCGTTATTTTCAACGCTATTACCAGCAAACGTCTGCTGCCATTGGCAGCGCTGAAGGTTACGCCGATCATATTAAGTCAGCCTTAGCAGTAAAAGATGAACAAGAAGGTCAGTCTTGGGCGCAACAACAAACCTATATCGCTTTGGGAGCGTTATTAAGCGAAGCAGCAATGCAAAGAATTGACACCTGTCCGATGACGGGGTTTGAGCCGGAAGCGTTCAATCGAATTTTAGGATTGGACGACAAGCAGCTAAACGCCTGTGTGATTTGCGCCATCGGTTACCGAGATCAGACGGCTGAGCCGCCCGTGAAAGTGCGCATTCCAACAGAAGAGTTCGCTCACTTTTTGGCTTAGGAGATTTTCGCTGATGAATTTCACAGACTACTTAAACGCATTAGATTTAATGCCGCCACAACAGCCAAGCTTAGACTTTCTGTGCACCTTAACCGAACGTCATATTGGACGTTTTACCTTTAATAATTTGGCGGTATTACTACAAGAAGACATCTCCTTAGAGTGTCAGGCAGTCCTCAATAAGGTGGTGCATCGCGGTGTGGGGGGCTACTGCTTTGAACACAATAAGCTAGCTTACGAAGCCCTTTCTTATTGGGGGTACAAAGTACGCATAGTCCTCGCCAGAGTCATTAATAATAACGAGCGGGCGGTACCGCGGACGCATCGAATCACCCTTGTTGAAATAGAAGGTAAACGCTATCTGGTTGACGTTGGTTTTGGCGCAAATTGCCCTATTGCTCCGATAGCATTAGATAGCCAAGCCATACAATCGGCAGGTTTTGAGCACTATCAAATTCAGCAGAATACTCTTGGAGAGTTCGAGCTGTGGCAGCAACAAGAGGCTGGGCCATTCTTACTGTACCGTTTCGATTTAACACACTATACGGATGCAGACTGCGATATGGGACATTTTTACTCACACAAGAATCCTACCGCTGTGTTTGTAAATAATTTAGTCGTCAGCCAAAAAAACGCTACCGCCACCTTTGTCATCACCAATCAGCATTTACAACATCGAACCAATGCAGGCACTAAAAGTTCTCTGCTTGAGTCGCCACAGGCTCTGTATAAGGCATTGCGCCAGATTTTTAACTTAACCATCGAGCAAGAGGTCTGCGAATTCCTGTTTGCGCACCATATTGCGCCAAGGCTTACGAACACGATTGAGAGGCACAGCTGATGCAATCCATTTTTGCCGCCTTAATATGGGCTTGGTTGATGGCCTCGTCATTTGTAGTCTCCGCCCACGTCACCCCCTACGCATCACCGCTGGCGACTACGGGACTACGCTTTTTAATGGCTTTATTGCTGATGACGCCGATCTATTACTGTCTGCCAAAACAGCCACAGGATTCGCTCAGTCGCGTGTTTCAATCCACATCACTGACGTTCAAGTACCTTGTGATCAGCGGCACGCTCGTGGGGTTCTTCATTGGCTTATTCAGCGCCCTTAAAACCACTTCATCGTTAAATACTTCGGTCATCTATACCTTTGTGCCTCTGTTCGGGGCAGCTCTGATGTTGTTCTTTGGGCAACGCACTTCCTACCAACATTGGCTGGGCTATATGATGGGATCAGCTGGTGCGATCAGTGTCTTAGTTTTTACCCGAGAAGGAGCGCTGACCTGGCATAGCGGTGATGGAATCTATTTTATCGCTTGTGGTTTACTGGCTTTCCACGTGATCAGCGTACAGCGTTGGGGCAGGCAAGTCACAGCCTTCTTCGGGGCCTATCGCATCATGCTATTTGGTAGTATTTGGCTGCTTCCCATCACTCTGATATGGGGAGACCTTGGCAGCGTAGCGTGGCAAAACGCTCAGTTCTGGCGCTTTCTGTTCTATTTAACGGTGTTTACCACCCTCTTAACCTTTGTCTTACAGCAGCGCGTTATTCGTTGCGGTGGTGCATCGCGCCTATTAGCTTTCAGCTATACCATACCCATTTGGGTAGCTGTTTATCAGGCCACTCAAAATCAAGTAATGATGCTGTACTCTTACGGCTTTATCATAGGTTCATGTATGGTCTTAGTGGCCTTGATCTTAATTGACTGCCAACCAAGACAGCAACTGGAATAGCACGATGGACAAGCAATACTTAACACAGCAACTGATGCAATTCTTCGATCAATATCAGGCCAATATTAATTGGGATTTGTATCAGACGGACATTCAAGTGCATATGTTGAATAAAGGCGACTGCTTACTTAGACAAGGTGAGCGCTCTGCCAATATGTTCTTTCTCTGCAGTGGTTTAGTACGTTATTACAGTGTTTCAGAAAGTGGGAAGGAATACACACAGACCATTGCTAAAAGCCCTAGATTGGTAGGTTCAACGCGGGCTTTGACACTTTCCCAACCTGCGTTATTCAGTATTGAAGCGCTTCATGCTAGCACTGCTATCTCTTTTCCTTGGCAACCATTTTATCAACAGATGAGCCAAGACTTAGCCTTTACACAAGCCTATGCAATGTTTCTGGAAAGCATTTTTATTCACAAGGAACAAAAAGAGCACGCCATGGTTAAGCACTCAGCCACGCAGCGCTATTTGGACTTTTGTCGTGACTTTCCTGAGCTCAAAGACACGCTGCCACAGCAACAAATTGCCTCTTACATTGGCATTACACCGATCGCTTTAAGCCGTATTCGAACACAATTGAAAACCGATCAGCGCTAACAAAAAACGCAGCCGAAGCTGCGTTTTTAAGATCTTACAAAGTCTTATAGACCCATATTGTTGTGCACTCGGTAGAACAGTGCTTTTAGGTACTCCGTTTCCGGAATCGCTGGATGCACTGGGTGATCTGGCGCTTGTGTACCGCGATATATCAGCTGTGAGAAACGCTCTAGCTGACGACTGTTACTGCGCACGATATCATGCAAACGGCCGGTTTCTAGGTGCATCGAACAAGAACCGGATACCAAGATACCGCCCTTCGCCACTAGGCGCATGGCTAGTTGGTTGGCACGGTGGTAAGCACCTTCGCCCGCTTTAATGTCTTTACGGCGAGCAATGAACGCTGGTGGGTCCATCACCACCACATCAAAACGTTGTTTCTCTTCGATCAGAGCGTTCATTGCTTCAAACGCATCGCCCTGCATCAAGTTAGATTCACCCTCGTATTGGTTCAAAGCAAGGTTCGCTTCCACATGATCCAACGCCGCTTCTGAGGCATCGATAAAGGTCACGTCCGTCGCACCCGCTGCAGCGGCTTGTACGCCCCAACCACCGACATACGAGAATACGTCCAGCACACGCTTACCAGAACAGAACGTCTGCATGGTTTTGCGGTTTTCACGATGATCATAGAACCAACCAGTTTTTTGACCATCCCAAACTGGCGCTTGGAACAACACATCGTTTTCTTTTAGGTATACCACTTCAGGCACGTGACCAAAGACTTCTTCCACATAGGTGTCCAAGCCTTCCACGTTACGCATTTTGCCGTCGTTTTTCATCAAGATCGCACTTGGCTTGACCACTTCTTGCAGCGCTTCGATAACTTCGTCTTTCAGACGCTCAATACCAGCGGTTGAAATCTGTACGACAAGAATGTCACCAAAACGATCCACGACTAAGCCAGATAGACCATCAGAGTCACCAAACACCAAACGGTAGTAAGGTTCTGGATAACTCATCTCACGTAATGACAAGGCGATCTTTAGACGATGCACTATGGTCGATTTGTTCAACACGGTATCCGTGCTACGACTGACCAGGCGACCACAAATCAGAGTATTAGGGTTGATCATGGCAACACCGATTGGTTTGCCGTGTGCCGTTTCCACGATCACTTGATCCCCAGCATTAAACTGCTTCAAAGGTGTCGCATCGGTATTCACTTCATTGCTATAAATCCACTGATGGCCAGCACGAAGTCTTCTGTCTGCTTGCCCTTTTAACCTAATTACACTCAAAGTTCTCACCAAGGTTACATAAAAAAACGCTATTATAAGTGTTCGGTTATGGATTTCTACGTTAATGGCGGAATTCACATTATTTCACCGCCAATATTTACAGGGGTTACCATGTCTACTGGCCTAAATGACGAGCAATTAAAGCGGGTTCTGCAAGGAATTACGATTCCACCTCAACCTCAGGTTATGGTTGATTTGCATATGGAGCAGGCGATGCCAGAACCGGACATGTCTCGCATCGCGCAAATCATCTCTCAGGACGTTGGCCTGTCAGCTGCCGTATTAAAATTCGTGAACTCGGCTTACTATGGTTTGCCACGCAAAATCTCTTCTATTCAACAAGCCGTCATGATGCTCGGCATCCGCTCCATCGCTAACATTGTTAATGGCTTAGCGGTCAAAAGTGAACTGTCCGATGGCGCCATTGAAGAGCTGCACAATTTTTGGGACAACGCCATGGACGTGGCCTCGATCTGCTCCAGTATTGCCAACCAGCTAGGTTTTAAATATCAAGACGAGTGTTATGCCTTGGGCTTGTTCCATAACGCTGGCATTCCACTGATGATGAGCCGCTTTGATGGTTATAAAGAGGTGCTAGAGCAAGGTTATCAAAGTTTTGATTTTGAACTGACCGACATGGAAAATAAGCGGTTTCGTACGAACCACTCCGTTGTTGGCTACTACTTAGCCAAGTCATGGGCATTACCGAAAGCTTGTTGCTACGTGATTGCCCATCATCATCGAGCCCTGAAACTGTATGAAGAACGTATTGCTGGCGACAGTAAATATCTGACCTTTATGTCAATTTTAAAAATGGCAGAGCACATCAGTACCACTTATAAACAGTTGGGCCGAGCGACGGAAGATTATGAATGGATGCAAATTGGTCATTATGCCCTAGAGCACTTGGAACTGACCGAATATGATTTTGAAGGCATTATTGACACCTGCCGAGAGCAAGGGATTGGCAACCTGTAATCATCGTCCATAAAAAAGAGCGCCGCGGCGCTCTTTTTCGTTATGAATTTAATGGCTCTCTTGGAAACATGACTAAGTGATCGAGGTTCACACTTAAACCGATTTCTTGGCCAATCGAGTGATTGTGGTGAGATGAAGCAAAGCAGTAAGTAACCTTGCCAGAGGGCAGCTTCACCCGATATAAGAAGTAGGAACCACGGAACCACTTGCTGACGATTAAGCCTTTGAAAGCACTGTCATCGTCATGCAGTATATCATCAGGACGCACCAATAAATCGACTTCCGCCCCTGACGCAAAGCCATGGTTTAACCGACCACGAATCTCACCTAAGTCTGAATGCACGCAGTTTTCACCGCACACAACCGCGGGCAAGAAATCCCCTTGGCCAATAAACATTGCCGCAAAGCGCGATACAGGTTCATGATAAATCTCATAAGGTGTACCGACTTGTAGAATACGCCCAGACTCCATGATCGCGACTTGATCGGCCATCGCAAACGCTTCAGCTTGATCATGGGTCACCAAGATGGCACTGACTTTTTCATGCTGCAAAATAGCACGGATATCCGGCACCAGCTCTTCGCGTAATTTTGCATCTAAACCAGAAAAAGGCTCATCCATTAATAGAAGTTTAGGCTTTGGAGCAATGGCACGAGCCAGCGCAATACGTTGCTGCTGTCCACCAGACAAGGAATGCGGATAACGATCTTTGTAGCCGCTTAAGCCTACCAATTGCAGCAAATAATCAATGCGCGCACTCGCATCTTTCTTCGACCAGCCTTTCAAGCCAAAAGCGATATTAGCGCCAATGGTCAAATGCGGAAATAAGGCAATGTCCTGAAACACCATGCCAATACTGCGTTTTTCCGGACTCACTGTTTTCGTTGCAGACGATAACAGCTCATTGTCTAGGGTAATTTCACCTGCCATAAGCGGCTCAAAGCCCGCAATTGCACGCAATAATGTCGACTTACCGCAGCCACTTGGTCCCAGCAAACAACCAATTTGACCTTCAACGATACGGAAGTTTGCTTCTTGCACCACAGGTATACCTTGGTAGCCCACAGCAATGTTGCTAAGTTTTAGTTCTTTTAACATCTTATTTGGTGGCATTGCCGTCATGTTATTCCCCATTAAGCCTAGTGTGCACTCGATGAAATCGATCGACTTAATAAAATTACTGGGATCAGACCTACTGCAACAATCATCAGTGAAGCAGGGGCCGCATCAACCAAACGCTCATCGGAAGCCAGCTCAAAAGCTCGCACCGCCAGCGTATTAAAATTAAACGGACGCAATATCAGCGTCGCGGGCAACTCTTTCAACACATCCACAAACACGATTAACAGCGCAGTGAGCACCGAGCTCTTCAGCAAAGGCACATGGATGCGTCGCAATACCTGTGCTGGGGAACAGCCTAGTGACCGCCCCGCCATATCCATACTTGGCTTGATCTTACCTAGACCACTTTGCACAGAACCTAACGAAACCGCCATAAAACGCACTGTGTAGGCAAACAACAAGGCAATAATAGTACCCGAGAAAAATAAACCAATTTTGCTATCAAAAGTGTGTTGCACAAACTCGATAATGCGGTGATCCAACCAAGCTAATGGCACAATCACACCAATGGCAATAATGGTACCAGGCAAGGCATAGCCCATACCGGAGGTGATGATCGCGGTTTGTACACTTTTATCTTTATGCAAACGCCCTGCGTAAGCCAGTACCAAGGCCAACGAAACGGTAATCAACGCTGCTAAGGCCGCCAAATAGAACGAGTTCCAAGACAACTGTATAAAGTCCCAGCCCACCGCTTCCGCTTCAAATACAGCCCAGTATAAAAGCACCGCAGCAGGGATAACAAAACCTGCGAGCACAGGAATGGCACAGGCCACGAAGGCGGCGGCGCCATAGAGACCACGCAGTTCGATCTTTCGCTGACTAGCTTTACGCAGGCCTGAGCCGTGGTAGCTAATTTCACGACGCGAGTAGCGTTCTGCAAAAATCAGCACTGCCACAAACAGTAGCAAAATACCGGCTAGCTGCGAGGCTGCAGCCAAATCACCGAAACCATAGAAGGTACGCATAATCCCAGTGGTAAAGGTCGTTACGCCAAAATATTGAACCGTGCCATAGTCAGCCAAGGTTTCCATCATCGCCAAGGTTACACCGGCAACAATCGCTGGACGCGCCATCGGCAGAGCTAAACGGAAAAAGGCTTGCGGTGCGGAGTAACCCAAAGTACGGCACACTTCCAAGGTATTCGCCGATTGTTCGAGAAAAGCGGCGCGACTCATCAAGTAGACATAGGGATACAGTACCAACGACAGCATGGCAAAAGCGCCACCTAATGAGCGCATCTCAAAGAACCAGTATTGGCCATAACCCAGTCCTGTGACATCGCGAATGAACGTCTGCACTGGCCCAGCGAAATCAAACAAGCCAGTATAGGTATAAGCAATAATGTAAGCGGGCATCGCCAAAGGCAACAATAGCGCCCAAGAGAAAAGACCACGACCACGGAATTCACAAACACTGGTTAGCCAAGCAGCCGGCACCCCCATCGCTAAAGTGCCAAGGGTGACCCCAAGCATCAACAGAAAAGAGTTTGAGACATAGTCAAACAGCAACGTCTCATACAGGTGTTGCCATACACCGCTACCACCAAGGAAGATGTTGAATACAACAATCAATACAGGAATGGCCAGCATTAAGGCGACTAGAATCGCGCTTAGCTTTAACCAAGAAATCCCACTTCGATGTTTCGAAATGGGATGAGTTTGGGTCAATGTCGACATTAAAACACTTACTCTAATTCAGCGAGCTTACTTCCAACCTGCAGCGTCCATCATTTCAACCGCTTGACGGTTGTTATCGCCCAGTACGCTTAGCGACATAGAATCCGCTTTGAAATCACCAAATGGCTGTAGGCTCTTAGGCGGAGCAATACCCTCTACCACAGGGTACTCATTGTTCACATCCGCATACCATACCTGACTTTTGTGATTCGTCAGGAACTCAACCAATAGCTTAGCATTGTCGATATTGGTGGCTGACGCGGTCAAACCAATACCACTTACGTTCACGTGCGCACCACGATCACCTTCCCCTTGGTTCGGCCAGAACAGTGACACCTTTTCGTACACTTCGCGATCGCTGGCCTTGTCACTCTGACCAAGGCGGCCAAAGTAGTAAGTGTTTGCTAGCGTCACATCACACACACCTGCCGCTACAGCTTTCAATAAATCGGTATCACCACCAAATGGCGGACGCGCAAGGTTACTAACAAAGCCGTTCAGCCATGCTTGGGTCGCTTCCGCGCCATCGGCTTCAATCATTGAAGCCACTAGAGATTGGTTATAAATGTTGGAAGACGAACGCGTGCAAATGCGGCCTTTCCATTTTGGATCAGCAAGATCTTCATAGGTCGAAAGCTCACTTGCATCCACTTTCTCTGGATTATAGAAAATCACACGGGCACGCTGCGACAAGCCATACCAATAACCATCACGATCATGCAGGTTGTCTGGCACCACATCGTTCAAGATATCCGTTTCAAACGACTGCAATACGCCCGCATCTTTGGCACGGTATAAACGGCCGGCATCGACGGTAATAAATACATCCGCAGGGCTAGCAGAACCTTCTACCTGTAAGCGACGAAGCAAAGCATCCGCATCGCCCGTGACAAGGTTTACGGTGACATCATGTGCTTTTGAAAATGCAGTCAAAGCTGGCTCAATTAAGGCTTCTTTACGAGCAGAATAAACGTTTACTTCCCCTGCAGCTGTCGCGAGAGAACTCGTAAACAAGGCACCTGCAACCACTGACAGAGACATAGCTTTTAGCGTTTTAGAAAGTGGGCTAGCGCCCGATACTTTTACAGAACCTTTCATCGTAATAACCTATTCTTCCAATGCCCGACACATGAACTGTGTAGCGTAAATGATTTACATATCACTATAAATGAAAACTGTTTTTGTTTACATAGCTTTTCCGCTTTGATGGTCGCAGACTTGCTATAAATCTAAATTAGGGGGCTGAATAGACAAAAAAAGAGAACCGAAGTTCTCTTTTTCATAACGAAAGATGATTAACGAACGCCTGCCGCATGCGCCACCAGCTGGCGCTTAATCATGGGCGAAGATTGGCACAGTTTCATACCCATATTGCGCAACTGCACTACGATCGGTTGCTGGGTAGTAAATAGGCGCTTAAAAGCTTCCATGGACGCTGACATGGCAATATTGTCGAGCATGCGGGCACGCTGATAGCGACGAAGAATTTTTAAAGAACCAATCGCCTCACCGCGTTGGTGTGCCTTGATCAAAATCGGCACTAGCGCACTGACATCGGCAAAACCAAGGTTAGCGCCCTGCCCTGCTAATGGATGAATTGTATGAGCTGCATCACCGATCAACACCAAACCTTCTTGTACATATTGCTTGGCATGACGCTGACGAAGCGGGATAGCAATGCGTGGCACCGTAATCGACAAAGCGTTAAAACGACGATTGATAGCATAGGTTAAGCGTTTGCAGAAGGCTTCTTCGTCCAGTGCTACCAATTGCTCAGCATCCTCTGGAGCAACCGACCAAACAATCGATACATAATGCTTGTCATCGACACTTGGCAATGGCAAAAATGCCAAAATGCCTTCTTCGCCAAAAGCTTGCCACGCAGTATTTTCATGAGGTTGGTCGATTTCAACGGTAGTCACTATGGCGTGATGACCATAATCCCACTCAACTGTGTCAAAACCATTTTGCTGGCGTAGCTGTGAATTGGCGCCATCGGCTGCTATCAAAACCGCGCCATGCAGTTGACGATCCGAAGCCAAGTCAACTTCCACTCCTGCTTCATTATGACGCTGAGCCGCCACACTGTCGTCAAAATACAGGTCAATGCCTCGAGTATCGTGGACACTTTTCATCAAGGCATCGCACAGCACCGCGTTTTCCACAAGCTGACCTAAATCGCCTGCCTGTTGATAATTTGCATCGAAATCCACATAACCATCCCCAAGTCCGTCCCAAACGGCCATTTTATGATATGGCGCCAGACGATCTTGAGCGATACGTTGCCATGCCCCCGCTTCTTCAAGCAATTGCTGGGATAACTTTGAAATGGCACTGACACGCGCATCGTAGGCGGGAGGTGTGGATAAGGTATAGCGACCAGAGTGCTTATCAATCAAGGCCACTGTGAGCCCCTTTTGAGCCGTTAATACAGCGGTTAATGCGCCCACCATACCGGCACCAACAATGATTACGTCGTATTCTCTGGCCATGCCAAACCTCTACTTCAACTTAATGAGACGCCATTAGGGCTTTCGATGCCATTAAGGCTTCAATTTCATGGATTTCTTTTGCCAACCCTTGTGTCAGTACGTAAGGACCGTCTTCGCGGATGAGAATATCATCCTCAATACGAATGCCGATGCCGCGCCATTTAGCGTCCACGTTTTCGTTATCTGGGTTTACATAAAGACCAGGCTCTAAGGTCACCACCATACCCGCCTCAAACGGACGTGAGTCACCATTGATTTTATAACGACCACAATCGTGCACATCCAAACCAAGCCAATGCCCAGTATTGTGCATATAAAACTCTCGGTAGGCCTTGCTCTCAATCAGCTCTTCCACAGAACCTTTAAGTAAGCCAAGCTCAACCAACCCTGTCGTCAGTACTTTAACGGCGGCGTTGTGGAAATCCTCATAAGGTTTACCGACCTGCATATGCGTCAAGGCTTCGTGGTAAGCGTCTAGCACTAGTTGGTACAACTGCGCCTGTGGTTCGCTAAATTTACCGTTGGCAGGGAAGGTACGGGTAATATCCGATGCGTAGCAGCCCAATTCCCCACCCGCATCGATCAAAATTAGATCACCGTCTTCGATTTTTTCATCGTTTTTAATATAGTGCAGCACACAGGCATTACTACCAGAGGCCACAATATTGTTATACGCCGGCACACGAGCACCATTTTTCATAAAGATGTAATTAAGCTCGGCTTCCAGCTCAAACTCCATCATGCCAGGCTTTACCGCTTGCATCGCGGCTATATGAGCCTGCACACTGATGTGCGCGGCGCGCTCCATGATTTCAATCTCACCCATATCTTTGATCAGACGCATTTCATGCAGGGTATCGCTTACATCCACTAGACCGGCTGGCGCAACAGCGCCTTGGCGCGCTTTCGCCGCCAGCTGATCACGCCAATTTAGTACTTGATCACGTAGCAGCTCATCGTCCATTAGCAACGCCACCTGATCCGTTCCGTCTAAAAGCTCCAGTGCTAGGTCATCTAATTCATCTAGCTCAACCGCTTGATCCATGCCAAAGTCTTGCATGGCTCCGGTGATTCCGTAGCGAAAGCCGTCCCACTGCTCGCGCTCAGGGTCTTTGGGTAACACGGCCATATGGCTTTCACCGGACGGCAGGATAAACACCACTGCACTCGGCTCTTTAAAACCCGTTAAGTAAAAGAAGCTAGAATGTGGTCGAAATTCATACTCACAGTCGTTATTGCGGGTGGCTAACTCACCAGAACGCAGCACGGCAATGCCGTTCTTCAAACCGAGGTTATTCATCAAGCGCTGACGGCGCTCGCGATAAATTTCTTTTGATAAGTTCATTGCCTACTCCTTTTACATCACTCTCGGGGATTAATGGAACAGTGGTGCTTGGCCTGACTGACTGTTATCAGATGGCGAATGGTGCTCGGAATACAGCATCATGGCTGACAAACGTACGTATTCAACCAATTCAGTTAGGTCATTATCATTGTCGTTGTTGTCTTCTAGGTCCGCCATGTCTGCTTGCATCGCCGAGATGTTAGCGAAGTCCTGCAACACTTGTTTGGCATCGTCCGACAGATTTGGTTTATGACCCGACAAACCGTATCCCGCCAAGAAGCCATGCGCCCACTGAGATAAGGTTGTACCGCGCTCACTTAAGGGCGCATCGTCATCACTAATACAGGGCACTAGGGCGTATTCACCATTTTGGTACAGAGCAATGGTCGATTGATACAACTCAACTATCGCGTCACGGCTAGCGTCTTGTTTCCAGCCCTCAATATCACAGAACTCAGCCACCATAGTTAACCAATCTTCAAGCGGCAAGCCTACGCCAGAGGCCAAGTAACCACACAATTGGCCGTGCAGTTCAGCTGGTGACGCAGAAATGGATTCAGTGACAAAAACGTCTGCGATCAGATCAAAATCCAACGCGTCGAGTAACATTTCAGTGGACATGCAAAGCAACCTTTATCTTCAACAAAAAACAAAGCCGTACCAAAGGCACGGCTCGATAGCACTTATATGAGGATCACCTAGGGTGACTTCAAGTTTAACTTAAGTGTTTCAAACCCGCTTCAAGGGTTTGTAAAATCAGAGTGTTGATTGTCATTGGACCAACACCACCTGGCACAGGTGTCACCGCGCTCGCACGCTCGTACAAAGGTGCCAATTCGATGTCACCAATACCACCTGGATGATAACCAGCATCAACCACTACCGCACCGTCTTTGATCCAGTCAGCTTTAATCAGCTCAGGCTTACCTACTGCACCAACAATGATGTCGGCTTGTTTAAGAATGTCAGACAGACCTTGAGTACGTGAGTGACAGATGGTAACCGTTGCATTGGCATTTAACAGCATCATTGCCATTGGCTTACCAAGAATTGGACTACGACCTACGACCACGGCATGTTTACCTTCGATCGGAATGTTGTAAGCGTTCAGCAAACGCATCACACCCGCAGGGGTGGCAGCGCCGTAAGCAGGCTCTTTCATGGCCATGCGACCAAAACCGAGGCAAGTAACGCCATCAACGTCTTTGTGGGCAGCGATCGCATCAAAACAAGCACGCTCGTTAATCTGTGCTGGTACCGGGTGCTGTAACAAAATACCGTGAACATCAGGATTTGCATTCAGTTCTTCGATCTTCGCAAGCAATTCGTCAGTCGTGGTAGTTTCTGGTAGCTCAATCGCAAGAGAGTCCATTCCGACACGGCGGCAAGCATTGCCTTTCATTTTTACGTAAGTAGCAGAAGCAGGGTCCGCGCCTACTAGAATTGTAGCCAGAATCGGGGTACCGCCGGTACGTTCTTTTAGTTCAGCAACTTGTTTTGCTAAACGCTCTTCGGTCTCTATCGCGCATTGTTTGCCGTCAAGAACCAGTGCAGCCATGAATGAACTCCTGCAAAAAATATTCGGTGGTTAAGTGAGGGACGGCGATTATATCCTATTATCGGAAGAATGCCGCCCCCATGTATGCAAATAGGCGCTATTTATTCTTTCAATTCCTTGCAATGGGCTCGATATAGTCTACTAACAGCTGCAAATTGCGCTGCCCGCGAAATTCGTTAATGTCTAACTTGTAAACCAACTTGGCATTTTGCGCAGTATTTGGCCAAACAGACAAATCACAGAAGAAGTGAATAGCATCCACTAGCAATCCTGTCTGGGGATCTCTTAGGGTGAGTTTGAGGTGCTTTTCACCTACAATTCGTTGCTGTAGTAGCTCAAACTCACCATCAAAACAGGGTTCAGGAAAAGCTTGCCCCCAAGGCCCCGCCACACGCAGTTGTTCCGCAAACTCCAGACTGAAATCTTCTGCAGCCAACTCACCGTCAGTATAAATAGTCGCCTCAAGTTGCTCAGGCGTCACCCATTCTTCAATGATCTCGTCAAAGGCTTTGGCGAACGTCTCATAATGTTCGATTTTTATCGACATACCCGCCGCCATCGCATGACCACCAAACTTGGTTAAAAGATGAGGATGTCGTTTCGCCAACAAATCTAAGGCATCGCGAATATGTACACCTGGGATTGAACGTGCTGAGCCCTTTAGGGTGTCATCATCGGCTTTAGCAAAGGCAATCACTGGACGGTGACATTTTTCTTTCATTCGTGATGCTAAAATACCAATCACACCTTGATGCCAGTCTTCGCGATAGAAACACATGCCGTACGGCAAATCTGTTCCCGATTCTAGTTCTGCAAGAGAGCTTTCAGCCTGCTGTTTCATATCCGATTCAATCGACTTACGCTCTCGGTTTAACAGATCCAACTGCTCGGCATAGGAGCGTGCCAACATAACTTGTTCACTCAGCAGGCATTCGATACCAATCGACATATCGTCTAAACGCCCTGCTGCGTTCAAACGTGGCCCTACCACAAAACCCAAATCGGTGGCTTTGACTCGACTTGGATCACGGCCACCAATTTCCAATAGAGCCAGAATCCCTGGGCGCGCTTTGCCCGCTTGTATGCGCGCTAAACCTTGCTGCACCAAGATTCGATTATTGGCATCTAAAGGCACCACATCCGCCACGGTGCCCAGTGCAACGATATCTAAGTAGTCGGACATGTTGGGGCGACGTATATGGGCTTTTTCAAACCATTGACGCTCAGTCAGCAGTGCACGCAGCGCCGACATCACATAGAAGATCACCCCAACACCCGCGAGAGCCTTACTAGGAAATTGACATAACGGATGGCTTGGATTGACAATGGCGTCTGCCGAAGGCAGCGTATCCCCCGGTAGATGGTGGTCGGTCACGATAACTTTCATACCCGCTGCTTTGGCGGCTGCCACGCCGTCGATGCTGGCAATACCGTTATCCACGGTGACCAACACATCAGCCTCTAATTCCTGAACCAACTTGACGATTTCGGGTGTCAGACCATAACCGTATTCAAAACGATTGGGGACTATGTATTGTGGCTCGATCGCGCCCATGGCGGTCAGCGCTAAAATCCCTAAAGTGGTCGAGGTCGCCCCATCTGCATCAAAGTCCCCGACAATGACAATGCGCTGCTCTTGCTCGATGGCATCGGCCAAAATCTTGGCGGCATTTTGGATGTCAAAAAACTGCTTAGGATGCTCAAGACTGGTGAGTTTGTACTCTAACTCTTGGGGCCCCGCCACACCGCGGGCGCGATAAATGCGTGCCAAAGTGGCTGGGAAGGTAGCAGGAAAATCATTCGCCACCTCTTGCGGCTGAGTGCGAGTAACAATGCGCATAAAAACGGTTGGCCTATCTTGAACAAACGAATGGAAGCGACACTTTAACATATTTATCGCTAGTACAAGTGACACGAGGATTGGTGCGCCAACAGCCCCTTTCTAAAGTACCGTAATCACATCTTCACCCTCACCTTCTTACAATGATTTAGGCTACGCAAGAAAGCGTTACATAGGCGCTAGAACCTTGCAGGCTTAGTGAATTTACTAGGTTTCTAGTGCGTTTTTACGACGCATCAGAAACAGGCTCAGTTATTATCCACGCCCACTAACTATCCCATTCATAACTATTAAAAAGGTTGGTTTTATGAGCAATCAAGCCACGACTGCCACGCCAGTGGGCCAAGGTGCATCAGGACAACGCTTTGCGTTAGTTGCCCTGACATCATTATTTTTTATGTGGGGGTTCATTACCTCGCTGAACGATATTTTGATCCCACATCTTAAATCTGTGTTCTCGCTAAATTACACACAAGCCATGCTGATCCAGTTGTGTTTCTTTGGCGCATACTTTTTGGTATCGGTTCCTGCGGGAAACTTGGTAAAAAAAGTCGGCTTTCAACGAGGTCTAGGGATAGGACTGATGATTGCCGCCGCTGGTTGTTTATTGTTTATTGGCGCAGCCAAAGTACAAACTTACTGGGTTTTCCTAACGGCACTGTTTGTATTGGCATCGGGCATCACTATCTTGCAGGTAGCCGCAAACCCTCTGGTGACTATTATGGGCCCAGAAGACACTGCCTCGAGCCGCCTGACCATGACCCAAGCCTTTAACTCATTAGGTACAACGGTTGCTCCTATCATCGGCAGCATCCTGATCTTCTCGGCCACAGCAGAGTTTGCCACCAAAACACAAGAAGCGGAAAGCGTGATCGCCCCTTACTTTGGCCTTGCCATTGTGTTGGTTGTACTCGCACTTATCTTTACCCGCATTTCCTTGCCAACTCCTAACCTTGAGGAAGAAACCCAAGTGGGCAGTGCGCAAAGTAGCTTATTGGAATTTCGCCACCTTGTATTAGGTGCGGTTGCTATTTTTATGTACGTGGGTGCCGAAGTGTCGATCGGCAGCTTCCTAGTTAACTACTTCGGCCTAGAAAACATCGCTGGTCTACCTGAGTCTGAAGCCGCTCATTACATCGCATACTACTGGGGAGGCGCCATGGTCGGTCGCTTTGCTGGTGCCATCCTTATGCAAAAAGTTGCCGCAGGCAAATTGCTGGCTTTCAACAGTGTTGCCGCCGCGGCTTTGATCGCACTGTCTATTTCAAGCGATGGCGCGCTAGCAATGTACTCAATCTTGCTAGTCGGTTTGTGTAACTCGATCATGTTCCCAACGATTTTTAGCTTGGCGCTAAAAGGCCTAGGGATCAACACGAGCCGCGGTTCAGGCTTATTGTGTCTTGCCATTGTTGGTGGTGCAATCGTACCCGTGGTGCAAGGTGGTTTAGCAGATAACATTGGCCTGCAAATTTCTTTTGCACTGCCAGTCGTATGTTACCTATACATCGCCTACTACGGTCTGATTGGTTCTAAAGTACGCAATTAATTGCCCTGCTTTAACATTACGAAAAAGCCCTTTTAGAAGAACTAAAAGGGCTTTTTTATTTGCAGCTGTTTTCTGTCTTGACGTTCAAATACGTCATTTACTCTTTGTCATAACCACTTTGTTACGTCCTGAATTCTTAGCTTCATATAAGGCTTTATCCGCTCGATTCAGTGCTCTGATCACACTTTCCCCTACTTTTAGCTCAGTCACACCGATACTGATCGTCGCTTTAATAGGCTCTCCTTGCTGCGTTATTAGATGAACTCGCGCGATCTCCTTGCGTATCGACTCGGCAACATCCATCTTGCTAGCAGTCTGTTCTAGTACCACCAGAAACTCTTCACCGCCCCAGCGTGAAATCAGATTAGGATACTTTGTAAGCTGTTCTTCCAAGGTAGCGGCCACCAGCTGCAAGTAGGCGTCACCGTATTCATGACCATACTCGTCATTAATATGTTTAAAGTGATCCACATCCATGAGCAAGAGTGCAGGCGCAGCCCAGTCACGTTGCTCGAGCTGCTGCTCTAAGCCACGACGATTCAATAACCCGGTTAAAGGATCAGTGGTTGCCGCGCGTTCTAGTTGCACCGAAAGCTCTTGCAGAGACTGGTTGAAGCGTGAGGAAATATATTCGTAAATCGTCGATAAAAATGCGATGAGGACAAATGAGTAAATGATGCGCGACTTAAGATCAGGATGGTAGCCCAAGCGGTCAAACGGCGTGTCTAAGAAAAATAAAATAAAAATCAGCGCCAGAATGAATAGGAAGACTTCCAATAATCCTCGCTTCAAACCATGTAAAAACAGCGAGACCGGTGGCACACAATAAATCCAAACATGACCCGTTCCATTAACACCACCACTGTAGACTAAGTACAGCATTAAGGTGTAAAGGGGGTATAAGATGACGTTTGCGGAAAATAAATAGTTCTTAGTTAGACGGAGGTAAAGATGATTTAAAGTATAAATTGCAGCGATGGTAAGCAGGCTTGTGCCCACTAAAAAATTACCCTTTGCTAGCGATAAAATACCTAATGGAACAGTAAAAAGAACACCAACTAAACAGAACAGATTAATAATAAAAGCGCGACGAGAGCTATTGGTGAACGAGTGGTTGATCTCACCAGCATTCAACGTCGTTGAAAACCACAGCTTCCACTTTCGATGCCATAATATTGCTTTGCTCTTTGGCATGCTCAATAAAACCTACCTTCCACTTGATCCACTAGACAATAGCTTAAAACTCAACCAACTGGATAGTAAAGTTTTATTATTTTGCCGGGTATAACCGAGACAAGAGCACGGGCACGGCCGTCTCAACTTTTAGAATCCGCTCGCCCAAATGTACAGATTGCATACCTGCATCAGACCACTTTTCCATTTCAAATTCATTCCAACCACCTTCAGGACCAATAGCTAATACACAAGGTTCCTGAAGATCAACAGGACAGGTTTCGGCCTGATAAGGATGCGCGACAAGCCCCACGCGTCCTTGTAAAAGGTCAGGCAACGTATCCTCAACAAATGGACGAAAACGGGTGTACTGATGCACCACAGGTAATACCGTGTCCCGCGCTTGCTCTAGACCTTCAATTAGATAATCATGGATCGATGCATCCGTTAGCACCGGGCTCTGCCAATAACTTTTTTCCACCTTGGCAGAGTGCAGCAGATGCACCGTTTTTACGCCCATGGCCGTGATATTCATCAAGGTGCGCTTAAGCATATTCGGACGTGGCAACGCCAATATCAGCTCCATGGGTAAAGCTTTAGGCGGTTGAGTGGTGAGCTGACCAAGCGTCACTTGCCAGCGCTCAAGATCGAGCACCGCATCACCAATCAAACCGTTGAGTAAGCCCACTCGCAAGGTGTCATCATGCGCTTTTTTAAGCACTTTAGCGATGTGTTCTTGTTGGCGAGTGTTGAGCTGGTAATGTGAGTCAGACAAAGCCTGATCTGGGGCAAGCAAGATAAGGTTCATAGAAAAGATAAACCAAATAAAAGGAAGGAATAACGGGTAAGCAGGTGAACCTGCCTACCCGAATAGAGCTTAGATGTGCTGAGCCACAAAGCTTTGTACAGCAGAAAGATCGTTGTCGATCACTTCGTACGCTTCTTCGCGCTCAAACAGATCCTTCATGTGCTCAGGCAGACTTGGTGACTGACAACCCGCTTTTTCCACTGCTTCAGGGAATTTCACAGGATGCGCTGTCGCCAAGGTAATCATTGGCACAGACTTGTCTTTCCAGCACTGACGCGCAGCTTCCAGGCCAATCGCAGTATGTGGATCAAGCAAGTATTGAGTCGAATTGAAGACTTCAGAAATCACTTCACAAGTACGCGCGTCGTCTACTTTGTAGCTATCAAAGTTCGCTTTCACAAATGACCAAGCATCATCGTTTAGCGTGACGTCGCCAGCGTTGAAGCGTGCCATCAGATCTGCTAACGCCGCACTGTCACGGCCGTGGGCATCGAACAATAGACGTTCAAAGTTACTAGACACCATGATGTCCATACTTGGCGAAAGCGTCACATTAAGTGACTGACGGCTCATGTCGTTCGCCGCGATGGTACGGTGTAGGATATCGTTCTGGTTCGTCGCTACCACTAACTGATCAATTGGCAACCCCATTTGCTTCGCCAAGTAACCCGCAAAGATGTCACCAAAGTTACCCGTTGGTACAGAGAATGACACTTTACGGTGTGGCGCACCGACTGCCAAAGCAGAAGAGAAGTAGTAAACGATCTGCGCCATGATACGCGCCCAGTTGATCGAGTTTACCGCACCTAATTTCGCGCCTTTCAGGAAGCTTTGATCGGCAAAACTCGCTTTGACCATGCCCTGACAGTCATCGAAGTTGCCTTTTACTGCGATGTTGAAGACGTTGTCATCAATCACCGTCGTCATCTGGCGACGTTGCACTTCCGATACACGTTGGTACGGGTGCAGGATAAAAATATCTAGGTGCTCAGAATGACGGCAACCTTCGATCGCTGCAGATCCAGTGTCACCAGAGGTAGCCCCTAGAATCACCAACTTCCCACCACGTTGTGCTAGTACGTAGTCCATTAGACGACCTAGCAGTTGTAGTGCGAAGTCTTTAAACGCCAACGTTGGGCCACGGAACAATTCCAATACCCATTCGTTGTTATCCGTTTGCACCATTGGAGCGACCGCAGAGTGATTGAAGCCGGCGTAGGCTTCATCAATCATGCGCTTGAACTCTTCTGCAGGAATTTCGCCTTCTACAAATGGCCACATCACTTTGAAAGCCAATTCTTGGTAGCTCAAAGACGCCCAAGAAGCGATTTCTTCTGCTGAATAAGTTGGCAATTTCTCTGGTACGTATAAACCGCCATCACTTGCCAAACCAGCCAATAGAACATCGCCAAAGCTTAATGAAGGAGCTTGGCCACGAGTCGAAATGTATTTCATTACTTGGTCCTCTTACGCCAGATTTTCAACACGGATACGCTGAACTGAACCCGCGACATCTGGCAGAGCTTCGATTGCGGCAATGGCAACATTCATATTGCGCTCTTTCACATCATGCGTCATCACCACCAATGGTACTAGATCAGTCCCTTCACGTTGGATGACAGACTCAATGCTAATGCCGTTGTTAGATAGAATTTGCGTGATATTCGCCAACACACCTGCACGGTCTTGGATCTTCATATTCAAGAAGAAACCGCATTCCACTTCTTCGATTGGCAACATGCTTACATCAGACAGTTGCTCTGGCTGGAAGGCCAAGTGTGGTACGCGATTAGTTGGATCCGCAGTCAACGTACGCGCAACATCGATAATATCCGCTACGACAGATGAACCGGTCGGCATCGCGCCAGCGCCAGCGCCGTAAGTCAAGGTTGGCCCCACTGCATCACCTTTTACCATGACAGCGTTCATCACACCGTTAACGTTGGCAAGTAGCGTTTTCTGCGAGATTAAAGTTGGATGCACACGAAGCTCAACGCCAGCAGAAGTACGACGTGCGATACCTAAATGCTTGATCGCGTAGCCCATTTCTTTCGCAAAAGACACGTCTTCTGCGGTAATGCGGCTGATACCTTCGGTGTAAGTCTTCTCAAACTGCAACGGAATGCCGTAAGCAATTGACGCTAGAATAGTAAGCTTATGCGCAGCATCAATACCTTCAACGTCAAACGTAGGATCGGCTTCAGCGTAACCTAGTGCTTGTGCTTCTTTTAGTACGTCATCGAAGGCGCGACCTTTTTCGCTCATTTCCGTCATGATGAAGTTGCCAGTACCATTGATGATACCCGCCAACCATTCAATCTTGTTCGCTGATAGACCTTCACGTAGCGATTTGATGATTGGAATGCCACCCGCTACCGCTGCTTCAAAAGCGACCATCACGCCTTTTTCTTGCGCCTTAGCAAAGATTTCGTTGCCATGAACAGCAATCAAAGCCTTGTTCGCTGTAACAACGTGCTTACCATTTTCAATGGCGGTCATCACCAACTCTAGGGCTACCGTTGTACCGCCAATCAGCTCAACAACAATATCAACCTCAGGGTTGTTCGCCACATCAAAAATATCACTCGTGGTGTTAATGCCAGTGGTGTCACAGGTAGGGTTAACTTGACGTGCTGCAATTTGCTCAACAACAATGCTACGGCCAACACGTCGCGTAATTTCTTCTGCGTTGTTACGCAGGATGTTAAACGTACCGGAACCTACTGTTCCAAGCCCACAAATTCCGACTTTTACCGGTTTCAAAACGATACCCCACAACTGACGGTTTTAATAATTTTGTTCACGCTAAAAATAAAGCGATTTAGATGTTCAAGGATTATAACGCCAGTAGCGCATAAACCCAACGTAGAAAAGTCTGAACTACGCCCTAGTTTGGTAGATTATTTGTCGAAATTACTAAAGGTTGAGCTCTTTTGCTAACTCTTTTGCGGGCAGATATCCGGGGATGAACTTGCCGTTATCTAAAATGATGCTTGGCGTACCGCGTACACCTACAGCGTTGCCGAGACGATATTGATTAGCCACTGGGTTGGTGCATTTGTTTTCTGGTACTTCTTTACCTAATTTAGCAGCTGTCATCCATTTCTTAGGGTCGTCCGAACACCAAATATTGACCATTTGATTGTAGGCTTCAGAACCGACGCCAGCACGTGGATAAGCAAGGTAGCGAACGGTAATTCCTTGCTCATTTAGCTCATCGATTTCTTTGTGCAGCATGCGGCAGTAGCCACACGTAATGTCAGTGAAAACAGAGATATGGGCTTTTTCGTTGGCCGCTTTGTAGACCACCATTTCGGACTCTGGAATGTGCTCGATCTTGGCCAACTTTGCCTGTTCAGTTTCGTTCACAAGGTTCTGACCATCGACCTGATACAAATCTCCAGCGACAAAATACTTACCGTCTTCTGTGACGTGCAGTATTGGGCCATTATTCAGGGTCACTATATACAGACCACTGCCCGTATGCGCTTCAATCGATTCGATTGAGTATTGCGGCAAAGTCTTGGCTACGGCATCACGTACTTCCTGTTCACCCGCCTGAACTTGTGTCATTCCGAATAATGCCAACGCTAATGCTGACATTGTTTTGGCTACATATCCCATATCAACCTCTGTTCTCTATAATTGCTCCATTAGGCCATCATACCCTGATGAAGTTCCATAAAAAAAGGCGACCGAAGTCGCCTTTTTTTACTACGAAGAGATTAGCGCTTAGCCAATTTCTCTTTGATACGTGCAGATTTACCTGAACGATCACGTAGGAAGTAGATTTTAGCTTGACGAACGTCACCGCGACGTTTCACTTCAATGCTGTCTACAAGCGGGCTGTAAGTTTGGAATGCACGCTCAACGCCTACACCGCTAGAGATTTTGCGTACTGTAAACGCAGAGTTTAGGCCACGGTTGCGTTTTGCGATTACAACACCTTCGTAAGCCTGTAGACGCTCACGAGTACCTTCTTTAACTTTTACTTGAACAACAACAGTATCACCAGGACCGAAGGCTGGGATCTCTTTTGTCATTTGTTCTGATTCAATTTGTTGAATCAGTTTAGTTTTATTGCTCATGGATGTGACTCCTAATGAATATGGTTTCTTATCAGCGCGAAGGTTTAACGTTCTGACAAGCTCGTGATTCTTACTCTGCCGAGGTTGAAACTTCAGTTTCACGAATAAACTCTTTTAACAACTCTTGCTGTTCCTTGTCCAACTCAAGGTCTTGCAGGAGGTCAGGCCGACGTAGCCAAGTTCTTGCGAGCTTTTGCTTTAATCGCCAGCGCCGTATCGCCTCATGGTTGCCACTAAGTAGTACAGGTGGTACAGGTTCACCTTCAAGTACCTCGGGGCGAGTATAATGCGGGCAATCCAGCAATCCATCGGCAAATGAATCTTCATCTGCTGAGGCTTGCTTACCAAGCACTCCCGGCACCATGCGAAAGACTGCGTCCATCAACACCATAGCCGGCAACTCTCCACCACTTAGGACAAAGTCGCCAATCGACCATTCCTCATCAACCTGAGATTGAATCAAACGCTCGTCAACGCCTTCATAACGGCCTGCTACCAGAATAAATTCTGCTTCTTTAGCAAGCTGTTGCACGCCTTCCTGTGTTAGCGTGCGCCCCTGAGGGGATAGATAAATAACTTTTGCATTGGGAACCCATTGTCTGGCGCTCTCAATTGCATCTTTTAGGGGCTGAACTTTCATCAGCATCCCTGGGCCACCACCATAAGGACGGTCATCGACCGTTTTGTGTTTGTCGTACGCAAAGGCTCGGGGATTAAAAAAATCCACTTCAACAATGCCAGATTTGACGGCTCTGCCCGTTACACCATGCTGGGTAATGGCTTGAAACATCTCTGGAAACAGCGTCACAACACCGATTCGCACGCTAGGCCTCGTTCGATCTATTTAGAAGTCTGGATCCCAGTCCACAACCATTTCTTGCTTTTCTAAATCGATGTTTAGAATAAACTGATCCGGTGCATAGGGAATCAAACGCTCTTCACGATCGTAACTGCCCTCACAAGCTCGTACCACCAGCACATCATTTGCGCCGGTTTCCATCATTTGTGAGACCTTACCTAGAAGAACACCCTCTTTAGTAATCACCTTTAGACCTTCTAGCTGCGACCAGTAATATTCACCGTCCTCAAGCTCAGGAAGATCTTTTGCATCAATATAGATATCCAATCCACAAATCTCTTTAACAAGATCGCGATCGTTATATCCTTTAATTGCTGCCACCAATCCGCGCCCTTGGGTACGACCTTGGCTTAGTTCTATGACTTTCCACCCACTGGGAGTTTTCAGCCACCAATGCTTGTAATCAAAGATTCCAGTCATTGGCTCGGTATGGGAATACAACTTAACCCACCCTTTAACACCATAAACTGATGTAATGCGTCCAACTACAAGCGCCTGCTCAGGAGCCTTCGCCTGCTTTAATGTAGACATAGCATTACCTCAGTATTAAGCGTTTTTGCCAGCTTCTTTAACAAGCTGAGCAACACGGTCAGAAAGCTGAGCGCCTTGGCCTACCCAGTGATTAACACGGTCTAGGTCAACACGTAGACGTTCTTCTTGACCACGAGCAACTGGGTTAAAGAAACCTACGCGCTCGATAAAACGACCATCACGTGCACGACGGCTGTCTGCCACGCTTAAGTGATAGAATGGGCGCTTCTTAGAGCCACCACGAGAAAGACGAATAGTTACCATATGATTGGTTCCTTATTGCTTAACGAAACACCTCTTGTCGGCCTCTTTATGAGACCTACTACAAGAAGGCGGCATATTCTAGTCGATTCAACCGAAAAACAAAAGGGCGAATTGATCGCCCTTTAAACATTTTTTCATTCTAAGCACATGTCTTAGAATTTCGGGAAATTCCCGCCGCCAGGAAAACCGCCTGGCATCATTCCACCCAAGCCGCGCATCATTTTCTTCATGCCGCCGGCTGAGCTGAATTTCTTCATCATTTTCTGCATTTGCTTGTGCTGTTTCAACAAACGGTTTAGGTCTTGAATTTGCAGACCCGCACCCGCAGAAATACGTTTTTTACGTGAACCGTTAATCGCATCGGGGTTACGACGTTCAGCAGGCGTCATGGAATTAATCAAGGCTTCCATTTGCACAAACATTTTATCGTTAACTTTGTCTTGGATATCCCCCAGCTGCCCCATACCAGGAAGCTTATCCAACATAGAAGCCATGCCACCCATGTTTTTCATTTGCTGCAATTGCTCACGGAAGTCTTCTAGATCGAAGCCCTTACCTTTCTTCAGTTTGCCAGCTAATTTCTCAGCTTTTTCCTTGTCGATCTTCTGCTCAGCTTGCTCGATCAACGATAGCATGTCACCCATGCCTAGAATACGAGACGCCAAACGATCTGGATGGAACGGCTCTAACGCATCGGTTTTCTCACCCACACCCAAGAACTTGATCGGCTTACCTGTGATGTGACGTACAGACAGAGCCGCACCACCGCGAGCATCACCATCGGTTTTGGTTAGAATTACACCCGTTAGAGGCAGCACATCACCAAAAGCTTTGGCCGTATTCGCCGCGTCTTGCCCCGTCATGGCATCGACTACGAACAAGGTTTCAACAGGATCAATCGCCGCATGCAGCGCTTTGATCTCAGCCATCATGTCTTCATCAATCGCTAGACGACCCGCGGTATCGACGATCAACACATCTTTGTGCGCTTTCTTGGCAACGTCAATGGCGTTATTGGCAATGTCGATTGGCTTTTGCGAAATATCACTTGGGATAAATTCGACACCCACATCGTTGGCCAAGGTTTCCAGCTGTTTAATCGCCGCTGGGCGGTATACGTCGGCACTGACGACTGCAACCGATTTCTTTTGACGCTCCTTTAAAAACTTCGCCAGTTTTGCCGCCGAGGTGGTTTTACCCGCACCTTGCAGACCCGCCAACAGAATGATCGCAGGCGGTTTAGCTCTAAGGTTCAACTCATCGTTGGCCTGCCCCATCACCGCTTCAAGCTCTTGCTTAACGATTTTTAGGAACACCTGACCTGGACTTAAGCTACGTGTCACTTCAGTACCGACCGCGCGCTCTTTCACCGCATTAATAAAGTCTTTTACAACAGGCAACGCGACGTCAGCTTCCAACAGCGCCATGCGCACTTCGCGCAATACTTCTTTAATATTGTCTTCGGTGAGTTTGGCACGACCACGAATTCGGTCTAAGGATGACGTTAAACGTTCTGATAAATTATCAAACATGTTGCCCTCAAAAATTGCTCTAGATGGAAAAAACCGTTTTATTCAGTTTATCCAAGGTGAAATTGACTTTATTATAACGAAGATTTGATCGTCACCCTATAGTTTTAACCAGTGGATCGGCTTATACATGACACATCTTACGCTTTGGCTCGCTTGTATTCTATCGCTCACAGCTGGGGGCACTTACTACCTGCGCCCCGGAGCTCGCACAACGCAGTCCATAGGCGCGATTGCGATCGTGTTGCATACTATGGCCCTAATACAGTTGCTCGCCAGTAAAGATGGCTTCGACTTCTTAACCATTGGTCTTTTAATTGCTCTGATTGGCAATTTATTGCTTTGGTTTAGCAATCGTGACAAAGATCTTTCGCTACTGCTTTCGATCGCTTTTCCTATGGCGGCGACAATTATCGCTCTTAATGCGGTCGAACCTTGGGATTTGCAACAGCTACACAGTGCTTCACTTGGTACTTCGTTGCATATTTTGATTGCATCGGTCGCCTACAGCCTTTTTACCGCCGCCTGCGGTGTTGGTATTCTATTGGCCATTCAAGAATACCAACTTAAGCATCACCACTTGAAACAGCTCTTACGAGTGCCACCATTACAGGTACTTGAGCGATTGATGTTTGAATTTATTTGGGCGGCGTTTGTCTTACTGAGTATTACCATGGCAACAGGCTTCTATTTTATAGAAGACATGTTTGCACAACACCTTGTCCACAAGACAGCCTTCACCATCGCATCCTGGTTTGTATTCGCAGGATTATTGGCGGGACGTTTATTCCTCGGCTGGCGCGGGCAATTAGCGGTAAAACTGACTTTGAGCGGTTTTGTTCTTCTCATGTTGGGCTATTTTGGCTCTCAGATTGCACTGGAAATACTGAGTAATTGAGCATGGCATTTGACACTCGCTGCTCAAGCCCTAATAATCCGATCAGATCTAATAACTGAGGCATATTTTTCTTGAACGAAGTTCCCTTAAGTATTCTCTTTGGAATACTGTTTTTTCTAATCATTCTCTCTGCTTTTTTCTCAAGCTCAGAAACCAGCATGTTGTCGATGAACAAATATCGTCTCAAACATCTGGTGAAAAGCGGACACAAATCCGCTAAAAAGGCGAGCAAGCTACTTGAACGACCTGACCGACTAATCGGTGTCATTTTAATTGGCAACAACTTCGTCAACATCTTAGCCTCTGCGATTGCGACGATTATTGCTGTCCGCATCTGGGGCGATGCAGGGGTCGCGATCGCGACCGGTGCGCTAACATTGGTCATCTTGATCTTTGCCGAAGTGACGCCTAAGACCATGGCCACCATTCACCCTGAGAAAATTGCCTTCCCAGCTTCTTGGGTGCTGACCATTTTACTAAAAGCACTTTATCCATTAGTCGTCATTGTTAACACCATGTCTAATGGACTAATGCGCTTATTTGGCATCAAACATATTCATGGCAACCATGACAAACTAGGGTCTGAAGAGCTTCGCACTGTGGTGAATGAAGCCAGTGGCTTGATCCCACCAGCACACCAAGAAATGCTGCTGTCGATTCTTGACCTTGAGAAGGTTTCTGTCGAAGACATTATGGTGCCGCGCAACGAAGTCATCGGTATTGATATCGAAGATTCAATCGAAGAGATCATTGAACAAATTTGCCAATCACGTCACACGCGCATGCCGGTGTACAACGGCGAGATCAACAAGGTTATTGGTATTCTGCACGCACGCCATGCAGCGCAATTTTTACGCGAGCAGAACCCCACCAAAGCAGCACTTTTAAAAGCCACACTTGAGCCTTACTTCATCCCTGAAAGCACATCCATCAACACCGTGCTATTAAACTTCCAAAAAGATCACCAACAAATGGGCATCGTGGTCGACGAATACGGCGATGTTCAAGGTATTGCTGCACTTGAGGATATCTTGGAAGAGATCGTTGGTGAATTTACGCCACCAATGGAAGATGAGGAAGAGGAAATCACCATTCTTGAAGATGGCTCATTCCGCATTGAAGGTACCACCCACATCCGCGACATTAACAAAGCGCTGAGCTGGCACCTCCCAACAGACGGACCCAAAACTTTGAACGGTCTGATTATTGAAACACTCGAGTTTATCCCAGAGCATCCAATCAGCTTATGGGTCGATAATTACATGATCGAGATTCAAGAGATCGAAGATAAAGTTGTTAAATACGCGCGCTTAGAACACAAACGCTAGCAGGTAACCTTATGAGATTTTGCCCAAAATGCGGTCATAAAGTGAACATGGAAATTCCAGATGGAGACAACCGCGAACGTCCGGTGTGCCCAAGCTGTGATTTTATTGATTACGACAACCCGCGCATGATCACTGGCACAATCCCCTTGTATCAAGGCAAAGTGCTTCTTTGTAAGCGTAACATCGAGCCTCGTTTTGGTTATTGGACCTTGCCTGCTGGCTTTATGGAGAACGGCGAGACGACCACTGGTGGCGCACTACGCGAAACACTTGAGGAAAGTGGCTCCCGCGTAATCATTAAGCAACCCTTCTCAATGATCAGTATCCCGCATGTCAATCAAGTTCACCTGTATTACATTGCTGAACTACAGAAACCGGATTTTCATGCGACTACAGAGAGCTCCGAAGTCGAACTGTTTGAATTTTCTGACATTCCTTGGGATGAGCTAGCCTTTAGCAGCGTCAGCAAAACACTAGAATTTTTCTTAGAAGACCATAAAACAGGCCAATATGGCTTCCACGAAGACAACATTATTATCAACACTCAACCTGAATAAGATGATAAGCCACCTCTTCATAGGGGTGGCTCTGTTTCAAAGCACTCACCACCGCTGCTTTATATTCCGCCAACACCACCATTTCAATTCGGTATTCCGGTACCTTTTCAAGCACTCCAGGTTGACCAATAAATGGCTGTGCTTGCTCTGTGGGTCGAAACTGCCCCTCGCCCTTAACCTGCCAACAAACCTGCTCATAATCGCCAACCTGCCCAGCACCAGCCGCAAATACAGCAGACTTTACAGCTTCTGCATGCGTTTCTGGCACATAAAATACTAACGAATACATCATTACGTTCTCCATTTTTACAACAACCCCATTTGTTCATGCTGCACGGGCAAGTTCACCTGCGCAGCATAATTGGGTAAGATTTTCTGCAGTTTTGCATCGAGCCAACTGGCCAATGTGGGGGCTGCAATATTATCCGAAGAATGCACAAACACCGTCGGCTCACGCCCCTCTTTTAGCCAGTAGGCCAATTTATTAGCCCATTGATCCAACCAGATATGATTACGTTCTAAATCAGGATGACCAATAAAGCGCACCACAGGATGCGCAGCGGTTGCCACAGCATGACACGGCACACGGGGCTTTTTGCGTTGAGCATCGATCAAGCTGTCACAATAGGCCTCAGAAGAGAATACCGGACGGGAATCCATCACAACTTTGTTACATCCCGAGTCTGACAACAGGCGTAACAAAGCTGCTTCATGCTCCGCCTTATCGAAAAATTCAAGATTACGGACTTCTATGCTTAAGGGTGTAGCAAGTGCCCAGCTCTGACACAGCGCCGTGATGATGGGCAGCTGTCGAGGCGCCACTGACGCTGGAAATTGCAACATGGTCGGCCCCAGCAAATGCTCAATCGGCTTGAGTAGATTTTGAAAGGCGCGCCAAGCTTGCAAACATTCCGCTTCACTCAGCTCATCAAATTGATGAGCGACTGCACGCGGTACCTTAAAGCAGAATCGAAAAGTATCAGGAACTTGTGCCACCCAACGCTCAATCTGATCTGGCGCCACATCCGTATAAAAGGTACTACCCACCTCGACGCTATGAAAATATTTGGCGTAATGCCCTAAACGCAAACCTGTGGCTTCAGAGCGTGGGTAAAGGTAGTCAACCCACGCAGGATGCTGCCACTGCGCCATACCATAGCGAATCATGGTCACACTGGTTCCACATATTCAATTTGTTCAATAAAAAACGTTCGCTCTCCACCAGCTCGACGTAACACAACCTCATCTCCTTCATGACGCTTGAGCAGCGCTTTTGCCACTGGCGAATCCATGCTGATGTAGGCTTCATGGTGATCCAGCTCATCTGGCCCAACAATTCGAAAGCGTTCTTGATTGCCGTCATCGTCTTCCAATGTCACCCAAGCGCCAAAAAACACAATCGAGCGATCAACTGGCAAACGATCAACAACAGTGCATTGATCTAAACGCTTTTCTAGATAACGCACTCGACGGTCAATTTCCCGCAGCTGCTTCTTGCCATAAATATACTCAGCGTTCTCAGAGCGATCACCCAGTTTGGCTGCGTCACTGACACTTTGTGTTACTTCCGGACGTTTTACTTTCCAAAGATACTTGAGCTCCGCCAGCAATTTATCGGCACCTTCTTTAGTGATGTAAGCTCCTTTAGGAGCACCTGGTGGACGATATCGACTCATACAACCTCTCTTTAGATCTTTGCGGCAGCACTAAAAAGCCACCCTACAAATAAAAAATGGCGCCACGATATCTCGTAGCGCCATTTGATGACCCTAAGAAGACTTAGTCTTCTTTTGACAAATGCACATCCATTTGTGGGAATGGAATACCGACGCCATTTGCATCAAACGTGTACTTAATCTTCTCTAGTAGATCCGAGCGCAACGCCCAGTAATCCCCCGCATTCACCCATACACGCACACTAAAGTTCACTGAGCTATCCGCTAATTCAGACACCCAAATAACCAAGGCGGGGTCTTTCAATGCGCGCTCATCCGCCTCAATAATCTGAGTCATCAGGTCACGAGCTTGCTTAATGTCGGAATCGTAGCTAATACCAATCACCAAATCCAAACGACGTGTTGCTTCGCGTGAGAAGTTGATGATGGAACCGTCCATAATGTTTGAGTTAGGCATGATGATGACACGATTATCGGGGGTCTTCATGTACGTATGGAATAATTCAATACGATCAATTGTACCCGTTTGACCACCTGCATCAACAAAGTCCCCAGCACGGAATGGGCGCAATAGAATGATCAACACACCTGATGCAAAATTTGATAGCGAGCCTTGTAACGCTAGACCGACCGCTAAACCTGCAGCACCCAAGATGGCGATAAAGGAAGTGGTTTCGACCCCAACTTGACCCAGCGCCATCAAAACCACGCCAGCAAACATCAGAGCATACAGAATGCTTGAAGCAAAACCAGCAACCGCTTTATCGACCTTGGATTTCAATAAACGATTTTCAATCCAATGGGCAAGACGATGGGCAATCATCTTACCAATAAAGAAGATCAGAATACCGACAACAATCGATACACTCTTCTCGGTCAACCAAGGTAGCCACTGACCCCCTTCATCCAATAACTTCTCTAATTCATCCATAGATATTCTCACTCTGTTGTTAATTTAGGCCAAGTAGTCCACTTTATGTTGCCACTCCTCTAACAGGCTCTGCAATTCAGACAGGCCTTGCCTAGAGAAAACAACATAAGTCTGCCCCTTTTTGGTGACAGAATTTATAACATGATTTTCATCAATCTCAATACACTGCAAACGCAGGTGTTCTATTTCAAGATCGTAACGCACACCGATACCGATAAATACATGCCAGTCTCGCTCAAGTAACTCACCTTCAACGGCTTGTTTTAACAAACGCACACAACCCGCTTGGTCAATCTGATAATAAGGCATGCGCTGCCTGTGCTTTATAAAAAACACCAAGACAGACGCAAACAACATAAAGCTAATCAGTATCGCAAACAGCATTTGCGCCATGATCAATCAAACTTGTAGGCTAGTAAATAGATTTTCGCCTGACGCAGTTGCTCAATATGTTTAGTTTCTAGAGCCTCCATCTCGTCACGAAATTTACGACGCGCAGACAGTGGCAGAGTATTCCATTGTTCATGAGTTGGAATATGCTGAGTGCCAGCTTCCACCGCATAAATAGCTTGCACATGTTCATGCTCCGATAGATCGATACTCAATTGATCTAATAAGTTTTTCACGCGAATGGAGGCTTCTGTCCATGTTAGCTTTTCATCCTGTTCAATCGCCTGCATGATCACTTGGATACTTTCGATGCGTTTCGCACGCTCTTCTTTCAGGCGCTGCTCCCCCGCTTGAATACGCTCTTCACGCTGACGGTTCAGCTTAAGCTGCTTGACGATAAAATAAATAGATACACCGATCACCGCAAAGCAGAGTGCTAGGATGATGGAAAAGGCACCGATAGACATAAGTCTCCTGAAACATTATCAATGTAAGACATCTATTCTACACAGGCTTCAGGAAACGATCAGCAAAAGAAGGGATTCAGGGCATCGTACAGAGCACAATGCCCTAAAATTTCATTTTTTATCCTGCATAATATGGCGGTAGGCAATGATGCCAAACCAAACCATAAACACAGAACACAAACCAATCACCACAATGCTTGCAATTAAAACGCCATCCGAGAACATAACCACCTCCTAGTTCATAGTCTTGTGATGCAAGAGTAGAACTCAGCCAGCCTTCAGCGCATGACGCAGATCAGTTTATTTTTTACTCACTTGCAAAACATCTAATAAGAGATGATACACATCAGGCGTTGCCGCGATCAGATAATCACCATTTATTGCCGTCGGCCAAGATTGCTTGGATTCAGAAAAATGGCCTACTTTGGCACCCGCCTCAGTAGCAATCAAAGCACCTGCCGCCATATCCCATGGCTTTACAGATTCATAATAAGCATCCATCTGACCTCGAGCTACGGCGCACAAATCCAGCGCGGCAGAACCATTGCGTCGAATATCTTGGCTATGCTCAAGCACACGACCTAGCAATTCTATTAAATCCGGCAAGGTATCCTTGTTATACGGAAAACCCGTCGCCACTATGGCATTGCGCAGTTCAGAACGCCCACTGACTTTCAATGCCGTGCCGTTCAACCAAGCCCCCTGCCCTTTCACCGCTGAATACGTTTCACCTAGGAAAGGAGCATGTACTACACCAACCCAGCGCTGACCTTGGTAATACACCGCGATTGAAACCGCTACATGTAACAAGCCTTGAGCAAAATTGATCGTGCCATCTATCGGGTCTATAACCCAAACAGGCACATCGCTGTGTGTCGCGAGCTCAAGATCCGGCGAAGACTCTTCGGATAAGATCAAATGGTCAGGGAAAGTTTGCTTAATCTGCTCACATAAGTAGTCATCAATCGCCAGATCTGTGGAGGTCACTAGCTCATGCCCAGATTTGTATTGCTCTGAGAAGCTTGTTTTTTCACGCGCTTCTAGCATCATAGCCCCTGCATGAGTAGCCCAGCTTTTGGCATAGCCCAGCCATTCATTTACCGATGCATCATCCATACAATATCCCTACCCCAATCGCTCTAATAACCAGTGAGCAATATCCCCCACTTGTTCCGGGCAAACGGAATGTGGCATGTCGTAGACTTGGTACTGCGTCTGATACCCCAACTCATCCAAGCGTGCACGCGCTCGACCAGCAAGAACCGGCGCCACTACCGGATCAAATGAGCCATGATGAATTAAAATCGGTGCATTACCGTTCACTGAAGTTTGAGCCGTCGGCACCGCATCTGGATCAGCCAAGTAAGTAGACAGCGCCATGACACCGGCTAACGGGTATTTACCTAACAAGGCGACTTGATAAGCAATCACCCCCCCTTGGGAAAACCCCGCCATGACGATGCGATCGCTCGAAATTCCCTGTTTACCCAAAGCCTCAATAATCGCTTCAATCTGTGTCATCGACTCTTGAATATTGTCCATATCCACTTTGCGATCCAACGACATTTCCAAAATGTCGTACCAAGCACGCATTTTCATGCCACCATTAATCGTAACAGGGCGAATCGGCGCGTTCGGAAAGACAAAACGCACGGCCTTATGCGCTAAACCTAGCTGCGGCACCAACCCTTCAAAATCATGGCAATCAGCACCCAAGCCATGTAACCAAATCACGGCGTGAGTAGGGGTTTCAGATGTATCCACGGTAATGTATTCAAGCATTTCAGACACAGAGCTCTCCAAAAAAATAGGCTATCGTTTTAAGCGATAGCCTATCATATTTTACAAACCTACTGCGCCACTTAATGGGATATAGGCAACTTTGTCTCCAGCACTTTCTGCTTTGCATCTAAGACAAATTGCACGTCTGCATTCTGTAACATAGAGCAGATCATATGACGCGTGATACGCTCATAATGTTGCATAAACCCCTTCAAGGCCTCCGGTGACATAACCTTAATATCCAAGGTATCTAACACCCCTCCATGAATATCATGTAAATGCGCTTCTAATACACGCTCCTGCTTATTACGCCAGTCGTATACGACATCAAAGCTAGGAGGCTGCATCCACATTATCACGTCAATCAGATCAAACAACTTGCGGTAATCACTTTCAAGATGCTCATTCACCGCCGTACGCCAGCTGCCGTCTTGGTCTTTGTCTTTTTCAAGCGCATTAATTGGGTCCATTAAGTGCTCTTTGGACATGGGCTGCGCACCAACACACCACCCCTCAAAGAAAATAACATCTACTGGACCTGCGACTTCCTGCCAACGATGCACAGGCTTGCGATCATCTAGCGACTTATCAAAAGTAGGCACATACATCACTTCGCCAGCTTGCAGGTGCTTAAGTCGCTCAAAAATATTCAACGCCAGCGGGATATCATGTGTACCAGGTACGCCTCGCGTTGCAAACAGCGGATGCACTTTCTGGGCATAGTGCAGACGATCGGAACGCTGCAAATACAAATCATCCAGACTAACCTCTATGGCATTAAGATCAAAGCCCTTGGCTAGAATATGGCTGACGACTGAACAAAACGTGGTTTTACCGCACCCTTGTGGGCCACCTAACCCTAAGATTAAAGGCGTATGTTTAGGTTTGGTGTACTCGCTAACCCATCTTGCAAAAGGTAAGAAGAGATCATCAATACGCTCTACCAAGGATTCATCAGCATACAACCCTTTTAGAGTTTGCTCGACTTCAAAACGCAAACGCTCTGCCAATGAAGCTGGTAGGTTATGAGCCTGACTTAACAAGCTAAGTTCAAGAACATTCATCATATACCACCTCCGCGCTATATCCTCGTAAGTATAGACATCGATCAATATTTAACCAGACAACAGGGCAGACTCTCTTTCATTCGACAGGTCATAAAATCGTAAAATTCCGCAAATAACCCTTAACTTTGAGCAAATTTACTTCATGATTGGGTAGTAAACACCGTACACTAGGGGAAAAGATCGTATCGATACTGTCCAAGAAATTTGATACCAGATTGGACGCCCAATGCGGGTGCAGAAATGGAGAAGCTTCAATGAGTCTTAAAGGTCGCTTGCTTGCTTTAGCATGTTTTTCGACACTGTTATCCGGGTGCGTGGTTACACAACCTACTTCACCAGTGTGTAATTCCACTTCCCCCTGCGTGAATGGCATCAACAGCCAGACCAACAGCAACCCTAATTACAACCCTTCTGCCCAGAGCATTGAAATCGTCGACATTGAGCCTCGCGAACCGATTATTATCAACGCTACAGGCTATTCCGCACCAGTAACGAATAAATCGTTTTCGAAAGCCCAAGCTCGCTTAATGTCACTACGTGGTTCTAAACTTGATGCCTACCGCAACTTATCTGAACGTGTTTACGGTATCAGCTTGGATGGCTCTAGTTCTTTGAGCAATATGATGGCCCAGCATGATGATCTTCGTGCCTACGTTAATGCTTACCTTGTTGGAGCAAAAGTTATTTCCCAAAGGGAACTGGAAGACGGCACATTTGAAACTGTAGTAGAACTTGCCCTGCAGGAAAACTTTCGCCAGTGCGCCAGCTCACCGGAAGCAATTCGCTCTAATCCGAATTGTCAGCTAACAAAGCGCACCAGCAACACGACATCCGTCCCTAAAAAACAACCGTCAACGTTTTATAGTGTGCAGTAGCAATGAAAGCGCTGATTACGCCCTTACTAATATTGATGTCGTTGAGCATGCACGCTCAGGTCATGCGCGCTGATGGCCAGGCCGTTATCTATAATCAAGATATTAATGATGCTAGATATCGCGCGACACAACAGGCCATTAAACAAGCCAGCTTACAAGCGAGCGCCTCAGTTCGCTCCAGTGATAACCTCAGCAATGGCGCTCTGACGTCCAACACCCGAGTGCAATCGGCTGGTCAAGCCAGTGACGTCAGAATTCTCTCTGAGCAGATTATTGATGACATTTTAAGTTTGACTATTGAAGCCGATATTGAAACCGAAGGTATGTGTGACAATGGTACGACCAATAATTATCGCAAGTCAGTGGGCGTCACAGGCTTCGCCTTACAAACACCACAGCAGGCAACCTTGGGCGCATTACATAATATTGGCCGAGAGCTGCCCAAAAGCCTAGTTGACGCCATGAATCAGCAAGGCTACTTGCGAGCCTTAGCAGCCACCCACCTAAGTGTTTACCCAGATTTAATTAATGCTCCGACCTCGGCAAATAATGACGGCTCTCTGACCGATGTTGCCCGCATTGGTGAAGAGCTTGGTGTACAATACGTCGTCAGCGGTGTTGTTCGTGATATCGGTGAAGTGTATCCGAAGCACCCAAACCAGAAGACGCCTCTCAATTCCCTGCTCAGCTGGGCAAACAAAGAGGACGATCAACGTAAATTTGTCTTAGATTTATATATTTATGATGGATTTAGTGGTGCGTTAATCTTTCAACATCGTTACGATGAGATTGGCAAATGGAACACCAAAGACAATAACAAGGTAGGTTTTGGTTCAGCGCAGTTTTGGGCTCTGCAGTACGGCAAAGTTGTCGCACAAACGTTAAAGTCCATGTCGCTGGACACCAGTGACGACTTAAACTGCCAGCCTTTTGTGGCGAATATTTTTCGCACCGAAGGCAACCGCATCTATCTAAATGCTGGCGCGTTAGCCGGCCTTAAAAAAGGCGACCAGTTTCAAGTTTTCCGTCGCTATGAGATATTTGACCAATTACAGAATGCGCAAACACAGCTTAATAATGCCAACATCAATGTTACTATTACGCAAGTGCAGCCTAATTTTGCAATCGGTGAATTGGCGGTGGAAGCAAGAATTCTAAACGTACAACAACAAGATGTTGTGATCGCTTGGTAAATCCATAAAATCAGCGCACAACTTAAATTATCAGGATCAGAAGTACCATGAATAACGAATTACTACATCATCTAGAACAACGCATTAATGCTGCAGTTGAAGAAATCTCTACACTGCGCCAGCGTATCTCTGAACTAGAAATGCAAAACTACGAGCTATCTGAAGAGCGTGATGAAGCTCAAGCCAAACTAACACAACAAGCTGAACAAACCACTAACTGGGAAAACAGCTTGAATCAAATGCTAAGTAAACTTAACCAGCTGGATTAAGCGCATGAAAAAATTTGTTACAGCGGCACTGCTTGCAGGGGCCACCAGCGCATTTGCCGCTGGACAATTTTCTCCACTTATTAGCTACGAATACGTATACAGCACTCCATCTACAGCAACTAGCAACACCGCTAGTATGATCAATGCATTGATGGAGTATTCTTACCCACGCAGCCTGTCTGTTTACGGTGGCTTCACTTTCATTTTACGCGATAGCTTTGAAACGGCCGCTCAGTTAGGCGGTCGCTTTTACACGCCTGAACCACTTTTCTACGTTAACGGCATCGCTCCTGTCTGGACTTATATTGGCTTAGGTGCCAACGTGTTAGACAATGTTGCATATTATCCAGAAATTGGCTTACGTATCGGTATTAGCGATAACACTCGCCTAGACCTTTTCATGAAAGTCTATGGTAGCAGTGATACTGCCTATGACAAACACGCAACCATTGGTGCGGGCCTAACCTTCTAAACGCTATGAAGCTGTTTGCATTTTTAATCGTTAGCATCGTTTTGATTAACATGTATCTCTGGGTAGAAAGTCAGGCTCCCGCAGACATCGTGCTCCCGACCTCTAAGCAGCTCAATGAAATGGTTGGCCGTGCGGGAGCACCTCGAGTTCCCTTATGGCTGGCTGACGCAGGAAACTAACCTATGGACCGCTTAATCAAAGCCCTTGAAAATCGAATCGATGACCTAGTTGTGCAGCTTCAGCAAGCACAACAAGAAATCGCTCGTTTGAAAGCAGACTCAAGTCTTACTCCCAACAGCAAGCCCAGTGACGTATCATTGGACTTACTCTCAACCATGAGCCACAAACGCTCAACCGAAGAGCAGCTGCAGCTGTACATCGAAGACAGCTTGGATTTACTGACTTCTGCAACCACTCAAACAGATTTCAACGAGCAACTAGAGCCGACGCAATCAGAGACCACTACTGCGAGTGAGATCCAAAACCATTTTAACCTTGACCTTCTTCACAATGCTTTTGAAGATCAACCAACTGAAGACCTTAAAGAAACTAAAGACTCTCCTATGACTACTGAACAACAAACAGCGATCAGCGCTGACATCCAAGAGACTGCTGCGACTGAAGTTGAGCAAACCCAAGCAACGACACAAAGCGACGCTCCTGAAACAGCAGCACTCAGTGCCGAGGAGAAACGTCGTCAGAAAAACCAAAAGAACAACCGTCGTCTAATCAAGCTACTAGAAGAGCGCTATCCAAAGGCATTTGATTGGAATAATCCACGCCCTTTGAAGGTTGGTATCGACAAAGACATGACGTTGGACGAAGAGTTTAACGCCAGCAAGCAAAAGCGCGCCATGGCCGCTTACACGCGCTCTGATCGCTACAAGAAATGCTTACTTTCAGGTCAGCCACGCATTGACCTAGAAGGTAATGCCGTCAGCAATGAGCCAGCCCTGCCAAACGCGAAAAAACCTGTGGAAGACAAAAAGCCTATGCCTAAAAGCAACAAAGGCAAACGCCCACAAGGACACAATAAACCGCAGCCAAACAAAGCAAAAGGCCAGCCACGTCCAACTAACAAGGATAAAGCCCAGCCTAAGCAGGATCCTCAGTTTGATAACCTAACGGCTGAAGAGCGCATGCAAGCTAAACTGGCACAACTTCTAGGTAAAAAATAGAAAAAGTGCTTTACAAGGCGCGAGGCGATCAGTAATATACGCCTCGCTGCTGTGGAGGGGTTCCCGAGTGGCCAAAGGGAGCAGATTGTAAATCTGCCACGAAAGTTTCGGTGGTTCGAATCCACCTCCCTCCACCATCTTATCTTTTCCTCATTTCTCGCTATACCCTTACTTCTACCACCTTACAAAAGCCTTTATCTTATTACAGATACACATAGCAACACCTGCACATCTTCTAATCATCTTCTCTTTTAAAATCAACGATATACCTATAATTTTTTTCACCAAACTGCCGCAAAAGCCTTTACAAGAACAACAACAATCCGTAGCATACGTATCGCTGCTGTGGAGGGGTTCCCGAGTGGCCAAAGGGAGCAGATTGTAAATCTGCCACGAAAGTTTCGGTGGTTCGAATCCACCTCCCTCCACCATTTCTCTCTTAATTTCTAACCTGAAATTAACATCTCAAAATTCCTCAACAATCTTTCCAAGCAAACAACCGCTATCAACACCCCACCTCTAACCAAGCCTTCCCCGTAAGCCGTAAGCCGTAAGCCAGGGTCAGCACAGCACCCTTCTTAGAACGCTTCAAGCACACCATTTCAACACACCAAATAGCGAATAGCAGAAAGCAGAAAGCAGAAAGCAGAAAGCAGAAA
>NZ_LIQF01000012.1:0-42840 GCF_001418205.1 Marinomonas fungiae | reverse complement strand
GAATGGCTCCCTGAACTGGACTCGAACCAGTGACCTAACGATTAACAGTCGTTTGCTCTACCAACTGAGCTATCAGGGAACAATAGACCTGCACTAAGCAGATGAAATGGCGGAGGAGGAGAGATTCGAACTCTCGGAAGGCTATTAACCTTCGCCGGTTTTCAAGACCGGTGCATTAAACCGCTCTGCCACCCCTCCGTTGCGAGCGAGGTGTATATTACGGATTCTAAATTTCAGTGCAACACTTTTTTTAATTTTTTTTAACTTTTTCCGTTACATAAGTCTCATCTGCCGCCGCGCGAATCCAGACATTTGAAAACCAATAATAATGGCGTCCAGATTGATCAGGCATTGTACAATTGATGCGACCTCGCCCCACGGGAAAGGCTTTTTCAGCTTGGACATTAACACTGTTTGACCCAAGCCAGTCTAATTTGGCTTCCCCCTGCCCTGACACATAACACGCTAATTCCTGCAGTCGGTAATCACCTTGCTGAAAATGCAAGGTCATCTGAACAGGCTCACTGCTTGCAAAGTCCCCTTGATCTTCGAACGAAACTAGTGGCATCGGTTTAGCATTTAGCTTTACCTTTAAAGAAGACAGTTTCGCGTAATTGCCTGCAGCAGGAAAACGCGGCAAATTGGTAAAGTCTGAATTTTTATCGACGACACCAGACTGCTGACCAAAAGCAATCATCCCAAGCTCAGCCATTTGCGCTCGGATCTCGGTATTCGACTCACCATATGGGTAAGCCAACATTTTAGGCGAATGACCCAACTTCTCATTAAGTAACGCTTCTACCTCATTGACTTCATGAGCCATACGCGTTAGCCATTGCTCAAGCGTTTCACCATCTTCTAAACGCAGCATATAAGGATGGCTTACTGTGTGATTGGCAAATACACCACCAGACTGCTCCATTTCTCTCATCTGCTCCCAAGTCAAAAAGCTAGTGTGTCCTTTTTCGACCGGTCCAGTATTAATGAAGACGGTAAACGGGAAATCGTGTGTCTTAAGAATTGGAAAACCATTTTGATAAATATTGCGATAAGCATCGTCAAAAGTAATAGCCACCGCCTTGTCAGGCAAGGCAACCCCCGCTTTGATATCCGCCAGCGCCGTCGCTAGATCGACTACTTGAAAGCCAGCCTCAGCCAAATAATCCATATGCTCACGAAACTCATCCGGGGATACAGAGGTAGAACGAGGCGTACTGGTGTCCACATGATGATATTGCAGAATCGGTAAGTAATCTTGTGCCAGCGCCATTGTAGTGCCACACAGAAGCACACTAGCTAGCAAAGCATTTCGTAATAACATAAGTAACCTTAGCTAGAAATTTTGCCTAGTATTGTACGTGGAATGTACAGCAAGTAACAGTTAGCCAAGACTTCCTCACCATCAAAAAGGCCAACTATACTGATAAGAAAAAAGTTATGGGAGAAAGTCGTATGCTATCACCACGCTTGTTCGACCAGCTCAACGACCAAATTCAAGCTTTAAAAAATCAAGGGCTATATAAGGCTGAGCAAGCTTTACTAACGCCTCAAGCCAGTCAAGTTGCCACGCTCCAACACTCAAAGCTCATCAACCTATGCGCCAATAACTATCTTGGCCTTGCTAACGATCCTGAAGTCATTGCTAGCGCCCATCAAGCATTGGATCAATATGGTTATGGTATGGCCTCAGTACGTTTTATTTGTGGCACGCAAACCATTCATCGACAATTAGAGCAAGCGCTAAGTCTTTTCCTTGGCATGGATGATTGCATTCTTTACTCCTCTTGTTTTGACGCCAATGGCGGTTTGTTTGAAACCTTGCTTGATGAACAGGACACCATCATCAGTGATAGCCTCAATCACGCCAGCATTATTGATGGCATCCGCTTAAGCAAAGCTCAGCGCCTGCGCTACTCAAACAATGATATGCAAGCCTTGGAAGACTGTTTAAAGCAAGCCGCTCAGCAACACAGTAAAACCACTCTAATTGTTACCGATGGGGTATTCTCGATGGACGGCACTATTGCCAATCTAAATACCATCTGTGATTTAGCAGAACAGTACCAGGCATTAGTGATGGTTGATGATTCTCATGCAGTAGGCGTGCTAGGGAAACGCGGTAAAGGCTCAATTGAACATTGTCAGGTATTGGGACGAGTAGACATCATTACTGGCACATTAGGCAAAGCTCTAGGCGGCGCATCTGGTGGCTATACCTGCGCTGCACAGCCAATTATTGATTGGTTGCGCCAGCGTTCACGTCCCTACCTATTTTCAAATAGTCTGGCCCCCATGATTGCCGCTACCAGTCTAAGTATTTTAAAACTACTAGATCAGCGTCAGAATTTGCTGCAGCAGTTACAGCAAAATGCGGATTACTTTAGAGAGCACATGACAGGGTTAGGTTTTGAGCTTATTCTCGGACAGCACCCTATTATTCCAATCATGGTTCATGATGCCAGTTTAGCTCAACGTATAGCCAGTGCACTATTAGAAGAAGGCGTGCTAGCGGTCGGCTTTTCCTATCCTGTTGTGCCGATAGGGCAAGCACGAATTCGTACGCAGATGTCGGCCACTTTAAGCCAGAGCGATCTTGATCACGCTATCTCTTCTTTCTATAAGGTAGGAAAGCAGTTTAATCTTCTGTAAGGAACGGCAATGAAGACACTCACAAAGCAAGTAGCTGATCCAGGAATTTGGCTGACACGAGCCCAGCGCCCCAAATGTGGCCACAATGATGTACTGATAAAAATCAGCAAAACGGCGATATGCGGGACAGATGTCCATATTTATAACTGGGATGACTGGGCTCAACGCACCGTGCCACTCCACATGACTATCGGACACGAATTCGTTGGCACTGTCGCCGAAGTCGGTATCGAAGTGACCAATATAAAAGTGGGCGATCGCGTTTCAGGTGAGGGACACATTACCTGCGGTCACTGCCGTAACTGCCGCGCGGGTAAACGCCATTATTGCAAAGACACGCAGGGAGTTGGGGTCAATCGCCCTGGCGCCTTTGCCGAATACCTAGCCATACCATCGATTAATGTCGTGAAACTGCCAGAGAACATCAGCGATGATTTGGCTGCCATCCTAGATCCGTTAGGAAACGCTACACATACCGCTTTGAGCTTCGACTTAGTGGGTGAAGATGTTTTGATTACCGGCGCCGGCCCCATTGGCGCAATGGCTGCTGCCATTGCTAAACATGTCGGAGCACGTAATGTCGTCATCTGTGATATCAACGACTACCGCCTTCAACTAGCAAAATCCTTAGGTGCGACTCGCATTGTCAACACTAGCCGAGAATCATTAAGTGATGTTATTCAAGAGTTGCAGTTAGAGGAAGGTTTCTCGATTGGCTTAGAAATGTCCGGCAATGATCAAGCCCTTCAAAGTATGATCAGCTATTTGAGCCATGGTGGCAAAATGGCGTTATTAGGCATACCTGGCAAAGACACCGCCATCGACTGGAATCAAGTCATTTTTAAAGGGTTAACGATTAAAGGTATCTATGGCCGAGAAATGTATGAAACATGGTACAAAATGATCGCCATGCTCCAGTCCGGGCTTAATATCACCCCCATCATTACCCATCATTTTTCGGTTCAAGACTTTCAGAAAGGCTTTGAGGCCATGCTTTCCGGAAAATCCGGCAAGGTCATATTAGATTGGCAAACACTCGACTAACTTAGAATTCAAAACCGTAAGGTTGCGTGGCTACTCCGTACCGAGTAGCGTAATAGAATCACCTGTAAAACGAGACCGTTATGCTAGAAATTGGAACCAACGCGCATCCATCCCCACACGGTAACGCGCGCTATATCTTACTTGCTAAACAAAAAGTCCTAACACTGGAACAGCAATTTTTATTTACCTTGTCAGACTTTCATCCCACTGCGCAAATGCGCAGCGTGTTCGTTGGTAAATTTGAGGGCCTAGATCTATTCGTTTGCAGTTTCCCTCATACACCAAAAGGCTTTGAAGAAGTGGGCTTGCGTGACATGCTGTTTGCGACAGATGACCGCTTCTTTGACATCTTAAGTCGCGCTCACCAACTGGCAACATGGGATGCTGACCACCAGTTTTGCGGCCGCTGCGGCCATCCAATGACGCAAAAACATGATAAAGAACACGCTAAACTTTGCCAACATTGCAACACACGCCATTACCCGCGCATTTCACCGTGCATTATTGTCTCGGTAAGAAAAGGCAAGCAGCTGCTATTAGCGCGCTCCTTTGTAATGCCGGAAGGCCGTTACAGCAATATTGCTGGCTTTGTCGAAGCAGGCGAAACATTAGAGCAAGCGGTTCGGCGCGAAGTGTTTGAAGAAGTGGGGGTACAAATCAAGAATCTAGAATACCGAGGCAGTCAGCCTTGGTCTTTTCCTCACCAATTAATGGTGGGGTTCTTTGCCGAATTCGACAGTGGTGAGCTAACACCAGCACCAGATGAGATCGCCGAAGCGGGCTGGTGGAGTTTCGATGATCTTCCAAATATTCCCAATCCAACCAGTATTTCGGGGCAGTTAATTCTAGAGCATGCCAAACGTATTGCTGCCGAATCCTCAGAGCAGACATAGCTCCGAGGCACACAGAACCAAAAAGCCCAGCATCATGCTGGGCTTTTCTGACCTACCACCGATCAAACCATTACTCGGTAATAACTCGATAACATGGCTCGTAAGCACTACCCGGCAGCTTCATACGCTGCTGCTTCACAAATGCTTCTAGCAATGCATCCAGTTTTTTCATTAGCTCTTTATCGCCATGAATCTCAAACGGACCGTGCTTCTTAATACTCGCCACGCCTTGAGGCTTCACATTACCCGCCACAATCGAAGAGAATGCACGACGAAGGTCAGCCGCCAATAAATGAGTCTCTTGACCAAAGGACAGATTCAAACTAGCGATGTTCTCGTGCGTCGGCTCAAAGGTACGCTGAAACTCATCAGGGATATGCAATTTCCAATTGTAATAGAAAGCATCTTGATGGGCTTTACGGTACAAGCGAACCTCTTCCATTCCAGCCTTCATCACACGCGCGACTTCTACTCCATCATCAATGATGATTTTGTATTTTGCTTGCGCTTCAGGTCCTAACACGGAGCCAATGAACTCATGAATTTGTTCAAAGTAAGCGGCGCTTTCTTTCGGCCCCGTAAACACCAACGGGAATGGCATACCCTCATTTTTAGGATGTAACAAGATCCCTAAAATATACAAAATTTCTTCTGCTGTACCAGCTCCACCTGGGAACACAACAATGCCATGACCGGTTCGTACAAAAGCCTCAAGACGCTTTTCAATGTCTGGCATGATAACCAGCTGATTCACGATAGGGTTTGGCGATTCCGCGGCAATAATGCCTGGCTCAGTCAACCCTAGGTATACACCATTTTGAATGCGCTGTTTAGCATGGGCAATTGCGGCACCTTTCATCGGCCCTTTCATGGCACCAGGACCACAACCAGTACAGATATTTAGTTCGCGTAAACCCAGCTCGTGTCCCACATGCTTGGTATAGTCATACTCGTGTCGCGCAATGGAGTGACCACCCCAGCACACCACCATATCCGGTGACTGAATGCGTCGGAACACATTGGCATTACGCAGCAACTCAAAAACGACGTTGGTAATTTTGTCGGACGACGCATCATTTAAACCGCGCGCCACATTGTATTCGTGATAGGTAAAGATAATGTCACGCAAAACACTAAATAGCATTTCACGCACACTGCTAATCATTTTTCCATCCACAAAGGCACTGCTCGGCGCATTGGTTAATTCCAATTTAACGCCACGCTCTTGCTGAATAATACGGATCTCAAAATCCTTATAAGCAGCCATGATTTCAGCGGGATCGTCTGAGTCACTGCCACAATTTAAAATGGCCAATGCACAACGACGAAATAAATCGTGTAAATCACCGCTGTCTTCTGACATGCGTGCGATTTCTTCTTGTGACAACATTTCCAATGCGCCTTTGGGTGATACCAGCGCATCAACGCGATCTTCATACAACATGATCGCCCTCCTTATTCTATGTTCTTGTCTTATAACTATATTGATCTTACAAAATAAAATTGCAAGTGAATTTCAAGAATCATTCAAGAAGCCATAAGAGCAAAAAAGCCACAAATGTGGCTTTAATCGTTACAGATGACTTAGTACTTGCTCAGCGGAACTGATACCAAACTCACCAGGCTCCTCCAACCACAAGTGCTGAATCACCCCGTTTTTAACCAGCATGGCATAGCGGCGACTTCGCAGCCCCATCTGAGCCGTGGCGATCTCAATTTCCAACCCTAAAGCTTGGGTGTACTGGGCTAAATTATCCGCAGCCATCACAATCGCCTCAGCGTTATGCTCTTTCCCCCACGCATTCATAACGAACACATCGTTGACAGATAAACAGACGACTTCATCAACACCTTTGTCTTTAAAGTTTTGATAATTAGCAACATAGCCCGGTAAATGTCGCGCACTACAGGTTGGGGTATACGCCCCAGGTACAGCAAACATTACGACAGTTTTATTAGCAAAAAAGCTCGTTACATCAACCTCTTCTGGTCCATCTTGCCCCATCACTAAAAAGCTTCCGTAAGGCAACATATCTCCCATCTGAACACTCATGCTATTTCTCCTGTTAATCGCAGCGATACAGCATCATAGCGCGAATATAGAAGAACAGCGATGCTATACAATCTTAAATTGGCCTACCAAAGCGCGCTGATGCTGTGCCAGCTCATTCATCCGTTGACAATTTTCTTGGCTCGCCATCGCTTCTTCCATGGCACCTTCGGAGCTATGAGAAATCTCATGCACACTGCGATTGATGTCTTGCGCCACATTAGATTGCTGCTCCGCCGACGTGGCAATCTGCATACTTAAGTCACGAATTTCAACAATAAAGGTACGTAGATCGGACAACACTTGGCCGACACTTTGTGCCTCATTCATACTTTCACGTGCGTTCTGACAACTTTGTTCCATCGTCACAACCGTGGCTTTTACACCACCCTGCAATTCGGTAATCACTTGCTGAATTTCTTCCGTCGAAGTATGTGTCCGGTTAGCCAGTGTGCGCACTTCATCTGCCACCACCGCGAAACCACGCCCTTGCTCACCTGCTCGCGCGGCCTCAATAGCGGCGTTTAAAGCCAACAAGTTAGTCTGCTCGGCAATATCTTGAATGACTTCCAAAATAGAGCCGATATTCTGCGAGTATTGAGCAACCTGTTGCACCACACCCGCCGAAGATTCCAACTGCGCCACCAACTGTTCCACTTGAGCAATGTTGGTATGCATGCGTTGTAAGCTTACTTCTGCACTGCGATCCACATCCTGCACTTTCTCTAACGTCACTTCGGAGTGTCGAGCCACTTCACGCACTGTCGCCGACATTTCATCCATGGCTGTTGCCACTGAGGTGGTGCGATCATTTTGCTCTTGTATAATAGATTGAGTATAAGTCGTTGACTTATAAACAGTATCTGCTGAAGAAACAACCTGATGTGACGCTTCATCAATTTGCTTAATCACATCGCCCAGTTTCTGTACCAAAGAGTTCACCCAGTGCGACAGCTGACCGAATTCATCCTTACTCGAAACAGTAACGCGCTGGGTCAGGTCACCATTCGCTATTTGATCCAGTACCTTCAGAATCTGTGCCAATGGTTTACGAATGCTGAGGCTTACCCAGTAAGCAATCAACAGGGCAATGACAACGGAAACAGCCACGACCAGATAGGAAATATTTTTCGCATTATTTGAGCTTTCTAAGGCATTAAGCTTGGCCTGATCACGTAATACAGAAACATGACTCTCTAGCGTATCTTGCTGTGTCTTCATAACCGCCAAGCTATTTAATAACGCCGCTGCGGCCTGCTCAGAAGCCACTTGGATTTGGTTAAACTCTAGAAACTCGTTTACAACGCCAGCCTCGTCTTCAACAGAAGTACGGATCTTATTAATATTCTCGGTGATCAAATCATCACCTAGTTTGCCGATTACTTTGTCTACAGGGGCAAAGGCCTTCCCCATTTCCTTACGAATACTGTTTAACGAAGGCACTGTGGTCGAATCGAAATAATCGCCAATCAGTAGCTGCAAGCTTTCCATTTGCGTTTTCGCCAAACCTGCCGCGAACGCTTGTTCATCGCTTTCTGGATAGCTGATAATGGCTTCAAGATCCTCAACGACATAGCTTAGTTGATCTTTTAGATCGAGTTTTTTATCGGCCATGCCACGTTCTAGCTGAACCATTCGACTGTGATCGGAAATGGCCGTGTCCGCGAGCTCAAAAAAGACGTTGGATTGTTGCTCAATTTCAACCACGGTTGCTGACACATCAGGGGATTCAGCTGCCTGAGCCTTCAATGCATCCGCCTCGGCGTAAAAGCGCTCCTTTCCTGACTGATATTGCGTTAGCGCATCACTTAACATGCTATCGGAAGATGCCACAAGATATTGCAACACAGCACTACTGGCTTGTGCGAGATCGGCACTGACTTCCATACTACTGTCAGAAATACTCGCAATTTCTCCTGTCACGGTTTCGATGCGCTCCTGCACTGAGTTCAAGCCTCCCACTCCCGCTCCCGCCACAACAAATAGCAGCAACAACAGCATCACAAATCCCATCAAAACGCGCTGGACTACGGACAAAGACATCGAATCCTCCTAGCTTCAAGCCATTACCATGTTATGGATAATTGACAAAGCTTTAATTAAACAGTCATTTAATTAAAAATATAGCCTGTTATTTGTTCAAGCTGCAAGTACCAAGCCTTACATATTTTACAATTCACAACAAAAGTATTCCCAAAGTGGCTTGGTTAGTTGGACCGCTTTATGCATAAAGAAAAAAACAATGCGCGTAAAGAATGACCTATACGGCGGCATTAAAAAGGTTTTCAAGACGCTTTTTCGACGAGGTTTTGGCACAAATGAATTAAATTCTGGCGTTATGCTATTTGATCAATAAAAAGTTATGCGTTGATTGAAATTTATCCTAAATTTCGTCTGTACAGCCAGAGTAAAAAGCGTACAATTCGCTTTCTTCTTAAACCATCTGGCTGTCCGGCCGATAGACTAATTAATTGAACAAAAACTGGCTTGTTGCGATGGAATTTGTTGCACATCCTAAAGACTTACCTTTAGACATTACGGTTGTCGAGGATCAGTCTTTTCCAACTGTTGGTACGGATCGGATTGGCTTCGTAGGCATTACCTATTTAGCGCCGCTCTCATACCAAGCAGGCACTTGTGTGCGTATCACATTACAGGAAATCGACCCGCATTTTTGTGTGACGGGCCGTATAGCTTGGTGCGACAAAGAGCAGGAAGAGTACCGCATCGCGATTGAATTCCCCAATAATGACGACTGTTATTGTGTGCGAATGGTCGAGCAGCTCTCGCAAATAGAGCACTATCGACGACAGGCAAAAAGTCAGGGCCGGCGCTTAAACTATAACGAAGCTGCGGCGGAGTGGATTAAACAATTTGCTGCCAGCTTCCCAGCTTTCACACTTTAAAACTCCTAATGACTAATACCCTATCTCAAGCTGATATTGACATCATTACTCAGCAATTGGGCCGCACACCAAGCGGCATCCGTAGCGTTGCACACTACTCACCTAATGGCGTACCACAAGTTCTAGAAATGGAAACTTGGGTGTTCGATCAGCCATTTCCAACTTTGTACTGGCTGTCTAGCAGCGCCATCGACAAAGCGCTGGCACGTATCGAAAGCCAAGGGGTTGTAAAAGAACTAGAACAACGCATCCGCGACGATGAAGAGCTGCGTGCAGCGTACCACAAGTCACACGAGGACTATGTGCAGCGTCGCTGGGACGCAATGAGCGATGAGCACAAACAAATCATCGAACAAAAAGGCTTCACACACCTGTTCGAAGAACTCGGTATTGGCGGTATCAAAAACTGGGATCAAATCCGTTGCCTGCATATGCAATATGCTCACCATCTAGCTGGGGACAACATCATCGGGAAGATTCTTGACGAAGAATATGGCATCCGCGCCGTTGCAGATGCCGAAATGAAATAAATCACAGAAACAATGTATAAGTTAGCCTTGCTAACCTATACATTGTTCCTCTTGTCAGACGCTTTTGCCTAACCTTTCAAATACGTTTTTAGCTCATCCGCACTGGACACTTTAGCCAATCCCTCACGTATTTTGTTAAATGCGTTCGCTGCTACCACTGGGCGTTGCGCATAAGTCGTCAATGCTCCGCCAGTCCAGCCTGCCATTTTCAGTGCTTCTTTTTTGAAGTTATTACCAGACACACCGTGCCCACCCAGCGCCAGCAAGGCATCTTCAATATCAAGGTAGCTAGGACGCTCGCCACCAAACTTCATAAAATCATCTTGATGCACTTCTGCGTATTGTTTAGCCATCAATTCAATCCCTCAAAAAATAACCGATATCAGTTCCATAAGTTAGCCAGTTAAGCCATGAACCTCAAGCAAACCTACGTAGCAATACGTAACGTAATGCTCATTGAATAAGTTGGCTAGCCTAATAATGTAAACATACTGTAAGATGCCCTGAGGATGCTATTACTTTTTTAGACAAGGAGCTTTAGTTGGAGTGGTTCTCTGATTTATCAGTGTGGACAGTCGTTGCACTATTCTTCATCGCCTTTTTTGCAGGACTCATCGACGCCATAGCGGGCGGTGGTGGCCTCATTACAGTGCCAGCGCTCATCGCCGCCGGCGTTTCTCCACTCGAAGCCCTTGCAACCAATAAATTGCAGGGATGTGCAGGCACCCTGTCCGCGTCCTATCACTTCGTTAAAACCAAACAAGTCTCTTTGTCCGAGATGCGCTTTCCTATTGCTATGACTGCTTTAGGTAGCTTCGCCGGTACCATATTAGTGTCTTATCTTGATAGCAATTTACTGATAAAGATGATTCCTGCCATTTTAATTGCCGTGGCTATCTTCTTTTATTTATTACCCAAAATTCAGCCGATGATTGCCAAATTTGTGCGCATCAGTATGGCTCAATTTGCATTGTTCGCAGGCTTTACCATTGGCTTTTACGACGGTTTAATCGGCCCAGGAACAGGGGCTTTTTTCTCCACTGCGTTCATCTGTCTTATGGGCTTCTCAATTATCTCCGCCACGGTTCATACGAAAATTTTGAACGCCACCAGCAATTTATCGTCTCTGATTTTATTCAGTTTTACTGGTCATGTATTGTGGGGCATTGGCCTCATCATGGGACTGGGACAATGGCTTGGAGCCCAAATTGGTTCACGTTTAGTAATTAGCCGCGGCAGTACTTTGATTCGCCCAATGGTGATTTTCATGTGTATTGCCCTCTCCATTAAACTACTCACTGCGTCATAACCTTTAAAGTGACGCTTCATCCATGTAAAGACGGCACTCCTCCTGCAACCAGTTAAGCACCTGCTGAATCGGTTCACGATCACGATATTCATTGGGGCAGGCAAATAAATAGACATGGCCATTGTCATACACTTGCTCAAAAGGCTTCAATAATCGACCTTCGCGAATATCATCCATCACCAATGGCGTTCGACCTAAAGCAACGCCTTGCCCTGAAAGCGCGGCTTGAACGGCTAAATCACCACGGTTAAAACTGATCGCTCGACTTGGCCTAGCTCCTTTCACATCGGCTTTACTCAGCCAAGCTTCCCACTCTGCATAGGGGCTAAAAAAGCGCCACTCAGAATCGTCGTTTATTAGAGGGACACGGGCGAGATCTTTTGGAATGCGTAATTGATTCTGTTCGGCAAATACAGGGCTGCATACCGGAAAAACATGATCATGAAGCAAGGGTACGGTATAGGCGCTACCAGAGTGAATATGACTGTGTACAATCGCGGCATCAATACGATCACGGGTAAAATTCACTTCACGGTCATTGGCTTGAATGCGCAATTGAAGGCCGGGATGAAGTTCCTGTAAACGTCCCAAGCGTGGCATCAACCAACGCGTAGCGAAGGACGGCATGACCGACAAAGTAATGATGGTTGAGTCGCGTTCTTCACGCAGCTCTTCGATAAGCCCATCTAAGTCAGCGAACATATGACGCAGATGCAGCGCCAGCCTAGCGCCCATTGGCGTCAGCTCTAAACTACGGTGATAGCGCACAAACAAAGTAAAGCCTAAACGCTGTTCTAAAAGGCGTATTTGCTGGCTTACTGCGCCTTGCGTTAAAAACAGCTCCTGTGCCGCTTTAGTAAAACTAAGGTGTTTAGCGGCCACGACAAAGGTGTGAAGAAATGGTAACGAGACTTTATTCATAGAGACTCTTGCATTAGTAGAGCTAATCCAAAACCTCAGTTTATATCGTTTGTGGAATTTTAACCAACCATTAAAATGGCCACATGTTTTGGTAGTACTGCTTCCAAACATCGGCATCTTTCATGATGTTGATGCCTCGTCTAATACATGCCCCCACAGCCATGTATTAGACTGTGATGTTGGTGAGCGCCACACGTCACAACACTGCTAGTTATTTTAATCGGGCTTATGGCCCGATTTTTTTTGCCTCAAATTTATGCCTTGATGAACACACTGATCTTCAACTTTTCTTCAGGCAAAAAAAACGGCGACCAAAGGTCGCCGAACTAACACACATGCTTAAATGTGTCCGGTCAATTACGCCGCTGCAGTTTCCACAGCGTTGCTATCAGCCAAAGCCATCTGCGCTAATTTTTCCATTAGGCGAACTACTTGGCAGCTGTAGCCGTATTCGTTGTCGTACCAAACGTAAAGAGTCGCTTGGTTACCACGTACTTTAGTTGATAGTGAATCCAGCACACCTGCCTGCTCACTACCGATGAAGTCTGAACTTACTGCATCGGCTTCAGCGCTGTAACCGATTTGGCCAGTCAATGCCGCACTTGCAGAAGCTTTCTTCAATACTTCGTTAATTTCTTCTACTGACGTTGCCGCTTTTAGATTCAAGCTTAAAACAGCAATCGACACATTAATCACAGGAACACGGATTGCACTACCGCTTAGCTTGCCTTCAAGAGAAGGAATCGCTTTGGATACGGCTTTCGCTGCACCTGTTTCTGTCATGACCATGTTCATCGCTGCAGCACGACCGCGACGATCACCTTTGTGAACGTTGTCGATTAGGTTTTGGTCGTTCGTGTAAGCGTGAACTGTTTCTACGTGACCTGATTCAATGCCGTACTTTTCTTCAAGTACAGACAGAATCGGAGTAATCGCATTTGTCGTACAAGACGCTGCAGATAGAATTTGATCACTTGACTGGATATCAGAATCGTTAACACCGAATACGATGTTTTTCATTTGTTTACCAGGAGCCGTCAAAACAACGCGATCGATACCAGGACGAGCTAGATGAACGCTTAGCCCATCGTGATCACGCCAGCGGCCAGTGTTATCCACTAGCAGAGCGTTGTTGATACCGTGTGCTTTGTAGTCAACTTCGCTTGGATCTGACGCGTAGATTACTTTAACTGGCTGGCCGTTGATGATTAGCTGAGAGTTTTGCTCATCGGCTTTTACAACACCTTCGTAGGTGCCATGAACGGAGTCAAATTTCAGTAAGCTAGCACGCTTAGCCAAATCATTATCCGCCGCTTTACGAACAACAATTGCTGCTAAGCACATGCCAGGAGTTGTGTGGCCAAGAGTACACATACGGCGAGTCAATAGACGTCCGATACGACCAAAACCGTACAGCACAACCGGTGTTGCAGAACCCGCTTGAGCGAAGCCTTCAAGTGACGCAATATCAGCGTCCGCAAGTGCTTCTTCAAGTTCAACCACCACGTTTGCAGTTTTATTTGCGATCAATTGCTCTAACACTTGATACACACGCGCTAGATCTACAGCTGGGTATTGGTCAAACAATGCAACCAAACCAGTGACTGAATCGGACATCAGAGTTTGTCCAGCTAGCTGAACTTTTACTGACTGTTCGCGACCTAACTTACCCAAAAGAGGAATCATTGATTCAACTTTGGAAACCGTTTCTAACCAAGTGTTTGCCATTTATCTGCCCCCGAGAAAAACAAACGTTTTCACATCAATTTGGGCGCAGTCTACCCATTCATAGAACTAACATCAAATTGTAACAAGGCAACAAAAAACCATTAAAAACGGGAGTTTAGCGCGTTATTTTATGAAAACAACGTAACTATCAGAAGTATGTTATTAAATAACAACATTTGGGGTTTTTGAGGGAAAACCCCTATCTAAATCTCATAAATTTACGTAATTTACATACAAAAAAAGAATGAAAATTTCTTAAATTTTTTTATAAATAACGTTTTCTTTCCGCTAAAACACCCAGTAAACAGAAGCAGAATAGAATTGTGATCGGACGCAGGCTTGGATCAAGGTGAGTCAGTAGCCAATAGACCAATGGCTGTCCCCATAAGGTCAGCAAACCATAACCAAAGGTACACATTAGAACAAAAGCACCGATGCGGGCAATAAACATCCAATTCGCCACGGCCCGCTTGAGAGTTCGGTTCACATGATCGCCGAAAATCACCAACATGGTTGCGACCAATGCCAGGGAAATGTCTTGTAGGTAGGGGCGCAACTTGTGCGCCATATCCATATTAAAACTGAGTATTAAGTCCATCAATACACTACTGATTACGTTTAAGAAGGGCCTCTACGTCGATACGACCTGAAGGCGCAATGCGCTTAGGCACACGGTCCATATAGATCACTGACACATCAAAGGTGGTGTTATGTAACTCTATTTCGGTACCATCTGACAAGAACCAGCGCGCACGGCCATAGCCGTCACGCACAAACCCCACGGATGGTGGGCCGTATTTTTTCTCTAACACAGTACCAAGCTTCGCTCGTAATGCAGGATCCTCTACTACACCTGACATAGTCGCACGTTCAACAAAGTCATACTGGTTATAGACAACCGTCAGCTCTTTAATACCTAAAATACCCGTGGCACCTAGACTGTAATTTGCCACGCCCTGTCGGTAAGAAGGATACGATTCTAACCCCATTTTCGAGAGATGCTGCTCAAATTCAGCTTTAGACAAATCATTAAAGGGGATACCAAATAATTCAGCCCCCTTTGAAAATTCTGGTGCTGCAACGACCGAATCTGCAGCATTGGTTGTCGAGTTATCTGGCTCAGCTGCCCAAACGACACCTGCGACAAGGCAGACACTTACAACGATTTTTTTAAACGCGGGATAAATACTCCACATGATCTCTTTATGAACTCTTTTTTTGTAACATTAACCAGTAAGTCAATAAGCGATTTTTGCGCTTCTTTGATACAATTAAATCCTAATTCTTCCACCCCGTAATGCAAATTCATTTTTCTTGAGGTAGCTCATGGCACTCGTAATCGGCATCACCGGTATTTCTGGTAGCGGTAAAAGCCGCCTGTGCTCGTTGTTAGCAGAAGGCTTAGGAAGCAAGTTGACCGTTATCTGCCAAGATAGTTTCTACAAAGGCTGCGGCAACATCGACCCGGACGTCTACAATTTTGATGATCTTAACTCTTTGGATTTAGAAAGTATCTCTTTGGCAATACATAACTGCAAAAATCAGCAGCAACCCAACGAAATACCTGTTTACGATCATTCACAACACAAACGTGTTGGGTACCGTAATTTGGAACCTTCCAAAGTCGTGCTAGTAGAAGGTCATATGATGTTTCAAGATCCAGCCATTCGCGATGCAGTAGACTACCTACTGTTTGTGGACACGGATATGGACATCGCTATTGTCCGTCGCTTAAAACGTGATATTGCTGAACGTGGCCGTAATGTTAACGAAGTGACCAGTCGTTATATGCGCCATGTGCGTCATGCATCCTTGAAAACCATCGAAATCCGCAATAAGGCCGATTTCATCATCCCTAACAACACAAGCTTTACCAATGCCGCCAACTTGTTGCGCCATTATATTGAGAGCCTACTAATAGAAAAAGGAGCCTAACATAGGCTCCTTTTACAAGCTTCACAATACCGAGGAGCGCTTATTTTTTAATATCTTCAAAAAAGCGCTTCACACCGTCAAACCAGCTTTTCTGCTTTGGCGAATGGTCGGAGTTTTCCCCCATGGACTCAGCCAACTCTTTAAACAGCTCTTTTTGTCGATCGGTTAGGTTCACTGGTGTTTCGACCACAACCTTACAGATCAAGTCGCCTACTGGGCCACCACGAACAGGCTTCACACCTTTATTACGGAGACGGAACAGCTTGCCTGTTTGACACTCAGGTGTGACTTTTAGTCGCACGCGACCATCAAGGGTCGGTACATCAATTTCACCACCCAACGCAGCCGTCGCAAAACTGATCGGCACTTCACAATATAAGTTAGCGCCATCTCGCTCAAAGATTGCGTGCGAACGCACCGACACCTGAACAAACAGATCCCCTGGTGGACCACCAAACGTGCCCGCTTCCCCTTCACCCGTTAGGCGGATACGGTCGCCCGTATCAACCCCTGCGGGGATCTTAACATTAAGCGTTTTGTATTCTTGCTTACGACCTTGACCATGACATGAAGTACAAGGATCAGAGATAATCTGACCTTGACCATGACATTGCGGACAAGTTTGCTGTACCGAGAAAAAGCCCTGTGACATACGCACTTGCCCAGCACCATTACAGGTAGGACAGGTGGTTGGCTTGGTACCAGGTTTTGCACCTGATCCTTCACACTTATCACACTCTACCGCGGTAGGAATACGGATTTTTTCTTCACAACCCCAAACCGCTTGCTCAAGATCCAACTCAAGGGTGTAGCGTAAGTCCGAACCACGACGAGTACGGCTTTGACCGCCACCACCACCGCCGAAAATATCACCAAACACATCACCGAAGATATCACTGAAACCGCCAGCGCCTCCACCGAAGCCACCGTGGCCGCCTTGACCATTCACGCCTTCGTGACCAAAACGATCATAGGCCGCACGCTTATCTTCCGAAGACAACACTTCGTAGGCTTCAGCGATCTCTTTGAATTTATCCAGTGCTTCTGGATTGTCCGGGTTTTTATCCGGATGGTACTTGTTGGCTAAAGAGCGGTAGGCTTTTTTAATGTCCTTCTTATCCGCGTCTTTGCTTACTCCAAGCACCTCATAATAATCACGTTTACTCATTGCAGGTGTTCCTGAATATGTAGAGTGAGTTCAAATCCCTAAATACAGCAAAACACGGTTACGTCCCGTGTTTTGCATAAGTCCCTAGGGACGACGACTTAAGGAAGCACTCGGCTTATTTTTTGTCGTCTTTAACTTCTTCAAACTCAGCATCAACTGCGTCGTCTTGTTTCGAACCAGAAGCCTGCTCGCCATCTTTAGCTTGTGACGCATCCGCTTGCTCGTACAGTTTTTGAGCCAAAGAACCAGAGGCTTGAGTCAACGCATTGGTTTTCTCTTCGATCTGATCTTTGTCGTTAGATTCTAGTGCCGCTTCAAGGTCAGCAATCGCTTTCTCAATGGCTTCTTTCTCTTCTGCAGTCGCTTTATCGCCTGCATCAGTTAGAGTCTTACGAGTTGCGTGGATCATGCCGTCCGCAGTGTTACGAGCTTGTACTAGCTCTTCGAACTTACGGTCTTCTTCCGCATTCGCTTCCGCGTCGCGAACCATTTTCTCCACTTCTTCATCGCTTAGACCAGAAGAGGCTTTGATCACGATAGACTGCTCTTTACCAGTCGCTTTGTCTTTCGCAGAAACGCTCAAGATACCGTTGGCATCGATATCGAAGCTTACTTCGATTTGAGGCACACCGCGTGGCGCTGGTGGAATGTCAGCCAAGTCGAAACGACCTAGAGATTTGTTCTGAGCCGCTTGTTTACGCTCACCCTGTAGGGCATGAATCGTTACTGCGTTCTGATTGTCTTCTGCCGTCGAGAATACTTGTGACTTTTTCGTTGGAATCGTCGTGTTTTTCTCGATCAAAGTTGTCATCACACCACCCATTGTCTCGATACCTAGAGACAGAGGTGTAACGTCTAGTAGAAGAACGTCTTTCACGTCACCTGCTAGTACCGCACCTTGGATTGACGCACCGATCGCAACCGCTTCATCAGGGTTCACGTCCTTGCGTGGCGCCTTACCGAAGAATTCAGTCACTTTCGCTTGCACCATAGGCATACGAGTCTGGCCACCCACTAGGATAACTTCGTCGATGTCAGAAGCAGATAGATCAGCATCTTTCAGTGCTTGACGGCAAGGCTCTAGAGACTTAGTCACTAGGTCTTCAACCAAAGACTCAAGCTTAGAACGAGTTAACTTAACATTAAGGTGTTTAGGACCTGATGCATCAGCCGTGATGTACGGTAGGTTTACTTCTGTTTGAGAAGAAGAAGACAACTCAACCTTCGCTTTCTCACCCGCTTCTTTTAGACGCTGTAGCGCTAATGGGTCATTGTGTAGATCGATACCCGTGTCTTTCTTGAACTCTGCTGCCAAGAATTCGATCACGCGCATGTCGAAGTCTTCACCACCTAGGAACGTATCACCGTTAGTAGACAGTACTTCGAATTGTTTTTCGCCATCAACATCCGCAATTTCGATGATAGAGATATCGAACGTACCACCACCAAGGTCGTATACTGCTACAGTTGAGTCACCAGATGCCTTGTCTAGGCCATATGCTAGTGCTGCTGCTGTTGGCTCGTTGATGATACGTTTTACATCAAGACCCGCGATCTTACCGGCGTCTTTCGTCGCTTGACGCTGAGAGTCGTTGAAGTAAGCAGGAACCGTGATAACCGCTTCGGTTACTTTCTCACCTAGGTAGTCTTCCGCTGTTTTCTTCATTTTCTTAAGAACTTCAGCAGAGATTTGTGGCGGCGCTTTTTTGTCGCCTTTCACTTCTACCCATGCATCGCCGTTATCCGCAGCAACGATTTTGTAAGGCACCATTGAGATGTCTTTTTGAACCACGTCGTCTTGGAAACGACGACCGATCAAACGCTTCACTGCAAATAGCGTGTTCGTTGGGTTTGTAACCGCTTGACGTTTAGCTGACTGACCTACCAATATCTCGCCATCTTCAGTGAATGCTACGATAGATGGGGTGGTGCGATCGCCTTCCGCGTTTTCAATAACGCGAGCCTTGTCTCCGTCTAGCACGGAAACACAAGAGTTAGTTGTACCTAAGTCAATACCAATGATTTTGCCCATGGTTGCATCTCCAGTAAAAATTCTTTAGTAGTTTCGATAATTCTGTATTTGGGTACGGCAATTTTTATTTCAAGCGCTGACTGTCAAAAAAATGACAGTTTTTTTAAGCTGCGCTTGAAACCACTACCATCGCAGGGCGCAATAAGCGGCCATTTAGGGTGTAACCTTTCTGAACCACGTCCATAACCGTGTTTGGTTCCATGCTTGGATTAGGCACCATCGTCATCGCCTGATGTAACTCAGGGTTAAATGGTTCACCAGCAGGATCAACAGCCACAACTTCAAAACGAGCTAACGTTTCTACTAGGTCACGGTAAGTTAGTTCGACACCTTCGCGCATTGGATCATTTTCAGAACCTTCTGCCGCAGAAGACAAGGCACGCTCTAGGTTATCAGCTACGGTAATTACCGATTTCGCGAATTTTTCCAACGCAAACTTGTGAGCTTTCTCTACATCTTGCTCAGCACGGCGACGGATGTTCTGTGCTTCAGCTTGAGCACGAAGCGCCACTTCTTTGTACTGGGCCGCTTCTTCACGTGCCTTAATCAGTTCTTCAGAAGCGTCATCTTCAACCATACCTTCAAGAACTTCTTCGGCAATGGCTGCATCGGCTTCGTTTAGCAATTCTTCTTGCTCGACTTCTTGCTGTGCTTTATTCGTTTGATCACTCATTTTCATCTCCAAATAACAGAAAGTAATCACTGTCTGTGCGTGGTATATGGGGACGTCTTTTGTGCTTTCAACACCTAATCCCCATTAAAAGTACGCAAATAATTTCTTTTTCTGGCACTTGTCAAAAAACATACAAGTACTGTATAAATAAACACATAAAACACTGTATAAATAACCATGCTATTGTTTGCTTTATCAGGAGCAGATCATGCTAACCAGTATTGCTATCTCAAACTTCGCTATCGTTGAAAGCCTTGAATTGGAATTGAAACCCGGCATGACCGCTATCTCGGGTGAAACGGGCGCAGGCAAATCCATCATGGTAGACGCCCTATCCTTATGCCTAGGCGGGCGAACGGACGCCGGCGTGGTCCGTCATGGGGAAAAGAAAGCCGATATCAGCGCTACCTTTGAGATCAGTGCTTACCCTGCGGTACAAGACTGGTTAGAAGAACGAGATCTGGAAAATACAAGCGAGAGCCTATGCATCTTACGCCGCGTCATCAGCAAAGAAGGCCGCTCCAAAGCATATATTAACGGCCGCCCTTGCACCCTAGCCGACCTAAAAGAAGCCGGTAGTTTCTTGGTTGATATTCATGGTCAACATGAGCATCAATCGTTACTTTTGCGCAGCGCCCAACGCCAACAGCTGGATGAATATGGCCGTTTAACCGACCTGACCCGTCAAGTGCGCGAAGAATACAACGCTTGGCGCAAGCTAAAAGAAGAACTTCATGCCAAGCAAAACCGCTCAGCAGAACAAGAAGCCAAAGTACAACTGCTGTCTTACCAAGCGGAAGAACTGGCGCAACTGGATTTAAAAGCCAACGAACTGGAAGAGCTGGAAAACGAACAAGCCTTTCTCTCCAACATCGCCGATGCGCAATACAAAGCCTACGCTGCCAGCGGCATTCTGCGAGACAGCGATGAAGGCAACGTTTGCTCTTTATTGCACCAAGCCATCCAACAAGCCAGCGCCATCCACCCGCCAACCAAAGAGCTGGAAAATGCGCTGGAGATGATGAACCAAGCGCTTATTCAAGCAGAAGAAGCGTCGGCAAGTTTAAACCATTATCAAGATACCCTTGAGCAAGATCCTGGCCGTTTGCAAGATATCGAGCAACGACTCAGCGATATTTATGACACAGCTCGTAAACATCGAGTATTACCGGAAGGCTTAATCCCATTGCGTGAAGAAGTGGAAGCAGAGCTGAACAGCTTATCTGGCAGTGAAGAAAGCCTCGACGCATTAAAACTTAAAGAAGAAAAGGCCTATCAGCAGCTCACAACCAGCGCGACCCTACTGACGGAAAAACGTATGCAAGCCAAAGAGGAATTGGCACAGCGAGTTGAAGAACAGATTCACGGCCTTGGTATGCCCCACGCGCGATTCTACATCCACTGTGATCCATTAGATCAAATCAGTGTCAATGGTTATGAAGAAATTGAATACATGATCGCCTCTAACCCAGGTCAACCTGCACAACCGCTGCGTAAAGTGGCATCAGGAGGCGAATTATCGCGTATCAGTTTAGGCATTCAGGTAGTGACAGCACACACCTCCGTCATTCCAACCTTGGTATTCGACGAAGTTGACGTAGGCATCAGTGGCGGTACTGCAGAAGTCGTTGGACGAATGCTGCGCGCCGTAGGCAATCGTGGACAGGTCTTCTGTGTCACCCACTTGGCGCAAGTGGCAGCTCAAGGTCATCAGCACTTCCGTGTCAGCAAGGAAGTATTCAATGAAGCAACCGTATCAAAAGTGGAATCGTTGGCAGAAACCAACCGTACGCAAGAAATCGCACGCTTGTTAGGAGGGATTGAACTTACCGAGCAAACCCTCGCACATGCTAGAGAAATGCTCGGTAATGTCCAACTTCAGTAGCCATGCTACTGAAGTTGATTAACTCTTCTTTGGACGAACGTAAATGATCAGGTTGTGATCTTCGATTTCGTAACCATGCTCTTCTGCAATTTCGTGTTGACGCTGTTCGATCACATCGTCCACAAACTCAATCACTTTACCTGTTTCTAAACAGATCATATGATCGTGGTGCTCACCTTTCGCCAACTCAAAGACAGCAGTGCCAGCCTCAAAATGATGGCGTGAAACCAAACCCGCCGTCTCAAATTGAGTCAATACACGGTACACCGTTGCTAGACCTACATCTTCACCTTGATCCAACAATGTACGGTAAACATCATCCGCGCTCATGTGATGGTCACCAGCATTTTCTAGAATCTGTAAGATTTTCACGCGTGGAAGTGTTACTTTCAGTCCAGCTTTTTTAAGTTCTTGATTTTCACTGCTCATGAGTCATTCTCTATTTCGATCTCGTTAATAATTACTTTATCATTGACCTAACCAACACAGGATTAAGCCCAATGAAGAAAACGATTCTCCTACTATCTACACTGTTCACACTCAGCGCGTGTAGCCTGCTTCCTTCACCCTACAAGCCAACTGTTGAGCAAGGCAACGTCATTAAAACAGAACAAGTACAACAACTCCAACTTGGCATGACCGAATCTCAGGTCTTGTACGTACTAGGCACTCCAATGGTACAAAGCACATTCAAATCAAACCAATGGCATTACTTGTTCACCAGCCTTTACAGCAAGCAAGACAGCACAGTAAGCGAAGTCAAACATCTTGTATTAACCTTCCAAAACGGCGTATTACAAGATATTCAGGAGAAATAAGTTATTCTTTGTCCGCTTTCGCTGCACGGTTGGCCCGAGCTTGTTTCGGGTCAACTTTCAGCTCTCGATAAATTTCCACTCGCTCGCCCGCGCGCAATATTTGCTCTTCAGGTTTACGAACCGCCTTACCAAAAATACCCAACTTAGGGGCACTCAAATCCAACCCAGGAAAGAACGCATCAATGTTCGACAGTCGCACCGCATCCATCACAGTGCAGCCTTCGTCCACATCCAATGCCACAATCTTTTGTTTTTCTGGCAACGCGTACGCCACCTCAACTCGAATCTTAGCCATATACCACTTTCGCTCGTTCACTAAAGGCTTCAACCATAGCGTTTGCTACTTGCCCAAACACACCACCAAAAGCGAATTTGAGCATACCACTTAACTCAAAATCGATACTTAAGGCAATCTTACACGTTGTTTCTGACAAAGGCTCGAAAGTCCATACTCCGTGCAACTTCTTAAAGGGCCCTTGCACCAGATTCATTTCCACACGACTGGACTCGGTCAGTACATTGCGAGTGGTAAACGATTGATGAATAGGGCCTTTACCAACATCCAATGTCGCAACAATCTCACGATCAGTACGAGACAAAGTGCGCGCGCCTAAACAGCCCGGTAAAAAAGCAGGATATTGCTCGAAATCGTTCACTAAGTCGTACATTTGTTTCTGACTATAATTCACATGAGCAAACTTCTGAATATGACTCAAACTAAACTCCTATCCATCCGGCTACGGTAATTAAAATTGCCGCCGGAATGCTGACGTATTTCAGTGTAGTGTACCACCAGCCAAAGTGACTTGGGGTCTTCACAATCATCTCGTTTTTCAACATCGGTTCAGGAAGCACCCAAGCCACCAAAATAGACAACGCCACGGCCGCAATGGGCAACATTATAAAAGAGGTCACATTGTCGACTAATTCAAACAGATTCATGCCAAACAGAATCTTGGCATCCCAGTGATTAAACGACAACACAATGGCGATACCACAGAACCATACGCCAACTCCCAAACGAAAAGCTGCTTTTAAACGACCAATATAGAAGCGTTCATGCAACCAAGACACAAACAGCTCCATCATAGCAATTGCCGAAGTCAATGCAGCCAACGCCAACAAAGCAAAAAACATCAAACCAATGACCTGACCTGCTGGCAACAAATCAAAAATGATCGGCAAGGTAACAAACGTTAAACTGGGGCCTGACTGCGCATCGATCCCGAACTCAAACGTCAGCGGAAAAATGATCAACGCCGCCAAAATCGACACCAACAGATCCAAGCCCACGACAATGGCTCCGGCCTTAGCAATCGACATCCGCTTACTCATATAAGCGCCGTAAGAAAAAAGCGCCCCCAAGCCCACACCCAAACTAAATAACGCATGGCCGATCGCCGACAAGGCCACATCAAAAGTGACTTGTTCCCAATCAAAACTCAGCATAAAACTTAACGCCTCGCTGCTATTCCCCATCACCAAGGCATAAGCGGCCAACGCCAACATCATGGTGATCAGTGTCGGCAACAATAGCTTCACAACGTTTGACAGCCCCTGCGTCACCGACTGACCAACCACTAACACCACCAATGTCAAAAACACAGTAAGCCAGAAAATCATCTCTACTGGGGCATCGAGAAACGCCTGAAACAAAGCCACCGATTTTTCGGTATCAAGATTCTCTAAAGAGCCCATCACCGCACGGCGCGAGTAAGCAAATGCCCAACCGGCAATTACACTGTAGTACGTCAGAATCAGTAATCCCGTGATCCCCGACAAATAGGGAAGCGCCACCCAAAACTTCGAAATGACACGACGCTCAGCTAAATCATTGACCGTATCTACAGGGTTAGAGCGCACCGTCCGCCCAAGCGCCGCCTCAGCCATCAGCATTGGCAAGCCCACCACCACAAGGCAAAGGCAATAAATCAACAGAAACGCCCCACCTCCGTTGGCCCCCAACATATATGGAAACTTCCAAATATTCCCCAAACCAATCGCAGAACCGGCAGCGGCGAAAATAAATATCCAAGGGTTTGACCAAATCCCTTGTAAACAGCGACTCTCGGGCATACATTAAGCTCTCAATGAGTTAAGCGAATTTTAAAACATACAGCAGAACAGCTGCCTGCACCGAATTTACTTAAAGTTCTGAATTTTCTTATATTAGGGCGCATACCTCAAGAAAAGCATAGGATTTTCGCCCTATCGACCGTATAATTTTTACCTATGAGTAAAGCAAAGAAAAAACCAAATAGCACAGGCACGATTGCCCTAAACAAGCGCGCGCGCCACGATTACTTTGTTGACCAAAAGTTTGAAGCCGGAATTGCGCTAACAGGCTGGGAAGTCAAAAGTCTTCGCGAAGGCAAAGCCCAATTAGTGGACAGCTACGTTATTATCCACCAAAACGAGGCTTATCTAATCGGCGCACGTATTACACCACTGATGAGCGCCTCGACACACGTTGTGTGCGAACCCGTGCGCCAACGCAAACTGTTGCTAAACCGTCGCGAACTAGATCGTATTATTGAAACCATCGAGCAAAAAGGTAAAACGTGTGCGGCGATGGCGCTATACTGGAAAGGCAACAAAGTTAAATGTGAGATCGCCTTGGTAACGGGTAAAAAAGACCACGACAAGCGTGATAGCGCGAAAGAACGAGATTGGGCGCGCGATAAAGAACGCCTAATGAAATCAAAAGTTTAGCTTCCACAGTGTGGAAACAGAGCGACTGACTAGCGTAATCCGCCAAGATTCGTTAGAATGGCCGCAACTTCGGGGATGACATGGTTTCGACGCCGGTTACAAAACCTGAGGTGCATGTCGAGAGTGATACGTGATCTCGTAAATCCACATGTATCAACTATATAGTCGCAAACGACGAAAACTACGCTCTAGCAGCTTAATAACCTGCTAGTGTGCTGCCCCCAGGTTGCTTGTAGCCCGGGATTCCGCAGTATCATAAATTACGAGATGCTATCCGATGCCCTGCCTGGGGATAAGGATCTAAGATCAATCAGGCTCGCTGGTTACACCCTGTCCTTCGGGCGGTAAACAGTCAAAAAGTAGAAGTGACTAAACATGTAGATCCGATGGCAGAGGACTGGCGGACGGGGGTTCGACTCCCCCCATCTCCACCAGACGTCTAAAAAGGCTGCTTAGCAATAAGCGGCCTTTTTTGTTGCTGCCTACCCTCACACCGCTTCCCTGAAATCTGTAACCTTTTGCCCTATTTCTTGTTTTATACTGAGGTAAGCTTTACCTATTCGAAACGCTTGCGTGGTTGCATGGCGTGTCATTGGTGACAGGGGATAAAACACTATGTTTCAAGAGTTAGCCTTGGGTGGTTTGTTGTTTAGCCCGTTGGTTTTATTTGCTCCGCTAGCGTTTATCCTGTCTTGGATCACGCGTTTTTTCCTTTATAAATCCGGTCTTTATCTAAAAATCTGGCGTGTGGCTTGGTTTGAGGTCGGGTTGTATGTGTGCTATTTGGCGTTGGTTGTTTATTTACTTGGGAGTTAATCGGTCTATGAAAAATACGTTGCGCATCTCCCTTACGATTGCGGTGGTGTTGCTGGCAATCGTCGCTGGCCACTGGGTTTGGCAGCATTATTTGTATTCCCCTTGGACGCGAGATGGCCGCGTGCGCGCCCATGTGATCACCATTGCGCCGGATGTATCCGGTTGGGTGACTCAGTTGGCGGTACGGGATAATCAAGCGGTCAAGCAAGGCGATGTGATTTTGCAGGTGGATGATGCCCGCGCTCAGACCAAGGTTGCTCAGCTTGAAGCTCAAGTGGAGAGTAATCGTTATGCCTTGGAGCTGGCGCAGCATCAATATCAGCGCCGCCAAGAGTTAAGTCAAAAAGGTCAGTTGGTCTCGGATGAAACCACGGAAAGTGCCCGTATTCAGGTCAAACGCGCCGAGGCTACCTTGAAGTTGAGTCAGGCCGAGTTAAATGCTGCTCAGTTAGATGTTGAACGCTCTGTAATACGTGCGCCTCAGGATGGCTATATCGTTAACTTGAATCTACGTGAAGGCAACTACGTCAGCCGCGGCACGCCGGTGTTGTCACTGGTTCAGAAAAATTCGCTATACGTGACGGGCTATTTCGAGGAAACCAAGCTGCAGCTGATCCATGAAGGGCAACGGGCTAAGATCACTTTGATGAATGGTGATCAGCCATTAACAGGCACCGTCACCAGTATTGGCAGGGCCATTGCTGACGCCAATACCAATAGCAATAGCCAGCTGCTACCTCAGGTACAGCAGACCTTTAATTGGGTGCGTTTGGCGCAACGTATTCCGGTGGACATTCAGCTTGATCCGTTTGATGGGGTGCAGCTAAGTGCCGGTATGACGGTGTCAATTCGTCTAGAAGACGAGTAATGGTTGATTTATGCAGCCATTAATCACAAGCCTGCTCTTCCCACAAAGGGATGCCATAAAGTTCGCGATTAAGGGCGTTCTGGCGATGGCCTTGGCGCTGTATATGGCGATGTTTTTTAGTTTGGAGCGTCCCAATTGGGCGTTGATCAGCGCTATTTTCCTGCAAATGCGTCCAGAAAGCGGCCTAGTGTTGGAAAAAGGCTTGTATCAAATTATCGGCACGGTGGTCGGCGGTACGGTCGGTATTTTGATTTTAGAGTTATTTCCCAGTGAGCCCATTTTGGCCATGTCTTGCTTAGCGCTTTGGCTTGGCATTAATGCTGGATTATCGGCGCTGGTGCGACGGGTTAATTTAATTTACGCCTTTGCCATGGCTGGTATGACCGCTAGCCTTGTCGTGTTGTTGGTCATGGTACAACCTCAACAGGCCAGCAGCGCATCGATATTTGATATTGCCCAAGCTCGGGTCAGTGAAATCATTGTCGGCGTTGTCTGTGCCGCCTTGGTCAGCACGCTAATTTGGCCGGTGAAAGTTAGCACTGTGCTGCGCGCCAATGCCCGCAAAAGCATCAATCAAACGCTGGATTATTTGGCAACGGAGTTGGATCCGCAAGGCTCCCACGCCAGCCGACATCAGGCGATTGATGGTATTTTAGAATCCCTCACTGAGCTAAACGACGATTCAACCGCTGTCAGTTATGAAGGTCCTCATGGCCCGGGGCGCAACAGAGCTTCCAACTTGCTTTCGAATAAGATTCTTTCGCTGTTGGCGTTGATTCAGATCTTTGGCCGCTTGCAGCGTAATCACCCTGAGCTGATTTCAACGTCTATGGGCGCGATGCTCGATGATATGTATCAATCCTTTCGTGCCATTGCCAGCGCGACGTCCTTTGCTGACAGCTATCAGCTCACTCAAGCTCTGCGCCGCCGACAAAGTCAATATGCCAACACGGCCGAAAACGAGTCCGCACTCGGTCTGCGCTTATTTAAAATTGCTCAGGATCTCAGCGCGGAGCTGGTTGTCATCCTGAAAAGCTACGACGCGCTGACCAGTGAACGCCAACCTAAGCTTAATGCGCCACGCATTAAACCCCATCACGATCCATTAGTAGGATTGAGTACGGGTCTCCGTAGCATGGTGATGTTTGTTGTTGGTGCGACCTTGTGGCTGGGAACTGGCTCCAGTACGGTCTTGATGATTATGATTATGCCGGTGGTGTTTTCAATCATGATGGCGCGACTGCCGATGATGATTCTTACCGTGGTGCTACGTCGTATTTTAATCGGTGTTGTGATTGCCCTAGCGCTCGCGGTGTTTTACGCCCTCCCTTTATTGGCACAAAGCTCCGGCGATTATGAATTACTGATACTGATTTTGGCTGGCCCGTATTTCGCCAGTTTGCTACTGCTGGCAAATCGTGCCACGTTGCCTTATGGCTTGGGGATTTCCATTCCCTTTACCATCTTTGTTATGCCAAGCCCCGGTATGGTTCAAGCCTTTCAAATCGATGCTACGGTCAGCAATGCGTTGGCGATTTTTGTGGGGGTAAGTGTGCTCTATTGGCTGTTCAAAATGATTACAGGGCCGAGCCTGACTCTGATGATGCAACGCTTGATGAAGAACACCTATCGAGATTTGCTGGCGCTTTCGTATCATCCTAAAGCGGATATGTGGTTCAACGCGCGCATGGGCGATCGCTTATTGCGTATTGCCACTTATGAAAAGGGCATGACCAAAAGCCGCAATCTGATTGATTTGGCTCTGACAGCGCTCAACCTCGGCCATGTCTCGTTGCATTTACGCAATATGATTCAAGCCCGTTATGGTGAGCAGCTCAACTCAGAATTAGATAGCTTACAAAAGGCATTGGCCTGTGCTTTTTTAAATTGCTATTACGGGAAAAGTCCGCAAGTGTTTCATCGCACGGCACAGCAGTTTCTCGAACGCCTACCTAAGCATGAGCTCTCTGATGAGGAAGTCGAGCTGATTCGCGGCAGCATTGAACGTATCGCGCTGTCTCTTAATCGTTCTGCGACTATGATTGCGGTTGAGCGTAGTCAAATACCCGCTTAACCCTTTTCGCCCTTACCTAGGTTTACATCAGGCGCTCTTTGCGGATTAGGCGGATTGCATTAACGTTAATAGATTCCAGCATCGGAGAGTGTTATGAGAGCTTTTTTATCTGTCCTGCTACTGCTGTTTGTGACCGGCTGTTCGTCTAATGTGGTGATGATGGGACGTCAGGTCAGCAATGTGGACCCGGATGTTAAAATCACACCCGAATCTCGTATTTTGGTGGAAGCGCAGAAATCTGCCGATCCATTGACCAATAAGCGTTATCTCGATCAAGTTGTGCAGTCCTTTAAAAACAAAGGGTATTTCTATGTCGGAGCAAAATTAAGTTCGCCTGATTTTATTGCGCGCTATCACTTAACCAGCCAAGCGCAAGTACGCGAGCGCCAAGAGCCGATTTATGAAGAGCGTCGTACAGGACGCAGTACCCACTGCTATGAGGACAAAGACGGTGGCCGCCACTGTGAGACCGATTTCCATGTTATGCCGTATTTAGTTGGCTACGAGACTGTCAAGCGGTCGGTTCTTGAGGCGGTACTTGATCTTGAGCTGGTAAATACCAATGGTAAAGTTGTGCTACACAGCAGTAGCTCCGTCGAGCATTCTCAGTGCTCACGCTGGAAGTTGTATGAGTTTCTCATCGAGCGTTCCATCAAGAATCTCAATGTCGAACAGCCCCAAGATCAGCCCTATCGCATCGAGATGCCAGAAGACTACCAATGCACCGATGATTTGTAGACAAGCAGAAGAGTCTGGTTTTCGCCAGACTCTTAATAGAATACATCTCTATAAAAGCTTAGATTCATATAAGAAATCGTTATCATCCAACCGCTCCACTTTCTCGTACACATCTATAATGAACGTTATGAGGATCGTTTTGATACTAATCAAAACATTCACATAAACCTTAATTCAGATGTCGGAAGCGAGGAGGAAAGCATGATTAATCATGTATGGGGATTACTGCACCATCCTGATCGAGAATGGCGTGAAATCAATAAGGAGCATGAATCGGTTAGCCACATGTACGCGCACCACGTACTGATTTTGGCGGCGATTCCTGTTGTCAGTAGTTTTATTGGTACCACCCAAGTAGGTTGGACACTTAACGGAGAGGAAGGGATAAAACTGAGTGTCATGACCGCGCTTGGCTTAGGTGTATTGTTCTATGCATTAATTCTGCTGGCTGTTGCTGGTGTCGGTTCGGCTATTCACGCATTATCGCGCCAATATTCACACCGTCCGAGCCGCTCAGAAAGTATTATCTTTGCGGGGTATATCGCAACACCCATGTTTTTAAGTGGCCTGTTTGCCATCTACCCAATTGCTTGGTTATGTATGCTGGCCGTTTGTATCGGGGTGGCCTATTCCGCCTACTTACTTTACAAGGGCACGCCGCGTTTCCTAGGTATTAGTCACAAAGAAGGGTTTATTTTATCCACGGGTACCTTGGGGATTGGTGTGCTGATTCTTGAGTTCTTACTCGCTGTGGTTGTTCTACTCTGGAGCATGGGATCTGAGCACAGTCCGCTTTGGGCATTCTTTGGCTAATGGCCGCCTGCTCTATCCACCCTATCGTTGTTCGTATAGCCTGCTACCATTGACTTGGGGCAGGCTTTTGTATGTTGGCTGCCGCATTTTTACAAAATTATAACTGTGAAGAAATAAATAACTTTTATCCTTTGCTCAGTAAGCACACAATACATAGATAACTTGCGTCGACCAAATTAGTCGCGTCTTTATCAGTACCGGCGGAGTCCGATTAATGTTTTTCTCTTCTCATAAAAATAGAATCAGTGAACTTGAACAACAAATACAGCAAGAGCGTGAACATCATCAACAACGTGTGGCTATTTTAGAGTCTCAGCTTGCAGAAGCCCGTGCCGATGCCAAGCAAACGCAAAACGACGATAGCTGTACGGAGCTGCTTAGCTACCAATTACGCGGTGGCGATATGCTGAATTCGATTCGACATGGTCTAGCGGACAGCGCAGAAACCTTAATCAATGAACATCAGCAATTGAAAGAAGTTGATTCCCTGTTCAGCGACACACGCTCGGCACTACAACGTTTAAATCAACGTGCTGTCCTTATTAATGAACAGGCCAGCTCTAGCATGGAAGCGGCGCAGATTCTGGATAATACGGCCAGTGGTATCAGCAAACTGGTTTTTAGCATTCAGGAAATCTCTGATCAAACCAACTTACTGGCACTGAACGCGGCAATCGAAGCAGCGCGCGCAGGGGAAGCGGGTCGTGGTTTTGCTGTGGTAGCCGATGAAGTACGTAATCTTGCCAGCAAAACACATTCTGCTAGTGAACAGGTCGAAGAGCTGGTGCGCAAAGTATTAGATCAGACTCATTCGATCAAACAAATGGTCGATAAAAACCAATCCAGCGCCGAAGATGTCGCCACTTCAGCTAGCCAGATTGATAGTATTGTTGGAAGTGTGATCGAAACGTCACAAAAAATGCAGGCTGCGATTAACTTAGCGGCAACACAGTCTTTCTTAGATACCGTGAAGTTGGATCATGCTGTATGGAAAAACGAAGTTTACCGTCGTATTGATAAGCGTGATTTCCACTCAGAAGTAAACGCTCACACCGAATGTCGACTTGGTAAATGGTACTATCAGGGTTACGGCTCAACGCATTATCAGAACTCACGTAATTTCAAGGCGATTGAGGCACCTCACAAAGCCGTGCATGAATCTGGCCGCGCTGCCGTGAAAGCCGCTCAAGCTGCCAATAAAACCGAAATGCTGAGCTATCTAGATAAAATGGAAACGGCTAGCTTACAAGTCGTTGTGAGCATTGAGTCTTTGCTGGAAGAAATCAAATCGAGCTGAACTTAAGCAATGATTGCTGGTCTACTAGAAAACGCTGACTTATCCTCAGCGTTTTTTTTGATTTCGATGCAACACATTATTTTTGTTACTTTTTTAATACCGATTTTTAAAGAAAATATACTTCCATCACGCTATCCTTACGAAATACAGTCAAACAGTCAGCACTTTTTCAAAGATGCTGGCTAAGAAATGGATACGGTTGGTATGCAAATTAGATACAAATACACCGTCGAAAATGCTATGAAGGAGCAGATCCGTTGAATACCCTACTATGCATTCCCCTATTAGTATTACTGGGCACTCTTGTCCCCTTATGTAGTACTCGCTATAGCCGAACCGCATGTGCGTTTCTAACAGCTGCTCTGCCTGCTATTGCTCTATTCTTAATTTTACAGTTAGCGCCATCGGTGCTTGATGGTCAACGTTTCCAGACGTCACTGGCTTGGGTGCCAAGCTTAGGTTTGAATTTAGCCTTTCGATTAGACGGCCTCACGCTACTGTTTAGCATACTGATCCTTGGCATCGGCCTGTTGGTCATCCTGTATGCCCGTTATTACTTGTCTCACAATGACAATATCGGCAAGTTCTTCTGCTATCTAATACTGTTTATGTTTGCCATGCTTGGCGTGGTCATGTCCGATAACCTGATACAAATTTGGGTATTCTGGGAGCTGACCAGCATTAGCTCGTTCCTCTTGATTAGCTTCTGGAGCGGCAAGAGTGAAGCCCGTAAGGGCGCGCGTATGGCGCTGACCATTACCGGTGCAGGCGGTTTATTCCTATTAGCGGGTCTGCTGCTACTGGGTAACGTAGTCGGTAGTTTTGATCTACAAACGGTATTAGACAGTGGTGATTTAATCCGTGCTCACAGCGCTTACCCGATCATTACTGTACTGATTCTTATTGGTGCATTCACCAAATCAGCGCAGTTCCCATTCCATTTCTGGCTGCCAAATGCCATGGCCGCACCAACTCCCGTCAGTGCCTATTTGCACTCTGCAACCATGGTCAAGGCAGGCATTTTCTTAATGGCTCGCTTCTACCCTTCTCTCGCTGGAACTGACTTATGGTTTTTGTTGGTCAGCATGACGGGGCTTGCAACCTTCTTGTTAGGGGGTTACCTAGCACTGTTTCAGCATGATCTAAAAGGCTTGCTGGCGAACTCGACCATTAGTCACCTAGGCTTGATCACACTACTGTTAGGCATGGGCTCTGACCTTGCCCTCGTCGCGGCGATTTTCCATATCATTAACCATGCGACCTTTAAAGCATCATTGTTTATGGCGGCGGGGATCATTGATCACGAATCAGGCTCTCGTGATATGCGCCAACTCAATGGCCTATGGAAGTACATGCCTTACACGGCAACCTTAGCCATGGTAGCTTCTTCGGCCATGGCTGGTGTGCCGCTGCTAAACGGTTTCTTGTCTAAAGAAATGTTCTTTAACGAAACCCTGCATCAAGATTCGTTAGGTTCTCTATCTTGGATGGTGCCAGTCATGGCAACTCTAGGTGGTGTGCTGTCTGTGGCGTACTCAACGCGCTTTGTACACGACGTATTTTTTAATGGCGAGCCTATTAATTTGCCAAAAACACCGCACGAGCCACCGCGCTATATGCGTGTGCCAGTCGAGATTCTAGTGGCGTTATGTTTGTTAGTGGGGATTTTCCCCAGCTGGATCGTGGGCGATTTATTGCATAGCGCCTCATTTGCGGCACTGAATGCTTCTGTACCAGAATACAGCTTGGCTATTTGGCACGGTTTTAACATTCCATTGCTAATGAGTGCCATCGCATTAGTGGGCGGTTTGCTGGTGTATTACAACCGCCAGCATCTATTTAAGTTCCAAGCACAATTTCCAAGCAATGATCCTAAAGTGTTGTTTGAGCGCGCCATTCAGCAGCTGGTGGCTAAGGCGACTTGGTTTATCGGCTTCTTTGAAAATGGCTCATTGCAGCGTTATATGTACTTCCTGTTTATGTTTACGATTGTGGTGAGCGCTTACCCGTTACTGGATCTGGATACGACCGCAGGTCGTCGTCCAGAAATCCCTCTAGATGCCCTGTCTATTACGGGGGCCGTGTTGTTATCGATTGCGTCGTTGGCGACTGTCGTTTGGCACCGCCGTCGTATGGTGGCTTTATTGACGCTGTCTGTCGTGGGTTTGATTGTAACGCTAGCATTTGCGCGCTTCTCCGCTCCCGACTTAGCCCTAACGCAATTATCTGTTGAGGTCGTGACCATCATCTTGTTGATGCTGGCGTTGTTCTTCTTGCCACAGAAAACCCCGAAAGAGTCTAGCCCACGCCGCGTAGTACGTGATTTGGGGATTTCAGCCATGATCGGTGGCGTTGTCGGTACGGTAATTTACGCCTTGATGACACGCCCATTAGAGACTATTTCGACCTTCTTCACCGAAAACAGTAAAACTGGTGGTGGTGGTACCAACGTGGTCAACGTGATTCTAGTGGACTTCCGTGGTTTCGATACTTTAGGGGAAATCACCGTTCTGGGTATTGCGGCATTGGGTATCTTTAAATTGATCGCCCGCATGCGTTTGTATATGCCATCCAGTAATGAGCAGGGCCGCCCATGGTCTACAGATCGCCATCCGTTAATGTTGTCGGTCGTATCTCAAAGTTTATTGCCTCTAGCGCTATTGGTATCGGCTTACATCTTCTTACGTGGTCATAATATGCCTGGCGGCGGTTTTATCGCTGGTTTGATTACCTCCGTAGCAATTATTCAGCAATACGTAGCTCATGGTGTTGATTGGATCAAAGACCGCTTGAAGCTGGATTACCAGATCATGATCGGTTCCGGCATTGGTATTGCAGCCCTCACAGGGCTTGGCAGCTGGTTCTTCGGTCGTCCGTTCTTAACCTCTTGGTTCGATTATTTCTATTTACCTGTGATCGGTAAGTTTGAGTTGGCCAGCGCCATGCTGTTCGACCTTGGGGTCTACCTAACCGTCGTGGGGGCAACCATGTTGATCTTGGCAAATCTAGGTCAGTTGACCACCAGTGAACGTGCTGTATTCGAGGAGGAAGCATAATGGAAGGTATCTATGCTTTTTGCGTAGGTTTGATGACCGCCTGCGGGATTTTCTTAACCTTACGTGGCCGTACTTTTTCTGTGGTCGTGGGTTTGACACTTCTGTCTTACGCCGTCAACCTGTTCTTATTTGCGAGCGGTCGCTTGAAGTTAGATGGTGCCGCAGTATTGGGTATGTCTGAAGAGTACGGTGATCCTTTACCTCAGGCGTTAGTGCTAACCGCCATCGTAATTGGCTTTGCCATGACGGCTTTTGCCGTGATCTTGGCTATGCGTGCTCGTGCCGACTTAGGTAATGACCATGTGGATGGCCGTATCCCACAAACCAAGGAACAAGCTCGTCAGAAGTCTGGAGGCCAGCGTTAAATGCAACACCTAAGTATTTTACCGATTCTGTTGCCGCTGTTTACCGGTGCTCTGTTATTGTTGCCGCCGCTGTCAAAAACACTGAAGCGCCAGCGGGTTTTCACAGTTCTATCGATGCTTCTACAAGTCATCATTGGCTTTACCTTGGTGGCATCCGTTCAAATAGATGGCGTCACGCAATATATTCTAGGTGACTGGCGCCCGCCTTTTGGCATTGTATTAGTCGCGGATCCCATGTCGAGCGTGATGGTGTGTGTCACGAACTTCTTGGCTTTTGGTGCAGTCTGCTATGCAACAGGCTATCACGACCGCACTGGCGGCTACTTCTATCCATTGTTTATGTTCCAAGTAATGGGTATCAATGGTGCGTTCCTCACGGGAGATGCGTTCAACCTATTCGTGTTCTTTGAGGTGCTTTTGATCGCCTCTTATGCACTATTGATTCACGGCGGCGGCAAGCAAAAAACGCAAGCAACAACTCACTACGTGGTCTTAAACCTTGCTGGCTCAAGCGTGTTCTTGTTCGGTTTAGGTATTTTGTACGGTACCTTAGGTACTTTAAATATCGCTGATATGGCTCAGAAAGTCGGTGAATTAGAAGGCAGTGTGGCGATCTTAGCCAAAATCGGAGCCCTGTTATTATTGGTCGTCTTCGGCATGAAGTCGGCCATGTTGCCATTGCATTTTTGGTTACCAAAAACTTACTCTAGCGCCAGTGCTCCGGTCGCAGCCATCTTTGCCGTCATGACCAAAGTCGGTATCTACAGCATCTTACGTATTCATGGGGTGGTGTTTGGTGACGAGGCGGGGGAATTGGCGAACATCGCGCAGTCTTGGTTATGGCCACTTGCTCTGCTGACCATTGTCATTGGTACCATCGGTGCCCTAGCAAGCCCTAGTTTGAAGCTGTTAACCGCTAACCTTGTGGTGCTTTCGGCTGGCACACTTATGGTCTGTGCGGCGATTGGCAGTGAAGCGGCCACGAGTGCGGCATTGTACTACATGGTTCACAGTACGCTGGTTGCTGGGGGGATGTTCCTGTTAGCAGACCTGATTGCTCGTCAGCGCGGTAAAGCTGAAGATCGATTTGTTATCTCCAAGAAGACGGATAATCCGCTTTTCCTTGGGATAGGCTTTGCCATTGCCGCTATTGCAGTGATCGGTATGCCGCCACTTTCGGGGTTCCTAGGAAAGATTATGATACTGCAAGCTGCACACTCCACTGCAGAGCAACTTTGGGTATGGCCTATTGTATTGCTTAGCAGTTTAGGCGCTTTAATCGCTCTGTCGCGTGCTGGTACAACGCTGTTCTGGCGCCATTCGGTAAATAAACAACAAACAGAAGAACATCAAACTGTTCACATTGGTGAGTGGTTAGGGATTGTCTTGCTGTTGGGTGCATCGCCTTTATTAGCTTTGTTTGGTGGCCCCGTGTCTGAACTGGCAAATGATGCGGCAACCTTCCTTCATGATCCTCGCTTATCGGTTGAGGCACTGTTAACAAGCCCATTGGCTGACGGAGGCTTCTAATGCGATTTTTACCTATGCCATTTCACAGTTTGCTGCTGTTTGTTATCTGGTTGTTAATGAACAATTCTATTAGCCCTGGACATATTGTTTTGGCTTTGTTTTTTGCCATCAGCATTCCGCTGCTAGTAAACAGTATGCGTAGCGAACAGCCTAAAATTCGTAAGCCTTGGTTAGCTTTGCGTTATTTCTTTTTGGTACTGAAAGATATATTGATTGCCAATATTCAAGTAGCGGTGCTGGTGCTGGGGCCTATCCGTAAACTAAAGCCTGGCTTTGTCGCCGTTCCTTTAGACGTGACCTCAGATGTGGGGATCACCCTCTTAGCCAGTACCGTTTCGTTAACTCCAGGTACGGTCAGTGTTGAAGTTTCCGAGGACAAACAGTGGCTTTATGTTCACGCTTTGCATTTGGATAATGAACAAGCACTGATTGATGAGATTAAACAGCGCTATGAGCGCCCTATTAAGGAGATCCTAGGATGCTAAGCTGGGCGTTATTCTTCGTTACCATCTGTATTTGTATCGCCTTGTTCTTAAACCTATGGCGTTTACTGGTTGGTCCACATGTGTCTGATCGCATTATGGCGTTGGATACCATGTACATTAATGCCATCGCCTTGCTGATGTTGTATGGCATTTATATGGAAACCAGTTTGTACTTTGAGGCAGCCCTATTGATCGCAATGCTCGGTTTTGTCAGCACCTCAGCACTATGTAAGTACCTACTTCGTGGCGATATCATCGAGTAATGGGAGAATCATTTATGTCGTTTTATACCGAGTTACTGATCTGTGTATTGCTGGTGATTGGGGGGATATTTTTGTTAATTGGCTCAATTGGCCTTGCTCGCTTGCCAGATGTGTTCACACGCCTGCATGGGCCTACCAAGGCAACGACTCTTGGGATTACGGGGGTGCTATTAGCCTCCATGATTTACCAAACCCTTAATCAAGGACACTTCTCTGTCTCAGAACTACTGATTACCTTATTCTTGTTAATCACGGCTCCCGTTGCAGCGAATATGATTGCCAAGACGGCACTGCACCGCGAAAATTCTGCGATTCCTCGTACTACAGGTCTATCGCTGCTGAACAACATTCGTCAACGCAAAGCGGCGGATGCTAAGGAAGAAGATTAAGGTACCTTAACTTCGTCAGGAGTATGCTGCTCTCGCTTTAAGAGTTTTAGGGCAGCGTCTTCTGAAAGCGGACGATCATAGTAATAACCTTGGTGTATATAACAGCCTAGTCGATTCAATACCTTAGCCTGCTCCTGTGTCTCAACCCCTTCCGCAATGACTTTCAAATCCAGATTATGCGCCAATTGAATAATGGCTTCACAGATCTTATCGCCTTCTGCTTGATCCCCGATTTCACGGACAAATGATTTATCAATTTTCAAAATATCCAGCGGCAGCTCTTTTAAATAGTGCAATGACGAGTACCCTGTACCAAAGTCATCCACTGATATTTCCACGCCTATGGCTTTTAGTGCTCCCATGATATCAATGCACTGACTCATATCGTGGATAAACACGCCTTCCGTGATTTCGATCTTAAGCAGCTGTCCATCCACTTGATGGCGCAACAGAAGTGTTTCAATCGTCTTAATGAATCCCTCCGCAACAAAATGACGCCCGGAAATATTGACAGCAATCGGTAATGCATTGGCGCACTCTTTTTGCCATTGAGATAGCGTCGCAATGCTATGTTCCAGTACCCAATCGCCGATGCGACAGATTAAATTGGACTCCTCCGCAATAGGAATAAACTCGGCAGGTGACACCATGCCATTCGCTGGGTGAGACCAGCGAATCAAAGCTTCGAAGCCAACAATCGACTGCGACAAGGTATCTACCTGCGGCTGATACAATAAATGAAACTGCTGCTGGTCTAGGGCGTCTTTGATCTCTTGTTCATATTGAAAACGACTAGTGACCTCACTGGCCATATATGCCTCAAAGAATTTGGCATTATCTCGGCCGTTTTGCTTGGCCCAATACATAGCCATATCCGCTTGCTGAATTAATAATTCGGCATTATAAAGCTGCTCAGTCATCGCTATGCCAATACTGGTGCCGACTTTTACAGGCTTACCCGCCAACAAAACCGGCTCCCGCATCTGCTGTAAGATTTCGTTTGCCAACCGCTCTGCGCGAGATGTACAGACATCATGCTTGAGCATAATCAGAAACTCATCGCCACCCCAACGTGCAATGATATCGGATTCTGATACAACTCTAGAGAGTCGTTCAGAGACTTCGCAGAGCAGCTCATCTCCTGCTTTATGGCCTAAGGTGTCGTTAATAATCTTAAATTTATCCAAGTCTAAAAATAGTAACGCGACCGCTTGATGGGTATCTTGCGCTTGCTGCAAAGCATGCTCTAAGCGCTCTGTCATATAGGTACGATTGAACAGACTGGTCAATGGATCGCTGTAAGCTAAAAAACGTAAGCGCTGCTGTAATTTCACATGGCGAGTTACATCACGTATATGTAGGGTGAATTCTTGAAAACTTCCCTGCTCGTTGACGACTTTCGTGATCGCTATCTCTACAGGAAAGACCTCATTGTCACCACGCTGTAACTGGAAATGATTACGCCGATTAATCAGCCACCCATCAGAACTGGAGAAACCCGTTTCTAAACTACTCAAAATGCCTGTTCGCTCATTTTCAGGTACAAAGGTAGTGATGAAATTAGCACCTTTAACCTGACGTTTCAGCACACCAAATGTGCGCTCGGCCGCTGGGTTATATTCAATAATATTACCCTCGCCATCGATGGTGACAATGCAGTCCATCGAGGAGTCCAAAATCGCCGATTTACGCATTTCACTTTCTTTAAACCAGTACAAGGCTTGATCTCGCTCGGAAATCTCCTGCTGTACACGATCAATGACCTGGTTATACTGCTTGGCGATCTGGCCAACCTCAGTAAAAGGTTCTTCTGGTACATGCTTGGAAAAATCAGCCTGATCCTCTTGGTAATGCATTGAGTTCAGCAAGTCGATCAACTCGGTCGTTGCCCGATGCTCCGCAATATTCAGCCCTTGCTCCTCTTCTTCATGCGTCACTCTTAATCGCATTATCTTTGTCAATAAAGTCAGAGCGACAACCGAGACAATTACGCAGTAAGCACCAATACTGACCACACCAAGGGCTTGTACTTGAAACTGTTGCCAACGACTTAAGCCCGTTGCCATCGTTTCAAGATTCCCAAATAGGGAAACCGCTAAGGTTCCCCATACTCCGGCGAATAGGTGCGATGGAACAACGTCCAAAGCATCATCCAAACGCCAGCGCTCCATCAAAATAGAGCCTACTACCGTAATAATGCCACTCATCAGACCAATAAAGATCGACGCAGAGGTAGAGACCACATGACACCCTGCGGTAATACCCACCAGTCCCGAAATTACGCCATTTAACAGCTGTGATACATTGATGTAGCGATACAAACTGTAAAAGAGCAGGGTTGAAGCAATACCGCCCCAAATAGCAGAAATAAAGGTGTTCAACAGTATATGTGGCACGCTTTTATCAAAACTCAGGGTACTGCCACCATTAAAGCCCACCCAACCTAGCCAAATCAGCAAAACACCCAATCCGGACAGCGGTAGGTTACTGCCTTGTGGTAACAAGATTCCTTGATCAAAACGGCGCAGACGAGGGCCTATCATCCAAATAGCGACTAACGCCACCCAACCACCGACGGAATGCACAATGGTTGACCCGGCGAAGTCAATAAAACCCAGCGTTTCAAGCCAGCCTTGGCTATTGACTTGATAGATCCCATTCCAAGCCCAATGACCCACAATTGGATAAATAAAAGCACTGAGAATAATGGTGATCGCTAAATAACCAACAAATGTCATACGTTCTGCGACAGCACCAGACACTAAGGTTGCCGCTGTGCCACAGAACATCATTTGAAATAAGAAGAACGCGATTGAGGAGAATGACGCTTGATCGCCAAATAGAAAATCAGAAGTGCCGAATATTCCTTGATAGGAAGCCCCGAACATTAAACCGAAGCCAACGAGGTTAAAAACGGCAGATGAAACGATGAAATCCGAAATATTTTTCGCCGCGACATTGATGCTATTCTTGCTGCGTATGCGTCCACTTTCTAAACATAGGAAGCCTGCTTGCATCATAAACACCAGCGTAGCCGAGACCAAAAGCCACACAACCTCTACCATAAATGCTCCAATTTGATACATACAAGCTGAGCACGCACCGCTAGCGCGCATCTAAATGCGCAATAAAGAGGAGCTTTGCTCAAAGCAAAACTTGTTATCCATAGCAATAGTTTATATACAAGACTCAGGCCAATATCGCTGACGATGCCACAAACAAAAACAGGCACCTAAGTGCCTGCTATTGCCATATGGTAATTAGGAGCCGAGGACCAGCTGCGCCAAGCTGATCGAGGCGACGTAACCAAGGGAATAAACAATAAGGAGAATAAAGCTGTAACGAGCGTAAGAACCAAAAGTCAGGCCATCGACCTTACTCATGGCCACAATACCTGCCGCAGAGCCAATAACTAATAAAGAACCGCCAACGCCCACAGCGTAGGTCAAGCCCAGCCAATCCGTATCGCTCATCACGATGCCTGCTTTAAGCAGCGCTGCAGTCAAAGGTACGTTATCAATCATAGAAGACAGCACCCCCATTAAGAAGTTAGCAATATACGGCGGTAAGATTTCATACATACGTACAATAGAATCGAGCACTTCGATCTCTTTTAACATGCCAACTAACAGGAGAATACCTAAGAAGAATAATAAGGTTTCAAACTCAATCACACGGATGTATTCCAAGATCGACTGCTCTTCTTCCTTATCATCATTAAAAAAGCGCGCAATCAAAAACATGGTCGCCATTCCCATTAAGAACATCAAAACAGGAGGAATGCCGAATAGCACATTTGCCGCAATAGTCGAAATGATCGTACACAAGAAAGCACCTGCAATCATTAGATCAACTGGACGCACTTCGTTATGTCGAATGTTAATTGCGACAACTTCATTCATGCCACGGCTTAGAATCAAGGCTAACACCATCACCGCAGAGAACGCTGGCAACGACAACATCAAAAGCTCAAGAATATGAACTTTGCCTTCTAGGAAGATCATCAGAGTTGTAACATCACCTGTAATCAGTGAGACGCCTCCCGAGTTCACAGCAAACACAACCAAGGTGGCAAAGCGCACAGTTTTCTGGGTTGAGAGATTAAGCGATAAAATCAAGGTCACAGAAACCAAAGTCGCGGTGATGTTGTCCGCCAGAGAAGAGAATACAAAACAGAAAATTGCAGTTAAAAACAATAAGGTTCGCTCTTTGACCTGCTTAGGCAAAAATAGCAAGATCACGTTTTCAATCATGCCCTTCTTATTGAGATAGGCAACGAAAGTCATGGCCGCCACTAGAAACAACCATAAACTGGCAATTTCGGATACATTCTCCTCAAAGCCATGCCCTATAGCTTGCAATTCTGCAGCGGTTTCAGAGTGGAATACATACAATAAAAACCAAGAAAAGGTTCCTAGAAACAAGGTAATCTTCGCCTTATTTACATGTATAACATCTTCTAGTACGACACCAAGCAACGCGAACACCGCGAGCCCGATGAGTACCATTTGCAGTACATCAGACATCTGTCATAACCCTCAAAAGTGAATTTTAAAAAGCCCAAAAATTTGATTTGGAAATTTTATACCGCTTTATCGAAGGCACATACTCATTTACTGCTCATTTATGAAAAAAAATTACATAAAGACTATTTACCAGAGTGATAACCCAGAATCTATTGGCGTGAAAAGACATAAAACAACCATTCAAAGTCTTAAATGAAACAACACTTCATTTAGAAACTTACAAAAGATTCAAAAGCCAGTCAGATTCGTAAGTTTTAAATGCTATGGCCATTCTTTAGATACCTGATCAGACAAAGACAATAGCCTTTCTGGGGTCAGATCCCTGCACGCACATCAGCTTCTAATGACTGCCATCAGATAAGGGATC
>NZ_LIQF01000011.1 GCF_001418205.1 Marinomonas fungiae | reverse complement strand
TAAAGTCTCAAGTTTACGAACTTGCGTGTTTTGATAACCACATCAGAACGAACGCAAACCCGTTTGCTTGACGATCATAGAGGCGTTGAACCACCTGATCCCATCCCGAACTCAGAAGTGAAAAGCGCCATCGCCGATGGTAGTGTGGGAGATCCCATGTGAGAGTAGGTCGTCGTCAAGCTTTTAATTAAGAAGCCCTGATTGCTGATGCGGTCAGGGCTTTTTTACGTCTGTCGAAAATGCCCGGCCTGATCCCCGATCGTAGCAAAGGGGTCAGATCCCTGAACGTATTACAGTCAGTGGAAGCTGATCAGTATAAGGGATCTGACCCCTTAAAGATTCAATAATGCTTTGAACCAACTGATCCCGTCCCGAACTCAGAAGTGACTCTTTACACGCCGCAGGCGCTCGCCATCGCCGATGCTCGTGGGAGATTCTATATATCCTGTGATGGGATAGGTAAGGGGGAAGTGAGGACATGAGTATCGTCAAGCTTTTTGCGTTTCTGTTAATAACGCTCTAAGTTATCCCCAAATAAAAAGCCCAACCTATTTTGGCTGGGCTTCTTCAATGATAAATAGTATTTAGCGGCGGGCGATTACCCAGACTGCATGGACAATACCTGGAATATAGCCCAGAAGTGTTAGTAGGATATTAAGCCAGAATGCACCGCCAATACCTACTTGTAGAAACACACCTAATGGTGGTAGTAAGATTGCAAATAAAATACGAATTAAGTCCATATCGTTAAATCCTCGTTGTTCTCTGCTGTTAAGTATTAATTTGAACATCGTAGCTTGTTTCTGCAAGTCCAAACCATCCCTTTACACACTATCATTGTATTTATTACACAATAGCTAGACTAAAAGAGATAATAGACAGAGCCCTTACTGATCTTATGCGCGTCGCTTTAAACCGTGATTGGGTTTGTACTGTGCTGCAGCATAACCACGAATTACCGCTTCTAAGCGCAGTGCTGTATGTTTGGTCGCACGACCTGAAACGCGTGCACGCCAGTTACGAAAACTGCTTGGTTTAAGCTGTGAGCGCATCAGTTTGATGACTTCGCTTTCAGGTAAACCATATAAGCCCTCAATGGCTTCAAAGGGGGTTCTGTCTTCCCACGCCATCTCAATAATGCGGGATAAAGAAGCGTTATCCAGTTTGCTTGTTGGGTTCATCACAGGCTCTCCGATTACAGAAACAAAAAGGCCGCGGTGGATGCCGCGGCCTTTGCGTATTTGCTATACGTTAGCAAGCTGAAAGTCGGTTCTTGTTGCGGTGATTTTTTTCACTAAGAAAGCCAGCAGCACACCGTATATTGGTACAAATAAACCAAGGCTGATAAGGAGTTTAAAGCCGTAGTCGGCCAAAGCAATCTCTTGCCAGTGAGCAGCCATAAAGGCGTCAGGACTTTGGTAAAACGCAATACCGAAGAAAGCTAGGGTGTCCAAGCCATTGCCGACCACAGTTGAGGCCGCAGGAGCGACCCACCAGCTCCGCAGCTTGCGTAAGCGGTTAAAGACATGCACATCTAGAATTTGCCCTAATACGTAAGCCATAAGACTTGCTACAGCGATTCGGGCGACGAATAGGTTAAATTCAGCTAATGCCGAAAAGCCTTGGAAGGAACCTTCGTAAAACAATACGGACAAAAGATAAGAGGCCAGTAATGACGGAATCATAACCAAGAAAATAATCTTACGAGCTAATGCTGCCCCAAAGATGCGTACCGTTAAGTCGGTGGCTAAAAAAATAAATGGGAAAGTAAAAGCTCCCCAAGTAGTGTGGAAGCCAAATAGCGTAAACGGGATTTGAACCAGATAGTTACTTGATGCGATGATCAAAAGATGGAAGGCGATTAAATAGCGCAAAGCCTTACCTTGTTGCGCAGGAGTAAACGAACTCATAGCGTTACCTTTTTAGTTAGTTTGGGGTGAGGGAACCCAAATGCTTCTGTTGTATTTAAACCATAAGGTCAAACAAGGGCGCTGATTATACATTAACCAGTCATAGAGTCTATGCTCAGGCAGAGATTCCAACGGGAGTTTAATTTATGAATCCATGGAAATTACTATGTAGTGGTTTTCTATTCGTTGCCAGTTCATTAACGTTAGCGGGTTCTCTACATGTGGATAAAGCCATTGAATTGCTAGCGGTTGATGGACAAGTCTTAAAATCACTCAACACAACCCCTCGTGATTTAAAGTCAGGGGATCATCAGGTGGTGTTCCGTTATAAGCACCGTCTTCGTGATGGCAATGCGGAAATGGAATTTAAGACGTTACCCTATCTAATGACATTCTCCACTTTGGCAAATGATGAAGTACAAATCCTTGCGCCAGACTTATTTACTAAAAGCCAAGCAGAGCTTTACTTTAGCAACCCTAATGTGTGGCGTGTGCAATTTAATAACGGGGTGATTAAAACACTTAACTATCAACCGTTGTCTGAAGAGCAAGTACCGAAAGAGGCGATCCAGTCTTTGCTAGATCAATATAATGAAGCTCAAGAGAATGAGTTTGTACGTAAGCCCATTGAAGAGCCAGCTAAAAATGAGTTATTACGTTCGATTCAGTTGCTTTACCTACAAGCCAACGAAGAGCAGCGTCAAGCAATCAAAGAATGGGTGATTAAGCAGTAGCGAAAAACGCTAAAAAGTAATTTGGCGCTCAAACTCTCTGTTTTTAACGATCAAACATGTGAGCCGAGAGTATGTGTTATTTCTCTACTAGCGACCTGTGATCGTCCCTTAGACTTAGCCTCGTAGAGAGATTGGTCAGCGGTTGAGATTAGCTTTTCAATAGGGTAGTTCTGGTTGGCATGGACTAATGTAGCCAGTCCCACGCTGATAGTGACATGGTGTTTAGGCGTGTAGCCGTGAGCAATATTAGCCTGCACTATGGTGTTCAGCAACTCGTCTGCTAATGCTTGAGCCTGGGCGAAGCTAATGTTAGGCACGGCGACAATAAACTCTTCGCCACCGTAACGCGCTAGCATTCCTGAATACTGTTGCGTTGCGCTGCGCAGTAGCTGAGCCACGTGACGTAAACATTCGTCCCCTGCTTGATGTCCATAGTGATCGTTGTATGACTTAAACCAATCAATATCAATCATCAAGATGCTAAAAGCATGCTGTTGCTGCGCCAGTTTTTGATAAGTGGGATGGAGCCACTCAAAGAACGATCGCCGATTAGGGATTTGTGTTAAATCATCGGTGTTGCTTTGCATATGCAAAGAGATATTCAGTTCGCGCAGTTTCTCATTCGCCGCTTCAGCTGCTTTACGAGCGCTTTGAATCTGATCATGGGCCAAGTCATTTGCTGTGACGAACTGAGCAAACGTTCTGCCAATCACGGTGATTTCATCATGACCATCTTGCGGTATAGGCGCCGCTAAACCTGTCGCATGTTGTTGCATTACAAGGCTAAGTCGATCCATGCGGCGCACAATATAGTGATGAATAAACCAGTAAGCTAGACCGATCAGCGCAAGAAAGGCGACGCTGAAGGCTGAGATCTGCAGGGTTACTCGATCAATTAATTCACTGTGTTGCTGCGCAGCACTTTCAGCTCGTTGTTTTACTAACAGGTAAAAGTCGTAACATACGCTACTGAGGCGTTGAGCAAAAAGCCGAGTCTTGCGCATAGCAGATAAGGTTTCTAAGCGTGATGAATCCAACTGATCTTTAAGTATGAGCGTGTCCCTGACGTTCTCAAGAAGTTTTTCACGGGCCTGTTGTTGAATCTGCGTTAATCCCGTCAGGCTTTCTAACGCAGAACGAAACTCTTCTAGCTGATCTTTACGACGAGCCAATAATCCGGGGCTTTGAGCATCCAGCATGGCTAAAGTACTACGGGCTAGGTTAATCACCAAGGTGCTAAACCGACCGTTATCCGCTGACACATCGAAATTAATATAGGGTGCAACCCATAGCTGACGCTCTCGGTCTAAACGGTTCATACGCAGCTGAAGGCGCTGTTGAGTTTCAATCAGATTATAAAACAGGACGAGTTGATCGAAATAAGGCTGTGTAAGACGATCTATTTCTGACAGAACAGCGACTTCCTCTGGCGCATAGGCATTTAGCTTGTTTCTTGCGACGGTGAAGGTGCGCGTGATATCGGTCTGCAAGATGTTAGCGTCGATGTTGCTCAGACGTTGGGTCACACTTTGCTCCATCGCTTGGGTAGCGATGAGTTCCGCGTCTCTAGACAGCTCTGCGGCTAGCATGGAGCGATCATAGTAGGTTTGGGTGACGGTTTTAAACTGGGCGGATTGCTGCTGTAAAGTCCAGATGCCATAGCCACTTGAAACCAAGAAAAACAGAATGATACCAAGCAGAATAATATTCAAGCGTACGCCGAGCTTACGTAAAAGAGGAACGGAAAAGAAGCTTTGCGTACTCATATAGGTTCTTATTTAAATGGCGGCGCAAACAAAACGCCACCATCACGCCATAAGGCGTTCAACCCGCGTTCTTGGCCGATAGGAGTGTCTGGGCCAAAATGACGATTATAGATTTCGGCATAATTACCCACTGCTTTGATGGTTCGGTAGGCCCAGTCAGGATCTAATCCGAGCTGTTGGCCTATATCACCATTGACGCCTAATAGGTTAAGCGTCTCGATGTTGAGGCTGCTTTGTTTCACCTGATCAATATTGGCTTGAGTAATGCCTTTCTCCTCGGCCAGAATGGTTGCATGTACCACTGAACGAACGATTTTTTGCCACTGGGCATCATCATTACGTACCGTTGGGCCAATCGGCTCTCGTGAAAGAGTATCTGGTAAGACAACATAATCGCTGCGATTATCTACTCGGTTCGCCAAGTTGGTCGCTAAATTCATTCGGTCGGCACTGTAGGCATCGCAGACACTGCCACGGAAAAACTGATCGCCGTTGGCATACACGACTTTCGTATTAAAGCCTTGGGTTGCTATGAATTCTTCTAAGTTTTGCTGTGTTGTAGTGTTGCCTGTTACGCAAACGGTTTTATCGTTTAAGTCGTTGATAGTGTGAATATTGGAGCTTCTACGTACGACGAAGCCCTGCCCATCGAACAGATATAAAGCAGGAAAGCTAACTTGATAGGTGTTTTCTCGACCTAGTGTCCACGTAGAACTGTACATCACTACGTCGGTACTTTTATCCACTAGCGAGGTAAAACGGGACTTAGGACCAACTTCAACATAGTTCACATAATCCGGATTATTTAATACTGCAGCGGCGACACCACGGCAGAATTCAACATAAAAGCCTTGCCATTTCCCCTCGCTATCCAGCGCACTTCTTCCCGGATCATCAGGATACACACCGCAGTTAAGGTCGCCCCGTTGCTGGATATCAGATAGGGTGTTGGCATGCGCCGTGACGATAACAGTACTGAGTAGGGTGGCATGCGACAAGGTTCGCAGTAAAGGCAACGTTTTCATAAGCAGTCCTAGCTAAGTAAGTGCTTGATACGATGGTATATCTATTACTTATGACTAACAATATAGAGAAAATCGCTGACAGATACCATCGCCAAAATTGGCAATGGCTGAAAATGTTGATCGTAGCCAACTATGGCAGGCAAACCATAGTTGGCTAAATCATAAGGAATGGGAAAAGCTCTGATTAGTGAACGAGGTTTGCCGTCAAGACAAACGCATCCATATAGCCCAACTCGCCATCGATTGGTTTAATCGGTGATGCGTAATGGAAGAAGCGGCGGTCATTCAACACGACAAACTCACCATTATTCAACGGATGTTTCATCATGGCCTTGGCGTTTTCATGTAAATGCACACTGACATCCCCACCAATGATATTGTGACGCTTGATAACGTAAATACCGATGCGGTCGAAGCCATCTTGGTGCACGCCTTCGGGCGCTACATCTACCTCATGATGGTCTGCAAAGATACGCATTTGGTGGACTTCGATGGTGTTGCCATCGGCGATATCAGCCATTTTCTGGAAGTGTTCAAATAGCTCAAGAAACGCGGGATCGTTGACGGTCTGTGCTTCAATTTCAGGGTAAATACGTTCAACGTTACCTTGGAAATGATTGATGCTAGCGTCTTGTACAAAGGCTTTCGTCGGTAAGCGTTGCAGGCTGTCATCGCGAAAAATAAAGCGTGAATAGCGGCGCAACCGGTAAGAACCGTCTGCGTAAGGGTTATCGGGTAAATTATCGAATGATGGTGCTAAGTGGCTAACACTCTCTTGAGGCAATTGTCCAACCTCTAAACGGAACGCCTCTTGAGCGGATTTCGTCGTCAACATTTTAGTATCCTCCTCGTCGCTGGCAGATCATGCGCAGCGTACTGATTGGTCTTGAGTGGGTAAACTCATTGTTAAGTGTAGACGGGATTTTCTGAATGCGAGGATCGGGTTAGCGTCGATAGCGCTAACCCGGATGACGAAAGACTATTTGGCGCTGATGACAGTCATAACCAATTTACCATCGACACGGACTGGACCATCTTCTTTGGCGCCTAGAGTGTATTCAAACACACCGGTTTTCATACCACCTGCCTCTCCATGCAGCATGAGCATCAACTTATCACCGGACTGAACTGGCTCTTGCAAAATAGCGCTTACATTATTGTTGGTGCCCTTGATGACTGGCGCGTAGCCAACCACTGAGCCAGGCTTCATGTCACTGTCAGTACGGTGTACTACCAACCAACCATTCGCTTCAGATTTGATCATGCTGGCGGTTACATAACCATTGGAGACATCTTGATCCATGCTTTTAACGGCGGCTTCATGGTGGCCTGCAGAGGCAAAACTAGCACCGGTGATAGCGGCTGTAAGAGAGAGAGCCTTGAGCATTGTTGCGTTCATAATTACCTTCCTGTAAATGAGTCAGAATGTTTTCGAGCACTAACGAACAAACTGCTAGCAAAGGTTTATACGGCGCTTATTCAAAAACGAATCACTTTTTGGTTAAAAATTATTCATTTTTTTTGATGTGGCTAAACTTTTAAGGCACAGCTCAAGGAACTCTTCGGCTGGAATGGGTTTGCTGTATAAGTAGCCTTGTAGCTGGTCGCAACCAATGTCGGTCAGAATTTTCTCTTGAGTCGATTGTTCGACTCCCTCTGCGACCAGCGCCATGCCGAGTTGCTTGGCCAAGGTTGTGACTGCCTTTATGATGGCTAGATCGTAATTTTCATGACCTTCTTGTAAATGCGAGACGAACGAACGGTCAATTTTCAAGGTATCGAGAGGCAGGTTGCGCAAGTAACTTAAGGAGGAATAGCCTGTACCAAAGTCATCTAAAGCTACTTTAATACCCAACGAGCGAATGTAATTGATGGTGTCGGTAGAGTTTTCGATATCCGTAAGCAGTTGGCTCTCGGTTAACTCAAGCTCAATTAAGTGAGTGGGTAACTGAGTTTTATCTAGGATTAACAAGAGACGATCCAGCCAGCCCGGATCTGACAGTTGGATCGCAGATATGTTGATGGCCACAGGAAGATCAATGAGACCAATATCATTGAGATTTTTGGCATAAAGACAAGCATTCTCAAAGATCCAATCCCCCAAAGGTAAGATAGCGCCATTGTCCTCAGCAATCGGAATAAATTCGACCGGTGATAGCATTCCTAAAGAGGGATGATTCCAACGCACTAAGGCTTCATAGCCGCAAACACGGCGAGAAATACCACCAACTTTAGGTTGATAGTAGAGCTCGAATTGCTCATCCTCCACGGCCTGCAACAGACTTTGTTGTATCAGCTTGCGGCGCTCGATTTGCTCCTGAATAGATTGGGTGAAAATCATCGAACAATTACCGCCAGTTTGTTTGGCGATGTACATGGCTGACTCGGCATGGGAAATCAGCTCATCATCGCTGTTCGAATCGACGTGTAGTTGGGCGGTACCGATGCTACAGCTGATATAAATAATATGCCCACGAACTTTATATGGCTGGTTTAAAGTATGGCAGATCCGCTCTAACAAAGTATTAAGGTCGATCTCTTCGTTCTGATTAAAACGAAAAGCCATTAAGAACTCATCACCACTAAAGCGTCCAATCAACTGCTCTTGATCCCGCTGAATAGGGCATTGCAACTCATTGTTAATGTCATGCCAGAGGGCACGAACACGATCGGCAAACTCAGCGATTAAATCGTCGCCCACGACATAGCCATAGCGTTCGTTAATTTCTTTGAAGCGATCAATATCTAGATAAAGCTGCACCAACTGATCTCGACTTGTGATCGTGCGTATCATGCGTGTTAAGAACTCGCGGTAACAGTGACGATTGAACAGTCCCGTCAGAGGATCAATATTGGCGAGGCGTTCTCGTTCGTGGAAGCTGGGACGATGGCTATGGGTTTCGTGAAACACGCCGACATAATGGGTGATCTCGCCATCCGTATTGCGGATGGCTTGGATTTTGAGCCACTTGGGGTATACCTCGGAGTTCTTACGACGATCCCAAATCTCTCCTTCCCAAGCCCCCAGCGTGGTCAGATCATGCCACATTGACTCATAGAAGACTTGGCTATGACGACCGGATTTGATCTTTGCTGGACGCTGTCCGATGAGCTCATCTTCGCGGTACCCGGAGATGTCCTGATAGGCCTGATTGACTTGCAGAATAGTACCTGCGGCATCAGTCACCAATACGGCATCACGAAATAGCTCCATAACCTCAGGGGTGAAAGGGACTTCGGTTAACAGGGATTCCATGTATGCTTACTCATAGGGTGATAAATACCCAAGAGTATCGAAACCTTTTCTTAGGAAATTGACATAGCGCAACATTGTTTAGAATGTGAACAAAAAATAACAAGCGTAGAGCTAGTGCTCCACGCTTGCTCAGCTGTCAGCTCAAGGCATTCGGTAGCCATAGAGCGATGTTTGGGAAAATACAAAGCAGCAATGCCGCCACACACATCAAAACAAAGAATGGGAACGACGCTTTTGCCACGCGGCCAATCTTTTCACCCGTAAGTCCTTGCAGCACAAACAAGTTAAAGCCCACGGGCGGCGTGATTTGACCAAGCTCCACCATGATCACCAAAAAGACACCGAACCAAAGTGGATCGAACCCCGCTTGAATGACAATCGGCAGAGTGATTGGTAAGCTCATCACCGTGATCGAAATGCCGTCTAGGAACAAGCCGAGTAGAATGTAGAACAAGGCTAAGGCTAACAGTAACCAAGCTGGCGACAGGTCTAGACTGGCAATGTAAGTTGCCAGCTCTGCGGGCAAATGAAGATAGCCCATGGCGGTAGACAGCAACGCTGCGGTAATCAAGATGCTGCACACCATAGTTGAGCTGAGCAGCGTCCCAACTAATGCCTCGCGGAAAATCTCAATGCTTAACTGACGTTCTACCAATAGCAAAGTCAGGGTAGCTAACACGCCGACAGCCGCCGCTTCGGAAGGGGTCGCAATACCCGTATAAATTGCCCCCATAACGATGGTGATTAATAAAATTACAGGAAATAGTAAGCCCAAGCTTTGCAATTTAGTGACCGTATTACCAGTCTCTTTCGGTGCAATACTTGGGTCCATCAAGGCGCGCATCATTAAATAACCAGTATATAAGGCGGCCACCAATAGACCAGGCAGCACGCCAGACATAAACAGTTTGGTGATCGAAACTTCGGCCTGCACACCATACACAATCATGACGATTGACGGCGGGATCAACAATCCTAAGCTGCCGGCCCCCGCTAATGAGCCAATCGATAATTGACGATCGTAGCCACGTACCTTGAGTTCGTTGGTGGTGATTTTACCGACGGTTGCTGTGGTGGCCGCACTAGAGCCACTGACGGCAGCAAACATGGCACAACCAAACACATTGGTATGTAGGATGCCGCCTGGAATATGACGTGTCCAAGGTTCGAGGCCTCGGAACAGGCGATCTGAAATATTCGAACGAAAAATCAGCTCGCCCATCAGAATAAACAGTGGGATAGCCGCCAACTCCCAAGAGTTACCGGCTCGAAAGATAATACGACTAAGAATAGCCCCAGCACGTTCAATGCTGACATCGCCAATCATGATTAATGACAGTAACGCGACAATCGCGAGGCCTGAAAACACCCAGACCCCCATGCCAAGCACTACTAATATCAGGGTAATCACGCCAACCGCTGATAATACGATCTCCATATTAGGCGTCCTTTAATGTTCTTGTGAATGCCCAGAGGCAGATTGGATTTCAGGAGACTGTTGACGAAACAGCAAAATCAGAGCGTGTGTGAAGAGGGTGAAGCACAACAGCCCAAGCCCCACTAATACCAAGCCTTGAGGAATCCATAGTGGCGTTTCCATAATCGACTGACTCGTCGTGCCACGATTAAAGCTGCGTACCACATTGGTCTGCCAATAACTGTAAATCCAAGCAAACATAGCGAGAGACACAAGTGTCGCAAACAAATCAAACAGCCAGCGCTTACTTTCTGGTACTCGCTCAATGACTAAACCGACGCGAATTAAGCTGCCGCGCTCAAGACTGTAGCCGAGTCCAAGGAAGGTTAAGGTAGCCACAGCGTAGCCGACAAATTCATCTAGTACATAGGTGGAGGTGCCAAATAGTCGCAGCACTATCTCCAACAAAATATGCCCCAAGATATAGACGATTAATAACATGGCAATGCTGCCCGATACCTTATTTAGGAATCGGGAGCAGCCTAATAGCAGGTCTAAAAACATTTACTTCTCTTTGTTGAATTCCGCAAGGATCGCTTGACCGCGTTCTCCGGCATCTTCTAACCACTCTTTAAGGGCTGGACGAGCCGATTCCTGTAAATGCTTCATAAAGGGAGCCGGTAGGTCATCGTGAATAGCGACAGAGTGCTCAGCAAGCTCTTTGTAATTGTCCTGTACTCGCATTCGAACTGTTTGCCAGTTGTGCTCATCGGTCAGTTTTGCTGCTTCAACAATGGCCGCTTGTTCGTCATCCGTGAGACTTTCAAACTCGTCGCGGTTCATGTGTACCATGTTAAGCGGGATGGCATATTGGATGGCGCTGTAGTTATCAAGGTGTTCCCAGAAACTACCGCTGGCACCAGCATCCGCAGAAGTCAGAACCGCTTCAATACCACCTGTAGAAAGCTGAGGTACGACATCTGCCCAGGATAGATTAACGGGCGCAGCGCCTGCTTCGCGCAGCGTCAAAGTGCCATTTTTGTCGTAAGAGCGGATTTTCAGGCCTTTTAGGGCGGCAACGGAATCCACTTTTTCTTTTGACCAAATGCCACTGGCAGGCCAAGGTGAGGCATACAATAACACCTGATCATTGTCTTCAAAGATCTCTGCATAGTATGGTTTGGCGATCTTGTAAAGCAGCTCGGCTTGATCTTCGCCTTCAACTAGAAATGGAAGAGAGGACAGTAGAAAGATGGGGTCGATCCCTGCCATAGAACCTGCTAGCGTGTCCGCGATTTGTACGGCGTTATCGGCAACCGCATAAAAGTGATCCGCTGATTTGTAACCCAATGCACCACCGGAGTGCAGGGTGATATTCACTTCGCCATTACTTAACTCTTTTACCTTCTGGATAAAAAATTGATCGCCTTGGGCATGGATAGAGTTGGTATTGTACTCATTCGAGAAATCAAACTGTGCTGCCAAGGCAAATGAGGCGTTAGAGGCGATCAATGCTGAGGCTAATAAACCGATTACGCGCATAATTCTTCTGTCCCTTTTCCGTGAATGTAGATTTACTATAAGGAGTCTAAAAGTGAATCGCTAGTGCTAATGGCAAGGCATGTCGTATTCAGAACTCGCGAAAACTTGCTTTTTTAGACAGGCAATATCCGGACCAGACTGAGTAAAAGACGTTAGAAAAATCTGCTAGATAGCCAGCGTTCGTATAATAGGATATGTGCTATCTCATGCAGTCGAGCACCGCAAACTAGGAGAGTATATGGCTGATTTTATGGTATTAGGGGCAGGGATGGTTGGCGTCTCTAGCGCGTTAGCGTTGCAGGAGCAAGGGCATTCTGTGGTATTAGTGGATCGCACAACACCTGGTCTAGAAACCAGTTTTGGTAATGCCGGTATTATTCAAACCGAAGCGGTCGAGCCTTATGCCTTGCCTCAAGATCTTAGCACCTTGTGGTGCTATGCTGTGGGTCGCAGTAACGATGTGGTGTGGAAAACCTTGCCTGCCTTAAAAATGGCGCCAGCGTTATGGCGTTATTTTCGTAATTCGTCCACGGCAAAACATCACGCCATTTCTAACACGTATGCCAAGCTGGCTGCTCGTGCGACAGCCGATCATGCCCCCTTGATAGAAGCCTCTGACTCAGAACTATTGATCGCGCGTCAGGGCTTGAGCATGCTGTATCGAGATGAGCAACGCTTTAACCAAGAAAGCCTGCGGGCCGAACGCCTTGAACGCGAGTATGGCGTGACCTCTCGCATTGTGGATGGTGTTACTTATCAAGCAGAAGAACCGGCTCTCAAACAGGCGCCTGTGGGCGCTATCCATTGGCTGCAAAGTTGGAGCTGTCGCGACCCCGGTGGCTTGACCCAAGCGTATGCAGAGTTGTTTGTAAAACGCGGTGGTAGCTTAGTCTTTGGCGATGCACACAGTTTGGCCGAAACTCAGACCGGCTGGCAGGTGACGACTGATTCTGGCATCGCCAGCGCCGAGCAAGTCGTGATTGCTTTGGGGCCATGGAGCCCAGAGCTACTTAAAGGGTTTGGATATCATATCCCTATGGTCTACAAACGAGGCTATCACGGTCACTATAAGGAAACGACTCGTCTGAATCGTCCGTTCTTGGATGTCGCCAACGGCGTATTGGCTGCCCCTATGTCTCGCGGTATTCGTGTCACTACCGGCGCAGCTTTGGTGGATCTAGACGATGTTTCCAATCCGCAACAGTTAGAGCGAGGCGTCAAGGCGCTGCGTACGTTGCTGACCATGGGAGATCGCGTGCGAGAATCACAGTGGTTCGGAACTCGCCCTTGTATGCCTGATATGTTGCCAGTAGTAGGGCAAGCCCCCAAGCATGCCCGTATGTGGTTTCACTTTGGGCATGGTCATCAGGGCTTCACTCAAGGTCCGACGACAGCCCAAATCCTGCTCTCTGAAATCGCAGGAGAACATTCAGACGTTTGGCAGCCTTTACGTCCACAAGGACGTTTTTAAGCATATTTCGTAAGGAAGGTCTGTTTTCTTGAGAGCTTTTTGCTAACTTGTAAACAAAGAGAAGATTAGAGGTCAAACCTTTAAAAGTGACTCTCTTAGCGCTAACTTGAATACTGAATCAACGCAAAGGAGATACAACACATGGCTACAGCAAACAGCGCTACTCAAGAGAAAAATGGAACTCAAGCCAAAAACAATGCGCAGTCTAAAGCGCATAATGCTGTCGATAAAGCAGCAGAAACGGCACATAAAGGCGTCGATGGTGCGGCGGCAGCAGCTGAGCAAGGACATGAACGTGTTGAAGCCATGGCACAGCAAATCAGTGCCCAAGCACATCAGATTGCTGAGACTGCGCGTGAACAATCGGAAAAAGTTAGCAATGCAGTAGGTACTTACGCAAAAGAGAATCCGCTGAAAACAGTTGGTTTCGCATTTCTAGCGGGTGCTCTTGCCGCGAGCCTACTGTGCAAGCGTAAGTAAAAGGCATTCGATTAGGGAAGCCAGTGCATGACGCCATTAGAAGAGCGCAATCACACGACTGATACACCCTCTACGGAAGAGGCTGTGACCGCCGATCAGCTGACCAATAGCCACAAAAAATGGCTTAAAAGCATCCTTGGTCTTGGCGCTTTAGAAGCCAAGATCTGGATTGCTTCCAGTGCTCAGCTCGTCGCTCTCATGTGTGGCGTGGTGTTTCTATTGGTGACCAGCTGGCTTCTTTTAATCGCATTACTGGCGACCGTCGCGTGGTACGCTGGTTGGTCATTACTGGGGATTATCGCTACGGCTTTTATCACCACATTACTAAGTTCATTTGGTTTGGTGTATCTGATTCGTCGAACGTTACAGCGGATGGATCTCACACGAACATTGGATGCGATCATTGCGACAGATCGGGAGGATGACTGATGTTTGGTTTAAATAAGATGTATCAGGAGCGTGAGCAACTGTATCTGCGTTGCCAGAGGCAACAAGCCAAAGCTGGAGCTGATCGTAAGTTAGCAAAAAAGCAAACCCTAGAAGCTATTTCGAGTACTAAAGGGTTATTGGTCAGCTTTGCCTTAGGTTTAACGACCCAATGTGAAATTGCCCAACAATCCCGTCGCACCATACTGAAGGGTATTCAAACAGAAGTATTGGGCGTGATCAGTCAGTATGTCGCAGCTCGGTTTAATCCCGAACCGCCGCAATCAAATAGTAGTAAAGATTAACGCCAAGTCGGGTGTAAAACACACTCACCTTGTTGACTAGAGATCCACATCTCACCATCTTGAATGGTAACGTTAAGTTGCATCGTACGAGTGCATAACCCTTCCAGCGCTTGAATTTCAGATTCTGCAAATTGCAGTACGCGCAGATTATCGAAGCGGCTTAACTTACTCTTGTTCTGCTCCCACCATATATCCGACTTATCATTGTAGTTTACGATCACGACGTCCTGTGCACGGCCACAGGCTTTGCGTAGGCGTTTTTCCTCTGGTTGGCCTAACTCTACCCACAGCAAAATTTCATCAGAAAAGTTCTTTTGCCAAAGATCTGGTTCGTCTTCGGTACTGATGCCTTTGGTGAAAGACAGCTGCTCATCACCTTCTTTTTCATCGGCTAGCAATGCAAATGTCGCAAGGCGGGTCATCATGCGCTCTTCTGTTTCAGAAGGGTGTAGCGCAAGGGTTAAATCGTAACTTTGGTAATGGTGTCGATCCATATCCGACACTTGCACAGAGGCTTTGTAAATCGTTGCTTTGATAGCCATTTTTCGGAGTTCTACTAAATCATAAAAGATGGCGCGCATTGTACTCCTAAATGGCAGCCAATGGTGCTCGTTTTACGGGGAAATAGGCTGGGTATTTGATTATTCAAGCGTCCCTAGCAGAGTTAAAAAAGAAGATCGCGTAATTAAGCGAAGTTCTAGGCGTTTAATTGGCGTACTCTCTAATCTCAGTAAAGGTCGAGGGATGAGAATCGCGCAAGCCAATTGAATTGCCTAGAACTAACGCTAGCAGAGGATTAGACGTTAGGGCCTTTTAAAGCAAACTGCTTTGGCCAATCACGGTAGTTAAAGACCTGGCCTTCGTCACGGATGCGGGCGATTTCGCTCAAATCAACGCTGGCGTAAACCCAGCCTGTTTCGCCACTTTCACCTTGCGCCAAGATACCGTTATCAGGGAAGCCGTAATCCACGGGTGTGTAGACACTGGCGCGGCCAGTGTTGATGTCGACCGCCTCTGACCAAGGAGCATGACCGACCGTTGGGGATTGCACCACGTAACATTGGTTTTCCAACGCTCTCGCCTGACAGCCGATGCGCACACGGTGGAAACCAGCTTCGGTGTCGGTACAGCTTGGTACCAATAGCAAGTCAGCGCCCGCCGCCACCTGCTGGTTGGCAATCATTGGAAATTCTGAGTCGTAGCAGATGTGTACCCCGACACGGCCAAGGTCGGTGTCGATCACTTTGATCTGATCCCCACCAGTAATATGCCATTGTTCGTTTTCAAAACGGGTCATGGTTAGTTTGTCTTGAAAACCAATCAGACCACTTGGATCAAACAAGTTGGCACGGTTTAGGAAAGTGCCATTGTCTTGAATGGTTGGGAATGAGCTCGCTAGAATCATCACATTATGGCGCTTGGCCAATTCGATGTGTAAGTCATGGAACCTTGGTAACACACTCTGCATTTCATGCAGTTGGCGGTTGAGGTCGCGGTAGACTTCCTCGCCAAACAAAGAGGCCAGCTCCATGCTGCCGTACTCTGGAAAAACTAGCAGTTTAGCGCCTTGTTGCGCTGCTTGGCCGACCCAGCTGTCCAGTTTGTCGGCAAACTCTTCCCAACGGTTAAAGAAGCCAATGTCGTATTGGGCCGCAGCCAGTTTAAATGCGCTCATAATCGTTCTGTTCTACTGTGCTGTTAAAGGTTTCATCCAGAAAGTCATGGGTTTCAATGACTCTTCACTTTCTCCGATTTCTTTCCAACTGAAGTGAGTCGCCAGCTCTGGGCACTTTTCATAACCACGGTTACGCCAAAATTGATCGAGTGGTTGGTAATCAACGGGGCGTGCTGGATGATCGTCTGGACGTTGCACGCCACAGAAGCAAGAGTATTTAATGCCTTCTAGGCTTTGGGCGTGCTCTTCGCGATGATCAAAGAAAGCGACGCCAGCGCCTTGGCCACGGTATTCGGACAGCAAAACCGATTCACCGCAGTAGAAGATCTCATCAATATTCAAACCAGCGTCTAGAAAAGGCTGTTTCACTTCAGCCATTTCGTGACGCAGTGGCACGCCAGTGGACGCACCGACGACTCTGTCGCCGTCAAACGCCAATACGATGACACTGTCTGGGGCTTCGATGTAGGTTTGTAAATAACGTGCTTCGTAGGCCAAATCCCCATCGTAAAGATAAGGGAAGTCACGAAACACCTGCATACGTAGCTGTGCCAGCTCATCAATGTATTGATTCAACGCTGGGCCAGAAAGTCGTTGAAAGGTCAGCATGGGCGTTCCTGTATAGCTAAGATCTTAAGATGTCGGGCTCACGCTGAAACTTGAGCGATCCAGTCTTCTAGGTTGTAGTAGTTGGTGACTCGAGCGACTTTGCCATCACGGATGTCAAAAAACGCGCCCGCTGGCAGTTTGTAAGTTTGGCCGTTGGCTTCTGGTAGACCTTCGTCTGTTGCCAGGTATTCGCCCAGAACGGTAAATTCTACGGCTGCACGATCACCTGCTTCGTTCGACATGACAACGATATCGACAATGGTTTCTTTGTAGTTCTTGTTCATGCGGTCCATGAACGCAGAGAAGGTATCTTTACCCACTTCACGGTCACCTTGGTTGATGTCGTGAATCACATCGTCAGTCAGTAGAGACAAGAACGTATCCATATCTTGAGCGTTAAAGGCTTCGTAGTATTTTTGCAGTAGCTGAACAGTTGCTTGGCTCATGGTGAACTCCCAAGTTTAAAAAAGAGAAAAGCGGCATCTTAATCGTGCCGCTTGGGATGTGAAAGACTCGCGTTTGTGAAGAGGCAAAATCATGCACGTTGGTGTCGCAAAAAGAAAGACCACAGGGGTGTTGCTTCCGCTTCAAGCTTAAGATGCTGTCAGCGTGAGCCTTAACTGATCAGCTTTAGCGTAGGCTAGTGCTAAACCTGCTTGAGCATCAGGTCAAGCCCTGCGGTGAGTTCCACGGCTTTTAATCTCGCCTTAGGATCGTGTAGAGGGAACGAGAAGATGACTTCATCGACGCCAGTTAACTCGATAAACTGCTCCAAGCGTTTCGCCACGGTGTCTGGCGCGCCAACCATGGCATAACGCAGGGCTTGATTGATCATTGGCATCTCTGCTGCGGCGACTGCGCTCTGTAAATCTTTGACGGGAGCAGGAAAGGGCCGATTCGCATTGCGGCGCAGGTGCGCAAATTTAATTTGTGCAGACGTAAAGTGATATTTAGCCACCTCGTCAGTCTCTGCGACAGAAGCCATGACCCCCGCGGACACATACGGCTTATCTAATTGCTCCGATGGACGGAAATTAGCACGGTAGATATTCAAGGCTTCAAGCAACATCTCGGGGGCAAAGTGCGATGCGAAGGAAAAGGGTAGCCCCATGTGTGCTGCCAGCTGTGCGGAATACAAGCTAGAGCCTAATAACCAAATCGGCACCTTAGTGCCTTGCCCCGGCATGGCAATAATCGGTTTGATCTTATTCTCATCGGCAAGATAGCCTTGCAGTTCTTCCACGTCTTCAGGATAGCTGTCTACTGGGCCTCCAAGATTACGGCGCAAAGCGCGCGCGGTGGCCATATCGGTACCCGGTGCTCGACCTAAGCCTAGGTCAACGCGGCCTGGGAACATTTCAGCGAGGGTGCCAAACTGCTCGGCAATCACCAGTGGTGCGTGATTCGGCAACATGACACCACCAGAACCGATACGGATTTTATGGGTCGCCCCGCCAATGGCTGCCAACATAACGGCGGTCGCGGCACTGGCAATGCCACGCATACCGTGATGCTCAGCGAGCCAGATACGCTGATAGCCGTTGGCTTCGGCAGATTGCGCCAGTGCTTTGCTGTTAGTAATGGCATCGGCCACCGTTTGGCCATCGCCAATCGGTGCCAAATCTAAAATGGAAAAGGGAATCGACATACAGCCCTCCGGTTATTCTATATGGCTAACACCATGAGGACTTTACTCAAACTTGGCAAGGTAACAAGAGGCATCATCCTTGTTTTTTAGGGTATTGCGTTCCACTGATGAAGCGATGATAAAACCAGCCAACCAAGACAATTAACACGCTCCCTGTCAGTACAGGGTTAATGGCGAAACTCCAAGGTGCTTGTGTCAGCATAATCAATAATGGATTGGCGCCTGCAGGTGGGTGTAGGGTATTGGTCAGCATCATTAGCATCACACCAAGACCAACGGCTAGACCCAGCATGAGCGGAGTGTTATCCACATACTGCGCCATCGCCACACCAATGCAGGCCGTCAGTAAGTGACCGCCGATAATATTACGAGGCTGGGCTAACGGGCTTTGTGGCAGGGCAAATAGAATCACCATGGTAGCACCGAAGGGGGCCATGATTCCCAAGTACTCCGGTGACAGCTGACCTCCCATGGCCAGCAAGGAAATGCAAAAACAGGCGCCTAAGCCAGCGATAAGTGCTTTGGAAACCGGGTGATTATTAAGTGAGCGCAGCAGCATACTAACCTCAAGAGAGTCGTTAACAGTTATAGGTAGACCGATTTGTCTACTTTGTTTGTAAATGGTAGACAAGTCGGTCTACCTCTGTCAAACTTTTCTTAAAGAGGAGCGCTATGACGAAACGAGATGAATTAATCAAAACGGCGTTTGAGTTGTTTTATTTAAACGGCGTCCACAGTGTGGGAATTAACCAAATTCTAGCGGAAACAGGGATTGCTAAAAAAACCTTGTACACGCACTTTGCTAGCAAAGAAGTCTTATTAGAAGCGGTCATTGCGTATCGTGATGAACGCTTTCGTTCTTGGATATTTGGCCTAATGAGTCAACAAAGCCAAGCTGAGGCGATGGTTAAAGCCATGTTTGATGGCTTAGATGATTGGTTCAATGATCGTGTTGCGACACTTATGCCATTTCAAGGCTGCTTTTTTGTCAAAGTAAACGCAGAGTTTCTGAATCATCGGGTCAATGAATTATGTTTTGAGCATAAACAAGCCATTGTGGATTACTTGGCGGCACGGCTGTCTGAGCACTATCCCGAGCCGCAAGCGAATCAGCTGGCCAATCAATTGGCATTACTTAAAGAGGGGGCGATTGCGCAGGCGTATTTAGGGAAAGATCGCCAAGCGGCCAAACTTGCTTGGAATATGGCCAAACCTCTGATGAAGCCAGCTGACTAGATCAGCTGGCAAGTGCGGTGGGAATAACAGGGCGAACACAGTTACGTCCCGCATTTTTAGCCGCATATAAGTGCTGATCTGCACGTTCAAGCAAGGCATCTAATGTCTCGCCTGGCTTGAATTGGGCGACACCTAGAGAGGTGGTAATCGGGCGTAAGCTTTGTCCGGTTTTCTTGTTGGTTAGGTTGAGTCGACTGATGCGCACACGTACTTCATTGGCAAACTTAGCCGCTGTTTGGATATCAGCATTGGGCAGTAATAGCGCAAACTCTTCCCCACCAAAACGGTAAGCTTGGGCGCCTTGGGCCTGGGCACAACTTAGTTCAAGAGTGCGGGCTACCGATTGAATAACTTTATCACCGAGCAGGTGACCGTATTCATCGTTAAACGGTTTGAAGTGATCGATGTCCAGTATCACCAAGCAAGTATCTGTTGCTGAGGCTGTATAAATGGCTAAGTCTTCATTGAACTTACGGCGATTGTTAATTTCCGTGAGTCCGTCTTTGAACATCTGTTTTTCGGTTTCTGCAATCTTCTCTTTCAGCGCTTGAATCTCTGCATTCTGCTTCTCCAACTGAGAGCGGTAATGCTCCGTCTTATCCATAAAGTCACGAGCAATTGACACTATCTTATGCGCCGCAGGCGCATCTGATTGAGACGCCTCTTGCGCCATTATTTTAATGTCTTTGGAAAGCGTTTGATTGAAGTCTTCAGCGTCACTCATGGCATTTTGTGTGGAGTGTCCCATCGACTTCACTACTTGATTGATATTGCTTTGCATCTCCAGCAGTTTATCTTCTGCTGCGTTGGTGATGAACTCATCCAGCAGTTTATCGCACATAAGGCTATCACACTGACCAAGGCGTTTGATGATGTCATCCATACGTTGATTCAGCTTAGGAATATCACCAGTCGTATAGTTGTACCAAAGAGTGTAATACGGTGGCGTGATCGGGACGTTGTTCTTCACCATCATTGGGACGGTTAGGCGAAAGTACTGATTTACCTTAGAGGCAGAAAGACTCATAACAGTAACGATTCCTATATCGATGAATCAGAAAAGAGCAAAAAATGCGCATGAATTTTAACACGAAGCCACTAATTAGCTCATGCAGCCTCTTAATCTATATCAATGTTTTCACAACTAAGCGTCGATACAGCCAGTAATTAGGTAATTTTATGTAACCGGATAGGGTTAGGAAGAGTGGTAGGGCTGATCGTTTGTAAGACGTATTGCCCCTTTAATCAGTTTAAACACTGACCAAACCCAAACGCCTAATAAAATCAGGTAGCCAACAAAGAAAATGGCGAGCACAAATCCGATCACGCTCATGATCAGCCCCCACCAGAACACGCCAGTAATATTTTGGAAATGATCGTAAAAAACAGAGCCTTTGGCGTTACTGGATTTGGTCATGGTCCAAACCGCACCTACCAGCCAGAAAATACCGGTGAAAAGGCCAAGCAACATAAAGCCATAAGCAATCAATGCATCTCGTTTCGCTTGATCATCATGGGGCGTCATCGGAATCTCATTCAAATCCATATGCTTTGGCCTCTTCGAAGATGGAGTTATCCCAACTCTATCACGCAGTTAAAAGCGATCACAACGCGGTCTTTCTGACCGAAGTAAGGCAATGCAGAGTGCTTCAAATAAGATGGAAAAATCACTACTTGGCCTTCTGTCGGGGCAAAGTCCCAGAATCCCTGACCACCTAAATACGCCGTGCCAGGATCGGCATAGTGTTCAGCGTTAACGCGAGGGTCATAAAAGCGGTTGATACCATTACGCTGTTCTAGATTAGCTTCACCTGGATCAAGGTAATAAATGCCGCACCAAGAGCAGTTTGGATGGGAATGGGCATCGTGGTAACCGCCATTCTGAGTAATGTGATACCAAGACTCAATCACATGAGCATAGGCCTCAGCGTCTTCAGGCCAGTGCTGATGATTCACCTCAAACGCCACATCCGCGATCAGCTCTTCCACAACGCGGCGTAGTTCCATGACTTCTGGTACTTCGTCTTCTAAAAAGTCTAAGCGACTCTCTGATAGATTGTGTTTCGCCAAGACCGCCACTTCACTGTCTACGGCGTTTTCTTGGGCTTGCTGTCGCTGGTAAATATGTGCCAGCAGGGCGTCTTTTAAAAACTCGTGGTCTGGTAACTCGATAACAAACAGCGGTGTGGTCCAAGCCTCAATGGCTTCAATGGTAGGGGATTCCATCAATGTGTGCTCATGCATAAAGAAAGCGCCATTGTAGCAGAGATTGCCTAAGATTCAGACGCGGCTAGCCACTCGATAGCGTCCTCGTATTTCTCAAATGCGCGCCTCTCACCTTTGATAAACCAAGCGCCGATTTGAGCGGCCATATCCTGCCAAGATTTATGGCCGTAGATAGCGATTTTATCGATGTTGCTGCCCATCTTCATACCCAGACGAAAATCATCCCAAGCGGCGCGTAGCTCCCAGCCTTCAAAGTCAGTAATGTCGACTAGAATTTTAACCTTTGGCTGTACAATGGCTCGCAAGGCACCGATCAGCATCGGCGTGATGCTCTGATAGTCTTCGTGTGTTAAGGTTCCGGACGCTTTCATGACCACCATCATTTGCTGATGATGGCGCTCAATACCGACTGAAACACCATGGATAGTATGAGACATATGATTCTCCAAGCAGAGCTGTTTCTGTCACTGTAGACCAGTTTACCCTCATTCGCCGGGTGTTGGACAAGAGTCCGGTCAATTAACCAGCAAATGTCATGATGGCGCGCGTCCATGTCCTGCTAGCATCGGCATGATCTTCATTCACTGTTTGCGTTAAAAGGTTATTATCATGCAGCCATTAGCAGGATTGCTAACACAGTATTTCGGCTTCGATCAGTTTCGCGAAGGACAGCAACAAACGATCGAGCAACTTTTGGCAGGACAGTCGTCTTTGTCGGTGTTTCCCACTGGTTCAGGTAAATCCCTGTGCTACCAATTTACCGCCACTCAGCTACCGCATTTGACCCTAGTGATCTCCCCCTTGATTGCATTAATGCACGACCAGTTGGCATTTTTGCAAAGTAAGGGCATACCCAGTGCGAGCCTTGATTCGACGCAAAGCAAAGAAGACAGCCAAGCGGTGATGCAACAGGTTCGTAATGGGCAGATCAAAATTCTGATGATCTCGGTCGAGCGTTTTAAAAACGAGCGATTTCGCCGTTTTATTCAAGGCGTACCGATTTCCATGTTGGTGGTGGATGAAGCACACTGTATTTCCGAATGGGGCCATAACTTTCGCCCAGATTATCTGAAGCTACCGCAATACCAGCAGGAGCTGAACATTCCCTTGGTTCTATTATTGACGGCGACTGCTACTCGTCGAGTTCAAAAAGATATGGCGTTGAAATTTCATATCGCCCCTGAACATATCGTACAGACGGGCTTCTATCGTCAGAATCTTGATATCGATTTGATCTCAGCTCAAGGGCAAGATAAACAAGTCTTACTGCACCAAGTGCTCAACGACACCCAAGGGGCGGGTATCGTCTATGTCACGCAGCAGAAAACCGCTGATGATCTGGCGGCCAGTTTGCAGCAATCGGGCTACTCGGCGGTGTCTTATCATGCTGGGCTTGGTAATGAAGTGCGCGCTGCGATTCAGAACGACTTTATGGCTAGTAAAACGCGCATTATCGTTGCCACCATTGCTTTTGGTATGGGCATCGATAAATCCGATATTCGCTTTGTCGTGCATTACGATTTGCCCAAATCCATCGAAAACTACAGTCAGGAGATTGGCCGCGCGGGGCGCGATGGCCAACCGAGCCGTTGTGTGATGTTGGCAAGTTTAGATGGTCTACATGTATTGGAAAACTTTGTCTACGGAGATACCCCTGAGCCCCATGCTATTCAAGCCCTGCTGCAAGAAATCTTCAATAACACCATCAATGGCGAGTGGGAAACCCAAGCCTACGGCCTGTCGATGGCTACCAATATTCGGGCTTTGCCACTGAAAACCCTATTGGTTCAGCTTGAGTTAGCGGGCGCGATTGTGCCCCGTTACAGTTACTACAGCGATGTAAAACTGAAATGGAATCAAAGCCTTGATCAGATTGGTCAAGCTCTGAAGCCTGAACAACAAGCGATCTTTAGCCACATTGCCCAGCGGACAGCGTTTAAGAAAATCTGGGGTGTGCCTGATTTTGAGCGCTTGCATCAGCAAGGTTTAGAGCGGGGGGCTGTACTAAGTCTGCTAGAACAATTGGCTGATCGAGATTTGCTTACGTTGGAAACCAAAGGGCTTACTGACGTCTACGGTGTGCGCTCCGAGCTGCTCACCCCTGCGTTGGCTGAAGAGCTGCAGCGTTACGTGGAGCAAAAGCAAACCTCAGAGATTGAGCGTATTGCGACCATGATTCGTTTTTTTGAATTGGATCGTTGTTTGAACCATAACTTAGCCCGTTACTTTGGTGATCAACAAGCGCCTGAGCGTTGTGGCCATTGTTCTGTATGCCGTGGCAAGGTGCTGTCATTGAAGGAAAACAAAGACTATCAAATGGTAGATAGTCTCGCTAATGACATGCAAGCGGCCAAACTTTGGTTGCTACAAAAGCTACCGCAGAACCAAGTCACGCCCGTGTTACTGGCGCGCTTTATGGCAGGGCTGACGCAGCCAGTGTTTACTAAACTCAAAGCGCGTCAGCGACCAGAATTTGGCAAGTATGAAAACACGTCTTATGAAGAGATTCTAGAAATGGCGCAAGTGCACTGAAAAGATAGGTGTAAAATGGCGAACTACGCCATTTTACACCTTGTAGTAAACGTTATTTAAAGCTTGAAACAATGCTGTCGTATTGACCGCTGGCTTGTAACTTCACTAATGATTGATTAAAGGCATCTCGTTGCTCTAAACCATTTTCAGTGGCTTTAGAGAACATGACAAAGATTTCCTGTTCGTTAATCGGTGGTTGCACAATAGACAGTTCTGCGCTGTCTTTACCGATTTTCTTAGCCAGAGCCTTAGCTACATCGAAGTTACCTGCGTAGAAATCCACCTCTCCATCAAACAGAGCTTGTACTGCTTCTTGCTCTGTTTCAAAGGTTTTCATATTCGGGAACGGATGCTTATCGAATGCTTCGCCAACAACGGAATTTGCAAGTTTGCTGATACGGTACGAATTTAATTCATCAAATGACTGAATAAATTGAATATCAATACCATCACGTTTCACTAGTCCTGTGAAGACACTGTAAATCGGTAATGAGTAATGATAATTCTTGGTACGTTCCTCCGAGTAGTAAGCACCAACAATCGCATCTTTATTGCCAGCCAGTACGTCGTCTAGAGCTTTAGTCCAAGCCGTGAACTCAAGAGTGTAATCTGTGCCGGATGACTCCGTTGTTTGTTTAACAATCTCAGCAAGCACACCATGCCTATCCTCGTTTTCACCGATAAAGGGTGGCCAGTTTAGAGTGGTATAGTGCACTTCTTGTGCTAACAGAGGAGCGGACAACACTAAGCCTGAAAGAAGTAGTAAACTTTTAATTTTTTTCACAATCTCTCCTAGTTTCTTCCCAATTGCTTGAATATATTTCAAAAAAAACTCAAGAACTACTTATTAAGTCATATTTTTTGTTTGTTTTTTGTACTTTTTAATCAGGGAGGCGTGATTTCTCCTTGGTGAAGAACGCTGTGTATGTCATCGAGATAGGCGCTAACAGAGCATTCCAGTGATACACTTGCGCCGTCTTTCTCCATTACTAACACGGTGCTTGTTTATGAGTTTCTCCACCCTAGGTCTTCATGCGGATTTACTGTCAGTCCTCGACACGCTTGGCTATCAAATGCCAACGCCGATTCAACTCACAGCGATCCCAGAAGTGCTAGCGGGGCATGATGTGATGGCAGGGGCGCAAACGGGAACGGGTAAAACGGCGGCGTTTGCGTTGCCTTTAATCCAGCGTCATTTAATGCGAGAAACGTCTGAAAAAGCCATTCGTGTGTTAGTGCTTACTCCGACACGAGAGCTTGCTCAGCAAGTACATCAAAGCTTTGTTAAATACAGCCAAGGCTTAGGTCTCAATGCGGTAGTGGCTTACGGTGGCGCCAGCATTAATCCACAAATCGATGCATTAAACGCAGGTTGCGATGTGTTGGTGGCAACCCCTGGGCGTTTGTTGGAATTGGCGATGAAGCAGCTGATCGACCTTAGCACAGTCGAAACACTGGTGCTGGATGAAGCCGACCGTATGCTCGATATGGGCTTTATTATCGATATCGAGCGCATCCTAAAACGCCTTCCTGAAACGCGCCAAACGCTATTCTTTTCTGCGACCTTTAACGATGAAGTGTTTGCCCTTAGCAAAACCATTCTGAATCAGCCAAAGCTGATCGAAGTGGCGGAACGCAATGCCACCGCAGCCAAAGTTGAGCAACGTTTCTACGAAGTGGATAACAAACGCAAAGCGGGTTTGATTGCCTACTTGATTGGTTCAAAAAACTGGCAGCAAGTATTGATCTTTACCCGTACCAAACAAGCAGTGGATGACTTAGTCAAAGAACTTGAGAAAGACGGCATCAGCGCCGCTGGAGTACATGGGGATAAATCCCAAGGTGCCCGCGACCGTGGCTTAGAAGAATTCAAAATGGGTCAAGTGCGCGCCTTGGTGGCCACCGATGTAGCGGCCCGAGGCTTGGACATTCAGCAACTGCAATACGTGATTAACTTCGAGCTACCGTACAACGCCGAAGATTATATTCACCGTATTGGTCGAACAGGCCGCGCAGGACAGGAAGGCTTGGCGGTCTCCCTAGTGTCTGCAAAAGAGAAATACCTACTAGAAGACATCGAAAAGCTCACTGGCGAGCACTTTGTGCTGCAATGGATGGAAGGCTTCGAGCCGAATATGATGGCGCAAGAAGAACAAGCCAGCCCGAAACGCAAACCGTCGAAAAAAGCTCTGCGTGCCAAAGCCCTAGGCCAAGGCGGCGCGAGCAAACCGAAAAGCGGCAAACCGCGCCGTCGTTAAGACATTCGCGACTTTCTGATTGTCCTCAGCTACAAGGCCACCTAGTATGTGGCCTTAACCAACCGAATTTTAAAAGAAGAGACACACCATGGAACTTGATATCCAGACTAAAACCTTCGCCGGCGTAGAGCTTCAAGTCACCGTGGTGGAAGGCATCGGCTACTTTAACCACGCACAACTGCTGGATCTAAGCGATCGCATTATGACCGAAAAAGCCAAGATTACATTCGTGGACATCGCCGAAGCCCAAAAGTACCTCGACGACTACCCAGAAATGTTTGCCGAAATGCGCGAATGGAGCCCAGAGCCGGGCATCGCTGCTACTGTTAAGCTGGGGTGAGGTATCTAAAGTATCGAAGTGACTTCAATAAACCACTTCGGTTCCATTTCAAAAAAGTCCGTGCGGATATTGGAGTCTAGATAGGCGGCGGAGTCGAGTACCATGGCTTTGCCGTCGATGCGTTTAAAGACGACCCAGTGCCAGAAGTTTTTGCCGTTTTCTTGATGGTGTTTGATTGCTAGTAGAGCGGTGTCGGGTAGGCTGTCCCACAAAGTGAAGGGGATTTCATCGTCTGAGGTCGTTACGCCTGCATTGTTTAACAGGGTACGCACATATTGAGTATCTGACCAAAGCGCGGTGTCATCGGCGTAGATGCCTAAACCATTGGCGATGGCTTTCATCTCTGAGTAAGTTTTACCTAGGATATTAGCGACTGCGGCGATGCCACAACCAGTGGTTTCTTCTTGTACTACAGGTGGGGTCATACTCTCTTTCTTCTCGACGATTTGCTAAGAAAGAGAGTAGCGGATTTGGTAAGTGAAAGTCCATTTAAGATGCCATCACCCAGCTGGTTGCATCTTCTTTGCGCTTAAATACTTTGAGATTTGGTGAAATCAGCCAACTGAAAGTATTGATCATCAACTTGTGCCAACGGTTTTGCCCATAGATGGCAATACGGTCAAACTCCGAACCAATTTTCAAACCATGCAGTAGCTCGTTCCAAGCGCTTCTGGCACTGAGCCCTTTCAATTCACTTAAATCCACGAATAGGGAAATTTTAGGCGACTGAATAGCATAAACAGCGGTTTCCAACATGCCAGAAAGCTTTTTAAAGTCCTTGCTACTAGGACGGCCTGACGGCTTCATGTTTACTACCAAGGTGTCTCGGTGGCGCTGAATATCTAATGAAATAGTGTTGCATTGATTGATCATGGAGTTCCTCTCCGGTATGTGCATTACGATAGGAGTAATGTAAATCAAAACCTCGATGGGGAAAGTTGATTAGCTCAGCATCAATTGTCAGCTCACAGGGCAATCTGGAAGTGTTTTGTGTGATTTGGTAGGAAATACGAACGAAAGGGATTCTCAAGTCGGCAAAGCATCAAGAAATGAACGCTTTGCTCGATATCGGGAGGAAAAGCGTTACTGTGTCAGCAACGCTTTTACGAAGTGAAAATTAGTCTTGAATATGGCGAACGGCAAACACACCGTAGCCCGCGACCACTAGGAAACATGCTGCCGGTACAAGGTATGACACGCTGGCACTGAAGGTATCGATCACCGCGCCTTGGACCATTGGCATAATGGCACCACCGAGGATCGCCATCACCAAGCCTGCTGAGCCGAACTTGGTGTCTTTCCCCAGACCATTTAAGGCAATGCCGTAAATGGTTGGGAACATTAGAGACAAACACGCCGAGATGCCGACAATCGCCCAAACACCGCTAATATCTGACGCTTGTGCCGCGTAAGCACATAGCAAGGTGCCAGCAAAGCCCAATATTGCCAGCAAGATCGTTGGACGGAAGATACCGATCAGCCAAGTCATGACAAAACGTGAAACCAGAAACAGAATCAAACTGTATTGCAGATAGTCCGCAGCGCTGGCTTCACTGCCGCCTAGCGTCTCTTGTACATATTGTATGGTAAAGGTCCAAACGCAGGTCTGCGCTGCTACGTTAAAGAACTGTGCCACCACGCCCCAACGATATTGCGGTAGTTTGAGTAGGCGTTTTAACGTCGGGATAAAGCCATCGTGTTGCTCTTGTTCATGGCTCACGCCCGCGTTCTCCACGCGAGGGACTTTCACAAAGGCAATCAGTAACCAAATAATCAACAATACCAGCGCCATGCCCACATACGGGGTCATTACGGCTTGCAACTCTGCGGCGCGGACGGCATTCAAGGCATCTATCGTCATGGCTGCGCGCTCTTCTGCCGTGGCGGTATTCAAGTTCGGTAGGATCAATACTGCCGCTAGGAAGACACCAATATTAGTTCCTACTGGGTTGAAGGCTTGTGCCAAGTTCAAACGACGTGTGGCGTTGTGTCGTGGCCCCATGGCCATGACAAAGGGATTGGCCGAGGTTTCCAAAATCGACAAGCCCGCCGCCATAATAAACAGCGCCGCAAGGAAAAAGCCGTAAGTCATCGACAGACTGGCTGGATAGAAGGCTAATGCCCCCAAGCAAGCCAATCCAAGCCCCGTCAAAACACCTGTCTTGTAAGAGAAACGTACGTTAATAAAGGCCGCAGGCAACGCCAAACAGAAGTAGGCGCCATAGTAGGCAAACTGTACCAACGCCGATTGGAAGTTGTTCATGGTGAAAATCTTACTAAACACCTTCACCAGTGGGTCGGTCATATTCGCCGCCACACCCCACGCTGCAAAGCAGGTGATGAGAAGAATAAACGCCAAACGCATATTGGCGTATACGAATGGCTCGCGCTCATTAGCTTGCATAGGAAACTGCCTTTATCTTGTTCTTATTGCTGAAAGTGTCCGGCACACTTGAGCCAGACGAATGCATGAAGGCAGCACCTTAGAGCGTGATTACTGATGAACGATTAACAGCCGTGTCGTAATTTGCAAATAATGTGTAATAGCATCTTAAGTGAAAGACAAAGCGCTATTCTGAAGCGACCTCTAGCGCTTGCGCGTAGAACGAAGAATAATTGCTTTGTCTTGAACTCTGCGGATTTACTTAAAAGAAACCGACGTTATTTTTTAGCGGCCTCTAGCGCTTGCGTGTAGAGTGAAGAATCATTGCTTTGTCTTAATTTCGCAGACTTGATTGAGAGAAACCAACGTTATTTTTTAGCGACTTCTAGCGCTTGCGCGTAGAGCAAAAAATAATTGTTGGTTTCTTTACCCCTGATGACCCTGCGCAATCCCCACAGCAAAAACTCAGCAAATAAATATTGAAAGGTCTATGCTGAAGGAAACAACAACAGGAGCGCAGTATGAAATTCGGATTAGTCGATCGCCAAGGGTATGTTCCGGACATGAATTACGGTGACGCAGGCAAAGAGCTTGCGTGTTTTGTGCCATCAGATTACCACTTTGAGCAAGTGTCCTATGTCAATGGAGAAGGGGAAGTCAAAGTCGACGGTCATGTGTGGCGTTTCTTCTTTACCCAAGAGGGGATTGGTGCTGAATTGATGGGAGGCATAGTCACTCTTCATGAAGCGCAAAAATTCCTACAAGATGTGAAATCCCATATTTGGGGCGATCAGCATCAGCAAGTACAAATTTTCTTATCTGGTGTAGCGCCAGATTAATCGCTGCTAGTGTGACCGTTATTACAACGAAAAAGACCGACTAAATTAGTCGGTCTTTTTGTGTTTCATTATAAGTGTTAATAACTTAGGCACTTATCCACTTCGTTTGCTGCGCCTAATACCACCGCTACACGCTGGTGAATGCCTTCTGGCTGGATATCTAGAATACGCTCAGTGTGGGTGAAGGCTTTACCGCCCGCTTGCTCAAGCAGCATACCCATTGGGTTGGCTTCGTACATCAAACGCAGCTTACCTGGTTTGTTTGGATCTTTCTTATCCCAAGGGTAAATAAAGATACCGCCACGACATAGAATACGATGTACATCACCCACCATTGCTGCGACCCAACGCATATTAAAGTTCTTGCCACGTGAACCGTCTTTACCCGCTACCAAATCATTTACGTAGTTTTGCATGGCATCAGACCAGAAGCGCTGGTTCGACATATTGATGGCAAACTCTTGCGTCTCTGGATCGACTTTCACATTTTCACGGGTCAGAATGAACTCGCCTTGCTCAACGTCTAGGGTAAACATGTTGACGCCGTGGCCCGTTGTAAACACCAACATAGTCGATGGGCCGTATAGCACATAACCTGCCGCTACTTGGTTTTTACCTGGTTGCAGGAAGTCGGCTTCCGTTGCTGGTTCACTACCTACCTGTCGATAGATGGAGAAAATGGTTCCCACCATAGAGTTGATGTCGATGTTTGATGAGCCATCCAGTGGGTCAAAAGCAATCAAATATTCGCCATCTGTATTCGCTGGGACAATATCGTCTTCTTCTTCAGAAGCAATCGCGCGTATTGCTGGAGACGCTAGCAAAGCACCTTTAAGCATGTTGTTAGAGATCACATCCAGTTTCTTTTGCTCTTCTCCCTGTACGTTCTCATTGCCTGCCATACCAAGGATGCCGGCTAGGGAACCCTTCTTAAGAGCGCTAGAGATTTCAATACAAGTTTGGGTTGTGACTAACAATACTTCCTGCAATGATGCGGATGAGACATCCGACGCAAGGAACTGAGATAGGCTTTGCATGGCATAGGGTCCTTTTTATTTATTCGTCTATTTGAAATTATGCCACCCCCTTGGTTTCGCGTCAGCCAAAAAGCCAATAAATATGAGTCGAAGGCTCGGCTCATTGATAAAGAGATGAGAACACTATGGATTACTTACTGCACTACTTAAAATTTGATGGCCAAGGTGGCGCTGAGCGCGTGGCGCAATTGCCCACAGAGATCCCTGAAAGTGGTGCCCATTGGGTACATATCGACTGCTCCAAGGACGATGGTCGAGACTGGCTTGATAATATGGTTGATATCCCTGATGCGGTGGTGGATGCGCTGTTTGCCGATGAGACTCGCCCCCGTACTGTGAAAATGGGCAATGGCGTGTTGGTGACGTTACGTGGGGTGAACTTGAACCCTGATTCTGATCCCTCCGATATGGTGTCGTTGCGCTTGTGGGCAACGCCGCACTTTATTGTCTCGACCCGCCGTCGTCGTTTGTTATCCGTGATGGAGCAGGTAACCAACTTAGAGCAGGGGGAGGGGGCTGAAAACATCGCTGATTTAGTCGCGACCTTGACTCATACTCTAACGGCTCGCATGGCGGGTGTTATTGATGGTTTGGAAGATACCTTAGGTGAGCTTGAAGAGGAGATGAGCGAACAAGTCTCCCCTGAGCAGCGCACTATCTTGGTAGACCGCCGATTGCAGACGGTACGCCTACGTCGTTTCCTTGTACCGCAGAAAGAAGCCATTTCGCGCTTGGCAAGTGAGATGCAATCTTGGATGACCAAGGAACAGTTGGCTCATGTTCAAGAGGCTGCCAACGATATCACTCGTTATGTAGAGGCTTTAGAGTCACTTCGTGAGCGCTGTTTGTTGATGCAAGAGGAGTTTGCCAACCACCAAGCGGAGAAGATGAACGCCCGCATGTACGTGCTGTCGATCCTATCCGGTATCTTTATGCCGTTAGGCTTCTTAACAGGCTTATTTGGTATTAACGTTGGCGGTCTGCCTGGTGTTGAGAACAATAGTGCGTTTTGGATCTTTGTCGGTGTCTTGATCCTGATGGGCATCGGCCAATATGTGGTGATGCGTAAGAGCCGCTGGTTCTAGTTTATTAGTTCTGCTGGTTATTTTGAGAGCTAGCCCCAGCCATTATTTTTCGCTCTACGCGCAGCGCTAGAAGTCGCTGAAAAATAACGCAGGGCTCTATCTTGATAAGTTGGGGGAGCTGCAAAGGCGAGTTATACAGTAGGCTAGGCCTCAACAATTATTTTCCGTTCCACGCGCAAGCGCTAGAAGTCACTGGAAAATAACGTTGAGTCCTATCCTAATAAGTCTGCTTAATGCTTTACACTTCTATCTTGGCTACAGGTTTCACTTTCATGGAGGAAAGTCATGATTAATATAAATAACTTCATTTCACGAAATTCACTTCAAAGTACCGGAGTGGCTCAAAACAATGCTGGCGATACTGTAGAAAAAGTCGCTTCATCTGAGTCGCAGAGCACATCCGGTCCTAAAATTTCTACGCTTGCCCAGCAACTCAATGAAGCCCAAACCCGTGTCGATGCGCGAGATGAGAGTCTTGATCGAGAGGCTTTAGCGGATAAAGCAAAGTCACTTAGGAAACAGATTACTGGGTCAACTTATTACCAAAATAAAGCCAAACATGATGCGGAAGTGCCCGATACGAATGATCCGGCTCATTTAGAGCGGGCTAAGCAAGCTACTGCTTTTACCAATGGCACAGGGGCTAATCCTTTTTCGAGGCTTGCCCCAGACCAGCTGACATTGATTATTTATGATGAAAGCGGCACGTTTACGACCAATGAGAGACGAGCAGCCCGTTTAGAACAGAACGAACAACGTTATGCTCGGGAAGTCGCTATTTCTAATGAAATCATGAGGCAATGGGAGCAAAAGAACGGTGATATTAGCGAAGCACTAGAAGGTATTATGGAGCATTACAATAATGTTCCTCCCATTGAGGAAGCGCAGCTGCATAGTAATTGGAGACAATACCTGGAAAGTAATATTGCTCACGCAAAAGCCCAAGGTAACCAATCTCAGCCTCAGCTCCTAATTCCATCTTTATTTGAAATGCTGTTTAAACAGAATTCAGACAGTGAGGATGAATAAGTTTCAACCTGTAAAGGTAAGAAGTCATTGGGAATAGTGTTTGGTTGATAACAAGTTCTATATTCACGGAAGAAAGTCATGATTAATATAAATAACTTCATTTCACGAAATTCACTTCAAAGTACCGGAGTGGCTCAAAACAATGCTGGCGATACTGTAGAAAAAGTCGCTCCATCTGAGTCGCAGAGCACGTCTGGCCCAAAAATTTCTACGCTTGCCCAGCAGCTCAATGACGCGCAAACCCGTGCCGATGAGCGAGATGCGAGTCTTGATCGAGATGCTTTGGCTGATAAGGCTGATTCACTTAGAAGTCAGCTTTCTGGATCTAGGTACCAACAAAATAAAGCTCGACATGATGCTGAAGTGCCCCAGACAAACGACCCGGCTCTTTTAGAGCGGGCTAAGCAAGCCACAGCATTTATCAATGGGAACGGGACTAATCCTTTTGCGAGGCTTGCCCCAGACCAGCTGACATTGATTATTTATGATGATAGCGGCACCTTTACGACCAATGAAAGACGAGCTGCTTTATCAGAACAGGGCGATCAAGAATATGCTTGGAAAGCTGCGGTTGTTGCAGAAATGGAGAGGCAATGGAGGCAAAATAATGGTGACTTCAGCGAAGCTTTAGAAGGCATTAAGGAGCATTACAACAACCTTCCTCCCATTGAAGAAGCTCAAATTGCTGGTAATTGGAGGCAGGACATAGAAAACAATATTGCTCACGCAAAAGCCCAAGGCAATCAGACTCAGCCTGAACCCCAAATCCCATCATTCTTTGAGATGCTTTTTAAACAGAATTCAGACAGTGAGGAAGAATAGGTCTGTGAATACAGCTAATTTCGTATTGAAGCGACTAGGTCTCAACAATTATTTTCTGTTCTACGCGCAAGCGCTAGAAGTCACTGGAAAATAACGTTGAGTCCTATCCTAATAAGTCTGCTGAGGCTTAGAACAATTGTATTAAGACAGAGACCAATTTCGTTTTGAAGCGACCTCTAGCGCTTGCGCGTAGAGCGAGAAACGAGAATTGGTCTCAGGCTATCTGAAGAACTAAGCCTTAAGTGTTTTCACGCCAGACTGAGTGCCTAGCAACAAGACGTTTGCAGGGCGTGCAGCGAATAAGCCGTTTGTCACCACGCCAACGATTTCGTTGATTTGGCTTTCCAGTTTAATTGGGTCAACGATCTGCATGTTGTACACGTCTAGAATGTGGTTGCCATTATCTGTGACAACACCTTCACGGTACACTGGGTCACCGCCAAGTTTTACTAGTTCACGAGCCACATAGCTGCGCGCCATTGGGATCACTTCCACTGGTAGTGGGAAATCACCAAGTACTTTTACCAGCTTAGATTCGTCTGCGATACAAACAAACTCTTCTGATACCGCTGCCACGATTTTCTCGCGCGTTAGCGCCGCGCCGCCGCCTTTAATTAGGTGAAGATGATCGTTAGACTCATCTGCACCGTCTACATAAACGCGAATAGAAGACACAGAGTTCAGGTCATACACAGGGATGCCGTGACCTTTTAGGCGATCAGCAGAAGCTTCCGAACTTGCTACGGTACCGTCAAATAGATGTTTGTGTTTGGCCAATTCATCAATGAACATGTTCGCTGTTGAACCGGTACCTACGCCGACAATGGTGTCTTCTTCAAGTAGCGGGAGGATGTATTCCACCGCGGCTTCAGCGACTGCTTGTTTTAATTCGTCTTGCGTCATGCTGGATAAACCTGTGACTGTGATTGTGTTTGAAAGTTGCCCTAAAGGGTGAGCTCATTATAGTCAGTTCCCCCGTGTTTTGTTACCCCTCTAGGACGAAGTTGCCGAGTTCTGCTAAAAAGCGGTCAAATCCAGCCCAAGGCTTTGCTCATCAAGGGTGGAAGGGGTATATTGCGTGTTCGTTTTTAACCGAGTTACTAGTTGAGTTACCCCCGCAAACGCCGATTCTAGGCGTGCTTTGGAGAAAAAGCAGGAATGTATATGCCTCACACGATCATCAAAAAAATTCTACAGGCGCCGGTATACGACGTCGCAGTAGAAACACCCGTTTCCCGTGCTACACAGCTGTCTGAGCGCACTGGCAACGATATTATTTTGAAGCGAGAAGACCTACAGCCAGTGTTCTCGTTCAAGATTCGTGGCGCATACAACAAGATTATTCAGCTTTCTGAAGAAGAACGTGCCAAGGGTGTGATTGCGGCCTCAGCCGGTAACCATGCTCAAGGTGTAGCGCTCGCGGCGAAAAAGCTAGGCATCAAAGCGACCATCGTCATGCCTGCGACGACGCCCGATGTAAAAGTTAACGCGGTGCGCGCACGTGGTGCGGAAGTGGTGTTATCGGGTGATGCCTTCGACGCGGCGTTTGCGAAGTCACAAGAAATTATGGCCGAAACGGGCCAAGTGTATGTGCACCCATTTGATGACATCGACACCATTGCGGGTCAAGGCACCATCGGTATGGAGCTTTTACGTCAGATCGAAGGTGACATCGATGCGGTGTTTATCCCTGTGGGCGGTGGCGGTTTGATCGCTGGTGTGTCTGCTTACATCAAATACCTGCGTCCAGAGATCAAAGTCATTGGTGTGGAACCAATCGATGCTGCGTGTTTGAAGATTGCTTTAGACACTGGCAAGCCAACTCGTCTATCCACAGTCGGCATTTTCGCTGAAGGCGTTGCTGTAGCGGAAATTGGTAAGAACACCTTTGAAATTGCCAAAGATTGCGTTGACGAAGTTATCACGGTGAGCACTGATGAAATGTGTGCCGCGATCAAAGATATCTACGATGATACGCGCTCGATCACAGAGCCAGCGGGCGCTTGTGCGCTAGCGGGTCTGAAAAAATACATCGAACGTGAAGGTGCGAAAGGCCAACGTTTGGTGGCAATCAATTCGGGCGCCAACGTTAACTTCGACCGCTTACGTCACGTATCTGAGCGTGCAGAGCTGGGTGAAAAGCGCGAAGCCATCATTGCCGTGCGCATTCCTGAAGCACCTGGCAGCTTTAAAGATTTCTGTCAGGCGCTAGTGGGCCGTTCAATCACCGAATTTAACTACCGTTACAGTGATGAAAAAGAAGCTGTGATCTTCGTCGGTGTCGCGCTCGGTGGTAGCCCGCACAGCCGTGAAGAGCTGCTACACGATCTAAAAGACTACGAAATCGTCGATCTAACCGACGACGAAACCGCTAAGGTTCACGTGCGCCATATGATCGGCGGTCACTTGCGTAGCGACAAAGGTGAGTTGCTGTACAGCTTTGAATTCCCAGAACGTCCTGGTGCTTTGTTGAAGTTCCTTAATACACTGGGCGGCCAGTGGAATATTTCCATGTTCCACTACCGTAACCACGGTGATGCCTACGGTCGTGTTTTGGTTGGACTACAAGCGGTCGGTGAAGAGACCGATGTGACGCGTTATCTAGACGAGTTGGGCTACCCTTATCAAGACGAAAACGATAACCCAGCGTGTAAGCTGTTCTTTCGCTAAATAGACGAAAATCGGTTATCATAGCGCCAACTTCTAATGACACTTTAACCCTCTGGTGAAGCTGGCATTTAGCTAAGACATTTGTTGATAAGTGACTTGGCTAGATGTCTTTTCTTCAGCAGGGGGTTCTGTATTTTCAAATGGGTTTCTTGTGAATATTCAAACGCTTTTAAATCAACGTATTCAAGCGGCTATGGTCGCATCGGGTGCGGCGGACGATGCGCCAGCATTGGTTCGTCAGTCAGCTAAAGTTCAATTTGGTGATTACCAAGCCAATGGCATCATGGGCGCGGCCAAGAAAATTGGTACCAATCCTCGTGACTTCGCTGCCAAGGTGTTGGAGCAATTGGATCTGTCTGATGTAGCGGATAAAGTCGAAATTGCAGGCCCTGGTTTTATCAATATTTTCTTGAAAAACGTATGGCTGGGTAGCACGCTGGAAAGCTTGCGAGACAGCGATCGTTTGGATGTTGCCACAGTAACGGATCCGCAAACCGTGGTAGTGGATTACTCTGGTCCTAACCTAGCCAAAGAAATGCACGTAGGCCATCTTCGTTCAACGGTCATCGGTGATGCGGTTGTACGTACCCTTGAGTTCTTGGGCCACAACGTTGTGCGCCAGAACCACGTGGGCGACTGGGGCACTCAGTTTGGTATGTTGTTGGCGTACATGGAACGTTTGCGCGAACAAAATTCTGAAGTGAGCATGGCGCTGTCTGACCTTGAAACCTTCTACCGTGAAGCGAAAATCTGCTTTGACGAAGATGAAGCCTTCTCTGTTCGTGCTCGTGAGCTGGTGGTATCGCTACAGTCTGGCGATGCGGAGTGCCTAAAACTTTGGAATGAGTTTATCGAAGTGTCTCTGCAGCACTGTGAAGAAACCTACCAAATGTTGGGAGTGTCTCTTTCTCGTGCGGACGTGAAGCCAGAAAGTGCTTACAACGACGATTTACCAAAAGTCATCGCTGACCTCGATGCACAAGGCCTGATCAAAGAAGACCAAGGCGCGAAATGTGTGTTCCTAGAAGAATTCGCCAATAAAGACGGCGATATCACACCGATCATTGTACAAAAGACGGGCGGTGGTTTCCTTTACGCGACCACTGACTTAGCGGCGCTGCGTTACCGTCAAGGTACGTTGAATGCGGACCGTGTGTTGTACTTTGTCGATGCGCGTCAATCGTTGCACTTCCAGCAAATCTTTACTTTGTCGCGTAAAGCGAACTTTGTGAAGCCTGAAACCAGCCTAGAGCACATGCCGTTCGGTACGGTAATGGGCAGTGATGGTAAGCCGTTTAAGACCCGTTCTGGTGGTGTGGCGAAACTGTCTGCGCTGCTTGAAGAAGCGCAAGAGCGCGCCTTCCAATTGGTCGCGTCTAAGAACCCAGACATGCCTGAAGACGAGCAACGTAACATCGGTCGCGTAGTCGGTGTCGCATCGGTTAAGTATGCTGACTTGTCTAAGAACCGTACTTCTGATTACGTGTTTAATTGGGACAACATGTTGAGCTTCGAAGGCAACACAGCGCCTTACTTGCTGTACGCATACTCTCGTGTGGCAAGTATTGTTCGTCGTTCGGAAATGGACGTGGCGAACTTCAAAGCGCCGATCAGTGTTGTCGAAGAGCAAGAACGTGCTTTGGCCGTGAAGCTTTGCCAATTCGAAGAAGCGATCCAGCAGGTGATCAACGACGGTATGCCGCATTTCTTGTGTGCTTACTTGTACGAACTTGCGGGCATCTTTATGAGCTTCTACGAAGCCTGTCCAATTCTAAACGCCGAAGACGATGTGAAATTCAGCCGCCTACAATTGGCGTTGAATACCGCGTCTACCTTGAAGCAAGGTCTAGAACTGCTCGGTATCGAAACCTTAGAGCGTATGTAGTAAGCCAAGCGTTTCGCAATAAACAAAAAAGCCTGAGCATGACAACATGCTCAGGCTTTTTCTTGTCAGATAGCCAACTTGCGGGCTTATTCGGTAATCATAATCGGTGTTAGGTTGTAATGTGCGGCAGCTTTGGCGAGACGCCCGTCTTGTTTGATGTCGCTGACGAATTGATCGACACGTTGTAGCCAAGCTTGGTCGCCTTTGGCAACCGCATAGGCATACTGGAACTGCTCTGTTTTACCCGGCGGTGCGATCAATTTGGCCCAATCGTAGATATTGATCATCTTTTGACCGTAAGGGTAGTCGGTGATAAACACATCGGCACGTCCTGATAACACTTCACCTTCCCGCTCATTTGGTCGCAACACCGTGGTCAATGTGGCATGCTTGAGGCTCTTGCGCATGGCATTTTCCATGTAGGTACCTTTTTGCACGCAGACAATCACTCCTGTTTGGTCCATATCCGACCAACTGCTAATCAAAGGATGTTGCTTGGTGGTGACCGCGTACATATTGCTGGCAAGATAAGGCTGAGTAAAGTTAATGCGTTCACGGCGAGCTGGCGTGTCGCCCACACCGAACATGGCCACATCGCAGTTCCCTGCCTCTAAGTCATCCATAAAACGGCCAAAGTGAGTTTTTACATAGTTCACTTGTACGCCTAAGTCGTAGGCAAGAGCTTGGCTGAGATCGATATCAATACCTTCTAGCTGCTGGGAGCGCGGACTCAAATAAGTGATGGAAAAATAGTCTGGCCAGATACAAACATTGAGCTCTCCTTGCTCTTGTATCGCCAAGAGAGTTGGACTTTGCTGCGCCATCACTGAACCAGTGAATAGTACAAGAAAGCTGAAAAAGACAGCACTTGCTTTTGTTCTTAACGACATACGTCAACACCTCAAAACAATTTAAACGATAAGCTACGCTTATTATGCTGAGTTATGAATTTTTTAAGCTGATCTAGGTTAATAACATTGCTAAAACGACTATCTAATTTTGTCCAACGTCAAACCGTGGTGGTGGTCTGCACCCTCATCGTTTTGACGGTGATGACGATCAGCTTACAAAGTCTGCTCGGCCGCGGTCATGAGCGGGCGTTAACGGAACAGTCATTAACCAGCGCAACCTTAGTGTACGCGATAGAAGATTCGGTGGTCCGTGCGACTCAGGCGGCGGTTGGCGCACTGGAGACGCTGGCAGCGAATGTCTTAGAGCGCCCACCAAACACGCTCGCTATTTTAAAGGACCGTTTATTACGTAGCTTGCCTCAATTGCGTAGTGTGGATTTCGTGCCTCTGGCAAAGGCCAAAGTATGTACCCAGCGTGTGTCCAATATGGAGACTTTATTTCTACCGCCACATCCAGGACGCTTTTGGGGCGATACGATTAATATGGTCGAATTAAGCTACTGGCCGATTTGTGTTCCCTATCGATTACAGGGCGAAATCGTGGGCTACGTCATTGGCTCAGTGAACCTGAACTACTATAAAAGTCTATTCCAGTCGGTTGTCAGCAGTCATCGCGAAGCCTCTATGTACCTATTTACTGGTGAAGTCGTATTGGGGGATGCCGATGCGCTCAATGATCAGCGTCGAGAGCAAATTATGGCGCGCTCTTGGGGGGAGGTTAGAGAACAGAATGAAAAAGGACATTATTTAGACAGCTACCGTGCCACGTCATTTTATCCATTAGTGATTTCGCTGCGCTCCTATAATGAGGATGCGCTGGCGAATTGGCAGAATGACGCACAAGTGGTGCGTACTATTTTTTCTATATTGGCGTTCGTACTGGTCTTGATGCTGGTGATGTATCTGATGTTTCAGCATAAACGAGACAAGATTCAGGGTGATAATTTTCTATTGAGTATGGCGATTCGCAGTGCGGCCAACGCCATCTTTATTACCGATCCTAAAGGTCATATTGAATGGGTCAATGACGCGTTTGCTTCACTCACGGGGTACAGCCTAAAAGAAGTGCGTGGTCATACGCCTAGAATTCTTAACTCGGGTGTGCATGAGCGGCCTTTTTTTCAAAGTCTGTGGCAGACCATTTGCCAAGGGCAAAGTTGGCGCAGTGAGTTAGTGAATCGACACAAGGATGGACATTTGATTACGGTGGAACAAACCATCACGCCAATTTTAGACAGTAAAGGTCAAGTGGAATATTTTATTGCGGTTCACGAAGACATTACTGTGCGCAAAAAAGCCGAGCAACAAGTGCTTTATATGGCACAACATGATGACTTAACTGGACTAGCAAACCGTCGCTACTTTGAACAATGCTTGGAAGAGTGCGTATCTAATCGTCACTATGGCGCAATCGCGTTGATGTTTATTGATTTGGATCGCTTTAAAGAAATCAATGACACTCTAGGCCACGATGCTGGCGATGTGTTGCTTAAACGAGTGGCGAAAAAACTGCGTGCTTTGATGCCAGAGGATGCGTTGTTATCGCGTCTTGGTGGCGACGAGTTCGCTTTATTTATTCACCCAGCCATGCAAGAAAGCCAGATACATTATTTGGCGCAAAGCATTGTAAATGCCATTGCTCAGCCGTTTGAATATAAGGAAACCACATTCTCCGTGAGCTGTAGTATTGGCGTCGCCTTGCATGACATTGCAGAGATTGATGCCTCTTCCTTGTTACGGCAAGCGGACTTGGCCATGTACCGCGCCAAGCATTCAGGTAAGAACACGTATCGCTTTTTTGACGACTCAATGGATGAAAGCATGCAACGTCGGGTTTCCATTCAGCGCAATCTTGAGCAGGCGTTAACCGATCCTGAGCAGCTGATGCTGTATTATCAGCCGCAGATTGATAGTCAGACCGGTGCGGCTTACGGTGCTGAAGTGCTACTCCGTTGGTATCGTCAAGGTGAATGGATATCGCCAGCGCTATTTATTCCGATCGCAGAAGACAGCGGTCAAATAGTCGAGTTGGGGCGCTGGATTATTGATACGGCACTGCGTCAGTTAGCGGACTGGCGCTCTCGTCACGTGCAGGTGGGGAAGCTTTCGATTAACTTATCGGCGGTACAGCTTTCCAATTCAGATGTGGCGCTGGAATTGATCACGACCATGAAGCGTTATGGCATTCCTTATAATGCGGTTGCGGTGGAGTTTACTGAAACCACTTTGATGGTGCGTTCGGCACAACTGGAGCGAAATCTACAGACGTTGCGTCAGCACAATATCTCAATTGCTATTGATGACTTTGGTACCGGTTATTGCTCGTTAAGCTACCTGCGAGAGCTGGAGGCGAATTATCTCAAAATTGATCAATCCTTTATTCGTGGCATTGGTGTCAATGAGTCCGATGAACACATTATTTCGGCGACCATTGCGATGGCAAAAGGGCTGCGTATGAAAGTGATCGCGGAAGGGGTGGAAACAGAAAACCAAATATCTTATCTCACCAATCTAGACTGTGAGTACTTACAGGGGTTTGGTTTTGCTCGGCCTATGTCTGCCGCGAATCTGGAAAGCTGGTTAGCTCAGGATAGGCACACTCAAACGTTATTAGGTGGTCATGCAGTAAAAACAGTGTGAGCCGATCTATTTGAAGAGATGTTTTAGTCGAACAAGAAAACTGTAAGTCTAGCGTCAGTTTTTTGAAAATGTTGACGGCTTGATAAAATTTATACTTTTACCAGTTCTCGGGGCTTGTTAATGTTCAGCCCTTCATAAAACACAATGGACTGATATTATGTATCGCAAGCTTCTTATTGGCCTTGGTGCCACCTTCTCCGCTATGACATTTGCTGCGCAAGAGCGCCCGGATCTTGGCAGGGTTGTTTACAACTACGAAGGGTGTGGTACCCCGATCACAGTATCTGTGATGCGTGTTGGCGAAAAATCTGCAAAAGATTTCCTTGTACGTATTTCGGGTGTAGACACTGATATTAATGATCAAGCGATTATGTACAAAGCTGAGGATATTGATAGTGGTGCGCTTAAGTACCGTATGATTAATAAAGCCGATGGTGCTACCCAAAGTATGCTGTACTTTGATGGTACAGATCGCCATTCTAAGCTATACATTCCGGGCTATGCTGGCCTGTACACGCCAGAAGGTAAATTACCTAAAGATCTAAACTACGAACTGTGCTTCTCTCATGGTTCTTATGATCAACACGAATTTTACCGTTTATACGAAGTGCAAAGTAGTCGTAAGTAATATTAATGGAAACGGTATAAGCCAGCATATGCTGGCTTTTTAATGAAGCTCTTTAGTCTTTAGGTAGTAGGGATAGAGCTCAAAGGCGAAATGCTTGATAGTTTAGCTTCGCTTGCGCTCCGCCAGTTTTAACTTAGCCTCAAAGCGTTCGATCTGCATGCCTAAACGTTCTGTTTCATCAACGAAGTGATCAAACTCGATTTTGCTCGGCAGTAGTTGGCTGTTGGATTGTAGATAGTTCACCAGTTGCACGCGGGCATTGGTGGTCAGCTCTTTGGTGATTGACCATTGCGTGCGAATCAAGCGTGCAAAGGTGGCCGCTGCGAGGTCACCGACTTTGTCGGCGAGGATGCCCTCCCAATCAAATTCAAAGCCTTGCATGACTTTGTGAAGTGTCATCAGTGCTTGCGCGTTACCGCGAATGCGTAGGTCGCCATCAAAGAAACCATCGCCTTCAAGCAGTTTACGGTACGCGCTGCTCGGGCCTTTTACATGGGTATCAAGCTTGGCATCCAACTCCACCTCTTCCATGCTTTCAGGGCGATCGAGCATGACGCCTTGTTCGAGCACATGAATCTGCAGAATGAGGTTAAAGTCCTCTACTTCTAAGAAGATCTGTTGGCCAGCCAATTTGGCGAGATGACGCTGTGACGGTGGATCTTGCTTGAGGGCATAATTCACCGCGTGCTCAATAGAGCCAAGGGCCGCAAGGCTAATTGTCATGGGTACGCTCGTTCGTTAGACAGTCAGTTAGTGAACCTGATGGATTTGGATCGCAGAAGAGTCGCGTGTGCGGCCTTCTTTTTCTAAGCGATCTAAGTACATCTGCCATAGCTCATCATGGTTTTTACCAAGGTTGTACAGGTAATCCCAAGAGTACAGACCAGAGTCATGGCCATCGTCGAAGGTGATCTTCAACGCGTAGTTGCCCGCCGCTTCGATGTTCATGATCATTACATTGCGTTTGCCATGTTGCAGAATCGGAATCTGTGCTCCATGACCGCGGACTTCCGCTGACGGTGAATGCACGCGTAAATATTCAGCGCTCAGGCGATAGTTCGAGCCATCGGAAAACGCCAGCTCCAGTTCACGGGATTGTTTATGGTAGTGAATTTTTGTTGGAACTAGCGTTGCCATGGTGCGTCTCGATCTATTTCAAAGGGTTATCAAATTACAAAATGTACTGGCTAAGGTCTTCGTTGTCCGCCACTTCGCCAAGTTGCTGGTTAACGTACTCGGCCGTGATATCCACCTGTTGACCATCTGGCATATCACTCGCTGAGTAAGACACTTCTTCCAGCAAACGCTCTAGTACGGTGTGTAGACGACGGGCGCCGATGTTTTCGGTACGTTCGTTTACTTGGCAAGCGATCTCGGCGATGCGAGTAATGCCTTCGTCAGTGAAGTTTATGTTAATGTTCTCCGTCTTCGCCAGTGCCACGTACTGTTTAGTCAAAGAAGCGCTGGGTTCAGTCAAAATACGTTTGAAATCGTCCACGGTTAGCGCATTTAGCTCAACACGAATTGGCAAGCGACCCTGTAGCTCAGGAATCAAATCCGATGGTTTAGATAGATGGAAAGCGCCCGATGCGATAAATAGAATGTGATCGGTTTTGATCATGCCGTATTTGGTGCTGACGGTACAACCTTCAATCAATGGCAATAGGTCACGCTGAACACCTTCACGAGACACTTCACCGCTGGAGCGTTCGGAGCTTTTCGCGACCTTATCGATCTCGTCTAAAAATACGATACCGTGTTGCTCAACGGCTTCCACCGCGCGGGCTTTCAGCTCGTCTTCGTTGACTAACTTCGCCGCTTCTTCATCGCGGATCTGACGCAGTGCATCTTTGACTTTGAGCTTACGTTTTTTCTTACGGTCGCCGCCCATGTTTGAGAATAGGCTCTGCAACTGGCTGGTCATTTCTTCCATGCCCGGTGGGGTCATGATTTCCACGCCCATTGGTGCGTCCGAAACCTCAATGTCGATTTCTTTGTCATCCAGTTGGCCTTCGCGTAGTTTTTTGCGGAACGCTTGGCGAGTGGAGCTGGATGCGGACTCTTCTTCAAACCCACGAGCTGGTGGCAGTAAAGCATCTAGGATGCGATCTTCTGCCGCGTCTTCTGCTTTATGCTTCATACGCTCGGTTTCTTGTTCGCGCAGCATTTTGATCGACGTTTCCATTAGATCACGGATGATGGAATCGACATCGCGACCCACGTAACCGACTTCAGTGAATTTTGTCGCTTCAATTTTGATGAAAGGTGCGTTAGCAAGCTTGGCTAAACGGCGCGCAATCTCAGTTTTACCGACACCGGTTGGACCGATCATCAGGATGTTTTTAGGCGTTACTTCTGCGCGCATGTCATCAGGAAGTTGCATGCGGCGCCAGCGGTTACGTAGGGCAATCGCCACCGCGCGCTTAGCGCTTTGTTGGCCGATAATGTGTTGGTCTAAGGCATTGACCGTTTCACGTGGGGTCATGTTGCTCATGCTTTAATCTCTCAATTCGTTACTTAGATTGGTCTTCAAGCTTTGGATCGATATTAATGGTTTCGATCGTTAAATTGTGATTGGTGAAGACACAAATGTCGGCCGCGATGTTTAGACTTTTCTCAACGATGTCTTGCGCGCTGAGCTCAGTATTGTCTAGCAGTGCGCGAGCGGCTGCTTCGGCGAAGTTGCCGCCAGAGCCAATCGCTAGGGCGCCGTGCTGAGGTTCGACCACATCGCCGTTACCTGTGATGATTAGGGTGCTGTCTTTGTTGGCCACGATCAACATGGCTTCGAGTCGGCGTAGTGCTTTGTCAGAACGCCAATCTTTAGCGAGATCAACAGCTGCTCGGACGAGGTGACCTTGGTGTTTCTCAAGTTGGCCTTCAAAGCGCTCAAATAAAGTGAATGCGTCAGCCGTGCCCCCAGCAAACCCTGCGATCACTTCGCCACGGTATAGACGACGCACCTTACGGGCATTGCCCTTCATTACGGTGTTGCCTAGGGAAACTTGTCCATCGCCACCAACGACGACTTGATTGTCTTTGCGTACGGTTAGAATCGTAGTCATGATTTACTCCACATTCGATTACTTATCAAAATGGGGGTAAGCGTGAGGATTTCAAGCACCCAACCAGAAAGGTTGAGTGCTTTAATATTTATTACTCGTTTGGCACTTTATAGGTGTAGGAGTTGAGCCCCATGCGTGCCAGTTTGTCCTGCGCACGGCTTTCTGCGGAGCGCGTTGTAAACGGACCGACCGTTACACGATACCAAGTTCCGCCATCTTTACTTTCACTGGCTTTAATATGTGCTTCAAGGCCTGACAGGATCAGTTTGGCACGCAAACGATCTGCGTCCGCACTAGAACGGAAAGACGCTGCTTGAATCATGTAGCTGAAGTTTTCTTCTTCACGAGGCTGGTACTCGTAAGCGTCCACATGGCTGGTGTCCACTTCGCTGTCTTGCAGCAGTTGGTAAAACTCGAAGGTTTCTCGTTTGGCTGGTGCTTCTGGCGCCTTGTTGTCTATTTTAGCCGGGGTCTTCGGCGCCGCTGGTTCGACTTTCACTGGTGTAGCAGTTTTGATCGGGGCGGTGTTGGCTTGGTTGGTTTCAACCGCGGCCAATTTTACCAAGACAAACACAAAACCAATGACTAGTAGAGGAACGACTAACCAAAGCCACCAAGGTACAGAGCGCTTCGGTGGCGGTGTTGGCGCTTTGCGGGTCGCGCCTTTTCGTGGACGGCTAGTTTTGGTTGCTAAGAGCATCAAATCAAACATGTGAGTTAGGGTTTCGAATAAAGTGCGCACATTATGCGCAGTGCGTTAAAAAGTTTCCAGCGGATCGACGTCGATCGCGAAGCGAATTTTATGATTTTTCGTATTTTGCTCAAGCCATTGGCTTGCTAAGGCAACAATTCGGTGAAGATTTCCCCGTTGTGGACTTTTTAGGCTGAGTAGCGCGCGATGTTGGCCGGCTTTACGCACGATAATCGCAGCATAGGGGCCAACGATCTGCATTTCCTCTGACAAATGAACGGACATTTGGTTGCGCAGCTGCATCAATAAGCTCATGGCTTGTTGCTCTTGTTGCGACTCCGCACGGATCACGACTTGATGATAAAACGGTGGCAGTGCTAATTGTTGGCGTTCACGCAGGCCGCTCATGGCGAGCGCTTCATAGCCTTGCACACACAAGCACTCGATGGCACTGTGATCAGGATGATAAGTTTGCAGCAACACATGACCTCGTTTAGAGCTACGTCCCGCCCGCCCGGCGACTTGAGTAATTAATTGCGCGGTGCGCTCCATGCCACGAAAATCGGATGAGAACAGACCTACGTCTGCATCCATAATCACCACTAGGGTGACGTTAGGGAAATGATGGCCTTTAGCGAGCATTTGTGTGCCCACCAAAATGGCTTGATCGTGCTCGTGAATCTTCTGGGTAATCTGTGTTAGCGCAGTTTTGCGTTGCGTGCTGTCTCGGTCGATACGCAATACGGGCGTGTGCTTGAAGTATTGATTTAAAACGCCTTCGATCTGCTCTGTGCCTTCGCCGACAGTGAACAACTCGGTACTGTGGCACTCAGGACAGGTATGCAACAGAGCTTTGTGACTGTCGCAATGGTGACAGTGCAGTTTGTTGGCTCGTTTATGTACGGTCAGATTCACATCGCAATGATCACAGGCGGCGATCCAACCGCATTGGTGACACATTAAAGTAGGGGCGTAACCGCGACGGTTTAGAAAGACGAGCACTTGTTCTTTGCGCTCAAGGGTTTGACGCATGCGCTCTAGGGTGTGTTCGCTAAAACCTTGTTTCAGGCTTTGGCCGCGCAAGTCGACCCGCTCCATTTGTGGCAGTTGAGCGTCGCCCGCTCGTTGTCGCAGTTTGAGCCAGTGATAGCGCTTTTGCAGCGCATTGGCCATGCTTTCATAGGAAGGCGTCGCTGAGGCTAATAGCACCGGTATGTGTAAACCTTGGGCGCGTTTAATGGCTAAGTCGCGGGCATGATAACGGAAGCCTTCATGCTGCTTGTAGGAGGCGTCATGCTCTTCATCGATGATGATTAACCCCAAGCGTGTTGCCGGTACAAATACGGAGGACCGAGTGCCGATGATGATATTGGCTTGCCCATGTTCAATCATCAACCAAGCATCCAAGCGCTCACGGTCGGTCATATTGGAATGCATCAAGACAATGTCAGTATTGAAGCGACTTTCGAAGCGACGCAGGGTTTGCGGTGTTAGGCCGATTTCCGGCACCATCACTAGAATTTGCTTGTCATCTTTCAGTAAGGCTTCGATAGCACGCAGGAACACCTCGGTTTTACCGCTGCCAGTAATGCCATCAAGTAAGGCTACACCAAATTCATTACGCATGGCCAAAATGGCGTGGGTGGCGGCGGCTTGCTCAGGGTTAAGCGTCGGCGGTACTTGCTTTTGATGGGCGTGAGTTTCCACCGATTTGATGAAACTGCGCTGTTCGCTACGTACTAAGCCTTTCTTTTCTAATCCCTTGGCTGCCGCGCTAGTGAGTTCAAAAACTGTCAGCAAGTGGGGGCTTAGGCCATGTTCTGCATGTTGCTTTAGGGCGTCTAGAAAGGCTTTTTGTTGCTTGGCGTTTTTCAACGATTCAATATCTGTCGTCTTACCTTGCTCGGTTAGAAACCACCAAGTTTCTGTGCGAAAATCGGCTGTTTCGCCTTTACGCAAACTGGTTGGCAATGCGTGGAAAAATACTTCGCCAATCGGGTGATGGTAGTAGCGTGCCGCCCAAGCGCACAGGTCAAACAGCTCTTGAGAGATAATTGGGCTGTCATCAAGCAGGGCGGTAATGGGTTTAATCTGGGTATCTGGGTAGTCGCTGCTAACACTGGTTTCAATCACGAGACCAATGCTGTGACGATCGCCCTTACCAAAGGGCACTTTGACGCGCATGCCGGGGCGAATGTGATGCCGATAGGCCAAAGCTTTAGGGATTTTATAGTCAAATGTGGCTCGGAGCGGCACATTTAGTGCAACTTTGACATACGGGTCTTGGGTAAGAAGCGTGTCGACCATAAAAGACTAATACCTTGATTTACCAGCAAAAAGATTTTACACAACGGATTATCTAGTAAGTGTACGTGAGTCTGGATGGAAAATGTGAACTTTTCGCGGCTTTTCAAGCAGGGAAATTATCGTAAAAGGGCTTGCCGAATGGCGCTTTGACGCCTAAAATACGCGGCTCTTGGTACCACTGTACAATTGATGTACAACGAATCGTGCGGTGCTTAGCGACGTTAATTAATGACTAAGTGGCGGCACACCAAACCTTAAGGTAAAAAACGATGAAAAAAGATATCCACCCAAATTACTCAGCTGTTTCTGCAACTTGTACTTGTGGCAACACTCTGTCTCTAAACTCAACACTAGGTAACGACCTGCACATCGACGTATGCAGCAACTGCCACCCATTCTACACTGGTCAACAGAAAATGGTTGATACAGGTGGTCGTGTTGATCGCTTCAACAAGCGTTTCGGAGCTCGTCGTTCTACTAAGTAATTGGTGGATGGCACGTATGCTGATTCAAAAAAAGCGCCAAGCTCTCTTGGCGCTTTTTTTATGCCTGTCGTCTTCAAGCTACGGGCAGTGTCTTGCACAGGGAGATTTGCAAGTCGCACAGGTGCAGCGTATTGTTGACGGCGATACGTTGCACTTAAGTGATGGCCGTAAAGTGCGTTTAGTTGGTGTCAATACACCAGAATTAGACCACGAAAATGGTCGTCACGAAGCCTTTGCTTTAGAAGCAAAGCAACGTCTCTCTTCTCTTGCGGGAGATCAAGTTTACTGGCAAAGCGCGCAGGAAAGCGAAGACCGCTATGGCCGTAAGCTGTATTATTTATTTACGAAAGATCGAGAGTCGATAGCAAGTCAGTTACTATCTGATGGATTAGGCTATCGTATTGCTGTGCCGCCCAATATTCGTTATCAGGATTGTTTTGCAAAATCCGAGCAAATTGCCCGGGAGGCGAAACGTGGGCTATGGCAACATCCAACCCAATGGCAGCCACAAGCTGGCTTTGCGGTTGCACGATCCAAACTTACGTCAATCACACACAATCGTGGTGGTTGGTGGCTGGAAACTTCACAGGATCTAGTGATCAACATTCCCCGATACGCTGAACATTACTGGTCCGAAAAAGATATCTATTTTCTGCAAGGTAAATCAGTCGAAGCTCGTGGTTGGCAGTATCAACGCAAGAATCATCGTAAAGATCGATTTAAATCTGTCGTTTTAACGGTGAAACATCCTCAAGACTTACGTAGAATTGAGTCGTCGGATTAAACACCGACAAACTAACATAATTATATAAGGAGCTTCTTCTAGACCGATGTCATCTGCATCACTAGGCTAGAAAGAAGCCCACTGCTGCAAAGCAAACGAACAACACTACTAATTTAGACGGAATAACAAAAATGGCAGAAGATCTAAAACAAGCGGCGCTTGAGTACCATGAGAAACCAGTACCAGGCAAACTTAGCATCACTATCAGCAAGCCAACCGCAACATCACGCGACCTATCTTTGGCCTACAGCCCTGGCGTAGCAGAGCCTTGCCGTGAAATCGCCAAAGATCCAGAAGCAGCTTACCGTTACACTGGCAAAGGTAACCTAGTCGCCGTTATTTCTGATGGTACAGCGGTACTTGGCCTAGGCAACATCGGTCCATTGGCATCTAAGCCTGTTATGGAAGGTAAAGGGGTATTATTCAAGCGCTTCGCTGGTGTGAACTCTGTAGACGTTGAAGTTGAAGCAGAAAGCCCAGAAGCCTTCATTGATACTGTAGCGCGTATTGCTAACACTTACGGCGGTATCAACCTAGAAGACATCAAAGCACCTGAGTGTTTTGAAATCGAACGTCAGTTGATTGAACGTTGTTCAATCCCTGTTTTCCACGATGATCAACACGGTACTGCGATCGTAACCGCAGCAGGCCTGTTAAACGCACTAGAGCTTCAAGGCAAAGCGATCGAAGACGCGAAAATCGTTTGTCTAGGTGCGGGTGCTGCAGCAACAGCTTGTATGAACCTAATCATTGCGTGTGGTGCAAAGCGTGAGAACATCTTCGTGCTAGACCGTAATGGCGTGATCCACTCTGGCCGTAATGATCTAAACGAATACAAAGCAACGTTTGCGATTGATACCGATGCTCGCAACCTTGATGATGCTATCGATGGCGCTGACGTATTTATCGGCGTTTCTGGTCCAGATCTACTAACGGTAGATCAATTGAACAAAATGGCGGCTAACCCGATTGTCTTCGCTTGTTCTAACCCTGATCCAGAAATTAACCCTGAAGCGGCACTGGCAGCACGTTCGGATCTAATCATGGCAACAGGCCGTTCTGATTACCCGAATCAGGTGAACAACGTACTTGGCTTCCCATTCATTTTCCGTGGTGCATTGGACGTTCGTGCCACCAAAATCAATGAAGAAATGAAAGTCGCAGCAGTACATGCTCTGAAAGACTTGGCAAAAGAGCCAGTTCCACAAGACGTGATCAATGCGTACGGCGGTGCAGCGTTGGAGTTTGGTAAAGAGTATATTTTGCCAAAACCAATGGATGCGCGACTACTGACCAATGTATCGGCAGCAGTAGCGAAAGCGGCGGTTGATTCTGGCGTTGCGTCTCTACCATACCCAGACTTCTACCCACTGACTGACTTTTCTCGTTTCGAAGCTTAATACGCAAACAACGAGACAGTTTCTAGCAAAAGGCGATGTGCGTTTGGCACATCGCCTTTTTTTGTGCACTACTTTACGTAGGAGTAGTGAATGTCTGTATATAGCAAAGTACTGTGATCAGGCTGTAAAGCTATTAGACCGTCTATTTTAACATTCGGTAATCTGGCGAGATTAACCAAATAATAGGAGAGAGACGATGCAAAACACACTGTTTGTGATATTGGCCACTTTGGTGCTATCTGGGTGTTCAGTGCACCGTGTAGCAGGTGAAATCGGTGGCGTTGATGTAGAGGCGAGCCGCAGTGGCGACCATGATTATCAGCGCAAGCATGATTACGATGGTGACGAGCGAGGCTTCTGCCCTCCAGGGCAAGCAAAAAAAGGTAATTGCCGCTAGCCTATCTATCTGTTGTCCAGACCAAAAAAAACCAGACCGAAGTCTGGTTTTTTCATTTTACCAAGTCTATGACTTAGTTAGGCATATCGTTTTCCATTGCTTCACGAGAAGAGAAGGAAACTGTTGTCGCACGACGGTTTAGCTGACGGTTCGCTTTAGTGTCGTTGCTTACTACTGGGTACATTTCACCGTAACCCACAGTGTCTAGACGGCTAGCATCTACACCGAAGTCTTCAACCAGTAGTTTTGCTACTGCTTTAGCACGTTTCTCAGATAGCTCTTTGTTGTACTCTTGCGCGCCAGTTGAATCTGCAAAACCGCGGATCTGAGCCACTTGATCTGGGTGAGCTGCTAAGTGGTCAGCGATGCTTTGTAGATCAGAGAATTCTGATTGAGCAACGTGTGCAGAATCGAAGCCGAAGTGGATGTCGTACGGCAGTACCGTTTTAACTGGCTCTGGCTCAACCACTGGCTCTGGTTCAACTACAGGTGCAGGCGCTGCTGCGACAACAACAGGTGCTGGCTCAGCTTTCTTCTTACCAAAAGTGTACTGTAGGCCTAGTGTTGCAACTTGATCTAGGTGATCTGCTTCTAGGTCATCGATCAGACGGTAGTCAGCACGTAGAGCTGTGTTATCGCTTAGAGCGAATTTCAAACCACCACCTACGTTAAGTTGAGTGTTGCCATCACCGTGTAGGTTGTTGCTGTATTCCGTTGTACCCAAACCAGCGGCTAGGTAAGGTGTTACGCTAGATTCACTGAAGAAGCTGTATAGACCATCAAGACGGTACTGGTCAGCGTCGATGTCTTGGCCGTTGCTAAGTTCGCTGTCTAGATTTAGGTAAGTGAACTCAATTGCCCATGGGCTGTTGAATTGGTAGCCAAGACCTAAACCCAATGCGCGATCGTCATCTAGATCACGGTTGTTATCCGGCGCAGAGTAACCAATCATTGGTGTCAGAGTGAAACCTGCTACTGGCTGATCCGCTTGAGCGACTGTCGCTACGGCAGATGCTGCAAGGATACTACTAAGAACCGCTGTTTTCTTAAAAATGTTAGACATGTCTCTCTCCTTAGGGGAATGTCACTTGGTGATAACTTAAGTGTACATTAATTTTTTAAAATTAGACTGCGATATAAAAGTGCAAGTAGTGTCTACTTTGTGCGGTATTTAGCGCCTATTGACACAAAACTGACACTAATAACCCTCTTTACACAATCTGAAGTCAGTAGCTTGTTAAAATGCTTGAAAAAACAAGAGCGCAATTACATGACTTTTGCACAACTCTCTTTCGAGCATAGGTCAAAAGAGAGTTAATGGACAAAATGTGTAGGCTTTATCGTAGGTTTGCGATGGACTGAAGCATCATGAGAAAGGCATTAATTGAAGCAATCGACGCTGATTCGTGCATGGTATGGTAACCCGTGGTTGGAATTTGTAGTGTTGTACCATCTACTAGACCATTAGACGCAGCGATAATACGACCCAATTCCGTGCTACCTAACGAGTTGGGTGCTTGGCCTGTGGCAACCAATTTTGCGTTCTCCGCTTCTACATAGCGGTTTTTGTAAAGGTAGCTAAAGCCGATCTCTTCACAAAGCTGTTGTAGCAAAGCCGTACTCTCTTCATTAAAAGAGGCGTTCGCATCTTTCTCACGCAATACCAAAAGTTGCTGATTAGCGCTTTCAATATCAGGGAATGGACTGGTATCTACTACGAACAAGCGGTTGGTCGTGCCACCGAAACGACGGAACCATTCCAATAAGTAACGCCAACTTTTACCCGCTTCTTCTTGGGCGGTAAAAAACGCCGTCCCTTTAAAACCGAGGCTAAACAAATGTACTAAAGACGCGGCCGAGAGTACGTTATCTAATTGGCCTTCGAGACGATCGCCATTTTTCGCTAAGGTATCTTCAAAGGCGACCGGTGTTCCAGCTACCACGCCTTCTAGACCTTCTACTTCAAAGATCAAGTTATTACGAAACTCACAAATGTAGCCGTTGCGGATCATGCCTTTACCACGGTAAATACCAGACCAAGGCTCATAGGCGTAGACGCGTTCTTGGTTAAAACGTTCTGTCACCTTAGTCATCAGCTGCTCTGAGACGGAGTTGTTTAATAAATCGGTCCGGTTGGCTGACACAAAGGCGGCGTATTGAAACTCATTTGGGCCAGTGCAGACCAAGCCATGGCGATCGATGTGTGCCGAAAACATGGTGCTAAAAGGGTCGCTGCCCTGAGCCACTAAGACACCTTCATACCAGGTCACATTAGCGCCGCGCTCTTCCAACTCACGTTGTAATACACGAAAAAAAGAATGCTCAGCACCCACCACAGAAGGGGCACGAATCAGGCGTTTTAGTAGATCAATAAACTCTTCGTTTAGCACGCAGCGACATCCTCAAATAACTACATAAGAAAACTCGATCATAGGAGGTTTTCTCAATAATAAAAGCGATTTGTTGGACATATTGAGAATAATTAAATGCAATAACACGGCAAAAAGCCGTGCTATTGATATAAGGAAGGGGAGGTTAGTACGATTAACGGAATAATCGCGGTTTAAGCGTTTTAGTCCACAGCGGGGTTTGTGTGAACAGTGCTAATACGATCGCAGCAAATAGCACACAGGAAAGTGGGCTGCTAAACAGATTCGCGAAAAACTGTCCCATATCTCCTCGCTCGGAGAGGATTGCTCGACGCCAGTTTTCATCCATTAGCTTACTTAAGATCACGCCCAAAATAACTGGTCCGACAGGGTAGTTATACAGACGCATAAAGTATCCTAGAATGCCAAACGCGAGCATCCACCAGATATCGATCACCGAGTTATTGATAGCGTAGGCTCCAACCACCGACAGCAGCATGATCAATGGAATCATCACCCCTTTTGGGCATTCCACTAGTTTTGAGAAAATGCGAATACCGGTTAAGCCAAAAATTAACACGAAGATATTTGCCAGCGTCAGGTTGCCGACGGTAAACCAGAACATATGCGGCTGCTCGACTAGCAGTAACGGCCCAGGGTTTAAACCATGAATAAACAGCGCGCCAATAAACACGGCGGTCACAGCATCTCCAGGGATACCGAGTGTTAGCATGGGAATGAAGGCTCCACCGACCGCAGCGTTATTGGCCGCTTCCGGCGCAATCAAGCCTTCTTTTGCTCCATGGCCAAAGGGGACGTCTGGTTTCTTAGTCGAGCGTTTAGCTTGATCGTAAGCCATCAGAGCAGCGATATCGCCCCCTGTGCCTGGCAGAGCACCGATGATCACCCCAATGAATGAAGATTGCAGACTCAAGGGAAAGTATTTTCGGATGTCCGCCCAAGGCGGAATGATGCGAGTGATCTTCTGCTTGATGATGGCCTTGTCTAGATGATGCAACTGATGCAATGCCTCAGACACCCCAAACAAGCCGATCATGGCCGCAATGACATTGATACCATCCCAAAGTTCGATCACACCAAAAGTAAAGCGCTCTTCTGCTGTTAACGGGTCAAGTCCCACTGTGCCGACTAACACCCCCAGTGCGCCAGCAAACAAACCTTTAGCTAAGCTGCCGGAAGATAAAGAGCCCACTAAGGTTAAGCCGAGGATTGCTAACAGCAAGTAATCACGCGGTTGGAAGGTAATGGCGAACTCACTAATAGTGGGTGCCGCTAGCGCTAAGACAATAATGCCAACAAAGCCACCAATTACTGACATCACTGTCGATAAACCGATGGCTTCGCCAGCGAGTCCTTTTTTCGCTAGTGGGTAGCCGTCCAGGGCCGTGGCAATGGCGGAGGGCGCGCCGGGAATGTTAAGTAGGATCGCAGTGCGGGAGCCCCCGTAAACGCCGCCCATAAAAATACCGACCATTAAACACAGAGCATTATTCACATCCCATGAAAAGGTGAACGAGATCAAAATCGACACCGCCATGGTCACCGAAAGTCCCGGAATAGCGCCGACATAAATACCCAAGAATGTCCCTAATGCAGTTAACGCTAACAGCTCAGGAGATAACCAAGAGAGAGCAAAGTAATTCAAGGCTTCCATCAAGCATCCTCCCACAAACGACTAACCACGGCCAAAATTTCACGTTCAGGCACTACGCCTTCTGGCAGTACAATTTGGAAAATCAAACGAAAGATGATGTAAATGATCGCCAAGCTGATCACGGCAAGTCCTAATGACCACAATGCTGAGCGCTGGGATAAGGTTCGCAACGTGATAAATAAAAACAGCAGTGAGGCAATAATGAAGCCTAATTGCTCTAGCAACACCGCATAAATGATGACCATAGCCATCATAAAGCCTACCACCATTGGTAAGCAGTGATAAAAAAAACGCCCTCCCTCGACAGGAGGCTGCTTGAGTGTTTGAGTAAAGGCAATGCAGGCGCTGATTACCATCATCGCGCTGGCGCCCATGGGAACCGCGCCAGGAGAACTAAGGTCACTAAAACCAGAGATAAGGTAAGCGCGCCATAACAAGAAGATGCTGAAAACGACCAGTAGAAAACTAAACAGCCTTTCGCCGGGGTAGCGAGTGGTCTGGCTAGACATGGGGTTTCTCCGTTAAATAAGGCGCGCTAGTCTTGAGCCTAGCGCGCCTGTGGCAAGGTAATCGATTTGATTATGGGCGCGGAATGTTGAACTCTTCAGGAGAGTGTTTTGCAAAGCCTGCATCGTGCACTAACCAAGAGGAAACTGAGCGGTAGTTATCCAAAAAGTCCACCGCAGGTTGACCAGAAAGGTTCATAATGCCGTAACCACGAGTTTCCATTAGGGCTTTGAAATCTTCTGCTTCAGCACCCGTAGCAAAGGCTTCGGTTAGTTTAGCTACCGCATCGTCTGGCGTGCCTTGTTTTACGAACACACCAAAGAACGGGCCGTAAGGTAAGTATTTTTCAAGGCTAGGTAAGGTCTCTGTAATCGGAGCTACTTCAGGTAATACGGCGTTTTGCTGGTTGTCGACTAAGGTAATCGCTTTCATGCGGCCAGCTTTAATGTGTTGGACAGCTGCACCCAGTACCGCAGGCATCACATCAATTGCGCCCCCCTGAAGAGCGGTCAGAGCTGGGCCGTCACCGTTGTAAGGAACCGTGGTAACGTCTAAATCCACTTCAGACTCGATCATCGCCATCACAATAGAGGCTAGACCGCCTTGGCCAGTTGATCCCACTTTTACCGTGCCAGGATTGGCCTTAATGTAGTCAATCATTTCCTGCATGGTATTAAACGGAGCGTCATTTTGCGCCACCAACATAGGAATACCACGTGCCATCACGTTAATCGGGATCATGTCGCTGTAGTCAATATCAGCTAGGCCCAGCACCTTGTACATTTGCGGGTTTTCGGCCCCCATCAATAGCGTGTAGCCATCGGCTTTTTTAGCATTCACAAACTTGGTTGCAATCGCGCCGACACCTCCAGGACGGTTAGTCAGGATGATATCAGCACCGAGTACTTTTTCTGCATGAGGCGCGACAGAACGCATGACGGTATCGGTAGAGCCGCCAGCCCCCCACTGGATGATGCCTTGGATATCTTTATTAGGGTAATCAGCCATCGCCATGGAAGAAAGGGCTAAGCCTGCAAAGGCACTTAGGATGAGTTTTTTCATGATTGCTCCGAACCGCTGTGTGTTGATATGGGGGCCGCTGAACACGGTCTATCTATAAAAAAGTGACACAATTATAAGTTCATTTATTCATATATCCAGTGTTAGGTAGGATGAAGTTACTTTTGCTTAGATATGATATTGATAATGGTTCTTATAATTGTTATTTTCTCCTTAAATTAGGGTTTTCTAATGCGATTGATAATGTCAACTATCTTAACTTGAAGGGGTATAACAATGAAAAAAAGCCTACTTGCGATGATCGTCGCTGCTGGTGCGATGCAGGCAGGGGCCACATCTTACGAATTTGATGTGACCTTAAAAGGCTACCAAGGTGAGGCAACGTCATCCGTTTCTTATTCGGGGCAAATCGCTCGCCATGCGCTACATAACTCCTTGAAGAAAATGGTGAGCCAAGGTGATGAAGCGGCCATGCTGCAATATCTGTCTGGCACGGAAGAGGGGCGTAAGCTGTTAGACCCAGTAAGCAAGGATGGTTTTGCCATCAAGCAGTCTAGTATCGATGAATTGTCCAAAGGCAAAGATCTGCTCTCAAGCGCCTACGACGGTGTCATCACTGGCTGGCCAGGCAACCCAACAGGTCAAGAACTGCTAAAGCAATTGGTGGAATTGGCCGCAGACAGCAAGCAAGGCTATGACCCTGTAAACGGTTATGACTACGTTCAACTAGTGTCTAAGTTTGCCATGGGGGCAGTGTTCTACAACAAAGCGGTCAACCACTATCTAGAAGAGAAACTAGAAGCGGATCAGCACCCAAACAATGAAGCCTACAAAGAGGGTGTACCGTACACAGGCAAAGAGCACGTGTGGGATGAAGCCTTTGGCTACTTCGGTGCGCCTGCTCACGGTTTGGAATTGACCGCAGAAGAAGTGGTACAAATTACTAAGCAAAACCCAGAATACTTCGCTAAGGCCGATGCCAATGGCGATGGCGTGGTCGACCTGAAGTCTGAAATGGCCTTTGCGCACGCTTACTATGCGGCAAGCATTGATGCCAGTGCGGGCACCAATTACTTCCACACCATCATGCAAGCGTTTGTCGATGGCCGTCAGTTAATTGCGGATGCCAAGGGCGAGCGTCTTACTGATGAGCAACGCACTGAGCTAAAAGGCTACGCAGCAACGATTGCGACGGCTTGGCAGCAAGTGATCGCTGAGGCAGCATTCAAATACGCTGGCAGTGTTTACTCTGACCTAGAGAAAATTGCTGCAGTTGAGGAAGCTCACGGCGACGTGAGCAAGTCATTCCGTAACTACGTGAAACACTGGGGTGAGCTAAAAGGCTTCGCTTTGGCGTTGGAAGCGGCCGGTCGAGACCTAGGCAAAGCGCAAGCAAACCTTGATCGTCTAATCGGCTTTAGTCCAGTATTGTTCGGCGATGCTCAGGTTGTGGCACAAAATGGTAAAGGTGAGTTTGTCCAAGCGTCTGCAGGCAGCATGCAAGAATACAAGCTAAACATGCTAAAAGTGCAGAACTTATTGGCGCAGCAGTTTGAATTGAAAGCCAAATTAGAAGATAAAACCGGCGGTATGAGCGATGTGCTAAAGCAGATCGATGCCGCAGGTAAGAGCGCTGAAAACGATTAATACGCTCCGATTAGACAATGATTGAAAACTTTGTCATTTGGTTAGGGGACGAGCTGGCGCAAGCTGGCTCGTCTTTATTGGATGCGTCAAAACGCGTTTCCGTCTTTTATTTGTTCGCAGGGTTAGTCTTTGCTTGGCTAGTGCTGACTCTGAGGTACGGTGTGCAGGGCTGGACGCGCTTAAAGCCTTATTTGTCATGGCGTATCTGGTGGCACCGCTCCGCTCGTACCGATTATCAATTATGGCTGGCGAACCGTTTGCTGTTAGCCATACTTATCCCGAAAGGACTAACCCAAGCGATTTGGATTAGCTGGCTTTATTTCTTTTGGCAAGAGCAAGGTTTTAGTGACCTGCAGCTCGGCTGGCCCACAGCTTTAGTCATGGGGCTGTTTACCCTGTGTTATTTCTTGGTCGATGATTTCTCTCGTTTTATCGTGCATTGGGCGATGCACAAGTCGCCTTGGCTATGGGCCTTTCATCAAGTGCATCACAGCGCTAAGGTACTGACACCGTTTACGGTATTTCGCACACATCCGGTGGAAGGATTACTGTTCTTCTTGCGCTCTATGGCGGCGCAGAGTTTGGTCATTAGCTTGTTCTTAGTAGCGTTTCCCAATCAAGTTAGCCTATGGCAAATATTTGGTGTACTGGTGACGACCTTTGTGTTCAATGTGCTCGGTGCTAACTTGCGTCACTCTGGGGTGGCGCTGAGTTACGGTCCTCGTCTAGAAAAGTGGCTGATTTCTCCTGCACAACATCAGGTGCATCATTCTGTTGCACGGCAGCATTATGATCGTAACTTTGGCGTGACCTTAGCCGTTTGGGATCGCCTATTTGGCAGCTGGCATGTAGGTCACGATGATCAGCGGATTGAATACGGTACACACCAAGCGATTGATGAGATGAATTTTCTGGGCCAGTGGTTGCAACCCTTTAAAGACTGTTTAACCTTGCTTAAGTTGAAGGCATCATGCGTCGGACGATTATTGTATAAAACATTAAGGCAAAAAAAGCGCCCAACCCAGTAAAACTGTGAGGGGCGCCCTAGGTGGGAAAGCGTCTCAGATCGAGACGAAGTTAAAGTTCAGACAAACGGCTACCTTAAGGTTGGGTGGTTAAGTCGGCCTCAGCTTGCGCCAGCATATTGAATTCTTCTTCCGGCGTTTTCGCCACCAGACGGTTTTTGCTGTACAAGAAGAAGTACGCGGCACCAATGACAAACAAGGCTAGTGTGTACATAAAAGCGCGTGGGTCGTAGGCGTAGACCCCCGTTAGCGCTACGATCGACAGCACCAAAGCGATCCCAGATGTGACCACACCGCCCGGTGTTTTGTAGGGGCGTTCCAGTTCTGGCTGCTTCACGCGTAGCAAAATATGACTTAGAGCCATCAGTGCGTAGGAAACCGTCGCACCGACCACGGCCATACCTAGCATCAGATCCCCTTCACCCGTTAGCGACGCCAAGAAACCAAACACACCTGGCACGATCAGCGCGCGCGCTGGTACTTTGCGTTCATTGGTAAGTGACAGACCCTTGGGTAAATAGCCCGCACGAGATAAGGCAAACACCAAGCGACTGTAACCGTAAATAATGGAGAAAAATGATGCGATTAAGCCGGCTAAAGCGAGCACGTTGACGAGCGTCGCAAGGGTCGGTTTGCCTGCTACATTTAGCGCATCAACCAATGGCACGGCACTGCCGCCAATCGCTTCAGCACCGGTTACACCCGCCAAGAGGAATACCACTAACGTTGCGGTGAACAGAAGGAAAATCATCGCACCAATAATACCTTTTGGTACATCTTTGGCTGGATTCTTCGCTTCTTCTGCGGCTAACGGTACACCTTCTACTGCAAGGAATAACCACATCGCAAATGGCAGCGCTGCCCACACGCCGTACCAACCAAATGGCATGAATTCAGAGGCGCCTGCTGCATCGGTTGGGGCAATATCAAATAGGCGAGCAGCATCGAAGTCGCCGATCAGAGCAACAGCTGTACCTAGGATGGCGACGACCGCTAGACCAGAAATCACCATCATCACTTTAAGAGCTTCACCTACTCCCGCTAAGTGAATGCCGATAAACACCAAGTAGAATAGGGCATAGACCACCGGGCCATTAAAACCGAGCAACTCTTCTACCGCAGAGCCAATGAAAATTACGATGGCCGCTGGCGCAAGGGCGTATTCGATTAAGACCGCAAGCCCTGTCATATAACCACCTACAGGGCCCATGGCTTGACGAGCAAAGCTGTAGCCTCCTCCTGCCGTAGGAATGGAAGCTGACATTTCTGCCAGGGACAGCACCAGTGTCAGGTACATAATACCCATGAGAACTGCCGCAATGGCAAAGCCGCCCCAGCCCGCTTCGCCAATACCGAAGTTCCAGCCGGCGAAGTCGCCAGAAATAACATAGGAGACACCGAGTCCTGCTAGCAAAAGCCAGCCTGCGGTGCCGCGTTTGAGCTGGCGTTTTGCCAGATACTCTTGATCCATTTGTTCAGCCATGTGTGTTCCTCATGTGTCTGTGATAGTGGGTAGTTCGACTACTTCTTTGAAATCAAAAAATTGTGGTTATCGTTGTCGTGCTCGAGCGCCGTCTCATCGGTACGGTCTTTTAATTGCACCCCAGACAGCTGCTTGGTACGTGCTTCATTGAGCAAATAGCGTGCTTTGCGGCCGGCTTCGGGGTAGTTCAATCCGGCTGGGCGGATATTGGAAATGCAGTTACGATAGGCGTCGGTCTTGCCAACTTTTGGGCCCCAAGTAAGGTACAACCCCATACTGTCAGGAGAACTCAGTCCTGGACGCTCACCGACTAGCACTACCACGCATTTTGCGTTCAGTAGTTGGCCAATATGATCGCCAATGGCAACGCGCCCTTGCTCGACAAAGCAAAGCGGAGCGATACGCCAAGGCTCTGGGCCACTGGTCAGTGCTGGAATCAGTTCGCCTAAGAAGGGCGCTATGTTCTCTTCAATGGCTAACGCCGATAGACCATCAACAATAACGAACGCCAGATCGTATTTGTCATCACATAGGTAAGCGTGATCCTCTAGGATTTGCTCTGAGGCTTTATTTAGGAGACGACCGTAATCCGGACGCTGCAGATACATATCGCGATGTTCTGCACGGCTATGTAAACGTAGTGGTTGGCCTTTGGGACACCAACTCTGAGACACTAGATTCTCAATGAGTCCATCTATATTGAGCGGAGTGTGCACTGCATCAATCGCTTGCGCGTGGGCTAACTGAAAGGCCAAGAGGTGCTTTGTCGGTACACTGACACCCGCGCGCCCAAGGCCGATGCGTGCATCGGTAAACTCGCGCAAACGCTGCCAAGGGTTTTCGATCACCGGATCGTTGGTGGGATGAGTAGGGAAAACACGTTTCATGTTAGTGACCTCCCAATATACGCTTGAGTGATTTTTCAAATGCCGATGGAATCTGATGATTCAAAGTGAATTGATCGTCGTTGAAAATATTGCTGTGCTTAAGCCATTGATCAAACTCAGGTGCAGGCTTTAGACCCAATGCTTGACGCACATACATGGCATCATGGAACGAGGTGGTTTGGTAATTGAGCATGATGTCATCGGAACCAGGAATGCCCATGATGAAGGTACAGCCTGCGACCGCAAGCAGGGTCATTAAGTTGTCCATATCGTTTTGGTCTGCTTGAGCATGGTTGGTGTAGCAGACATCGCAACCCATTGGCAGGCCTAGTAACTTGGCGCAGAAATGATCTTCTAGCCCTGCACGGGTGATTTCTTTACCATCGAATAAGTATTCAGGCCCGATAAAGCCAACGACGGTATTGACAAGCAATGGTTTGAATTTGCGTGCCACCGCATAGGCGCGTGCCTCACAGGTCTGCTGGTCGATATTGTGGTGGGCGTTGGCGGACAGGGCGCTACCTTGGCCCGTCTCAAAATACATAACGTTGTCGCCTACTGTGCCGCGTTTCAGAGATAACGCTGCGTCGCGAGCTTCAGCTAAGGTTGCTAGGTTGAAACCAAAGCTGTCGTTGGTGGCTTGAGTGCCGCCAATGGACTGGAAGACTAAATCCACCGGTGCGCCTTGCTCGATGCATTCAATGGTGTTGGTCACATGGGTAAGGACACAGGACTGTGTCGGTATGTCGTAATGCTGGATCACTTCATCCATCATTTTCATCAGGCGGCAGGCTTGCGCGACATTGTCCGTGGCTGGGTTAATACCAATCACTGCATCGCCATTGGCGTACATCAGGCCATCTAAAATGCTGGCGGCAATGCCGGTTAAGTCATCGGTTGGGTGGTTCGGCTGCAAGCGCGTTGATAAATGCCCAGGCAAACCGATGGTGTTACGAAATGCGGTTTTCACATGACACTTTTTGCCCACCAAGATTAGGTCTTGATTGCGCATGATTTTACTTACCGCGGCGGCCATTTCTGGGGTGATACCCGCGCGGACTTTTTCCAGCATCGCGGGGGGTGCCATATCACTCAGCAACCAATCACGAAAGCCACCTACCGTCAGATGTGAGATCGGTGCAAAGGCTAGTTTGTCGTGTTCATCAATGATGAGACGAGTGATTTCATCGTCTTCATAGGGGACTAGTACTTCTTCTAAAAACAGTTTCAGCGGTACATCCGCCAGCGTCATCTGAGCAATGGCGCGTTGTTCTGCGGTCTCTGCAGCAACGCCTGCCAGGCGATCTCCTGAGCGGGCTGGGGTCGCTTTAGCCATCAACTCCGCTAGGCTTTTAAAGCCAAATGTCCGTTCACCTACTGTGTGTCGAAAGCGAAATTGAGTCTTATCATTTGTCATAATGAAACGTTTCCGTCTACTGTTAAAAGCCTTCTTTGATAACGCTGCCTTATCGGCATAAAGCTTGCTGTAGTCATGCTCAGCAAGTTATAACATTCTGTAAAATGTGTACGAAAATGCGTTATCGAATTTTGGCAATATTTAAAAATCCTTATAAATCAAATAACTATAAAGACTTCTCCTTTGTGTTTTGCGCAAATTTGATAGTCGGAGAATCAAGATGAGAGGGATAGAATCAAGTGCTGCACCAAAAAAGAGCGTCCAGGTTTCCTATAAAGAAGCGTTTGATGCGGATCTACACGCGGGCAATCTCACCAATTGGCAGCAGGAATATGATCAAACGAGTCGTGGCGGCTTTCATGGTGCGATTGTTGAGTTACCTTTTGATGATCTGCAAGTATTCAAGGAGGTGACTAGCCAAGCGCTACAGCAGAAATGTGTGGTGTGGCCGGATTCTGTTTGGTTAGGTATCCCATTGAGCGGTCAAGACGAAGGTCGTATTAATGGGTTATCCGTGCGTGAGCAGCACATCATGTGTCGGCCTGGGGATTGTGAGTTTGAATTAACCACACCGCAGGATTATGAGCTGTTCGGTATGGTGGTTAAGTTACCCGCTTTGATGCGTATGGCGAAGATCCATGGGCTGGATTTGAACTGGTCGGAGCTGACCGAATATGGGCGCTTAGCATTGCCTGAGAAAACCTTGACCGATGTACGCTATGTATTGAGTCGTTCCCTGAATGGACATGCTGTCAGCAGCATGCCGGAGCGCCTCGTACATGATTTGCTAATGATGGCATTGCTTGAGGTACTGAAAACTGAGCAGCCAGCACCTGCAGACACGCAAAGCTATCATCATCGCAAGCAAGTCGTAGATATTGCCCGTGCCTTTATTCACGATCATCCTGATACACCTCTTACCGTGACAGATCTATGTGAAGTAGCGAGCGTCAGCCGTCGCACCCTGCAGTATGCCTTTGAAAGTATTCTCTCGATAAGTCCCATTCAGTACTTGCGAATGTCTCGTTTAAATGGGGTGCGTCGTAAACTGATGACCGCTGAAGAAGGGGCAAAAGTAGCAGATATTGCGGCGCAATGGGGCTTTTGGCATATGAGCCAATTCGCTAAGGACTATCGTCAGCTGTTTGGTGAGTTACCTTCGCATACCCGTGCTTATTCGTGTTGCTAGTACGCTTGTGGTGATGATGGCTGAGATGATGGGCATTGATGCTATTAAAGGCGTATTAATATATTGCAAAAATAAACAAACAAAATTGATTTTAGTAATCATTCTCATTAGCATTGGTGCCGTTACGTATTGATAAATGAGGATGATGAAATGTTTTTGCCCAAGAGAACACCTGTTGCGGAGCATGTACGCCGTGCTCTGCTGACGTCTTTTATGGCGCTAGGAGCGATCCATGTTGCTGGCCTTCAAGCGGCTGAAATGCTTGATGTGATCAAGGTGGAAGACGAGCAGATCTCCAAGGAAGGGCAACCAGTACAGGGATACGTCGCCAAAAATACCAGTAGTGCGACCAAGAGCAATACACCTATCACAGAGACTCCTCAGGCCGTATCCGTGATTACACGTGATCAAATGGAAGACCAAGGTGCGATTGGCGTTCGCGAAGCGCTGCGTTATACATCAGGGGTAGGTGCCGAGCGTTACGGCTTTGACAGTCGCGGTGATGCGGCGTCCATTCGAGGCGGCGATCCGGTGTTCTTCTTAGATGGCTTGCAAAAAACATTTGGCTCTTATGCGTCGCCGCGCACCGATGCTTACACCCTAGAAAGTATCGATGTGATTCGTGGACCTGCGTCTGTACTATACGGTCAGGGGCCTGTGGGCGGTGTGATTAACATGGTGTCTAAGCGTCCCCAAGACACCTCCTCGAACGAGCTTGAATTACAAGTGGGCAATTATGGTCGCCAACAAATCGCTTTAGATTCCACCGGTAAGCTTAATGAAGACGGTTCATTGTTGTATCGCTTGATTATGGTTGGCCGTGATAGCGATACACAGGTGGATCAAGTAGCCGACGATCACTTACTGATTAAACCGTCTTTAACATGGCGCCTATCAGAGGACACAGATTGGACGGTGTCGATGTTGCGTCAAGACGATCACAGCGGTACCTCCTCTCAATTCTTACCTCTGTACGGCACGCTTTACGCTGCCCCTTATGGCTTACCTGAGATCACCAGCAATACCTTTATCTCTGAGCCGGATTTCGATAAATACGACACCGAGGAGACGGCCGTTACTTCGCAGTTTCGCCATCGCTTAGATGAGACTTGGGAATTAAGTCAGAGTTTGCGTTACTCAGAAAGTGATGTGACCTATCAAACCATCTACCCGGTTTTTACTCCAGCTTTGCAGCCAAACGGTGATATTGCACGGGTGGCGTACGCCAAAAACAGTTACCTAGATGCGTTAACGGTGGATAACCGTGCGGCGGCGACATTTGATACTGGTCGAGTGAGCCATAATGTGCTGTTGGGTGTGGATTATCAAAATGCCGAATCAGGCGGTGAAACTGCTTACCTGAGCGATATCGGCGACATTAACGTTTACAACCCTGTGTACGGTAATTACACCGGTATTAGCCGTAGCGATTACAGCGATATCGCGGTGAACACCATTGAGCAAACGGGTGTTTATCTGCAGGATCAAATGTACTTAGGTGATCATTGGGTAGTGTTGGCGGGTGGCCGCTACGATCATGCCTCTAACCGTACCGAAGGTGGTGCGAGCTATACCGATGAAGCCTTCACCAAACGTATTGGCACCATGTACCTGATGGATTCAGGGGTGAATCCTTTTATTAGTTACTCAGAATCCTTTACGCCCATGACAGGGGTAGATGCCAATGGTGATTCCTACAAGCCACTACGTGGTGAACAGGTCGAGCTAGGGGTGAAATACCAGCCAGTGGGGTCGAACGACCTGTACACGGCAACTCTGTACAACTTGTATGAGAAAAACCGTCGCATGTCGGATCCGAATAATCCGACCAATTCCATTCAAGCAGGTAAAACTCGTGCGCGCGGTTTAGAGCTGGAAGCGAAAACGGCGATCACGCCGCAGTGGGATTTGATTGCGAACTACGCTTACACAGATACGGAAGTGTTAAAAGGTGCCAATGAAGGCGCACACATTGCCAGTGTGCCAGAGCACAACGCTTCCATTTGGAGTCAGCATGACTTTTCTTCCATCCTAGAAGGCTTACGTGCGGGTGCTGGGGTACGTTATGTGGGATCAAGCTGGGGTGGTCAAGATCGAGTGAAAACACCGGACGTGACCTTAGTAGATGCCATGATTGCTTACACTCAGGACAACTGGGAAGCTTCATTGAACATCACCAACTTGGAAGATAAGCAATACTACGCGACTTGTTTGGCGCGTGGTGACTGCTTCTTTGGTGCCAGTCGTACAGTGGTGGGTTCGTTTAAATATCACTTTTAAACCCAACCGCGGGTTAAGTTAGTCCTATATAAAAAACCTCGACCTTCGCTGAAGGCCGAGGTTTTTTATTGAATGTAAAAGCTCTTAGCGGCGCATTAAATAGAGGAAATAACCGCCGCCAATCAGAGCTGACAGCAGTCCGGCAGGAAACTGCCAAGGGAACCAAACGACGCGTCCTATCCAATCGGCCACCACCATCACTAGGGCTCCTAATAAGCACGCAGTGATCATCTGTTTTAGTGCACTGTGTTGTTGTAATGCCCGCGCCATATGCGGTGCCAATAAACCGATAAAGGTTAATGGACCGATAAAGGCTGTGCACAAGGTTGTCAGTAAGGCCACCAGTAACAGCGTTAAGCGGCGGACATGTAGGCAGTTCAGGCCCACACTACTGGCACTGACCGCACCCAATTCAATCAGGTCGAACCAACGGTGTAATAGTAAGGGAGCGACGGCTAACATAAGTGTACCGCCAGCAAGCCAAGCCACATCTTGATAGGTGAGTAAGTAAGTGGAGCCGGATAGCCAAGTGAGCAGTGCGCCGACGTTTTCTTGGCCAGCCATGGTTATACGTAGAATCGCATCTAAGCCGGCGCTCAGAGCTATCCCTGTTAGTAATAACTGGGATGGTTCAAAGTGTTGTCTTCTACCCAGCCACCACAGTACAGCGGTGACACTTAGAGCGCCAGCAGAGCCCAATAGGATCTGCTCAAAACGCAATAATGTCATGCCCAAAAAACTACACAATACCAAAGTTAGCGCCGCCCCCGAGCTCATGCCCAACACCTCTGGGCTAGCCATAGGATTATGGGTGAGGCGCTGTATCAGGGTTCCGGCAATGGCCAATCCCATGCCAGCAAAGCAAGCCCCTAACACCCGAGGCAAGCGCAGTTCCATTAGCGATGGGCTAAAGGAAAGAAGAAATCCTTGGCTATCTCGGTTGATTCCTAGAGCCAACAGTAACGCCAGAGCTAACATCACGCTGACGATAAAAATAATCTTATAAAAAGACCTTTGTTGATAATGACTAGGGGCTTCTGTGGTGGCTTTGAGCTGTGCTGGCCAACGCTGACGTTGCAACAGCCATAATAAAAAGGGCGCACCAAATAACGCGGTCATTGCTCCCGTTGGTAATAGTTCGCCGACCGCATGAGCAATCGGTTGTGTCAGTAAGTCTGCGATGAGTAACATCACGCTGCCGATCAGGCCGCTGTATAGCAGTTGCCAAGGCAATTGACGTACCCCCATTAAACGCACTACACCAGGAGCCACGATACCGATAAAGCCGATGATGCCTACTTCACTGACCACGACAGCGGTCATAAAAATAGCGAGGGCGAGAGCAGTTATTTTTAAATGTTTTACATTGATCCCCAGATTATTGGACACGTTATCGCCTAGGGCTAAGGCAGACAGTGGCCGATGGATAAAGGCAATGCCCAGTGCCGCGATCGCCAGCCAAGGTAACATACGCATTAGAGGCTCCCAACTGCTCTGGTTTAGGGCGCCAGCCCCCCAAACAAACACACTGCTGAGGTGGCGTTCATTCACCAGCATAAGCATGGTGTTGGCTGCCCCCACAAACAAATTCACCACCATTCCTGAGAGTACTAAGTGAATCGGTGCTAAACCTTTGTGCGCGGCTAGCCAAAATACCAAGGCAGTACAGGCGGCTCCGCCAACAAAGGCAGGCAGATAAGCTGGCGGGGCTAACGAGGCTGGTACGAGCAGGATACCCAATACCATTCCTAACTGAGCGCCAGCAGCGACGCCTAATGTGGTTGGCGAAGCAATCGGGTTACGTAAGACAAATTGCATCATGCAACCAGCGAGAGCCAAAGCAAAGCCGCACATCAGCGCCATGGCCAAACGAGGCAAATAGGTTAGATGAATAATCAGCTGTTGGTAGTCGTTAATATCGTAATCAAATAGTGTCTGCAGCAAGAGTGGCCAGCCGCCGGAATAGGGTACAGTCGCTTGAATAAGCAGCGAAATAAGCATGAGCAGCGCCAGTGGCGCTGCCATTCGAGGAAAAGAGCTGAGCATGACAAGTTTCTCAGGAGTGAAAGTTTAGTCTTCAGGGAGTAGTAGTTTTAGCAATTGGTCGCTAAACCGTTGCGCGGAAATCAAACCACCAAACGTCCAGATGGCAGGTAACTCGTAGACGTTATCAGTACGAGTGAACGCCATAGCTTGCCAAAGTGGGGAGGCAAAGAACGCCTCTTTCTCGCTCGCTTTTAGTGGACCAAACAACATCGCTTTAGCGGACTGATGGGCAGCAACTTGTGCTACTTCGGCAGTTGAAAAGCCCCAAACATTCGTCTTTTCTTGCCACGAATTTTTCAGCCCCATGCGCTCAATGGTGTCATTCACCATCGCCCCTTGACCGTGAATGCGCAAGGTTTGTGGGCTGAGTACGCGAAGAAAAAGCAGTGGAGCGTTCACCGTAGCTGATAATCGGGCACCATTTTGACTGAGGATTTGCGATGTTTGCTCGATGACCGCTTGCGCCTGCGCTTGGCGATCAAATAATTGTCCGAATGCTAAGGTTACCTGTTGGGCATTTGCGATGGGTTGCTTATTTCCTTCATAGATACCAAACACCAAGGTTGGCGCAATTTTTTGAAGCTTATCTAATGCTGGTAGCAGATAAGGGCTAATCAAAATAACGTCCGGCTTTAATTGGCTGATGAGCTCAAGGTTCGGCTCGCTGCGAGCGCCTACATCGACGCTGCTATTCGGTAGTACTGGAAAACTGACCCACTCTTGATAGCCTTGGGCATCGGCGACACCGAGCGGTTCAATACCAAGGCTTAATGCTGTTTCCGTTAACGCCCAATCGAGCGTGATAACCCGTTGAGGAGGCTGCTCAAATTGATGAGTGCCCAGTTGGTCTGTAATGGTCAGCGCTATAGTGTTTTGTGTGATGAGTGCGAGAAGACAGAGCAGAAGGTATTTCATAAGCATGCCTCAAGGAATGTAGCTAACAAGTTGACCCGTATGGGGATGAGGAAACAACGCCAGCTTAATGCCATAAATATTTTCTAATGTGTCCGTGTTCATCATGGTTTTAGCGCCGCCTTGGGCGATCACTTGTCCTGAATGAAGTGCGATAAGGTGATCGCTAAATTTCGCTGCCATGTTAACGTCATGCAGTACCATAATGACCGTTAAACCTAGGGACTGATTAAGCTGTTGTATCAGAGCGAGCAGTTCGTGCTGATGGGCGATGTCGAGAGCTGAGGTTGGTTCATCCAGCAGAATACACTCGCTTTGTTGTGCTAACAGCATTGCGACCCATGCACGCTGGCGTTCACCGCCGGACAGTGTTGCCACGAAGCGCTCTTGGTAAGTGGCTAGTTCAACTTTTTCGATGGCTTGGTCTATGATCTCCCTATCTGTCTGACTGTAGCGACCAAATGCTCCTTTCCAAGGATAACGACCAAAACTCACTAACTCGCGTACGGTAATGCCATCGGTAATAGGCGGGTGTTGTGGTAAGTAGGCAACCTTCTTAGCAAAGTGTTTATGATCGAAACGATCAATTTCTTTGCCGTCAAGTAAGATGCTGCCGCTAGTAGGTGTTTGTTGACGACTCAGTAGTTTCATTAAGGTCGACTTGCCGCAGCCATTGTGCCCCAGCAAAGTGGTGATCTTGCCTTTGTGAAACTCTAAGCTGGTAGGCTGTAGGATGGAGCGATCGGCGACATTGAAAGAAACGTTGGTAAGCTGAAACATAGAATGGCTGTGCTGATGAATGATGAGGTTACGATAGCATAGCTTCGATTATTTGATAATACTAATCATATTCATTATCATTTGTTATGTTTAAAAACGGAAAGAGAATTCTATGGCTCAGATCACGACTGTTGAGCAACTGCAAACCCTCTATAAAGCGCCCCATCCGATTACGCTGCAAAAGGCCATTCCCGCTTTAGAGCAACATTCGCAGACGTTTATTGAGCACAGCTCGTTTGTCGTGCTTGCCACTCAGACCGCACAAGGTAAGATGGATTGCTCGCCACGGGGCGGGAGGGGCGGTTTTGTGCAAGTATTGGACAGTACTCATATTGCGTTTGGGGATCATGCAGGCAATAACCGCCTCGATACGCTACGTAATATTTTGCATAACCCAGAGATAAGTCTTTTGTTCATGATTCCAGGAATTCATGAAGTATTAAGGGTAAAAGGCCGAGCAAGCCTGCACGATGATGAGGTGTTGATTGAGCGCTGTTTGGAAGGGGCTAAGCGACCGAAATTAGTGGTGAAAGTGACTATTAGCGAACTCTTTTTTCACTGCCCTAAGGCCATGTTAGCCAGCCAGATTTGGGACAGTGAGCAGTTTACGTCGCGCGATATCTTGCCGTCCCTAGGGCAGATTGTGTTGGATCAGCTGGGCTTAGATTCTTTTGAATGATGGCTCCTTGAGCCGTTAACGGCAACGAAAAGGCCGCTTAGGTTTCCCTAAGCGGCCTTGTTCTATGTGCTAGAAAGGCGCTGCGATTATTTCTTCGCTTGTTTCTCTGCAAGACGTTTTTCCCAGAAATCCGCACCCTTGATACCTAGGGCTTTTGGATCGAAGGTGTATTCTTCAACGCCCGCAGCTTTTTGATCTTCATAGTCTTTCAAGGCTTTCATCGTTGGACGAGCCATAAAGAAGATCACGATGATACCGACGATGTTCAACCATGCCATCAAGCCAACGCCAACGTCACCTAGGTTCCAAATGTAACCAGCAGTATTCACTGTACCGTAAGCTACCATGAACATAATCAATAGCTTAACCAGTGTTAGTGGTACATGTAGTTTTAGCGCACGGCGAAGGTAGGCCACGTTTGTTTCTGCGATGTAGTAGTACGCTAGAATCGTCGTGAAGGCGAAGAAGAACAGTGCAATACCTACGAAGATAGAACCAAAGCTACCAAAGATGCTTTGTAGTGCCATTTGCGTAAACGCAGGCGAAGCAATGATCACATCCGCTGGTATGTTTTGGACAATGAACTGACCGTCAGGTAGAGAGCCTTGTACGTTGTATTGCTGTGTGATCAGGATCATCAATGCAGTCGCTGTACATACGAATAGTGTGTCTACGTAGACAGAGAACGCTTGCACTAGACCTTGTTGTGCTGGGTGTTCTACTTCCGCTGCTGCCGCTGCGTGTGGACCAGTACCTTGACCTGCTTCGTTAGAGTAAACACCACGTTTTACCCCCCAGCCAATCGCCGCACCAAAACCTGCTTGTGCAGAGAAGGCATCCGAGATGATAAGGCCGAAAATGCCAGGAACTTGATCAAGGTTTAGGAACACAACGATCAGGGCCATGATGATGTAACCCATCGCCATAAATGGCACGATGACCTGAGTGAAGTTTGCGATACGTTTGATGCCGCCGAAGATGATGAATGCTAGTACCACTAGGATTACTGCAAGTGCCACCATCTTAGTTGTGCCGACTTCACCGAAAGACGTCGAGAAGATTTCACCTGGGCCAAACACCTGTACAACTGCGTTACCAACAGAGTTTGCTTGGATACCTGGAAGGAACACGCCACAAGCGATGATTGAGGCTAGGGCAAACAATACGCCCAACCATTTCATGCTTAGGCCTTTTTCAAAGTAGTATGCTGGGCCACCACGGTATTGGCCGTTATCATTTACTTTGTAAATCTGACCTAGCGTTGACTCCGCGTAAGCGGTGCTTGCGCCTAGGAAGGCAACGACCCACATCCAGAACACAGCACCAGGGCCACCAAAACCAATTGCAGCAGCGACGCCAGCGATGTTACCTGTACCAACACGACCTGAAAGAGATACCGCTAACGCTTGAAAGGAAGAGATGCCTTTTTCAGATGGCGTCGAACTAAATAGCAACGACCACATTTCTTTAAAGTGACGAACTTGCGCAAAGCGCGTCAAAATTGAGTAAAACAGACCTGCGCCCAAGCAGAGGTAAATGAGGGCAGGGCTCCAGATGACTCCGTTAAGGAAATCAATGAAATCTTGCATAGACGTTCTCCTGTGATGATCGCTCATAGAGCGCTTTCTAATTGTTGTGATGCAAATTGTCGCTAGTATTCAGCAAATTGTAGTTTACGCCTGCCCTGAACAAGACATTGTGTAAACTTTTGGATGCATTAAGCACAAGTTGTGTAAATGAAAGGTTGGAATCTAACATGCAGACTGCTTTTTGAACATTTGACTAATTGGCACAATGTGTTGCTAGTTGATCCTATTTGAGAGTCAAATGGTTTTAAGAATGAGATAAGTTTAACGTGTCATTCATAGGTGAAATCGCTTAAATTATTTCATTTTAGTCAATAAACTGTTTTGTTATTAAGTGTTTATTGTTAATAAAGGGAGGTCTAATATTGGTCTAAACAGAACGTTGCAAATTTCTTCAGGAGTCCAGTATGTCTAAAGTCGCTTTTGTTTCTCATGGCGGTGGTCCAATGCCAGTCCTAGGAGATCCTAGCCACGTACAGCTTGTAGCAACAGTAAAAGATCTCACACAACTATTGCCAAAGCAGCCTTCGGTCATTGTGATGATCAGTGCGCATTGGGAAACCACGGGTTTTGAAATAACAGCAGGGGCTACTCCCGATTTGATTTACGATTACTATGGATTTCCGGAGGCGTCTTATCAACTTCAATATCCGGCCCCTGGTGCACCACAGTTAGCGCGCGATATCGCTGCAAAAATGGAGGCGCAAGGTACCCACATTCGCTTGAATGAAAGTCGTGGCTTTGATCATGGTATGTTTATCCCGCTGATGTTGATGTATCCAGACGCCAATATTCCGGTGCTGCAGATTTCCTTGGCGAGTTCATTGAACCCAGTTCAGCATTGGGAGTTTGGTGAGCGGCTGGCTAAGGTACTACCAGAAAATGCTGTGGTGATCGGTTCAGGCTTTAGTTTTCACAATATGCGTACCTTCTTTGCACCAAAAACGGTGCAAATTAACCATGATGTGCACGTGTTTCAAAAATGGCTAGACGACACTGTAACCCGCTCTGATGTGAGTATGGCAGATGCCAAAGCTCGCTGGGCCAAATGGTCAAGTGTCGAGGGCGGGCGTTTTTGTCATCCACGTGAGGAGCACTTGATTCCCCTGATCGTGTGTCACGCGGTGGCGCAGAAGCAGGGACAGTCAATCCCATTTACCGCACTGGATGTAGAAGCACGTCATTTCATTTGGTAGTGGCTCTTGCAACAAGTTTCTCTCTTTGATTTGCCCGCGACGCTACGGTGCGGCGTTTTTTTTGCATGTGAAAAGCCTCAGCGCTCCGATAGCCTAGTGTATAGTGGGCGTTAGCTGATTGGCGGCTAGCGTTGCAGCGCAATGCTGTTGCAACATAGCGTCGATACACTGTCAAAAAACCTTCCCTAAAGTAGAGGACGATAGCAATGCCAACTCCATCAGAACAGCTATCCACGACCAAGATGGCCTCTTGCCTTGAACTCAAACAGGGCATTTTGTACCACATGCGCTACACCTTAGCGCTGCGAGCGGAGCAAGCCAGCCTTCGAGATTGGTGGTTGTGTTTATCCCTTGCGGTACGGGATCGTATTATCGACGATATGGTGACGACGCAAACCCGTCATAACGAAGACAATGTGCGTCGTCTCTATTACTTATCGATGGAATATTTGATGGGACGTATGTTGATCAATAATGTGCACAACGTCCGTGTGTTTGAAGAAGCGCAGCAAGCCATCAGTGAGTTGGGATTGTCATGGGATGAAGTATGCGATGTAGAAATAGACATGGGATTAGGCAATGGTGGCCTAGGCCGTCTCGCGGCGTGTTTCCTTGACTCTTTAGCGACTTTAGATCTACCTGCCATTGGCTACGGTATTTACTACGAATTTGGCCTCTTTAAACAAGAGTTCCAAGACGGTAAACAGATCGAGCACCCAGATACTTGGATTAACTACGGTACACCCTGGGAATTGATTCGCCCAGAATACGCGCAAACCATTCAGTTTTATGGGCGTGTAGAAGAGTCCTATGACAGCTTTGGTAACTATCATCCACGTTGGGTGGATACGAAAAATGTCTTGGGCATTCCCCATGATATTCCGGTGGCAGGCTATGACACCAAGACCGTGAACTTCTTACGCCTGTGGTCGTCGCGCTCGACCGAAGATTTTGACTTGGACGAGTTCAACAAGGGTGACTACGTAGAAGCGGTGCGTTCTAAAGCCATCGGTGAAACCATTTCTAAGGTCTTGTACCCCAACGATAAAAATGAAAACGGCAAAGAGCTACGTTTAGTGCAGCAGTACTTCTTTGTCGCCTGTTCGCTGGCTGACATCATGCGCCGTTTTGAGCGAGGTAATGGCGCTGATTGGGACAAGCTTCCAGAAAAGGCCGCGATCCAATTAAACGATACCCACCCAGCCATTGCGGTGGTGGAGTTGATGCGTATCTTGGTGGATGACAAGCGTCTGCACTGGGATCATGCTTGGTCATTGGTGACGCGTATTTTTGCTTACACCAATCACACACTGTTACCAGAGGCTTTAGAGACGTGGAGTGTAGGGCTGTTTAAAAAGGTATTGCCGCGCCATTTACAATTGATCTATGAAATTAATTACCGCTTTATGGCAGAAATAGAGCAACGTTGGCCAGGACGAGATGATATCAAGGCTGAGTTGTCGATCATCGAAGAAGGCGCCCATAAAATGGTGCGTATGGCTCACTTAGCTGTCGTGGGGAGCCATAAAGTCAATGGTGTCGCGGCACTGCATTCCGAGCTGTTGAAAACGCAACTGTTTGCTCGCTTCCATGAGTTTTACCCAGATAAATTAACCAATAAAACCAATGGCATTACACCGCGTCGTTGGTTGCTGAACTGCAATCTAGGTTTAGGTAAATTATTCGCGCAGTATGGTATCGAAGCCGATTGGCCCAAAAATCTTGAGCGTCTACGTAAGCTGGAACACTACGCTGACGACAGTGACTTCCAGTTAGCTTTTATGGCGGTTAAGCACCAAAATAAAGAGCGTTTGGCGGATGTCATCAAGGCTGAGTGTGGTGTAGAGGTCGATCCTAATGCCATGTTTGATGTGCAGATTAAACGTTTGCATGAGTACAAACGTCAGCATTTAAGTCTGTTAAATATACTGACTCAGTACCACCGTTTGTTAAATGAGCCTGAACGCGATGTTGTGCCGCGAGTGTTTATCTTTGGTGCTAAGGCTGCGCCTGGTTATGGACTGGCGAAAACTATTATTTATGCCATCAATGCAGTCGCCAATGTGATCAATAATGACCAGCGCATCCGTGGCAAACTAAAAGTCGTGTTTCTACCGAACTATCGTGTATCCCTTGCCGCTAAGATCATCCCTGCGGCGGATTTGTCGGAGCAGATTTCCACAGCGGGTAAAGAAGCTTCGGGTACCGGCAATATGAAGCTGGCGCTGAACGGCGCGTTGACCATTGGTACTCTGGATGGCGCGAACGTGGAAATCAAGGAAGAGGTAGGCGATGACAACATCTTTATCTTTGGTTTGAAAGTAGAAGATGTGCAGGCGTTGGAGCATCAGGGTTACTATCCATACGACTACTACCATGGCGATGAAGAGCTAAAAAATGCGTTGGATTGGTTGTGTTCGGGCTACTTTAGCCCAAATGACCCGCATGCCTTTGATGAGATTCGTAGCACTTTGTTAGATCATGGTGACCGCTTTAAAGTGCTGGCCGATTACCGCGCTTACATTGATTGTCAGGATCGGGTATCAGACGCGTATCGTGATCAAGCCCGTTGGGCCAAGATGGCGATCCTTAATACCGCGCGTATGGCGAAATTTTCGTCGGATCGTACTATTCAAGAGTACGCCGATGAAATCTGGCATTTACCGGCTTGTCCGATCGCCTAACAAAGGCGATCAATAGCGAGGGCTACAAGTATTCGTTACGAATGGCTTGGTAGGTGCCATTACGTTTGATGGCTTGTAGTCCTTGATTGAATTCCTGCATTAGCGAGCGTGCTTCTGGGTTCTTTTTACTAAAGCAAACATGTAGAGGAACCAATGGCTCAGAGACGATGTTAGTCACTTTGAGTTGCTTATGAATGCCTTGTAAGCGCGCTTGGTACATCGCAGGGTAATCAGATACATAGAACAGGTCGCTAGTATCATTGATCACGGCATTAAGTCCGTCACTGATGGAGCTGATTTGTTGGTGAGGTATATTCAGTTCCAACAGTTGCTGCTCCATGTCCCAGCCTTTGACCGCTACTACCCGGTAATCCATCAAATCGTAGACACTTTCGATCGCGTGAGTATCGAGTTCGGTACGACTGATGACTGCACGATTTGTGGTGCTCAATTCGTCACTAAACAGCATAAAGGAAACCCGTTCTGGTCGGCGAGAACAGGAGACGGTGCCAAGCGTGCTGCCCGCTTGCATGCCTTGCATGATAGATAGCCATGGGCGACTGACAAATTTAGTGTCGATATTCCGTTGCGCGAAGGCCTCTCGTACGATGCGGATGTCCATCCCTGAGATAGTGTTTTCCATAGGCGAGATGATGATATAAGGCGGAAAATTAACAACCGGAATTGTAACCGTTTGCCCCCAAGCACTTACATGACAACTGAATAGAACGGACAACAGCAAAGACTTTTGCACTCGCTGAGAAAACACAGAACCCCCTTTGAATAAGTCGTCCTAGCCTGTCTTAAGTAGAAAAATGCAAACAATGTTCAAGGACGCGATAAGATAACACAGAGTAAGGAAAAATTGACAGCAATACTGGCGCTTTTATGACCGAAAAGTGCGTTATAAAGTGATGAAATGGGGTCATGAAAAGAGCGAAGAAGAGAGCCTCTTCTTCGCTCTTAGTGAGTTACGAATGAACCCAGCGTGATTACAGTGACATGACGATTCGACCAGTGATCTCGCCTTTTTCCATGTCCTGGAAAATCTCGTTAATATCGTCGAGTTTCTTCTCTGTAATGATGGCTTTGACTTTTCCGCGAGCGGCAAACTCTAAGCATTCTTCAAGGTCTTTGCGTGTACCAACAATTGAGCCTACGACACTCACGCCATTCAAGACCGTATCAAAGATTGGCAGTGGCATATCCTCTGGTGGTAGACCCACCAACACACATTTACCGCCGCGACGCACTACATCGTAACTTTGACGGAAACCAGCTTTACTAACGGCGGTACAAACACTGCCGTGCACACCGCCCGTTGCGGCTTTGATGTCAGCTACTACGTTATCGGTCATAAAATCAAAGAAGTATTCAGCGCCCAGAGAGGTGGCTAGTTTGCGTTTGGCATCGCCGGTGTCTACGGCAACCACACGTAGGCCCATCGCAACAGCGTATTGCACCGCCAAGTGGCCAAGGCCACCAACCCCGAACACTGCCACCCATTGACCTGGTTTCGCGTCAGAAACTTTTAGGGCTTTGTAGGTGGTGACGCCAGCACAGAACAGTGGCGCTGCATCAACGTAATTAAGGCCTTCAGGAACTTTTACCACGTAGTCTGCGTGTGCAGCGCAGTATTCCGCGTAGCTACCAGCAACCGAATAGCCTGCATTCTGCTGAGACATACATAGGCTTTCTTGGCCTGCTAAACAATACTCACAGTGACCACAGGCACTGTACAACCAAGGAATACCGACACGATCACCGATGTTCAAGTGAGACACTGCACTGCCAACTTCAACAATTTCACCCACTCCTTCATGTCCTGGAATAAGGGGTAAGGTTGGTTTTACGGGCCAGTCGCCGTGACAAGCGTGTAAATCCGTATGGCAGACGCCGCAGGCGTGAATTTTGACTAAGATTTGATGCGGTTCAATGGTAGGCTTTTGTACATCTTCAATATTTAGAATTGAGCCAAAAGTATTGGCAACAGCAGCTTTCATAACATACTCCCTTAATTATTTTTAGCAGCGGACACATGGCGAAAATTAACTACCGCTGCTATCTAACTTAGCGAAACGTGTGAGAAAGACTTGTTTCCCAGTCCAAATTTGTTGTCTCTGAGTCCAAATATGCACATATCATGCGTTGCATAGCCTAAGAGGGGTGTTTAATGTCTATCACATTGCTGAGTTTGTTAGGGGTGATTGCTGCCGGTACTTATATCCAAACCGCGACCGGTTTTGGCTTTGGCTTGATTGTCATGGGTGTCGGTGGGGCGTTGGGGCTGCTGCCAATTGCCGATCTTGCTTTTATTGCGAGTACTTTAAGTCTCGTTAATGGGGTGTCCGGTCTCTACGGCGGTGTTTGGCGTCACGCAATGTTTCGACAAATGTTGGTGTTCTTGATGGCGGCGCTGCCAATGGTTGTCGTGGGACTGTATTGGCTTAATCATCTTGGTCAGTTTGGGTTGAATGCGCTACAGGCATTGCTTGGGGTCGTTATGATTCTGGTCTGTGTCAGCTCTTTGTTGCGCCCTGAGCCCCGAGCAACGCAATCACCTGCTTGGCATTTTGGCCTAAGTGGTGCTTTTGCAGGCGTGCTTAGTGGCCTATTCTCTACGGCTGGGCCACCTATCTCTTATCTGATGTATCGCCAACCTGTGGAGCTAGTGGTTATTCGTTCGACGTTACTCAGCGTATTCTTGGTACTTGCCAGCTTTCGTACTAGTACTGCGATGTTTAACGGTATGGTGACGGAGGCCATGTGGACGGTAAGCTTTATTGGTGCCCCCCTTGTGTTACTTGGCACCTATGTCTCGCGTCGTTATTTGTTGTCAATGGTTCCTGCCAAAGCGGTAAGGCGCTTGGCAATGTCAATGTTGTCGTTATCTGGGCTGATTTTGCTAATCAAGGCGCTTTACTAGCGCCTTGATGGACTTGCTGAGGTTGATTAAATGACACCTAACTCAACCAGTCGTTCATGTAGGTATGAGCCTGCCGTATGGCGCTCAGACAGCTTGACGTCTGGACGTGGGTGCAGAAAAAGCGGTAAGGAAATGCGTGCTTTTGTTTTATCAGTACCTTCTGGGTTGATCACACGGTGTGATGTAGAAGGAAAGTAACCTGCAGAAGCTTCTTGCAGCATGTCGCCAATGTTGACGATTAAGCTGCCAAAGTCGCAAGGCACATCCATCCAACTGCCATCTTTGAGTTTGACCTGTAATCCCGGCTCATTGGCGGCGGGCAAAATAGTGATTAAGTTAATGTCTTCGTGAGCGCCTGCACGAATGGCCCCCAACTCTTCGTCACCTTTTAGTGGGGGATAGTGCAATACGCGTAATAGGGTTTGATCACTGTTTTCGATCATGCTTGAAAGAGGTTGCGAGTAGTGATGGGCGATGTCTGTAGGCGTGTACTGCTCGATCCAACCTAACAATTCTTCGGCCAGCTGATTGGCTTCTTGGTAATACTGTGCCAATTCAGCTTTGTATTCGGTTGGACATTGCCCCCAAGGGTAGTAGTGGAAGTATTCTTTGATGTCTTTCTTGCTATGTCCTTTGGCGGTTTCTGACACCTCCGCTGGAAAATAACCATCTTGAGTGCCAAGGTTATAACGATAGTGATGTTTGTCGTCACTATTAAAAAAAGTGTGCCAGTGGTGATAGATATCGGACACTAGCTGTTGGCGAATAGGATGATTTTTAAGGACACCAAAACCTGTTTCGCGTAGCGATTTAACGAAGTCTTGGGCGGCGCTTGGGCTTTGATAATCAACGGCTTCTAAAGTCATTGGAGTTTCCTATGTGTAGATCCGATTGGGCTTGAGCATAGCTCAGCCAAAGAAAAAATAAATTGACGAAAATAATAGGAAACAGCCTAAGAAGACCAGCCGCTGTGAAAAAAGTAGCGTAGATCGATGGTCTCTTCTAGGTACTGGTCGCGCCATACTTCCAAACAAATTTGTTGCGATTTGTCTTGCAAGAGAAAATCCTTAACTGCGTTAAAGGGTACGTTATAGTGCCATAGTTAACCAAATGATCAACTTTTGGTTATGGTAACAGCATTTTTTGCAAAATGAAGGTTAATTCAGGTAAAAGATACTTATTGGTGGGCAAATGCACCGATTGTCCTATACTGGCACTACGGTCCTCGATTTTCAGTGTTATTGAGAAAGAGCGATTATTTACGATCGAGGAATTCAGACGCGAGCTCTTGCGTCGTTTCAAACAGAGGGCGTTTTATATGACGAACACATTTCAATCGTTAAAGAATCATTTTTTGATTTCTATGCCGCATTTGAACGATCCGAACTTTGAGCATACTGTCGTTTATCTGTGCGAACACACTGATACGGGGGCGATGGGCGTAGTCATTAACCGTCCTTCCAGTATTGATTTTGGTGAGTTGGCCGAGCATCTAGGTATGTCGATAGCGTTACCTACATTAACCGCTGAGCCTGTTTATATCGGTGGGCCAGTCGAATCTGAGCGAGGTTTTATTCTACATACCAGTGATAAGCATTGGGGGAACACACTTAAAGTGACCGATGATGTCTGCTTATCTGCGTCTCTGGAAACGCTTGAGCACATTGCAGCAGGGGACGGTCCACAATCGTTTTTGATTACGCTAGGTTGCGCCGGTTGGGAAGAAGGGCAGCTGGAAAGCGAGATCGCCAATAACGATTGGCTGGTGTGCGAGGCGGATTTAGACGTATTATTTAACACTCCCAGTGATATGCAGTTTACCGCAGCAACAAAAGTTTTGGGACTGGATATGAGTTTATTGTCGCCGGATATAGGACACGCTTAATGACTGACACGTCGAATTTACAGACGTCAACGAACCCCAATACTGCTATCGCGGTATTGGGGTTTGATTTTGGTACGACCCGTATTGGGGTTGCCATTGGCCAGAGTTTAACTGGACAAGGGCGTCCATTAGCGCCGTTAAAAGCCAACGATGGTATTCCCAATTGGGATACTATTTCTGCCCTAGTAGAAGAGTGGCAACCGGATGCCTTTGTGGTGGGGTTGCCGCTTAATATGGACGGTAGCGAAAATGAGATGTGTCAACGGGCACGAAAATTCGCCAAACGTCTGCATGGACGTTATAACCGTCCTTACCATATGATGGATGAACGCCTTTCGTCTTACGAAGCAAAAGGGCAGGTCATTGCTCAAGGCGGAAACCGAAACTTTAAAGAGAATTCAGTAGATGGATTGGCAGCACAAATGATCTTAGAGTCATGGTTTGCCCAACAGGCCAGTGCATCGGATTTATGAACCAAGGATAAGCAGCACATATGACGTTGGATCTAAACAAAGCGCTTAACTCAATGAAGCAGCAATTGGCTGAATACTGTCAGCAGCAAAACATTGAAAACCCTATCGTGGTAGGGATTCATTCTGGTGGTGTTTGGGTCGCCAATGAGATTCTTGATGCCGTGCCAACAAACGAAGAGCTGGCTACGCTAGACATTACTTTTTACCGTGATGATTTCACCTTTGCGGGCTTGCATCCGCAAGTGGGGCAGACCAATTTGCCGGCCATTGAAGATCGCCATGTGATCTTGGTAGACGATGTCTTGATGTCAGGTCGTACGATTCGTGCCGCGATGAATGAAATCTTCGACTTTGGTCGACCTGCAAGTATTACCTTGGCGATTTTGTTTGATCTGAACAGTCGTGAACTGCCGATTCGCGCTGACATCGTCGGCGAGCAGCTGACTTTGGCGGAAAATCAGCGCGTGAAGTTATCGGGGCCGACGCCATTAACGGTTTCTGTGATTGAAACCCACTAAAATTGGCCAGTACGCTTTATTTTTTAAGCAACTCATACGACAATTAGAGCTTGGATACAGTGGTTCGCTAATAACGTGATGTTTGGCGACGTAAAGTGCCAAATCGCCTATCTAGCCCACGAATGCCCGGTCGTAGCATATTGCCTACGCCGGGCATTTTCCTATCATACATAGTGATTGAGGAAAGCAAACTATGATGCGATCCGACCCTCGGGCGTTACAGCTAAACGAACAAGGTCAACTAAAGCACTTCCTAACTCTGGATGGCTTGAGTAAAGATATTTTGACGGAAATCCTCGACCGAGCCGAGTCGTTCCTTTCAATGGGGGAACAGTCCGTTAAAAAAGTACCTCTGCTACGAGGTAAAACCGTTGTAAATCTATTCTTTGAAAACTCCACTCGTACTCGTACCACATTTGAGTTAGCTGCTAAGCGCTTATCTGCTGACGTGATCAACTTAAATATTGCTACGTCAGCCACCTCAAAGGGCGAATCACTACTAGACACGCTACAAAACCTGCAGGCGATGCAGAGTGATATGTTTGTTGTGCGCCATCAAGATAGCGGTGCGCCGCACTTTATCGCAGAGCATTGCACGCCAAATGTCGCCATCATTAACGCAGGCGATGGCCGTCATGCTCACCCAACACAAGCTATGCTAGACATGCTGACGATTCGTCGTCACAAGGGCAAATTTGAAGGTCTAAAAATCGCGATCGTTGGTGACATTCTTCACTCGCGTGTAGCTCGTTCTGAACTGCATGCCATGAAAACCCTAGGCGTCGAAGAGGTGCGTTTAGTCGGCCCCAAAACCTTGGTGCCTGAATTCTTCCGTGATATGGGGGCAACCATTTGCCATGATTTGAAGGCAGGTCTTGATGATGTCGACGTCATCGTTATGTTGCGCCTACAAAAAGAGCGTATGGCAGGTGCCTTGCTACCGAGTGAAAGCGAGTTCTACCGTTTATATGGTCTGACAGAAGAATCGTTAGCTTGGGCGAAGCCTGATGCAATCGTTATGCACCCTGGCCCGATTAACCGTGGCGTTGAAATTTCCTCGGAAGTAGCGGATGGTGATCAAGCGGTGATTCTTGATCAGGTGACCAATGGTATTGCAATTCGAATGGCGGTCATGTCGATGGCCATGAGCGGTCAAGTTCAAGAGCAACAGGCAGTAGGGGAAGAGGGCTGATATGAAACTTCGCATTAGTAATGGTCGTGTAATCGACCCAAGCCAAAACCTAGATGCGGTTGTTGATCTGTTTATCGAAGACCATCGTATTGTTGCTATCGGTGAAGCGCCATTAGGCTTTGATGACGCGGAAGTGGTTGATGCTACTGACAAATGGGTGTTGCCAGGTCTGGTGGATACTGCTGTTGCGCTACGTGATCCGGGCTATTCCCAGAAAGGCACTATTGCCTCCGAAGGTCGAGCCGCGGTGTCTGGGGGGGTGACGACTTTAGTTTGCCCACCCAATACAAAACCAATCGTTGATACACCAGCGGTGGCGGCCTTGATCCAAGATAAAGCCGATGAAGCAGGCATGGCCAACGTATTTCCTATTGGAGCTCTGACGCAAGGTTTACAAGGTGAGCAGCTGAGCAACATGGTAGCCTTGACCGATGCCGGTTGTGTGGCGTTATCAAACCACGGTCGAAGCTTAGCGAGCAATCGTGTGTTGTCTCGTGCGCTGGAGTACGCCGCAACTCATGATTTGTTGGTGGTCTTCCACCCAGATGATCCAAGCTTGTCAGAGGGCGGCTGTGCTCACGAAGGCGTTATGTCTACGATGCACGGTTTAGCAGGGATCCCTGAAACGGCAGAAACGATTGCTCTGATGCGAGACCTGCTATTGGTTGAGAAAAGCGGTGTACGTGCTCACTTTGCGCGCTTGTCGTGTGCTAAATCTGTGGAGATGATCGCCAATGCTAAAGCGGCAGGCCTAGATGTGACCTGTGATGTGGCGCTACATAATCTATTGCTCACGGACGAAGTGTTGAAAGAGTTCGATGGTCAATTTCATGTGTTGCCACCACTACGCTCTGAAAATGACCGCTTAACCTTGATTGAAGGTTTGAAAACAGGCGTGATCAATGCCATCTGTTCAGATCATCAACCCCATGAAAAAATGGCAAAAGTTGCGCCATTCGCGGCGACCGAACCCGGTATGGCGAATGTTGAAGTATTGTTGCCTCTAGCGCTGCGTCTGATGGATGAAGGGGATTTGGAATTAGGGCAGTTGTTGACAGCTCTGACATATGGTCCAGCGGCTTGCTTCGGATTGGAAGCGGGCTCTTTGGCTGTGGGCAGTTTTGCCGACTTCGTGATCTTTGATAGCACAGAGAAATGGATTTGGGATCAAAGTACGCGTAAATCCAAAGGGTCTAACTCAGGCTTCGCTGGCGAACAGATGATCGGACGAGTCTGTCAAACCTTTATTTCGGGGCAACGAGTATACACTCTAAATTAGAGTGTCGTGATTAGACTCTGATTTAATGGTAGAGTTACCTGATTGATAGCGTGTGCACAAACTGTGCACGCGCTACGCTTTAACTATTTCGGATCGGAGTTTATGAAAATAGAAACTAAGGACGCGATTCTGCAGGATGCCCCGCTTTTGGAAGCCGTTCATGAGTCTTTGATTCAAAGGGAATTTCTATTACAGCTACGCAAGATTGATCATGTCTTACTAGGACATGTTGCCAGCAGCACTAACTTCATGTCTTACGTTGATCAGATTGTTTCCAGTATATGCGATTTGCTCACCAGCAATATGCGTCCCTGTGTATTTTGGTGTGACAAAGATCTCACTCAATGGCGTGTTTTAAATTATAAAGACTGGCCTGAGCTGTCAGATTCTCTCGGTAATGTTCGCCATGTCCCCCAACCGTTAGCAACCTTTGTTGCAAGCCCATCGCGACCGTTTGCCCGTGAACATAATTTATCTGCTCGCGCAGACTGGAATCGTTGGCAGGATGTATTAAACGAGCATTTTCTCGACACTTGTGATTTAGTCAGCGTGCAAGACGAAGATAAAAATTGGATCACTTTCTGCTTGTTTTCCGCAAAACTTGCCGCAGAGTCTGAGCATCGTATGCACTTTTGGGCCGTGGATCAGATCATTCACTCTATTCCCCAATGGCTCAATGCAATGGTGGCACGGATTAAAACCGATGCGCGTTTACAAGAGCATACCAATGAAATCACAGGCTTGTTGCAGCCTCACGCGTTTGATCATGCGTTTGATATGATGCTGCGCGATGCGCGCCGTTATTTTCAGCGTTTGGCGTTTCTCTCTGTCTTGGTGTCAAAAGATGCGCAAGTGGATGAGTTGAAGTTGCTATCCGATACCTTGCGCGACACCTTACGTGACAACGACTTATTGGCCAATATCTCGGACTATGAATTTATCATGGCGATGCGTATTAACCAGTTAGACGATGCTCCGATTGTCGCGCAAAAAGTGCAAAAGGCACTACAAAAAGCGGATCCTAATCAGGTATCGGTACTCAGTGGCGGTATTAAGATTGGTGTTGCTCTTTATCCCGAGCAAGCGAATCAGAATAAATTGTATCTGGCGTCATTGGCCGCAGCTAATGCCGTCACAGAGAACGTTGGCTATCGTTTAGAGTACTACGGTAAGTTTGTCAAAGACCTAGATGAAGCCTACGATGAGTAAGCAAAAGGAAAGAGGTTAGCTTGTGAGCGTCGCTGATAATTTACAAGAAGTGCGTTGTGAAATAGCTGAAATAACGCAACGCTTTGCACGCCCTGCAGAAAGCGTGCGTTTGCTGGCTGTCAGTAAAACCAAGCCAGTAGAAGATATTCTTGCGGCGTATGCTGCTGGTCAGCGCCTGTTTGGCGAAAACTATGTACAAGAAGCGGTAGATAAGCATCAACAGTTATCCTCCTATGCTGATATTGAATGGCACTTTATTGGCCCTATTCAGTCCAATAAGTCACGACAAATCGCGGAGACCATGGCCTGGGTGCATACCATTGACCGCGATAAGATTGCTCGTCGTTTGAGTGAACAACGACCTGCTGATATGCCACCTTTGAATGTACTCATTCAGGTTAATATCAGCGATGAGGCGTCTAAGTCTGGGATTTCCTTAGATCAGCTAGATGATATGGTTAGCTTGGTCATGGCGTTGCCAAATCTGCGTTTGCGTGGCTTGATGGCTATTCCTGCCCCGCAAGTCAGTGAAGCAGAACAAATTCAAGTTTATCAGCCGCTTAAGCAAGCTTTTCAAGCCTTGCAGCAGCAATATCCAGATGTTGATACTTTGTCCATTGGTATGTCTGGCGATTTGGCTGCTGCCATTGCTTCAGGCAGTACCATGGTGCGTGTGGGAACGGCTATTTTTGGTGCCCGTAACTACGCATAAACGCACAGTCTATGCACACAGCCCAAGTTATAGAAATATAGGTGAAAAATGAGTTTAAAAATTGCATTTGTAGGTGTCGGAAATATGGCATCTGCAATCATTGGTGGCTTGCGTGCAAGCGGTTACGCAGGTGAATCCATTGTCGGTAGCTCGATCAATGTGGGAGACCATAAAAACATTGAGCAGCGCTTTGGTATTACCATGTATGAAGACAACAAAGATGCCGTGGCGCAGGCCGATGTAGTGTTTTTGTGTGTGAAGCCAAATATGTTGCAAGCAGTAGTGGAAGATTTTGCTGACGTGGTGCGTGATGACCAGCTGTTTGTGTCCGTAGCCGCAGGTATTGAAATCAGTGCCTTAGAAAAGTGGCTGGTGAAACCTGTGTCAGTCGTGCGCTCAATGCCAAATACACCTGCCTTGGTTGGCAGTGGTATGTCAGGCTTGATTGCGAACAGCCGCACAAACGAAGAGCAAAAAGTTTGGGTCTCGAATGTGTTTGATAGCTTCGGCAGTCACGTTTGGGTGATGAATGAAGAGCATATGCACACTGTCACAGCGTTATCAGGCAGTGCGCCAGCCTACTTTTTCCGTGTTTTAGAAGTCATGATTGACGCTGGTAAAGCACAAGGTTTAGACGAAGAGACTAGCCGTAAGCTGTCGACTTATGCCATGAAAGGTGCGGCGGCGATGGTCACTACACTGGATGACGATATTGCACAGTTGCGTCGTAATATCACTTCGCCAAATGGTACTACTCAAGCGGCACTTGAGGCTTTGGAAGAGCAGGGTATTGAAGCGTTGATAACAGCGGCAGTTGACGCATGTGCTAAACGATCTAAAGAACTTGGCGAAGAGTTTGCCAGTAAATAATTTAAGGTAGGTGACAAAATGATGATGGATAATCCATTAATTTTGATCGTAAAAACACTTGGCAACTTATATTTATTTATCGTATTGCTGCGCTTCGTGCTGCAATTAAGTCGAGCAGATTTTTACAATCCGATTAGCCAAGGTATTGTGAAAGCGACCAGTCCGTTATTGAAACCTTTGCGTAAGGTCATTCCCTCCATTGGGCGTGTGGATACCTCGTCAGTAGTGCTGGCGTTGGCAGTGCAGGCTGTTATCCTTGCTATTTTGATGGCGATTGTTGGTTATCAACTGTCAGCGATACACTATGTGATTTACACACTTGCAGGCGTGGCCTATCACTTGTTGGATTTGTATTTCTGGGCCATGCTGATTTCAGTGATCCTAAGCTGGGTTGCGCCCGGTTCGAGTCACCCTGGTGCATTGTTGGTCATGCAAATTTGTGAGCCATTGTACCGTTTTTGTCATCGATTTATCCCTTCGCTTGGGGGCTTTGATCTATCGCCAATCTTTATCTTTTTGGCAATTACTATATTGAAACAGTTCGTCGCACCATTCGTAATTTAGAAAATGGGCCACTCGCAAGGGTGGCCCATTTGAGTAGCGCTGAATATTCTTATATGATGCGCAGCCAGAAGGTAAGCCAAGAATCGTCGGGTTCTTTACATAAAACTAACTTGGACCAAAGCTATGAGTACAATCGCAGTTTACCCAGGCACATTTGACCCGATTACCAATGGTCACACAGATCTTGTGGAACGTGCGGCGAAACTGTTTCCAAAGGTTATTGTTGCGGTAGCGGCAAGTCCGAAGAAACGACCTGTATTGGCTCACGATGTGCGAATTCAATTAGCAATGGATGTGCTGGCACATTTAGAGAATGTAGAAGTACTTGGCTTTGATAATCTGCTTACGGAATTTACCCGTTCGGTAAATGGTCAGGTCGTTGTGCGTGGTTTACGCGCGGTATCGGACTTCGAGTATGAATTTCAATTAGCCAATATGAACCGTGTTATTGCGCCGGATGTTGAAAGCTTGTTTCTGACGCCATCAGAAAAGCACTCTTACATATCATCCACATTGGTGCGTGAAATTGCTTCGTTAAATGGTGACTTCGGTATGTTTGTTCATCCTAAAGTGAAACAAGTGTTGACCGAACACTATCAAGCAGCCTCTGCCGCGAAGCGTTCTTGATTTTATGAGTGCCAGTTGTTGGCATTGGATTTATTAGGAGAGCAGCATGTCTCTAATGATTACTGATGAATGCATCAACTGTGATGTATGTGAGCCAGAGTGTCCAAACGAAGCAATCAGTCAAGGCGAAGAAATCTACGTGATTGATCCGTCTAAGTGTACTGAATGTATTGGTCATTATGATGAACCGCAATGCCAGCAGGTCTGTCCTGTTGACTGTATTCCCCATGATCCTAACTTTAAGGAATCGGAAGAACAGTTGATGGAAAAGTATCTCGTTTTGACAGGTCAGCTGTAATAAAAAATGCCAAGCTTTTGCTTGGCATTTTTGTTTCTAGAGCCGCTTCTGTGTACCTAGCGCGCGTTTTCTAAAAACATCTGTTGTACTTGCTCTACCGACGGTGATAATTGATCTTCACCAATCAATAGGATAAGAGCGTTCAAACTGATGAACTCGCTAGATTTTGGATGGGTAATGATTTTCCCCATGGTGTCTTCAAAGCCAATGGCCGTACCAAAATCTCGCTGAATCAATTCGGTGACCACATCTGCCCAGCGCACGTTATACAAGGAGACATTAATGCGAACCGTGTGATCGCCTTGATAACGGAATAAATCTTCTAATACTTGTTCGGTGCCAGGGGCGACCAAAGAGCGCACCAGCATTTCTGGGTAGGCGCGAATCGGTCGAATCACAGCTTTAGCCCCTGACTGACGAAAACGTTCGCGGTTGGCATCATCAATCGCTTCCGCCAAAATGAACGCCTGTGTGCCGATTTCCTTGATACGGTGAAGTACGTCAAACACTAAACTGTCACTGTGTGCATCGAGGCTATCAGGGGAAAGTATAACGATGAACTTGGCATTCGCCACGCCAGCGCTATTGAGCATGCCTGGGGTCGTGGCATCCCCGGTGTGATGAACGACGCCTTGAGCGCGCAGGGTTTCTGGTAGGCCTTCAGGGAATTTGGGGGTGAGGATTTGAATCGGCACATCATCGATACCTGGTGTATTACAGACTTGTTGTACCAGTAAGCTTAGATAGCGTTCTGTGTTGGTAGTAGGTGTATTAATGATTAAAAGGTGATCTTGCATATCGCTCCACTCCAAACGTCCCTTAATCTTCATTTCTTTGCGCATCAAGCGAATTTCAACGTAATCACTGGCAATCTGTGCCAATAGGGTAATGCCTAAGCCATAAATGAGGACGATAGTGGTGAATTGTCCCCAGAAGGTGGCTGCCGAAATGTCGCCATAGCCAGTGGTGCTGGCAGACGTCATGGTCAGCCAGAATGCTTGCCACCAGTCGAGATCTTCAAAGTAGACCATGGCAACGCTGTGTGCCGCGACAACACTGGCGAGCATCACAAAACGACGTTTTAGATCTTTTACGGCGTGCAGGTGCACTTGTTTGCGGTAGCGTAAACGTGAACGGTTTCTATGATGAATCAGCTTTCCTAGCACCATAATCCTATCTCTTTAATCTGAGCTGGGCATTGCATAATCCAGTTGACGCCATGACTCGTAAACCATCACGGCAACCGTATTAGACAAGTTCAAACTACGTGAACCAGCCTGCATCGGCAAGCGTAAGCGCTGACTGAAAGGTAAGGCTTCAATGAACTCAGCGGGTAAGCCACGAGTTTCAGGGCCGAACACCAATACGTCGTTAGCCTTAAACGTCGCTTCAGAATGCGTATGACTGCCTTTGGTCGTTAAGGCATAGATGGTACCTAGCTGCCCTTCGTTTTCAGCTATGAACGCGTCCCAGTTGTTATAGCGTTTCACATTCGCCAGCTCATGATAGTCTAGACCTGCACGGCGAACCTTTTTTTCATCTAAATCAAACCCAAGCGGTTCAATTAAATGCAGTTTGTAGCCGGTATTAGCGCACAAACGAATTACATTACCGGTGTTAGGTGGAATTTCTGGTTGGTATAGAACAATGTGTAACATGCGAACATCTCCTTAAGATGTTGTTATCATACCAGAGCGCGCTAATTTACTAACTTAACAATAAAAATTTTAAAAAAGTGTTGACGGGTTCAATGAGTTATCTATAATACCCCGCACTTGCCCAGATAGCTCAGTCGGTAGAGCAGGGGATTGAAAATCCCCGTGTCGGTGGTTCGATTCCGCCTCTGGGCACCATTATTCAAAAAGCCAACTGCTAGTTGGCTTTTTAGCAAGAATACGGTGTCTTAGCCGTTGCAAGTTTTGCCCAGATAGCTCAGTCGGTAGAGCAGGGGATTGAAAATCCCCGTGTCGGTGGTTCGATTCCGCCTCTGGGCACCATTGCTACAGAAAGCCTCGCTTAAAGCGAGGCTTTTTTGTTTCTGCTCTTCCTGTCTTTCTGTCGCTCCGTTTTCCTTGATTTGCTTACACATTATTTCAACTTTCCTTATGTTTAAATTTCCAGTTTTGCTATATTTCTAGCTTTACCGCGGTAGTGTTGTGTCCCGAGTGATTTTGGGGCAAAGCTTGATATCGCTTAGATGGATAGGGATTGAAGGAAGGTAGTAGCGCAAATGACGCACGTCTTAAAAGTGATTCTTTTAACGGCTTTAGGCTACTTTGTGGCTGGCTGGGTTGGGCAAATATTTGCGGTGCCGCCTGGCTACGCTACGGTTATTTGGCCTGCCTCCGGTGTCGCCATTTCGGCTTGTCTTCTATTCGGATATACACCCGCTCTCGGTGTGTTTCTAGGTTCAGCGCTTGTTAATATTTCCATTGGTTACAGTAACTCTAGTGAAATCCACGTACTAGTGCCGATGCTTATTGCAGCAGGCAGCACGCTTCAGACGCTAGTGAGCTATTCTCTGGTGCGTATGATGATTGGTAGAAAACTCGAATTCTACAATATTCGTCATGTGCTGAGTTTTATTGTGCTGGCTGGGCCGGTAGGCTGTTTGGTCAGCGCCAGCATCGGCTCAATGATTCTTTATAACTACGGCATTATTCAGAGTGAGCAAGTACTTCTGAACTGGCTAAGCTGGTGGCTTGGAGACTCTGTTGGTGTCATTGTGGTCGTACCTTGGCTTGCCGTACTTTTTCGAAAGCAGTTTTCTGTGTACTACGATCACCCTATCAGAGTATTTCTAGCACTCTTTATCGTGTTTCTGACGACCGCTATTCTTTCTGTATCAACTGCATATTTTGAGCTGAATAAGCAGCGACAAGCGTTTGAGTCGAATGCCGATTTAAATTCCACTCTGCTTAGTGAACGTATCAAAAACTCGGTCGACATTTTATACAGTTTGGCGGGGTATGTTCGTGGTAGTGGCGAGGTGACGCTGCAAGAGTTCCAAGACTTTAGTGACAGTGTTATGAGCCAAGATCGGGCGATTAAAGCGCTGTCTATCAACCATGTTCTGGAAGCTCAGGATTTAGCGGCGTATGAAGCCAAGATGACTGAATTGTACGGCTTTCCGTTTGCGGTGAAGCAAAAGAATGCTGCGGGTGAGATAGAGCCGGTGGGATCACGTGATCGATATGTCTCAGTTGGTCTTATCTATCCGCAAGAGCAAAACATCAAGGCATTGGGTTTTGATGTCTATTCTGAAGACTCTCGTCGCGCAGCAATTAAAAATGCGATTCGTTTGAATGCTGCGATTCCAACATCTGCGATCAGGCTGATTCAAAATACGAAAGCCGTATTGATGTTTTTGCCGACCTATAAACATCACAAGTTGTATGCTTTAGCTACGGCGCTGTTTGAGATTGACGATATATCTTCGCGTATTCTTGAGCGCAATTCGCTGCCCAATATAGAGGTCTATCTGGTGGATCGGCAGGTGAACCAAGCACCATATATATTGGCAGCTAGTGCCAATGCCTCTATGTCTATTGAAGCCTTGATTCAAGGGTTAAATGAGCACACTTTCCCTGCTATGCATCGAGCAATGATTCCTGTAGGCGCACACCGCTGGGAGCTGGTGCATATTAGTCACTCGAAGTTTATTGAGCAGCCTTGGAGCACGCACTTTGTTTTAGTGGGTGGGTTATTTGTGGCGGGATTGCTGGGCTGGGTGCTTAGTTTGGTATTTAGCCATGCGGCACAGGTTGAACGACAGGTTGCTGCTCGTACTAAAGAGCTGTCACAAGCGAATAATGCCTTGCGCGAGTCCGGCGAAAAGCTGAGACAGGCCACTTTAGAGGCGCAGGAAGCGAATCAAGCGAAAAGTCGCTTTTTGGCCAATATGAGCCACGAAATTCGGACGCCGTTAAATGGCATGCTGGGCAGTCTGTCGTTGTTGCAAGGCAAAGTGCATAACAATGAACAACTGAAGTTAGTCGAGCTGGCTCATCAAAGTGGAGATGCTCTACTGGACCTAGTTAATGACATCTTAGACTTATCTAAGATTGAGGCAGGGGAGCTGGAGCTGGAGCCACAGTTCTTCGATCTGCAAGATTTATTAGAAGATATTGCTAGCCTAATGCGCTTAAAGGCAGAAGAGAAAGGATTGAGCTTTATTGCACCAAGTACGTTATTGCCAGAGTGTATGGTATTTGCTGATCGCTTGCGTGTACGTCAAGTGATGCTAAACCTAGTCGGCAATGCGATCAAGTTTACTAACTCAGGAGGTTCGGTACGCTTGGTTGCCGAACAAGTCATGCGGGAGCAAGATCGAGCGACTTATCGAATTGCGATCATCGATACGGGAATCGGGATTTCAGATAAGCTGCAAGAGCGTCTTTTCCAGCGTTTCAAACAAGCCGATACTTCGACAACTCGACGTTATGGTGGCACGGGACTTGGTCTAGCAATTAGCAAAGAGTTAGTTGAGGCGATGGAGGGCCGAATTAATGTGGAAAGTCAGCTTGGCCAAGGCGCGAACTTCTGGTTTGAACTAGATGTGAAACTACAAGATAAACCGTCAGCTGATGTGGGTGAGGTATGGCGTTCGCTTGGTAAGGTGTACCTGATTAGTCAAATGGAGTCGGATTTGCCTTATCTGAAGGCGCTATTGGCTGAGTGGCAATGCGATGTGGTTTATTTAAGTAGTACTAGCCAACTGACAGATGTCTCGCCTCATGATGTGATTTTGCTGGATGAGCATATGATTGATGAGCAGGGGCGCGAGGCGCTAACGCATGTCCGAGCTCAAGTGATTGAATTGGTGGGGCAAAGTAAGCAGTCTAAACTGACAGAAGAATACACCATTGCATCGGTTTATAAACCGGTTCACCGACGAGCCCTGCGAGCTGCGATTGAGAATGCGTTACTGCAGGATGAGAAATTTGAGGATTCAGCTGAGGAAGAGTCGCCTAAGCCTATGACGGATGCTTTAGTGCTTTTGGTTGAAGATAACCTTACTAATCAGATCGTTGCGAAGGGGATTCTAGGATTATTAGGCTTAACGGTTGAGGTCGCAGAAAATGGTCAAGTTGCGTTGGACATGCTTACCTCAAAAGCCTATGACTTAATCTTTATGGACTGCCAAATGCCAGTGATGGATGGCTATGAGGCAACGCGAGCTATCCGTGAGCTTGGCCCGCAAAGTGCAACCCCTAAAGATGTTCCTGTGATCGCCCTGAGTGCCAATGCCATGAAAGGGGATGATCAACTATGCTTTGATGCTGGCATGGATGATCATGTGGCGAAACCTATCTCAAAAGATCGCTTGGCGGAAGTTGTTGGATACTGGTTGGATAAAAAACACAGCTGTAATTGATGACTAACTGTCATATGCGCTCCATAGATTTGCTGTAATTTAGTTGAACTCAGTTAAATAACGTGTGGATGAGGCTCTGATTAAAATGAAAGGAATACTCGCAGTATTGTTGCTGGTCAGTTTCGTTAGTCCTTGTGCGCAGGCTGGCAAGATTATTTTTACATCCAATGTCCCAGAGCTTTATGCTCAAGAAAACGGCTACTCTCTCGCGAAAATGTCGGCATTTGTACAGCGTTTAAAGCAAGGTACGGAGCCTGTCTTATTCATTCATGGAGGCGACAGCTTGTCCCCTAATTCTTTATCTGTCTATGATAAGGGCGTGCATATGATCTCCATTATGAATGCCATGATGGTTGATGTGTTGGCGGTCAATCGTCGCGAATTTAACGATGGCATAGATCAGGTGACCCTTCTGAGTTCTCAGGCCCAATTTCCAATGGTCCTGTCTAACTTGCACGATCGTCGCACTATGAGCGATGTTGAGGGCCTTCTTCCGTATGTCATTTTGCCGCTAGGGAATCTTAAAGTGGCAGTGCTTATGACGGTTTCAGAAAACATAAACTCTACTTTTTTATTTAACACCGCTGTTGTTTACGAAGACGCCGAGCAAATTAATCGCAAGATACATCAAGCGCGTTTAGAAGGTGCCGATAAGGTGATATTAGTCACCGAACGAGACTACTTAAAAGCGGTTTCAGTAGATCGATTACAAGGGGTTGATTGTATTCTTGTTACTCAGGATGTAGAGGACCATCAAATACAGGACCATCCATTGATGGTCGCTTCGGGTGGAGTGGATGATGAAATGGTTGTGCTTAATGTATCTGATGAGAGCATTTCTGCTGAAATTGTTCATACCGCTCAAGAGGAACCTGATGCGTCCTTGAATCATGTGATTAGTCGCTTTACCAATCAGCTTGATGTGGTGCTAGATAAGCCGCTAACGACGCTAGCAGGTCCGATGGACTCATTGCGAGAAACGCTTAGAAGTGCCGAGTCAAGCTTCGGGAATCTGGTTTTGGATGCAATTAGACATTACACCCAAGCCGATTTCGCAGCAGTCATTGGTGGCAGTATGCGAGGGTATCGCACTTACGAAGCTGGTTATCAGCTGACGCGTCGAGATGTGCAACGAGAGTTACCATTTGGCGGTACGGTGCATGTGGTTAAGGTGAGTCCGACAAAACTGAAGCAGATTTTAGAGCATGGTGTTTCCGTTGTAGAAGACAGTGATGGGCGTTTTTTACAGGTTTCAGGCTTGCGTTATAAATACGATGCCAGTCGTCCTATCGGTCAACGCATTGTCTCTATTTCAGACGCTTTAGGGAAACCCTTAGCTAAGGCTGAGTATACCCTAGCTATTTCAGATTATATGTTGCATGGCGGAGACGATTATGATTTCAGCGATGTCCGTGAAGTATCGGATGAAGTCAGTAGCCAACGCTTAGTTTGGAATGTGGTATCAGATTACTTGGAGCAATTTGATGCCATTACCCCCTCTCTTGATGGACGTATTGAAAACCTTACGCCTGTCCAATAAAGGCTTATGTTATGGCAGAAGTTGATCATCACATTCGTAAAAGCCTTCGTGCTCGCATCACCGCCGTTATTTTGATGATGGTGCTGCTCATGTTGCTGACGGGCGCGCTGTGTATTTTCTACTTTTTGAAGTTAAGTGATTCAGTCAACCGACAAGCAGAACAAGAACTGCCTTCCCTACAAGTGCTCAATAGTGTCCAGCTAGGCATTACTCGTCTTTCCAATCTCGCAAATGATGTTGCCAACAGCGCATCTCCTGCCTATAGCCGAATTCTCATGTCGCAGGTGAGGGACGAAGTTCGAGAGCTACAAAGCAGCCTACATAAGCTTACTGCTGGCAATGAACAAATTGCTAGATTGACTGAAATTGTGGGTAAGATTGAGCCGAGCGTGACGAGTATGTCTTTGTCTAAGGCGATGTTAGATCAAGTGGACGCAGAGCTACTGGAAAAAATTAAACAAGCCATGAAGCTTACGATTCGCAATCATAACGATGTTTCTAGGGCGGGAGTTGAACTCATTTTAGATGGCATGTTGTTGGATTTAAATGACTTGGTTGGTGTCAGTCATTTGTACCAGCAAAATCAAATTGTTGCGTCCTTAAGAAAGTCCTTAACCCAGCTTGAGAGCATAGCCCCCAGGATACATACAGAGCTTTCAACATTGCTGAGTGCACCAAAAGGTGTATTTGATTTATTGTCGCTCAGAGAGCGACATCGTACGGAAGTCGTGGGGATGAGCACCCAAAATAAGATTCTGCTGGGTAACGTGGTTGATTTTGGTCATCGTGTGTATATGGAAACCGAAGCTAACGTTGCTCAACAAGCCAAAAATCTATCTTTGAATGCCGAAAGTTTTATTGATGGCTTGGTGATCGCATTTGTTGTGCAGTTGTTGATGGCGATTTCATTGTTGGGATATTTACATCGTCAATTGTTCCGTCGTTTGCACGCATTGAAAGAGCTGTTGAGTTTTAAAAGGGAAATAACCGATGAGGACGTCGCGTTTTTTGATGAGCAAAATGAGCTGGGCAGCTTAGTTAAACAGCTGCAGCGTTACATGACAACGATTGCGAAACAAAAAACGCAAATTGAAACAACCAGCCAGCAGCTGCAATCTATTATCAAACACTCGCACATGAAAATCGTGGTATTGCAAGGCGATCAACTCTTGTACTGCAGTGAACCGCTTAAGCAGTTATTTTCGAATCATGCTCTAACGGGTCTAGAAGGATTCCCGGAAAACGTTGCCGCACATATTAGGGAAGTGATTGAGAGCAAATCGCATACTTACGAAGGGGCGTTTTGGGATAGAGAGAGTCAGAGTTGGTATGACATCACTCGGGACTCGATTGTTTGGGAAAAACAGCCCGCGGATCTTATTTGTTTCTCTGACGTCACCGAACATATTAAGGCCGAACAAGAGTTCAAGCGCACCTTGTCAGTGGCCCAAAATGAGGCGCAAACAGACTCGCTGACAGGCCTGTTAAATCGTAAATCGTTTGACAATATTTCGGTCGCATACGCTAACGGCGACGGCGTAGCTAACTTTGCCATACTTCTTTTCGATGTGGATTACTTCAAAGAATATAATGACCAGTTTGGGCACCTGCAGGGCGACAATGTATTGAAAATGATTGCCACGGTAATAAAGCGCAATACGCCCACAACGGGCTTGGCTATTCGCTATGGTGGAGAAGAGTTGCTGGTTTTTATTCCTAATGCTCGAATCGAAGAGGCATTGGATATTGCGCAAACAATCGTTGAAGATGTTTTTAGCCAAGAAGTGCCTCATCCGTCTTCACCACATCAATTTTTAAGTGTAAGTTGTGGTGTCAGTATTCAAGCGCAAACAGAGGACTCTGTGCTGCAAGTATTTGATCAAGCAGATAAAAGTCTTTATAAAGCGAAGAAGAGGGGACGCAACTGCGTTATGGTCTGGTCAGGCCTAGAAACGAGTTTGTTGTGATGTCTACAGTGGCACAATTTGAAAGTGATTTATGGCTAATGTTACGCGTCGTTTAAAGGTTCCTGACTCAGTACGGATACACCGATATCAAAGTCTGCCGGAATTAGCACCTTCGGTACTATTTTTTAGTGGCGGCTCGGCATTGAATAAAATCTCTCGGGAGCTTAAGCGTTACACGCATCATTCCGTTCATTTAGTGACTCCTTTTGATTCTGGAGGTAGCTCAGCAAAGCTACGTCAGGCGTTTAGTATGCCCGCGGTTGGCGATCTTCGTAGTCGTATTATGGCGTTGGCGGACGAAACCGTATTAGGTCAGCCTGATGTCTATGAGCTGTTTCGTTATCGACTTTCACAAGAGGCCACGGCACAGCAATTAGAGCAAGAGCTGGCACAGCTGGCGGATGGCTCTCATCCGCTGATGCAAGCAATTGTGACGCCCATGAAAGCCTTGATTAAGACTCAATTAGCATGTCTTTGTAAGCACTTACCAGAAGGTTTTGATTTACGTGGTGCCAGTGTGGGTAATTTGATTATTGCTGGTGGTTATCTTGGCCACCAACAGCTACTAGATCCAATTATTTTCTTGTTCTCACGGTTAGTTAAAACGTTGGGGCAGGTAACGACCATCGTCGATGAAACGCATCATTTAGGGGTACGTTTGGACTCTGGTGAGGTCATTTTGGGCCAACACCTGATGACAGGCAAAGAGCACCCGCCTCTGCAGCGGCCTATTGCTGAAATCTGGCTGAATCAAGGTCTTGAAGCAGAGTGTCCAATATCAGCCTATTTGGCGGAAGATCGCAGCCAAAGCATTGAGCAGGCGGATTTGATCTGTTATCCACCTGGTAGCTTCTTTACCAGCTTGATGGCAAACCTATTAGTGTCTGGTGTAGCGCAAGCGATTGTGGCGAATCCTAATCCGAAAGTGTACTTGCCTAATTTAGGAACGGACCCAGAGCAATTGGGATGGTCGTTAATCGCTCGCATAGAGTGTATTTTAACGAAACTACTTGGTTCGCCAGAGCTGAATCTACACACGCCAGTGCTTAATTGGGTGTTACTGGATCTGGATTATGACTATGGGGCAATTGATCCCGTTCGCTTAGCGAAATGGGGGATCAGTGTTGTGAGAACCCCCTTAATTAAAGATAAACCTGAACGTTACGATGAGCGTTTGGTGGTAGAAGCTCTGCTCTCTTTCGCCTAGTGGGTTGGATATTTTATAGACTATAAATTCAGCCGCTAAAACGCTACACTTGTGCAAATTTTTAGGAAGCTTGAGTCGTTCAACGCTCATGATTAATAGGCGGTTGTAATTTACATGAGTAAAAAAATTCTCATCTGCGATGACTCTGGAATTGCCAGGAAGCAGCTTGCTCGAGTTCTACCCTCTGAATGGGATGCGGAAGTTGAGTTTGCGACAAATGGCCAAGAGGCATTATCTCATATCCAATCGAAAGCGGTGGATATTCTGTTCCTTGACTTGAATATGCCTGTAATGGACGGCTACCAGACCCTTGAAGCTTTAAAAGACATAGCCAATGCTCCGCAGGTGATCGTCGTTTCTGGCGATGTTCAAGCACGAGCCGTGGAGCGAGTTAAGGCCCTAGGCGCGTTGGATTTTCTAAAGAAACCCGTTGATAAAAGTGTTTTACAGAGCATCATTCAGTCCTTTGGTTTGCTTAGTAGCGGGTCGAATGCAGGATTAGTTGTTCAAGGCAATGCTGCGGATGACTTTGGCCTTAGCCAATGCCTGCAAGAGGTGTCGAACGTTGCTATGGGACGGGCCGCCAGTGTCTTGGCGGACATGCTCAATGTCTTTATTAAGCTGCCTGTACCTAAGGTCAATATCCTAGAAGTAAGTGAGTTGCAGATGGCGCTCAGCTATGGCGCCATGAACTCTGGTCGATGTTCGGCTGTGACGCAAGGTTTTGTCGGGGCTGGGATTGCCATGGAGGCCTTGCTTATTTTCTCGGATTCAAGCTTTCCAGATATGGCGAAACTGCTGAATGTGACCGAGGAGATCGATAACAACCTAGCTATTGAGCTGCAAATGGACATCTCCTCTGTGTTGATTGGTCCGTTTATTAAGGCGTTAGGAGATCAGCTAAACATAGACTTTAGTCACAGCCATCCTGTTGTCTTAGGTCAGCATATGAAAGTTGCGGATCTGATCAACGTAAAACGGGCCCAATGGAAACGCACCCTCGCGGTAGAGATTGTTTACGAAGTAGACAATTACCAAATCAGTTGTGATTTGATGTTGTTATTCACAGAGGACTCTTTGCCAGTGCTGGAGAACCTTTTGTCGTATTTGGTAGAGGATGATTAATATGACGCAGCAAACAGACATGACCGAACTGCATTGGTTGTTCGATATGTTGCAGCATATCGATGCAGGTCTCGTGGTGATTAATGAGAAGTACGAGGTTGAGCTGTGGAATGGTTTTATGGAGAACCATTCGGGCGTCAGTTCGAGCAATGCACGTAATCGTTCATTGTTTGAAATTTTTCCAACCATTAACCAATCTTGGTTGCAGCAAAAGTTAGACAATGCTTTGGCCTTGCGTACGCCGATATATGTTTCTTGGGAGCAGCGCCCGCATATGTTCCCGTTTAAATCCTATCGCTCGGTCACCAGTATTGCTGACACCATGTTCCAGAACGTGGTGATTCGCCCAATTAACAATGCCAATGGCACGGTCAATCATCTGTGTCTAGTGGTGTACGATGTGACCGATGTGGCGGTGAATAAAGCCGCGTTATCGGCTGCCAACCGTAAACTAGATCAAATGAGCAAAACGGATGGCCTTACTGAGCTCAATAATCGCGCCAGTTTGGATCGTGCGATGAAACTGACGTTCGACTCGTTCGCCATGGGTAACAGTGGGCCCCATTGTTTGGTAATGGCCGATATTGATCACTTTAAGCGCGTCAACGATAGCTATGGCCATCCCATTGGCGATATCGTATTACAAGAGATGGCTAAAATCTTGTCATCGGGCTCTCGTCGAGGTGATTTTGTGGGGCGCTACGGTGGTGAAGAATTCGCTGTATTATTGCTTAATACTGATAAAAATGGTGCCCAAGTTTATTGTGAGAAAATTCGGGAGCAAGTGGAGCAACGGGTTTTCAACACCAGTAAAGGGGATATTAAGATCACCGTCAGCTTAGGGTGCAGTGAAATCGGCAAGCAGCATGAGACGATTGAGCAATGGATCGAAAGTGCCGACAGCGCTTTATATCAAGCTAAGCATAATGGCCGAAACCAGACGGTCATTGCAGACTAAGATTTGCAACATTAGCCTATAAAAAAGGGATCTACACACAGTGTAGGTCCCTTTTCGTTGCAAGCGGGCTGGGGCGCGTTATTCCGGCTGTCGTAACTTACTCAGTAAACGCTTTTCTACCGCTGCAATCATCATCGAAGCGATGTCTTCGTTGGTCGCAGTTTCAATGCCTTGTAGGCCTGGCGATGAGTTCACCTCTAATAGCAGTGGACCATGATTGGAACGAATCAAATCCACGCCAGCCACTTTTAGATTCATTGCTTTTGCCGCTTTTATCGCAATGCGTTTTTCTTCAGCTGTAATTTTCACCAGTTCTGCTCGACCGCCTTGGTGAATATTGGCGCGGAACTCACCCGGAGCAGCGACACGCTGAATCGACGCAACCACCTTGCCATCAATTACGAAGCAGCGTAAGTCTTTGCCGCTGGCCTCTTTGATAAACTCTTGCACCAAGATGTTGGCATTTAGGCTCTTGAAAGCGTTAATGACCGATTCAGCTGCCTTTTTAGTTTCAGCCAATACGACGCCTTTACCCTGTGTGCCTTCTAGCAACTTCACGATCAGTGGCGCTCCGCCAACCATGTTGATTAGGTCAGTGGTGTCCAACGGGGAGTTGGCGAAACCGGTTGTTGGAATGGCCAATCCATGTTCTAGCAATAACTGTAATGAGCGTAGTTTGTCACGAGATTGCGCGATTGCAGTGGAGTCGTTCAAACAGAAAATGCCAAGGGACTCGAACTGGCGTAACAAGGTGCAAGCGTAAAAGGTCATGCTCGGACGAATACGAGGAATCACGGCGTCCAAGTCATTTAGAATGCGTCCGCCACGGTAGTGAATTTCAGGCGTGGTCGCATCAAGCTTCATGTAGCAGTGGCGCACGTTTAAGAATTGCATTTCGTGGCCCAAGGCCTCACCTGCTTCAATAATACGGCGGTTGCTGTATAAATCAGGGTTGCTGGCTAGTACGCCAATACGTAAACCGCCTTCGCGGATTTCAGGTGTTTCATAAAGCTTTGCCAGTGTTTCTTGCGGACGATCGCCGTAGATGCAACTGACTTGAGGGTCGACTAATAGGCGACCATTCATGGCTTCGCGGCCTAACAGCATACGGAAGCCCATGCTGTCGCGGTCCGTTAGCGTCAGCTCCACGTCCCACGTACGTTCACCAAGCTGAAGAGGTACACGAATCACATAACGCTTCTCTCGATCACCGCTAGAGCTTTTGATCACACGTTGATCGATCACTTCCGTCTCACAGTAAACCACCACTTTGCGGCTATCTTGAATCGGATGAACTTCGAAGGTTACCCAAAGTTGCCCTGCGCGTTGGAACGATTGAATGTTTACGGCATGCAATGAAGATGTCTTTGCGCCCGAATCCACACGTGCTTTGATCGCGGGGATATTTAGGGATGGGAAGGCACACCACTCGGCGTTACCAATCACTGACTTTTGGTCAAAAAAATCACTCATAATGCGATGATCTCAATAATACTGAATGAGAAAAGGATACTGAACAATGATAGTTCAAGTAAGCGATTTTGCTCGTTTTTATCCTAGCCGTAACAAGCTTGCGTTATAGCCTAAAGCGACTCAATAAGTAAGTAATTTTTGGTATTCGTACAGGATTTTGTGATTTCAATGTTCAGCATGGTGTCAAACTATTGTAATCGAGGCGCGAAGGACTAATATGAGCCCATCGAAGACGAAAATTGGAGCGATAAATGGATGCTCAGCTGATGCGCGAGCTTGAGGAAATAGGCGGAGAAATTCGTCCAAATAGCCTTAGAGAATGCGATGAAATATTCATCGATCAGCCTAGCTACAGTGCCCGTATAGCATTATGGGGCGGGCACTTGGTGAGCTTTGTTCCCACTGGACAAGCTGACTTACTGTTTCAATCGATTAACGAAGGGGCACAATCACGATTTGGCCGACGCCATTTCGGCGTGCCTGTTTGCTGGCCCTGGTTTGGTGCGAATGCTGAGGACGATGATTTGCCTGCCCATGGCTTAGCACGTTACTTCCGTTGGCAATTAGTCGAAGTGGGGCGCTTTAAAAATGGTGATGCAAAAATCGTGATTCGCCTTGCCTCAGAAGATCATCCATTGATCGAAGAGATGTGGCCGCATGCTTTTGAGTTGCGTCAAGTCTTTCGGTTAGGTGAGGGCTTCAGCATAAACTTCTCGGCGGCGAACTTATCCGATAAAGACATGCCTATTTCTGAAGCCTTACATACCTATTTCTATATTGGCGACAATCAGACGGCTCAAGTTCATGGGCTAGATGGTGTGACGTATGTGGATAAGTTTGATGATGCCAAGGAGAAAGTTCAGCAAGGCATTGTCAGCCCTTGTGAAGAATTGGATCGTGTTTATCTGCATGCACCAGAGCGGGTTGAATTGATTGATCCGACACTAGGTCGCAAATTAAGGATTGAATCTGAGGGGGCTCGGTCAAAAGTACTGTGGAATCCCGGTGAAGCGTTGGCGAAATTGCGCACTGATATAGAAGACGACGAGTTCCGTCATTTTGTTTGCATCGAGACCGCTAATGCTTTGTCTAACGCTTACCAAATCCCTGCGGGGGAGATGCATCAGTTACGCTTTACGGTGCAGGTGGAGTCTTTAGAGCAGTCCTAATCGCTGACCAATAATGAGACAGCTCAGCACTGTGAGCAGTGCTGAGCTTCTTTATGGTTACACAGCCTAATCTAAGTCGTATTCCATAATCAGGGGAGCGTGGTCAGAGAAGCGCTGACCTTTGTAAACACTGCCACCTTGAATCACATGCTTAAGACCTGGTGTTGCGATTTGGTAATCCAAGCGGCCACCTTCGTCTAGTTTCCAAGCGCGTTCGTAGTCTGGCCACCATGTGTATTGCTTGTCTTGCTTATTGACCTGACGAAACGCATCTATGTATTCGTGATCGTTAAAGATCTCGTTGATCCATTTACGTTCTTCCGGCAAAAAGCCAGAGTTGCGTTGGTTGACGAACCAGCTACTCACGTCAATCGGCGACCGCGCCACATTGGTGGTACCACAGAAAATAAACTCGCGACGCTTGCGACGGGTTTTGATCAGGTGGTTTTTGAAGCCTTCCATAAAGCGGTATTTATGCTCTTGTAGTGCTTCTTCGTGGTTCGAGCCATGTGGCGTCAAAAATGAACCTATGCTGACTTTTTCAAAATCGGCCTGAATAAAGCGGCCTTCAAAATCGCATTCAGGAAAGCCCATACCTGTCATAATCGCTTTAGGCATGGCTTTACAATAAATCGCTACCCCTGCTTCGTCTGGATTTTCCATCGAATCAAAGAAGTAAGCATTGAACTCCGGAGGGAAGAATACGCTGTCGTTGAGGCTGCGTTCATCTGCTTGCAGATCTTGCAGACACACTACATCAGGGTTTTGGCGCACCATCCACTCAAAGAAGCCGCGTTCAGCAGCTTGTTTTATACCGTTTACATTAAGGCTGATGACCTTCATTTCTGGTCCCTACAATTCCTAGCCGTGTGTTATATTAGCGCCCATCGTTTGTCAGGAAAGCATACTTTGCTGACAAGAGGCAATTTGTTTATAGTTTTTTATCTTTCTGGAGTCGGCATGAAACCTTACCAAAGAGAATTTATCGAGTTCGCCATTGAGCAAAACGTATTGCGCTTCGGCGAGTTCACACTTAAATCGGGTCGTGTGAGCCCTTATTTCTTCAACGCCGGCCTGTTCAATTCAGGTCAAGCGTTGGCTAAGTTAGGCCGCTTTTACGCCGCAGCACTGGTCGAAGCAGGTGTGTCATTCGACGTTCTTTTTGGCCCTGCTTACAAAGGTATTCCATTGGCAACAACGACTGCTGTTGCGTTGTTTGATCATCATGATATTGATACACCGTACGTGTTTAACCGTAAAGAAGCAAAAGATCATGGTGAAGGCGGTACGCTAGTCGGTGCTCCTCTAGAGGGTAACATCATGATCATCGACGACGTGATCACAGCTGGTACTGCGATCCGCGAAGTGATGGAAATCATCAACAATGCGGGCGCGACGCCTGCTGGTGTGTTGATTGCACTAAACCGCCAAGAGCGTGGTCGTGCAGAACTGTCTGCCATTCAGGAAGTTGAACGTGACTTCAACATGCCTGTGGTTAGCATTGTGTCATTGAATGACATCATGGCTTACCTAGCAGAGCAGGACTCACCAGAGTTTGCCCAGCATCTAGCAGCCGTCAAAGCTTACCGCGATCAATACGGTGTTTAATTAATGGTTGGCCGCGCTTAGGCGTGGCCCACCATTAATGTTGGAGCAATGACTTGCCATTGCTCCTGCCAGTTTTGTAATGGCTTGGTTTTATACTCGGTTCTAACGTACTGGCGAATCTTTCCTTCCATCAACGCCAATAAGTAATTTGCGCAAGCCGTTGTACCCATCACTGGACGCAAAGATTGCTTCAAATCTGCCTCGCGTAGGATTTGACGTAGCTGCGTTTCAATACGATCAAACAACTGGGCAATGCGTACGCGCAAACGCTCGGTTTCCCCAGCCAACGCATCCCCTGTTAGTAAACGACACATGCCTGGATTTTGTTCCGCGAAGCTCAGCGTTAAGAACAAAATCATCTCCAAGCGTAAGTTGATATCGCTTTCGTCCTGTATGATGCGATTTATACGCGTAAACAGAGTTTCCTCGATAAATTCGATTAGCCCTTCAAACATTTTCGCCTTGCTTGGGAAGTGGCGGTACAGAGCGGCCTCTGATACGCCCACTTCTTTTGCCAAAGCAGCGGTAGTGATACGAGCCCCTGGGCTACTTTCCAACATCCCTGCAAGGGCTTGTAATATTTCCGTGCGTCGATCGCTTTTTTTTGTACTCATATCAATACGGCCTATCGCTTATTTTTTGATGTTGTATGCGAGTTAAGCGTCTTTGTTCTGGTTTGTGATCAAAGTACCAACACCAGTATCGGTGAAAATCTCTAGCAAGGTTGCATGTGGTACTCGACCATCAACAATCACTGCGCTTGTCACACCAGCATTCACTGCTGATAGCGCACAGCTGATTTTGGGTAGCATGCCGCCGTAGATAGTGCCATCAGCAATCAGGGCATCGACTTGAGCTGTACTTAGGCCTGTTAGTACCTTACCTTGCTTATCTTGTACGCCAGAGATGTTGGTTAACAGCATGAGTTTCTCAGCACCCACCGCCTCTGCCACTTTACCTGCCACCAAGTCCGCATTGATGTTGTAAGAGTTGCCTTCGTCATCCACACCAATCGGAGCGATTACCGGAATGAAGTCACTGTTTTCCAGAACTTTCAGAACGCTTGTGTCAATGCTTGACACTTCACCTACGTGACCGATATCGACTTGTTCAGGTGCACTCATACCTTCTGCTTGGTGTTTAACAAACAGTTTCTTCGCTTTGATGAAATTGCTGTCTTTACCTGTCAGACCGATGGCTTTACCGCCAGCACGGTTAATCAGATTGACGATGTCTTTGTTTACTTGACCACCCAGAACCATCTCCACTACATCCATCGTTGCTGTGTCAGTCACACGCATACCATTGATGAATTTAGATTCGATGCTTAGCTTAGCCAGCATATCGCCGATTTGCGGACCTCCGCCATGAACCACGATAGGGTTGATGCCAATCGCTTTCATCAACACGATATCACGCGCAAACCCTGCTTGAAGCGCTTCGTCTGTCATGGCATTGCCGCCGTATTTAATAACGAGCGTTTTGCCAGCAAAACGCTGGATATAGGGTAGGGACTCGCTCAATACCTGAGCCACATCTAATGCTGATTCGCGTGTATATGCCACGATGGAAACACTCCTATTGTTATTCAAAGAGCTCTTTTGACTAGGTCAAAGAAGAGAGTGAAGAGGGCGCAAAGTTTTGCTCACCAAAGTTTACTTAAGGTATGTAGCAGAATCATTACAGCGAGTGTAAGCGACCACTTATGGTTGAAAATAATAACGTGAACTGCGTCGACTCTCTAGAAAAAAATAATGAAAATTGACGCTAAATTGACCATTTAAGGTGATCTTTATTTACCAAACATAAGATGCATGAGTTGGTTCAAAAAGAGGGGCTAGATAGTTGAACTGGATTCAACTATCTAGCTCTAGAAAAGAGTTACTTCGTACCCGTTGAGCCAAAACCACCGACACCTCGATCACTGGCTTTGAAATCCTCAACGATGTTGAATTCTGCTTGTACCACAGGCAAAAGTACTAACTGAGCAACACGCTCACCGGGCTCGATGGTGAAGCTGGTTTGACCACGGTTCCAGCAAGAGACCATGAGCTCACCTTGATAATCAGAGTCAATCAAGCCAACCAAGTTGCCTAATACGATACCGTGCTTATGACCCAGACCTGAACGCGGCAAAATCGTTGCGGCGAGGTTGGGATCTTCGATATAGATCGCAAGGCCAGTCGGCAGTAGTGTTGTTTGGCCTGGCTCTAGGACTATCGCTTCGTCTAGGCAGGCGCGCAGGTCAAGGCCAGCAGAACCTTCCGTGGCGTAAGCTGGCAGTGGAAGTTCAGTGCCAATCTTTGGGTTTAGGATTTTCAGTTGAATAGGGTGTTTCATTGTTTCACTCATGACTGGGTGGATTGGTATTGAATAATCAGCTCGACCAGCTCTTTGGCTAGGGCGGATTTTGCGCCTTTAGGCGGCGTCCATTGTTGGTCTTTCGACAATACAGTGACTTGGTTGTCATCGTTATTGAAACCAATATCGCTACGCGAGACGTCGTTAGCGATGATTAGATCCAGACCTTTTCGTTCTAATTTGCTTTTCGCGTAAGCGATCACATCTTGTGTTTCAGCGGCAAACCCCACCATGCATTTTGCGGCTTTTTCTTGGCTTAACGTGGCGATCACATCTGGGTTTTTCACTAATGTCAGCTGCATTTCATCGCTGTCGCCAGTTTTCTTCATTTTCTGTGAAGCGACTTCTTTCATACGAAAGTCGGCTACGGCCGCCGCACCGATAAACACATCTGCAGGCTTGCTCATGGCATCACGACAAGCGGCTAGCATATCGCCGGCGCTTTTAATGGCGATGCGTTGTACGCCTTGTGGGGCATCGAGCTGCGTAGGGCCACTCACCAGTGTGACTTTTGCACCACGTGCTTGTGCGGCAGCTGCTAGGGCATAGCCCATCTTTCCAGAGCTATGGTTACTGATGAAACGCACCGGGTCGATGGCTTCCATGGTGGGCCCTGCGGTAATGACCCAGTGCTGGCCGAGCAAGTCTTGTTTGGTTGGTGATAGGGTTTTGGCAATGTGTTCAAAAATGCTTTCTGGCTCTTCCATACGACCTGGCCCCACATCACCACAGGCTTGAATGCCTGAAGCAGGGCCGCACAGTAGCACACCGCGTTTTTCTAGCAGCGTGGCATTATCTTGTGTCGCAGGATGACGCCACATGGCCTGATTCATCGCTGGTGCGAGTAACACATTTGCATCGGTAGCGAGGCAAAGAGTGGTCAGTAAGTCATTGGCCATGCCTTGACTATAACGAGCTATAAAATCAGCAGAAGCGGGCGCTACAACGATTAAATCGGCCCACTTAGCTAGCTCAATATGCCCCATGCCAAGCTCTGCTGTGGGATCGAGTAATGTGCTGCGAACGGGATGCCCAGAAATCGCTTGCAGCGTCATTTCTGTCACGAAAGCTTTGGCGCCCTCTGTTAATACCACCTGAACTTCTGCGCCGGCTTTGGTGAGCAGACGGATCAGCTCAATGGTTTTATAAGCGGCAATACCGCCAGTAATACCCACTAGAATCTGTTTGTTTGCAAGACTGGACATAATTCGCTTCTTATCACAAAGTGGCAGATATTCGCAGAATATGATGAGGCACAGGAAGTGCTTACCTATTCGCGTTTAGAATACGCAAAGAGTACCACAAGGAGGTGAGTATTATGAGTATAAAACAGTGGCCTGAAGCCGAGCGCCCACGAGAAAAATTGATGCAGCAGGGCGCGCACGCGCTCAGTGATGCGGAACTGTTAGCGATTTTCTTACGTACCGGAGTGCAAGGCATAAGCGCGGTGGAGCTGGCACGGCAAGTGTTGCACCAGTTTGGAGGGCTGCGAGCCTTAATGTCAGCTTCTCGCGAAGACTTTTGCCAAGGTTATGGGCTAGGTGAGGCCAAATATACCCAGCTACAAGCCGTTCTCGAAATGTCCAAGCGACACCTGCAAGAGCAACTGACCCGCGATACCGTCTTTAATAGCGCGGAAGCCGTGCGAACCTACTTATCCACTCAGCTACGCCATTCCCAGCGGGAAATCTTTGCAGTGTTGTTTTTAGATTCACAACACCGCTTGATCCGTTACCAAGAACTTTTTATGGGCACCATAGACAGCGCGGCTGTCTATCCAAGAGAAGTGGTAAAAGCTGCCCTGACCCATAACGCCGCCGCAGTAATTCTCGCCCATAATCACCCATCTGGTATTTCAGAGCCAAGCCAAGCGGATATCAATATCACCGAGCGCATCCGCAAAGCGTTAGAGTTAATTGATGTTCGCTTGCTGGATCATTTTATCGTGGGCGATAGCCGGCCCTTGTCGTTGGCGGAGCGGGGGCTAGTATAGAGTTTTAATATCTAGAAAGAATTGTCGGGGTCTCAATGGGAAAGTATTTAAAGGTCATAGATACATCATCAATAGTTAAGCAAAACTACTTTAAGCTTGTGTTTTTCAGAGGAAGACAAGTTAAAGGTAAGGTACCTCTATTTAAGTGGATTTGGTTATGTTTTGTTGAAGTTCTCTTTGGCGAAGAAATTCTAGAATCGCTTGTAACGACATCCTCTTTGAGTGGAAGTCCTGAGGATGAAGATGTTGAGGGCAAGCACGGATATCCTCAGCAATTGAATTTGCATATTCCGGTAGGGCTGTTTACTTCTTTCTTTAGGGGGCAAATTCTTCAGGTTCTTTATTACAAATATTATCTGCAGTATTTGTTTATTGAGCCTTTGGCTGACCCTTTGATAAATGAGGCAGTCGGAGCGATTGATGTATCTAGGGTTCGGTTCAGACTAAGGAAAAGTTTATTGTATCTAGTCATTGCGTTTAGGCGGGTCTATGTACTGATTGCTCTACTTACGAACTTTTCTCTTAACGTTTTGGTATATTTTGTGACGGAGAGCTTTGAAGTCGCTTTCATTTCTGCGCTTTTATTGGAGGTTGCTCGTAGGCTTATAAAGCTATAGATGGCTACCGCTGGCTAACTTGGCTCTAACTTTACGAATATACTGTGGGAGCCACGTGAAAACTTTATTGGGTGTAAATATAGAGTAAGTCATATTTACTGATTAAGGAGTTAGTATTTAAGATTAATGCTTAATTCACAATCAAGTATAAAAGGACTTAATGTGCTCGAATTTAGTTTTAAACTTAATGATGAACCTATGAGCTCTTTAAAGATGGGAAGCGAGAGGTCATTTGATGCATTTTCTGGGCTGGGAAAGCATGTAAATCGTGTTCTATCCACATGTATAGCGAATCATGGACCTATACCTAAGGGTGAATATTATATTTTTGATCGGCAGTCAGGGGGCATGCTCGGACCGCTTAGAGACATTTTTAGTGATAAGGATGAGTGGTTTGCGCTTTATGCTGATGACTCAAGCATTGATGATGAGACTTTCTGTGATGAAGTTAAGCGGGGGCAGTTCAGATTACACCCGAAAGGGCCTTTAGGGGTGAGCCAGGGCTGTATAACAATTAATAGTTATTCTGATTTTCAGATATTACGTGCTCTACTAAAGGGTGTTGAAACCGAAGTAATACCAGAAGTTGGATTGGAGTGTTATGGAAAAATAACGGTATGCTAAAGACACTCTTAGTTACGCTCACTGTTCTTCTTACAATCTTGGGTGCATATATCCTTGGTAACTACTATCGCCAAATCGGATTTGAATATCCCATGTGGTATAGCGAGTTTCTGATGGATACTTTTAAACCAAGCAATGCTGAAGAAGCTTATGATCTGTACATCATTTCCAATGTCATCCTATCTTTCTTCGTTGCTTGCTTTATCTCTGGGGTGATTTGCTTGCTCTGGCGGTGGAAAAGTACACTGAGCAGTGGAAGTTGATCAAATTTTTAACAAATCATTTGCTGTTTACAGGGGACTGTGGGAGAATTCGCGCCGCTATATCCTCGGTACGGGATTTTGTGGCCCCCGCGTTCGCTGTAAAGTGTTCCAGAGTGACCCACGCTCCGCCTGAGGAAGTGCAAACTTCCAATAATCTTCGGATAGCATAAGGTATTTAATTATGTCTCGCGTATGTCAAGTTACTGGGAAGCGTCCTATTACAGGTAACAACGTTTCTCACTCAAAGCGTCACACTAAGCGTCGCTTTCTTCCTAACCTTCACTGGCACCGTTTTTGGGTAGAAAGTGAAAGCCGTTACGTTCGTCTTCGTGTATCTTCTAAAGGTATGCGTATCATCGATAAAAAAGGCATCGATTCAGTTCTGACTGAAATGCGTGCCCGTGGCGAAAAAGTATAAGGAATCTGAATCATGGCTTCTAAAGGCGCTCGCGATCTAATCCGCATGGTATCTTCTGCAGGTACTGGTCACTTCTACACAACTGACAAGAACAAACGTAACACTCCAGACAAACTGGAAATGAAAAAGTTTGATCCAGTTGTTCGTAAGCACGTGATGTACAAAGAAGCGAAAATCAAATAATTTTTGCTTTCTTGTAAACGAAAAAGCCGGCCTAGTGCCGGTTTTTTTGTATCCTAAATTTGCTAACCACGTTGAATTTGAGGAATGTATGCCTGAATTACCAGAGGTTGAAACCACTAAGAACGGCATTGCGCCGCATATTCTAAATCAAACCATCGAACGCATTGATATTCGCCAGCCTAAGTTGCGTTGGCCCATACCCGATGATGTACCGACTAAATTACCGGGGCAGGTGGTTCACAGTGTCACGCGTCGTGGCAAGTATATTGGTGTGCAGACGGATGCTGGAACGCTGATCATTCACTTAGGTATGTCGGGAAGTTTGTATTTTGTTGCTCCCGAAACGCCACCAATGTTCCATGATCACGTGGATATTCATTTTGCAGGGCTTAATAAAGTGCTGCGCTACACCGATCCGCGTCGCTTTGGTGCAATGTTATGGCAAGAGGGAGATTGGCAGACCCATGAATTAATTGCCCATCTCGGCCCTGAACCGCTTACCGATGCTTTTAATATTGATTACCTCTATGAAAAAGCCAAAGGCCGTAAACAGGCGATTAAGCAGTTTATTATGGATAGCAAGATCGTGGTGGGGGTGGGGAATATTTATGCCAATGAAGCATTATTTATGGCAGGTATTCGCCCAACTCATGCGGCAGGGAATATTAGTAAAGCGCGCTTAGCGGTATTTGTGGACTGTATCAAAACTGTATTGGCGGCAGCCATTGCACAAGGTGGTACCACACTTAAAGACTTTGTCAGCGGCGAAGGTAAGCCGGGCTATTTTAAGCAAGAGTTAAAAGTGTATGGTCGTGCTGAGCAGCCATGCGTAACTTGTCAGGCTCCGTTAAAAGAAATTCGCCAAGGTCAGCGCAGCACAGTGTATTGTGCCCATTGCCAAAAGTAATAACTTCCTTACCAAACAGAGCTTTTTGTGAAGTTGATTCAGCAAAATGCTCTGTTTAGGTCTATTTTCTAACTCTGTATCGTATTTCATAAACGCGAATAATGGTGCAAATGTGCAAGCCGCCATTGCGCTCAAACAGTAATCAGTTTATTTTTGACCGATTAGCCAGTTTTATGTCTATTCAGCTGGAATAGTGAAGCATTTGAAGGGGAATTATTGATGAAAGGTGTCTTTCTTGCATCGGCTACTGCGTTAGCCATCGCTGCATCATCTGCGTACGCGGCAGACATTAAACCTGCTGTAGTTTACGATCAAGCAGGTAAATTTGATAAGTCGTTTAACGAAGGTGTGTACAACGGCATCACAAAGTTTACCAAAGATACGGGTATTGAAATTCGTGAGTCTGAGCCTAAAAACGAAGCTCAGGTTGAGCAAAACCTGCGTCGTTTGGCTAAGCGTGGTTATTCACCGATTGTCGCGGTAGGCTTTACCATGATGTCTGCGGTGCAAAAAGTAGCGCAGGACTTCCCAGACATTCAATTTACCATCATTGATGCAGTGATTGACCTACCAAACGTTCAGTCAATTGTATTTAAAGAACATGAAGGCTCGTTCTTGGTGGGGGCGCTTGCGGCCATGGCCTCTAAGACAGATACCGTAGGCTTTGTTGGCGGTATGGACATTCCGCTAATCCGCAAGTTTGGTTGTGGTTACGAGCAAGGCGCGAAGTTCATTACGCCAAACGCAACAGTCATTCAGAACATGACGGGCTCAACGGGTGCGGCATTTAATGATCCAACAAAGGGGTCTGAGCTGGCGAAAAGCCAATTCTCAAAAGGTGCTGATGTGGTCTTTGCTGCAGCGGGTGGTACTGGTATCGGTGTTTACCAAGCGGCAAAAGACGAAGGCAAGTTGGCCATCGGTGTGGATTCAAACCAAAACCATATTCATCCAGGTACCATGCTTACTTCGATGGTGAAACGTGTCGACTCTGCGGCTTATAAAGTCTATGAAGAAGCGAACACTGGTTCTTGGAAGCCAGGCTTAGAAGTTCTTGGTTTGTCAGACGGTGGTGTGGACTGGGCATTGGATGATAATAACAAAGCACTTATTAGTGCCGAAATGAAAGCAAAGATGGACGAAGTGAAAGCGCAGATCATCAATGGTGAGATCAGTGTTCACGATTACATGTCTGATAGCACTTGTAACTATTAATCGCTAAATAAGCAGCTGTTCACTATCTTTGATAGTGAACAGCTGTTTTTTTTGCTTGGAACTTTGCATAGAAAGAAATATGACTCCACGAACACATCCATACTCGATTGAGCTGAAAGGGATTTCAAAACGCTTTGGTACAGTGCAAGCGAATAAGAATATTGACTTGCAGGTCCCTGCGGGCACGATTCACGGCATTATTGGTGAAAACGGCGCAGGCAAATCGACTTTGATGAGCATCATTTACGGCTTTTACGAAGCCGATGCTGGTTCTATCTCTATTGATGGCCAGCTTGTTTCGATTCGAAATTCTCAAGATGCTATCAAGGTCGGCATTGGCATGGTGCACCAACACTTTATGCTAGTGGAAAACTTTTCGGTCTTAGAGAACGTAATACTGGGTGCCGAGGGTGGTGCTGTTCTAAAACAAGGCATGGATGCGGCACGACAAGAGCTGAAACGTCTAGAGCAAGAATACAGTCTTGATATCGATGTGGATGCCATTGTCGAAGATTTACCTGTTGGTCTACAGCAGCGTGTTGAAATTCTAAAGGCATTATACCGCGGCGCTAAAATTTTGATTTTAGATGAGCCAACAGGCGTGTTGACGCCGCAGGAAGCCGATCACCTTTTCCGAATCCTTAAGTCATTAAAGGATCAGGGTGTCACAGTCATTTTAATCACACACAAACTGCGTGAGATTTTAGCGTCCACAGATAATGTTTCTGTAATGCGTCAGGGCGAAATGGTCGCTCACCGTGAAACGGTGAACACCGATAAAGAAGAACTGGCGGAGTTGATGGTTGGTAAAAAAGTGCGCCTTAAAGTGGATAAGAATGAGGCCGAACCACAACAAACGTTATTGTCAGCCAGAGAGTTGTCTTACTTTGATAGCCAGGGTGTTGAGCGTCTGAAAAAGGTGTCTTTTGATTTAAAAGCGGGCGAGATTCTTGGTATAGCAGGGGTCTCAGGTAACGGCCAAAGTGAACTGTTGAATGTGTTGTCAGGTATTACGCCGATGGCTTCAGGTGAAATTCAATTTGCGGGTCAAACCATTACGGCTAATGCGCCAAAAAATGCAGCGCAGATGCGTGATCTGAAAATGGCACATGTGCCTGAAGATCGCCATAAAATGGGTTTGGTGACAGGTTTTGAAGCCTACGAAGCAGCAGTGCTGGGGTATCACGATTCGGAAGCCTATAACGGTAAGGTGCTGATGAAGCGCAAAGCTATGCTAGACGAATGTAATGAGCGTATGGCTGCTTGGGATGTGCGACCACCTAATCCACATTTAAAAACCGCCAATTTTTCCGGCGGTAATCAGCAAAAAATCGTAATTGCCCGGGAAGTGGAGCAAAATCCAGAGGTGCTTTTGATTGGCCAACCCACTCGTGGTGTAGACATTGGCGCCATTGAAAATATTCACGAACAAATCGTGAAACTACGAGATGCCGGTAAGGCAATATTACTGGTATCAGTAGAGTTAGATGAAATTATGGCATTGAGTGATCGAATTATTGTGATGTTTGATGGGGCTGTCGTCGGTGAAGTCGCGGCAAGTGAAGCGGACGAACGTACGCTGGGTCTAATGATGGCCAATGCGTGGAATGAGGGACGAGGAGTGCAGGTATGAGTCAAGCTAAAGTCCCTGCATGGGTCAGTGTCGGTTTAATCCCTCTAATGAATATTTTGCTTGCTTTTTTTGTGTCTGGACTGGTGTTCCTGGCTATCGGTGAAGACCCTATCGAAGCAGCGGGGTACTTAATTTATGGTGCTTTTGGTTACGATGAAGGTATTGGATATACCCTTTATTACGCTACCAATTTGATTTTTACCGGTCTTGCGGTATCGATTGCTTTTAAAGCAGGTTTATTCAATATCGGTGGTGAAGGTCAGGCTTATATTGGTGGTCTTGGTGTCGGTTTATTGTGCTTATGGTTCGACAGTTCATTGCCTCTATTGGTCATAGCGCCGTTGGCGATTATTGGCGGTGCGCTATTTGGTGCTGCATGGGCTTATATTCCAGCTTATCTTCAGGCCCGTCGTGGTAGCCATATTGTGATCACGACCATTATGTTTAATTTCATCGCTTCTTCGTTAATGGTTTACCTGATGGTGAACTGGCTTAAAGAAGAGGGAGTGATGTCGCCCATTAGTCGTACCTTTGAAGAGAGCGCTTGGTTGCCTTATATGCACGATGTCTTTGCGCCGTTTGGCTTGGATATTGGCGATTCGCCTCTAAATCTCGCGTTTGTCCTGGCTTTATTCTGCTGTGTGTTTTACTGGGCATTGGTTTGGCATACTCGTTGGGGTTATCAACTGCGTACAGTGGGTACAAACCCAACAGCCGCACAATACGCAGGTATAGATAATGCCAAAGTGACCATTTGGGTGATGCTGATCTCGGGGGGCTTTGCAGGATTAGTGGGTGTCAACGAGATTATGGGGGTGAACCATAACTTATTGCTGAACTTCACTGCTGGTTATGGTTTTGCGGGTATCGCTGTGGCTCTGATGGGACGAAATCATCCAATAGGCATTATTTTAGCTGCGATTTTGTTTGGCGCACTGTATCAAGGTGGTGCTGAACTGGCTTTCGAGATCCCAACCATTACCCCTGAAATCGTGGTGGTGATTCAAGGTCTTGTGATTCTATTTTCTGGTGCGTTAGAGAATATGTTTAAAGGCAAAATTGAAGGTTTGTTTTTACGTCGAGCGGTAGCATAGGAGCGCGGTATGTTTGAGACATTAATACTGATTCTTGATGCGACGCTTCGCGTATCGACCCCTTTAATACTAGCCGCTCTTGCCGGCTTGTTTTCCGAGCGTTCCGGTATTGTTGATATCGGTCTTGAAGGTAAAATGCTTGCAGGCGCGTTTGCCGCCGCTGCTGCTGCCGCGGTATTTGGTTCCGCTTGGATTGGACTATTGTTTGCAATCGCTGCATCGGTAAGCTTGGCGCTGATTCATGGTTTCGCTTGTATTACTCATCGCGGGGATCACATTGTTTCGGGCGTGGCGATCAATACGATTGTAGCTGGCTTGACCATCACCCTTGGTTTGGATTGGTTTGATCAAGGGGGGCAAACACCATCGCTTACAGGTGATGCGCGTTTTACACCGATTGTGTTTCCTTTGGCTGACCAGTTGGCCGATGTTCCTGTGATTGGTTTGATCTATTCTGAGTTACTAAGTGGTCACAATATATTGGTGTACTTAGCATTTGCTATGGTGCCCTTGACTTACTGGGTGGTTTTTAAAACACGCTTTGGCTTGCGTCTTCGTGCAGTAGGTGAGAATCCTCATGCTGTAGATACAGCGGGTATTTCAGTAGCACTGATACGCTACCGTGCGGTGATTATTTGTGGTGTATTGTGTGGTATCGCGGGAGCTTATTTATCTACTGCGCATAATGCGGGTTTCCTAAAAGATATGAGTGCCGGTAAAGGTTATATGGCGCTGGCTGCGCTGATCTTTGGTAAGTGGCGTCCAGTACCGGTTTTGTTTGCCTGCTTGCTATTTGGTTTTCTTGATGCCGTGGCGGTTCGCCTACAAGGGGTCTCGCTACCAGGTATTGGTGAAGTACCGGTTCAAGCGATCGAGGTATTACCTTATGTGTTGACTGTGCTCTTGCTAGCTGGCTTTATTGGTAAGGCTGTAGGACCAAAGGCGATTGGCAAGCCGTATGTGAAAGAGCGTGCTTAAAGCGCATTTCTGGACAGCTCAATAAAAAGAGAAGCTTCGGCTTCTCTTTTTGTTTTTAGAGCTCTTCAAGCTCAGTGGTTAGATCCCTTCTATGTATCAGCTTCTAGTGTCTACTATCTGTTAAGGGATCTACCCCTTTCAAAAGGGTTGGGGGTCTAGCAATCTTTATGAGGCCTATTTTGCTAAGTGTTGTATATTAATTGATCGTATTCTACTTGATTTTGATCGATAAATAATCAGTTTTGTGGTTTTATCGTAAGAATCGCAACTTTTTTAAAATTATTTAAAAAAGTGCTTGCGCTGAAAATTCTGATGCGTATTATACGCACCCACTGACACGGACAACGCTTCACAACAACGAAGCACAGCGCGTCAGACGCTCTTTAAAATAGATAATCAGATAATTTGTGTGGGCGCTTGCTGGAGACTTCTCAAAAACTTTGAAGTCTTAAACAAGTGACCATGTCAATTCGCTTTACGTTCTTTGATCTTCGGGTTGAAGAATATAGTAAAAGTCAGACGTGATTCATGAGTTTGAGCAAACTTTTTAAACTGAAGAGTTTGATCATGGCTCAGATTGAACGCTGGCGGCAGGCTTAACACATGCAAGTCGAGCGG
>NZ_LIQF01000010.1:69101-121027 GCF_001418205.1 Marinomonas fungiae | reverse complement strand
TCTCCTGAAAATCAATGTAAAGCTATCATCGCCTGATTCATCACTTGTTGATGGTCAGAAAGATGCATGATTTGTTCAGAAGATCAGCCTTATCAAAACACAAATGTTGCTATTAGGTACTTTTCAGCTCAAACCTATGAATAACAAGGGCTACAAGGCGGTTTGTGTCATGAAAAGCAATCAACATACCTAACGAGAAAAATTTGTACACACTGTTTGTACACTCGCAACAATGACACATCAAAAACCACAACGACGACCCCTTTAAATTCATAAGCTTACAAACATAAAACTAGAGATAATCGCATTTATTCCGCTTTTGTAATGTCGAAACCATAGTACCAAAAGCCGGAAGTACTTTCTTCATCAAACCCAGTAGCCACAAGGCCTACAGCCAGATTTGTGTCATGGAATTTTCGCCAAAGGCCTCTAAAACGGAATTTGTACTCAAGTTTGTACACACTTTCCGAGGTTACGCTTGAACATCATTGAAAAGCAAAGAAACGAGAAAAAGACAAAAAGCCTTTAAATTCAGTACGTAGAGATGTGATTGTGGTGTGCAATGAAAGGTGATTTTAAGCGTTGAAAGGCTGGGCGGCATCAGGGTGAGAAATAATCGCAAAAGTGCGTCGTTTGTTTACTTGATCAAGAAATTGCTGGTCAGCCATTTAAAAACTCTTTTGTAAGTCCACCACCTGACCACCAAACAAAAAGTCCCACTTAGGGACTTCTAACAGCCAGATCGCTTTGCTAATAGGAATTGGCGGCTATTTTCGCTTATCTTGGGGATTTAGACAATCTAGTGAAGGTTCTAAGCGCAATTAAAGCAGTATTCACATCAGTTTATAAATTCGCAACCTAAACCAATGCATGACCCCTGTTTCTCTTAACGCTATAGTCATAGTAGATGGTGATTTCAAAACCATGTTTTTGGACGGAGACTTATATGCGTCACCCTTTACTGTCATTTGCGCTGGTTGCCATTAGCTTTTGGTTAAACGGCTGCCAATCGGAATCCTCTCATATCGCCTTAGGCACGCTTGAACAGGACAGTTTGATCTTGAATGCTTTGGTTAGTCAGCAGATCCGTTCATTGCCAGTTGAAGAAGGTGAAAGCGTGATAACAGGTCAGGTTCTAGCAGAGTTTGAAGACGACGCTGCGCAAGCACAGTTAGCCTATACCAAAGCACAGTTATTGCAGGCTCAAGCTGCCTTTGCGGAAGTGCAAAATGGTAATCGCTCCGAGCAAATAGAGTCCGCTTATGCCGCTTGGCAAGGTGCCAGCGCTAATGACAAAGAAGCCGTACTGCAACTACAGCGCACGCAAGAGCTGTATCGCGCTAATGCTATTGGTCGAGCTGCACTGGATAATGCCGCGGCACTGCGCGATCAAACCAAAGCCCAAGCCGAGCAATTAGAGCAACGCTGGTTGGAACTAAGAAATGGGGCTCGAACAGAAGTTTTGGCTCAGCGCCAAGCCCAAGTAGAGGCTGCACAGGCACAACTTGATCTGGCGCAAGCCACCCTCAGCCATTATCGGATTCTAGCGCCTGCCGCAGGCGTTATTGACAGTTCTCCTTGGCATAGGGGAGATTCCGTACTGGCTGGGACACAGATGTTTCGCTTATTGAGCCAGGAGCAACCTTACGCCCGGGTTTATTTACCTGAGACAATGCGGGCGAGGATGCCAGTCGGCACGGAAGTGGAAGTGGTGATTGAGGGCTTTGCGCAGCCTTTCACGGGCGTGGTAAGAACCGTGCGCAGCAAGCCTGCATTCACCCCTTATTATGCTTTGAATGAAAAAGAGCGCTCTCGATTAATGTACTTAGCAGAAATTGAGGTGAGCAGCGCAGAAAACGTGCCCATTGGCACCGCCCTTGAGGTGCATCTGCCATGAGCCAAGCACCAGTTATCGAAAGCCGAGGCTTAACCAAGCGATTTGGTGACAATACCGCAATTCATGAACTGGATCTCAGCATTGAGCAGGGCTCAATTTATGGTTTTCTTGGCCCCAATGGCTGTGGCAAATCGACAGCCATCCGTATGTTGACAGGACTGCTTGAGCCCAGTTCAGGTGACGTTAAGTTGTTTGGCCACCCCATTAGGCATCATGAAGAATCCCTAAAACAACGCATTGGCTACATGACCCAAAAGTTTTCTCTGTACGATAATTTGAGCGTATTAGAAAACCTCGAATTTGTTGCCACAATTTACGGTTTAAAGCGCAAACTCCGTAAAGCTCGTATACAAGAGCTCATCGCACTATACGAGTTAAGCGCACTGTCCAAGCAGCTTGCAGGGTCTTTAAGTGGTGGCCAGAAGCAACGTTTAGCCCTCGCTTGCGCAACCCTGCACCAACCAGAGCTGCTGTTTCTAGACGAACCCACCTCAGCGGTCGATCCTGAGAACCGACGTGATTTTTGGGAACATTTATTTGATTTAAGTGATCAAGGCACGACCATTCTGGTGTCAACTCACTACATGGACGAAGCCGAGCGCTGCCACGCTCTCGCTATTTTAGAAAATGGTAATAAGCGCGCCGATGGCTCTCCTCAGCAATTAATGGAGAAGATGCCAGCCATTGTCTTCGAGACAGAAGGCCTGCATTTGCGTCAGCTCAAACAACAGCTGATTGCCCACCAAGATATTTTATCCGCCGCTCAAATCGGCTCACGTTTACGCATTCTTGTCAGCAAGCACCAAGCGCAACCACTGACCCTATTAAACAGTCTTAGTGCAACGCATCATTTCAGTCAGGTGCGCCCTAGTCTTGAGGATGTATTTGTGGCCAATACTGGGGGCAGACATGTGGGCTAGTAGTGCACGAATTTATGCGGTTGCTCTAAAGGAAATCAAACAACTGTCCCGCGACCGCGTCACCTTCGCCATGATTGTGATGATCCCCTTGGTTCAGCTGATTTTATTTGGTTATGCCATTAATACTGATGCCCGCCATATCCCCGCTGGCGTTGTAGATTACACTCAGAACCAGACGAGTCGCGCACTCATACTCGCCATCGAAGCCACTCAAGCAGTGAACTTCCAGCACCACTATTACTCTCCCCAAGAAGCAACTGACGCCATTATTCGCGGAGACATCAAAGCTGTCTTAATCTTGCCCCATGATCTGGAACGACGCATTGCATTACGAAGTAACCGCCTCACTCAAGACAGCGCTCGCCTATTGAATGAGCCTATCGGGCAATGGCTAGTGGACGGCTCCGATACCTTAATAGCTGCGACAGTACGCAGTCTACGCACCATGCCTCTGAATGACGTCACGCAATCAGCACTGCCGCAGACGCCAGTGACCTTTGAAGTGGTGCAATGGTTTAACCCAGAACAACGCTCGGTAGTGAATATCGTGCCCGGTCTATTGGCGATTATATTGACCATGACCATGATTTTATTCACCTCAGCCGCGATCGTAAGGGAACGTGAGCAAGGCAATATGGAGTTCTTAATCAATACCCCAATTCGCCCGTTTGAGTTAATGCTGGGTAAGATCACCCCGTATGTTTTTGCGGGATTAATCCAAGTCAGTATTATTTTATTGGTGGGACACCTGCTGTTTTCAGTGCCGATTCGCGGTGGACTGCTGTCACTCTTTGGTGCCGCACTACTGTTTATTTTTGCCAGCCTCACCCTTGGTCTGGTGATCTCGACCATCGCTAAAACCCAGCTGCAAGCCATGCAGCTAACAGTGTTTATTCTACTGCCGTCGATCTTACTATCAGGGTTTATGTTTCCTTATCAAGCCATGCCAGAACCCGCGCAATGGATTGCGGAAGGCTTACCCGCCACTCACTTTATTCGAATGGTACGCGCGATTGTTCTAAGAGAAGCAGACTTTCTGGTGCTACAACAAGATGCTCTGTGGTTGGTTGCATTTACCTTACTCGGCATCTTGTTGGCATCGGTACGTTTTAAGAAAAAGCTAAGTTAGAATGTTCAAGCATAATGACGCTTAGAAGTTTGACGCGACCTGTATAATCGAGGCAATGTCGTGCTTAGTAATCGTATGGGATTTGGCCGATAACATGGACTCCACTTGCTGTTTATTACAAGAGATCAGCAACTCATAATTCGCTGCAATTGGGTACAGCTGATTTAGATCAGTCGATAACTGCCCCAGCTCTTTATAGAAGATGTAATCAGAATAGTTTTCTTGCTGTTTACAGCCAGCGACAGTGTTCTCTTCCATTTGCACGGCTTTTTGACTTAACTCTTGATAATAGTGCTGTAGCAACTCATTTGACTCACCGAATTGCTGCGCATAACGAAACAACAGCAGTTTGTTCACAATACGTACATCATTAGGGTCACGGCTCTCATCTGGCTTCTGCCAGCCGATCATCCTCCCCACATTTTTGCCATAAGATGCAGCCACTCCTGCATCCCATGCGCGCGCTGCATACTTGAGCATGGCTTTGCGCATGCCATAGTAAATAGCTTCCGCATGGTTCGTATCTATGTTTGGCACACCAATCAAATCTCCGACATCTTGATCACGGATATTGCGGGTAATTTCATTATCTACTGCCATCAAGAAGTAGGTTTTTGAAGGAAAGAATTGTTCTTCTAAAGAAGCGCTGTAGGCTGTGCCAGAAAGGTTCTCTGCACACAAGCTGGTGGAGGTTGCGAAAGGTAACAAACAGGCAAGCTGCCAATACATCGACTTTTTAGACATGGGAATCTCTTAGCAATTATTATGGTTTTAAATTAAGAGGCCCCGTGACAAAAGCCACGAAACACGATTCAACTCAATATATTAACGCTAACGAATACGCCCTTGTGTTTCAATGGCTATGCAGCGATGCTTCTTGCAAAAAACATGGATAAAGTTTTGCAAGCCAAGACAGTATCCCCATATAAACTCAGGTACGATAAGAAGTTTGATTGTTAGACGGAGCTATTTTATGAATTCAGAGGCTGTCTCAGCATCCCTCCCCCCAGTCATTGCAGGCCCGATTCTGCGTAAGGTGGATGCCCATGCCCTACACCTTTGGCTCGCCACCAGCCATGATTATGCAGCGTCGGTTCAGGTTGCAAACGATTCACAAACCTTAACGTCTGACACGCACTGCACGACCATAAAAGTGGGCGAACGACTCTACTTGCAACTGATTAGCGTCAACTTTGATGAATCCTTATCAGCAAACCAAGCACTGACCTACCAAATCACACTCACAACAGAAAACCAGAGTATAAACGTAAGCGTTCCCAGTTATCACGAAGACACCTCTGGCGAGCAAGTTCACTTTATCTGGCAACCGCAGGTTCACTCCTTGCTTCATGGTTCCTGTCGTAAAGCCCATTATGGCTACCACCTTATGGACGATCGTCCTGTGATTGGCGATGGCTTAGTCGAAGCAGACCGTCACTTAAGTCACAATGAGCTGAAAGATTGGCCCTCTTTGCTAATGCTGTCCGGTGACCAGATCTACGCTGACGACGTTGCAGGCCCTATGCTGTACGCTATTCGCCAAGCCATCAATTTACTCGGTATCAAAGAAGAGCAGTTACCTTGTACGGACAAATGCTTGGCGACAAATCCTTATTATTATAATCGCGAAGCCCTACTACCTTTGACAGAGCTAAGTGACGACCTTAAAAAGCAGTTTTTTAAAGGTAAGAAGAAGCCGGTTTTCACCACAGACACGGCCCATAACCATCTGATTAGTTTTGCCGAAGTGATCTGCATGTACCTGCTGGTGTGGTCGCCCACCTTGTGGAAACACATCTCTTTAGAACTGCCAGATGGCATCAACAACGAAGAGCACAAAACCCGTTACTTCGCTGAGCGTAAAGCGATTAAAGACTTTGTCAGCACCTTGCCGCAGGTACAGCGCGTTTTAGCTCACTTACCGACAGCGATGATGTTTGATGACCATGATGTCACCGATGATTGGAACCTGACCGCGGACTGGGAGACCACCGCCTATGAACACGCTCTATCGAAACGCATTATTGGTAATGCCTTATTTGGCTATTTGCTCTGCCAAGGCTGGGGCAATCATCCGGAGCAATACGACGCCGAATTTTTGAAGCAAGCTGAACATGCTATTCAAAGCTCAGACAGTCAACTCAAGGACGACTACATTGAAACTCTATTTGCTTATGAAAAGTGGCATTATCAATGGGACACGCAGCCGAAACTGGTGGTACTGGACACGCGCACTCGCCGTTGGCGCTCGGAACAAAACTTTAGCCATCCGTCTGGCTTAATGGACTGGGAGGCAATCACCGATTTGCAACATGATATTCGTGATTTGGACTCGGTAATCCTAGTATCACCAGCCCCGATATTTGGGGTCAAGCTGATTGAGGCCATTCAACAAGTCTTTACATGGCTAGGTAAGCCTCTAATGGTAGATGCGGAAAACTGGATGGCACACCCAGGTTCAGCGTATGCCTTAATGAACTTGTTTACCCATCCCAAGACACCAACCAACTTTGTGATCTTATCTGGTGATGTACATTACTCATTTGCCTATGACATCAAGTTACGTGGACACAAGAGCAGCCCTAACATCTGGCAGATTACCAGCAGCGGTTTGCGCAACGAGTTTCCGCATAAGCTACTAGAGTGGTTTGATCGACTCAACCGCTGGCTCTATGCGCCTTGGTCACCCTTGAACGTCTTTACAAAGCGTCGTTCATTAAAGATTTCTCCACGCAAGCCAGAAAACGCTTCTCGAGGTGAGCGTTTGATCAACCAGTCCGGCATTGGTTTAGTGCGCCTTGATGAGCAAGGCCGCCCTAGCGAGATCAGCCAACTCTGCAATAACCATGAGTTGGTACGCTTTTTACCTTCAAAGAAACATCGAATGATGTCTGAGTAATGAGAGACAAAAAAGGAGCCTAAACTTAGACTCCTTTTTTTAAGGCATCAGACTTACTCAGTCTGCTTTATACATCGTGCTCTGGACGTTTCGGAAACAGCTTACGTACTATCACGAAGAACAACGGCACAAAGAAGATTGCCAATACCGTTGCTGTCAAAGTACCACCCACGATACCCGAACCGATTGAAATACGACTGTTAGCCCCCGCTCCTGATGACAAGGCTAGCGGCATAGTTCCCACGATAAATGCCAACGATGTCATAATGATTGGACGTAAACGCAAGCGCGCACCTTCCGCTGCAGCATGCCAAATATCCTCACCACGACGATAAGCAGCCTCCGCGAATTCGACGATTAGGATCGCGTTTTTCGACGATAGACCAATAATGGTCAATAGAGCCACTTGGAAGTACACATCGTTTTGCAGATCACGAAGGTAAATCGCCCCAGCCGCACCGATGACACCTAATGGAATCACCAGAATAACCGAGAACGGTACAGTCCAACTTTCGTACAAAGCGGCAAGACAAAGAAAGACCACTAGGATTGAAACCGCGTATAAGAAGTAGGTTTGACCACCGGACTGCTGCTCTTGGTAAGATAAACCACTCCACGCGTAGGACGTGCCTTGAGGTAACTGATCCGCCAAACGAGACATTTCCACCATGGCATCCCCCGAGCTTAACCCTGGAGCTGCTGAGCCTTGAATCTCGTAAGATGGCAAGCCATTGAAACGAGTCAAGACTTTTGGACCGAACGCCCATTCACTGTCAGCAAACGCAGAAAACGGTGTCATTTCATCGCCGTTACCACGCACATACCAATGTTGCAGATCAGAAGGCGCACCACGGTATTCCGCTTCACCTTGGATGTAGACCTTCTTCACTCGACCACGATCAATGAAGTCATTGACGTAGTTACCCGCCCAAGCTGACGATAAAGTGCTGCTGATATCAGCCATTGATAGGCCCAGTGCAAAGGCTTTCTCTTGGTCGATGTCAATATGCAACTGTGGCGTTTCACCTTGACCACCCATACGAACACCAGACAAGATCTGACTCGCACGAGCATCGCCTAGTAGACGGTCACGCATTTCCAGTAGGGTTTGACGATCAGTGTTACCAGCCGCCTGCAACTCAAAAGTAAAACCGTTACTTTGGCCTAAACCACGAATCGACGGGGGCAGCAACGAGAAAATTTGCGCATCACGAATGCCAGCCAAACCAGGGTAAGAACGCCCCACAATGTCCGACGCCGAACTGCCCGGCTCAGTACGTTCATCCCAATGTTTCAAGAGCACAAATGCCATACCCGCATTTTGTCCTGTCCCCATAAAGCTGAAGCCTGAGATAGTAAAGATCGAATCGACATAATCTTTTTCTTTCTCCAAGAAGTGATCTTGGATTTGTGCCATCACTTCCTCGGTACGCGCCATTGACGCCCCTTCTGGCAATGACACAATAACCATCACGTTACCTTGGTCTTCCGTTGGCAGGAACCCCGTTGGGGTGTTCACCATCAAATACCCCATGCCTGCCACAATCACCAAATAACCAGCAAACCAACGGACTGGTTGGCGAATCAAGCGCTTTACACGATTGCTATAACGGTCAGTCATGCGGTCAAAGTTACGGTTGAACCAACCTGCCAAACCTGGCTTTTCACCATGATGGTTAGGCTTTTTAAGCAAGGTCGCACACAGCGCTGGCGAAAGCGTCAACGCCACAATCACCGATAGCACCATAGACGATACAATCGTGATCGAGAACTGACGATAGATTACCCCTGTGGAACCACTGAAGAACGCCATCGGAACAAATACCGCAGACAGCACCACTGTGATACCAATCAAGGCACTGGTGATCTCTTTCATCGATTTAATGGTCGCTTCACGGGGCGGCAAATTTTCCTCTTCCATCACCCGCTCAACGTTCTCCACCACCACGATCGCGTCGTCCACCAATAGACCAATTGACAGCACCAGGGCAAACATGGTCAAGGTGTTGATCGAGTAGCCAAACGCCTGCAACACACCAAAGGTGCCCAGCAACACCACCGGAACCGCGATCGCAGGGATCAAGGTTGCGCGCCAGCTTTGCAGGAACACAAACATGACGATGACCACCAACACGATGGCCTCAAACAGGGTTTTCACCACTTCTTCAATGGAGATCTTAATGAACTCCGTTGAATCCAATGGCAACGCGGTTTTGTAGCCTTGTGGTAAATCGCGCTTTAGCTCTTCAATAGCGGCTTTCACGCGCTCAGAAGTTTCCAAAGCGTTCGCACTCGGCGCCAACATGACCGCTAAACCGGTTGATGGGTGGCCATTCAAACGTGGTGAGAAGTTGTAGTTTTCACTACCAATTTCCACTTTAGCGACGTTTTTAATACGCACCGTCGCACCGTTGTCATCGTACTTGAGGATGATGTTTTCAAACTGCTCTGGGGTTTCCAGCTTTGATTGGGCCGTTACCGTTGCATTCAGTTCTTGGCCATTAGCAATTGGGTAACTCCCCAAACTGCCCGCCGCTACCTGTATATTCTGCGCTTTAATCGCATTCGCCACATCCGATGGAATCAGATTATAAGTGGCTAACTTCAACGGATCCAACCAGATACGCATGGCATACGCGGTACCGAAGATCTGCACACTGCCCACACCTTCTAGGCGTGAAATAGGGTCTTGCATATTTGATACAAGGTAGTCCGATAAGTCACTGGCCATGGCCTGATCGTTTTCATCGTACAACGCCATGATCAACAGGAAGTCTGATTGTGACTTAGTCACCGTCACACCTTGCTGTTGCACACTGGTAGGCAAGTTTGAAGTAATCTGCTGAACCTTGTTCTGCACTTGAACCTGAGCCGTGTCAGGATCTGTGCCCTGTTCAAAGGTTACATCAATACTGGCACGGCCCGTCGAGCTACTACTGGATGAAAAGTACAGTAAGCCATCAAGACCAGTCAGTTGTTGTTCAATAATCTGCGTAACACTGTTTTCGACCGTTTCCGCCGAGGCACCATTGTAAGTGGTGGAAATACGAATCGATGGCGGTGCCACGTTTGGATATTGAGACACAGGCAACTGAGTAATCGCGAGTAATCCGGCCAACATAATGACAATCGAAATTACCCAAGCGAACACCGGTCGCCGAATGAAAAAATGCGCAATCATTTAGAAGCTCCCTTTACTACTGACCAGTCGTCGCGGCATTCGCCTCTATCATACGACCAGTTTGCGGATCACGTTTCAGCTCAACCGTCGTTACTTCGGCTCCTGGACGTACTTTCATGCTACCTTGGACGATCACTTTATCGCCTTCTTTGATGCCATCGGTTACGTACCATTGATTACCAATCGCACGTTCTGTCGTAATCAAGCGCTGCTCAACTTTGTTTTCAGGGTTTACCACCAACACATAAGCATTGCCCTGAACATTACGCATCACACCTTGTTGCGGCACCAAAATACCCTGGCTATCGCTCAAATCATTAATCTGGCCACGCACAAACATACCAGGTAGCAACAAGCCATCAGGGTTTTTAAACTCTGCTCGCAGCGTCACACTGCCCGTCATTTCATTCACACTAACTTCACGTGTGGTGATACGACCTTTGTATGGGTAGGCTGTGCCGTCTTCGAGAACCAAAGACACACTTTGATCACCTAGGGTCACATGGTCTAGGTTCAACAAAGTGCGCTGACGTAATTGCTCAACACTGGTTTGAGCAAGATCGACAAAAATTGGATTCGTTGCACGAATCGTCGTCATCGGCGCAGATTGATTAGCCGTCACCAAAGCACCCACGGTGACATCGGAGATCCCAATTTTGCCATCAATCGGTGCGGTAATTTTGGTGTACGCTAAATCAATTTTGGCGCTATTCAAGGCTGCTACAGCACGCTTCTCAGCAGCTACGGCAGAAAGGTAAGCCACATTAGCGTCATCCAAGTTCTGTTGCGAAACGTTGTTACGTTCCTTCAGAGTTTTGTAACGCTCATAAGTTTGTTTGGTCGAGGTTAAGGTTGCACGAGCACTATCAAGATCTGCTTGCGCTTGTTCAACATTCGATTCATAGGTTGAATCGTCAAGTTGATAAAGAAGATCACCCGCAGAAACGGTTTGCCCTTCTTCAAACAAGCGTTTTTCAACAATCCCACCCACTTGAGGTCGAATTTCCGCTTCTAGGCTCGACTTAGTTCGGCCTGGCAGCTCAGAAGTGAGCTCAACCGGGCGCTTTTCAATGCTGATCACGCCAACTTGAGGTTTCGGCATTTGCTGAGCCGCAGCGCTTGCTCCTGCCTTGCTGCTTTCACTTTCTTGACATCCTGCCAAAATCGCCGAGGCCAGCACCACCCCTGTTAATAGAAAGTTCCGAGACAACATAATACCTTGAAATCTCCAATAATTATCATTTGAGAATGAGCGTTCATTCACACTATAATCTAGGGACGTTACACTTCCCATCTTTAAATCGTGTAAATAAATATGAAAAGGTCACCCACCCAAGAACAACGCCGCCAACAAATTATTGATGCATTTATCGTGCACGTTGTTGAAAAAGGCTTTCATAGAGCCAGCATGGCCGAAATGGCAAAAACTGCTGGCCTTAGTGTCGGTCAGGTGTACCGCTATTTTTCCAACAAAGAAGACATCATACGCGCGGTAGTAGAACAAAAAACAGAAGAATATCTCGCCATCATGGAAGACTTCCTCGAGAAAAAAGACTGGCTTGCACGTATTTTTGAACAAAAACACAGCCAAGAATTTCAAATTGAGCGAGTGCTAAATATGGAGATAAAGGCCGAAGCCAATCGTTCACCAGTGTTGGCCGAGATTCAATCTGATGCGGATCGTCGCCTCACTGAGCATGCTATCAAGCTGGTGCGCCAGCGTTATGGATTACAGGATGAAGAGGATATTCTGGCGCGAGTGCAATTTTTAGTGGCGCTTACTAACGGCCTATTTCACCGCAGCAATGATACGGATCAGCCCTTTAGCCAAGCGTCACATCGCTTGTTCCAGCATATGTTAAATGAGCTATTTCCGGACCAAGTGGTCTCAACGCAACCTTAAGAACACACATACTTGCTTCCACTTGCTGACTAGCATGGCAAAAAAGATCAACACACAGCCACCTAACTGCAACCCGGTCATGCTTTCACTAAACCAGAGTGCTGCAAATAACGCAGTCCATACTGGTTCTAAATTCATGATCACAGCAGCATTGCTAGCGGGCGTTAAACTTTGCGCGTAGGTCTGTAATAAAAAGCGCAAACTGGTAGCAATCAAGGTGCTGGCTAAAAACCAACCAACGATCGACAGCGGCACCGTATGAGGGATCTCTTCCATTGTCGGAGAGACCATCAGCATAAGGCTTCCAGCCGTAAAAAGTTGAATCGCTGTGAGCACCAATACGTGCAACTTGGTAGACATACGCGTCAGCAAGTTAAATTGCAATGCAAAGGTTACCGCCGCAATAAAGAAATAGACCTGCGCCCATTCAAAGCTCAAACCATTACCGAGCGCTAAACAAGCCAATCCGATCACCGCCACGGGCAGCGCAATCCAAATGCTGCGTGCAGGCTGCTCATTAAAGAGCAAACGAGCAAACACAGGCACCAAAATGACGCCTAGACTGTTAATGAATGCACCAACACCGATATTACTGACCTGATCAAGGCCGACAATCCAGAACATCATCGCCACGCCCATCACTGCTCCCACAGCCATGGCGCCTTTTAGATCTTGCCAGCGAACGCCTTTAAAAAAACGTGCACCAACAAAAAACAAAACGATGCCAGCGATCACAAAGCGAATGCCTAAGAAGAAAATCGGTGGCAATCCTGCCAAAGCTTCTTTGGAAAAAATCCAACCAAATGCTGCAATAACGGTCACCAGAACCAATATCAGCTCGGCTTTAAAATGCGAAGGCGATGCACTCACAGAAAATCCTTGATCAAGGTAACTTAGATCGGCAAGGTCGTTACGTCGTAGCCATAAATACTGTCTAACTTTGCATGGATGATGCCACTGGCGTACTTAGAGGCGAGTCCTAAGGCTTGCAGCTTCATACGCCCTTGCCAGCCACCATGCATATGATACAAGCCCGTGTTGTCACGGGATTGTTTCTGAATGGCGGTAGCTCGTGGCTTGCGTAAATCTTCATATTTTTCAAATGCCTGCGCATAAGGGTACTTTAATAAGGCCTGCGTTAAGACATAAGCATCTTCAATCGCCATAGCCGCCCCCTGCGCCATAAATGGCAGCATTGGATGACAGGCATCGCCGAGCAATACCACACGTTCATCGTGCCATTTCGATAAGCTAGGTCGGCCATTCAAAGCCCATAGGAAAGTCGTATCGCAAGCTTCTAGTACCGCACTGACTTCAGGGTGCCAGCCAATAAACTTACGACGCAATTCATTCACATCCCCTTCTTGGCGCCAAGATTCTTGCTGCCACTTAGAACGCTCTTCGACCGCTATAAAATTCACCAACTCGCCACCACGTAAGTAGTACGTCACCAAATGCTTATTTGGCCCCGCCCATACGGTGGCATTCGGCTGTATTTCAGCACCTTTAATGGCTGCAGCGGGCACAGTACCACGCCATGCGACCTGACCAGTAAAGATGGGGGCTTGTACGCCCAACATCAACTCGCGCACTTTCGAATGAATGCCATCGGCACCAATCACTAAGTCCACATGTTCAGTTTTTTTATCCAGTAGGACTGTGACGTGTTTCTTTTCATTGCGGTAGCCCAACACCCGATGGTCAAGTTCAATCTCGACTCCGGCGGTATAACAGGCTTGAACTAATTCTTTATGCAGATCCGCACGATGAATATGCCAATAAGGCGCTCCATAGCGTTGCTCAACTGACTTCCCCAATGGGGATTTAAGGTAATAACGACCGCTTTGGTAATCGCGAATACAGGCGTATTTAGGAGAAAAAATATGATTAGAGACAGCCCCAGCAATGCCAAACTGCCGTAATACTTTGACCGCGTTGGGGCTTAGTTGAAGACCCGCACCGACTTCACTTAGGCTAGAAGCCTGCTCAAAGATACGCACTTGAAATCCATTTTTGGCCAATCCAAGTGCCACCGTCAAACCACCAATCCCTGCACCAACGACAATGACTCGGCTCGCTTGGTTTTGTAGCGCCACAATCCAATCCTTACTTGTTAACTCATCCGCTTTGGATCATATCAAAAAGGTTTCACATTAACCTGATATAAATTCTGATTAAGAGTAAGTTTTCTATGTAAATAAGCCAGAACGCCCCCCATTGGTTTTGGCTTAGAAATTGCTAACCCATATAGTGAGATAAGTTTCACTTGCCTTACACGTCGTTTTGGTTCATCAATATCCTATAAGGGACACTAGAACAGACTGTGTTGATGAAATCCCTCAGCCGTCAATGGGGAAATAATAAATATGGATAAACTAACAGAAAAATATAATTCAGACCCCTTCTTCGATGAACTCATCGATTTTCAGGGACAAGCCAGAACACCGGCTAAACAATTATTAGAATACTTAGATGGCTTACCGCCAGAAGAACTCGAAAAACGCCGAATCACTGCCGAGGCCACCGTCCAAGAAATGGGCATTAGTTTTACGGTCTATACGGAGGAAGGCAATATTGATCGGGCTTGGCCATTTGATATCGTACCTCGAACCATAGCCGCCACGGACTGGGAAACTACCGCCCAAGGCCTCAAACAACGACTCACCGCTCTTAACCACTTCATTAACGACCTCTACCACGATCAACGCTGTATCAAAGACGGCATCATTCCAGAACACATCATTAGAGATTCCAAAAACTTCCGTCCAGAATGCGTCGGCGTGTCACCAAAATATGGCGTTTGGGCCCACATTTGTGGCACCGATTTGGTGCGCGATGAACACGGTGAATTTTTTGTACTAGAAGACAATTTACGAGTGCCATCTGGCGTCTCCTATATGTTGGAAAATCGCGCTATCACTAAGCGCGTACTACCAGAGCTATTTGAGAACGACAAAATTCTACCTGTAGGGGCTTATACCTCTGACCTATTCGATACCTTGGCAGCTTTATCTCCGCGAGAGGTAGAGCGTCCGGAAATCGTCGTACTCACTCCAGGCATTTATAACTCGGCTTACTTTGAGCATGCCTTTCTGGCACAGCAAATGGGGGTTGAGTTGGTCGAAGGTGCAGACTTATTTGTTGATGAAGACGATTGCGTCTACATGAAAACCATCTACGGCCCAGAGCGTGTCGATGTCATTTATCGTCGTATCGATGACTTATTCCTCGACCCTGAGGCTTTCCATCCAGATTCGGTATTAGGCGTTGCGGGGTTAATGCGAGCTTGGAAAGCTGGCAATGTGGCCTTAGCCAACGCTCCGGGTGCAGGCGTGGCGGATGACAAAGTGGTTTACGCCTACGTACCGGATTTGATTCGTTATTACCTAAACGAAGAGCCGATTCTAAAAAATGTGAAAACCTACCTATGCGATGACGAAAAGGATCGCGAGTACGTATTGGCACACCTTGATGAATTGGTCGTCAAACCAGCCAATGAATCCGGTGGCTACGGTATGTTGGTTGGCCCCCATTCGACGAAGAAAGAGCAGCAGCTGTTTGCTGAATTGATCAAGGCTAATCCACGTAATTACATTGCTCAGCCGACTTTGAAGCTTTCGACTGCGCCGACCTTGATCGGTAAAGGCTCGTTGGAACCACGCCATTTAGATTTGCGTCCGTTTATTTTACAAAGCAAAAACACCTATGTGACCACGGGCGGTTTAACCCGAGTTGCCATGAGAAAAGGTTCTCTCGTCGTCAATTCGTCACAAGGTGGTGGTAGTAAAGATACTTGGATTGTGGACACTAAAGGAGCTTAATCATGCTTTCAAGAGTTGCAGAACGCTTATACTGGAGTGCTCGCTACTTAGAGCGCGTGGAAAATACGGCTCGTTTAGTTAGCGTCTACGATGATTTGTTGTACGACCTGCCACACAATGTGGTGGAGATTTCTTGGTACAACCTAATTGAGATCAATAGCGGCGTGGAAGCTTTCAACCATCGTTACAAAGTTCGTGATGAACGTAATGTGGTGAAGTTCTTACTAGCCGACGATGACAACCCAAGTTCGTTGCTTTCTTCCCTCAAAATGGCGCGCGAGAATATTCGTACGACCCGTGATGTGCTACCCAATGAAATGTGGGAACTGGTCAATGAGTTGGATTTGTATGCTAAACAGAACATCAAACAAGGCATTAACCGCTCGGCTCGCCATGCTTACTTGAATACCATTATTGAAGGTTGCCAAAAAATCATCGGATTGCTCGCGGCCACCATGGACCGTGATGCAGGTTGGCAGTTTTTGATTCTTGGCCGCTATCTTGAGCGTGTCGATATGAACACTCGAATCATTGATGCCGCGACGTCTTTAATGAGCCAAGCCCAACCTGAGCAAGACGTAGAGCTTGGTCAGGTTGTATGGTCGAAAGTGCTGAAATCACAAAGCGCCTATTTGAGCTTCCGTCGCACGATGCGCAGCTCGATTCGTGGCGCTAAAGCCGTCACCTTCTTGCTTAACGACCCTTACTTTCCTCGTTCACAACGTTACTGTGTTGAGCAAATCAAGCTCGCAGCGTCTTTTCTACCTCGCTCAGGAATTGTCATTGCGTGTGCGGAAAGGCTGCTTGAGCACACTCGTACGGTGGAACATTCAAGTGAATTAAACGAAGAATTCAGTGATTACTTAAACGACATTCAGCTCGATATTATCGCGCTGCATCACCAGATCACGGAAAACTGGTTTAACTTCCAAAAAGGAGAAGCGGCATGACCATCCGCGTAGCGATTCAACATAAAACTACTTATGAGTTTGATCGCTTTATTAATGTTTCGCCGCACATTTTACGTCTACGTCCGGCGCCGCATTCACGTACCCATATTCATGGTTATTCACTCAAGGTGTTGCCAGAAGATCATTTCATCAACTGGCAGCAAGATCCTTATGGCAACTATCAAGCACGCTTGGTATTTCCAGAAAAGACGAAAAAACTGGAATTTGCCGTGGAAGTAATCGCCGACATGACGGTGATTAACCCCTTTGATTTCTTTATCGAAGAATACGCTGAGCACTTTCCATTTAAGTACGACAAGCAATTATTGGAAGAGCTGGCGCCCTATTTAAAAACATCGGAAGACTGCTCTGAATTGCAAGACTGGCTCAAAACAGTTGATCGCAAAGCGACGCCAATTGTCGACTTTTTAGTAAGCCTGAACACGCGTCTTGCTAATGAAATCGACTATGGCATTCGCCTAGAACCAGGGGTGCAAACGTGCGAAGAAACACTGACGCTGAAGAAGGGTTCCTGTCGGGATACTTCGTGGTTACTTGTGCAGATCTTACGTCACCTTGGTTTGGCAGCCCGTTTTGCCTCCGGTTACTTGGTACAGTTAACCGCTGACGTGAAAGCACTGGATGGTCCATCTGGCCCAGAAGAAGACTTCACCGATTTGCACGCCTGGTGTGAAGTTTACTTACCCGGTGCAGGCTGGGTTGGACTGGATCCAACCAGCGGTTTATTTGCCGGTGAAGGTCACATTCCATTGGCCTGTACCGCTGAGCCGATCTCTGCTGCCCCGATTACAGGCTTCATCGACGAATGTGAGTGTGAGTTTAGCTATTCGAATATTGTCACGCGCATCCACGAAGACCCTCGTGTTACTAAGCCGTACAGTGACGATGAATGGGAGAATATCAAGGCCCTCGGTCATGCGGTTGACCAACGCCTTGAACAAGGCGATGTTCGCTTAACCATGGGCGGAGAACCAACCTTTGTCTCCATCGATGACATGGATTCAGAGCAGTGGAATACTGGTGCATTAGGGGCTGATAAGCTCCGTCTGGCAAAAGATTTGCTGTTACGTATGAAACAGAAGTTTGGCGCCAATGGTTTACTGCACTACGGCCAAGGTAAGTGGTATCCGGGGGAAGAAGTGCCTCGCTGGGCATTGGGCTGCTTCTGGCGCACCGATGGTGAAGCACTCTGGCAAGATCCAAAATACCTAGCTCGCGTAGATAAAAACTACGGTTTTGATGAAACCCATGCAGCAAAGTTTGGTCGTGAGTTATGTGATTACCTAGGTATTGAATCAAATTACTTGCAACCGACCTACGAAGACACTCTGTACTACTTGTGGCTAGAACGCTCATTGCCTGAAGAAGTCGATCCACGTAAAGCATCCCTTAAAGACGACTTGGAAAGACGTCGTTTGGCAAAGCTTCTCAACCGTGGCTTGGAACGCGTCAGTGGCTATGTTCTACCGATCGAGTTCAATGGCGATCAATGGCAAAGTAGCCTATGGCCAATGCGCTCCGATGTGATCACCTTGATCCCCGGGGACAGCCCAATGGGTTACCGTCTACCGCTAAACTCTCTGCCAGCGATCAGTGAAGAGGAGCAAACGCCAGAGCGCGACCCCTTTGCACCGCGTGAGCCATTACCCGTTTACAGTCATTCCACAACGGCTAGTATCAGTGCGCAAACACAAACGCAGCAAAACGCGACCAAGGCCGAGCAAGCAAGCAGTACTGTTGTTAAGAATGTGATTCGTACGGCCTTGTGTATCGAAGCACGCGATGGCCGTTTGCATGCTTTCTTACCGCCGGTTAACTACCTTGAGCACTACGTTGCACTGATTAATGTCATTGAGAAAGTCGCAACACAACTGGAAATGCCAATCGTCATTGAAGGTTACGAGCCACCAAAAGACTATCGTTTGCAAAAGTTTTTGATTACCCCAGACCCTGGCGTCATTGAGGTGAACATTCACCCTGCGAAAAACTGGAAAGAGCTGTTATTCAACACTGAAACGCTGTACGAAGAAGCGCACCAAGCACGCTTAGGCACAGAGAAGTTTATGCTCGACGGTCGCCACACGGGCACCGGCGGCGGTAACCATGTCACCCTTGGTGGTGTAACGCCGTCTGACAGTCCATTGCTACGCCGACCTGATTTACTGCGTAGTTTAGTGACCTTCTGGCAACACCATCCGGGGCTTTCCTACTTATTCTCTGGCATGTTCATTGGTCCAACCAGCCAGGCACCACGTCCCGATGAAGGCCGTGATGAAGCCTTGTATGAAATGGAAATTGCCTTCCAAAACATCCCCTCTGGCTTGGTCGATGAGCCTTGGCTGGTGGATCGTTTAATGCGCAACTTGCTGGTGGACATCACCGGTAACACGCACCGTTCTGAATTCTGTATCGACAAACTCTACGCCGCAGGCTCAAGCAGTGGTCGCCAAGGCTTATTGGAGTTCCGTGGTTTTGAAATGCCACCTCATGCACGTATGTCATTAGTACAAATGCTATTGCTACGTTGTTTGGTGGTACGTTTCTGGGAACAGCCGTACCACAAACCATTGGTTCGCTGGGGCACCTCTCTACACGATAAGTTTATGATGCCGCACTTTGTTTGGCAGGACATCAAAGAAGTGGTGGATGATCTGCAAGCCCATGGTTTGCCATTTAAGCTGGAATGGTTAGCGCCATTTGAAGAGTTTCGCTTCCCGCACTATGGCCGCCAACAGATTGATGATATCGAACTAGAGCTACGCTGGGCGATTGAGCCTTGGCATGTGCTCGGCGAAGAGATCACGCAATCGGGGACCGCCCGCTACGTAGACTCTTCAGTGGAGCGTTTACAAGTACGCTTAACTGGGCTGACCGAAGGTCGTTACGTGTTATCCTGCAACGGTCGTCGCGTACCACTTCGCAGCACGGGACGCAAAGGTGAAGCCGTCGGTGCGGTGCGCTACAAAGCTTGGGCGCCACCCTCTGCCCTGCACCCAACATTGGGCATGGATACGCCACTTGTGTTTGACTTGATTGACACGTGGAATGGCGTTTCGATTGGTGGCTGTACTTACCATGTTAGCCATCCTGGAGGCCGAAACTACGATACCTTACCGGTTAACAGTAACGAAGCCGAGGCCCGTCGCGTGAACCGTTTCTGGGATCATGGCTTTACCCAAGGCACTTTGGTACCGCCACCAGAATACAGTGCGCTCCGCAGCGTTACCGAGCATGCAAAGGCCGCACGACCGATGGCGCCACCAGAAGAAGAAATCTGTCATGAATATCCTCATACCCTTGATCTCAGGAAGAGGTATACTAGGCTCTAATTTCCATTAGAACGTCTTACTATGTCAGATACTGTTGCTCCATCCATCACGGCGCCGAGCGAGGCGCCGTTTGTTGCCCCATATGCTGCCCCCATCAATGCCTTTGATGAAGCATTTGAAGACAACCGCCAGACTCGTTTGCCTTGGCAAGCGGTGATGTCGGCCGTGCAGCAATTAGGGTCTGAAGGGATGCAAGACCGCCATCTTCGCGCGCAACGCATTTTGCGCGATGATGGCGCTACCTATAATTTAAAAAGCGATCCTCTGTCACCCAATGTTTGGTCATTGGATATCATTCCGCAGGTGATGGCCGAAGGCGAATGGCGTATCTTAGAAGCGTCACTGAAACAACGGGCTAAGCTGTTTGATCTGATTTACAAAGATTTGTATGGCGAGCAACGTTTATTGAAAGAAGGGATCTTACCTTCTGAAATCGTTTTTTCTCACCCAGGTTTTTTACGCCACTGCCATAACATGCATAGCGCCAGTGAGACGATGCTGACCTTCCATGCGGTGGATTTGGTGCGCGACAAATCAGGGCGTTTTATAGCCACCGGTGATCGCACTCAAGCACCAAGCGGTGCTGGCTATGCAATGGAAAACCGCACCGTGGTTTCACGTGTACTGCCAAGTTTGTTCCGTGATAGCCAAACCATGCGCCTATCAGGTTTCTTCCAAACCGTGCGTGAGACCATTAGCCGCTTGGCTCATCACTTAACCGAATCGCCACGTATTGTTGTATTAACACCGGGCGCTTACAGCTCTACTTACTTTGAACAAGCATTTTTAGCCAACCATTTAGGCTACCCGCTCGTTCAAGGGGGCGACTTAACTGTCCGTAATGGCAAAGTTTGGATGAAGTCTCTAAGCGGCCTATCTCGGGTAGACGTCATTTTGCGCCGAGTCGAAGACGCTTTTTGTGACCAAGCAGAACTGCGTTCCGATTCAATGCTAGGTGTGCCTGGCTTATTAGAAGTCGCGCGACAAGGTAATGTAGTGGTCACCAATCCATTAGGCTCCGGCCTACTTGAGACGCCAGCTTTATTAGCCTTTTTACCTAAGATCAGCCACTTCCTAATGGGAGAAGAGTTATCACTGCCCTCTGTAGACAGCTACTGGTGTGGGGACAGCGAGCACCTTGACTATGTACTGGCCAATATTCGTAATCTGATTATTAAGCCTGCTATTCGCAACCTCCAAAGTAAGAGCATTTACGGCCACCAGCTAAACGATAAAGAGCTACAAGACGCAGTCAATAAAATCAAAGCAAATCCTGTTGCTTATGTTGCGCAGGCGTATATCCCTAGCTCCCTCACCCCAATTTGGGACAATGGCAAAATATGCGCACGCCCGAGCATTTTGCGCACCTTTAGTGTCGCCAATGAAGACAGTTTCTGTGTCATGCCCGGTGGTTTAGTCCGAGTAGCGGATTCTACTGACCATACTATCGTCAGCAAGAAGTTATCAGGCTCACGCAGTAAAGATCTATGGGTTCTGAGCGACAGTGCTGAGATGGATATTGATATCCCGCTCGATAATCTCCCTAGCAGCCAAGCGCAAGCGGCCAGCTTGCCCAGCCGTGTTGTCGAAAACCTGTTCTGGTTTGGTCGTTACGCTGAACGTGCCGAGATGAGCCTGCGTTTGATGCGTACCATTTTTAAGCAGCTTAACGGTATTGATCACTTCCCCACGGAAAGTCGTGAAGTCTTGCTGGGAGCTATTTCAGAAATCACTGGATCGCTACCAGGCTTTCAAGAACAGCCCGAATTGATCGAAAATCCAAACGATGAGCTGGCCGCTTTGGTAGTCAACAGTCAACGTATGGGCTCAATCAAATCCAACCTGCAACAAATGTTGGCCTGCGCTGAGCAAGTGAAAGAAATGTTGTCGGCTGACACACGCATCATATTAAACGAACTGCGCGATCACATTCACAGTGTGGATCGCGCTTACGTGAATGGCTTGCCTTCACTACCAGAGGAATCCCTCGACGGTTTGGTGACCTCACTGCTGGCCATTTCAGGCTTGAATCATGAAAGTATGCTACGCGGCATGGACTGGATGTTCCAAGAAATTGGTCGTCGTACCGAACGTGCGCTACTGACCGCTAACCTATTGAAGCACACCTTGAGCCGACCGCTGCCAAGCTTGCAACAACAGCAAGTATTAGAGTCCGTATTGTTGAGTGTGGAAGCGTTGATCTCGTTTCGTCGCCGCTACCGTACTCGCGCTCGGGTCTCTTACGGTCTGGATCTATTGATGATTGATCGTACTAATCCACGCTCTCTGATTTATCAGATTGAGCAACTGCGTAAGTACCTCGAAGAATTACCTCAAACGGGGCAACCCTCTTTAGGGCTTTCTCCAGATAAGCGCTTAATCATTAAATCGCTCAATGATATTCAATTGGCTGATTTGGAAGGCTTATCACAAATTGATCAGACGACACAAACACGCCATGACCTAACCGAGTTGATGACTCAGGTGATTGAACAATTAGAGCAGCTAACCACTTTAATTAGTGATAAGTACTTCGATCATACGGCAGGGCCACAACAGCTGATCAAAGCTAAATGGAAAAATAACGTATGAGATACAGGGTTCGGCATTTAACGGAATACCTATACGGTGCCCCAGTAACGTTGTGTTACAACATGGCACACCTTCTGCCACGAGACACGCCATACCAGCGCTGTCTCAGTCGTCGCATTTTGGTAACACCGACGCCGGTGTATCAAACTGAAGGAGAGGATTATTACGGCAACCCGACGTTTTATTTTTCGGTGCAAGAGCCCCATAAAAAACTCGCCATCGATGTGGAATGCTACTTTGAGATCGAACAGAACGACCTCTCTAGTCAGCTTACGCTTCACGGCCTAACCTGTGCTGAACTGCGTCAGATGCTGAGCCAAGCCGATACACCTGAGCTGCGCATGGTAAAAGAATATACCCTGGACTCCATGCATATTCGCCGCACAGAAGCGCTGGCAGAATACGCTCGCAGCTGCTTTGCCGACGACACCCCAGTACTGCAAGCCAGCATGGATTTTACCCATAAGATCTTTGAAGAGTTCACCTTTGACCCAACGGCCACCAGCGTTAGTACCCCACCAGAGCAAGTTCTCAAAGAGAAGCGTGGTGTCTGTCAAGACTTTGCCCATTTAGCCATCGCCTGCATTCGCTCGCTGGGCTTCCCTGCTCGCTATATGAGTGGCTATTTGGAAACCTTACCGCCTCCTGGACAAGAAAAACTGGTGGGGGCCGATGCTTCTCATGCGTGGTTTGCTATTTTCATTCCCGACCTAGGCTGGGTAGAATTCGACCCTACTAATGATTTAATGCCGAACGAGCAACATATCGTCACCGCTTGGGGTCGTGACTACGCCGATGTCACGCCGTTGCAAGGGGTTATTTTTGACGGTGGTGACAGTCAGGCACTCAACGTTTCCGTGGATGTGCAGCGCGTGTAAGCGCTCACATCCAATTCCGATTTGGTAACATAATGACCTTTGCAAATCTTGGCCTATCAGTGGCCATTACCGACATCCTGAATGAATTAGGCTATCAAAAGCCGACCCCCATCCAGAATCAAGCGATTCCCCTAATTTTATCCGCCAAAGATGTACTGGCAGCCGCGCAAACCGGTACCGGTAAAACTGCCGCCTTTACTCTGCCTATTTTGGAACGTCTAAAAGAAGGCGAACGAGCCGAAGCCAATCAAGTACGCGCACTGATTCTCGCGCCGACGCGCGAGCTGGCCAACCAAATCGGTGAAAGTGTGCGCAGCTATAGCCGTGGACTCGGCCTACGTAGTCAAACAATCTTTGGTGGCGTTAAAGTCTTTCCACAAATTAACGGCCTGCAGCGTGGAGCCGATATTCTGGTAGCGACCCCAGGACGCCTGATTGATCTCGTTAAGCAAGACGCCGTCAAATTTGACGCTTTGCAATTTCTAGTTCTTGATGAAGCAGACCGAATGCTCGACCTAGGGTTTGAAGAAGCCCTCAACGAGCTACTCACACTGCTGCCTAAAAACCGCCAGAGCATGATGTTTTCCGCCACCTATTCTGATGCTGTGAAAACCTTAGCCAAGCTTTGGCTAAGGGACCCGGAAGAAGTCGCGGCTAAACAAAGTAATCGCGTGGCTGCCACCGTACGCCATCAGATCTATACGGTCGATAAGGTACGTAAGCCCGAACTTCTTGCAGAGCTTTTAACCCGCCAGCACTGGACTCAAGCACTGATCTTTACTAAGACCAAACGCGGTGCCGATGAAATCACCGATATTCTGCAAGCAGAAGGTTTCTCTGTAGAAGCCATGCATGGGGATAAAAACCAATATGCTCGTCTATCCGCATTAAGGGCATTTAAAGCAGGTGAATTAGCGTACCTCGTAGCCACTGATGTGGCCGCTCGCGGTTTGGATATTGAAGGTCTACCAGTGGTGATCAACGTCGACTTACCGCATGTGGCTGAAGATTACATTCATCGCATCGGTCGAACCGGACGTGCGGGCCTTGAAGGACGCGCCGTATCCTTAGTGTGTGCCGATGAAGTAGAGAACTTACGTGCTATTGAAGCACTGTTAAAACAGCGTGTGCCACGTAAAGAAATCCCAGGCTTTGAAGCCGAGCATCGTGTTCCAGATACGCACCCAAGAAGCCAAAAGAAACCTAAGAAAGCCACTGACAGCCAACCTGCTTCCAATCAAGGAAAGGGCAAGGGCAAAAAACAAGTGGAAGTGCAGAAGCCTGATGTGAGCAAGGGTCCAGGCCTTCGCAGTAACCCTTTTGCCGAGCCCCAAAAGAAGTAACTAAAACAATACAGCCGCTCAAAGAGCGGCTGTATTATGGCTATCTCAATTGTTATCTAAATTACTAGCGCAAACGATAAGAACGTACTTCAGTTAATACCTCATCAAAACGATTCTGCGTTTGTCTTGCTTCTGATTCGGTTATGTTGACCACCTCAAAAATATGACTAGATCGATCACGCACCATCTGCACATTCTGGTTTATGTCTTCAGTCACTTGTGATTGTTCTTCCGCAGCAGTCGCAACGCGCTCAATGGTCATGTTGATCTCATCCACCGACTCCAATAGTGACTCTATCATCTCGGCATTTTTGGTCACCTCTGAGGCCGTATTCGTCGCCATCGACGAACAGCTTTCCATGGAATTCAAGGCATTTTTACTTGAATGGATCAAGGACTCAATCATCGAGCGAATCTCTTCCGTCGAATCCTGAGTACGCTGGGCAAGGCTACGCACTTCGTCCGCCACTACGGCAAAACCACGCCCTTGCTCACCCGCACGAGCGGCCTCAATCGCTGCGTTCAACGCTAATAAGTTAGTTTGTTCCGCAATCGACTCGATCGTTTGTAGAATACTAGCAATCTGCTCAGTTTGGTTGGTTACTTGCTGAACGGAGTCAAAGCCACCGGTCACTTCACGGCTCAAAGTTTCAATCGAACTTTGAATCGAGTGCACACCTTTGCGACCTTCTGATGCACGCACTTGGATGGTTTCCGTAGATTTAGCGGCTTCCTGCATATCAGAGGAAATCGTATTACTGGTCAAAGACATTTCTTCAATCGCTGCCGCAATTTGATCTGTTCGCGCTAATTGATCCTGCGTTTCTCTAACGGCCTCTCGCGCTTGCAATATCAAGCTATCCATACTGCCTTTGGATTCTTCTGACTTACTTTGCAACATACTGAAAGTACTTGAGAGATTCCCTAGATGCAGGTTCAACTCATGCATCATGTGGCCTAATTCATCTTTCGATTTCACTTCAAGATTCACGGTAAAATCTTTGTTTTCACCCACAGAACTCAACGCCTGATGAACCTGAAAAACGCGCTTCGACACATTACCGGAGATTTGGCGAATCAAGAACAAGACAAATAAGGTGACGACTACAATAGCCCCGACCACTCCCCAAAAGATCGAGTTATCCCGAGCTTCATAGGCATCAGCCATACTATCGACTTGCTCACCCAGTTGATCTGATAAAGACTTTACTAAACCAATTTTACTGGTCGCTAAAGCAAACCAATTAGCAGGACCTTGCACATTTGTTAAGTCACTCAGGCTTTCAAAATTCGACAACACTTGTGCAACTGACGTCCAGTTTGCATCGTTTTTAAGGGCTTTAAGCTGATCTCTTTGCGCAGGTGTGGCCACATCAATATAGTAGTTCTCCCAAACGCTCTCGTCAGCCATGAAGAACTTGATCTCGACAAAGCGTTGAGCCGATACCGTTCCTGCACTGAAGACACCATTGAGCGCACCACGATATTGACCAATACGCTCTTTCATCCACAAAAGACTAAGACGCGCAGATAAGGTTTTACTAATATCAGGGTTGGCGACAAAGTTCAGGCCTCTTTGAATACCACGCAGTGCGGATTCATTCAGTTTGGAATAGTAGGAGAACGCCCCATTATCCGCGGCCAAAGCATCCACTTTTTGACGAACCGTTGTCTTATTACTAAATAAATTTAACGTGGGTTGAATAATCGACTGAATATCTGCCGCGCTCAACTGATGAAACTCAGCGGGGGAAATATTGCGCAAACTTTGCTCCGCCTGATCCGCTAGCTGACGCTGTTTCAACAGAGCCTCTTTACCGTTTTGCCCCTTCGAGCCGAGGAAACCAGCTGATAACCCCCGCTCCACGGCAAAATTATGAGCCACAGCATCCAGACGCTCAGTTAAATGCACTATATCGTTGGCTTTTTGGGTGTCTTCGATGCTGCTTAGCAGACTTGACCCTAATGAAAATGCTAGTACAACGACTAAGAAGAGGGGCAATAGCCCTACAATCATGATGACATGAGACACTTTGAGATTTTTAAACACCTGCGGTTCCCTCTGCTGAGAATTTCTATACCAATAGAATGGTTTAAATTTCAGGTGTAAGCAAATGTTAAGGTCTGTGAAAAAAAGAAAGTGAAGAAGTTTTGACTCAAGCAGCGCTTGAAGCATAATTTTAGTTTATGGAGGAAATCGATTCTTTACCACAATAAAAAAGCGCAGTAAGCAATAACCTACTGCGCCTTTCTATATGGTGGCCCCACCCCGACTTGAACGGGGGACCTGCCGATTATGAGTCGTGTTTATAGGGTATTCATAGCCATAGATTTATGTAGATAAACCTTTGATTTAAAACGCAATACTAATAAAAACAGTCAGTTAGCACATTGATATAAATTGATGTATATTTAAGCAATTCTAGTCCGTGGACTAGTCCGTGAGATTTTGCCCCTGCCCGATTCACCTTGCGACAGGGACACGCAACAACGCAAAGGACTAACGATGGCAATTGCTAATAAGGTCAATTTCACCGCTGGCAGGGTTAGAGACTTCACTTGCCCAGAAGGTAAGAAAGAAGCGTACCTATGGGACACTGACACAAAAGGCTTAGGCTTGCGTGCTTATGCGTCGGGTAAGAAAAGCTACATTTTCCAAGGTTGGGTAAATGGAAAGTCACAAAGGACTGTTATTGGTCCAGTAGATACCTACTCGATTGAAGAGGCACGGAAGGAAGCAACCAAGTATAAGCAGGCAGCACACAACCACCAAAGCCCGATACAGGTTAAGCAGAAGAAAAGCGCCGATGCGGCCAAGGAGCAACTAGAGATCAAACGCGCCAAAGTGACCTTGGGCGAAGTCTGGGCGGAATACATCGAAGCAAATAAAAGTGGCTGGGGTGAAAAGCACTACAACGACCATCTAAAAGCTGTTCAACCTGCGGGCATACCTTGGGCAAGGGGTAAAGGCAGAGTAACCAAGCAAGGCTGTTTATTCCCTCTAATCAAAGTCTCACTAGGCAACCTGACCGCAACCAAGATTAAAAACTGGCTAGATAAAGAGAATCAGACCCGCGCAGGCGTAGCCGCTCAAACATACCGCCTTTTATTTGCCTGCCTTAGTTGGGTATCAGAACAGAACGATTACTCAGGTCTAATTGATATTACTGCCCTGCGCACTAAAGCCGTGAAAAAGACCGTGGTTAGGCTCCAAGCCCGTGATGACGTTCTACAAAAAGAACAGCTAGAAGGCTTTTTTAAGTATGTGCGCCAAATACAAAACCCAGTGATAGCCGCATTTGTTCAAACACTCTTACTTACTGGCGCGCGCCGTGGAGAACTCGCAGGGCTTAAATGGTCTGACGTAGACTTTCAATGGAACGGCCTAACCATCCGAGACAAAAACAACAGCAAAGGCGGACTAGATGGGACCCGTGTTATTCCTCTGACCCCATACGTTGCCAACCTACTTAACCAACTGCCCCGCCGTAATGAGTGGGTATTTTCTAGCCCGACAGGTAAGACAGGCAAACTCACCGAACCACGTAAGAGCATAGACCCAGCATTTAAAGCCGCAGGTATTGAGGGGCTTACTTTGCACGGCCTACGCCGTAGCTTTTCTACTTTATCCGAATGGGTGGAGGTTCCTGCGGGTATCGTTGCGCAGATCATGGGCCACAAGCCAAGCGCCACCGCTGAAAAGCACTACAAACAACGCCCATTAGATTTATTAAGAAAATGGCACACAGCCATTGAAGCTTGGATATTAGAGCAAGCAGGCATTGTACAGCCCACACAAATGGACCAACGACTAACGATTGTTAAGGAAGCATGATGGCTAAAACAAAAATTATTGGTAAAAAACACTCCAAACGAGCCATAACTAACTACGAAGCCCATGAAATCAAAGATTGGGTAAAAACACATAATGAAAACTTTAGTACATTCGATCAAAAGCTCGAAAGAACTAAGTCTCTTTGCCTTGCAAGATTAAATGCTTTTTTATCGAGCACTCCGCTATCAACTCATATAAAACAACAGCCTAAAACACAAAAAATGCTTTCTGATGCTTTTATCATTGAAGGAATGAGCATCTGTTATTTTGATCTAGATACAACGATGCCACTTGATGATCAGAAAAAGCTTTTAGAAGAGCACCCTCAATGGATAACAACCGCAATGGCATTTCACCTTAGCGGAAAGAAGCCACTAGATGGAGTGGTTCTCTTAAAGAATCAAATAAACAGACACACGTTATCTAGCTTATTTAAACTTCAGCACGACAGTTTAGAAGCCATTGCTGGGCAAATCCTTTGGACACTTGACGGTATGTACCACAAAAATTTAACGCCTGAAGAGCGGCTACAGCAGGCTGTTGAGTTTGGACAGCTAACTAAACTATATGATGTTTATCTATACGACTCACCAAAACAAAAGGAGCGGGCAAGTAAACCAAGAAATCAGACTGCAACAAATGTAATTGCAGAACTTGTTAGGCTTCATCCAGATGACAGCTCAACGGATTTATGGGATAAATTTATTGGAGAGCTTGAGGCAACAGAAGAGCCAAACGCTAAAGGTAACCTTTCATGTAGATATTATGATGATAATGGCATAGAAAAGCATATGTCATTCGGCAGATTTAAAAACAAGGTAACCGATGCTAAAAACTAGTTAAATAGAACAACATCGCACAACAACCACGGCTATCGTGACTTTGTACAGATCATAACTATACCAACCAACGCAGAGGTATAGTTATGACAAATTCTTTTATTTCCACAGAACAACTAGCTGAAAAGCTACACATCAAGCCAAACACTGTCCGCACCAAACTATGTAAAGATGGTCACGTTTTCGGGCTTAAACCAACCAAACTACCAAACGGCCGCTTGCTTTGGTCTGTTGAGGCAGTGGAAGCACTACTAAATGGGGAGGTATCAGCATGACCGATACCTTGACTAACCTATTTCCCGAAGCCCCACTTGAGGCAATCCCAACTAGCAAAGGCAAAGCGCCCTATGTTGTTCTTAAAATGCTGGCAGACGGCCAATTACTAGAACGTGACGAGTTAACCAAGGTATTAGGCGAGACATGGCGCTGGGGACTTCAGCAACTAAGAGGTGATCGTTTCGGCTACTGGCTAATTCATTCAATCAAAAAACCAAATAGCCGATTCACTGTTTTACAACTTGATCCACGACATTTGTCAGGTGATGCAAAGCAGGACGCCGCCGCACGTTTAGAAGCCCGTAGAAAACTCAAACGCACATCTCATAAGGAAGCCGTACTAGGAGGAAACCGAGTACCGAAAGCCTATACGGAAATGCTAGAAGCCAATGCCGCCTATTTCAAAAACTTAGGTGAAGCGGCAAACGATTCAATGATGGGGGACGAATATTGAAAATAAGCAACGAAGTAATAGCGCACTTTCTAAGATCATCACTTGAAACATTGGCTTCTTTAGGCGAGATAAAAATGGACGGCAAATTTCATACATTTCTAGGCGCTAATAGCGCCACCACTGGCTATTACCGTATTTCCAATGACGGTAAGGAAAGCTCATTCACCGTTGATTACTTCCACGGCGAATTTGAAGGCGCGGCAACCTTTAGCTTTATGATTGATCATGCGGGGGTAAGCCAATGTCATTGAGTGCCTTCAAAGAGTTTGCGAATAACCGAAAAATGCCCGTTTACCCTACTTTTAATGGGAGCGGTGAACTTGAACCAGCAAAAGGCGGCGATGCTGTTTATTTTCCACAAGCCAATTGCGGAGCCATTATCCCCCGTACTGGCGACCCTATTTATTTTGGAGACGTGGCGCAAGCCGCCCCTCTGCTTAAGCAAGCAATTGAAAAAGGGCTTGATGCGGCAAACGACCCGCATTTAGAGCACACAAAAGCCCCGCTAGAACTGCCAAGCACACAGGCAATACAGCGCAAACCGATTATGTTTAAGCGCTTCAAAAAGGCCGACATAAAGCCTACGGACTGGCTAATTAAAGACTATTTAGAAACGGATAGCTTATCGGTTATCTATGGCCCACCAGCAAACGGAAAATCATTTGTGGCGCTTGATTGGGCGGCCTGTATAGCAACTGGGAAAGAGTGGCACGGGCAACGAGTACAACAGGGGGCAGTTTTTTATCTCGTTGGTGAGGGCTTCAACGGGATAGCTAGACGATTGGCGGCATGGGAACAACTTAACAAAAGAGACTTGGAGAACGCGCCACTATATGTATCGGATAGAGCCGCCATTTTAACTGATCAATTAGCAGTACAAGAAACCATGAGCGCTATACAAATGATGGTCGATGAGTCAGGCGAAACACCCGTATTATTTTTGATTGATACTTTGGCGCGTAACTTCCAAGGCAACGAGAACAGCCAAGAAGATATGGGACGTTTTATAACGCACGTAGACGCGATTAAGGCCCATTTCAATTGCTCTGTAATGATTGTTCATCATAGCGGCAAAGATGGCGACAAAGGCGCACGGGGAAGCTCTGCGCTTAAAGGTGCGGTCGATACTGAATATCAATGCTCTATTGCTGAAAGCGATAGCGGCAAAGTGACAACTGTCAAAAATACCAAAATGAAAGACTCAGACACGCCGCCGCCCCGATCATTTATTTTGGAGCCGCAAAAGCTGAGTGTGCTTGATGAGGATAGACAGCCGACTTGGAGCGCAGCACTTGTTGAAACTGACTACCAAGAGCCACAAGCCCCACAAACAAAGCGTCTTGGAGTGAACCAAGCCAGAGCCATGGAGATCCTTAGGGGCATGATTGTAGACGCCAGAGTAAAGCAGGAAAGCGAAGGGCTTACCGAGCAATTAAACGAAGTGCGCCGCGATGACTTCAAACAAAAAGTGTACTTTGAACGCTTAACCACCGACAAGAATTACAACGCTTTTGAGAGCAAGTTAGAGAACCGTGGACTAATCAAACGGCAAGGTGGGTATATCAGGCTAAACGAAGCGCCTTAGAGAATACCTTACAGATCACCTTATTTAGCCTTGTTTCTCTTAGAGAAGCCCAACCAAAAACGCCTTACCTTACCTTATTCTTTCTTAGAAAGATAAGGTATAAGGCAGAGGGAAGACCATGTTTGAAGACAACGAAATTTTTAAGACGATTGGCCTAATGCTAGGCATCATATTGAGCACGTATTTTATGATCACTTTCGTATATATGAGAGTTAGCCAAATGCCACCGCTACCGTGGGGGCTGTATTAATGACTTATCCAAAAACAGACGCACTACGCCAGAAAGTCATTGAAACCATTGCAGAGGTTCACAGTGAGAGCCGTTGGCGCTGGCCTCCAGCTTATAAGCTTGTCTGCAAACGATTAACGGAAAAAGGCATTATGACGGGCTATGGTAGGCGATTTGACCCAACTACTCTTTATGCGTTCTTGCGGCGGAGTGGCTACAGCGGACTTTGGGGCGTAGCACAGGAGTTGAAAGGGGCAGATTAGCCCCTTTTTTTATTTTCGGCTGGTGGTGAATGGTGAATGAGTGGTGAATTAAATATCAAGGTACTTTCACCAAGCTGTAAGCCTTGATATGTCTACGTTACAGCCGTTTTTGGTGAATTGATGAATGACTTTTTACATAAAATAAAAAATAGAGAGAGCAGGCGTATAGGTAGTGATTCTGTTGCGTTCTAAAGTTTTGGCGTTTTTTAATTCATCATTCACCAAATTGGCCGAAAGTCTTTATTGGCGCGGGTTGCAGGCTGATGAAAGCGGTGGTGAATATGAGTGGTGAAAGTGTCATTCACCACTTTGCCGAGTAAAACCATGCCTAATAAAACCTTGGTTTAGTGGTAAAACCGTCGCTGTCAAAAGCTAACATAAATTTTCCTAATGCCCGACTAGCAGACTTAGGCTTTACACCATAAAAAGCCGTCAATGTGTTGGATAGCTCAAAACTGAGACGTCCCCTTGCCGAAATTCGCGCCACCTAAACAAAAGGATTATGGACGCTATAAAAGGAAGCGTTGAATTTTGGACACCTTAAAGAGAAAACCATAGTTTTATGGGAGTCATTGGCGGGCCAATATCCTTTAAAAACTAGTCCGTGGGCTAGTCCGCGAAAGCAAAAACAAAAAAGGCGTAGTAGGTACTAACCTGCTACGCCTTTCTATATGGTGGCCCCACCCTGACTTGAACAGGGGACCTGCCGATTATGAGTCGGATGCTCTAACCAACTGAGCTATGGGGCCTTAAAACGGCGCCCATTATAGCCAGACAATTTCAGCTTGCCAAGAAAATAACACAAATTTCTGTCGAGAAATCAAGCAGCTAACAGGCTTACAAAAAGGCGCAGCAGCTCTTACTGTTCAGTTTTAAGCGTTACTTCATTTCAAAACCTTGTTTTATCAGGAATTCGCGCATATGTGGGCGCAGTTTGCCTGAGAACATTGGAGCCATACTTTGAGACCAATTTGAGGTTTTATTGCTTCCCGTACGCGCTTGATAATAACGCTCCATTTCTGAGTCGTATTGGTCCACTAGCACAGGGTCATGTTGATTATCGTAGTAGTCCTGTTTTAACACTGTGGCTAGCGGTAAACGCGGTTTCACTTCAGGGTCTTGGTCCGCATAACCAATACACATACCAAATACTGGGTAGACGTGTTTCGGTAGTTTTAATAGCTCGCTAATAGCCCCTGGGTTATTACGCACGCCACCAATGTAGACAATACCTAAACCTTCTGATTCGGCGGCGACGGCAAGGTTTTGTGCCACCAATGCGGTATCAATGGTCGCTACCAATAGCTGTTCAGTCATGCCCATAGTCGGCTCTATGCCGGTCCGTGCAGCGGCTTCAGTATTACGTTTCATATCGGCACAGAACACTAGGAATTCAGCCGCCTGTTCAATATAGGCCTGCTCTCCTGATAGGGATTTCAACTGTGCGCGATTACACGGATCACTGATACGGATAATGCTATAGGCTTGCACATGGTTGCTTGAAGAAGCGCCCTGTGCGGCAGCGATTAGTTTTTCCAGTAAGCCGTTTGGCAACGGCTGTTCGGTGAACTTGCGAATCGATCGATGAGATTTTAATAGCTCTAATACAGCATTCATCTTAGGCTCCTTGTCATACGCTATTTAGTAGAAGGATTATGAAGAGGTGTATCAAGCTGACCAATGCCTAACGCAAAAAATACTCAAGGAAATCTTTTTTCATTGTGTGGTCATCCAATCTTTCATTCGATACGTAACCTTTTTGTAAAAACAAGTCAGGGACTTCCTATAAACATTAAATCGACTCTCATCACTGTGGCTGCATTGCTAAGTTCCGGTTGCACTCAAATAGGTGTCCAGCTTGCTAATTTGCCGTCTCATCTCGATGCACATGAAAGACATCGAGGGATTGCCTATGGGAAACATCCGCAGCAGAAACTGGATATTTACGTACCCTCAGACAAACGAGATCGGCCTCGTCCAGTGTTAGTATTTTTCTATGGTGGACGCTGGAGCGACGGCAGCAAAGCGATGTATCCATTCGTGGCTAAGCCCTTTGTGGATCAAGGATACATTGTTGTCATTCCTGACTACCGGAAATACCCAGAAGTGATTTTTCCCGCGTTTGTAGAAGATGGCGCTCTGGCCGTAGCTTGGACACTAGATAACATTGCAAGCTATTTTGGAGATCCAAATCAGTTAGTGATTATGGGGCATTCCGCGGGGGCTCATATCGGCGCTTTGTTGAGTGCTGACGAACGCTATCTCGCGCAACACGGACACTCTACGGAACAGATCAAAGCCTTTGCAGGGCTATCAGGTCCTTATGATTTCATTCCCGAAGAGGAAGACTTAAAAGATATTTTCGGTCCACCTGAGCGCTACCCGCAAATGACAGTCACTACTTTTATAGAGGGTCATGAGCCGCCAATGTTATTGCTTTGGGGAGCACAAGATAACTTAGTAGGCCAACGTAATATCAGTCTTTTGTTCGAAAAAATTCAGCAACAAGGAGGGCAAGTAGAGACCATAATTTATCCCAGTATGGGACATGTGGAAATGGTTTCAAACCTGATTTGGTTTATTCCAGATAAAGCACCTGTAACACGCGATATAACGGATTTTTTTGCTCGACAACTTTAGAGGATAACAACAATGGAACGTTTATCAGTCGATACAAATACCCCCTTTAAAATCTTCATTATGGTTATTGTTGTACTGCTTGTTGGCGTTTTTGGCATCAATGCAGCAATGGCCTCGAAGCGCTCAGATATGGCTTGGCAAGAAATTAGCAAAGGCGCCATGTTGATCGATGTACGCACCGCGCAAGAATTTAAGGCGGGGCACCTTAAAAATGCGATCAATATGCCACTTAGCACATTATCCAAATCCGCCAATCCAATCGACCGTAACACTCCCATCGTGGTCTACTGCCGCAGTGGTAGCCGTGCATCACATGCTAAACGTGAGCTATACGACATGGGCTTTGTAAATGTGTACAACGGTGGTGGCTTAGAGGAAATGCAAGCTTCAGAGCCATAGCAACAGCATAAAAAAAACCGATGCCGTAGCATCGGTTTTTTTTGCGTTTGGTAAACTAAATCTTAGTTCTGGTTTACAAAGTAATTCAAGATAAAGCTTGGTAGATCCGCCGTGTTCACCACTTCTTGTTCCATGGTGTCACGGTGACGCACGGTTACTGGCGCACCTTCTTGTTCAATAGTATCAAAGTCAACGGTGATACAAATCGGTGTGCCTACTTCGTCATGGCGACGGTAGCCTTTACCTACGTTACCAGTGTTCTCATAAAGAATACGACCAAGACCCAGTTTTTGTAGACGGTTCTTAATCGCTTTTGCGGCATCTACGATTTCAGGCTTGTTCTTCTTAAGTGGCAATACTGCAACCTTGATTGGCGCTAGGTGTGGCTTAAGTTTAAGAACTGTACGGCTGGTACCGTTTTCCAACTCTTCTTCTGTGTAGGCTTCTGTAAGAACTGCAAGTACACCACGATCTAGACCTGCAGAAGGCTCGATACAGAATGGAACTATCATCTTGTTTTCTTCAAGATCACGCACCGCTAGTTTAGTCGTAGAGTGTTCATTCTTCTTAACTTTGGCCGACAGACCGAATTCTTCTTGTGCTTTAGTGTGTGAGCCAAGATCGTAGTCAGTACGGTTTGCAACCCCTTCTAACTCTTCAAAACCATGTGGAAACTTGTACAAGATATCCACAGTTGCCTTTGAGTAGTGCGCAAGATCATCGCCAGTGACATGTTCAAATTCCATGTTTTCTTTGCCAAGACCTTGGTCCAGCCACCATTGTGTACGCAATTCAACCCACGTTTGGTGCCACTTTTCGTCTTCGCCAGGCTTACAGAAGAATTCCAGCTCCATTTGTTCAAATTCACGTACACGGAAAATGAAGTTACGTGGTGTGATTTCATTACGGAACGATTTACCAATTTGCGCGATACCAAATGGCAAAGCACGCGAAGTAGAATCCACAACGTTTTTAAAGTTGGTAAAAATACCCTGTGCCGTTTCTGGGCGTAGGTAGGTGTAAGACTCTTCGTTCACCATTGGGCCAACGTTAGTCTTGAACATCAAGTTGAAATCACGAGGCTCAGTCACATTCGTCGAGCCACAGTTATCACAAACTTTAATGTCTTTCATGTGGTCAGCACGCATACGTGATTTACATTCGTGACAGTCCACCATTGGGTCAGTGAATGTATCTTCGTGACCAGAGTATTTGTACACGTATTTGTTCTGGATGATTGCAGCGTCTAGGCCTTCTACGTCATCACGCTCGTAGACCATAGCGCGCCACCATGCCGCTTTAAGGTTGTTTTTTAGCTCAATACCTAATGGACCGTAGTCGTACGCACCTTGCATACCACCGTAAATCTCACTGCCTTGGAAAATAAATCCACGACGTTTACACAGGGAAACGAGTTCATCCATCGTTTTAGCTGGCATTTTCAACACACCTTAATTTGTTAATTTAGGAACGGCTGGCGCGCAACGGCGTAGCCGATAAAATAAGTTCGACATTGTACTCCGTGGCAATGATCGACTCAATGGCCCGAATAACTTGAGTAAAATTCGTTAAATGTGATGCGCTTCACATGCCTTAAGATCCAATCTGTTAGATAATACGTAATTCTTGTAAACCATTTTTACTTTTGGACATATTTCATGCGTAATTCATCGCGCTCGCTTATTAAAGTGTTAGGGGCTCTTGGACTGCTGCCATTTCTCGCCAGCACACTAACTTTCCACTTCGATTTCTATGGGCATGGCTTTCTCGCCCAATCCGTTTTCGTAGCTTACAGCGCTATCATTTTAAGCTTTTTAAGTGGTGCCATTTGGGGGCAGGTCCTAGAACAGCCTTTCCAAGCCAAGGGAAAGGCACTGTTGATCGGTAGTAACTTGGTGGCAATCTCGGCTTGGTGTGGCTTGTTGATTCAACAACCCCATATGTCCCTATTGTTGCTCTTGTGTGGCTATATCAGTATTTTTTGGTTAGAAGTCCGCTGGCTCAAACAAATTCGCCCAGATCAAAGCTTTTATCCAAACTTGCGTTTCATACTAACGACGCTGGTATGTGCGCTGCATTTATTAATGCTCTACCCTAGATTCTAAGGATGAATCATGGTTACTCTGTTCTATGATGGTCATTGCCCACTGTGCATGAAAGAGATTGCGATGCTACAACGCTACAATACCGAGCAGCGTTTGAAGCTGGTCGACATTCATAGTGAGGTATTCGACACCCTTTACCCACAAATCGACAAGCAAGCGGCTGACCGTTTGCTCCACGCGATTGACCATAATGGACAGTTATTAACAGGATTGGACGCCAATGTGGCAGTTTGGCAAGCGGTTGGGAAACACAAATGGCTAACCTTATTACGCTGGCCAGTGATTCGTTGGTTTGCTGATCGAGGTTATCTGTTGTTTGCCAAGCACCGCCATAAAATTTCGTTTTGGCTAACGGGTCAGAAACGTTGTGATGCTTGTGAAAAAGATGTTTGCCCGCCCCATGATTTGAAGTAAACAAATCAGCAATCCAAGCAACGTCCTTTCTACGTACTCATAATAACGTAGAAGGAGAATAAAATGCCTTACACAGCCATTGTTGTTGGTGCTGGCAGTAAAATTGCCCAAGCGATTATAGAGCAATTAATCGAAGCCCCAGACTGCCAACAAATCATAGCCATCAGTCGTCAGCAGACCTTTTCCAATGAAAAGGTAACGTCTTTTAACTGTGAATACACAGAAGCCTGTATCGAGCAACTGTGCTCTGGCCTCAAACTTAACTACCCCGTGGCATTCACATTTATCTGCCAAGGCATTTTGCATCAGGGCGAGTTACAGCCTGAACGTAAGATAGAAGCAATTAGCGCTGAAAATATGCGCAAAGTATTTGAAGCAAATACTGTCATCCCTTCTCTTTGGCTTAAATACCTCACACCTCACCTTAAAAGTACAGAGCCTTGTAAAGTGGTACTCTTCAGCGCTCGCATTGGCAGCATCAGCGACAACCAGCTGGGTGGTTGGTACAGCTACCGAGCATCTAAGGCGGCACTAAACATGATGGTTCAGACCTTTTCTGTGGAACTGGCTCGACGAGCCAAAAATATCAAATTGCTAGCCTTCCACCCAGGAACTACAGACACTCCATTATCTGAGCCTTTTCAAGGTTCGGTCCCTGAAGGCAAACTGTTCTCGCCCGAGTTTGTGGCGGCCCAGCTATTAAGCCTATTAGACGCTTTAGAAATAGATGGTAAAGCCAGTTACATGGACTGGAATCATCAGCCCATCTCCTGGTAGGACACTAAAGATTGTCGACAATACATCCTTAGAAAATATTTTTTAAACTAAGACCTAAGTCGAATTGTCGACAATCCTCCTTGATCTATACTCATTTTCACCCTATAAATGGTTTCATTGTAGACAACGAAGTAGGACATGAGCTTGGACAAGGTTACTCAAATCAAATCTGCCACCCTAACCGACGACTTAACACAACGCTTAACAGCGGAGATCGTTGAAGGTGTTTTACCACTCGGCAGCAAAATCTCAGAGCCTGAGCTGGCTAAGCGCTATGGTGTTTCCCGCGGGCCATTGCGCGAAGCCCTTGTGAAACTTGAAGCCTTAGGTTTGATTACCCGCACTGCCAATGTTGGTGCCCGCGTGATCGAGCTTAACATTGAAGACCTATTAGACATCTACACCTTACGTGAAGCAATGGAAGGCATGGCGGCTCGTTTAGCTGCTGAATTGATCAGCGAAGAAGAAGTGAATGAGCTTTATAAACTGCTAGACGATCACCAAGCCCACTTAGATGCCAACCAAGATGAGCACTATGTGAGCCAATATGGCAACGAAGACTTCCATTTACGCATCATTCAAGCCAGTCAAAACAAAAAACTGATTCGGGCGCTCACCCAAGATTTATATGCCACGATCAGAATGTATCGCCGTTACACAGCGGACTCCCGCCCTGACCCACGTCAGGCACTGCGTGAGCATAAAGCGATTTTAGATGCCGTCGCCAACCGAGAAGGCGATCTAGCAGAATTATTAATGCGTCGCCACATCAGTCGCGCGGCGAATCTTTTGAAGAAAGCGATGCTACAAAACAGCATCTCTCAGGGTAACACTGGCCAACCTTAGCCAATAGAAATGAGAAGTGAGGACCATATGACGTTAGCATCACCCGGCGCACGTTTTCGCCAAGCGATAAAAGACCATTCACCGCTACAAGTCGTTGGCACCGTCAACGCTTATTGCGCCATGATGGCTGAGCAAACTGGACATCATGCCATTTACCTATCTGGCGGCGGTGTTGCCAACGCTTCATACGGACTCCCCGATTTGGGCATGACCGATCTCAATGATGTTCTAGAGGATGTTCGTCGCATCACCGCTGCCAGTCAATTACCTTTATTAGTAGATATCGATACTGGTTTTGGTGGCGCATTCAATATCGCACGCACAATCCAGCAGATGGAAAAAGCGGGGGCAGCTGCCGTACACATCGAGGACCAAGTACAACAAAAACGCTGCGGCCATCGCCCCAATAAAGCGATTGTCAGCCAAGCGGAAATGGTCGACCGCATTAAAGCCTGCGTCGATGCACGTCAAGATGACAATTTCGTCATTATGGCACGTACCGACGCGTTAGCGGTTGAAGGTATGGACTCAGCGATCGAACGCGCCGTCGCCTGTGTTGAGGCTGGAGCTGACATGATCTTCCCAGAAGCCATGCTGACGCTTGAGCAATATCGTGAATTTGTGGACGCTGTGAAAGTACCAGTACTTGCCAACATTACTGAGTTTGGCGCCACCCCGCTGTTTAGCCGTGAAGAACTAGCCAGCGCAGGCGTCGACCTTGTGCTCTACCCTTTAAGCGCCTTCCGCGCTATGAACCAAGCCGCACTGAATGTTTACCAACACCTATTAAATGACGGCCACCAACGCAATGTGGTCGATACCATGCAAACCCGTATGGATTTGTACGATTTCTTGAATTACCACGATTACGAACAAAAGCTCGACGCGCTTTTTTCCAAGGACAAATAACACTTTAAAGATCATCTGAGATTCACAGTAGTAATCAAATCTCTCGCTAAAGAGACAAAGGCAAAGCGTCATGAGCGAAGCTAAGACGAGGCAAAAACAGACGAAAAAGCAGAGTTTATAACTATAAATGAGCATTTTGAGTCTGTTTTTAAAAAAGTATTGGCAAGCGCAGTAGCTTTACCAACGTCTCGAAAAATAAAAATGGAGATAAGTAATGGCTAAAGAACTATCAGGCGCAGGTCTTCGCGGCCAAAGCGCAGGGGAAACCGCTCTATGTACCGTCGGTAAAACGGGCTCCGGCCTGACCTACCGTGGCTACGATATCGAAGAGTTAGCAGACAAAGCCTGCTTTGAAGAAGTGGCCTACCTACTTCTATACGGCAAACTGCCAAACCAAGCAGAGCTTGATCATTATAAAACCAAGCTGATGAAGCTACGCGAGCTGCCGCAACCTTTGAAATCCGTCTTGGAGCTGATCCCAAAAGATGCTCACCCAATGGACGTGATGCGCACTGGCTGCTCATTTCTAGGTAACCTTGAAACCGAGACCGACTTTAGTCAGCAACAAGATGTAGCCGATCGCCTATTAGCGACTTTGCCTGCGATCATTTTGTATTGGTACCGCTTCAGCCATGACGGAGTACGCATCGATACACTCAACCCGTCGGTAAGCAGCCTAGCCGGCCATTTCTTAGCCATGCTGCACAGTGATACGCCTAACCCTCTGCATGAGAAAGTGATGAATGCATCGCTGATTCTCTATGCTGAACACGAATTCAACGCTTCAACGTTTACCGCACGTGTTTGTGCCTCCACTCTGTCCGACATGCATTCATGCATTACTGGGGGCATCGGTAGCCTTCGCGGCCCGCTGCACGGTGGTGCCAACGAAGCGGCGATGGATATGATTGAGCCTTGGCAAACACCAGATGAAGCAGAAAGTGCAATCATGGGAATGCTGGCTAATAAAGAGAAAATCATGGGCTTTGGCCACGCCATTTACCGTGAGCGCGACCCTCGTAATGACATCATTAAAAAGTGGTCAAAGAAACTGTCTGAAGAAGTGGGGGATACCCAACTGTATGCCGTTTCCGAGCGCTGCGAAGAAGTTATGTGGCGTGAAAAGAAGCTGTTCTGTAACGCCGATTTCTTCCACGCCAGCGCCTACCGTTTTATGGGCATTCCAACCAAATTGTTTACCCCAATCTTCGTATGTTCACGGGTCACAGGTTGGGCGTCTCATGTGATGGAGCAACGTGCCAATAACCGCATCATTCGCCCAAGCGCCGACTACATTGGCCCTGAGAAAGCCACTTGGGTGGATATTGCAGATCGAGACTAATTAGAACGAGAGATTGCATGCTTTTGCAAGACGCCCCATCCGACCGGCGTAAAAGCATCAAGCTCGAAGCTCAACAGAATTAGCAGACAAGGGGCTTATGCCTTTTCCTAGCGTCAGGATGACGCGCAAGCGCGTTGGGGCAGGACGCCCCATCCAAGCGAGGAAAAGGCTAAGCACCGAGACATAGACAACAAAACCTAGTGTAAGAGGCCTTTCAACACGCTACACCGGGCGCATAATCGTCTCTGATAAAGCGCCCTCTTGCGCCATCCATGGCGCGTGTTTAAGAGTGTTTGAAAGTCACATTGATGCCTCTCACCGATGGAAAGAGCCAAAAGAATCAGAGGAACCACCATGAGTGCAAATGTCGATTTAAATAACCGCCCTGAATACGATCAGGTGATCCAAGATATCGCGGATTATGTTTTAAACTTCAAGATTGAAAGCCAAGAGGCGCTAGATACTGCCCGTAACTGTTTGATGGACACACTAGGTTGCGGCCTGTTAGCACTGCGCTTCCCAGAATGTACTAAGCACCTTGGTCCTATGGTGCAAGGCACAGTGGTACCAAATGGTGCGCGCGTACCGGGTACGTCGTTTGCGCTGGATCCAGTGAAAGCCGCTTGGGACATTGGTTGTATCATTCGTTGGTTGGATTATAACGATACCTGGTTGGCAGCAGAATGGGGCCATCCATCGGATAACTTAGGCGGTATTTTGGCGGTAGCGGATCACCTATCTCAAGTACGTGTTTCGCGTGGTGAGTCACCATTGACCATGCGCGAAGTGCTAGAAGGTATGGTCATGGCGCACGAGATCCAAGGTGTGATCGCGCTAGAAAACTCTTTCAACCGAGTAGGTCTATGCCACGTGCTATTGGTTCGAGTCGCGTCCTCTGCGGTGGTTGCAAAAATGATGGGGGGGAATCGTGAGCAAATCATGGCGGCCATTTCCCAAGCTTGGGTCGATGGTTCAGCGCTTCGTACTTACCGTCATGCGCCAAATGCGGGCTCACGTAAATCTTGGGCGGCGGGCGATGCCACGTCTCGAGCAGTACGTTTAGCCGATATGTCTTTGCGTGGTGAAATGGGTATTCCTGGTGTGTTAACGGCACCACAGTGGGGCTTCTACGATGTGTCTTTCTCTAAGACAAACAAAGATCAACAACTCAAATCACCTGAGGATCGTGAATTCAAGTTTACCCAAGACTACAGCACTTACGTAATGGAAAACGTACTGTTTAAAATCTCGTTCCCAGCGGAGTTCCATGCCCAAACCGCCGCAGAAGCGGCGGTAACATTGCATCCGAAGGTGAAGGATCGTTTGGATCAAATCGAGAAGATTGTCATCCGCACTCACGAATCGGCCATTCGTATCATCTCTAAAGTTGGCCCATTGGCGAATGCCGCCGACCGTGATCACTGTCTACAATACATGGCTGCAGTGCCGTTAGCGTTTGGCAACTTGGTCGCAGAGCATTACGAAGATGACTTCCATGCGACCAATCCAATCATTGATGAGCTACGCGAAAAAATGGAGATTGTCGAAGACGAACGCTTCACCCGTGAATACCTTGAAGCGGACAAACGCTCTATTGCCAATGCGATTCAAGTGTTCTTCAAAGATGGCTCTTCTACTGAGGAAGTGGTTGTAGAATACCCAATTGGTCACCGCCGTCGCCGTGAAGAAGGTATTCCATTATTAGAGAAGAAATTCAAAGCCAACTTGGCAACGCGTTTCCCATCGGCTCGTAGCCACTATATTTTTGAACTATGTAAGAACCAATCTGAACTAGAAAAAACAGCCGTTCATAAGTTTATGGACTTGTTTGTAATTTAAGCCTCCATGACACCGATTTGATCTATATCAAATCGGTGTCATTTTAGTTTTTAACATTAATCTAAAAAAAATCTTCAGAACAACCTAATAAACCTTAGCCATCAATGGTTTAATAAGAAAGCCCATCTGAAACGTAACATTTCGTAAGTATATGTAAGCAAGATTACACCTTGCTTGTGGTAGACCCCCCTTCTTCTGTATATAAACTTCCGCAATAACAAATAAAACCGGACTCGTTTTATCAAAGGACTCACCCTCGTATGCTTACTCGCTTTCGCTTATTGTCCCTGCCTGCCCAGCTTGCCACAGGGGCTCTATTGGCCATCATAGTTATCTTTCTCGTATTGATTGCAGCCATTGATTTTCTGTTCCAGAAGCAGATCGCAGAAGTGGTCACCGACCACCAACTGACGGAAATTAAACTGGTTGCTCATGAACTTGAGAGTCAGTATCAAAATATCAACAGGTCTCTGGATCACTCTTCTAACTACGTCAATAGCGAACTAGGACTGGCCATTGAAAAGCAAGGGGACTCATGGCTATGGGGGGGCACGTCTCTTTCTAAAGCAACATCCGAGCTAAATAGAATTAAAAGTAATGTGCAGGCAGATATTGTACTAATGAAGCCTACAACTGATGGCTATCAAGTCATTGCATCAACGTCTAATGAGCTACAGGGCAACCTTAAGCTTTCAAGAAACGTCTTTTCTGGCAAGCTGACTCTGGGCGAACAGGACTATATGGTGCATGTGCAATCACTATCCACACAGTCAGAGTTAGTCTTTATGATTGCCGTGCCTTTAAACTTCATTTTGCAAGACATTCGCGACAATCTAAATAATATAACCATTGGTAAGCGTGGTTACATCTACGTTGTAGATAACGGTGTTAATAAAGGTAAGCTGATTGCTCATCCAAGTGAAGCGGTTTTAAGTAAGAATGTGTTTGAACTGTTTCCGAGTGCACGCCCTGCTTTTGAGTCTATGTACCAAAGTCAAACCGGAGTCGCAAATTACACCATTCAAGTAGCGGGACAAGACAGCGCAGCAGAAGAATCAAAAGTCATTTTCCATAAAGTTGAAGGTTTTGATTGGGTCGTCGCGATCAAAACCTACTCAGCAGAATACGATGAAGAAATCATGGCAATTCTATTCTTCATTATGGGAATTTGTGCGGCTGCGGCCATTACCTTAGCCATCATTCTTTGGTTCTACATTCGCTCGTCACTACAACCTTTACGAGACATCACTCAAGGTGTTAAAGAAATCGGTGAAGGAAAACTAAGTTACCGTTTTAAAGATACCGTTAGCCCAATCAGCCACAATGAAACCCACAAGTTGCAGTTATCCGTACAAAGTATGCGTGACGGTCTGATTGAATTAATTAAAGCCGTACAATCAAGCAGTCATCAATTACATACCTCCGCACAGAACATTACCTCTTCCAACGAGCTGCTTATCTCCAGCGCTACTATCGGCTCTAACTCATGTGCTCAAGTCGCAGCGGCAGTGGAACAGATGTCTGCATCCATTGAGGAAGTAGCCCATAGCTCTACCGATGTTTCGGAAGAAACCGTTTCAGTAAACGCCGCAACAGAGCAGGGTTATCAAGCGACGCAAAGGGTCGAACAAACGGTTGCCAACCTTTCCACCTCATTTGAGAATGCGGCCAAAACCATTCAAGAAGTAGAATTAAGTACGGAAAACATTGGTAGCGTGGTAAATGTTATTAATGAAATCGCTGAGCAAACCAATCTTCTTGCCCTGAATGCTGCTATTGAAGCGGCTAGAGCTGGCGAACAGGGACGAGGCTTTGCCGTCGTGGCTGATGAAGTACGAGTGCTGGCACAGCGTACTCAACAATCTACCGAAGAAATTAAGCAAGTAGTAGAACGGCTCCAGTCAGGCAGCCGTGTCGCAGTGAATACTATGCAACAAGGCCGCGACCAAGTCGCAAACTGTGTCGAACAAGCAACTTTTGCAGGTAGCTTGTTAAGCGGTATCACAAAGTCTATGGGCGCCGTCGCACAGGGTATTGCCAATGTAGCAGCCTCGACCGAGGAGCAAAGCGTAACCGCAACACAAATTCGAGGTAATGCGGAAGAACTTCACGGCATTGCCAACCAGACTTTCTCAGAGGCTCAGAACTCCCTCAAAGAAAGTCAGCGAATCAATCGTTTAGCAGAAGAGCTTAGACAAAATCTGATTCGTTTTAGTTTATAGGTACACTGCTAGCCTCTTGATTTGTATATAGATCAAGGGCTTTCAACTTGTCCCTAGCCAGAACCTAGGTATCATGCAGAGAGGTCTACATTGTGTAGGCTTCTTTGCATGAATATCAGGAATCAGTATGTCTGCTCAGCCCACTTCTCAACGCCAGTGCGTTCTCAGCTACTCGACTCTAGAAGAGGCATTGCAGCGCTTTAGTGCACTCTGCACGGGGCTTGATAAGTGCCTGCTGGTCACGCACAGTCCAGAGTGCATTACCTCTTGCAACGCTATCCAGCAAATTAATTTCAATGCTTTACAGCGGCAGCTGGGCAATAGCTATGATGCTATTCTGTTGGACTTATCCGCAGGTCTACACTTGTCTGCGCTTTCAATTCTCGCTGGCACGTTACGAGGTGGCGGCTTACTTGTCTTGCACCTTGGCGACGCTTGGCTGGCTCAAGAAGACTTAGAATTGGCGCGTTTTATCCCATGGCCATTGGAAAGTCATCAGATTCAAAGTACTTATAAAGCGTTTTTCTGGCAGGCGCTTCACGCCGAGCAGTCACCTTTTAGCGAAACTTGGCCAAGTACAGTGTGGCCTTATCAGGCCACTCAAACAGGATTAACCGCCCCTCAGCAGCTGTTTGTTAAGCAGGTGTTAGGTGATCTCAAAAGCTCACATATATTGCTAGCCCCGAGAGGACGTGGAAAATCCTTTGCTCTGGCGGAGCTGATCTACCAAGCGCAAGAGCAAGGTTTACAATGCGCCTGTACGGCATCCAGCACTTTTAACCTCAGTACCTTAGCGGAGCACTATCAAGAGCTGAGCCTTAGTTGTGTCCCCTTCTTTGCCCCCGACGCATTACTGCAAAACGAACAGTCGTATGACTTATTAGTAGTCGATGAAGCCGCCAGCATTCCTCTGCCGATGCTAGATGCCATGTTAAATAAAGCTCGTTGCGTCGTTTTTAGCAGTACTGATTATGGCTACGAAGGCTCTGGACGTGGTTTTGGTATCCGCTTTCGACAGCAATTTAAGTCTGAGCAACGAAGCTGCCAAGAGCATCATTTGCTAGAACCGTTGCGCTGGGGGGAAAATGACCCATTGGAGCGTTGGTTGGACCAGCTTTTGTACCAAGACTACCAAACTGAATGCCGCCTGGATCAATGCCCAAGCTATGTGACAGGCGCTCAATGGCTACAGCATCCTACGCTTTTGGATCAAGCCTTTGCTTTATTAGTGAACGCCCACTATCAAACCACACCCGAAAATAAGCGTTGGCTGGTCGACGATCCGAGCGTTATCACCTTTTGCCAATACCAAGAACAGACGCTAGTCGGCGTCGCACTGGTGAGTATAGAAGGCAAGCTTCCTGATGAGCTTGCTTTAGAGGTCATGCAAGGGCGTCGTCGCCCACGTGGTCACCTACTGCCGCAGTCATTGCTCGCGCACGAAGGGATTGCCAATGCCGGACGTTATCAATACTGGCGTGTCAGTCGTATCGCCATTGCCCCAAAGTACCAGCGTCAAGGTCTCGGTAGCCAACTACTGGGAAGTATTGAGCATGTTGCCACTTCGAAAAAAGCCGATTTTCTCTGCACCAGCTTCGCTGCCACCGCTGACGTGGTGAACTTTTGGCAACAAAATAACTTTATCTCAGTACGCCTAGGCACGGCACAGGACCAAGCCAGCGGTGCTTACTCATTAATGATGCTCAAAGGCTTAAACGACCTCAGCAAGTCCCTTGGACAACAATGGTCAGTTTGCTTTGCTGAAAATTGGATTACCACCTTGCCGCTGCATCTGCGTGATTTGCCAGCAGACTTGATGGTTGCAATCAGCCATACCTTTACGATGGGGGAAAACCCACACATTCCCAAATTAACAGCAAAAGATGTATCGGATTTGACCTATTTTTGTGAACATCACCGCCCCTACGACGCCATCCGAGCTCAACTTTTACGCCTAACAATGGAGCGATTAGCTCACCAATCGTTCCGATTAAATTGCTCCAAAGACTTGCTATTACTGGGTTGTGGCTTAAATCTAGTCAGTGAGCAATCCGCTCAATCATTAGGCCTAAGTGGAAAAAAAGCATTTTATCAACATCTTAAACAGCTGATCTCAGACGCTCTAATACAGATAAAATAATGGGTGAATTTCCACCCATTACTTTTAGATAGTTGGCGGAATACCGCTTACGCTTTCAATTCAAACATTACTTACAAAAACTACAAAAAATAAAAAATATCTTAAAATCATACACTTAAATATTTTTCAAAGAATTGGCACGGATTGTGTAATAAGTACGGACAGCAACAACCAAATTGCGTTGCCTGCTTGGTCATGACCAAGCTAACAATAATAAATACTCAAATTTGGAGTCATACACATGAAAAAAATCAGCCTTGCACTAACGACTGCTGCATTAGCATTCACTGCAACAACCGCTTCAGCTAACTGTGATTCTGGCGAGCGCGTTGTAAAATTTAGTCACGTAACAGGTGGTACAACTCACCCGAAAGTGGTTGCAGCGAACAACTTTGCCGAGCGCGTAAATAAGGAAATGAATGGCAAACTATGTATCGAAGTATTTCCTAACTCGACATTGTTTGGTGATTCCAAAGAGCTTGAAGCGCTTCTACTAGGTGACGTACAACTACTGGCTCCTTCCCTATCCAAATTCGGTTCTTACACTCCGAAATACGGCGTATTCGATCTACCATTTATCTTTAAAGATATGGATGCTGCTATCCGCTTTACCAAAACACCTGAAGGTAAAGACCTGCTTACTGAAATGGACGACTACGCTGGTTTCGTAGGTCTAGGTTACTGGATGTCTGGTATGAAGTATTTCTCTGCCAACAAGCCTCTGGTCGTTCCTAGTGATGCCAAAGGCCTAAAATTCCGTGTCCAAACCTCTGATGTTGCAAAACAAATGATCGCAGCGATGGGCGCTTCTCCGCAAGCAATGGCTTTCTCAGAAGTTTACGGCGCACTACAGACGGGTGTAGTAGATGGACAGGAAAACACTTGGTCTAACATTTACACTAAGAAATTCTACGAAGTACAAGACAGCATCACTGAGACTAACCATCAGTTGCTAGCCTACTTGTTTATGACCTCTTCTGAGTTCCTAGAAAGCCTAAGCGATGAAGACCGTGCGCAATTCTTGGCAATCGCTGACGAAGTTACGCAAGAAGCCAACGAGTCTGTAAAGCAAGCTGAAGCCGCTAACCGTGAAAACATCCTAAAAGCAGGCGGTAAGATCATTACCCTAACACCAGAACAACGCGCTGAGTGGGTTGAAACCATGAAACCTGTTTGGAGTCAGTTCGAGGATGATATCGGTAAAGACCTGATCGACGCAGCCGCTGGTGCGTAAGCACTACACACCCGAGCAGCAATGCTAGCTCCTTTTGCTAGGAGCTAGCCCTTTCGAGCCTTTCACATTGCTTTGACACACCCGTGAGAATTGGTGTGAAAGGCCTTTTTACGCTGCATTTCGATGTTTAGGAGTCCCCCATGGCATACTGGCCCCATTTATACTTACTAATATTTATTCTAGCCCTATGGGTTTTAGAAAAGCGTTTTCCAAAATTCATGGAACGATTGGAAGAAAACCTACTGATTCTTGTTATTTCTTCAATCATGGTTGTTTCATTCGGCCAGGTGATTGCTCGCTATGCCTTTAACACAGGTTGGGTAGCTGCACTTGAGTTCAATACCGTGATGTTCTCATGGCTGATCCTACTCGGTATGAGCTACGGTATTAAAACAGGTGGGCACCTTGGGGTGGATATTCTCCTCAATGCAGTTCCTAAAGGCACAGCAAAAGTGCTTTCACTAATAGGTGCTGCCTGCGCCTTTTTATACGGTCTAATCCTACTAGACTCTACATGGGTAGCATTGCTCGGTATTGACGTTAAAGGCGGAGCCATTGAGTACTGGTACAAAATGTGGCGCATTGGCCTTGGTCAAGAGGAACTTCGCTACCCAGCTTTCATGATTGAAATATTTGACCTCAAACCGCGTGTACACCGTTGGTTAGTACTGGTGATTCTGCCAATCAGTTTGGCGTTATTGTCTTATCGTTCTCTACAAGCCTTTTGGGCCATCGCAACAGGCAAGCGTGAAATGTTGATCAGTGGTCACGAAGCGCAAGAGCTTGTTGAAGAGAACAAAGGCGCATTAAAAGACTAATTGGTTAGGAGCGTATCGTGGAAGCATTAATTTTATTCGGATTGGTACTGACTCTGCTCTTTATCGGGCTACCAGTTGGTATTTCTTTGGGCTTATCGTCCATCTTATTTATCACCTTTTTCTCCCATGACTCTTTGTCATCGGTGGCAATTTCGTTATTTGGTGCAGGCCAGCACTACACCTTGTTAGCGATTCCATTCTTTATCTTGGCGTCGTCATTTATGTCGACCGGTGGTGTGGCAAAGCGTTTGATTAACTTTGCCATTGCATCCGTAGGTCACTTCCGTGGTGGTCTAGCCATGGCTTCTGTTTTGGCATGTATGATGTTCGCAGCCCTATCTGGTTCATCACCTGCAACGGTTGTAGCGATCGGTACGATTGCCATTGCGGGTATGCGCCAAGTGGGTTACTCAAAAGAGTTCGCCTCAGGCATCATCGCTAACGCAGGTACTTTGGGTATCTTGATCCCGCCCTCTATCGTAATGGTAGTTTACGCCGCGGCAACCGATGTATCCGTAGGCCGTATGTTCTTGGCAGGTGTTATTCCAGGTTTAATGGCCGGCGGTATGTTAATGCTGGCGATCTATGTTGTCGCTCGTATTAAAAACCTTCCAGCGGAAGAGTGGAAAGGTTTTGGTAACCTGATCCGCGGCGGTAAGGATGCAGGCTGGGGGCTATTCCTAATCGTGATCATCATGGGCGGTATCTACGGTGGTGCTTTCACGCCAACCGAAGCTGCTGTGGTAGCAGCCGTGTACTCTATGTTCATCGCGCTGTTCGTGTACCGTGATATGGGACCACTAAAAGGCCAAACATGGACCAATGATAGCGATGCGCCAGCGGCGCGCGTCGGCTTTAACGGTACGGTATACGGTGTGTCATTCTTCCTAGTGTGGGAAATCATGTCGTTCTTCGCTTTCTCTGGTAGCGAAACGGTGACAGCGGGAACACGTGCTCTGATTGGTCTTGTACTGTCTGCTATTTTAGCCTTGTTCTACGTTTCTAAACGTGGCGCGAAACTAGACGACAGCATTGTCTGCTGCATCGCTCAAGGTATGCCAATTTGGGGCCGCAACTTCTCAATGATGGCACGCGGTTTCTTCCCTGCTCTGTTTGGTGATGAAACTCGTAAGACTATGTTGGAAGGTACTAAGACCACCATTATGCTGATGTTCATCATCGCTAACGCGCTACTGTTCGCCCACACACTGTCTGCAGAGCGTATTCCACAAGCGATCACTGAATGGATGTTAGGGGTTGGTTTTAACTGGTTTACCTTCCTCATCGCGGTAAACGTTCTACTGTTGATCGGTGGTCAGTTTATGGAGCCATCAGGCCTGCTAGTCATCGTTGCGCCAGTGGTCTTCCCTATCGCGATGGAGCTGGGTGTGGATCCAATTCACTTAGGTATCATCATGGTGGTGAACATGGAGATCGGTATGATTACGCCACCGATAGGTTTAAACCTATTCGTGACCTCCGGGATCACAGGTATGAGCTTGGCACGCGTGGTAAAAGCAGCCATGCCATTTGTTGCGGTACTATTTGTGTTCTTGATCCTAGTAACTTACATCCCTGCACTATCGACTGCGCTACCGTACGCAATCATGGGACCAGAGATCGTTCAATAATCCTTTTATGACACTAGCTGTTGTCATGCTTAAGCGCCCCTAGGGGCGCTTTTTTTTGACCGCTATGTTCATAGCGCTCCTTATACATTTGATGCACTACACACTGTTATCATCGGTCGCATTATGTTTAGCATCGCGATGTGCTTTGGTGTAATAGGAATAGAGCAGCCCTCTTACAAGAGCTAATTTTTCTCATGCACTCGAGTCTAGCGTGATTATAAAGCCCAACTACCTTAGTCCCTTAGTCCCTTAGTCCCTTAGTCCCT
>NZ_LIQF01000010.1:0-69091 GCF_001418205.1 Marinomonas fungiae | reverse complement strand
CCTTAGTCCCTTAGTCCCTTAGTCCCTTAGTCCCTGCCCGAGCAAGCACTTCAGCAGCAGGAGAGGCCAAAACCATGCTCGCTCTAGACGTTGAATAAGGTAAAGCAACAACTCAGTTGCTGTGGTGAGTGATGCTTCAATCAACGTTAAACGTTACTCTAAAATCAATCCATTTCGATTTTCCATAAAAAAACCCCCAGTGTTTTAGCAACACTGGGGGTAGCGGAGGCTACAAATTTTAGAATCGTAGCGAAAGCGCTAAATCATATTGGCAACTGCCAAAACGTAGCCATCCAATAAGCCTTCAGGATAATCCACACTCATTAGTCGTCCCATGACGAGTAAGAATACCAGTAGACCAACAGCAACAGACGTCGATTTTACTATTCCCGCACGAGCAAAGAAGTAGATAAACAGTAGCGTAAAGAAGAAGGTAGTGGTTAAAAAACCTAGCTCGAAATACAAAATAGCCATGACAAAAAAGCCTGCTATATAAACTAGCCCTTGTCTGATTTCAGCCGTTTCAATAAGCTTGCGATGACGCAGATGATTAATAATCACCATCAATGAAGAGCCACCTAGCAAAGCTACAGCAATCAAAGGAAAGGCGCTGGTAAGCGTCTGTTCGCCCCATACTTGGTAGCCAAAGACCACAGCAACCATCAAGAATAGACCAGCAATCCAAATATCCAGACTGAAGTTATTCACTACTGTCTCTGCTGCTTCAATTTCTTCCTGAGTTTGGCGTTTACGCATGGCCTTACGGAATAAAGGCGGTAAGAATAAGCCACATAGGATCAATGCACCGATAATCAAAACACCAGGGCGCGTAAACCAGCTGTACTCATAAAACTGAATACTTTGGAAAAAGTAGTTTTCTGCACCTGCTGACAAGACAAAGCCGATCAAGAATGCAGGTCGTGGCCAGTTCGCACTCTTCATGAATACACCAATCAGTGCAATCACACCCAGTGCCATAAAGTCACCAAAGCTACGCGTAGCTTGATATGCAGCGAACAGAATCAAAGTTAGGATGACAGGCGCTAAAATCGAAAACTTAATGTACGTTAGCATCGAAATAGGACGGGTTAGGAAAATACACAATGCCGCGCCTAAGATATTTGCCAACGCCAGTGACCAAATAATTGTGTAAGTCAGGTCTAGGTGTGTCGACACCATTGACACGCCAGGTTGAATACCCAGCAATAGCATACCGCCAAGAAACACCGCTGCAGAGCCTGAGCCAGGTACACCAAACAAAATAGTTGGAATCATACTGCCACATGAACAAGCATTATTGGCAGACTCAGGGGCAATTACACCTTTAATTTCACCTTTACCAAACTGGCTTTTATCTTTACTCGCCCCCATGGCAAAACTGTACGTCATCCAGTCAACCACTGAGCCGCCCAGACCAGGGATTGCACCGACAAGGCTGCCGAATACAGAAGAACGTCCAACCAGAGGTAAGTTTTTCATTACATCTTTTAGACCTTGTCCTAAGCCATGGCCAAGTTGATTACCTTTCGATGCAATGGACTTGTTTTTAATCAGCAGAGAAATGATTTCAGGTAAAGCAAAAATACCCAAACCGACAACAATCAAAGGAATGCCGTCGTATAGATAATCTATATCGAATGTAAAACGGAAATCACCAGTGGCTGGCGCGCCACCAATTGTTCCAATTAACAAGCCCATACCACATGCAGCAAGACCTTTGTAGACACTGCCACCAGACAAGGACGCAACCACGCTTAACCCTAGCAAGGTCAGCATGAACAATTCCGCAGAGGAAAAGGCTAGAACTACAGGGCGAGCAACCAAGATAAAAATACTCAGTATGATTGCCCCAACGACCCCACCGATCATAGAAGACAAAAAGGCGGCAGACAGCGCTCGCGCTGCCTGACCTTTTTTCGCTAATGGAAAGCCATCCATTACCGTTGCCTGTGATGAACTGGAGCCGGGGATACCCATTAACACGGATGTAAATGTGTCCCCTGTCGGCACCACCGCCACCAGTCCCATCAGCATCCCTAAACCAACAGAAGCATCCATACCGTAAATGAACGGTAGCAACAAAGACATCCCTGCAATACCGCCTAATCCAGGGATAATCCCAACGATTAGTCCTATGACGACGCCAAGCATCAGGTATGACAGATGCATTACAGACATCACCTGATCTAGGGCACTGAATAATACAGACATAAACTCTCCAATAAATCTAAACGATCTACCCGTTATAGCGAGTAGTTAAACTCAGACTTCAACCAGTCTTTAATCCACGAATACATTTCAGGAGAGATCTTCACAGCTTCGCCTAGATACATCGCGATGTCGACGCCCACAGCATTCTCGTATGGACCCACTTGCTCTGCCGCTTCTTGCTTAAACTTAGGATCTGCGACCATTTTACGTACTGCTTGGTTGTACTCTGCTAGCACTTCACTTGGGACGTCAGCAGGGACAAAGATGACTTTTTGGAAAGCAAAACCTGCGGCTAAGAATTTACGGTAAACATCATATTGCATGCCACTTGGCTGCTTACCATGAACACTTTCGTAAGCTTCTTCAAACGTTGGAATGTCAGGGAAAGCCGGGTCGCGTACGATATTGCCTTCTTTGTTCATTACACCAACGCTAAACATTGGAATCGCTTTGCCGTTGTCTACCAAGCCTTGAACAGAGTTCATGTAAGCAGAAGACGTTTGGAAGTCGATAGTGGCTTCGCCACGCTCAAAAGCCAAGCGGCCTGCGCCACGGCTCTTCATACCAAAGACAGGCTTAACATCTGCACCGATCAAATCCAAAGCAATCAGAATCGGTAACTCAAGCTGAGTTGGACCTTGTGAAGCGAACTTCAACTCTTGATTCATCAGCTTCGCGATATCACCGCTGTCAGAAATACCCAAATCAGGCTGAACGTAAACGACACCGCCTGTTGGGCTAGCAAGAATTGGCGCCCAGTTATCAAGATTAAAGCGTACTCGTTTATCCCCTAGCATGTAAGGGAATAAGGTCGAAGCGGATGTACCGATAATGTCAGAACCATCACTTTCCGCTCGACTGAAGAACAGGTTAGTACCTGTGATCGAACCACCGCCAGGCTGGTTTTTGATGACAACCGTTGGATTACCTTCGATAAAGTTAGACAGGTTTGGCGCGATAAAACGAGCCCAAACGTCCGTACCACCGCCGACGCCAAATGGAATTGTGAAGTCAATCGTATCAGGCACAGCATTATCTGCTGCAACCGCTGTGGTGATCGAGAGAGCAGCCACGACTCCCATGGCAATGTGCTTTAGTTTTTTCATAGTAGTTACCTATTATTTTTATATTAAACTAGTCTAGTTTAAGTAGACCAGACCGGAAAAAATCGGCTTCGCAGTTCGCACTAACGAAACAGATTGAACCTCATCATGTTGCCAATGGGCTGTGAGGTCTATGAACCCTGTAGGATGCTCTAGTTTGAAATCCACTCTGCCTTGTTCAGACTGCACCAACTGCTGTGCGACCGTGCCTTCATTACACAGCGCATTAACAATCGCGATACTGCCCGTAACCGCTAACGCTTTATGGCAGCGATCAGGCACGAAATAACGCGCACAGATAATCCCTTGAGTTTGTGGTGGTGATACCAAAATAGGTTTAGGAATCACCATGTTAGAAACATCTCCCATTCCCATCAACACGCCAGCCTTACGACGTAAGGTCTCAAGACGCTGCATGAAAATTTCATCTGCATCAAATTCACCAGGCGCTTCATGTCCTGTTTTGCCAAGACTCGAAGCATTAACAATCATCACAGGCGTGGCAGCATCAATACAGGTCACTTGAATACCGTCGATATCATCGACTTTTTGACCCGTTGGAAACAGCTTGCCCGTTTTGGAGCCTGCAACATCTAAGAAAGTTAATTCGATCGGTGCGCCTGGGGTGTTCGTTCCACTAATAACAAAATCGCCACCATACTCAACACGTCGATCAGGTGTCTGAACCGTAGAGTGAATCACCTTGTTGGTATTCAGGTTCTTAATTCTAACCGTGGTTTTTCCCTCTGTGGCATATACGAGGCCAGACTCGATAGCAAATGGGGCAACCCCTGCCAGCATGTTTCCACAGTTCGGTGAAAAATCGACTGTTCTATTTACAATGCCTACTTGAGCAAACAAATATTCAACGTCTGCGTCGGGTGTTCTTGAAGGCCCTACCATGGCGACTTTGCTGGTAAGGCTATTACCGCCACCAAGGCCATCAATTTGCAATTCATGTCCTGCACCCATGATTTTCATCAGCAATTCTGCTAACTGTTCACGGTCCTCTGGCATGTCAGTTAAACGTAAGTAAGGACCTTTGGAGGTGCCCCCTCTCATTAACATGCAAGGTATAGTAAGTTGCGCCATGTACGTAAGTATCCGTTGTTGTTCTTTAAAATAAAGGATTACACGAGCTGAAAGATGCATCAAATGCAAATATAGATCATAATCAATGCAAGAAACGCATTAATTGGGAGCACCAGTCCATGCATCAAATCGAATTCAAGGACCTCATAATCTTTGTTAAGGTCGCCGAAACGGGCAACTTTCATGAGGCGGCAGAAGCGACTTTTTTATCTCAGCCAGCCCTCAGTCGGCGTATGCAAAAGCTTGAAAATGTCTTGGGGGCTGCACTATTTGAGCGCACGACAAGGAAGACAAAATTGACCAGTGTTGGTCGAGAATTTCTTCCAAAAGCACGGCGTATGTTGGAGGAATTTGAGCTTTCCGTTCTCGGCATAAAAGACATGGCCAGCCAGCAAAAAGGGAGTATTACCATTGCTTGTATCCCTACTGCAGCGTTCTATTTTTTGCCTTCTGTTATCAAGCCATTCAACGAGAAATACCCAGGTATTAGAATCCGAATTCTCGATGAAAGTGCAAACCAAGGCCTAGAATCTGTGATCCAAGGAGATGCCGATTTTGGGATCAATATGGCGATAGCCCAGCATTCAGAGGTTAGCTTTACCCCTCTCATTGACGATCCTTTTGTGGTGTGTATGCGTCAGGATCATCCGTTAGCAGAGTTGGATGAAATCACGTGGAAGGATTTGGAAGCGTACAAATTAATCAGTGTAAGTCGTACCAGTGGTAACCGCTTGTTACTAGACAAGTCGATCGCCCGGGACCAAGTAAATCTCAACAGTTTCTACGAAGTTCAACACTTATCTACCTCGTTAGGCCTTGTGGAGACGGGATTAGGCTTATCAATCGTCCCCCGACTGTCAATGCCAATGGGAACGAATAGTGCACTCACTTATCGACCATTGGCTGGGGAGCAGATTGACCGCTCGATCGGTCTTATCCGACGAACCTCAACCCCAGTATCCCCATCAGCCGACTTGTTTATTCAGATCTTGTTGGAGCAATGGTCTACCAAGACTGAAAAGCTTGAATAAGTAAACGTGCTGCTAACGTCGTTAAAATGATATTAAATATGCGGTGAAAGTGATGATCTGGGACTTTTTTCAATACCATTAGTCCGAACCAACTTCCAATTGCACCACTTATTACCATGCATGTTAGCAGAGGTAGCCACGCCTCGATTGGGAAGCCCGCTTGTTCAAAAACTGCAATTTTAAAGATATGTTGCAACGACATGGCGGTGGCAAAAGTAGCAACCGTTCGGAAGCGGTCGACAAACACCTGTTTAATAAACGCAGCCACCAATGGACCTGTCGCGCCGACAAATAAGGTTAGGAAAGTAGTGATGGCACCGGCAAGTAGGGTTCCAGACTTCCCTAATACCAGCTTAGGAAGCTTAGGCCCCCAACAAAGAAACAGGATAAAACCTGCGATAGAGAGGTACATTACCTCCGCTGGTAGTGCCACTAAAACAAATTGTCCGATCAAAGCACCGACCATCGCGCCTGGTAAAAATAGTCCGATCAGCCGCCAATCAATATGACGCCAGCTCATAGCGGCACGACCGGCATTAGAGCCTAACTGCACCACACCATGTAGTGGAATAATCAACTGCGGAGGCAATACCTGTGCCATCACCCCAAGCAATATCACACCACCGCCAGCGCCGAAACTTGCCGTAAAAAGAGAAGTACATCCGGCGGTAATGACTAACAGCCAAAAGATCATTGGTGTAAGGCCGTTTAAGAAAAAATCACTCACTACAAAACCCTAATCTAAAGGAAAGCTAATGCTAGCACGTTCCTCAAAGGCGGTGGATTAAGGTGTTGTTTTTGAATGGCTTTGAAAGAAATTTGAATTACGATTTGTACAAATCTTTATCCAGCCCATACTTGCGCATCTTGTCATACAGAGTTTTACGCGGTAAGCCAAGCGCATCCATGGTGTCTTTAATAGAGCCTTTTTGACGCATCAACTCCTGCTCAAGTAAGGTTTTCTCAAAACGTTCCATCTGCTCTGGTAAGGTCATAAACCCTGGGTTGGTTTCATTGGTAATGATTTGGTCAAACTCAAACGAGCCCGCTTCGCCCATTAATACATAGCGCTCCGCCAAATTACGTAGCTCACGCACGTTCCCCGGCCAATCATAAGTCATTAAACTGTGCATACGTTCTGCGGAAAGCTGTTCGGATTCACGTTTGTACTGCGCCGTTGCCACCAAGCAAAAGTGCTGCCATAACAATGGAATGTCATCCTTACGTTCACGTAACGGGGGGATATCCACGCGTACCACATTTAAACGGTAGTACAAGTCTTCACGGAAAGTGCCTGTCTCGCTCAGCTCTTTCAAATCAACTTTGGTGGCCGCTAAAATACGTAGATCCAAATCGACGCCTTTGTTGGAACCTAAACGCTCCACTTTGCGCTCCTCAAGTACACGAAGCAGACGAACCTGCATCGACATAGGCATGCTCTCGATCTCATCGAGAAACAAAGTCCCGCCATTAGAGTGCTCGATCTTACCAATCCGTTGCGTTTTGGCATCGGTAAAAGCGCCCTTCTCATGCCCGAACAGCTCGGACTCCATAATCGAGTCAGGCACCGCACCACAGTTGATCGCGACAAACGGCTTACCGCGGCGGGAGCTGTGCTCATGGATAAAACGCGCCACCATTTCTTTCCCCGTCCCGGTCTCCCCTTGAATCAGGATATCCGCCCCCGTATCCGCCACATGCAAAAGCGCCTGTCGCAGACGATGAATACCTGCTGTATTACCAATGATACGAGGCCCTGGGGCATTATGGGCCGCAAGTTCGAGGCGCAAATTACGGTTCTCTAACGTCAATCGACGCTTCTCACAGGCACGGCGTACCACTTCGATAAAATCGTCATTAGAGAAAGGTTTTTCAATAAAATCGTAGGCGCCGTCACGAATCGCATTGACCGCCATACTGATATCGCCATGCCCAGTAATCAGGATAAAAGGAATCTCAACGTCGATCTTTTTGACTTGTTCAAACAGCTCCAGTCCACTCATGCCTGGCAAATTGATATCGCTGACAATTACACCAGACCAATCAATGGCCAACTGTTCAATCACTCCTTGCGTAGAGCCAAACTCTAGCACCTCGAAGTCTTCTAATTGTAGGGTCTGCGAAATGGCCATTCGCACCGACTGCTCATCATCAATGACGATGACGCGATCCAATTCCGACATGATGAGTCCTTATTTTATTCGTTATCTAACTCAAAGGCGTTTAGAGTAACACAAAACTCGGCCCCACCTTGAGGGTGATTCTGAGCACTCAAATCACCATGCATCGAATCCATAATGCGCTGACTAATAGACAAGCCAAGCCCTAGACCGATACCGCTACTCTTAGAGGTATAAAATGGCTCAAACAGATGCTCAAGCGCATCCTGTGATAACCCCGTACCACTGTCACGGACAAAAATATTGACCTTACGCTGCTGCTGTTGCACTCGTATTTGGACACATTTTGCTCCAGTACCATGCTCCAAAATGGCATCACAGGCATTTGCCAACAGATTCACCAACACCTGTTCTAAAAACACCATATCCGCTAATACCACCACACGCACATCTGAGGGAAATTCTGCTTGGATGCCCGTCTCTTTGAATCTGGGCTGCATAATCTTCATAGCGCCATTAATGGCCGATTGCACATCAATCGGGGTATGGGCCACATTGCCTTTGCGAGCAAACACTTTAAAGCGAGCAATGATGTCACTCATATGATGACCAAGCTGGCTGATGTGTTGCAGATTGCTTCTAGCCTGCTCGTACTTTTCGCGCTGCAAAAACTTCAAGCCGTTATCAGCAAACGCACGAATGGCTGTAAGTGGTTGATTCAGTTCGTGGTTTAAGCCTGCACTAAGCTGCCCTAAGACCGCCAATTTCGCTGTTTGAATCAGCTCCTGTTGCGTTGCTTTATGCTCGCCAATTTCATGGCGTAAACGCTGGTTGGCTTGCTCTAGCTCCGAAGTACGTTCTTTGACACGAAGTTCCAAAGCGTTGCGCGCATCGGTAATTTCCATCTCGTAGCGCTTACGCTCTGTCATATCATGAAACGTCACTAGGTGACTGCGACGATTTGGTAATTGCAATTCACATAAGGTGGCTTCCACGGCGACGTCTTGATCGGCACCTTCCACATGAAACTTCCCTTCTACCGTCGTTAAACGTAAAGGCTCACGCTCAACATCAAGATCGCTCGACAAGGCTTTCAGCCAACATGCTTTATCACGCTCTGATACTTGAAATAACTCTGACAAGGGCTTACCGATTAAGCTGGATAGGGAACGCGCTGCCAAGTTCTCAACTGCTGGGTTTAACGCCTCAATACGATATTGATCATCTAACGTCACCAGACCAGCCTGGGTATGCTGAATCACTTCACGAATATAGGCTTGATTGTGGCGTGCCATCTCAATGGCGTCGGAGCGCTCTTGCAACATGCGCGAGCGTAAATGAGCTAATCCAAATATCAGCATGGTAATGGTGATGCCGCCCGCAAAAATCGCTCGCCAAAGAGCAATCTGTTCTTCAATACTCGTCAGTGGCACCAAGATTGCCACTTGAAAATCAAGCATCTGAATTTGACGACTCATGACTAAGTAGCGATGACGCTCTACTAATTCATTGCCAAGGTGATCACTTACCTGATCTAACATTTCAATCACACTGGCGTGCTCATCAAACGGACGGCGAGAGACAATGGGTAAGGTTTCAATGGCTTGATCGAAGTAACGCTGGGATTCAGCAATACGTATGAGCTCCTCATGGGATAGTTCGCCCATCACCTTATACAGCCATTGTGAGCGAGATGAACTGAATACCACGCCATCTGGATCAAGCATCAAAAAATCATAAGCTTGATTATTAAAACGCTTTTCAAATTGAGTCAGATCCACCTTGACCACAGCGACCCCAATCACGCTGTCGCCTTCAAAGACAGGATAGGAAAAGTAGTAACCCCGTCGGTTAGACGTCGTTCCTAACGCATAATAACGGCCCGGTTTACCTTTAATCGCATCTTTAAAGTAAGGACGGAAGGCAAAATTCCCACCGACGAAAGACGTACTCAAACGATAATTGGAAGCTGCGATAGTGTTACCATCCGTACCAATGATGTAGCTATCCGATGCTTCAGTAATGCGGTTGATTTGCTCTAACTCACGATTAAGCTGATTAATATCAGAAGGTAGTCCGTCTCGTAACGCCTTACGTACTCGATCATTGGATGCCAATAGGGTTGGCATGTGTTGGTATTTAGCAATAGCGCTCTCGACCACGCTGGCTAATTGGTTCAGTTGTTCAAGGGTATCAGCAGCCAGGTCTTCGGTTTGCTGTTGCTTGAGCGCATCTCCGCCACGCCAAAGCGTCAGCAAACAGATGAAAAACACCGCCACGTATAGCCACGCGAAACGCTTGGGGTTGGCAAGAGATTGCTTCGGTCTGAAAAATTCACTCATTCTAGCTGGCGAAGGTAACATGGCGGTCTCTTATTATTTTGTGCTAGCCGTTTGTCGCACCACCCTATGCATGCGCTCCGGCAAACGGCATTACCTGATCAATGTGCGCTTTGTTTTGTAATAACATTAGCAGACGATCTACCCCTAAAGCTACGCCAGCACATTCAGGTAAACCTTGTTTTAGAGCGCTAATGAGACGCTCATCCGCCTGCCGCCATACTTGATCGTTTTCGGCTCGCTCCGCCATTTCATTTTGCATACGCTGTTGCTGTTCGGTGGCATCAGTCAGCTCAAAGTAGCCATTGGCGAGTTCCATGCCACGCCAATACCACTCGAAACGCGCAGCGGTGGCATTGCCTTGCTCATCCTGCTGCTGTCTCGCTAGCGCCGCTTGAGAAGCTGGATAGGCATGGATAAAACAAGGGACATCTTGGCCAATGTTTGGCTCAACTAACGTTGCAAACAGCAGCTCTAACAAGGTGTCACGATCCGTCTCATCTAGACCATATCCGGTATGCTGATGGCAGGTTTGCTGCAGCGCTTCAAGGCTTGCAGTAAATGGGTTTAAACCCACATGACGGACAAAGGCTTCTGCGTAGCTCAATCGCTCTGAAGTAATATTCTGCCCCATTAACTCCGACAGCAGATCGTCCATTTCGCTCATCAGTTGCCAATGATCAAAGCCAAGGCGATACCACTCCAACATGGTGAACTCGATACCATGGCGACGGCCAATCTCTTCAGCGCGAAATACTTTCCCCAATTGGTAAATACTCGGTGCTCCGGCGGCCAGTAGACGCTTCATCGCGTATTCAGGAGACGTCTGAAGATAGTAAGTCACTTCTTGCCCTAAGGTGCGAGTCTGACTGGTCAGCACTTCGATATGAGGGTCACTGATACTACCGAGAGATAAACAAGGGGTATCGACTTCCAACACATCACGCTGGTAAAAAAATGCGCGAATTTTATGAAATACTGCTGCTCGGAATTTGAGTGCATTTAAATCAGCGGTTGGCTGCCAAACGTCTTTTGAATACATTACTACAACCCTCATTTAGCGTTTAAACTAGAGCTATTATAAAGAGTATTCAATTTAATTAGAGCAGATAACTGAACTAACTATCTTCTTTCCCTTCATTTATCAAACGCCCTAGTTCATCAGCGGATTGACGCATTGTCGAAACATGAGCTAATAAGTCGTCTAAGCTCTTGCGGATGACAGGCGCATGGCAAAACAAACAAGCCATCAATCGGCCTTGTTCATCTTTGATCGGCACCGCCACCGCCACCATACCATCTACAAATTCTTCATTATCCGTTCCGATGTCTATTTGACGTATTCTTTGTAGTTCTAGCTCAAGCACTGCGGAGTTGGTTACGGTGTTGCGTGCATATCGTGTCATGGGGAGATAATTCATTAAGCGTTGACGACGCTCTTTGGTCATGGCACTTAAATACAATTTACCACTGGCCGTACAAGTTATAGGGGTGTGTATACCAACAGGTAAATGTATCTGTAAAGGCCAATTTGTTTGTGCCCGATCGTAATAAATCATATCCGTTCCATTCGGAATGGAGATACCGCAGGTTTCACCCACTTTTTCAGCCAAGTCTTTCAGTATAGCTTGTCGCTGAGCCTTGAATTGACTTGTATAAAGTATTCCCAAGGCAATGTTATGCAGCCTGTCAGCGGGTACAACCAGGCCACGCATATTCGTTTGTAAAAATCCTTCCGCCTCTAATTGTTGCAATAAACGATGCACACTAGGCTTGGGAATATCAAGCATGATGGCAAGATCAGCAGCACTCAGAGGGTGCTCAGACTTAGACACCGTTTCAATGATTTCAAGTACACGAGTTATACTAGACCCTTTTTCCCGCTTCTGATTGACCATAGAATCACGCTACCTATACAAATGATAAATTATAAGCTCCCTCCTACCGATAATTAAAGTGGCAGCGACCGTTAACAAGCCCGCCTCCTCTTAGATACGCCACTTATAGACTCACTAAAATGACGTATCTAAGTCCTTCATTCGCTTATTTCATCGTTGGCATTGCAAACGAAACCCCTTCTCGCACACCAGCTGATGGCCAGCGCTGAGTAATGGTTTTACGCTTAGTGTAAAAACGTACTGAATCCGGACCATAAGCATGCAAATCGCCAAATAACGAACGTTTCCAACCGCCAAAACTGTGGTAAGCCACCGGTACGGGTAGCGGAATGTTAATTCCAACCATGCCCACTTGAATATGGTTTGAGAAATAGCGCGCGGCTTCGCCGTCGCGGGTAAAAATACAGGTACCATTCCCGTATTCGTGGTCATTAATCAATTGCATGGCTTCTTCCATAGTCGCCACTCGCATGACCTGAAGCACCGGACCAAAAATCTCTTCTTGGTAGCTTTGCATTGCAGTCGTAACACCATCAATTAACGTCGCTCCAACGAAAAATCCATTGGGATAACCCGCTACATTTGGGTGACGACCATCGACTACTATCGATGCTCCATCTTGTTCAGCACTCGTGATGTAGCCGATGACTTTATCCTGATGAGCTCTGGTGATAACCGGACCAAAATCATTGCTGTTATCGGTAGCAGCCCCAACTTTAAGCTGTTTCATAGCCTCCTTCATTTTGGCAACTAACGTATCCGCGGCATCATCCCCCACAGCAACAGCAACAGACAACGCCATGCAGCGCTCACCAGATGAGCCAAACGCTGCGCCTAAAAGTTGGTTAACGACATTCTCCATGTCCGCATCAGGCATAACAATCGCGTGATTCTTCGCTCCACCCAGAGCTTGACAGCGTTTGCCATGAGCGGTGGCAGTGCTGTAGATATACTCTGCAATCGGTGTGGAGCCAACAAAGCTGACCGCTTTTACTCGCTCGTCCTTCAATAAGGTATCTACTGCCACTTTATCGCCGTTCACCACATTCATGACACCATCAGGTAATCCTGCTTCTTGCAGTAGTTGAGCCACGTAAAGCGTGGCTGAAGGATCTCGCTCAGATGGTTTCAATATGAAAGTATTACCTGTCGCAATGGCAATGGGGAACATCCATAAGGGCACCATTGCAGGAAAATTAAAGGGGGTAATTCCTGCGACTACACCAAGCGGCTGAAACTCGCTCCAAGAGTCGATATTTGGACCAACATCGCGGCTATGCTCACCCTTAAGTAGCTCTGGAACTCCGCATGCGTACTCAACATTTTCTATACCTCGCTGTAATTCGCCCATCGCATCGTGGAAAATTTTGCCGTGCTCTTCACCAATAAGCTGACAAATCCGTTCCGCGTTGGTTTCCAGCAGATTTTTAAATTTGTACATAATTCGAGCACGTTTAATCGGTGGTGTGTCGCGCCAAGCTGGATATGCCGCTTGTGCAGCAGTGATCGCATCCTCTACGGTAGCTTTACTGGCTAACAATACGTTTTTTTCAGCTTCTCCCGTTGCAGGGTTAAATACTGGCTGTTGTCTGTCGCCATCCATATTGCTACGGCCGTTAATCAAATGTCCGATAGTGATCATTGCATGTTCCTCTTTTAAAAATGAAATTCGGTATTACCAAAGCTGCGCGTAAAGTTTGGCTATCTCAGCTTCAGAAGGTACTTTAGGATTATTCGCTGGTGATCCGGACGCTACTGCTTGGGCAGCCATCATCGGAATCTTGTCGAAAAACACATCTTTATTGATGCCAAATTTTTCTGGGGTAGGTACATTCAGTTCTAAATTGAGGGCACGTAACTCTTCTAGTAATTTTTCATTAGCCTGCTCGGTTGAATCCGATTCAGACGCTACGCCTATAGCACGGGCACAGTCAGCATAGCGCTCAGGTGCTGCCGGAATGGAAAATGCCGTCACATTGGGTAGCAACATCGCATTAGAAAGCCCATGTGGAACATGGAAGAACGCACCGATTGGTCGGCTCATCCCATGGACCAAAGCTACTGATGCATTTGAGAATGCGATGCCTGCCAGCGTTGACCCTAGCATCATGGCTTCACGAGCTTGTTGATTGCAGCCATCATGAAACACCGCTCGTAAATTTGGGCCGATCAACCTCATTGCTGCGATGGCTTGAGAATCGCTGTACTGATTAGCTTTTTTACTAACATAAGCTTCCATTGCATGAGTAAGAGCGTCAATACCAGTGTCAGCCGTAGTACGAGGAGGTAAACTTAGCGTGAGGTTATAGTCGATTAAAGCGGCAATCGGCATAAAGCCAGTGCCAACGCAAAGCATCTTTTCATCACAGGTTTCGTCAGTGATGATCGTAAACCGTGTTACCTCTGAGCCCGTGCCCGCTGTAGTCGGTATGGCAATGATCGGCAAGCCAGGCTCATTCACAATCCGAGGAAACTTGTAATCACGCATTTCTCCGCCATATTTCCCCAAAATAGCAATGGCTTTAGCACTGTCGATGGGGCTACCGCCTCCTACGGCTACAATGGCGTCATAGTCCCCAGCAGCAACCATTTCAACACCAGCTTTGATGGACGTGACTGTTGGCTCGGGTACCGTATCATCAAAAACATCATAAGCTATATTATGGCTCATCAAGTGGTCAGCAACCCCTTGGATATACCCCAACTTCATCATAACTTTGTCGGTTACAATAAGCGGCTTTTTACAGCCTAAATCGTGCAATATGTTTGGTAGCTCAGTGGACACAGAGGCCCCTACTTGCATTATACGAGGCAAGATAATTTGACTAGACATGGTGTGCTCCTAAATATCCGTATAACCATTTTTAGTGTCTGTTTGTCGCAGCTAACGCGACTAAACATTAGAATCAGTATGCGATACTGGGTAGCCAAGTGACGATGCCTTGCCAATAGAAGACAATCACCAAACCAAACAGTTGAATTAAGATGAAGGGCACAACACCTCGATAGATATTGCCCAGCGAAATACCCGCTGGCGCTACCCCTTTGAGATAGAACAGTGCGAACCCAACGGGCGGAGTCAAGAATGAGGTTTGTAGGCACACTGCAAAGAGGATAGTAAACCATACCAAGTCAAAACCTAGACTTGCTACAACAGGTGCAACCAGAGGTAAAATGATTAAAGTGAGTTCTATCCAATCTAAGAAAAAGCCCAGTAAAAATGTCACGAATAAGATAGTAATTACTACGCCAGTTGGTCCAAAAGGTAGGCCATGCAGTGCCCCCTCTATTATTTCGTCGCCACCAAGTCCTCGGAACACAAGTGAGAAAGCCGTCGCGCCCAGTAGAAGAGCGAAAATAAACGCGGTCGTTTTGGTTGTTTCGCGGCCAACTTCGCGTAACACCTTGAGATTTAATCGACCTTTGCTCGCAGCCAACAATGTTGCGCCAAAAGCCCCTACACCAGAGGCCTCAGTAGGCGTCGCAATGCCGAAGAAAATAGATCCCAAGACCGCTAAGATCAATCCTGTAGTAGGTAAAACGGCTTTCAATACCTCCCATAAAATCAACAAGGTTACACGTGTACTATCCTCGGCTACCGGCGCAGCAGAAGGTTTTAACCACGCATAAATCATAATGTAGCCAATGTACAAGGCAGCCAACAGCAACCCAGGAAACAACGCCCCTAAGAACAAATCGCCGACGGACAAACCAATGCGATCTCCCATCATAACGAGCATGATGCTAGGTGGAATCAAAATACCAAGCGTGCCAGTTGAACAGACTGTGCCACATGCTAATTCTTTGCTGTAACCATCGCGCATCATCATTGGTATGCCCAGTACAGCCAGAAGCACTACCGACGCGCCAATAATCCCTGTAGACGCGGCAAGCAAAAGACCCACAAAAGTAATGGTTACAGCCAATCCCCCTCGAACACGGCCAAATAGTCGAGCGAGATTAGCCATAAGGTCCTCTGCAACACCAGAACGATCGAGCATTAATCCCATAAATACAAACATAGGCAATGCCACCAACACCCAGTTGGTCATAACGGCCCAAATGCGAGGCACTGTTATCGATACATAATTCCAGTCAATACCAATAAAAGCATCTAACCAGTAGTCTGCCCCCATCGCCAAAACAGCAAATGCGACTGCAACGCCCCCCATGACCCAAGCCACAGGAAAGCCGCTAAACAAACAAGCGATGAATGTAGCGAACATTAGTAACGCTAAGATTTCATTAATTTCCATGATGGTCTCCTAGGCTTGGCTTAAAACGCGACGATTAGCAGGCACGTGCCCACCAAATAACAAAGAGACCACTTTGGAAAAGCGAGAGATTACCGCCAGCGCCAACAGCATAAAGCCAACCAAAAGCATGGCCTTAATCGCCCAACGATAAGGCAGCCCCCCAGGTGCGGTGGAGATTTCACTCATTTGCCATGAGTAATTGATAAAGGGAATGGCGTACCACATCACCACGGCCACAAAAGGCCCTAAAAGAAAGAGAATGCCTAAAAATTCTACCCAAGCCTGAGCCCTTAGGGACATGCGGTCGTAGATCAAATCAACACGTACGTGTTCGTCATAACTGAAGCAATACGACAAACCAAAAAGCCAGCCCGCAGCGTATAAATGCCACTGCATTTCTTCGAACTCGATACGCCCTTCTCCCAAGGCATAACGCATGAATACATTGATAATGATGATGCCCATCAGCACAACCCAAATCCATGAGGCCGCATTGCCAACAGTACGAAGGAATGGGTCAATTCGATTGGAAAGCCACGTATTAGGCAACGTCGTATGATGAGAGAACACGGACATGTTGATGTCTTGTTCCTGAGTAGTTATTGATCCCTGTTGCATAGAGTCCTCCACAGCAATAGTGTGCAAGTTCCCCTACCCTCGCGCTCTAGCGTAAATAGGGGAACGACATTAGCGACCACATAGGCCAATTAATGAGGAGCTATTACAAGTCAGTTGGGAGATAAGCAAGCTCGCGCCACGCCTTATACTCTTTGGAAAAGGCTTTCTGCGATTGATAAATTTTGTCGAAATCTTCATCGGTTGCCGCAATCTCAAGCATGACTTCATCGGTCAGTTGCTTCAAACCGCTCAACATTTCAGGAGGTAGTTTTTGAGTATTGATGCCTTCAGATTTGAAACGTTGTAAGACCTTCCCTTGCAGCGCTTCCCCATGAGTCAACGCACGCATAGTACCAGCTGTACAAGCCATATCTATGATCGCTTGCGATTCAGGAGAAAGACCGTCCCACACGTCTTTATTAACCACAAGATGGGAGGCAGTAAAGGTTTGATGCCAACCTGGGAAATAGTTGTTTTTGGCTACTTTATCAAAGCCTAGGATTTCATCAATCGCAGGCATAGAAAATTCAGTTGCATCAATAGCGCCTTTTTCGAGCGCAGGGAAGATCTCACTGCTCGGCATAGAAGTAACCGATGCGCCGGCTTTTTGCAGTACTTTTCCACCAATGCCCGCAAAACGTATTTTCAAGCCTTGAAAATCTTCCATTGTGTTAATTTCTTTTTTGAACCACCCCGCCGTCTCGGGCCCAATAACACTACACAACACAGGGTGAATGTTGTGCTTTGCATACAAAGCTTCACCAAGAGCTTGGCCCTCTCCTTCATACCACCACGCTGCGTACTCCCAAGGCTCCATGCCAAAAGGCACTGCCGCTAATAACGAAGCAGCTGGAATTCGGCCCTGATCATAGGCCAACCAAGCATACCCTGCATTCAACTGCTTGTTCTTCACAGCTTCCGTGATACCAAACGGCGGCACTATTTTGCCTGGTTCATAGACCTTAAACTGAATGTCTCCATTCGTGGCTTTGTTGATCTGTTCAGCCACCAACTTGATTGGGTCACCTAGACCCGGCAAATGCGTCCCGAAGACTGCCTGTACTTTCCAGCGAATCTTTTCATCGGCCGCGATAACGCCTGTTGAAGTGGTGACTAATACAGAAGCCACAGCGGAAGAGACAAGAGAGTGCTTAAGAAAACGAGTGATGCGATGCATGAGATATTCCTTTGATTGTGTATCGGGCATAGCCCAAGAATTATTTTTATATTTCTACACTTATCGTCCATAGCGATACGATACTTATCATTATTGACTAAATACGATTCGTCAACACAAAAAAATACACAAAAACAATACAAAACCTATCATTTTAAATAAATCCATTGTTTTCCAAGCAGTTAGGTGGTGTGATTTTTTTTAAAAATTTGAGAGGAAAATCTCAGAAGGCTAAAGACGAGATAAAAAAAGAATTGATTCAAAAATCTAAGAGAAAACAGATTAATTATTCGAAAAACGAAGAAAAAGGGAGGATGTGTTAGTCACTGATTACAATGCAGCAGAAGCTAGTGGTCAACCATGAGTCAACAACACAAAAAAGCCCCCACACCTTGCGGCTGGGGGCTTCTTTTAAAAGGTAATTACTTACCTGTCGCGCGCGATACGTACTCACCCGTACGAGTATCGATACGTAGCACTTCACCGATGTTGATGAATAGTGGTACACGCACTACTGCGCCAGTAGAAAGTGTCGCTGGCTTAGAACCACCGTTCGCGGTATCGCCTTTCACACCTGGATCGGTTTCCGTTACTTCAAGCTCGATGAAGTTAGGAGGGGTTACGGCTAGAGGCGCGCCGTTGTAAAGTGTAATGATGTAAGACTCTTGCTCTTTCAACCACTTAACTGTGTCGCCTACCGCATTGGCATCCGCACCGTGCTGCTCGAAAGAACCGTCAGTTGCCATAAAGTGGTAGAATTCGCCGTCAGTGTATAGGTACTCCATATCCGTATCCATTACATCTGCTGCGTCTAGAGATTCACCAGATTTAAACGTACGTTCCCAAACACGGCCTGTTTTTAGGTTACGTAGTTTGATACGGTTGAACGCTTGACCTTTACCTGGCTTAACGTGTTCATTGTCTAGTACAGCACAAGGCTCACCATCGACCATTACTTTGTTACCGCTGCGCAAATCGCTGGTAGAATAACTCGCCATAAATCCTCACAATGTCATGATTTAGATAAAAAGCTCTGAACGAACAAGATGTTCACAGGAGTTCATCGCGGAATAATTGTGCGAGACTCACAAGAGCGGAGGCCATAGGGCCAAAGATTGGCGGCCATAATAACCCAATTTAACTTAATTTTGCAGATATTTGACGTGATCCCGATTCAAAATACGACCGAAATTCATTGGTCTACTGAACTAGCACAAGCAATTAAATCTCCAGCCGAGCTGCGGCCTTTGCTTGGCCTGAGTGAACAAGACTTGCCTGACGCCCAAAAAGCCATGACCTCTTTCAAAATGCTGGTGCCAAGACCGTTCGTTTCCCGTATGGAATTCGGTAACGCTCATGACCCTCTCTTGAAACAGGTTCTTGCAGATGATATCGAAATGCTGCACGTCGAAGGTTATAGTAAAGACCCACTGGATGAAGGCAACCACAACCCCCAAAAAGCCATCGTGCATAAATACGAACGTCGTATTTTGGTGATCACCACGGGGACCTGCGCCGTGAACTGCCGCTATTGCTTCCGTCGCCATTTCCCTTATGGGGATAACCAACTGGCACAAAAAGAATGGGACAGCGTGATCGACTACTTAAAAGATCACCCCGAAGTGAATGAAGTCATTTTAAGCGGTGGCGACCCACTGATGCTTAAGGACAGCCAACTAAGACAACATATTGCCCGCTTAAACGATTTACCGCAGTTAAAGCGTCTGCGCATTCATTCACGCTTACCAATCGTAATTCCCAGCCGCATCAATGACGAACTATTGGATTGGATAGGGAAAACGCGTTTGGATGTGGTGCTGGTGCTGCACAGCAATCATGCCAATGAAATTGATCAGAGCATTGCTGATAAGGTCACCTTATTGAAGCAAGCGGGCGTCACGGTATTAAATCAAGGGGTTCTGTTAAAAGACATCAATGATTCGGTCGAAGCACAAGTAGAGTTAAGTGAAGCCCTGTTCGATGCCGGAATTTTACCGTACTACATGTTCACTTTTGATCCTATAGAAGGCGGCGCACACTTTGATATCTCCGTTGAGGAAGCCCAGCGGCTTATGGGCCAAGTTGCACAGAAGCTACCGGGCTATCTGATGCCAAAACTGGCCAAAGAAATCCCCGGCGAGCCAGCCAAAACTGTGCTGGCGCCGCATTTATAACGTCCTTAAAAACAAAAAGCCGCTCACGCGTTATGCGGGCGGCTTTTAAACACCTTCATCAAACTACACTTTGATATTGATGTTTTGTCCAATATTGCCGACCGCTGGTGCGCTAGACTGAATTTTCTGAGAGACTTGCGCAGCACTCTCAAGAAGCTGCAAAGACTGTCGTCCCTGTTCTTCCTGTTGAGTCTTCGCCATTGCTACACCCATCATTTCCATTGCGTACGATGTGCTGACATTAGTAACACTATTCATGGTCACCTCACTAGTTTGGCATCCTGCCTTTAGTTCAATAAATGAGCGGTACTTCCCAATAGTGCTCTACCGTGTTAACGGCCTACTTATTAGTCACTTTAACAGAAATTTACTCAAATAGGCAAAAGATACAAAACGTTACATAGAAAGTAACGACTCTGTTTATCTCCTATCGTTGCAAAAAGCGCAACAAACCATTGAGCCTAGCACGGCACAAAAAACGCGAAACAGGATATCAAATAGAAATAAGAAACATTATCATCAAAAATGTTAATTCATTCTTATTAAAGGAGACGTTATGTCTTTTAAGCGTTGCCTAATGCTAACCACCGCCGCAACAGCTGTGACTCTGTTTGCCAACGGCGTTTTTGCGGATGTGACCGTGGAGACCAAATATGGTCCTGTGACAGTAAAGGATGACGTGAAAACCATCGTGACTCTACACGAAGGCGCACTGGACGTAATGTCTGCTATTAACTTTCCTGTTGCAGGCTCTGTCGCAACCCGTGGTAGTGAAACCGTATCGGACTACTTAGCCGATCGCCAGCCTAACATTCATATCGTAGGTAGCGCTCGAGAGACCAATCTTGAAGCGGTTATCAAAGAGCAGCCAGATGTGATTTTGGCGTCCAACACTCTGTCTAAAGAGCAGTATTTGATCCTTTCGAAAATCGCACCAACCATTGTGCCTGAGTGGAGTTTTGACACACCTAACGCATGGCGTAAAGAAGCGGCACTGTTCGGTATAGTTACTGGCAAAAGCGCGGAAGTAGAACAAGCACTGCACGCTGTTGATACTCGTGCAGCTGAGATTAAGAAAAAAGTCGAGCAGACGATTCCAGCAGACGAACGTCAAGTTTATATCGCACGCTGGATGCCGCAAGGCCCAATGGTCATGTCAAAAGATCTGTTCGCGGGTAGCCTATTGGCGCAAACAGGTTTTGAGCCACAAGACGGTGGCTTGCTGAAACAAGGTCGCCCTCATTCGAGCATACTTAGTCTTGAAAACATTGGCGTGATCGACCAAGACTGGCTGATTATGGCGACCTTGAATAAAGATGGTCAAGAAGCCTTCGATGCTGCCAAGCAATCCAGCGCTTTCTCCCGCCTAAACGTTGTTCAAAGCAATCACGTTCAGACAGTAGATGGTCAGGTTTGGAGCAGCACTTCAGGCCCTTTGGCAGCCCAGGTGGTTCTGGATGACATTGAACAGTTATTGGACCAACAACACTAATGTTTCATCTGGTTCAGTTTTTTCAAAGGGCGCCATCGCAGCGCCCTTTAGTCGTTTGTTTTAGCCTCGTATCATTTGCCTTAATCGTGACCATTCTGCTTTCTTTGCTACTGGGTGCAGGCAGTGTTGGCATCTCAGAATCTTGGCAAGTGCTGCTCGGCCAAGGCTCCGATGAAGCCGCCTTTATTGTTTCGGAGTTACGCTGTTCGCGCACTCTGGTTGCGCTGGTGGTAGGTATGGCACTGGGCGTCGCTGGCGCCTTAATGCAAGCGGTGGCACGCAACCCTCTAGCGGAGCCTGGCCTACTTGGCGTCAGTGCTGGGGCTTCATTTGCCGTGGCAATGGCGTTATTAATGGGCGCCAGCGCTGCCACTTTATCAGCTGGCGTGGCGCAAATCGGCGCTCTAGTCGCTGTTTTTTTGTCATGGCTGCCGCTCGTTTGCAAGGTCAATTTAAAGACCCTGTGCGCTTGGTCTTGGCGGGTGCCGCACTCAGTTCATTGCTTACCGCACTCACCTCTATTCTGCTGATGTACGATCAACGTGCCGCCGATGAGATTCGCTTTTGGGTCACCGGCAGTGTCGCAGGTCGCTCGTTAGATAGTTTGCTGACCGTTCTGCCCTATTTTCTAGTCGCCGCCCTATTAACGCTTTATGTGTCGCGCCCACTAGCCTCCATGGCATTGGGTGAAAAGGTGGCCCTCGGCCTAGGTCATAATCCGCGAGTCGTTCGCTACTTCGTTATGCTGGCCGTTGCTTTACTAACTGGCTCGGCAACGGCGATTGCGGGACCGATTATGTTTGTCGGTTTGGTCGTACCGTTTGCCGCGCGATCCTTAGTGGGGCCAGATATTCGCCGCACTATGATTATGTGCTTACCGATTGGGCCATTGTTGATTATCAGTGCTGATATTTTAACGCGCTTGATTGCTCAACCTGCCGAGATGCCACTGGGCGTTTTGACCGCTATCGTCGGGGCTCCAGTTTTAATGTTGATTGTGCGCGCCAAACGGCTACCTACATTGGCTTAGGAGAATTGATTGATGTCTATTTCGGATGCTTCTCAGCCTCGTTTAAGTGCCCCAACAGGGCATTGGTTGCTGTCTTTCGGTACGAGCACCATGTTGCTGGATAAAAGCGCTATTAAACGCAACCTAATGCTAAGCTTCGCGCTACTCGTAACGGGTATTGTCAGCCTCGGCATCGGCACCTTATCCGTGACCCCCAAAGAGGTGGTACTTGCCCTTCTCGGTCAAGGCGATAGCATGACCCAATTCGTCATTAACGAATTACGCCTGAACCGCTTGCTCGCCGGCATATATACCGGTGCAGCCTTTAGTATCGCTGGCTGTTTGATGCAAACTGTGGCTCGCAATCGTCTCGCCACACCCGGCATTATCGGTATCGATAACGCCGCCATGGCGTTTGCTGTGGCCTCAGTTGTGGGTGTGGGAATTAGCTTTGCCCCCTCTGCAATGGCGTTAACGGGGGCTGCCACCGCTACCGCACTGGCTTTTATTATTGGTGGTGGCAGTGGTACCCGAGGTTATCGTTTTATCGTCGCTGGCTTAGCAATTGGTTCAGTGTCTGCAGCTGCCTCGCAGCTACTATTAACTCAGGTACATATTGATACCGCCAACGAAGCCTACCCTTGGACAGTGGGCAGTTTGTCAGGACGTCCAGAAGAACAAATACCTGTTATGGGTTGGATCACGCTAGTTGGCGTCTTGGTCAGCATGGTGCTTTGCTATCGTTTTCAACTGATGGCCTTTGCCGATGCGGTGATCACAGCTCTCGGACACACGCCGAATAGACTGCGTTTTGCCGCGGTAGTCATTGCGGTGGTTTTGACAGGCTTTGCCGTCGCCGTGGCCGGCCCCGTCGGCTTAGTGGCCCTAGTCGGGCCGGAAATGGCACGCACCTTTGCCCGCCACAAAGGCTTACCACTGCTTTCCAGTGCTATCTGCGGCGCCATTGTTATGGTGTTGGCGGATCTCGCTGGCAGAACCTTATTAAGCCCAATTGAAATCCCAGTGGGGGTGATTACCGCTGTTGTCGGTGGTCCTTACCTACTTTGGATCCTGATTCGCAAACCTAAGCAGAGCTCCCTATGAGTCAAACTACTCAAGCGCCTTTAGGCACCGATTCGATTACCTTACAACACTCGGATCACGTCATCATTGAAGACTTAAGCGTTCAATTTCCAGAAGGCAAAGTAACCGCTATCGTTGGCCCGAATGGTTGTGGCAAGTCCACTTTATTGAATGGATTGTCACGCGTTCATCATCCAAGCAAAGGCCAAATCGTGTTAGAGGGCCAAGATATCCACAAATTGCCAGCAAAACAGGTAGCCAAAAAGCTGGCCCTACTGCCACAAGAAACCTCCGCCCCGGATGGCATCACCGTACGCGAATTAATTCGCTTTGGTCGCCATCCACACCAAGGTTTTTTAAAACAATGGAGCATGGATGATAAGAGCGCTATTGAATTCGCTTTGCGTGCCGCCAGTCTAGAGAATCTTGGTGATCGACTGTTAGATACCCTTTCTGGAGGACAGCGCCAGCGCGCCTGGATTGCCATGTCGATCGCGCAAGAAACACCATTGTTACTGCTTGACGAGCCAACCTCGGCACTAGATTTAGGCCATCAAATTGAAGTGTTTGATTTGATTCGTGAACTGTCCAAGGCCGGTAAAACAGTGATTATGGTGGTACACGACTTGGCCATGGCTGCACGCCATTCTGATTATTTAATAGCCATGAAAGGGGGGCAAATCGTGGCGCAAGGGGTTCCAAAAGATGTGATCACACAGGATATTCTCGACCATCTTTACGGTATACAGTGTGATTTGCTCGAAGACCCACATACTGGTGCACCGATCTTATTAAACGTTCGTCGCAGCCATACGCCCATGCAGCGGTGCCATCAAGCAGAGGTCGCTAAGACGCAGACAGTAGGCGAACGCCAAGGACACATGACCCACGCCTAAATAACCATGCTACTCAGCCAGCAGCAAACTGGCTGAAAAAGCTTTCTTTAAGCGTGTCAGCAGTACTTGGCTGCGCTTAGGTAAATGACCGTAGGCATAGAGTAAGTAGAGCGGTAATTTAGGCGCACGCCAATTGGGTAACACCCTGATCAAATCACCCGGATGATGACGCTCGCGCATGGCCACTAAGTAATCCGGTAAGATACCCACGCCTCGACCATTAACAATGCTGTCCAAGTGAAAACCCATCAAGTCCGTCGTTAAACGAGACCTAGGCATGGGGATTTCATGGTAGCCATGTTCTTCATGGAATAGAGAAACGGTTGTGTCATTAGAATAGAAATCGTGCAGATTCACCCACTCATACTGCTCCAAATCCTGTGGTGAATCGATCGCTTGATGACTTTCTAAAAAGCACTTGTGGGCATACAGACTGCAATTTAGCTCGCCTAACAATTCAGACTTGAAATTACTATCCTGCAAAGCCCCCATAAACACTGCGACATCAGTCTGTTCACGCACATCATCGAATGTAGACAGGGTGTAGACATCAATATTGATTTCCGGAAAGGCCTCTAAATAATCAAAGATTTCTTGTGTTACCCAAGAGCGACTCAGTCCCGTAAACACACCAACATTGAGATGACCTGAAACGGTTTCTTTTAAATCGTCCACAGTGCGATGGGCACGATTAACGGTATCTAAAATCGATTTGGCAAACGGTAAAAAGGCGTTTCCCGCATCGTTAGCGAACATGCGGTTGGCTTGGCGACGCATCAACGGCTGACGCATCACCTCTTCAAGATGTGAGATTCGACGACTTAACGTCGACTTCGATACCCCGATCTCTTTTGCACTGGCGCTGAGATTTCCCGTTTCCACCACCGACACAAAGCTTTTCAAATCGTTTAAATCGTACACTGTCATTCCCTCTTGAGTCGTTACCGTTGTCATTTCTGCAACGCACCATCGCAGGACAATCTTACACAAATCAGCAAGAATACAAATGATAAACATTACCATTTAATTTTGCTTTTTTCGTTCATTTTTAAGGATATTGCATACCATGCGTAAGTTCTCTTTCTCTGTCATTGCTGCGAGCATCGCGCTGGCTCATACCGCACATGCCGACACCGTCAACTTGAATGAATTGGTTGTCAGTGCTTCGGGGTACGAACAGAGTACACAAAATGCAGCCGCATCCATTACGGTACTTAATTCCGAAGAGATACAGAAAAAGAGTTACCGTGATGTGACTGACGCTCTGTCTGCGGTACCAGGTGTCTTTGTTACCGGTGGAGGTTCTTCTTCAGACATCACCATGCGAGGCCTAGAAGGCAAGTACACCTTGATCATGGTCGATGGTAAGCGCCAAGGCAGCCGTGAGACTCGCCCTAACTCTGATGGCCCCGGTATTGAGCAAGGTTGGCTGCCACCTATTTCGGCAATCGAGCGTATCGAGGTGATCCGTGGCCCCATGTCTTCCCTGTACGGCTCTGATGCTCTCGGGGGGGTGATCAACATCATCACTAAAAAAGTACAGTCTGAATGGCACGGTCAACTGGGCTTGGGCACCACCATTCAAGAAGACAGTGCTTCTGGCAACAGTATGAGCACAGATTTTTATGCCGCAGGTCCATTAGTTGACAATAAGCTGGGGCTTGAAGTCTTCGGCCAAATCGCTGAGCGAGATGAGGACAGCATCCTTGATGGCTACGCGGATCAAGATATGCAGAACATCACCAGTAAACTGACATGGATGCTAAACGAAGAGCAATCGATCAAATTTGAAGCTGGAACCGAAACACAAAAACGTATCAACACCCCCGGAAACTCTATTGATTCATTGGACCGTAACGGCAATCCCAATACGGTGAATAACCAAGAATACCAACGAGATCATTTCTCGGTGACCCATGAGATAAAAACCGACAATGGTCAGCACACTACTTACCTAAGCTACGAAGACAACGATAATAAAACCCGTGACATGCAGTACCAATCCACTGTGCTAAACCACCAAAGCCATCTGTTCTTTGATCAGCACACATTAACCGTGGGTGGTCAGTTTGAGAACCAAACTCTCAATGATTCCGGTAACAGTTTACCAAGCGGTTTGAATGAAATTGAACGCTGGCAAGGTGCCCTGTTTGCTGAAGATGAGTACTACCTAACTGAGACTTTCGCGCTCACAGCAGGTTTGCGTTATAACGAAGATGAAAACTACGGCAGCGAAGTCACTCCCCGCGTATACGGTGTTTGGCAAACTACGGATAACGTGACGATTAAAGGTGGTATCAGCGCGGGGTATCGCTCACCAGACCTGCGTCAAGCAACAGAAGGTTGGGGACAAGCCACTGGTGGCCGTGGCGGTAACGCGGTAATCATTGGTAGTGAAGATCTCAAGGCTGAAAAAAGTTTAAGCCATGAAGTGGGTGTGGCATGGACCGATCATCAAGGCACAAAAGCCGAAATCACGGCCTTCTACACAGAGTTTGACGACAAAATTACCGAAGAACGTATTTGTGAAACACCAGACGGTCAAGCTGACTCTTGTAATTTCCAAGGCCATGATTACAACTTTATCAGTCAACGCATGAACGTAAACGAAGTGGTGACGCAAGGGGTGGAAGCTTCATTTGGTATGCAGTTGTTACCTGCACTGGCGTGGGATATTGGCTACACCTTTACCGATTCAGAGCAAAAGTCTGGTCAATTTTCTGGCCAACCACTGAACCGTATTCCAAAGCACCGCGTGCACACCAACTTGTCTTGGGACGCCACCGAGAAACTGAACATCTGGGGCGAAGCCAACTACATTGGTGAAACCACTCAAGGGCTTAGCCGAGTCAGCATGACCGAAGAGCTCCCAGACTACACCTTGGTAGATACTGGTCTAAGCTACAAAGCTAATGACTCGGTAACCTTCTACGCAGGTATCTACAACTTATTCGATAAGAAAATCGATCAAGAGACTTACGATAAGGTGCTAGATGGCCGTCGTTATCAAGCGAAAGTAAACGTTTCTTTCTAACTGGCATTCACTCTCCCCCTTAAGAAAGCCCAAAGCCCCTAAGCGTTCTCGCTTAGGGGCTTTTCTATGTTGGCTTTCGCCGTTAATCACAGGGCTGATTGGCAAAAACATCCCAATACTGAGCAATCAATGCCTGATTTTCTTCGAGCGTTTCCACCGGCACCAAACGGCCTTGCTTCTGTAGAGTTTGTCGATGAGCAGTAGCGCGATAGAAGGTATAGGCTTCTTTCATCTTCTCCACTTGCTCTTGTTCTAACAGACCACAATCCAGTGCCGCTTCTAACTGACGAATATTATCGGAATACGTCATCAGAGCAGGATAACGGTGCGACCACGCCAGCACCATATACTGCACCATAAATTCGATGTCGATAATGCCGCCCGCCCCCTGCTTCAAGTCAAAGCCTTTGTCGGCACCACTGGTATCCAAGTGGGCACGCATCTTCTCACGCATTTTGAGCACTTCTTGCTTTAGCTCAGAACGGTCTCGCTCCCGTCCCAAAATTTCGGCACGGGTCTGATCAAACTGGGCGATCAATTCATTGTTACCGGCTAAGGCTCTGGCACGGCAAAGGGCTTGGTGCTCCCATACCCAAGCTTCTTTCTGCTGATAATCTCTAAACGATCCTAAACTCGCCACCAAGAGACCGGAATTTCCAGAGGGTCGCAAACGCATGTCCACTTCGTATAGACGTCCCGCCGAAGTAAAGCTGGTGAGTAAATGGATAATGCGCTGCCCTAGACGGGTATAAAACACCAAGTTATCAACACTACGCTCACCATTAGTAGAGCCGTTGGTGACAGCGTTATGAATAAACACCAAATCCAAATCCGAGTCGTAACCCAACTCAATACCACCGGATTTACCATAACCGACAATTACCAATTCAGGATCAGTAACCGCTTCACCGTCACGGGTTGGATAACCATGTCGATGCGTTAAGTAATGCCAAGACTGCTGCAACACCTGCTCTAATAACACTTCCGCCAACCAAGTTAAGTGATCACTTACTTTCATCAGTGGCAAGATCCCTGTGATATCACAGGCGGCAATACGCATAATGATAGAGCGGCGGAAACGACGCATAGCGTCCATATGAGCTTCTTCGTCTTCCTCTGGCAAGCGTAATAGAATCTGACGCAGTTCTTGTGCCATTTGTGCTTTTGATGGCGGAGAAAACAGCGTATTGGCATCCAATAGCTCATCCAATAATGCTGGTGAGTTGGAGATCATTTCTGAGAACCAAACACTCTCCCGACACAAGCCAATCAAGTGTACGATGGCACTTTGGTTTTCTGATAACAACACTAAATAAGCGGTACGACGCGTCACCGCTTCCATAATCGGAATGATGCGCTGTAGCACCAAATCAGGATTGGCTTCTTCTGGTAGACAGGTCATGAGCGCCGCCAAAAACACCGCTAATCGCTCTTGTCCAATCGGCTGCATATAAGCCACCGCCCGTGAGCTTAAGAATTGCTGCAACTGTTTACTGACTTCGTCTAAGTCTTGCCAAGCAATTGCTTCAATAGCTTCACCGATCAAATGCGCGTCATCTGGCTGTTTCAGAATCATGCGCCACGCTTCCTGCGCCAGCTCGTCACCTGAGTTCTCTTCACCATCATCGATCAGAGCTTGAAAGTAACGGTGCACCTTATGACGGTGCTGCCATAAGGTATCATGCAATGCTTGCCAGCCACTTTCACCCACTTGATAAGCCAAGCGCTCACGCTCTTTGTCTCCAGCAGGCAATAATTGGGTTTGCTCGTCGGCATAGCCTTGCAAGGCATGCTCCACACGACGCAAGTAGCGATACGCTTGTAATAAATCCTGCACCTGTGACTCGGGTAAATAGCCTTCTGCGCTCAACACTGGCAATACTTTAAACAATGCGGGCTTTTGCAGACTCTGGTTGCGACCACCATGCAAAATTTGCAGTGCTTGCACAATGAACTCGACCTCTCGGATACCCCCTTCGCCAAGCTTGATATTGTGTTCAATGCCTTTACGTCGCACTTCTTTGGCAATCATAGATTTCAGATCACGTAGCGCACCAATGGCACCAAAATCAAGGTATTTACGGTACACAAACGGACGACGTAGCGCTTCAAATTCACGCACATCTTGAGCATCACCGGCCATCACCCGAGCCTTGATCATGGCATAACGTTCCCAGTCACGACCTTGGTCTTGGTAGTAGTTTTCCAAGGAATCCATGTTCATCACCAAGGCACCAGACTGACCAAATGGGCGCAAGCGCATATCGACGCGGAACATAAAACCATCAGCGGTGACTTGATCCAAGTGTTGAATCAGTTTCTGGCCGATTTTAGTGAAGTACTCTTGATGGGAAAGGGACTTTTTGCCCCCTTGGGTTTCACCGTGTTCACGAAAAGCAAACACCAAATCGATATCGGACGATAAATTGAGTTCAAACCCACCCAGTTTACCCATACCAATCACAATCAATTTTTGCGGCTGACTTTGGCTGTCCAATGCTTGCCCGTACAACGCTAAGTAATTGCGCATCGTCCATTGCTGACTGACATTAACTGCCACATCCGCGAGTTTACTCAAGTGAGCGGTAAGGGTTTCAAGCGTAACGGTTTGCTCAAGATCGCTAGTGATTAGACGGGTCATCCACCAATGGCGGTAGCGGCGCAGTTGCTGCATCAAGGTCTTTTCGTCCCAATCTGGCAACGTAATATCGTTCGCAACCGTTTGCCCCCAATGCGCTTCACCCGCATAAAACTGCGCCACACTGGGCTCAATCAACTGCTCCGCGGGGCATAGAAAATCGGCTAACCATTGCGGTGAACGGCAGAGCTGTTTAAACACGTAATCACTGAGTAGATACACCCGTTGTGCTTGCGCTAGCGTGTGTTCTGGGATATCCAAACCATTGCGACGCGCGATGGCGTCACTGATGGCCTGATGTTTGATCTTTACCTGTTCTTCAGTAAACAGAGACTGTACTTGGGAAAACGGTGTCAGCGTCAAGTTATCTTCCTTATTGTGTTTCACGCGAAGGTCGTATCAGGCGATTTGTTTATTTAACCAATGACCTGTTTCTAACATCATTATTCCCGTTTCTAACGAGCCTGCCAATCCAGGTAGCAACTTAGCGTTTTGATTTTTGAATAATGTGTCATAGCGTATATCCAAAGCTTCCAATTGCTCGCTGAGGCTCGCAGGCACACATTGCTTCAACTGATATAACGCATTACGAATCGGTTGCAACAAGGCTTCATCTTTCAAATAGAACATGGCCTCCCAGTACACTAGCCAAGTTTCATACCAATACTCAGCAAAGCGCAGTAACGGCGCTTTAGCATTGGGCTTCTCGGGAAACTCAATACGGCGATGTTTCAGACGTGACCCTTTTTGCGCTTTCGAGACCACGCTTACCTGCACAGGAACAGAATGTGCGATGACTTTAGCAAAGCCATATAAAGCGGTTTCAGGACCAGATTTCAGCTCTAACTCAAGCTCGCAAATAGGGTCTTGCCCATAAGCCGAGGAGACCGCACCTTCGTCACATACCACTTCAATGGTCGCTCCGTCAAAATGGATCAACCAGACATGACGCTGAAAATCGGTACGGAATACTTCAATTAAATCACGTGACCAAGTCATATCTTGCAATGCTTCAGGCAGCGGCACGTCAGACAGCTTGGTTAGATCCAGCGTATCGGACGAGATCGACCATTCCCATTCACCACGAGCATGCATGCCCACACGGCTACTGCCGCGGGTTTTCACGGTTTGAATGTATTGCTGGTTGACCGCACGGATACGTAGGGCAATGCCATTTTCCATCAGCAATGCATTGGCCGTATCGTAGTAACCATTCATTAGATCGAGTGTCGCTTGGCGGGTATTGCCTGACGTAGCGTCTTTTTCACTATTATTTTTTTCACAAAAATCATCGAGAAAAGCACATGCCGACTTGAGATACTCGGGTTGAACCATTAACTTTAGTTCAAGCTCGGTAGCCATATTTCAAAACCTCTAAACTTCCGGATTGCCGGAGACAACAGTGTCAAAGAAGCAAGTTTACCAGAAGCGAATGCAGGCTAAATAACTTTCGGCATTACGCCATAGGAGCATCCCATGTCCTCACTTCCATCATTGCTGAGCATGATGTCACAATTGATCGCCACGCCCTCTATCAGTTGTAGTCAAGCAAGCTGGGATCAGTCAAATAAAGGCGTCATTTTATTATTGGAAAATTGGCTCTCAAGCCAAGGTTTCCAATGTGAAGTCATGCCGTTGCCGGGACAACCGGACAAGATGAACCTGATCGCCACGATTGGGCAAGGTGCTGGCGGCTTGGTATTATCAGGACACACGGACACCGTGCCTTATGACGACGACCGTTGGCAAAGCGACCCATTCAAACTAGAAGAGCGTGACAACAAGCTGTACGGCCTTGGCACCTGTGATATGAAAGGCTTTTTCGCGATTGTGTTAGACACTTTGCGCGATATGGATTTGTCGAAACTCAAACAGCCGTTGATTATCTTAGCGACAGCTGACGAAGAAAGCTCTATGGACGGTGCCCGTGCTCTGGTTGAAGCGGGACGACCGAAAGCCCGTTACGCCTTGATCGGTGAACCGACTTCGTTGACGCCAATTCATGCCCACAAAGGCATTATGATGGAGAAAGTCCGCATTACTGGTAAAGCGGGTCATTCGTCTAATCCAGGACTTGGCAACAACGCTTTAGACGCCATGCACTCGGTGATGTCCGAGCTGATGGTGTACCGCCATGGTTTAAAAGAAAAGTATCGTGATGCCAACTTTGTGATTGACTACCCAACCATGAACTTTGGCTGTATTCATGGGGGCGATAATCCAAATCGCATTTGTGGCCGCTGTGAATTAGAATTTGATATTCGCGCGTTACCGGGCATGAGCAACGAATCTTTGTATCAAGAAATCCGAAACTTGTTGCCTGCCATTGAACGACAAACTAATACGCAAATAGAATTACATCATCTGTTTGCCGATGTGCCCTCGTTCTCAACCGCTAAAGAGTCCGACATCATCAAAGCCTGTGAACGACTCACGCAAAAAGAAGCGACAACTGTCGCCTTTGCAACCGAAGGTCCCTTCTTAAATCAATTGGGGATGGAAACCCTAATCTTAGGTCCAGGATCAATCGACCAAGCCCACCAACCTAACGAGTTTATGGCACTTGATCAAATCGTGCCGATGCAACACGTTATTAAAGGATTAGTGGAACGTTACTGTTTAACCCCGAGTACCGAAAATAAATGAGGCAACGCGTGTCTGACGAACTCAACTATGTAGACTGGTTCCGCCACTCTTCGCCCTACATTAACGCTCACCGTGGCAAGACTCTCGTGATCTTGATCCCAGGTGAAGCGTTCGAGAGCCCGAACTTCTCCAACATTATCCATGACCTTGCCCTGCTGGATTCGCTTGGCATCCGTCTAGTACTGGTGCAAGGTGCTCGCCCGCAAATAAACCGTGCACTTGCGGAGCGCGATTTGCCATCACGCATTGAAGATGGCTACCGTGTTACGCCGCAGGATCACTTAATCGATATTATCCAAGCCTCGGCGGCTGTGCGTGTACAACTCGAAGCCCAGCTCTCCATGGGCTTGTCTAACACACCAATGGCCAATGCAGGCTTAAAGGTGTGCAGTGGTAATTATGTGGTTGCTAAACCGTTGGGGGTCGTTGATGGCATAGATTATGGCCATTCTGGAGAGGTCCGTCGTATCGACAGTGATGCGATTTTCCGTTTGTTGGAAGACGACAACATGGTGCTGCTACCGCACTTAGGTTTCTCGCCAACCGGTGAGGTGTTTAACCTAAAAGCCGAAGACGTTGCCACGCAAGCAGCGATTCAGCTCAAAGCCGATAAGCTAATCATCTTCACCGAAGATGAGGGTATTTTCGATGATAAAGATGAGCTGTATTCTGAGCTACTGGCACATCACGCCGATACGATTCTGGCACAGAGCTCTTTGACTCCGATCACGCGCGATGCGCTAGAAGCCTGTTTGATGGCAGTGCGAGCGGCCGTACCACGCGCGCATATCATTTCCTTTAACGAAAATGGCGGCCTGTTAAGTGAGCTGTTCACCCGTGAAGGGTCGGGCACCATGATCGATGAAGACAGCTACGAAAAACTGCGTACCGCGACCATCGACGATGTCGGCGGCATGATGCATTTGTTAGCACCCCTAGAGGCTAAAGGCATCTTGGTACGCCGCTCACGTGAGCTTCTTGAAAACGAAATCGAACGATTCCTCGTGATTGAACGGGATGGTGCCATTGTCGCTTGTGCGGCCTTGTATCCGTTCGAGCAAGAAGGCGCTGGTGAATTAGCTTGTGTGGCAGTGTCTCCTGAATACCGAGGTTCCAACCGTGGTGAGCGCTTACTTAAAGGCATTGAACATGAAGCCAAGCGCCTTGGTCTGGATACCCTATTCCTGCTGACTACCCGTACTGCACACTGGTTTGTCGAACGCGGTTTCCGTGAAACCTCACTGTCGACATTACCGCTCAAAAAACAAGAGCTGTACAACTACCAGCGCAACTCTAAAATCTTTGCCAAAAAGCTGTAACAACGTATTGCAAACTGACAACAAAAAGCCCGTTACGAGTAATCGCAGCGGGCTTTTTATTATCTTAGAGAAAAATTACTCCACAATTTTAAAGGGAATAAACATTGGGTAGCCATCACGAATCACACGCATTGGCACCGAACGATTTGACGGTAGAGTTTGTGCGATACGATTAAACTCGTTCACATCTTTAATGGTTTCACCATTTAGCATGGTAATGACATCACCTTGCTGCAGACCATTACGAGCCGCTGCACCGCCAATCACTTGCTGGACCATCACGCCATTATCCACGCCTAGACGATCGGCCATGTTTTCCGGCACTGGGGCAACGATCATACCCAAACGACTTTCATCTGCCTGTTGCTGCTCAGGATTCACATCATCTGGACGCTTCGTAAGAGTAATGGTGATCGTTCGTTCTTTACCATCACGGAATACTTGAGCCTTAGCATCCTCATCTACCTGCAGTTGACCTACTAGGTAGGGAAGTTCAGAGGAATGTTCAATGCTTTTACCATTAAACGCCATGATGATATCGCCAGCTTGTAGGCCAGCTTTTTCTGCTGGGGAATCCGGCATCACACGACTAACCAAAGCACCGTGTGGACGGTCTAAATCGAAGGATTCAGCTAAATCACGGTTGACGTCTTGAATTAAAACCCCTAACCAAGCACGGGATACCTTGCCATCTTTCTTAAGTTGATCCACCACAGACATGGCCACATTCGACGGGATGGCAAACGAAACCCCCATAAAGCCACCGGAACGAGTATAGATCTGTGAGTTAATACCCACTACTTCGCCATCTAGATTAAACAATGGTCCGCCCGAGTTACCAGGGTTAATGGCCACGTCGGTCTGAATAAATGGGACATAGTTGTCACTTGGCAAGTTACGGCCAATGGCACTGACTATCCCTGCGGTGACGGTATAGTCAAAACCAAAAGGCGAACCGATCGCAAGCACCCACTGCCCCGCTTTCAGGTCGTCTGAATCGCCCATCTTAACAATTGGCAGATCGTCCGCTTCGATTTTAAGTAGGGCTAAGTCGGTACGCGCATCGGTACCCACTAACTTGGCTTCGTATTCACGTCGATCGTTCAAACGCACATGAATCACATCTGCCCCATCGATCACGTGATTATTGGTGAGCACATAGCCATCGTGTGAAATGATAAAACCAGAACCTAGTGAGCTGCGCTGCTGTTGACGCGGCTGCTGAGGTTGCTGTTGACCAAACGGCTGTTGGCCGAAGAAATGACGAAAGAACTCATTCAACTCTCTGGCATCAGGACTGAGCTGGGCCGCTTTAGACGTTGTCGTTTGCTCAGTACTAATATTGACCACCGCCGGGGAAGCGTCCTCCACCAGTTCGGTGAAATCCGGCAAATTAGCCGCGTTAGAAAGTGTTGAGAACAACATCATAAAAATGACGCTGATCCAGCTCACACGTTTTAGCAATCTGTTCATGTATTGGTCTCCTCAGATGTACCAAAGTAGGTTGTTGCTATTGTGTCAGGTGAAGAGGATTTTTCAGGCTTTTTGTACCACCGGAATGATGTGCGCCTGATTTTTATTGATTCTCAAAACTCGCGGGTAAAAGTCTGGATTGTTAGCTTCGTGAGACGACTTCCATTTCGCCGCCCATAAACCGCCAGCAAACCCACTTAACGCTCCGACAATCGAAATTATAGTTTGTTCCGAAAAAATTGTTGGTAACGCTGCGCCAAGTACTAAGCCTAGTAACGGCACGGCGTACATCCACAAGGACGCTTGTAGCAAGGTATCCTCAGGAATGCCCACCACCACACTCTGCCCGACTTCAAGATTGGACGGAGCAATCGCTTTCATCAACATACGGTTGCTATTGGATACTTTGGCAATGGCATGATGGCCACAGCCATGGCGAGCTCGGCAGCTGGTGCAACTACTGGTGCGGATGGTTTCCACTTCGGCAATACCGTCTTCAACCGAAAGGACAATACCATTTTCTTCAATCATTATTTGAACCCGGCATAATCACAGCCATTAGACGTTGAATCGTTTGCGCAGGCACTTCGCCAACCAAGGTCAGCAAGTATATTTGATCGTCTACCTGAATGCTCTTTTCACCAGCGATGGTAGCGCCAAGATGCATAAAAGCTTCTGGTCGCTTCTTATTTGTCTGCTCCACAAACACAGAAACCGTACTCAAACCATCGGATAACAACATCATATTGGTGCTGTCATTCATACGACGAGCATCTTGCCAAACCAGTCCAAACCCATCTGGTAGCCAATCAAAATGCCAGTCACGTTTTACCACTTGTGGCTCAACTTCAATAAAGCGCTGCGTATAGGAATCGTCATTTGGGGCGAAGTCGGCGGCTTTCAAGTCAGGAGAAAAAGAAACCGATGTAAATTGAATACGCTCTAACAACTTATTATCGCGTCCAATGACATCGTGTTTAAGTAGGAACCCAGTACTTTTATCGATCCAAAACTCGTGGCCGTAACGGTATTCGTCTTTTGGTACTAACTTTAATTTCACCGCTTGGCGCGACGCGATACGCTGATTTTTATCCACTACTTGAATGTCATAAGCTTGTTTTAGTCGCTCTTTATCAAGCTCCTGAAAACGGCGAAACGGCTCCGCTGGTACAAAACCGGCTACATAATCGTCTTTCTCAGGAAACACGCAAATCACACTGTCATCAATGCGAATCACCGCAATGCGCTGACCATCTAAGTCTTCTAGGCTTTCGTATTCCACGCCGCCAATCAAACCTCGACGGACTCGCATAGAGTTCATCGCACCCGCTTCTTGATGTACAAATACCCCGTCGTAGGACAGAGAATCAAACGATTCTGTCATACGGCTTAACCAATCAACACCTGACTGCGCCGCCCATAACGTACTGCTTGCCGACACTAGAAGGGCAATGATGACACCACGAATCATTGATCATTCCCTTGCGGGTAGCCAACGACTTTCGCCATCGGGATCATGCCTTGGCCAACGGTCATAGAGGCCTGTTGCGCATGTTGGCGCAAGTAATTTTGCAAACGTTCATTGTTCTGCAAAGCTTCCTCTGCGCTCAGCGCCGTAATGGGCTCCAAAGGCGTCACTTGGGGTGTACTAGTTGCTGCAAAAGTGGGTGTCTTTGTCGTAGCCGAACCGCCTTCAAGTAGAACATTACCTCCCAACACAACGACAAAGGCGACACTCGCAGCCACCGCCAGTCCTGAGAAAAATGAGCGTTTAGAACCATGCGACTGACTTAAATTAGGCAACGCAACTTGCTCAAGTTTTTCAGACTTTAGTAAATGCGTATTTTGCTTTGGGAAAGCAACGACATTGGTGTCTGGTTTGCCTTGCTCAAGCTTGGCATGCATCTGCGCTAAAAACGCCCCTGAATCATCAATCAATGAAACCTGATCCGGCTGAATCGCCTGCTGAATCTGATGGTAATGATCCAACTTACTGGCGAGATCATTGATGTCGCTATTAAGCAAGATTTCAATGTCAGTTGGGGTCGCTTCATTATCTAAGAATGCTGATAGGCTGTCGTCACGTTCTGAGCCGTGCTTATCATGAAATTTCGTCATGATTACTCTCCTCCTCCCATAATGGGACGAATACGTTTTTCCACCGCCTCACGAGCGCGGAAAATTCGCGATCTAACCGTTCCCACAGGACAATCCATGACTTGGGCAATGTCTTCGTAACTCAATCCATCAAACTCTCGTAACGTTAAGGCGCCACGTAATTCTTCTGGTAGATCTTTGATCGCCAATTGGATCTCCGCCTCTAGACGATCGCGGTTTAAATTTGCGTCCGGTGTACCGGAATCCGATAACTCATTGTAAACAGCGTGGACATCTTCATTATCCAGCTCCACATCACTCGATGGTGGACGCCGAGATCGACTCACCAGATAGTTTTTCGCTGTGTTGACCGCTATTCGGTAGAGCCAAGTATAAAACGCGCTCTCCCCTCGGAAGCTGTCAATTGCCCGATATGCTTTGATAAAACTGTCTTGAGCCACATCCAGCACTTCTTGCTTGTCCTGAACATATCGGGAAATAAGGGCGGCAACCTTGTGCTGATACTTCAACACCAATAAGTCAAACGCTCTCTTATCACCACTCTGAACTCGCTGAACCAACGCCTCATCTGTAGACGTTTCGTGCTGCATAGGCACCTCATAATTCGCTAACATACTGTGCCCACCATGTTGATGATTATATGGACAACGGACTATTTAGAGAGTTCCAAGAAAAACTTGCTCTCGTTCTCGTGCATTGTATTCGATTTGTTTACCAAGCTGTAACCTTGTAGTGTCGCACTGAGGTATTCATTGGTAGTGCAAACAGGTGTAAAATCAGGACGTCTAACACTACTTAGAACAACAACATGAGCCAACATCTTCATCACGACATAGTTATTATCGGCGCCGGTGCGGCGGGACTTACGCTAGCACTTGAATTAGCTGACAAGCATCAGGTGGCTATTTTAACGAAAGGAGACATCTCCGAAGGCTCGACATTGTACGCCCAAGGTGGTGTCGCGGCGGTCTTGTCGGAAAAAGACACCATTGACTCGCATGTGCAAGACACCATTGTGGCGGGTGCTGAGTTAGGTGATGAAGACGCCATTCGCTATACAGTGGAGCATTCTAAAGCCAGCATCGACTGGTTAATCGAACAAGGGGTGCCTTTTACCCGCTATGGCGACAACGAAGATTATCACCTCACAAAAGAAGGTGGTCACAGTCATCGTCGCATTATCCACGCAGCAGATGCCACAGGCTTGGCGATTTCTAAGACCTTGGTTAAAAACGCCTTAGCTCATCCTAACATTCATTTCTATCCTGATCGCGTAGCCATTGATTTGATCACCACGCAAAAGCTTGGCTTAGAAGGAGAGAACCGCGTCATCGGTTTGTATGCTCTAAACCAAGACAGCAAACAAGTAGAAGTGTTTCATGCCCACCGTATTGCTTTGGCAACCGGTGGCAGTTCAAAAGTATACCTTTACACCAGTAATCCCGATACAGCGTCGGGGGATGGTATTGCCATGGCTTGGCGTGCAGGCTGCCGTGTTGGCAATATGGAATTTAACCAATTTCATCCGACGTGTTTGTACGATGCTAAGGCGAAAACTTTCCTGATTTCCGAAGCGGTACGTGGTGAAGGTGGTCACTTGCTACTACCTGATGGCACACGTTTTATGGGCAACTTCGACGAACGCGGAGAATTAGCCCCACGCGATATCGTGGCTCGTGCTATTGACCATGAAATGAAGCGCTTAGGCGTAGATCATGTTCTGTTGGATATTTCCCATAAAGACCCCGAATTTATCAAAGAACATTTCCCCACCATTTATCAACGCTGCTTGAGCTATGGTCACGATATGACTAAGGGGCCAATCCCAGTCGTGCCTGCCGCACACTATACCTGTGGTGGCGTGGTGGTTGATCGCTTTAGTGCCACTGATTTGAAAGACCTTTACGCCATTGGTGAAACCTCTTACACAGGTCTGCATGGCGCCAATCGTCTTGCTAGTAACTCATTACTGGAATGTATTGTGTACGCCCGCTCCGCGGCATCTCAGATTCTTTCCGATGATGCCCCTCGCAGGGATTACCAGATTCCGGATTGGGATGCGTCGAAAGTAACCGATTCGGATGAAGACGTAGTTATTACCCACAACTGGCACGAATTACGCCGCTTTATGTGGGACTATGTTGGCATTGTGCGCACCAATAAACGCTTACTTCGAGCAAAGCACCGCGTCGATTTGTTGCTGTCTGAAATTGAAGAGTTCTACTCAAATTATCGCGTTACGGCGGATTTATTGGAGCTACGTAACTTAGCTGTGGTCGCGGACTTAATCATCCAATCAGCCATGGCTCGTAAAGAAAGCCGAGGATTACACTTCACCTTAGATTACCCGGAAAAACTCGACAACAGTGAACCGACTATTTTGAAACCGCGGATTCGTTCTTCTGAGCTGGCAACCCGATCAGTTTCTCAACATTAAGGCGCGAGCGCAGATAACGATAGTCTGCCTCCGCCAGCTGATCCCGATATAGCCAACGATAGCGACACAGATGATGCAGAAGCCTTTTTAGAAAGGATTGCTGTGGGTCGGAGTGCAACATCACCACACTCCAGTACTCGGTTTGATAAAGCAAAGAAAGGGCGCCAGACTCACCTTGTCGCTGCCAGTGCAATACATCTTTTGACAGATCTAACAAGAAACTGGGAGGCTGTGGAGGCCGCACCAGCTTTATTCCCCAGATAATGACAACGAGCCACTGTAACTCAATCGGCCACTGCAAAATTGCTAAGACAGTTGTCACTGCTATCAACCATAGCAGTGACAGCTTACGCGCAAGCCGTGAGGGTTTAAACGCGACGGTAGTTTTCTGGCTGAACACGAGTCACGATCAAATGAACGATGCGAGCTAGATCAGGGTCTTCAGGCACTTCCTTCTGCATAAACCAAGGGAAGATTTCCTGATCTTCACATTCAATTAGCTTATAAAAACGCTGTTTATCCTCTTCTTCTAACGTTAAAAATACGTCTTCCAAGAAGGGTTCAAACAATACATCAAGCTCCAACATACCGCGACGACATTGCCACTTTAAGCGCTTGAAGCTGGCTGAATCTTTCGATTCGATCATATCTGTCATGAGAGATCTCCCCAATTAAGTGGCGCCATTATAGCCATTCACCCGCACTCGGCAAACCGATTGAAAAAGCAAACTAATGCATTCTTGACCTCTATCTCGCTATTTTGCTGATTTGGCCAGCAAATATCGCACAGTCAAAAGAGTATTATTTTGACTACATTTTTAATCAACTCTCACCATTAGAAACAAAAAAGTACAACTATCCACTCTTTATGTACTAGTGAGTCAATTAGAACTTGCTCTATTCTTACCCCACTTGATCAACAATCGATCAAGACCTCTAGGTGCGACAATAAAAAGAAACTTACCCAAGTGGGAGAACCTATGACAAGTCTTAGTAAAACAGCCATCGCATGCGCGGTGTCTTTCGCTGCCTTCAACGCGTTCGCAGAAACGCAAATCACTATTGCGACCGTTAACAATGGTCACATGATCGAAATGCAAAAACTGACGCCAGAGTTCGAAAAACAGTACCCTGATATCAAGCTAAAATGGGTGACACTTGAGGAAGGCGTGTTGCGTCAAAACGTGACTCAAGACATTGCCAATGGCAGTGGTCTGTACGACGTCATGACCATTGGCATGTACGAAGCGCCGATCTGGGGAGAGCGTGGCTGGTTAGAGCCTGTAGACACCAGTGGTGACTACGATGTGGCGGATATTTTACCATCCATTCGCGGAGGTTTGTCCTATAACGGCACCATGTACGCAGCACCGTTTTACGGCGAAAGCTCTATGGTTATGTACCGTAAAGACCTAGCTGAAAAAGCTGGCGTGACCATCGGTGATCGCGATAGCTGGGAACACATTCGTGATGCCGCCAAAGCCATGAATGATCCTGCCAACGGCGTCTATGGTATCTGCCTTCGAGGCAAAGCGGGTTGGGGCGACAACATGGCCTTCCTATCAGCCATGGCGAACTCATTTGGTGCCCGCTGGTTTGATATGGATTGGAAACCTCAGTTAACGACGGATGCGTGGAAAAATACCGTATCCTTCTATGTAGATATGATGAACAACTACGGGCCGCCAGGTGCGAGCGGCAATAGCTTCAACGAAAACTTGGCCCTGTTTAATGAAGGCAAATGTGGTATGTGGATAGACGCCACCATCGCCGCGTCATTTGTCACAGATCCTAAACAATCTAAAGTCGCTGACAAAGTGGGCTTCGCACAGTCTCCTTATGCAGTAACCGAGAAAGGCGCTAACTGGCTTTGGTCTTGGGCACTGGGTATTCCTGCTGCGACGAAAAACGCAGAAGCGGCGCAAACCTTTGTCCGTTGGGCGACTTCTAAGGAATACATTAAGCTTGTCGCTGAGCATAACGGCTGGGGCGCTGTACCAACCGGTACTCGTACATCCACTTACGAAAACCCAGCATTCCAAAAAGCCGCTGTGTTTGCTGACGCCGAGTTAAAAGCCATCAATTCGGCGAATCCAAACGACAGCACACTTGAACCATCACCTTACGTCGGGGTTCAGTTCGCAGCTATTCCTGAGTTCCAAGCCATTGGCACAACCACAGGGCAAATGATTTCGGGAGCACTTTCCGGCAGTTTATCTGTGGATGAAGCTCTCGAGTCTGCCAACCGCTCAGCCGATCGTCAGATGCGCCAAGCAGGCTACTACTAGAAAGCGAATTACTGCATTTAACAGTAACAACTCGCTCATGCAGTGGAAGTGGGGCCAACACCCCTCTTCCCTGCTTATAAATAATCGTCGCGAGACGCGCCAAAAGCTAATCACGAGAGAATTATCCCATGAAGCGTTCCATCACTCGCTTATTAATGGCGCCATCAGTTATTTTGCTGCTGGCATGGATGATAGTGCCATTATCAATGACCATTTACTTCTCAACCATCAACTACAACCTTCTATATCCGGGTCGTAATAATTTTGTTGGTTGGATGAACTTCGAATTTTTCATCACCGATCCTGGCTTTTGGATTGCGATCTCTAACACGTTGATTTTATTGATTTCCGTGCTGGTCATTACCGTGGTACTTGGAGTGGCCTTATCCGCCTTAATTGATAAACCCTTCTACGGACGCAACGTTGTACGCGTCTTGCTGATCTCACCTTTCTTTATCATGCCAACAGTAAATGCTCTGATTTGGAAAAACATGATGATGAATCCTGTCTATGGCATCTTTGCATGGATTTCACAAACCCTCGGATTTGAACCCATCGACTGGCTATCAGATTACCCTTTAATGTCGGTCATCATCATGGTCAGCTGGCAGTGGCTACCCTTTGCCATTTTGGTATTCGTTACCGCTTTGCAGTCACAAGACACAGAGCAAAAAGAAGCGGCACAAATGGACGGCGCGAACGGCTGGCATATCTTCCGTTACCTAACCATCCCTCATCTTGCCCGCCCAATTGCCGTCGTCGTCATGATCGAAACCATCTTTCTGTTAGCGGTGTTTGCAGAGATTTACGTCTCTACAGGCGGTGGTCCGGGATACGACAGCACCAACCTTGCTTACCTCATTTACAACCAAGCTCTGCTGCAATACGACGTTGGTGTGGCTTCCGCAGGTGGTTTATTCGCGGTCATTCTAGCCAACATTGTGGCTTTCTTCTTAATCCGCGCTGTCGGCAAAAATCTCACCGTGTAAGGGGACGATCATGACTTTAACGCAACAACGCAAATTAAAAACGCTGCTCGTCGGCTTAGCCTCCTGGACGGTAGCACTACTACTGTTCTTTCCGATTTTTTGGATGTTTATCACCTCTTTTAAAACCGAATTGCAGGCGATTTCCGTGCCACCGCAACTGTTCTTTGAACCGACTTTTGAGAACTTCTCGATCGTACAAGAGCGCAGCGACTATCTGAAACACGCCTGGAACTCTGTGGTGACCTCGTTTGGCGCGACGCTCTTGGCACTCATCATTGCCATCCCAGCAGCGTACTCTATGGCTTTCTTCCCGGGTAAGAAAACCAAAGACATTCTGCTGTGGATGCTGTCCACCAAAATGCTTCCAGCCGTGGGCGTATTAGTTCCAATCTATATCTTGTCTCGTGACTATGGCCTATTGGACTCAAAATTGGGCTTGGTGATTATTTTCACTCTGATGAACCTGCCCATCATTGTCTGGATGCTGTTCTCTTACTTCAAAGATTTACCTAAAGAAATCCTAGAAGCAGCGCGCATGGACGGTGCTACCCCTTGGGATGAAATGGTTAGGGTCGTGCTGCCTCTATCCGTTGGCGGTATCGCGTCAACCGGTCTTTTGTCCATCGTTCTATGCTGGAACGAAGCCTTCTGGTCATTGAACTTGACGGCTTCAGAAGCTGCACCACTGACCGCGATGATCGCCTCCTACTCAAGCCCTGAAGGTTTGTTCTGGGCCAAATTATCGGCTGCGTCCACTCTTGCCTGTGCCCCGATCGTTATTTTTGGCTGGTTCTGTCAAAAACAACTGGTACAAGGCCTCACTTTTGGCGCTGTGAAATAGCTTTATAGGAATAATAACAATGGCTTACCTAAACATTACCGATCTACAAAAACACTACGACAACTACCACGCGCTACGTGGTATTAACCTTGCCATCAATGAAGGGGAATTCATCGTCTTCGTTGGCCCATCTGGCTGTGGTAAATCGACCTTACTACGTACCATTGCGGGCCTTGAATCAAGCACTGGCGGCACCATTGAGTTAGACGGCCGTGATATCACCGAGCTGTCTTCGTCAAAACGTGATTTGGCGATGGTGTTCCAGTCCTATGCCCTCTACCCACACATGACGGTGGCGGAAAACTTAAGCTTCGCGTTGCGCCTTGCCAAAGAAGAGCAAAGCGTCATCGATGAAAAAGTGAAATCGGTCTCCGCTTCACTGCAGCTAGATAAACTATTAGAGCGCAAACCACGCGAGCTCTCTGGTGGTCAGCGCCAACGTGTCGCCATTGGCCGTGCCATTGTGCGCCAGCCTAAAGTCTTTCTATTCGACGAGCCGTTATCGAACTTAGACGCGGCACTACGTGTACAAATGCGTTTGGAGTTAGCGCGCCTACATAAAAAATTGGGCACCACCATGATTTACGTCACCCATGACCAAGTCGAAGCCATGACCTTGGCTGATCGTGTGGTGATTTTGAATGCCGGCCAAATTGAGCAAGTCGGCACACCATTAGAACTTTACCGATCTCCAAACAGCCGTTTTGTCGCAGAGTTCATCGGCACACCGAAGATGAACCTAATTGAACTAGACAATGTTGTGCGTGAAAACGATACCCTGCATTTACAACTATTAAATGCCAGCATCGATTTTCCTGTTTCACGTACCCATGGACCACTACCCGATAAAATCATTATGGGGATACGACCAGAACACATGCACCTCGTTGAAACGGGTGGCGATTTAGTCGGAAAAGTGGAATTAATCGAGCATTTAGGCTCTGAAGCGTACACCCATATTCGCCTATCCAATGATCAAACCATCATCGTTAAAGCCCCTGCTCGCACCTCTATCAAAGATGGCGAACAAGTTCACATTCAGGTGGATCGAAACGAAGTCATTCTTTTTAACGACAACAACCGTGTTTTTTCAGTGATTGCTGAGGATGCAAGCCATGACTAATCGACTTCAAATGCCAACCCATTCAGAGCAGATGCTGAGCCAAGACTATCAGCGCTCAGATATTACTTCGGGAGTGATGCACTTAGGTGTTGGCGCATTCCATCGCGCGCATCAAGCAGTTTACTTTGATCGGCTGCTCGCGCTACCTGAAGGGAAACAGTGGGGCATCACTGGGGTTAACATTCGACCACAAGATAGCGCTCAATTTGCCCGCTTTATGGAGCAAAAAGGCGAGTATGTGCTGAAGACGATGGATGCTGAAGGCACCACGGTTTACGAGCATATTCGCTCTATCATTAATCAAATCGACGGTGCGCAAACGCCCGAATTGGTTGATCAAACCATGGCCGATGCTGGTATTCAATTAGTCACCTCAACGGTCACCGAAGGCGGCTATTACTTAGACGAAACACGTCAATTGATGACCGACCATCCTGCCATCAAGGCCGACTTGGAAGGGGGCCGTCAGACGCTTTACGCCTTTTTGTACGCCGGTCTTAAACTTCGCAGCCAAACCTCTAACGCCAAAATCACATTACTGTGCTGCGACAACCTGCGCCACAATGGCGAAGTGTTAAAAGCTGGTTTGATGCAATTTTTAGACGCCAAAGGCGATCAAATACTGCTCCAATGGGTCACTGAAAATGTCGCCTTTCCCTGTGCCATGGTGGATCGCATTACGCCAAAACCAAGCCCTATTCATGTTCAAGATGTACAGCAACGCTTTGGCACAGACGATGAAATGACCATCATGGGTGAAGACTTTATTCAGTGGGTCATCGAGGACCGCTTCGCTGGGGACAAACCTGCATTGGATTTAGTGGGCGTGCAATTTGTTGATAAAGTTGCCCCCTATGAAGAAGCAAAAATCCGCATTCTCAACGCTGGTCATACCAATGTGGTCTACCAAGCCGCGCTAAAGGGCATGACCTATTTTGATGAAGCCATGCGTGATGACGAGCTGCGCCAATATTTCGAAGACTTTATTTTTCAAGATTCAATTCCAGCGATTGGAGAGTCCATTGTTGACCTTGAGAATTACGCCAAGATCATTGCGCGCCGCTTCAGCAATGCCAACATTGGCGATACTGTAGAACGTATCTGCACCGACGGCTACGCTAAGTTCCCAATCTTCGTTTATCCATCACTCATAGGTTGTTATGAGCTGGGACGCACGCCAATAAAGACCATCGAAGGTATAGCAGCTTGGTTTGTCTATTTCCAAAAAGCGCGAGCAGGTACGGTCACTACTCCCTACCATGAGCCAAACTTAAGCGCGTTGGCACACTTTACTAACGACGCCGAAGGAATACGGGCCTTTGCGAACGATCGCTTCTTATGGGGAGAGGTGCCAGAAGATCATCCTGACTTTGTCGACTCACTAAGCCAAGCTATTATGGTGATGCAGGAGAAATATTCGTAAAGCAATTCTGCTTTAATGAGATATCACGCAGTAAGCCCCATGACAACTAATCGTCATGGGGTAAATGCGTTGCGAGATTTAGATAGGTAAGGCTATGTCAACGATAACAACAAAAAGAGTTACGCCCGAATACGAGCTTATCGATGGTATCGAAACCATCCGTTATTTAGAGCATGGGGTCCCAAGCGAACTGATTCGCTGGCATGCGCACGACGACTATGAGCTACATTTTATTGTCGCATCCCAAGGCAAAGTGTTTGTCGGCGACTACATTGGCAATTACAAACCGGGGCAACTGATCCTAACTGGGCCGCGGCTGCCTCATAATTGGATCTGCCAAGACGGCGACGCCAGTGTAGCGCTACGAGATATGGTGATTCGTTTTGACCATGAGACGTTTGAAGTAGGCGCCAAGATTTTTCCAGAGCTAGCCGAAGTCATGCCAATGCTTTTACGAGCAAAATCGGGGGTCGAGTTTTTCGATTTGGATTATGATTTTCTCAAGGAGAGCTTTGCAGCGGTACGGGATTCTTCTGGCTTACAACGCGTCATCAACGCCCTCCCCCTACTACATAAACTCTCGCAAAGCCGTAACTATCGCCTGCTTTCAACGGTTCAGATCGACTTAAAATCCAGTGAAACTTTACAGCGAAAAATCAATACTGTGGTGGATTACGTATCTAAGAACTATGCCAATGACATTACGCTAGCGGACGTCGCCAGCTTAATTGGCATGTCCGACAGCCACTTTTCACGCTTCTTTAAAAAAGCCACTGGCAACCGTTTTACCGAGTTCGTCAATCGTATGCGCATCAGTCGGGCATGCAACCTATTGACCGAAACGGATCAGCAGATCGCAAACATATGCTTCCAAGTTGGCTTTAATAATGTAGCGAATTTTAACCGCCGTTTTCATGAACTTAAGGGCGTGACACCGCGGGATTTTCGCACTCAGTACTACAATCGGATCTAACGATAAAATTTAAAAAGGGGCTTCCTCGACCTCCTGAGGAAGATTTGCCGCCTGCTGTCGCGTAGCAGGCGGCTTTTTTATCAGCCACACTAAGATTTACTTCTTAACTTCGCCAAGTCGCTGTTAAGACTCTTTGTGTGTTGATAAAGCTGTTGGTAGAGGGCATATTTCGCTTCATAATAATGTTGCAAACTCGTTTCGGGGTGATGGGTAGCGATCACATTCGGGAGGAGACAATACTGTTTAATCAGCTGCTCAATGTCTGCACCTTGCAACTCACGCACACCCAATAACGCTAAACGAGCAGCACCTAACCCAGGTCCGACGTCACCACCATCACGATAGGTCAGCGTTTTGTTCAACACATTGGCGATAAGCTGACGCCACAGTGAGCTACGAGCCCCTCCGCCGATTAAAGATAATGACTCAACCGCTGTACCGGCACTGGCAAGCGCATTTTGACAATCCAGAATCGAGAAAGCGATCCCTTCCAAAATTGCTAAGGTCATCTCTTCTCGTCGAGTTGCGTTTACTAATCCAAAAAATTGACCGCATGCCAGCGCATCGTTAATGGGTGTTCGTTCACCGTTTAAATAAGGCAGGAACACCACTGTCGTTTGCATCACGTTACTCTGCTCCAACTCATGCAATAGCTCGGGCACTGACTTAGAAACCACATTTGCAAACCAAGCGAGGGAGTTAGCGGCGCTTAAGGTGACACCCATTTGATGCCAACGATTAGGTAACGCATGACAAAAAGCATGCACCGTTTGTTCAGGCTTGGCGTTGTGGGCTTCCGAGACCGCAAAATACACACCAGATGTGCCTAATGACACAAAACCCTGTCCCGGCTCAGTTATACCCATACCAACCGCGCCAGCGGCATTATCTCCGGCTCCAGCTACCACGGGAATTTCATTAAAGCCAAGCCCTGTTGCGATGTCCGCTGTGAGGTAACCAACGACCTGCTGCCCTTCATATACCGTTGGCATATTCGCCTTGGTTAACCCTGTCATCGCTAATAGCGACTCATCCCATTGGCGCGTTTTAGGATTCAGCCAAAGCGTACCCGCCGCATCAGAGCAATCCGTACTGAAGCCCCCTGTTAAGCGATAGATGAGATAGTCTTTTGGCAGCAGCACTTTATCAATCGCGTTGAAAATATCTGGCTCATTTTGCTGAAGCCAAAGGATCTTCGGTAGAGTAAAACCGGGCATGGCAAGGTTGCCTGATAGCTCTAGCAGCTCAGGATGGGCTGCCATGAGCGCATCACACTGCGCTTTACTACGCCCGTCGTTCCACAGGATGCAAGGACGTAACACCTGCCCTGCCGCATCTAAAACCGTCGCACCGTGCATCTGTCCAGACATCCCCAGCGCTTCGATCTCGCGCAGCTCTATCTTTTGGGATAACTGCTCACATACTTGTTCTAGCGCTTGCCACCAATCTTCAGGAGCTTGCTCGGACCAAGTGGGATATGGCGTGCTGACCATTAAGTCATGGCTGGCTTGCGCTACCACTTTACCGTCGTCGTTAATAACAACACCTTTTAATCCTGAAGTGCCTAAATCCAACCCTAAAAACATATCATGTACCTGCTAAAGATGAGTGCAGCGACGCCTTATTATGATGAATTCATTGAGTGTCAGAAGTTGACGGATGTTAGTCAATGGCAAACAAGAAATCTGCTTTTTACGTATCAGTACCAAGCAAAAAGCATCAATTTGCGCCACTTTTTGAACAGAGAAAGGATTTGCCCGTCGTACACATTGATTTCGCTCAATCTTGCCCCACATAATTGAACATATTCTTTTATCCATTTTGAGGTCATCATGCAGCTTCAGCAGCTTCTTAGTGAGACGCTTCCTGCGACCAGCTACGGTCACAGCCGAGACCTAGGTGTCATCTCTATTCAAGGCCCAGACAGTGCCAAACTATTGCAAGGGCAAACCACGGCAGATATGAAATTGGTCAACGAACACGCCAGCGTGTTTGGTGCCGTGTGCACACCGAAGGGCCGCATCATTGCCAACTTTTATATTTTGCAAAAGGCCGACAACGCCTTTTTGATGGTGCTTAAACAAGATGTCCTAGAGATGTTATTGGCACATTTGAAAAAATACGCTGTCTTTTTTAAGACCGAGCTGTGCGATGTCAGCGAGCAATACCACGTTAGCTCTTTATTTGCTTTAACCGACACGCTTGAGCCACAAGCTCAGTATCCACTGGCAATCCCCACGACTTATCAAGAAGGTTGCAGCCAGCTCATTCTGAATAATACCTACTATCAAGAAACCTTAACGGTCGCGCTAGCGGCTGAGGAATTGCCCGCTGCAGAAGATCCTGCTGCGCACAAGGTGATGGAGCTATTGGCCGCGCGACCACTGTTGGGAAAAGAGCACTTAGAAGAGATCCTGCCACAATGGATCAATATGCACCGTAACGGAGGCATTAGCTTCACTAAAGGCTGCTACACCGGCCAAGAAATCGTCGCGCGAATGAAATATCGCGGTAAATCGAAGAAACATCTGGCACTGTGTGTCTGCGAAGGCCCGTTAAAAATCGGCGCAGAGCTGATGAGCGAAGAAGGCAAAGCCATTGGTACGGTATTTGATGCAGCGCCTATCGACAACCGACATGTGGCCCAACTGATTTTAAATGTGGAGCAAAGCGAAGTGGGCAGTGCCACAGTGGAAGGCTACGAGATTAGCTTGATCCCCCTCCCTTACGAATTGGGCAATTAAGCTTTTTCACTCACCAATCGACGATAAAAAAAGCGCCCAAGTGCAGACATCGGCGCGTTTTTTTAGCTAAGAGCAACTCGCCTATTCGCTTGGCTGTAAATGCGCACTCCAGTCGATCGGCGCTTTACCGATGCTTTCTAGATATTGGTTTGCCTTCGAGAAATGTCCGCAGCCTAGAAAACCACGGTAGGCAGATAGCGGCGACGGGTGAACACTTTCTAATACACAGTGTTTAGAGCGGTCGATATGACGGCCTTTTTTCTGGGCATAAGATCCCCACAGCATAAACACCACGCCTTGGTGGTGCTCGTTAATCAGCTGAATAATCTGATCAGTAAAGGTTTCCCAGCCTTTATTCTGATGCGAGCCAGCCTTAGAAGCTTCCACCGTCAGTACACTGTTAAGCAGTAATACTCCTTGACGCGCCCAGTTAATCAAGTAACCGTGACCAGCCATGGGAATGCCCAGATCGCTTTCCAACTCTTTATAGATGTTCACCAACGATGGCGGCGTTTTGACCCCCGGCTTCACCGAGAACGACAAACCATGGGCTTGATTCGGCCCGTGGTATGGGTCCTGTCCTAAAATAACCACTTTAACGTTATCAAAGCGCGTTTCGTTTAGCGCATTAAAACAGTCATTGGAGTGAGGAAAGATCACTTTGCGCGCGTCTTTTTCTTGGACCAGAAATGCACGTAGCTGCTGCATGTAATCTTTGTTGAATTCATCAGCTAGCAACGCTTGCCAATCGGATGCGAGGTTCATAAATCGTCCGTTTTAAAGTAGGGATTAAAGACAGGGTCGTTTAGCAGAGCATGATACCACTGCAAGCAATCTAAATCTTGCGCGCCACAGAGCTGATGTCGGAGAAGCAACCAAGCCAACTCGCGCACCACGTAGGCTTGACGATAATGCTCAATCGACGCCAGTGCCACACCCGAGGGCTCTTCGTCCAATACCATTTGATAAGCTTGGCGAAGTTGCTCGGGCCTTAAGTGATGTACATGCGCCACCAGCGCAAGATCAAACAAAGGGTCGTTCATCCCCGCAGACTCCCAATCGATCAACCACGCTTTGGAGCCATCCAGCAGTATATTTTTGGGATTTAAATCATTATGACAAAGCATCAACTGCTTTGGCCTAGGTACACGGGGAAGCGATTGAAAAAAATGGCTTACTTGGGCCAACAAAGCTTCAATCTGGGGAGTTTTCTTAGTACTGCTTAACACTTCTAACCAGTTTTCGATCAATTGATACACATCGTATTGCTGAGCCACCGCAGGCAATTGATGCAGCTCCGCGATGGCTTCACACAAAGGCGCCAGTGTGGATGCATCATGCTGAACATCCCAAGGCAGTGTTTGTCCCGGTAAAAATGCCCAAACAATCGCTTGCTCACTGTGCCAAAGCACGGGGGCGGTCAACTTTTTTGCTGCCGCCAAACGGCAAATGTCTAACTCTGCTTGTCGATCTATACCAAACGCTTGGCTATTCAAATCGGCAATACGCAGCACTAGCTTTGGCTGTTTCTGCCAACTGATTTGATACGTTTTATTGGAGAAACCCTCTTCTAGTGGAACTACATCGATGTGATCATGTTCAGGTAAGATAGAGTTCATTTTCTTCAAATACTCAGAAAGTGCACACATTTTCAATCACTTATTGCCAGAGTCCTCAACCGCTGTCAGAATGTCCTTGATACCCATTTGAGTCAATATTTTACTGTTGAAGCACATAAATGAATAAGCACGAAGACATTATTCGCAGAATCCAAGAAAAACTCAGTACCTTGAGTAAATCTGAGCGTAAGGTAGCTGAAGCCATTTTAGCTGACCCTAAAACGACTATTCACTCTAGCATTGCGAAGCTTGCCGCGCGTGCAGAAGTAAGTGAGCCAACGGTTAACCGTTTTTGCCGTAGCCTAATTGGTAGTGGCTTCCCCGATTTCAAAGTGGCACTTGCCCAAAGCCTTGCCAAGGGCACGCCATACGTCAATTTGAACGTAGAGCCAGATGATGCGCCGGGCGCCATTACCAATAAAATCTTTGAGGCTGCAAAAAACAACCTGACTCGTGCGCAAGAACTCTTGCCTGAAACACTGATCAGTCGAGTGGTAGATGTGTTAGCACAGGCACGTCGTATCGAGTTTTATGGTCTAGGCGCTTCGGGACCAGTTGCCAAAGATGCGCACCATAAGTTCTTCCGTTTGAACATGCCAGTTGTGGCGTATACCGATATTTTGGTACAGCGCATGGCTGCAGCAGGAACTCACCCAGGTGATGCGGTGGTGGTCATTTCCCTTTCGGGTCGTACTTTGCCTTTGATCGAAACCGCGCGCGTTGCTCGTGAAGCCGGTGCAACCGTGGTCGGCATTACCAACCCAGGTTCACCTCTGACCGAGCATTGCTCGATTGTGCTGCCAATCGAAGAGACTGAAGATACCGATATTTACACACCTATGAGTTCTCGTATTGTGTATTTAACGCTGATCGATGCCTTGGCAACTGGAGTTCTTCTAAAACGTGGCCCAGAGTTTAATGAGCATTTACGTAAACTGAAACTGAGCGTTCAAGACACACGTTTACCTAAGCAAGATAACTAATCTTACTTCCGCTCCAAGTCCTTTGGGCTTGGAGCCTTCCCCCAGATCAATCCCAACATACCCGATGCATTTCCAGAGTATCTCGACAAATTGTCGGAGTATTCTGAAAGACGCTTTCTTTACTGACACATAGAATCGCTGGCTAGGTTAAATTTATGAGCAGAGCCACGGCGAGCCCTAGACTTAACCCATGCTCATAACAATAAAGAAAACTAATGCAGTAGCGCCCTTGCTCACGTTTTACTCTACGTAGAATGGATGGCTCGGTAACAACTGCACCTCAAAACTATGATAATAAGAGGACTTAAGAATGATCGATAATAGCTTAGCAATAAGCTTTACCTTTCTAGCCTACCTAGTGGTGATGCTAGGCATTGGCTTATACGCTTATAAGCGCACTTCCAGTTCGGAAGACTATTTTCTTGGTGGACGCTCATTAGGCCCTTGGCCAACCGCTCTGTCTGCCGGCGCATCCGATATGAGTGGCTGGTTGCTATTGGGCTTACCGGGTTACGCTTTTGCCGCAGGCATGGAATCACTTTGGCTGGCTGGCGGCCTACTAATCGGCACCTGGCTAAACTGGCTTATTTGTGCAAAACGTCTACGCACTTACAGCATTCAAGCCAACAACTCTCTAACGCTTCCAGAATATTTATCTACTCGCTTTAAAGATAATTCAAAACTCATTCAGACTATTTCTGCTTTCTTTATTCTGCTGTTCTTCTTGTTTTACACCAGCTCAGGCCTAGTAGCAGGCGGCAAATTGTTTGAGACAGTGTTTGGTCTAGATTACCGTTGGGCCGTTATAATCGGTACCGTTTGTGTCGTGTCTTACACCCTATTTGGCGGTTTCCTAGCGGTGTCTTGGACCGATTTAGTACAGGGGTTACTGATGTGTGCGGCTCTGGTCATCGTCCCCATTGCCATTATGGAGGGTGACTGGTCTCAGCTACCAAACACCTTGGCAGAGAAAAACCCTGAGTTGCTGACCATGTGGAACGATATTAACGGTGAGCCACTTAGTATCATCGGTATTATTTCGTTAGCCGCATGGGGACTTGGCTACTTTGGTCAGCCACATATCTTGGCACGTTTTAAAGCGTCACGTTCTAACAAAGACCTCACTACAGCTCGCCGCATTGCGGTAAGTTGGACGGCACTGTCGATGGCCGGCGCCCTGTTAATTGGCCTAGTCGGTATTGTGTATGTGGACAACCATATGGCTGGCGCTTTAGAAGACGGCGAGAAGATCTTTATGATTCTAGTAAATGCTGTGTTCAACCCTATTGTTGCTGGCATTTTGCTCGCTGCGATTCTTGCGGCCATTATGAGTACTGCTGACTCTCAGCTACTGGTGTCTTCATCTGCGTTGGCAGAAGACTTTTACAAAGCTTGGATCAACCCAAATGCGTCACAGTCACAGATTGTTAACGTAGGTCGCTTAGGTGTGGTGGCACTTTCTATTATTGCATTGCTACTCGCATTTAACCCAGAAAGCTCCGTGCTTGGTCTAGTGTCCTATGCGTGGGCTGGCTTTGGTGCGGCGTTTGGTCCTGCCATCATCTTGAGCTTGTTCTGGCGGAATATGAATCGCAACGGCGCCCTAGCAGGAATCTTGGTTGGTGGTATTACGATTGTGGTTTGGAAGCAAATTTCTGGCGGCATTTTCGATATTTACGAAATTGTACCAGGCTTCATCCTTTCAACTATCGCAATTGTTGTTGTGAGCCTAATGACAGGCAAACCAGAGCAAGAAGTATTGAACACCTTTGATGAGTACGAGAAGAAGCTGGATACACTAGCCTAAGCTCTCTCGCTAAGAACAAAAGCCGAGCACTGTAAAGTGCTCGGCTTTTTTTGCATTTGGCGACCAACAATCGATACGGGAAGCTATTGCAGACCAAAAAAAAGCCTCCCGAGGGAGGCTAAAACACCATTACTAACAAACGTTAGTAGTCAGAGAAATACTTTACTCATGAAATAAACTGCAAGCGCCCTGCTCTGCGCCATTGACCAACATGCGGTAGCTGGCAAACAGCTCGCGCCCCATACCTTGGTGTGAACGACGCAGGTCACACTGCGCTTGTTCTCGTTGTGCAAGTTCCACTTCGTCAATCAATAGCGAAAGCGTTCCCGCCACGGCATCTAGGCGCACTAAGTCACCATTTTGAATTTTACCGATCACACCGCCAGCAAGCGCTTCCGGCGTTAAATGAATTGCCGCTGGGACTTTACCCGACGCGCCAGACATACGGCCATCGGTAACAAGTGCAACTTTATAACCTTGGTCTTGAAGATTACCTAGGTACGGCGTTAGCTTATGCAACTCAGGCATCCCGATGGCTTTGGGACCTTGGTAACGAACCACCGCCACACAATCACGTTTCAGCTCACCACTACGAATGGCTTCCACGAGGTCATTCTGATCATGGAATACGGCAGCGGGTGCTTCGATAATTCGGTTTTCTTCTTTCACCGCAGAGACTTTAATCACAGCGCGACCAATGTTGCCTTCTAGTAAGGCAAGACCACCTTCTTTACTAAATGGATTGTCAATTGGGCGTACCACGTCTTCATCAAGACTGGCTTCAATACCATCACGCCATACCAGCTGTTCACCGTCCATAAATGGCTCTTTGGTGTAATGCGTCAAGCCTTGGCCAACGATGGTGTTCACATCTTCATGTAGCAAACCGCCTTGCAATAGTTGCTTAGTCAAGAAAGCCATACCACCGGCTGCTTGGAAATGGTTAATGTCCGCTTGACCATTCGGGTAAATACGCGTTAGCAGAGGCACCACTTTTGACAACTCAGCAAAGTCTTGCCAGTTAACAATGATGCCTGCCGCACGCGCAAACGCCACAATGTGCATCGTGTGGTTGGTCGAACCACCCGTCGCCAGCAGACCAACAATGGCATTCACAATCGAACGTTCATCAATCACTTTATAGATCGGACGGTAATCTTTACCTAACGCTGTGGTTTTGGTCGCTAGCTGAGCAGCGTAACGAGTCAATGCATCACGCATTGGATCTTCAGGGTTAACAAATGAAGAGCCAGGCAACTGCAATCCCATCATCTCAACCAATAATTGGTTAGAGTTGGCTGTGCCGTAGAAAGTACAAGTCCCCGCACTGTGGTATGAAGCTGATTCAGCTTCTAACAGCTCAACTCGAGTGGCTTCGCCTTTAGCAAAACGCTGGCGAACGGCAGCTTTCTGAGCATTCGTTATACCTGAAGGCATTGGCCCTGCTGGCACAAACAGACAAGGTAGATGACCAAATCGAAGCGCTGCAATCAAAAGACCCGGTACAATTTTGTCACAGATTCCTAAAAACAACGCCGCATCAAACATGTTATGGGACAAAGCGATAGCAGCCCCTTGAGCGATGTTGTCACGACTGAACAATGACAACTCCATACCTTCCAAACCTTGTGTTACACCATCACACATGGCTGGAACGCCACCTGCAAACTGCGTCACCGAGCCCATTTCTGCCACAGCTTGGCGAATAATATCTGGGTAGTGCTCATAAGGTTTGTGCGCAGATAACATGTCGTTATAGGAAGAAACAATACCGATGTTGGCTTCATCCATCAGCTTTAGCTTTTGTTTCTCCTGCGGCTGGCACGCTGCGAAGCCATGTGCCAAGTTGCCACATGACAATGCCCCACGATGTGGACCCTTTAACTCAGCCTGCTTCATATCCGCTAAATATTGAGAACGGAGCTCTTTGCTGCGATCAATAATGGCTTGAGTTACTTTTTCCACAATAGGGTTCATCTTTGCTCTCCATCAAGATTTCGTTAACTAGGCCAGCGAAACCGATTTATGTAATTTTACTACATTTTAATAATTTAACCGCAACAAACAAGAGTTAAACGGACAAAAAACGGCTTTTATGTAATTTTTTTACCAAAAATACTACCAAGCATCTTTTTTTTCGTTAGAATAGAGCAATATAACAGGCTAAATGAAGGAAGATTACGAAAGCATGACTATTTTTTGAACAAAATTAGTAAGTTATGCTTTTTTCTTCCTGAGAGATTTTTTATTTTTGTAGTGTTTTTACAATAACATTGAAAAGAAACTGTCCTACACTTATTTTCTAGGACAGACTGTATCTTCAAATATTAGGAGTGAGATATGACGATTAAGGTAGCTATTAATGGTTATGGACGTATCGGACGCAACGTACTTCGAGCGCTTTACGAGTCCGGCAAGCGCGACCAAATCCAGGTCGTTGCTATCAACGATCTTGGCGATTCCAAAATCAATGCTCACTTAACTAAATATGACACAGTTCACGGACGTTTCAATGCGGATGTGAATTTTGATACGGAAGCGCTGTACATTAACGAAGATAAAATTCTAACGTTTTCTGAGCGCGACCCAGCGAACTTGCCTTGGGCTGACCTGGGTGTTGATGTGGTGTATGAATGTACTGGGTTCTTTACTACAAAAGCGACGGCAGGTGCTCACATCAAAGCAGGTGCGAAAAAAGTGATCATTTCTGCACCAGGTAAAGAGGTCGATGCGACCGTTGTGTACGGTGTAAACCAAGAAGTGCTAACGTCAGACATGACCGTTATTTCTAACGCATCTTGTACGACAAACTGTTTAGCGCCGATTGCTAAGCCTCTGAACGAGAAGCTGGGTATCGAAAGTGGCCTAATGACCACTATCCATGCCTACACTAATGATCAGCGCTTATCGGATGTTTATCATGAAGATCTATACCGCGCTCGTGCCGCAGCCATGAACATGATCCCTACTAAGACAGGTGCCGCAGCGGCTGTTGGTTTGGTTGTTCCTGCTCTAGCAGGCAAATTCGATGGTATGGCAGTTCGCGTACCGACCATCAACGTTTCTTTGGTGGACCTAACTTTCTTAGCACCACGCGAAACCACTGCAGAAGAAGTGAACAAAATCATTGAAGATGCGATCGCTGCCGACCCAATCTTAGCGCAAGTATTGTGCGTGAACTACGAGCCGCTAGTCTCTACAGACTTTAACCACAGCACCTATACTTCCAACTTTGATGCGACCCAAACCCGCGTTCAAGGTAAATTAGTTAAGGTTATGGCGTGGTACGACAACGAGTGGGGCTTCTCAAATCGAATGCTAGATAATACACTTGCACTCATGAGCGCAAAATAATACTTCTAAATAACAAAGGCTGCTGATGCAGCCTTTGTCGTCTCTATACTCTAACTCCACGCTTTAAATTTTTTGGAATTAATATGACTCGCAGAACCAAAATCGTTGCCACGTTAGGCCCAGCTTCCAGCTCTCCAGAGATGATCGAAAAATTAATCTTAGCCGGAGCAAACGTCTTCCGTTTAAACTTTTCTCACGGGCAACCTGAAGATCATATTAATCGTGCCAATGTGGTGCGTGAAATGGCAGCAAAGAACAAGCGCCACGTAGCCATTCTTGGCGACCTACAAGGTCCAAAAATTCGTATTGCACGTTTCAAAGACACAAAAGTGACGCTAAAAGACGGCGCGCACTTTATCCTAGATGTGGGCTTTGACAAAAACGCAGGTGACGAGTCGCGTGTTGGTATCGATTACCCACAACTTGCTCAAGACTCTTCACCGGGTAACATTCTACTTCTAGACGACGGCCGTGTTGTTTTAGAAGTGATTGAAGTAAAAGGCCTAGAAGTTCATACCAAAGTTATCGTTGGTGGCCCGCTTTCAAACAACAAAGGCATTAACCGTCAAGGTGGCGGTCTATCTGCAGCGGCATTAACAGAGAAAGACAAAGAAGACATCAAAACAGCGGCAGCGCTAAAAGCGGACTACCTTGCCGTATCTTTCCCACGCAGTGCCGCGGACCTTGAAGAAGCTCGCGAACTTGCTCGCGCAGCTGGTCTTGAAACAGGCATCGTAGCAAAAGTAGAACGCGCTGAAGCCGTTGCTGACAATGAAACCCTGGACGCAATTATCTTGGCATCAGATGCGGTCATGGTTGCTCGTGGTGACCTAGGTGTTGAAATTGGTGACGCAGAATTGATCGGTGTGCAAAAACATATGATCAAACGCTGCCGTCAGTTAAACCGTCCTGTTATTACGGCAACGCAGATGATGGAGACCATGATCACGCAGGCCATGCCAACTCGTGCGGAAGTGTTTGACGTTGCCAACGCTGTGTTAGATGGCACTGATGCAGTCATGCTTTCTGCAGAGACAGCCGCTGGTTCATATCCAGAAGAAGTAGTTAAGAAGATGGACAGTGTTTGTCTTGGCGCTGAGAAGCACCCATCAGTGATGCGCTCAAAACACCGTCTAGATATCACCTTCACATCGGTTTCTGAAACAATTGCGATGGCCGCTATGTATGCAGCAAACCATCTGGAAGGCGTGAAAGCGATCATTAGTTTGACAGCATCTGGCACAACACCACTGCTACTGTCGCGTATTTCTTCTGGTTTGCCAATCTATGCATTGTCGCCGAACCAAGAAACACTAAACAAAACAGCACTTTACCGTGGTGTAACACCTGTCGCTTTCTCTTCTCAAGAGCATGATGTTGACACAATCATCTCTGGCCTAGTGAACAAAGTGAAGTCCCTTGGTTTGGTTAAAGATGGCGATCTAGTGATCGTAACTAAAGGTGATCACTTGGTTTCTCATGGCACCACCAACATGATCAAAGTGGTTGAAGTTGGCGCGGTTGCTTAATGGATAAGAAAACCATTACCACGGCAGCGCGTAAGCGCGTTGCCTTGGTCGCCCATGACAACATGAAGCCCGAGCTAACCGCTTGGGCGGTTCAACACAAAGACAAGCTGGTCAAACATGAACTGATGGCCACCGGCACCACAGGAAACCTGTTACAGAAGCAACTAGGTGTACCGGTTAATGCACTAATCAGTGGCCCCTTGGGCGGCGATCAGCAGCTTGGTGGTTTGATTGCCGAGGGTAAAATCGATATCCTAATTTTCTTTTGGGATCCTTTTGAGCCTATGCCCCATGATCCTGATATTAAAGCCCTTCTGCGTGTGGCAGCAGTGTGGAATATTCCTATCGCCTGTAGCGTATCTTCGGCTAACTTCTTAATTAGCTCACCTTTGTTTGATGAGCCGTTTGAGAAGCAAATCCCAGATTATGATAGTTACCTCAAGGCGAGACTCTAACTCGCCTTTTTCATATTTAGATAATCCGTTCTCTGCAACACAAAAAAGTCGTTTCTAAGCATTCACTAACTCGCGGTTTCGGCGAAAATCGGCTATATTATCGCCCCTATTTACTGGAGTTGAGCACAGCTCCTCCTATGACTTGAACATTAACTCCGACACTCCCCCTCATACCCGTTGGAGAACAGCGCAGGAGAACGATTTTGCAAGCGAAAGTAGCCCTTATTATGGGATCGAAAAGTGACTGGTCCACAATGGAAGCTGCGGCTGAAATCATGGATAAATTAGGTGTTGCTTACCACGTTGAAGTGGTCTCTGCACATCGCACACCTGTAAAGCTGGCTGAATTTTCTGAAAGCGCAGTTGAGCGTGGCTTCAAAGTAATTATCGGTGGTGCAGGCGGTGCAGCACACCTTCCTGGCATGGTTGCAGCACACACTCGCCTACCTGTGCTAGGTGTTCCAGTTCAGAGTAAAGCTCTTAACGGTATGGATAGCTTGCTGTCTATCGCGCAAATGCCAAAAGGTGTTGCCGTAGGCACACTTGCAATTGGTACTGCAGGAGCGTTTAACGCTGGCCTACTGGCTTGTCAAATCCTAGCCAACGAAGATGCCGAATTAGCTGAGCGAATCGAAGCATTCCGCAACGAGCAAACTGAAACAGTTCTATCTAATCCAGATCCACGCGAGGCTTAATTCATGTCATCTATTTGGGTACTAGGCGCAGGCCAACTTGGCGCTATGCTTAAACAAGCTGCTAATCCACTTGGTCTAGACGTAAAACCGGTTGATATTGAAACGGATGAAACGCTACCTCTGCAAGCAGACGACATTGTTACCGCCGAACGTGAAGACTGGCCTGAAACGGCTGCGACAAAGCAACTGGCGGCACACCCTAACTTCGTTAACCTAGAAACGTTCCCTCAGCTTGCAGACCGCCTGACACAGAAGCAATGGATCGACAAACTTGATCTAGCCACAGCGCCTTGGTTCCCAGTGGAAGACGATTCAACCGCTGAAAAAGCATACGCCACGCTGGGCGATCGCGTGCTTATGAAGCGCCGCCGCGGTGGTTACGACGGTCGTGGTCAGTACTGGTTAAAGCAAGCAGAAGGCACTGAAATTCCTGAGGAATGGAAAGGCCAAGCGATCGCAGAACAAGCGATAAACTTCGACGAAGAAGTGTCCGTGGTTGGTGTACGTGGTAAGAACGGTGAGAAATACTTCTACCCACTGACTCTGAACCTTCACATCAATGGCATTTTGTACGCGTCTATTTCACCACTACAGCGTCTTGAACACCTACAAGAGCAAGCCGAAGGCATGTTAGGTAAGCTAATGGATGCTCTAGATTATGTTGGTGTTATGGCAATGGAATGTTTCCGTTGTGGCGATAAGCTCCTTATCAACGAACTTGCTCCGCGTGTGCACAACAGTGGACACTGGACACAAGCAGGCGCAAGCGTCAACCAATTTGAAAACCATATCCGTGCCGTAGCCGGTTTACCTTTAGCTCCAGCTGAAGTGAAAAACCAAAGCATGATGGTCAACTTGATTGGCGTTGACGTAGATTACAACTGGCTATCGATCAAAGGCCTTGAGCTGTACTGGTACCGTAAAGAAGTGCGTCCAGGTCGTAAAGTAGGCCATTTAAATGCCTGCTCTGGCGATCTAGATCAACTCCAGTCGATTCTTAAATCACTTAGCAGCATGCCTGCGCCGTACGATGAAGCGCTGACTTGGCTTGCCAAGAATCTTCCTTCCGCTTAATTGCGAAAAAGGCTGCTCAAGGCAGCCTTTTTTACGCCTGCTTACAAATTTACGCGTATTTCTCTCTAAAATGATTTAAAGGACGCTTGTTTATTCGAAATATTCCCTTAGTCTATATCTAGAATCCCTGCACTACCTCTAAATATAAAATTATAAGCAGGGTCACAATGCTCAGGAACTTTGAATGAACAATTTAGAACTTGACGCCTTCGACTGGAAGCTGTTGAAAGCACTGCAAAGCAACGCCCGACTATCCAACGTCGCCCTCTCCGAACAGGTCAATTTATCACCTTCACAATGCTCACGGCGCCTACAACGGCTCGAGCAAAGTAGCCTTATTGAATCCTATAACACTCAGCTGAACATATCAGAATTGGGGTACCAAATAACGGCTTTCATTTCCGTTACCCTAGAGAAGGGCAATAACCTAGCACGCCAAAGCTTCCAAGAGCACGTTACGAATATCGACACCGTCTTAGAATGCTATGCTGTAAGCGGCTCCTGTGACTACTGGTTACGTGTAATTTCTCATAATCTCGCTGCTTTATCAGATTTCATTACTGAAGAGCTTTCCTGTCTAGATGGCATACGGGATGTGAGCTCTACTATCGTCCTGAATCAAATTAAGCAGCGTAGCCATGTGCCTCTACCTAATTAATGCTTAGACACATCAGGTAGTCGCATAGCCATCAGCACGCCAGCAAGCGTGATGATGGCATAAATTAAAATAAGGGCCTCAAGTGACATAATCTCACTTAGCAGACCAATTAAGCTAAACAGCAAAAGCATTAGACCTATCGCAGTATTTCCGACGGCCACATAGCTAGTACGTTTATTACCATCGGCCATATCAACTAAATAGGTTTTACGCCCGACTCTTATACCTTGGTGAAAAACGGTCAGTGCGAAATAAAATAAGGGGAGTAACCAAATAGACGCCAGCAAATCAGGCATCCACTGAGCAATGGCAAACAGTATAAGACCCGTCAATGCGCCAAGGCTAGATGCCGCAATCAGAACTTTACGGCTAGAGAGATCAGAAAAACGGCCCCAGAAAGGACCGGATAGCAGCCCTGCAAGACCACTGATTCCCATAAACATCGCCAGCACCCAAATAGAATCACCAATACGGTTCTCCGCCAGCAATACATAGTATGGCGCGCTTAATGCAGTCCCCAAAAAACAAGCACGAGTGAAGACAAAATGGCGAAACTCCTTATCAGTTTTAAGAAGGGACAACTGAGATAAAGAAGAGGCGATACTGAATTCTTCTTTTTCCGTTTCGCTCGCAGGCTCTTCAACACGAGCAAAAATAATAGCCGATAACAGCCACAAAAAAGCTCCAGCAATAAGCCCCCAAATAAAGTAGCTTGATGTCTGCCAATCATAGACATAACTCAATGCCATCATTACAGCTAAGCCAATCGTTACTAAGCCTGCCGCGCTGGCAGAAAGCCCTGTAACCTGCCCCCGCTCTGATTTTGGAATCGTTTTGCCCAACACATCTTTTGTGGCTACAGAATTAAGGCCCCGCGCACAACTAAATAGAGCAAGCAGTGCAATAATTGCCACACCGGCGCTATAGCCTTCCAAATAGTTTGCAACCCCAGCCATCAGCAAAAGCGATAGCGCTTGAATAGCGCTCCCTGCAACCCATACCCACTTTCGTATAGCTAAGCGTCGCATGAGGCTCGCTATAAATAACTGCGGTATTAACGACCCGGATTCACGAATGGGGACGAGCCATCCTACAAGAAATGTTGGCGCTCCAACACTTTGCAAAAGCCAAGGCAAAGTCACTTTAGGGTTAACGATGGCGTCTCCAGTATTAGTCAGAAACTGAGCACTTATTAAGCGCAAAAAGTTTCTTGCGGTTGACTCCTTCTCACCTTCTTTCTTCTGTTCAGATTTCACCATCCACTTATACAGGCTCGTTGCCCATGACTGACTGTTCATCAACCAAAATCCTTATTTATATCGCTCAATACAGTACAACCTATTCTAATGAATCAGTTCAATAAATTGCGCAGCTAATCTCAAAGTAATGAGGTTCAGAAGTAAAAATGCCCATAGGTCTATCTATCAGGCGGCAGCATAAATACAATTTATGTAAAGTAAGATGAATCCAAACTAGAACGATTTAAGAGAGAAGATAATCTATGGCAAACGACAGCAACAGCGACCTCAATTCTAAGATATCGACCATTGAAGAGTTCGCCAAGTTAGCTAACTACTCCTTAATGGATTCACTCAACGTCGATCCTGATGCCAACCAAGATGGCAATGAGCATCAACCAAGACAAGTCTACTCCGGCCACTATGTCCCTGTAACACCGACACCTTTGCCTGCCCCCGAATACATAGCTCACAGTAGCACCTTCTTTGAAGAACTCGGCTTAGACGATGGACTGGTCCAGACACAAGGATTCCAGCACATCTTTTCAGGAGATCTATCTAATGCGCCTGCTCCGATGTTAAAGCTTGGCTGGGCCACTGGTTACGCACTTTCCATCTACGGTACTGAATACACACAGCAATGCCCTTTTCGTACCGGAAATGGCTATGGTGATGGACGTGCCATGTCCATCTTCGAAGGAATCTTCAAGGGTAAACGCTGGGAAATGCAACTAAAAGGCGGTGGACGCACGCCTTACTGTCGTGGTGGAGATGGCCGTGCTGTACTGCGCTCGAGTGTGCGTGAATTTTTAGCACAAGAGGCTATGCATGCCCTTGGCATTCCCACGTCTCGCTCTCTTAGTTTGTTCGTTTCTAAGTCAGAGCAAGTACACCGCCCTTGGTACTTCGAAGGCTCTCAATCCAATGATCCAGAAACCATGGTAGCTAACTCAGTGGCCATTTCAACTCGAGTGGCACCGTCATTCATACGTGTCGGGCAGCTTGAACTTTTTGCTCGTCGCACTCGTTCCAATGCCTACCCAACGGCACTCAAAGAGCTTGAAATGCTTGTTCGCCATGTCATTGACCGTGAGTACCAAGCAGAAATTGATCCCGCTCTGACTTTCCCAAATAAGCTAGTCAAAATCGCGCAATTGTTTCGTGACCGACTCTGCTCCTTAATCGCTGACTGGATTCGCGTGGGCTATTGCCAAGGCAACTTTAATGGAGACAACTGTCCTGTCGGAGGCTACACCTTAGATTACGGCCCATTTGGTTTCTGTGAAATGTTTGACCCAGTTTTCCAACCTTGGACAGGGGGCGGACGCCACTTCTCATTCTTAAACCAGCCTCTAGCGGCACAGCAAAACTTCAACATGTTCTGTAAATCCTTAGAACCCTTACTGCAAGAAGAACCCAATGCACACGAAGCACTGCTGCAAATCCGTGATGAGTTTATTCATGTGATGCAGCAAAAAGTTGAAACTATGTGGGCTGGTAAGCTAGGACTTGAACGTTACGACTCAGAGCTTGTGGAGCAACTGTTAACATTAATGATCAACAATCGAGCCGACTTTAATATGTTCTTTCGTGAGCTGTCTCATGTCCCAGAAGAAGCTTCTGCTCTAGTAGGCAGCTTCTACAAAAACCCTACTCAAGAACAATTAGATCAATGGCAACAATGGCTTGATCAGTGGCGCACGGCTATCAATGCCGACGAACAACAAACCAGCGTTAGCCACGCTATGAAACAGGTCAATCCAAAATACACTTGGCGCGAGTGGCTCGTCGTTCCAGCATATCAGCAAGCAGAACTGGGTAACTACGCGTTGATTAAAGAGCTGCAAGAAGTTCTTAGCAATCCTTATCAAGAACAATCTCAAGAAATGGAAGATAAATACTACCGCCTTCGCCCAGAAGAGTTTTATCGAATGGGTGGTGTTAGTCATTACAGCTGCTCTTCCTAAGCTTGCTTGTACCTTCCTTCGCACTGCGAAGACCTACAAGATCACCGCCCTTGCATCGTAGGTCCACGCATAGCGCGGGAACACGTTCTCGAACGACCCGACTCAGTTCGGGGAGGAAGGGTCGGAGTGCTTTTCGACAGACGTAAAAAAAGCCCTGACTGCATCAGCAATCAGGGCTTCTTAATGAAAAGCTTGACGATATTTATGCCCTTGCGGTGCGAACTACTATCACATGCCCATCAATTCTTAAGAAAAACCCACACTACCATCAGCGATGGTGAGCACCTGTGGCGTGTAAAGAGTCACTTCTGAGCGTCTGTGACAAGCATAAAACGCGGATGAGATCAGGTACTCTATGATCGTCAAGTAAAAGCGTAAGCCGGGATAAGGAGCTTGCAACACCATCCGCCTCATTTGACTTTATTAAACAGCAGAAGTTCTAAAGGGCTTCTAATGCCAAAAGATTACTTATGGTTTGTCTTTTTCTGATGAGACGATATTTTCCTTCTTCAATTATTACTTCAGGCGCTAGTGGTCGACTATTGTAATTTGATGACATAGAAGCACCATAGGCCCCTGCATCATTAAATACCAACAGATCACCAACTTTAGCATTAACTAATATTTGATGGCAAATTACTCCATTTGCATCCTGAGTAAATACATCGCCAGACTCGCACAAAGGGCCAGCCACCGCATACTCAAGCTCATTAGATTGTATTATTGCAGGCTTCTGATGTGTTGCTTGATGAACCACCTCAATTTTGTGATAGCTGCCATACATACTCGGTCTTAACAGGTCATTAAAACCTGCATCGACTAAAATGAAATTGTGGTGCTGCGTTGATTTCAAGCAATGGATTTCCGCCACCAAAACACCCGCGTTTGCAACTAAAAATCGTCCTGGCTCTACTTCTAGTTTAATAACGTGGCCTAAATGATTTTCTATCTCTTTACGAGCCTCATCCCATAATCTAAAAAAGCTATTGGTATCTAATTCTACATCCTTTTCTGTATAAGTCGCAGGAAGCCCACCTCCAGTAGAAATAGCTCGAATATCCACATTGGCTAATTTCACTATCTCGACCATAACTTGGCAGGCTTGAGACAAATGTGCAAAGTCTGAACCTGAACCAATGTGCATATGAATGCCAATTAAATCCAAACCATATTGTTGAATCACAGCAACGGCGTGCGGCAAATCTTCAAGCGAAATACCATGTTTGCTATTTGGTCCACCAGTATTGGTTTTTTCACTATGCCCATGGCCAAACCCAGGATTTACACGTATCCAAACTGGATGGTGAGGATTTACTTCTGCAATTCGATACAACATATCCATAGAGCCAATATTGACAGGAATGTGGTGTTGAATTACCAATTCTATCGTTTCACGATCTATCAGATCTGCGGTAAAAACAATGCTTTCGGGATTGTCACTGTTGCTGTAGCCCGCTACTAAACTTCTTTCAATTTCTCCAGCGGACACGGCATCTACCATTACGCCTTCTTCTCGCATTAATCGTAATATATGCGTGTTCGAACAAGCTTTTTGCGCAAAACGAATGACATCAAACTCTCGAAGCCGTCTTATCTGTTGCCGAATAGTGGCCGTATCGTACACCCACACAGGAGTACCAAACTGCTGGGTTATTTCTATTAGTGTATTGGGATTAAAAATAGTCACTTCGCCATGCCCCTATAGATTATTTGAGTCAATTTTCTAGTTATTGAAAGTGAATCAATCATAGCGCTCAGACAAAAACACAAATAATATCTATTTATTCAATTTCTATTCACTTCTGATATGACCCATGAAGCTAACATTCCGACAAATTGAAATATTCAATGCTTTGATGACTGCGGAAAGCGTGACCAACGCTGCAGATATATTGCACACCTCACAACCCACCATTAGTCGCGAGTTAGCAAGACTTGAACAAGTATTAGGGTTCAGTTTATTTGAACGAGTGCGAGGCCGACTCAAGCCCAGCAATGCGGCTTACACTCTTTTTGAGGAGGTGAAACGCTCATACATAGGTTTGGAAAGAATTTGGTCAACCGTTGAAGATTTGCGCATTGATCAGGTAGGAAGACTTTCAATACTGACATTACCAGCTTTTTCTCAGTCGCTTTTACCGGGAGCTTGTCTAAAGTTTTTAAACACCAGCAAAAATGTCGGCATCTCTATTTCGGTACAAGAACCACCTTATTTAGAGCAAAGTTTAACGTACCAGCAATACGATCTTGGTTTGACCGAAAACAACTACTCACCTTCAGGCACTACACTTAAACCTTTGTTAAGCATCGATGAAGTCTGTATTTTGCCAAATAACCATCCATTATTAACAAAAGATACTATTGATATTCGAGATTTCGAAGGTCAACCTTTTGTTAACTTATCGCCTACTGATCCTTATCGAATCAAATTGGATGAAGAGCTACATAAACTTGGAATCAATCGTAAAACAGTGATAGAAACCCCCACCGCCGCGTCTGTCTGTAAGCTGGTAAGCAAAGGGGCGGGAATTGCCATCATCAACCCGCTAACCGCTCTGGATTTTATTGATCATGGCCTGCAAATTCGTCCATTGAATGTGTCTTACCCATTTACCGTCAATATACTTTTGCCTTTACACCGTCCCTTTAACCCTTTTTTAGATGACTTTATTGCAGCACTGGAAGAGGAAGCGAAAGAAATAATAACCAAAATTAATATGTACTCTGCTAATTAAGTTTAGACATATTTACTAATGAGCCGTCGGGATAAGGAGCTTGTGACGCCATCCGACGTTGTCTAGTCGGTGTTTATAAAATTTGTTGGATGACTCCAACCTACGGGACTTGTTTTCTTCAGGGCTCAGATCCCTATACTTACATCAGGTATCAATGACCGCCATCTGTCGAGGGATCTGCCCCATTGCCTATCGAGCTAAGATGCAAACCTCATATGACCCGACTCTATCGGGGATGAAGGGCCGGAGTGTTTTTCGCAAGACGTAAAAAAGCCCTGGCCGCGTTAGCGATCAGGGATTCTTAATGAAAAGCTTGACGATATTTATGCCCTTGCGGTACGACCTACTCTCACATGCCCATCAATTCTTAAGAAAAGCCCACACTACCATCGGCGATGGCGAGCGCCTGCGGCGTGTAAAGAGTCACTTCTG
>NZ_LIQF01000009.1 GCF_001418205.1 Marinomonas fungiae | reverse complement strand
AATGCCCCGGTGATGCAATCACAGTCAATGTTCCAAAATTCAGCCCTAACTGGTTCTGCTATGACCGGCGCGTCAAACCTACTAAGCAGTTTCTCTGTCGGAAACGCAGTGGGTTCAATGGTCGGCTCTGCAAAAGAATCCATGACTCAGGCAACTCAAGCCTTTAGCCGTCAGGTTGGCAATACCATGAGTCGAACTTTTGGTGAAAAGCTAAGTTACGACAACCTTTCTTCGGTTGGACGTCAGATCGGTTCTTCTAATTCCGCATCTAGCGCCGTTGTTAATCAGGTTACTGATGACCTGCAAACACGGTATGGTTTCGGAGACGATAAAAAAGACGCTGTACGTGGCTTGGTATCGGGCGTGTTATCGGGAGGCCTTAGGGTCGGTGGAGATGGAACTATTACTAATCCCGGTGAGAAAGAAGTTGCTGATAAGGGCTTTCTTGGAAGGCTTCTTGGTACTGGCGGCAATGATTCTCCACAGGGCAACTTGCCAGGAGTCGATAAGCCAGACTCATCTCGTGTACCAAAACTATCAAGGGTACGAGCAGGGGTGGATTTAGGTGGTAACTTTAGTGGCCAAGTTGAGTCGTCAGAAGGCAGTTCTCGATCTACGACCGCAAATACGCTCACTGGGGAGATGCAAAGCTTGGCATCGAGTGATTCACGACGTGCTGAGTATCGCGATGCAATGGTTAAGGACCTTTCAGATTCAAGACGCTCTGGCGTTGAGATGTCGTTGTCTAATCAAGACTATCAGTCACTTCAGAGTTCAGCACAAGACGTTATCACGGCATCAAACCGCTTTAGTGAGCTTGATCAGGCCAGCTACAGTCTATCAGGACAAAGGAACACGGATGGTGCGACGTTAACTCGATTAGCAGCGGATAATCCTGAAGTCATGGATTATTTAGGTCGCTATATGAACCAGCATGTTGAAGCAGGTAACCGATTACGTGAAAACCTTCCAATGTATCAGCGCTTGCTACCTGATGATAATCAGGCGTATGTGGCCGCAGCTATGGAGTCTTTAACCTATAGCAACTCCTCGACGCCCGCTGAACGAGACAATGACTATCAAGCAGCAATGACTGTTATGGCCATGGCTACCGGAGCCGATTTACGATCTATTCAGCCACGCTCTAATGAAGGTTTGTCATCAACTGCACCTACTTTTGGTGGCACTCAAAGCCAAGTGGAATCGGGTGTATTGGGCGGCTACGAGGATGCTGCAACTGTTCAAACTCAGTTCAACGCAGCTCAATCAGCTTACCAAACTAATTTGTCTGGTGTTGATGGACAACTAAATGCGCATCAACAACAAGCCCAACAGGCCGTAGTTTCTGACACAAGTACCTATCAATCTGGACTAAACAGTGAAGCTGGCTCTCAGTGGCGATCTCGCATTATGGCTGATGATAGCGGAGTTTCTGGTGCTGAAATGTTCTTCAACAGCGCCAGTGCTATTGGTGACTTCAGTGGCAAGCATACTGATGCAGCACTGCATACCTTGAATCACTTTGGCGAAGACTATGAGAGTTACAAGGAGCAAGCACTTGAAGACCCTAGCTCACGAGGTTTCTTGCACAATGCAACGGTGGCCAGTAAATCAACCTGGGATGGCTTAAAAGCAGCCGTTGATGCCGGAACCTCTTTGGAAAATCCTTTGACGGCGTTTAATGATGCATACAGTGGATCGAGTTCGCAGTATGCCTCCGAAGTTAACTGGGGCACTAAGTCTGAAGCCATGTTGGCTGGGGCATTCGGTGCGGCAGTTAACAATCGATACGGTGAGTTCTTAGAACAGTACGCCGATGATTTTAAACAGGAAGCATACAGCGAAGGGCAGAGAATGGGATTGACCCCGATTCAAAGTCAAGTGTTCGCTCAAGCTTTCAATGAAGGTTTGGCGGGGCGCGTATTCAACTCTGAAGACTCATCGAGTTGGTCGCCTGAAATGCTAGGTCTAAGGGAGCAAATGCTAAATGAGTATCGTCAAAAGGATGAGAGTGGCGCTTACATTCCTGACAGTGTGTCCGAAGAAGATAAAGCATTTGTGGATAAGCAGATAGCGGTGATCTCAAATGCATCGCTTGCGGGAGATTATGCTCAGAACAACTTGATCGATATTAGGGCTTATAACCAGGCATCAGGAAGGAACTGAAAATAGAAGGTAGCCAGCTTGTGGTTGGCTGGCTATTTTTTTGGCTTTTTGGGATACCTTGGATAAAAGCCATCAAAAAACGAATGGAGCTTATACCAATACCATTTTTCTTCAATGCTCAAAGTTCTACCCGAATCTTTAACTTGGCTACTCAAGAATCTAATTCCAGTGCAAATAGCTAAGAAAAAGAGTCCCAAGCCAACAATTGTCCAACTCGCTTGCCAATATGCGATTGCTACAAGCATAGTGATTATGGCTATAAGTCCGATGGGATTACAGGTCACTTTGAATCCCAAGTAGCTGAAAAAAACGACGGTGCAGAACAGAAATGGCAGAGCCGCTAACTTGGCAGATGCCGTTAATATTTCTGATGGAAAAAAATGAGCCGCAGCCAAAGTCGCCAGAAAAAGCCCCAGTGATATAACCCAGCAGCGTGCTGGTAAAGATTTAAGTAAGTTTGTCATCTTAGTACTCTCAAAGTGCACGGGCGGTGCACAATCAAATCATGTATCAGCATGTTAGTTCTCAAAAAGTGCTCTAGTGGTTTGCTCAGCCATAATCTCGCACACAGGACATTTAAGCTGAATGCGCTGTTGAGATACCGTCAAATACAGACTACCGCATCGACACCGGTGTAAGGATGCAAGCTGTGATCTTAAATCACGAGCTAGAACCCAACCTTCATTGATGGTCAGTTTTTTCCAGGGGATCTCAGCTGGAAGATCTGCTTCTTCTCTTGCAACCAAATACGCATCGTAAGCCTTCATCAAAGCATCGATATTTAATTGCTTGTAGACATTATCACCACCAATATTGACATAAAGCGCCATCAGCAGGGAGCCTTCAACTAATGCTCTTCTGCTTTTGACGATGGCATCAGATTCTGGCAGTTGACCAGGACAAGGTGACTTGCCAGTCACTTCTTTGTGCAGCCTTCTGATAATGTGGATTGGCAAACCTGTATCGAGCGCGATAATGGTCGTTCGAAATCCGTACTTAATAAGCAGCGAGGCTCGGGTAAACAGCTCACTTTTGGACAGGTTATCAATCATGCATCCCCCTTGTTGTTTAGGGTTGATAATAAATAAGCGATTCTTGGGATACCTGTGCCTTTGCTCTTAACCATCTCAATCAGTTGGCTTTGGTTACCCCTTGGTTGAAACAGCATGAATGATGAGGTCGCCACTCGTTGCAGGTCGTCAACACCGGCATTAATCAGTGCATCCACCACGTCGCGTGTAAGACCAAAGCGCAAGACCGCCTCTTGCGGATCAATTCGCGCTAATTCTCGTGCTGCGTGTAGGTACGCCAAATTTAATTGATAGAAGTCTTGTTGATTGGTTGTCATTGACGGACCTCCAGTTCATGTAAAATATTGCGATAGATAGAAAGCACTCTTTGCCCATACCAGCGTGCACGCTCTTCGTTCCAACTGTGATAGCGGCCTATGCCAAGCTCTAAATCGTTTGGTGAAGACTTGATTGCTTCGGCCAAAATACTGGAGCCGACAGTAAGGTTGGTGATGGGGTCTAGCAGTTCAGCTGCTGAGCTCACTCGATGCCCATGCCAATGCAAATTGATTTGCATAAGGCCAATATCGAGCTGGTATTTTTCACTCTCTTGAAGTGCCTGGTTTAACAGTTGCTCCGCTTCTGTCTTAGATTTGGCGTAGGTTGCGTTTGAACCATTGCGAATTGCGTATGGCCATGGACTGGTCATGTTAAGACCTCGATGTGAGGCTGACTCAGCCAAGGCAACGGCGTAGAGCATGACTGGATCAATACCAACACTTTGTGCTGCTTTTTCCCACTGATAGCCCGGAAACGCATAGACTGAAGTGCTTGCGGACATGGCTATCACTAGGGCAACGGTTTTTGCTTTAATCGTTTTCATTTTTGTCCTCTAATTGATTTTCGAGAAGCGCCTGAATGGCTTTCGGGCTTATTCTTTTCAAAGGCACTGCGCTAAAATTGGCGATGCCTCTCGTGTAAACTTGTGCCGCTTTTGACCAGTCACCCACGGCAACAGGCGCTTGCATATCAAATCCTTTTTGCTGGTTCTGATGGTCTGCAATACCCTGTAATAGCCTTGGGTATTCACCCACTTCGTCCCGCAGCAAGTAAGCCTGGTAGCGTGTTAAAAACTCTTTTTGCTTAAAGGGGTATTCCCTGTCATCAACTTTGCAGAGTTCAACCCATCCCCCCATGTCTGAAATCACGCGGTGGATAAGTGCATCGTCAAACATCACGGATGTCCAAGCACCAACCTGACGAACAGCCTTGTCAACTTTGTTCCAAGCAACCATGGCTCTTGAACCCGAGTTGCCATCGATATGCTTGATGACGTCAGCGGGCTTTGGAAAAAATTGCCCAGTATCCGGTGATTGAATATGCCGAGTCAGACCGATTCGCACTTCTTCAATGCTATAAGCACGAAGGGCTTCAAATGCGATGGATAGCAATTGCGGTGATACGCTTTTGCCATACATGGCCCAAGCTGCTCCCCAAACTTCAGCAAACTCGCGTTTATCAACCTCCTGCACTTGAACGAACCTCCCGAATACCTGGTCCGGCCCAGCTTTCAGCGATGCGACGATTGCTTTCTTCAATATTCAATTGGTGATTGCTGCCCTTTAGGCTCGTCGATGATTGCTGTACTTCATCAATGCGAACGTACTCGTCTTCCCATTGCCGGTTTAAAAGCCAGTTATGTGGCATAGGGGTCTTAGTCCGATCTTGATACTGCAATCGGTTGTCTCGTTGCTCTTTCCAGCGTGTTAGCACTTCCAAGGCGAGTTCATGGTCTTCATTGAGGCCCATGCGTAGCCATTCTTCTTTGGCTTTCGCTTTTTTTTCTTTGCGTATTTGTACATCCCAGAAGTCTTCAAACTGTATCTGGTCAACAGTTTTAACTGTTGGTTTATTGCTTCTCTCAGAGTCATCCGACCGTTGAGAGTCCCTTACCGGGTTGCCATCAGGCATAAACAATGATGAAAATTCTTCTGGTAGCCGAGCTTGAAAAGCGGCAAGAGATTTCAAAAGCGATGCCATACCAACGAAGTCGGCAGGTACATCTTTAAACAACCGAAAGGCTGCCTTACCTTGGTTTGGGTTTTCGATTGGGTTGTGCTTCAGAAAGCTCCGAATCAAAGTCCAACCGGATTCCTCGCAACGAATCAGGAACTGATCTTGTTCTAACTCATTTAGAGCCTTGGCAACCTGTTGATCATCCCAGTTCAAGTCAGAAGCAACGTAACCAATCGGCAACCGAAAGCAGCCAAGCAAATTACAATGTGGGCATGTAAGCAAATACAGTCCTAGCAACTTCGCAGAGTCACTCCAGGACAAAACGTTTTGCTTTAGCCAAAAGCGGGTATAGACCTTGCCATAATCACGCATGGAGGTACTCGCTTCTGTGTTTACGTAAAATGCTGACCATTACTTGCCCTTAATCCTACTGGTTACTGGCTTTCAGCTCGCTTTGGCCTTCGGGATAGATATCCGGTCTTAACTGAGATCGGGTTACCTGTCCTTGCGTAGCTTGTTCGATGGGTAAAACGAATTCAGCGGGAACACGTCCGGATTTATTCAACCAAAACCAGACGTTTTGCTGTTTTGAGTTGATGGCTCGCGCTAATGCTGATTGCCCGCCGACCAAATCAATGGCACGGCGGAGATGTTTTTGTGTCGTGTTGAACACTTCCATACCGTCTCCTGTTACAATAATAACTGTTACAAGATTGAATGTTACAGTTTAAACTGTAGATAAGTCAACAGTTAAAATTGTTGAAAGACTACAGTTTTATTTGTAGAATGCGGGCTTATGAAAACTTTATCCGAACGACTAAACCATGCCTTGCAGCTTACTGGGGTAACTCAGTCTGAGTTGGCTCGTCGCATTGGTATCAAACAGCAGTCGATCAGCCAGATTTGCTCTGGTAAATCGGCTAGGTCTCGTTACACCATGCAGATCGCGGAGGCGCTTCGCGTGAATGCTCATTGGCTCGCCACAGGTGATGGCGAGATTGGCTTGGGGGTCGGTAATGTAGAAGTCGGGCCTGATATTAAGGGAAGAATTCCTCTCATTAACTGGGTTCAGGCCGGTGATTGGACTGAAATAGCGGAGGGATTTGCCCATGAAGATGCTGAGGAGTGGCGTGAAGTCACTGGGAAAGCACATGAGGGTTGTTTCGCACTTCGCGTAAAAGGCGACAGTATGGAAAATCCAAGCGGAAAAAAATCCATACCTGAGGGGGCAGTGATCGTTGTTGATCCTGAGTTACCTTACTCTTCAGGTTCATTGGTTGTTGCGCGTTTGGATGATTCGAAAGAAGCAACCTTTAAGCAGTTGGTTATTGATGGTGAACAGAAGTATCTAAAACCTTTGAACCCGCAATACCCTGCAATACCGATCAACGGCAACTGCACCATCATCGGTGTAGTACGACAAGCTATCATCGATTTCTGGTAGCGAAGGAATTTGTGGTTTAGCCACAGTTGTTCATTAGCTGAAGAAGCAACGATTGCAAACAGCTACAACTGAGCATTGGTGCACGCTGAGAGTAAATGGTAACCGATTAGATAACCATTGATTGTTTATAAAGTCAAGATCAGCGAAAATAGCGGCCAATTACGATTAACACGACGGATTTGACAAGCGAAGAACTGAAAAGAGAGTACTTCCAAAAGTGTGTACAAATCCGTGTACAAACTAAAAGAATTTATACATGGCAAACCAAGATTTTCTTAATGAAATCAATAAGCGAAGGACCTTTGCTATCATCTCCCACCCGGACGCCGGTAAGACGACCATTACTGAAAAGGTGTTGTTGTTCGGACGTGCGATTCAAACAGCGGGTACTGTAAAAGGTCGTGGCTCGAATCAACATGCGAAGTCAGACTGGATGGAGATGGAGAAGGAGCGTGGTATCTCGATCACTACGTCTGTGATGCAGTTTCCGTTCAACAATTGCTTGGTAAACCTGCTAGACACCCCTGGACACGAAGACTTCTCGGAAGATACTTACCGTACGCTAACGGCGGTGGACTCGTGTTTGATGGTGATCGATGCGGCGAAAGGTGTTGAGGATCGTACCCGTAAATTGATGGAAGTTACCCGTTTACGCGATACGCCAATCGTTACTTTCATGAACAAGTTGGACCGTGATATCCGTGATCCAATGGAGCTGATGGACGAGGTTGAGAACGAGCTAAAAATCATGTGTGCTCCGATTACTTGGCCAATCGGCTGCGGTAAACTATTTAAAGGTGTGTATCACATCTACCGTGATGAGACGATTCTTTACTCAACTGGTCAAGGTCATACTATTCAAGAAGTCCGTACCGTTAAAGGTCTGGACAACCCTGAGCTGGACGCGGCTGTCGGTGAAGAGCTAGCACAGCAGCTGCGTGAAGAGCTGGAATTAGTGTTGGGTGCATCGAATGAGTTCGACAAAGAATTGTTCCTAGAAGGCGAGCTAACGCCAGTGTACTTCGGTACCGCCCTCGGTAACTTTGGTGTTGATCACATGTTGGAAGGTTTAACAGATTGGGCGCCAGCGCCGCTACCACGTCAAACCAATGAGCGTGAAGTAGAAGCGACGGAAGAGAAATTCTCTGGTTTCGTGTTTAAGATCCAAGCCAACATGGATCCAAAACACCGTGACCGTATTGCCTTTATGCGTATCGTGTCGGGTACCTATACTCAAGGCATGAAGATGAACCATGTGCGTATCGGTAAACAGATCAGTATTTCTGATGCAGTAACCTTTATGGCCGGTGACCGTTCCCGTGCCGAAGAAGCCTTTGCTGGCGACATCATTGGTTTGCACAACCACGGTACTATCCAGATCGGTGATACGTTCACCCAAGGTGAAAACCTTAAATTCTCAGGTATTCCGAACTTTGCACCAGAATTGTTCCGTCGTATCCGCCTAAAAGATCCATTGAAGCAGAAACAATTGCTCAAAGGTTTGGTGCAGCTGTCTGAAGAAGGTGCAGTGCAAGTGTTCCGCCCAATTCAAAACAATGACCTCATTGTGGGCGCGGTCGGTGTGCTGCAGTTTGACGTGGTGGTTGCCCGTCTAAAAGCCGAGTACAACGTTGAAGCGATTTACGAAAGCGTTAACGTTTCGACTGCGCGTTGGGTGGACGGAGAGCCAGGTAAGAAGTTTGAAGAGTTCAAACGTAAGAACGAAGTTAACCTAGCGTTAGATGGCGGTGATAACCTAACGTATATTGCGCCAACGATGGTGAACTTGAACTTAGCAAAAGAGCGTTACCCTGAAGTGACGTTCCGCGCGACCCGCGAGCACTGATCTATACTTGACTGAATTACTCGGTTAAGAGGATAATTCTTGCCATTCGTATAGCAACGTAACAGTTGTCTCAGTATTTCGGTGGAGAAAGTAATGGTGGAATCAGCTGATCCCATTTCAATGACTGATGCGGCGGCAGCCAAGTTACAGTCTTTGATTGAGGAAGAAGAAAACGATCGCCTGATGTTGCGTGTTTACGTAACGGGTGGTGGTTGTTCTGGCTTCCAGTATGGGTTCACATTTGATGAAGAACATCAGGAAGACGACACAGAGGTGTTGAAGAATGGTGTGAAATTAGTTGTGGATCCGTTGAGCTTCCAGTATTTGGTGGGCTCAGAAGTCGATTACAAAGAGAACTTAGAGGGGGCTCGTTTTACCGTGAGTAACCCGAATGCCACCTCAACCTGTGGTTGTGGGGCAAGCTTTAGTATCTAGTGGCTAAACTTTTTGGCAAACAAAGTGATCTTCGAAACCCTCGCATAACCGCGGGGGTTTTTTTATGGTCAAAGTTTGTATATAAGCTAACTTATCTAAGAGTGTTCGCTTGTTTTAAAAAGGAAAAACAAGGCGGCTTAGAGTCGGCAAGTAAGTTGCATGTTACTTGGTGTGGATTTTGGCAAAGTCAGATACAGAATTGCGTGGTTTTTGCACGACATGATCTTTATCTGCAGGAAGCGGATGAGTATGATAGCCCGCTTTTTAATTTACTCGGACTAGGGGAAGTTATATGAAATTAAAGTCTTGCGTTTCGACGTTGGCCCTTACGGCAACGGCTATGGTTTCGTTCTCTGCACAAGCAGACAATGTGGTGCACTTTTATAACTGGTCGGATTATATCGACGAGGAAACCCTACCTAGTTTCGAGAAAGAAACAGGTGTATCTGTGGTATACGATGTTTTCGATAGTAACGAAGTGCTCGAAGCTAAGTTGCTATCCGGGCAATCTGGTTTCGATCTAGTGGTGCCAACCAATGACTTCCTTGGTAAGCAAATTAAAGCTGGTGCTTTTATGGAGCTAGATCGCTCTAAATTGCCAAACTGGTCTAACCTTGATCCAAAGATGATGAAAGCCTTAGAAGATGTCGACCCGGGTAACAAATACGCGGTGCCTTACATGTGGGGGACAACAGGTCTTGGTATCAACACCGTTAAGGTCAAAGAGCTATTGGGTGACGATGCGCCGATCAACAGTTGGTCTTTGGTGTTTGAAAAAGAATACCTAGAGAAATTGCAATCCTGTGGCGTTGTGGCGCTGGATGCGCCGACTGAAGTAATGAGTTCTGCTATGAATTACCTAGGTCTTCCACCAAACGACATGAGCAAGGAAAACATCGATAAAGCAACGGAATTGATGCTGTCGGTACGCCCTTACTACCGCTATTTCCACAGTTCTAAATACATCAACGACCTAGCAAATGGCGATATCTGTGTGGTCATCGGCTGGTCAGGCGATGTGGCACAAGCGGCCGCTCGTGCAGAAGAAGCGAACAATGGTGTTGAGGTGAGTTACTTAATCCCTAAAGAGGGGGCTCTGATGTGGTTCGACATGTTGGCCATTCCCCGTGATGCGAAGAACGCAGATGGTGCGATGGAGCTAATGAACTACTTAATGCGTCCAGAGATTACAGCCAACATTACCAACTATGTTTGGTACGCCAATGCTAACCCGGCGTCGATGAGTATGGTTGACCCTGAAATCGCTAACAATGAAAACATTTTCCCGCCAGCGGAAGTCAGTGAGAAACTTTGGTTGCCAAAAGTGCTGGATCAACGTACGACACGTTCGATCACCCGCGCATGGAACCAAATCAAAACAGCTCAATAATACTACCTGAGCCAGCGAGCTTAGCTCGCTGGCTGTCTACGAATTCAGTTAAAAGGCATGCCTAGCCTTGAGGAACCTCAATGATTGAGCCGAGCATTACGCGTGACAGCGCTGATGGCCACTTTCTTCAAATAAAGAATATCGTAAAAACCTACGACGATGTTGTCGCGGTTAACGACGTATCACTAGACATTGCCAAGGGCGATATTTTTGCTCTGTTGGGCGCTTCTGGTTCTGGTAAATCCACTCTGCTGCGTATGCTCGCAGGCTTTGAAACACCTAATTCAGGTCAGATTATCCTAGATGGTGAAGACATTGTGTCGCTTGCGCCATACCGTCGACCGATCAATATGATGTTCCAGTCTTATGCCTTATTTCCACACATGACGGTGGAGCAAAACATTGCCTATGGCTTAAAACAAGACCGGATGCCGAAGAGCTTGATTGCCGATAAAGTGGTGCAAATGCTGCGCTTAGTGCATATGGAGAAATTTGCCAAGCGTAAACCGGATCAACTATCAGGTGGGCAGCGTCAGCGTGTGGCCTTGGCTCGAAGTTTGGCTAAGTCGCCGAAACTGCTGTTATTAGATGAGCCGATGGGGGCATTAGACAAAAAACTGCGTAACCGTATGCAGTTGGAAGTAGTCGACATTCTTGAGAGTGTTGGTGTGACCTGTGTCATGGTAACCCACGACCAAGAAGAAGCCATGACCATGGCCAATCGTATTGCCATCATGGAGGAAGGACGCATTGTTCAAGCGGGTACGCCGCGTGATATTTACGAAGCGCCGAATAGCCTACAAGCGGCTGAGTTCATTGGTAGCATGAACTTATTCCGTGGTGAAATCTGCGTGGATGCACAAGATCACGCCGTGATTGACTCAGAAGAGTGCGCTAATAAGCTGTATGTGTCCTACGGGGTGACCACAGCAATTGAAGATAAAAAAGTCGTGTTTGCTGTGCGTCCTGAGAAGACCCTGATTTCTCGCGAGCAGCCAGAGAGCGAATACAACTGGTGTCGTGGCACGGTGCATGACATTGCTTATTTGGGCGGGCATTCGGTTTACCATATTCGTCTGGAGAACGGCAAGATTCTCAATTCCTTTATGGTGAACTCTGATCGTTTCGCCGATGCGCCGACTTGGGAAGAGCAGGTGTATGTGTACTGGTCTGACGACAGCGGCTTGGTGTTGCGCCCATGAATAAGCTAATCGAACGCTTAAAGCTGAGTACCGAACACGGTAAGAAGTGGGTCATTGCTGTGCCGACCTTATGGTTGGTGCTGTTCTTTGCTTTACCTTTCTTAATAGTTTTAAAAATCGCCTTTGCTGAAGCTGAGATCGCCATTCCGCCTTATACCGCTTTGTTGTCTATGGCGGATCAAGCGTTTGATCTACATGTGTATTTCGGTAATTTTATCTTTTTAACCGAAGATGATCTGTATCTAACGGCCTACTTAAACAGTTTAGAAATGGCGGCCATTTCAACGTTCTTTTGTCTGTTGATCGGCTATCCGATGGCGTACTTTATAGCCCGTGCGAAACCGAGTACTCAGTCGATTCTATTACTGCTGATTCTGCTGCCTTCTTGGACCTCGTTCCTGATTCGTATCTATGCTTGGATCGGTATCTTGAAGAGTAACGGTGTGCTGAATAACGTGTTGATGTGGACTGGGGTGATTAATGAGCCGCTGGCGATTCTGAACACTAATATTGCGGTCTACATCGGTATTGTTTACGCCTATCTGCCCTTTATGGTGCTGCCTTTGTATTCTAACTTAGTGAAGCATGATTACAGTTTGATCGAAGCGTCGCAGGACCTAGGGGCGCGCCGCTTGCAGTCATTTTGGCACATTACCTTCCCGTTATCGCGCAATGGTATCGTGGCTGGCAGCATGTTGGTGTTTATTCCTGTGGTTGGTGAATACGTGATTCCTGAGCTTTTGGGTGGCACTAACTCAATTGTGATTGGTAAAGTGTTATGGCAAGAGTTCTTTAATAACCGCGATTGGCCGCTGGCCTCGGCGTTAGCATTAATCATGCTGTTAATACTCATGGTGCCGATACATTTCTTCCGTAAACACCAAGAGAAAGAATGGGAGAGCGATAAATGAAAACGTCCATTCGTTTTTCTGCTGTGATGTTTTGGTTCGGCATGGCATTTTTATACCTGCCGATGTTGAGTTTGATTATTTACTCATTTAACGAGTCGCGCCTGGTTACGGTTTGGGCTGGCTGGTCCACCAAATGGTACGGAGAATTGTTCCGAGACGAGGGTTTGATGTCAGCTGTCTGGCGCAGTTTGGAAGTCGCTTTCTGGAGTGCTAATACGGCCGTACTGTTAGGGATTATGGCGTCTGTGGCGTTGACTCGTTTCGGTAAGTTTCGTGGCCGCTCTATGTTGCATAGCTTGGTCGCGGCGCCGCTGGTAATGCCAGATGTGATCATTGGTTTATCGCTACTATTGTTGTTCGTGTCTATGACTGATGTGATTGGCTGGCCAGAGCAGCGAGGTTTGATGACGATTTGGGTGGCACACGCGACCTTCTGTACCGCTTATGCGACGGTTGTGATCAGTTCACGCTTGAAGGAATTGGATCGCTCTTACCTAGAGGCGGCGATGGACTTGGGGGCAACACCTCTGAAGGCTTTTATTCAAGTGACCTTGCCGATCATTATGCCGGCTTTGGTGTCTGCTTGGTTACTGTCTTTTACCTTGTCACTGGACGATGTGGTGATCGCTAGCTTTGTCTCGGGGCCTGGGTCGACGACTTTGCCAATTGAGGTCTTTAGTTCGGTGCGTTTAGGGGTGTCACCTAAGATCAATGCGTTGGCGACTATTATCATTTTAATTGTGTCTTTAGTGACCCTCGCCGTATGGTGGCTATCCCGTCGCAAACTGCAGCGGGAAAAACTTGCCAAATAAGCCAATTAAACGTTGGTGTCTAATGAGCCGGAGAAGTTGCCTTCTTCTCCAGGCTCATACTCTCGGTTGCTGTAAGCTTCATAATTTCCCAAATAGATATAGCCAAAACGCGGATCGCTGATCAGTAGCGGTAAAGCATCCTCTTGTCTTTCAAACCAAATTTGTAGACCATTGAATTGTGGGTGGTAATGTGCTGGGGGCACATTGTTGTTGTCATACAAGGACGCTAGTGGCTCCGCCTCACCGTCTTGATCAATTTCAAATGCCCAGTGTAAAGGCAGTAGCTCGAGTTCATGAGCTGAGTAGGGAGTATGCAAGGTTTGCTTTGGTGGTAGCTGTAATAGGGCTTGGCGTAACGGTGGAGATAAATGGTGCGGAATGAATTTTAGCAGGCACAGTTTATCTGTTTTATCTTGGCCGATAAGGTGTAACTCAATGCGTTTCAACTGCTTGTCTTTTTGTAGATCTTTAACACTGGTGACATAGCTTGGTTTGGTTTGTTCTTGGCTCAGTGGTGGTGTTTGAAGTGTTAGCTGCCATGAGTCGTTTGTTGGAGCAAATTGGCTAAGTGCTTCAACGTGAATATTCAGATCATCCAGTTGCTGTAACACGGCTTCCAGCATGTTGGCGATGATGCTATCTGTCGGGGTGAGATTGCTAGCATTTTCATAAGAAAGCGTGATCTGCTGTACATGGGCAGCGGCTTCGCTCAGAGTCAAACTGTCCTTGTCGGTACGCGAACGACGTCGGCGGAAGTTGGTGGGATCTTCTCGCTCTGGCAATTGGGTGATGCGATTAATCGTATCGATGAAAATCATGGCGCGTACTCTTTTCTTTATATTGAGAATATATCGGCGCAGAAGTTCAAAGGTTGAGGTAGGAAAAATTAAGGCCAGCAATGGCTGGCCTTAATCTCGAATCTTTAGCGAAGTAAGTTGGATAACTTCGGGTTCGGCTTTAGCGCTGCACGATGGAAAAGCGCCACTTTGCCGATAGTCTGCACAATCTGTGCTTTTAAAATTTTGCTGGTTTCTTCGATTAGCTCGTAGCGAGCTTCACGATCTGTAACACTGTAGCGAACTTTGATCAGTTCGTGGTCTTCGAGGGCACGGTCAATTTCCGTTAGAACGGGTTCTGTTAGGCCGTTGCCCGCTACCGTCACTACAGGATTAAGTGAGTGCCCAATGTTGCGATATTGCTTTTTTTGAACGTTTGTCAAACTCATAGTTAAAATTTCTCATCTTGGTTGACCCTCTTTATTGGAGGCTTCAGAGGTTAAGCGATATTATAGCGGAATATCTATTGAATTAGGTATGATGAAACGCGAGAAGATCAAAAACTCACGATCTCTAAATGATGGAACATTTTGCCGAACCACATGTCAAAAAGTCTCAATAAGTGATCGGATATATCGGAGCCTTCGTAGCATCTGGTATATTTAGGCGTTACCATGACCTTAATGGACAACGTGGGCATGTTTTGTGCCGCTTTATATACGAAAAACTACTTTCTAGGGTTGGAAAGCGTTGGTCATATCTTGTAATTTCAAGCTTGGCCCCAATATGTTATTGAGATTTCCGATTTCACAGAAGCTGTTTTTTTGTTGAGGTCTTAATTTAGGTTACAAACGTACCTAATAGCGATGCGGAACCTTGTGGTTTCGTTGTCACCCGTAAACCCTATGCTCTTGCTAGTTTTAGCTGTGAGCATACTTACTAGGACGACAAATTAAAGGTTGCTTTGCCTGTACCCGGTAAATTGACCATTAAGAGGTGTGCTCTTGAACGATATGCTAAAAAATATTTTATTGTGGTTGGTGATTGCTGCAGTGCTACTGACAGTGTTTAACAACTTTAATACCTCTTCGGATACCAACCGAATCTCTTACTCTGAATTCGTGCAAGAGGTTCATGATGGCCGTATCGCAAAAGTGGTTATTGATGGTTACACCATCAGTGGATCACGTACGGGTGGCGACAGCTTTGAAACCGTTCGCCCAGCCGCTGCGGATCCAAAAATCATGGACGACCTGCTAAGTAACAACGTAGTTGTTGAAGGTCGTATGCCGGAGCAGCAAAGTCTTTGGACTCAACTGTTAGTGGCTAGCTTCCCAATCTTATTGATCTTGGCGATCTTCGTTTTCTTTATGCGCCAGATGCAAGGTGGTGGCGGTGGTAAAGGCGGTCCAATGTCATTTGGTAAGTCTAAAGCTCGTCTGCTTCCTGAAGATCAAATTAAGACAACGTTTGCTGATGTAGCTGGCTGTGATGAGGCCAAAGAAGACGTAGAAGAGCTAGTAGACTTCCTACGTGAGCCAGGTAAGTTCCAGCGTCTTGGCGGTAAAATTCCACGCGGTATCCTAATGTGTGGACCTCCAGGTACAGGTAAAACTTTGTTGGCGAAAGCCATTGCTGGTGAAGCAAAAGTACCTTTCTTCACGATTTCTGGTTCTGACTTCGTTGAAATGTTCGTTGGTGTCGGTGCATCTCGTGTGCGTGACATGTTTGAACAGGCGAAAAAACACGCACCTTGCATCATCTTTATTGATGAGATTGACGCAGTGGGTCGTAACCGTGGCTCTGGTATGGGCGGTGGTAATGATGAGCGTGAGCAAACTCTGAACCAATTACTGGTTGAGATGGATGGTTTCGAGGGTAACGAAGGTATTATCGTTATCGCCGCAACTAACCGTCCAGACGTTTTGGACCCTGCGCTATTACGTCCTGGTCGTTTTGACCGTCAAGTGACCGTTGGCTTGCCTGATATCCGTGGTCGTGAGCAGATTCTAAAAGTTCACCTACGCAAAGTGCCTGTGGCTGATGACGTGGAGCCAAAGAACATCGCTCGTGGTACACCTGGTTTCTCTGGTGCTGATCTGGCTAACCTAGTTAACGAAGCCGCGCTGTTCGCAGCACGCTCTAACCGTCGACTAGTTAACATGGAGTTGCTTGAGCTGGCGAAGGATAAAATCCTGATGGGCGCTGAGCGTAAATCCATGGTGATGAAGGAAGAAGAGAAGCGTAATACGGCTTACCACGAAGCGGGTCATGCGATCGTTGGTTATCTGATGCCGGAACACGATCCTGTGTACAAAGTAACCATCATTCCTCGTGGTCGTGCCCTAGGTGTAACCATGTACTTGCCAGAAGAAGATAAGTACAGCCTAAGTAAGCGTGGCTTGGAATCGCAAATCTGTAGTTTGTATGGTGGTCGTATCGCAGAAGAGTTAGTTCACGGTTTCGACGGTGTTTCAACTGGCGCTTCAAATGACATCGAACGAGCGTCAAGTATTGCCCGTAGCATGGTCACTAAATGGGGTCTATCAGAAGAGTTGGGCGCCTTCGCCTACGAAGAAGAAGATCAAACCGGTTACCTAGGTGGCAGCACTGGCGCCAAAGCGAACTATTTCTCACCAGAGACTGGTAAAAAACTGGATGCGGAAGTGCGTGGTATCATTGATCGTTGCTACAAAAAAGCGACACAGATCCTTGAAGATAACCGCGATAAGCTTGAGATGATGGCGGATGCCTTGATGGTCTATGAGACAATCGACGCCAAGCAGATCAAAGAGATCATGGACGGCAAGAAGCCAAGCCCTCCAGCAGGCTGGTCTGACCCATCTGCAGGTGGAAATGGTCCAAGTGAAAATGCGGAAGTGGCGCAAGAGCCAGATCCGCAACAAGCGAATGAACATGATTCAATGACAGACTCATCTGATACTCCAGATGACGTACCTGCCTCTCAAAAACCAACTGGCGAAGCTTAAGCTTCGCCAGCTTGTTTCTAAAGTAAGTGAATAAATCGATGTCGGTAATGGTATTTGGCGATAAGTCATTAGACTTATCGCTTCCTCGCGTTATGGGGATTCTCAACGTAACCCCGGATTCTTTTTCTGATGGTGGTCAACACAACAATTTAGATGCTGCTTTGCGCCAAGTGGAGCGCATGATTGAAGACGGCGCTGACTTTATCGACGTCGGCGGTGAATCTACTCGACCTGGCGCTGCAGTGGTCGGTGAGCAAGAGGAGTTAGATCGAGTTTTGCCTGTTGTGGAAGCCATCAAACAGCGCTTTGACACCATTGTTTCAGTGGACACCAGTACACCATCAGTAATCACTGGTTCTGCTAAGTTGGGTGCAGGGTTTATCAATGATGTGCGGGCGCTGGAGCGTGATGGTGCTTTGGCCGCTGCAGCGGCTACTGGGCTGCCTGTTTGTCTCATGCATATGCGTGGGACGCCGCAAAACATGCAAGATGCCCCCTCCTACGAGGATTTAATTGGTGATGTTGAGCAGTATCTTTTGGCTCGCATTGACGCTTGTGTTGGGGCCGGCATCGAAAAAGATAATATTATCTTGGATCCAGGTATCGGCTTTGGCAAAACCCTAGTTCATAATACGACCCTACTTAAACACACAGAGCGCCTGTTGAATTTAGGTCATGAAGTGCTGATTGGAGTGTCTCGTAAAACTATGATCGGAGACATTCTTGGTGTGCCCGTGTCGGAACGTTTATATGGCACCATGGGCGCGAATGCTTCGACCTATCTAAAAGGCGCTCGCATTTTCCGTGTTCACGATGTGAAGCCACATGTGGATATGCTGAAAGTGATGCATCAAATAGAAGAGAGCCGTAATGCGTAAATATTTTGGTACCGATGGTATTCGCGGTGAAGTGGGCAAAGGGCCGATTACCCCTGAATTTATGCTCAAGCTGGGCTGGGCTGCTGGCCAAGTTTTTAAAGAACACGATAAGAAAATCCTGATTGGTAAAGATACGCGTATTTCAGGCTACATGTTTGAGTCTGCTTTAGAGTCAGGTATTGTGGCGGCGGGTGCGGATGTGCGCCTTGTTGGGCCTATGCCGACACCTGCAATTGCTTATCTAACACGTACTTTCCGGGCGAGTGCGGGCATCGTGATCAGTGCCTCTCACAACCCTTACACAGACAACGGTATTAAATTCTTCTCGGCTCAAGGTGGCAAATTGTCCGATGAGATGGAGGAGAAAATCGAATACTACCTAGATCAACCAATGCAGGTGGTGGATTCGAGTCTGATCGGTCGAGCTAAGCGCATCGACGATGCGGCGGGGCGTTACATTGAATACTGTAAAGGTACTTTCCCAATAGGTCTGCAACTATCGGGCCTTAAAATTGTGGTCGACTGTGCCGATGGGGCAACGTATCACGTGGCTCCGCGCGTATTCTCCGAGCTGGGTGCTGAAGTCATTGCGATTGGTGTGAACCCTGATGGTCTAAACATTAACGAAGACAGTGGTGCAACCAAACCTGAATTGCTGCGCAAAAATGTTTTGGCTGAAGAAGCGGATATTGGTATTGCCTTAGATGGCGATGGTGACCGCCTGATATTGGTAGATCGTTTCGGTAAAGTCTGTGATGGTGACGATGTGCTGTACATCATTGCTAACCATTTGATGGATACAGGGCGTTTCAATGGTGGCGTAGTTGGTACACTGATGAGCAACTTTGGTTTGGAACTGGCGTTTTCTGAAAACGGCATTGGTTTCAGTCGTGCCAAAGTAGGCGACCGCTACGTTAACGAGAAACTGATTCAGCATGGCTGGGTGTTAGGTGGTGAGCCATCGGGTCATATCGTGTGCCGTGATATCACCACGACAGGTGATGGAATTATTGCCGCGCTGCAAGTATTACGGGCCATGATTGAAGAGGGCAAAGCCCTACATGAGCTGCTGTCTGGCCTGATTAAATTCCCGCAAAAGCTAAAAAACGTTCGTGTTGCTCAGCGTTTCGCGCCAGCAGAAGAGCCTGAATTGCAAAAAGCCATTGCCATGGCCAATGAGAAGTTAAACGGTCTTGGGCGAGTTTTATTGCGTGCTTCGGGCACGGAACCACTGATTCGTGTGATGGTCGAAGGCCGTGATCAAGAAATGGTGGACGAGTTAGTTGACTATTTAGCAAACGAAGTTGAGCAAGTTGCACTCAATAAGAGTAAGCAATTGGCTGATTCTTAACTTAAAAATCAATAATTAGCGCTTGATATAGGCTAGACAATTGCCTAGAATGGGCGCCTCTAAATTAGGGGTATCACTATGACACGTCGCAAGATAGTCGCAGGTAACTGGAAAATGAATGGCTCTTCTGAGTCCGTAGTTGAACTGGTTAAAGGCCTAAAAGCCTGTGATACCGTTGATGTAGTAGTGGCGCCAACATTCGTATATTTGCCGTTAGTAGCTCAGCAATTAGTGGATTCACCAATTAAACTGGCTGCACAAAACGTGTCTGAATACACATCTGGTGCTTACACTGGGGAAGTGAGCTTGTCTATGTTGCAAGACTTCTCCGTGTCTCATGTGATTTTGGGGCACTCTGAGCGTCGTGCTTTATTTGCAGAGACAGATGCTCAGGTGGCGAAAAAAGTAGCGGCGACAATCGCGGCTGGCTTAACGCCAATTTTATGCGTCGGTGAAACGCTTGAACAACGTGAAGCAGGTACCACTCTAATCGTGTGTAACGCTCAGGTTGATGCAGTGTTAAATGAAATCGGCGTAGAGTTGTTCGAGAAAGTTGTGATTGCTTACGAGCCTGTTTGGGCGATCGGTACAGGTAAATCGGCAACGTCAGAACAAGCTCAAGAAGTACATAAAGGTATTCGAGATAATATTGCCTCTCAGTCGGTTGAAATTGCGGAAAAAATCGCTATTTTATACGGCGGCAGTGTTAAGGCATCTAATAGTGCAGAGCTATTTGCTCAGGCTGATATCGATGGCGCTCTTGTTGGGGGCGCATCATTGGATGCTAAAGAATTTAATTCGATCATAGAATCTGCGAAGTAGAAAAATGGAAGCTTTAGTTTTAGTTGTTCATGTATTAGCAGCTGTTGCTATCATCGGGTTGGTGTTGATTCAACAGGGTAAAGGTGCTGATGCAGGTGCTTCCTTTGGTGGTGGCGCATCGCAAACAGTATTTGGTAGTCAGGGCGGCGGTAGCTTCTTTGGCAAACTAACGGCTGTATTTGCTCTGGTATTCTTTTTGACTAGCTTTGGCTTGGCGTTTTTCGCTAGCGAGCAGGCAAAAACTGTGAACGGTGGTTTGGATTTTGTACCAAGCGCGTCACAAGTGGAAGAAACTGTGGAAATGCCAGCGATTGATTCAAGCGCTGAAGAGTCTGCAGCGAACCAGGATATCCCTACAGTAGAGTAATTCTCTACGAAAAAATGCCGATGTGGTGGAATTGGTAGACACGCCATCTTGAGGGGGTGGTGGCCTACGGCTGTGCCGGTTCGAGTCCGGCCATCGGCACCATTCTTGAGAAAAACGCATTGTTGTAGTAGAATGCGTTCTCGTTGACGCGGGATGGAGCAGTCTGGTAGCTCGTCGGGCTCATAACCCGAAGGTCGTCGGTTCAAATCCGGCTCCCGCAACCAACCTAGTCTTATTGTGTTCACATAATAAGATTAAGGTCTGAGAAGATCTTATAGTTTGGATGGCCCCTATATGGGGTTTTTTGCTATCTGAACTACTGTTAAATGGGCCTTGAGCCCGTTTTTTGTTTCTACGCTTTTTATCGGAGAAGGCATTTGTCTACTAAGTTCACACAATTAGAAGAGCTTATCAGGCCCGTTGTTGAAGGTTTGGGCTTTGAATTTTGGGGGCTCGAATACATTTCTCAAGGCAAGGATTCTGTTCTACGTGTATTTATTGAAACAGACTCCGAGAAAGGAATTGATGTAGAAGATTGTGCATCTGTAAGTCGCCAAGTGAGCGCAATCATGGATGTAGAAGACCCTATTTCTGGCGAATACCATCTAGAGGTGTCATCACCTGGTCTAGATCGCCCATTATTTGAACTCAGTCAGTACCAACGATTCATTGGTTCTGTTGTGTCATTACGCTTGCGTGTGCCGTTTGATGGTCGCCGCAAATTTAAAGGTCAGCTCACCGGCATTGAAGGTGATGAAGTGGTGCTGCTCGTCGATAGCGAAGAGTACTTGCTGCCAATCGAGTTGATTGAAAAAGCAAACATTGTTCCTCAGTTTTAATTTATTCAACCTTTGAGAGAGGCTAAAAGGATGAGCAAAGAAATTCTTTTGGTAGTAGAAGCGGTATCCAACGAAAAAGATGTACCAAAACAGGTGATTTTCGAGGCCGTAGAAACTGCATTAGCAAGCGCTGCAAAACGACGTTTTGAAGGCGACGCAAAAGTACGTGTATCCATTGATCAGCGCACTGGCGATTACAAAACCTACCGTCAGTGGGACATCGTAGCGGATGAAGATTACTCAGCTCCTGATTCAGAACTAACGACTGATGATATGGAAGAAATGGGTTTAAACATCGCTGCGGGTGAGATCTACGAAGAAGAAATCGAATCAGAAGAATTTGGCCGTATCGCGGCGCAAACTGCTAAGCAAGTGATCGTACAAAAAGTACGTGAAGCAGAGCGTGCGAAAATGGTTGCTCAGTACAGTGATAAAGTGGGCAAACTCGTACACGGTCAAGTGAAGAAAGTAACTCGTGATAGCCTAATCATCGATTTAGGTGAAAACGCGGAAGCCTCTTTGCCAAAAGACGCTTTGATCAATCGTGAAACGTTCCGTCTAAACGATCGTATTCGTGCGTTGCTACAGGAAATTCGTGAAGACAACCGCGGTTCACAGTTGGTGCTTTCACGTACTTCACCAGAATTTATGGTGGAACTGTTCCGCCTTGAAGTACCTGAAATCGCAGAGGAAGTAATCGAGATTCGCGGCGCTGCCCGTGATCCAGGTCTACGTGCGAAAATTGCTGTTAAGACCAGCGATCGCCGTATCGATCCTATCGGTGCTTGTGTTGGTATGCGTGGCGCACGTGTACAAGCCGTTTCTAATGAAATGAACGGCGAGCGTGTGGATATCGTGCTTTGGGATGACAACCCAGCACAGCTAGTTATCAACGCCATGGCGCCTGCAGAAGTTGACTCAATCGTTATTGATGAAGACTCTCACTCTATGGACGTAGCTGTGAAGAGTGACAATCTTGCTCAAGCGATTGGTCGTAACGGTCAAAACGTTCGTCTAGCATCAGCATTGACTGGTTGGACGCTAAACGTGATGACAGCGGAAGATGCTGAAGCAAAACAACAAGAAGAATCACAGAAGCTGATTGACTTGTTTGTGACGGCTTTGGAAATCGACGATGACCTAGCGATTCAGCTAGCTGAAGAAGGCTTTGCAACAATCGAAGAAGTTGCATACGTGCCGATGGAAGAAATGTTAGACATCGACGGATTTGATGAAGATTTAGTAAACGAGTTACGTACACGTGCAAAAGAATCATTACTGAACCAAGCATTGCAAGCGGAAGAGCAGCTGGAAAGTGCTAAGCCTGCTCAAGACTTGCTAGAAATGGAAGGCATGGATAATCACCTAGCCTTGGTTCTTGCATCGAAAGGTGTCGTGACGATGGAAGATTTAGCAGAACAATCCGTTGATGAATTACTCGAGATTGATGGAATGGACGCAGAACGTGCCGCAGCACTTATTTTGACCGCGCGTGCACCATGGTTTGCTGAATCTGAATAAAATCTGAGTAAAAAGGGGGAACTTAATGACAGTTCAAACCGTTAAGATATTATCCGAACTGGTGAACACACCAGTCGAGAAACTATTAACTCAGATGAAAGATGCTGGCCTGCCTCATAAGAGCGCGGATCAAGAAGTATCTGATGTTGAGAAGCAAGTACTGTTAAACTACCTTAAGCGTCAGCATGGCGACTCGGGTGAGACGGAAGGTGAGCAACGCATTACCCTTCAGCGTCGCACGAAGAGTACGCTATCTGCTGGTGCTGGTAATAAAACAGTTAACGTTGCGGTTAAGAAAAAACGCACTTACGTGAAACGCACGGATGTCGAAGATGAGCTAAAACGTCAGCAAGAAATGCTGGCACAGCAACGCGCGACAGAAGAGCAAGCACGTATTGAGGCTGAGAAGGCTCGCGAAGAGGCGGCAAAACTTGAGGCCGAACAGGCAGCTAAGGCAAAAGCCGAAGCTGAAGAACTAGCTCGTAAAGAAGCTGAACGCCAACAACAAGAGCGTGCAGCAGCAGACCGAGCAGCAAAGCAAACGGAGCCAAACGACTCCGATATGGGAGCGGAACAACTCGTGGATAATTCTAAAGAGACCAAAACCAATCGTAAGGTTTCTCAAGCAGCTGGCGAAGTCAAAAGCGGACCAGCGCCGAAAGGTAAAAAAGCTGCACCTAAGCAAAACGATCGTGAAAAAGACAAGCCACGTGGCCGTGCTGATCAAAAACGCACAGGCCGTATTTCTTTGAATGATGATGACGAGTTTTCTCGTCGCGGCGGCAAACGTAAGCTGAAGAAGCCTTCGAAGCAAGAGCATGGTTTCCAAAAACCAACTGCGCCAATGATTCATGAAGTAGCGATTCCTGAAAGCATCACGGTAGCGGAACTGGCTGACAAAATGGCCATTAAAGCTGCAGAAGTGATCAAGGTGATGTTTAAGATGGGCGCTATGGCGACCATTAACCAAACAATTGACCGTGACACAGCAACGCTAGTCGTTGAAGAAATGGGTCACAAAGTTAAATTCATTGACGAAAATGCCTTAGAAAACGACATGATCGACTCTATCGATTATGAAGGTGAGGCGGTTAAACGTGCGCCAGTTGTGACCGTAATGGGCCACGTTGACCACGGTAAAACGTCGCTACTTGACTACATCCGTACTACACGCGTAGCAGCGGGCGAGTCTGGTGGTATCACGCAGCACATCGGTGCTTACCACGTAGAAACTGATCACGGCATGGTGAGTTTCCTTGATACACCTGGACACGCGGCGTTCACGGCGATGCGTGCACGTGGTGCGCAAGCAACGGATATCGTAATCCTAGTGTGTGCGGCAGACGACGGCGTAATGCCTCAGACGATTGAAGCGATCCAGCACTCTCGTGCAGCGGGCGTTCCAATTGTTGTTGCCATGACTAAGATCGATAAAGAATCTGCTGATATCGACAAAGTGAAAAACGAGTTGGTAGCACAAGAAGTTGTGCCAGAAGAATGGGGCGGTGACGTTCAATTCGTAGGCGTATCGGCGAAATCTGGTGAAGGTATCGACGAGCTTCTAGAAGCGGTTCTACTGCAAGCAGAAGTACTTGAACTGACAGCGGTTCCAAGCGCACCAGGTAAAGGTGTGGTGGTTGAATCTCGTCTAGATCGTGGTCGCGGTTCTGTGGCAACAGTACTCGTACAGAACGGTACTCTGAAGAAAGGGGACATCGTACTAGCGGGTCTGCAAATGGGGCGTGTACGTGCGTTGTTGGATGAGAATGGTAAGGCTGTTGAGTCTGCTGGTCCATCTATCCCAGTTGAGATCCTAGGTCTTGACGGCACACCAGATGCCGGTGAAGAGTTCATCGTTGTAGCAGACGAGCGTAAAGCGCGTGAAGTAGCGAACTTCCGTCAAGGTAAATACCGTGAAGTACGCTTTGCTCGCCAGCACTCTGCTAAGCTTGAAAACTTATTCTCTGGCATGGGCCAAGAAGAAGTTGGCACGCTGAACATCGTATTGAAAGCCGACGTTCGTGGTTCGTTGGAAGCTCTGATCAAGTCTTTGACTGACCTAAGTACTGACGAAGTAAAAGTAAACGTAGTATCAAGCGGTGTAGGTGGTATCACTGAAACTGACGCGACCCTAGCGCTTGCTTCAAACGCGGTAATCTTCGGCTTCAACGTACGTGCGGACAGCTCAGCGAAGCAGTTCATCGAGCGTGAAAACGTAGACCTACGTTACTACAGCGTTATCTACAACATCATCGACGATGTGAAACAAGCCCTATCAGGCATGTTGACACCAGATCTACGTGAAGAAATCGTTGGTACAGCAGAAGTACGTGACGTATTCCGTTCACCTAAGTTCGGTCTGGTAGCGGGTTGTATGGTGCTTGAGGGTACGGTTTACCGTAACGAGAAAATCCGTGTCCTACGTGACAACGTGGTAATTTTCGAAGGTGAACTAGAATCTCTACGTCGTTTCAAAGACGCTGTTAACGAAGTCCGTCAAGGTATGGAATGTGGTATCGGCGTGAAGAACTACAACGACGTGAAAGAAGGCGATAAGATCGAGGTCTTCAAGACTATCGAAGTCGCTCGTACACTTTAATACAGGGATACACAATGGCAGGCGAATTTAGTCGTACTAGTCGTATCGGTGACCAGCTCCAAAAGGAGCTGGCATCCCTAATACAATTTGAAGTGAAAGACCCACGTCTTGGTATGGTAACGATCAACGAAGTGCGTGTTGCAAAAGACCTAGGCTATGCGGATGTGTACTACACCGTGCTTGGGTTAGATGACAATGCGGAACGTTTGGCAGAAAACCAAGCGGCACTGGAAAGTGCAAAAAACTTCCTGCGTTCTCGCCTTGCGAAAGAAGTGAAACTGCGCATCATGCCGCACCTACGTTTCCACTACGACAACAGCGTAGTAAACGGTGCACGCATGTCTGCGTTGATTGACGAAGCTGTTCGCAAGGACCAGAAACAAGACTCAAACGAAGAGTAAGCGCTTACCATGGGTAAAACGCAATGGCGCGCCATTGATGGCGTTGTGCTACTAAACAAACCTCTGGGTCTGAGCTCTAATCAAGCGTTACAAAAAGTTCGCCGTGTGTTCCGTGCTGCTAAAGCCGGACATACGGGGGCACTTGACCCACTTGCCACTGGCATGTTGCCGCTTTGTCTTGGCGAAGCCACCAAATTCTCGCAATTCCTTCTCGACGCTGACAAGCGTTACATTACCTGTATTGAACTGGGTATTCGTACCACCACAGGCGATAAAGAAGGCGATATCCTGACTAATGAAACTGTACCACAGCTTTCTGATGATGAATTAGAAACGCTACTGGATCGTTTCCGTGGGGAGATCGAGCAAGTACCACCGATGTATTCCGCGTTAAAGCACGAAGGTAAGCCTTTGTACGAATACGCCCGTCAAGGCATCACTATTGAGCGTAAACGCCGTAAGGTCTTTATCTCAAATTTAGAGGTGCTGGAGCGCAGTGAAAACACTCTGACTTTGGACATTAGCTGTACCAAAGGCACTTATATTCGCACCATTGGTGAAGATATCGGTGAAGCCATGGGTTGTGGTGCGCATCTTAAGACGTTACATCGTGTCTCAACCGCAGGCTATGATCCAGCGGACATGCTTACCATCGAAGAATTTGAAGCGTTGGCTGAACAGGGCGAAGACATTCTTGATCAACAGTTAATGGGTGCGGATACCGCCGTATTGCATTTACCGGAGATTGTCATGTCAGTGCAAGAATCCCAAGATATAGTGTTTGGTAGATTACTAAGCAACACACGTGGTTTTGACGAAGGTCAATTACTACGCCTATACGTAGAAGGCACACGCGCTTTCATGGGTTTAGGCGAAGTGAAAAAAGGCAAAATTAAGCCACATCGATTGGTAAATACGAGTGAGTTAGCGAAAAAATAGTGCTAGAATACTCGGCCCTAGGGTAACTGAAAATATGCTCGGCTATCCTGGACACATTCATAGCATATTAATTGGAGATAAAGATTATGGCATTGTCTGCAGAACAAAAAGCAGCATTGGTTGCAGAGTTTCAGGTTAAAGAAGGCGACACTGGTTCACCAGAAGTTCAAGTTGCATTGCTAACTAAGAACATCGAAGGTCTACAAGGTCACTTCAAAGATCACAAAGGCGACCACCATTCTCGTCGCGGTCTAATTCGCATGGTAAACCAGCGCCGTAAATTGCTGGACTACCTAAAGCGTAAAGACGCTGCACGTTACACTAGCTTGATCAAAAAGCTAGGTCTACGTCGCTAAGACAGAGAAAGGGCCATAACCATATGGCCCTTTTTTCTTTATAGGCCTCCCAAGGGACAGCCTGTACTTCATATGTGTTTTTCTCCGATCAACAAAACGACGCAGTAAAGAATACATTTGAGTACTGGCTACTAAAGATTGTCTTTGGGAGAAAGTTACAAAAAAATAAGTTAAGGAATACGAGTGAGTATTACGACTAAAACTTTCCAATACGGAAATCAAGAAGTTACCCTAGAAACAGGCCGTATCGCACGTCAAGCGACGGGTGCTGTTCTATGTACAATGGGCGATGCACAAGTGCTTGCAACAGTGGTTGGCGCGAAGAGCGCAAACGCTGGTCAAGACTTCTTCCCACTGTCTGTACACTACCAAGAGCGTACTTACGCGGTTGGTAAAATCCCAGGTGGTTTCCTAAAACGTGAAGGCCGTCCTTCTGAAAAAGAAACCCTAACGTCACGTCTAATCGACCGTCCAATTCGTCCACTGTTCCCGAAAGGTTTCATGAACGAAGTACAAGTTGTTTGTACCGTAATGTCGACTAACACAAACCTAGACGCTGATATCCCTGCAATGCTGGCAACCTCTGCAGCACTAGCTGTATCAGGTATCCCATTCAACGGTCCTATCGGTGCAGCTCGTGTTGGCTTCAACGATGAGTCTGGCTACATGCTTAACCCACTAAACTCTGAGCTAGCAGAATCTCTACTAGACATGGTGGTAGCGGGTACCAAAGACGCAGTACTAATGGTTGAGTCTGAAGCACAAGAGCTGACAGAAGACGAAATGCTAGGTGCGGTACTTTACGCGCACAAAGAAATGCAAACGGCGGTTCAAGCGATCAACGAATTTGCAGCTGAAGCTGGCAAACCACGTTGGGACTGGGCTCCTGAAGCAACAAACGAAGAGCTAAAAGCAGCGGTAGCGTCAGGCTTCGCAGCGCAAATCGAAGAAGCGTACACTATCTCTGACAAGATGGCTCGTTACGCGAAACTAGGCGAAGTTCGCGCCGCAGCGATCGAAGCGCTAGTAACAGAAGAAGGTGCTTTCTCTGAAGCTGACGTAGCCGGTGCTTTCGGTAAGCTTGAGAAAAACATCGTGCGTCGTCGCGTAATCGACGGCAAGCCACGTATCGACGGTCGTGACAACAGCACTGTTCGTCCAATCGCTGTTGAAGTGGGCATGTTGAAGAAAACTCACGGTTCTGCTTTGTTCACACGTGGTGAAACACAAGCGATCGCAACTTGTACACTAGGTACAAGCCGTGACGCTCAGATCGCTGACGGTCTAGCGGGCGAATCGAAAGACAGCTTCATGCTGCACTACAACTTCCCTCCTTACTCTGTAGGTGAGTGTGGTCGTATGGGCGGAGTCGGTCGTCGTGAAATCGGTCACGGTCGTCTAGCACGTCGTGGTGTACAGGCTGTTCTTCCTTCTGAAGACGAATTCCCATACACAATCCGCGTGGTATCTGAGATCACTGAATCGAATGGTTCAAGCTCAATGGCGTCTGTGTGTGGTGCGTCTCTATCTATGATGGACGCAGGCGTTCCTCTTAAAGCACCAGTTGCGGGTATCGCAATGGGTCTTGTAAAAGAAGACGACGGCTTCGCAGTCCTAACTGACATCCTAGGTGACGAAGACCACCTAGGCGACATGGACTTCAAAGTAGCGGGTACTGAAGAAGGTATCACAGCGCTACAGATGGACATCAAGATCGAAGGTATCAACGAAGAGATCATGGACATCGCCCTAACTCAAGCGATGGAAGCACGTAAGCACATCCTACGTGAAATGGCTCAAGTCATTGGCTACGCTCGTCCAGAAGTATCTCCGAATGCACCATCTATGGCGACATTCAAGATCGATCCTGAGAAGATCCGTGAAGTTATCGGTAAAGGCGGCGCAACAATCCGCTCTATCACTGAAGACACAGGCGCTTCTATCGACCTAGACGACGATGGTACAGTACGTATCTACGCTCCAGATAAAACATCATCTGACGCAGCGATGCTACGTATCCACGAAATCACTGCAGAAGCAGAAGTCGACAAACTTTACCAAGGTAAAGTCGTTCGCCTAGCGGAATTCGGTGCATTCGTGAACATCCTTCCAGGCAAAGACGGCCTAGTACACATCTCTCAGATCGCTGAAGAGCGCATCCGTGCAGTCGCTGACGTACTACAAGAAGGCCAAGACGTAATCGTTAAAGTCCTAGACGTAGACGCACGCGGTCGTATCAAGCTTTCTATCAAAGAAGTGACTGAAGAAGAAAAAGCAGCATTCGTAGCTGGCTAATCTCCTAACTTCTGGTTAGATCCTAAAAAGGAGCACCTCGGTGCTCCTTTTTTATTGCCGGCGATTTATGTTGCAAAGGGGTCAGATCCCTTACAAGTATAGATTCGTAGGTAGTTGCCAACGATATCGGTGCAGAAGGGATCTGACCCCTTAAGTGATAGCAGCCATTCCCTGCCTGACCTTATTCCCGACCTTTGTACGAGCCGATTGTACTCAGCGATAGATATTGCATTTCTGAAGTGAGTCGCAGTTTTTGTAGGACCGCGGTTCCCGCGGGAATGGATCTATCATCAATAAAGGGGTCAGATTCCTTACAAGTATAGATTCGTAGGCAATGGCCAACGATATTGCTTTAGAAGGAATCTGACCCCTTAAGCCAAATCCCCATCACCCCTATCCAACTGTATCTTGGCAATACGGTCGGTCATGGCGTAGATATTCTTCAAAATATGCGCCCATTCCATTTCGTAGCGGAACAGACGCAGACAATGAGGCTTGTCACCGGACAAATGCTGCGATTGGTGCGCCAATACGGCATCCAATAACGTGTAGAGCTCATGTTTTGCTTCTACCGCCCGTTACCTCAGGGGCGGATGAAATTTAGTCTCCGATCTCAAGTGCTTGTCACATTATAGTTTAGCAAGTCATTCATCTAAAAAGTGATTGTTCACTCCACTCTCAAAATCAAGTCAGCCGTATCTGAGCTGGCTTTTCTCACTTGAGAGCAATTAGATCCAGCTAAAAACTGCCACCAGCACCTACCCAATAACCCATTACACGGCCTGTCATTATGACGCGCTTATTCGAGCACTAGAGCTGAAATGGTCTTTACGATCGCTTTCGCGTGAACTGTTTTGCTAATGACCCTTATTAGGCCAACCAGTGCTAGGGTGCAGCTAATTTAACGCTTTTAGCACCGGTGAAATAAATAAGAATGATTATTTTGTCATTTTTGTCTATTTGCTATGCTACGCGCGGTTAAAAATACTTTGACACAATGGACTGGAAGGGAATAGTGATGAGTGGGAAAGAGTTGGAGAAGTTTGGCGCATATCAATATGCTGGTTTTTGGGCAAGAACAGGTGCGTCTTTGATTGATACGGTTATCCTTTTATGCGTCTCGACTCCATTGTTGTTTTTAGTGTATGGCGATGAAGCACAGCATTCTGATTCGTGGCTAATGGGAGGTGATTTTATTATTTCTTATGTCATGCCATTAATCGCCACCATTTTATTTTGGATCTATAAATCGGCGACGCCAGGTAAAATGGTGATCAAGGCTATGGTGCTTGATTCCAAAACTGGTGCGAAGCTTTCTACGAAACAAGCCATTATTCGCTATTTAGCTTACTTTATATCGGCTATCCCGTTTGGCTTAGGTTTTTTCTGGGTTGCTTGGGATGGTAAAAAGCAAGGTTGGCATGACAAGATTGCTGGAACGGTCGTGATTCGTCCAAAGCATTAATATGTTGAAAACGAAGAGTTCGATCATAGTTAAGGTTTTAACAAGCAACTCATCTACACAGTGATTGATTACTCAGTTTTATCCAACTCCCCAAAATACGCTAGTCCTCACTAGAACTATCTTTAAAGCTCTATTAGACTCCAGATCGATATATTTTCAGGCTGGTCGATTCATTAACTGATGCCCGTGAAGTTGTCACACATGGATGACTTTAGTGTAGCCTCCTTGACCAGTTTGGGGAGATTGGAGCTTAGGAAATCAATTAGATAATTAAGGCTATCTTTGGTTTTCTGTTCGCATTTTTCATAGTCAAAAATTAATGCGATAGAGCAGTTTTTATTGTTTGGGTCTGAAGCGTCATGCGCTGAGATACGAATGATACGCCCAGCCAGATTGAACAGCTGAATGGTATCATTGTCATTGAGTGGTATGCTGATGTGCATTCTAATATTGGAAAATAGTGCGAGAGCAGAGTGGAATGGTAAATCCAATAGAGCCCCTGATCGACTAATGTTTTGAATTCTGCCATCCAGCATTTGCTCGGGTGTGGCAATTTTCAAAATATGTTGCGGTAATCCAGCATAGCGCATTTCTTTTCGTTTACGAGAGGATGTCCATGAGCGACGAATAGCGTCCTCAAGCTTTTCCGTTGTAAACGGTTTAACCACATAATGACTTACACCATTTTGTATCGCTTCTAGAACCGACTCTTTGCCGCCTCGTGTCGTCATCATGATAAATGGTATTTTACTGAGCTTTTTGGACTTTTTCACGAAAGCTAAAAGCTCTTGCCCACTCATCTTCGGCATTTCCCAATCGGAAATAATCACATCCACTTCTTTGGACAAGAGAATATCTTTAGCTTGAACGCCGTTACTGGCAGTAAAAATTCGATTTGAGCCAAATTGAGTAAATATAGCCGTTTTTACTAAACTACGAACTGTTTGCGAATCATCCACGACTAAAAAAGTTAAGTCTTTCATTTGTCTCACATAGCATCCATCTTTGCACTTTGTTGAAACAATATGCAAAAAAAAGTAGACGTTTCAAGTTATTGTTTTATATATATATTTTCTAATTCCATCAAATCTAATTAATAAAGAAGCTGAATATTTTTATTAAAACGTAAAGCTAACCCTGATTGAGCTCTTTTAGTACATGAGATGAACCAAGCTAGTTTAGAGTTATTTCTAACTTACACACTTTCACTTAACTGCATCTTGGCAATACGATCGGTCATGGCGTAGATATTCTTCAAAATATGCGCCCATTCCATTTCATAGCGGAACACGCGTAGGCGGTTAGGCTGGTCATCCGATAAATGCAGCGCTTGATGCGCCAATACCGCATCCAATAGCGTGTAGAGCTCTTGTTTTGCTTCCACCGCCCGTCGGGCCAGTTCTGGCTCATTACGACGAATACCATTCACGCAATCCAACAGCAGGCTATTCACCATGTCTTGAATGGTATCCAAGGTTTGGCGCATGGTGGCGCTGACGGTGAGCTGGTCATTAAGTGCTTTATTGGACAAGGGGAGCAGGCCGTGGATGACCAAGTCGGCGATGTTTTCCAAGTGATCAGTCATGCCCACCAAGGTTATTTGCCTTGTGCTTTGCTCGGCAGAAAGCGGGCCGCGGCGCAGTTTCCCGAGATGAATCAAGATGGCGACGTGCAGTTGATCCACTTCTTCTTCGATGGCTTCAATGTCTTTAAAGGTGGCGCGGACTTGTGCTAACTGCGCTGGTGTTTTGGCGTTGGGTGCCAAAGGAGGCAGTTGCGATAGCATGCGACAGACGCGGCGGCCAAGGCGGGCCACTTCCAATTGGGTTTGTTCAAGAGCAATGTCAGGCGTGGCCAGAAAATCGTCATTGATATACTGAGGTGTGATGGGCGTTGCGGCATTTTTATCGGTTGGTGTTGGCGGGATCAATTTGCGCACGGCCCAGACAAACGCTCCAGCAAACGGCAACATAATCGCGGTGTTGAGCACGTTAAAGAGGGTATTGGCGTTGGCTATTTGGCGTGGAATCTCCGCGGCAAGACGCTCAATGCCGTCAAGCTCTGGATGCGTCGGTGAAATGGCGATACTGCCTTGTCCCAAGTAGCTGATCAGAGGCAACCAAATAATCACCCCGATCACGTTAAACAATACGTGTACGGTGGAGGTTTGCAGCGCTTCACGACCTTTACCTATGGCGGCCAAAATAGCCGTCACGCAGGTACCAATATTCGCGCCCATAGATAAGGCAATACCCGTTTCTAGGGGAATAAAGCCTTGGGCTGCCATGACAATCACAATCCCCGTGGTGGCCGAAGAGGATTGCACCAGTGCGGTAAACAGAGCAGCAATTAGGATGGCTAATAAGGCATTGTCCATTTGTGTCATTAGATTGATAAATGGCTCATAGCTACGCAATGGTGCCATGGCATCACTCATCAAATTCATACCGAGGAAGATCAAGCCAAGGCCAAAAATCATATTGCCGTAGTGCTGTATGCTTTCTTTTTTGGAAGCAAAAAACATCATAAAGCCAATCCCTATCATCCCTAGGGCGGCTTTGGTAACTTTAAAAGCGATGATTTGAGCGGTCATCGTGGTGCCAATATTGGCGCCCATAATGACGCCAACGGCTTGCGGCAACGACATTAAACCCGCGGAAATAAAACCGACCACCAGTACTGTGGTGACTGAAGAGGATTGAATCACCGCAGTGAGCCCAGCGCCGCTGAGCATGCCACTGAAACGGTTGGTGGTGAGTTTCCCTAACAGGTTTTTGACCTTGGTACCGGCAACCCGTTTCAACGCATCCGACATGGTTTCCATACCGAATAAAAAGAGTGCGAGCCCGCCTAACAGCCCAATCGACATAGAGATAAAGGCTATGTCTTCACTGCCATCGGCGGCTAGCGAAGAAAGAGAGAGTAGCAGTAGAGCAGGCAAGACGAGCCAATGGGGGCGCCGGAGTCCTTGAAGCATGTGTGTGTCCGTTTGTGTTTTAAATATTATTTTTTCAAAGGTTCCTAAGAATAATCACAAAGTGACCACTTGGGAATGATGCAAGTTAAGACAAAAGGTGCTGTCAGTTAAGTGGGGCTAGGTGAGTAGCTGTTTGGTCTCTTTTGGCTAATATCCACGTCCTGAATCCTGTTCTAGGACGATTTTTAGCTGTTTTCTGCCTATTGTGGTGTTTTTTAAAACACTTGAAGGGATATAAAACCATGAGACGATTTGTGTGTTTGATTCTGTCAGTCGTGGCGTGTTGGGTGTCGAATGTGTCGGCGTATTCGGTAGGGTTTGATCAAGTTCAGCTGTTCTCAGATAGCGATCGGCCGTTAAAGGCAAGTGTGTGGTATCCGTCTCAGACGCATTTTCCGTTGGAGCGAGTGGCTGAAAACGCTGCGTTCTTAGGGACTGATGTGGTAAGAGTTGGCACGCCGATGGTTGGTAAATTTCCCGTGGTGGTGATGTCCCATGGTTATCGCGGTAACTGGCGCAATCAGAATTGGCTAGCGACGCGATTAGCGCAGGATGGCTTTATTGTAATGGCTGTTGATCACCCTGGAACTACGTCGTTTGATCATTCTGCTCAAGCTGCTGCCCAGTGGTGGCAGCGACCAAAAGATTTGTCACGTCTATTGAATTGGTTATTCAATGAATCCTACTTGAGGCAGGCTACAGATGCCGAGGATGTTACTGCAATTGGGCATTCATTAGGGGGTTGGACGGTGATGTTATTAGCCGGAGCTGAGTTTGATCGCGAACAACTAGCGCGAGAATGTAGCCTTAAAAGTAACCCTAGAGTATGCGGCTTGATGGTGGAGCTAGGTTTAGACCATAAGCAAGTCGGTGAACCGACAGGCACTTTAGCTGACGAACGAGTTAAGCGTGTTATCTCGTTAGATTTGGGGTTGGCGAGAAGCTTGTCACGTCAGAGTCTACAGACGCTGACTTCGCCCGCGCTAATCCTCGCTGCTGGGGTTGATATCGGTGATCTTCCGCAGTCCGAAGAGTCGGGTTTCCTCGCACAATATCTACCAAAAAATAACAATGAGTACCTTGTCTATCCGGACGCCGCGCATTTTAGCTTTATGCAGCTTTGTAAAGAGGGGGCTGTTGAGATGATTGAGGAAGAAGCTCCCGGAGATGGCATTGTTTGTTTGGATGGTAACGCGCGTACTAGAAACGAGCTTCATCAATTTATGTATCAGGATATATTGCGCTTTATTCGGGGTAATTAGAGAGAGCTAGGGGCAGATAAAAATGAGTCCTCATATTCATCTGCCCCGGATTTTACCAAATCTTATCTTCTAGTTCGTTGCATCGACTTCCCTTAGTTGGAAAGTATTGGTTTTGCTAGGGCATTCGATGCTGGCCACTTCGGTACGCTTCTTCAGCATAATGTAACCAAAGCAGCTGAAGTAAAGGCCAATCACCAGTGCGCCAACCCATTCGATGCGAAGGAAGTCGAGTTGGAAGAGCAAGGTTAGGGCACACATTAGCACTAAGTTACCGATTAGATAGGGAACCAAGCCAAAGCGTTCCACTGTCAGGTTAAGGTTGTCGGTATACAATCGAATCAGTGAGTCCAGTGAATTGACGACCATCAAGATGCCAACGATGATCATCAAGGCATTGATAAAGCCAGCAATCTGCACACCTTCAACATGGTAGTGGTAAAGAATGGTGAACCAAACACCAATTGCGATAGATGGAAGCACAACCATCGCTAATAGTAGCTGCCAAGTGCGAATGCCGCTGACAAAACGTGCGGTGAATTGTCCGATCATGATGCTCCAAGAGAACCACCAGAACAGGTAGAAAGCATGGTAGTCATTCAGTGGTAGCATGAATTGGTGAATGTTAGTGAAGTACTCTCCGATTAAGCCCGCTTTATTTAAGAAGTCCGCAGGATTGCCGTTGTCCATCATAAAAGCTCGGAACCACATAATAGCGATCAGAGCAATGAACAGAATACTGGAACCTAAGCTAAGCAATCGCAGAAGTTTCATACTGCTGCTTGAATACACCGCTAGTGCGATAGAGGCGAGAACGATCAAGTAGAAGGCTGGCACCACTGATTCACCATCACCAATTTGTGGCATATACCAAGGTAAGTTAATCAGTAATAGACAGGCGGTAAACGCACAGGTACCGATGATCACCACATTATTGATCAGTTTGACTAAAGGGATTTCAAAGAATTTCACGCGTGGTTCGATGATGCAGAAGTAGAAGCAGGTCAGGAAGTAGAAGCCCCAGATCAAGAACGCCCAGAAGCCAAACTCGATTGCTAAGGGGTTGGCAAAACTGTACTCAGGACTCTCGACGAGATTTGCATAGCCTGCAAACTCTGTCAGTGGAAACATGATCAAACCCACATCCAACCCTGAGGTAAACAGAATCGCGATAAAGGTCAGAGTATTTACGGGGGTGACTCCAATACATTTGACGTCCCACCACTTAAATAGAATCACCGCGATGGCGATGAAAGAGAAGATTAGACCGGACGATAGTAGGATGTTCATACCGTCACCTCGTGTCTAAGCACTTTACTGCTCGTTAAAGGGCTGCTTGTCAGCCACAGCTTGTTGCTAGGCTCGGTGTTAGCTAACTGCTTGGAAGGCACATCACTAACAGAGTTTCTATCAGCAACAATGTGGTCATATTGTATCGCTTGCATCGAATGTCTCCTGGTCGGTTTACCGACTTAAAGCACTGCAAATGTTCTGCATTTCCGTTCTTTAATCGAAGCGACAGAGGCATGATCTGCTGTGGCGCTCGAGTTCCTTTAGACGGCTTTAGGTCTTCTAATTATTGGGTTTTTATTTTTAATTAAATGTTTAATTAAAAATAAATTTATAAGAACTATGGAAATATTTCAATAATATTAAGAATGAGGAATTGCTGAGATCAGGAAGATAAAATGCTCTTGGAAGCGATCAGAAGAGAAAAAATTGGTTAAAAAGAGATTGAAAATATCGGCTATCCAAGACTGAGCGTATAGGCCATTTTTATCGAAAATGGACGGTATTTACCGTTTTTTAGCCACTATATTGTTTATTTTTCGTTTTCTTCTAAATTAATCACCTATCGCTGTGGGCTATTTAAACGGTGGTATGATCCTTGTCATGGTTTGAGTGGGTTTTTATGTGGAGTGTCGCTTTTGGTTATTTTTTGGTCGTGATTTTTGTTTTCTTGAAAGGTGAAACCGGTCTTAAGCTCCACGTCGGGAGCGTTTCCCCACTCAGGAACTGGCGCGCTACTAAGTTCGTTTGAGTGTGTAGCATGCTCAAAGCTGATAAACTGCGTTTTTACGTAATTTAGGAATTCTGAATGAGTCAGCCCAACAATCCTTTGCACGGTTTATCATTAGAGAAAGTGTTAACGCGCCTAGTAGAGCACTATGGCTGGAATGGTTTGTATGACCACGTCCGTGTCAATTGTTTTGCAAATGATCCGTCGATCAAATCTGCTCTCAAGTTTTTGCGCAAGACGCAATGGGCGAGAGATAAGGTTGAAGCGCTGTATATCGAAACATTTAGTTCCTAACCTGTATTTTCTTGCAAAACACCCGACCAGATGTCTCAGCGTGATGTCGATCAGAATAGGGTGTCTCGTTTACATATCATTTCTTCAAATAATAAGAAGTTTCGCCAATCCCCTGATCAAGGATTGCTGAGCTGGTTTCCTTACCCTATATTCCCATTAAAGGCACAGAGCTGTGTCTTATCCTTTCTCGCACTTTCTGTGCTTTTATTGTTCTTTTCTGAGGACATTTATGACATCTGATACAACCGCTTCAGTGGCAACATTCGGTACACTTTTGGGCATGGCTCTAGGTGGTGTGCCTGTCTATTCGTCTGATTATGATTCGGTGGACGAAACAGAGTTTCCCAATCGTCATGCTTATCGCAGCTATGTGGACGGGGTCTACATGGGGCATAAATGGCAGTGTGTCGAGTTTGCACGGCGCTGGTTGTATCTTAACAAAGGTTACGTCTTTGATGACGTTGCCATGGCCTATGATATTTTCCAATTAAACTCGGTACGGGTGATAGCGGATGAACGTCGCTTACCATTGAAATCGTTTCTGAATGGTTCCCTGCGTCATCCAGAAGTTGGGGCTTTGTTAATTTGGAGTGAAGGTGGGGAGTTCGAAATCACTGGTCATGTGGCTGTGGTATCTGAGGTCTACCCTGATCGTTTGCGTATTGTAGAGCAAAACGTAGGCCATAAAGTCTGGCCAGAAGGGCAAAATTACTCACGTGAATTACACGCGCGCATCAGCGAAGATGGTGGTTACTGGTTAGAGTGCTCATTTGGCGATGCGTCCATTTTAGGCTGGGTCATACAGACCGATGATGATCAATACTCCGAAGTGATCGAGCCTGAAGATCCTCAGTTATTTGAGTTAGCGTTACGACATGTGTCAGGCAAAGGGCAATCGTTACGCGCGTCTTGGTTGAATGTTGCCAATCCTGAAGAGGAAGCGTATGTCGCCATGATGGGCGGACATAAGCTTGCTACGCTTCCTGAAGATGAGCATAAATATATGGTGATGTCGCAAGCTGCAGAACGCGTATTAAAACGAGCCACAAATGAATTACATGCCTTGTTTATGCATGCCACAAACTATGTTTTGCAAAATGAAGCGTTATTGACACACTTTAATATTCCACCATCTATCTGGCCAAAGATTCATCAATCTTGGGACAACCGTAGAAACCAGATGATCACAGGACGCTTTGATTTCAGCATGTCGTCCCGTGGTATCAAGGTGTATGAGTACAACTGTGACTCAGCTTCCTGTTATATGGAGGCGGGTTTGGTACAAGAGAAATGGGCCAAGCACCATGGATGTCATGATGGTAAAAGCTCAGCGACCAAGCTGGTGCGCAATCTGATTGATGCATGGAAAAACAGTAAAGTCGATGGCGTTTTGCACATCATGCAGGATACGGACTTAGAAGAAAATTATCACGCTCTCTTTATGAAGCGTGCCATCGAAAAGGCCGGTATTCACTGTAAGATCATTAAGGGTGTAAAAGGCCTTGCATGGGATAAGGATGGTGATGTGGTCGATCCTGAAGGTGAGAAAATTCGCTGGGTTTGGAAAACGTGGGCGTGGGAAACGGCATTGGATCAGATTCGCGCTGAATGCGATGACGATGAGCAGCGACTGCGTGATTACCAAACAGATGTACCGCGAGACCATGCGCCGCGCTTGGTGGATGTGTTATTACGCCAAGGTGTGATGGTCTATGAGCCACTGTGGACTTTGATCCCGAGCAACAAGGCGATTTTGCCGGTGCTGTGGCAGTTGTTCCCTAATCACCCTTATTTGTTGAATGCTTCGTTTGATCTAACCGAGACGTTGCAAAAGAACGGCTATGTCAGTAAGCCGATTGCGGGACGTTGTGGCTTTAATATTAGTCTTTTCGATGGTTCTCAAGCATTGGTGGAAGAGACGGAAGGGCGCTTTGCTCATCAAGACCAGATCTATCAAGAGCTTTGGAAGTTGCCCAATGTCGAGGGATACAATGCTCAAGTTTGTACTTTCTCAGTGGCTGGGCATTTTGCAGGAAGCTGTGTACGTGTCGATCCCACACTCGTGATTACCAAGGATAGTGATTTGATGGCACTACGAGTTGCTGATCGCATTTAGTTTTATCGTGTTAGGGAATATGACCATCTGGCGCTCATTTGTCTCCAAATAAGTGAATTTGGCTATTGAGCGTTTTGCTTCATTTTTTGCTTAGGCGTTATGGGACAAGGTTTTTGAGTTGTTCTATTAACGCTAAAGCCCCTGGTTTATATAGCGTTCTGTTCGGGTAAACGAGGTAGTAAGCTTTACCTAAAGGAAGTGTCAGAGGGCTGAGTGTCACCAATTGTCCTGATTCTAGCAAGTGTTGGATAAATAACCCTTGGCCGAGAAGTAAGCCTTTGCCTTGTACTGCGGCGTCAATAGCCATACTCGATAGGTTGAACTGTGGGCCTTTATTTGGTTTTCGATGAGATTGACCGGCTGCGTTAAGCCAATCTTGCCAGTTAGGAAGATAAGGATTTTCATCTCCCCAGTCGATGTGAATCATAGGTTTTTCGAGCAGCGAATTGATATCGCTTGGCTCGATACCATTCATCAACTTTGGACTGGCCACCAGCTGTACGTGATCTTGAAATAAAAAGTCGTGTTGCAATAAAGCATCTTGTTTACCAAAGCTAATGCTAGCGTCGCATTGGCTTAAGTTGAAGTTAACGATTGCGTGGCTAGCTTCGACACGTATTTCTAAGTCCGAGTGCTGCTCCATGATTTGTAGCACCTTTGGCATCAGCCATAAACTTGCTACCGATGGCAATGTATGAAGCGTGAAAATAGCCTGTTGTTTCAATTGGTCGATACAGGCTTGCCCTCTTTGTAAACTTTCCAGTGCTTGGTTAGCAAAGTATAGGTATTGCTTGCCAGCTTGTGTCAGTTCTACTCCCTGTTTTGAGCGTTCAAACAAAGAAGTATTTAGAACTGATTCAAGTTGTTTGATTTGCTGGCTAACGGCCGCAGGGGTAATACATAAGATCTTTGCTGTTTTTGCAAAATTGCAAGTCTGTGCAGCGTTTATGAAGGTAACTAAGCAATTCAAGTTAGGTAGTTTGAGCATGGTTGTATCGTCAATGCGTTAAGCTTGAGGAGCGGCATTAGTCGTTTCAAAATAAAGTTCATTGTTAAGTAAAATTTAACGATGAGTATTCAAAATATTGATTTAACGGTACCGCTAACTTCACTAACCTTAGTGATAGTATTGATTCGAAAAAAGCCTAAATCAAAGAAGGAACACTCATGACGCTATCAAAAATTATTAATGAAATAGCTTACCCTCTTGAAGATAAAGACTTTCGAGAAGAATGTAAAAGGATCTTGGCTGAAAGTGGCGCTTTAGTTTTACCTAAATTTCTTCAACCTGAAGCCATAAAAGCTATCATCCAAGAAGGAAATGCAAAGGCTAGCCTCGCATGGTACACCCAATCTACTCATAATGTTTACTTAACACCGATTGATCCAGCGTTCGATACTGAGCATGCCAGAAATAAGCAGGTGACTTCCTCTAAAGGCTGTATAACAGATGATCAGATTGATAAAGAGTCGCCTTTACGGCTGTTGTATGATTCCACAGTGTTTAGAGAATTTCTTGCCAGTGTACTAGATGAAGATAAGCTATATAACTACGCGGATAGTCTTTCATCTATTAATTTGCACTATGCTAGTGAGGGCCAAGAGTTAGGTTGGCATTTTGATAACTCATCCTTTGCTATTACTTTATTAATTCAAAAACCCGAAGCTGGCGGGGTATTTGAATACTTAGAAGACATGCGAAATGCCGATGCTGGTGAAATGAATTATGACGGTGTCAGTGATGTGCTATCTGGGAAAATAAAGGTCAAAGAATTAGCTATAGAGCCGGGAGCTCTGGTTATGTTTCGCGGTCGAAATGCCATTCATCGAGTCACTCCAACTCGAGGAAACGTAACGCGTATGTTAGCTGTGCTTGCTTATAACTCTCAGCCTGGAATTGCTTTATCCGAAGCAGCAAGTAAAACTTTTTACGGGCGTGTCGGTTGACCATAACTTAGTTCTTTGAGGTTAAGCCTATATTTATCTTGATCCATGTTTTAACAAAAGCTCCCAACATGGGGATGACCAAGGCGTTGGGAGCTTTGAAGTGTCTTATTTCAATAAAGTTATGAAGTGGTCGCCGCCGCTTTGCCGTTTATTCGCGGCTGTAATTTTTTACTAACTCTAGGAAGCAGTAAGCCTGTGATGACAGTCAACATGCCTAATAGTTGTAGACTCGTCACAGTTTGACCGTAGGCAAAGGCAGTCAATGCTGCAAATACCGGGACAAAGTTAAATGATAGGGAGGCGGTGGCTGCACCTAATTGCTTAACCCCGGAGATCCAAAGCAAGTAACCAAATTCGTGGTTGCCAAATGCTGTATCGTGATCGAGATAATATGCCTTTAAGGCTGCGTCTATTGATCGATTTTATGTTGGCGTGTTTCAAAGAACAGACATACAAATCGGAATAGAGCTGAAATCCCTAGAGGCCTTCACCTGCCAAATCTCACTAAATTAGATTTTTTCCACCTGATGCTTTAATGCGTTGTCCTGTGAGCCGTTGCGCAACAATAGAGCCAATGTCTTCTAGCTTTCCGGGGCGGCCTAGAGCAGTAATGCTCGGCACCATTTTTTGATATACGCATTGCATTTGCTTGCTAGGTGAGTAACTGGGTGACGTTATTTACTGTCCCAAACGATATCGCATTCATCTTGCATGGCTCGGTTGAGCATATCAATCAGCGGCACCGCACGATTAGCAAGGCTCACTGGCGCTTCGTCGTCTTCACTTTCCTCGGGGGCTTGTGGTTGGGGTGTTTCTTTTTCAATGGCAATAGCCGCTGTTAGGCGCTCTAGAGCTTGAGGAATGTTTTCAGCTTTAATTGCGCCGGATGTGTTGTCTTTGTATCCCATCATTTTGATCATTTGCAGGCCGATGTCGCCAAACATGGTAATGTCAGCGCAAGCGTGGCAGTGAAAAGTCATTAACATAGTCGAACCTCGGTTATGGATCGGTTTTAAACATTAAATAGTGACGAAGGCCTCAGTATAGTTTGTGTACGGTTGCGTGACTAAAAATAACTTACATAACCTATCAAAACTCTCGAAACCTTTCCTATTTACCAAAGATTTCCTGTGATCTGGCTCAGTGTTAAGTTAACGCCGTTTTAGGGCAGTCGACACCAAAATGGTGCGCGCTGCAATGATCTAAGCCCCCAATATCTGTTCGTTCAAGATTCACGAGCCTGCCTTGTTGTACCCCTTGGCGAATAATTATCACAGAGCCAATCACTATGTCGAAAATTAAACTGGCATTGCTTACCGTTGTCGTAAGTGTTGCTAACGTGCTGACACCAGCACAAGCGAAAGATGAGCAAGTTGATGTATTGCTCATCGGTGGCGGTATTATGAGCGCCACGCTAGGTACTTACCTGCAAGAATTAGAGCCAAACTGGTCTATGACCATGGTGGAACGTTTAGATGGTGTTGCTCAAGAGAGCTCAAATGGCTGGAATAATGCGGGGACAGGCCACTCTGCATTAATGGAGTTGAACTACACACCTGAAATGCCAGATGGCAGTATTAATGTCGACAAAGCTATTAAGGTAAACGAAGCATTCCAAATCAGTCGCCAGTTTTGGGCCTACCAAGTGAACAACGATGTGATGCACGATCCAGAATCGTTCATTCGTACTGTAAATCACATGAGTTTTGTTTGGGGGGATAAGAACGTTAACTTTCTTCGTAAACGTTACGCTGAGTTGCAGAAGCACACTTTGTTCCAAAGCATGGACTACAGTGAAGATCCAGCGCAAATCGCTGAGTGGGCACCTCTGTTGATCGAAGGTCGTGACCCAAACCAGCCAGTGGCGGCAACACACTCGGTGCTAGGTACGGATGTCAACTACGGTGAGATCACTCGTCAACTAGTGTCTAACCTTACGACGAAAGATAACTTTGAGCTGCAATTAAACAGCGAAGTACGTGCGCTTAAGCAAAATGCAGACAAGAGCTGGACGGTCACCATTGCTGATCTTGCCAATGGTGAAAAAGAGCATACGATCGATGCGAAGTTCGTCTTTATCGGTGCTGGCGGCGCAGCATTGCCTTTGTTACAAGCCTCTGGAATTCCTGAGGGCGATGCGTACGGTGGTTTCCCTGTGGGCGGTCAATTCCTCATTACAGAAAACCCAGAAGTTGTGGCGCAGCACGTTAATAAAGCCTACGGTCAAGCCGAAGTGGGGGCGCCACCAATGTCAGTGCCGCACCTAGATGCACGTCGTATTGATGGTAAAGAAGTACTGTTGTTTGGCCCTTTTGCCACTTTCTCTACGAAGTTTCTGAAAAATGGTTCCCTATGGGATCTGCTAGGGGCAACCACGACTGATAACGTGGTACCAATGATGGAAGTGGGTCTAGATAACTTCAACTTGGTTCAGTACCTCATTCAACAAGTGATGTTGACCGATGACGATCGTTTTGCGGAGCTGCAAAAGTACTACCCAAGTGCGAAGAAAGAAGACTGGAGACTATGGACCGCTGGCCAGCGTGTACAGATCATCAAGAACGATCCTGAAAAAGGTGGCCGTCTACAGTTCGGTACCGAAGTGGTATCTTCCGCTGACTCAAGCCTAGCGGCGCTATTGGGCGCATCACCAGGTGCATCGACTGCAGCGCCAATCATGTTAAACGTGATGGAAAAAGTATTCGCTGACAAGGTGGCGGGCGAGTGGAATGCTAAGCTAAAAGAAATCATTCCATCGTATGGTACTAAGCTAAACGGCAATGTAGAAGCCACTCATCAAGAGCTGACGTACACCAGCGAGATCTTGAAACTGCATCCGCCACAGAAACCGAAAACTGAAGCGCCAGCAGGTGATGAATCGATCACCATGCCTGAGAAAGAAGACGTAGCCAACATCGAGCTATAATAGCTCCCGTTGCTTTGATCTTAGAAAGCCCTGCTCATTGAGTGGGGCTTTTTTTGCTCAAGCCGCTTTTTTCAAACAATAACACGTTTCACCGATTCCCAGCCCCGCGATTGCTGGGGCTGAAAAAACAAAGCCCGTCGAAGACGGGCTCTGTGATTCTACTTAACCGTGTTTGTTCAGGTCGTGTAGTTCGTCGCTGTACCAGATCTTGCGTTTAAAACGAGGGTTTTTAGACGACATATCGATCTTGTAAGGGTTGAGCTCTTCGCTTTGTGGCGGTAGGCCAAGGATTTTGCATAGCTCTTGTGCCAGCCATTTCTCAACTTTAAGCACCACTATCTTCTTACGCAAACGGCCTTGCTCGTCTCGGTTTAGGATCGTTGGCAAGGTGTTTAGCGTTAGGATTTCACCTAGCGCTGGGTGTGCCATACGTTCGCGGCCTTCATTACTTGCGTAGAAGTGTGATACGGCAAACACCATGCGCTCTGGATTGATTTGCTTAAGGAACTGGCACGATTGAACCACGGTAGAACCCGTACGAACCATGTCATCAAACAAAACAATACTGGCGCCGTCTAAACCTTCAAAGGTGTGCTCACTTTCTTTGTGAAGAGTGATTTCAACTTTACGTTCGGCAGTGCGCTCTTTGTCCAGCATGATGAATTTGGCTTTGTTCAGGCCAAGCGTGTTGTACATCTGCTTAACGAAATCGCGCGCGCCTTTGTCAGGTGCGCACAATACTAGGCCTTCACCTTCTTCACCGTAACTTAGGATGTTAGAGTTTAGGAGGTAGTGGGCGTAGATTTCGTATGGGATCAGGTTGTGGAAATCACCGTCGAACACTTCACTAAAGATCTGCTGAACCGAATCTGAGTGGTTGTGGATCGTCATCACCGTATCAACGCCAGACAGTTTTAGCATTTGCGCGTAAAGCTTAGCGGTAAACGGTTGGCCATCGAACTTCTTGATATCTTTGATATCGCGCTCGAAGCTCGTTTTGCCTAGGTCTTTGCTTGGGCCACGGTCTTGTGCACTGTAGAACAAGTCTGGCTCAACTAGGATAACGCGCGAAGCACCGTTTTCCTTTGCAGCACGAGCAATGACGAAGTTTGCCATGGCCAGTTCTTGACGGCTTTGCACATGGCTAGTCGTGCTTACAATAACAACAGATTTGCCTGTAAGCTTACGTCCGATGTTGTCAAAATCCGCTTCATCAGAGATGAATCGTGGACAAAACTCGGAGTTCATAAATTGCTTCATGCTAATGATGTCTGCAATGTCTTCATGCTGGCCCATGGCATAAGCGACATCAATGGCAAAAGGGTTGTCAGAAGAGTTACTAACAACAACGACGTTGGTTGACTGGCTGGTCGACAAAGTCATGAATGATCCTTTACTAGAGGAAGTGAGATTTTCGCTATTTTAACACGGCTAGGTTAAGAAAATCCTTATCCCCTAGCGCTTCGTTCATAGATTTTAGTAGGGGGTTTAGCAAGTTTTAATATGGCTGACCTACTAAGTGTGCTAAGCGAGGGGGCTTGAGTCAGCATTTCGCTTGCTTAAGTGCTGGATTGCATAAAACTTAGACAGCTCGTAGACAGCATTCTTAATGTCGTTATCTCTTAAGTACCTTACCCTGCGTTTAAAATAATGGGTTAGACCCAGCACACAGGGTTGTAACTAGAAATATTGGCGTACGAGGTCAGCAAAGGCTTCGTTGGTCTGTTGATCGAGGGCATGTTGACCTTGTTTGATGACCTGTTGTCCGGCCACATAGACATCTTTAATGGGATTGCCGCTCAGGCCAAACAGCCAGCGGTTGATCAAGTCTTCTGCTTTACTGGCTTGGATAAAAGGTTCCTTATCATCCCAGACCATCCAATCGGCGCGGCTGCCCTGAGCTAAGCCCAGTTGTACGCCACAGGCTTGGTTGCCTCCTTGCAGTGTGCGATCAAACAGATGATTGCCAATGCGTGGCTGTGCCTCGCTGTAAAGTCGATTGCGTTTGTGCTCGCTAAGGCGTTGACCGTATTCAAACCAGCGCAGCTCCTCCTGTAATGAGGTACTGACATGGCTGTCAGTGCCGATCCCCCAAATGCCTCCCGCTTGCTCAAATGCCCGAGCAGGGAATAGACCATCTCCAAGATTCGCCTCAGTCGTGGTGCAAATGCCAACACAGGCTCCGGCTTGGGCAATCGCTCGCAGTTCTTCTTGTGATAAATGAGTGGCGTGAATCAGCGTCCAATGTTGGTCCAGCGCGCATTCTTCCACTAACCTCTGTACTGGCCGTTTGTCACAATAGTGGAGGCAGTCGTCCACTTCTTTAAGTTGTTCAGCGATGTGTATATGTATTGGCTGGCTCTGATGGAGTTTGCTAAGGACTTGTTTAATAGCGGCAAAGTCGGTGGCGCGCAGAGAGTGAAAACACAGACCTAATCGATGCAGAGGATAGGAATCGATACTTGCTTGATAGGCGCGATACTGATCAATATAAGCTTGAGTGGATTGTACAAAACGCTGCTGTCCGGCCTTAGGCGCTTGTTGTCCGAAGCCAGAATATTGGTACAAGGCAGGTAGGAGAGTAACGCCCATGCCCACGTCCTGTCCTGCACGTAACATGGCGTCACCCAGTTCCGTTACTTTGGGGTAAGGGCTGCCATCTGGCTGATTATGCAAATAGTGGAATTCGGCCACTTGGGTAAAGCCGCCTTTTAACAACTCGATATAGAGTTTACTGGCAATCACTTGCAAGGCTTCAGGGCCAAGTTCTCGGGCGGTTTGATACATCACATCGCGCCAGCTCCAAAAACTGTCTTCGGGATTGAGGGCAATTTCTGCCATGCCCGCCATCAGTCGTTGAAATCCGTGGGAATGCAGGTTAGCCACTGTGGGTAGCACGGGGCCATTTAGTACCACATCTGCCAGCGCTGGATCGCTGTCTTCTTCAATTTGATCAATATGGCCGTTCACAACGGTCAGCAGAACGTTTTTAGCCCAACCATGTTGCAGATACGCCAATGAGGCAAAAAAGCGAGTCATACCCAAGTAGCCTTTTAATGATTTGTCTAATATGTATATACAAGCTAATGTTTTTAAATACAAGCAACAAGGGTATACTTTTACTTTCTATATCACGCTTAACAGGGAGCCACTGTGGCCGATTCGACTTCAACTTTGTTGGACAACTTCTTTGCCGATTTGCCGGACACACCAGCGCCGATCTATGCGCGCTTGAAGCAAGCGATTGCCCACAAAGTCGCTTCGGGCCAGTGGCAAGTCAATCAACGAGTTCCCTCTGAAGCCGAGTGGGTGAAGGCGCTCAATGTCAGCCGTATGACGGTCAATCGTGCTTTGCGAGAATTAACCGCCGAAGGGGTGCTGACTCGTCAGCAAGGCCTCGGCACCTTTGTGGCGCAGAAAAAGGCTCATTCAGCCTTGTTTGAAGTGCATAATATTGCCGAAGAAGTGGCTTCCCGTGGCGCAGTCTATCGCGCCGAACAATTGTTATTAGTCCGTGGTAAAGCCACCGTGGAAGAGGCCATTACCCTTGGTGTGCGTACTAATCAGGAGATTTTCCGATCAATCATTTTACACTTTGAAAATGACCTGCCGATTCAGCTCGAAGAGCGTACCGTCAATGCGGCCTTAGCCCCAGCGTACGCTGAGCAAGATTTCACTCGCCAGACCCCCTATGTCTATCTGATGCAAGCGGCCCCCATGACTGAAGGGGAGCATTTGGTGGAAGCCGTGTTGCCCAATGCCCGCGAATGCGAACTGCTGCAGGTGAATGCCAATGAACCTTGCTTGCAGATCAAACGTCGCACTTGGTCGGGTGAGCAAATCGTCACTGCTGCTCGTCTACTACATCCTGGTAGCCGTTTCCAACTGTTCGGTCATTTTAGTCGCTAGTCGCGGATTCTGATCTTTACGTCGTTCCAGCCTTAAAAAAAACTTGCATCAGTAAGCAATCCCTTCTATTTTCTAAAAATGACTTGTATATACATGTTTGTAAGATTACATCACCCCTAGAGACGATTAACAATAAGAAGGTATGACCATGACAGACAATCGCTATCGCCAAGGTGAAATTCGCGCTCCACGCGGCACCACTCTCAACGCCAAAAGCTGGCTCACCGAAGCACCGCTGCGCATGCTGATGAATAACCTCGATCCCGAGGTGGCTGAGAATCCAGAAGAACTGGTGGTGTATGGTGGCATTGGCCGTGCCGCGCGTAATTGGGAATGCTATGACCAGATCGTTGCCACTCTGAAAAATTTGGAAGCCGACGAAACTTTGTTGGTGCAATCGGGCAAGCCTGTAGGCGTCTTCAAAACCCACAGCAATGCACCGCGCGTGTTGATCGCCAACTCTAACTTGGTTCCCCACTGGGCCACTTGGGAGCATTTTAACGAATTGGATGCCAAGGGGCTTGCCATGTACGGTCAGATGACCGCAGGCTCTTGGATCTACATTGGTAGCCAAGGCATTGTACAAGGCACCTACGAAACCTTTGTTGAAGCGGGCCGTCAGCATTACGGTGGGGATTTAACCGGACGTTGGATTTTGACCGCAGGCTTAGGCGGCATGGGCGGAGCACAGCCTTTGGCGGCGACCTTGGCTGGAGCTTGCTCGCTAAACATTGAATGTCAGCAAAGTCGTATCGACTTCCGCTTGCGTACCCGTTACGTGGATGAGCAAGCGAGCGATTTAGACGATGCGTTGGCGCGTATCAAACGCTATACCAGTGAAGGCAAAGCCATTTCGATCGCCTTGTGTGGCAATGCGGCAGACATCCTACCTGAGTTGGTCAAACGCGGTGTTAAACCCGATATGGTGACCGACCAAACCTCCGCCCACGATCCGCTCAATGGCTACTTACCGCAAGGCATGACTTGGGAGGGGTACAAAGCGGCGGCGCAACAAGATCCTGCAGCGACTACGAAAGCCGCGAAACAGAGTATGGCGGTCCATGTAACAGCCATGCTGGCATTTCAGAAAATGGGCGTGCCGACGTTTGATTACGGAAACAACATTCGCCAAATGGCGCTGGAAGAAGGTGTCGAGCATGCCTTTGATTTCCCCGGCTTTGTGCCGGCTTACATTCGTCCCTTGTTCTGTCGTGGCATCGGCCCGTTCCGCTGGGCTGCCTTGTCGGGTGATCCGCAAGACATCTATAAAACCGATGCCAAAGTCAAAGAGTTGATCCCTGATGATGAGCACCTACACCATTGGCTCGATATGGCCCGAGAGCGCATTCAGTTTCAGGGTTTGCCCGCGCGCATCTGTTGGGTCGGACTTGGTCAGCGGGCCAAACTTGGCCTAGCCTTTAACGAAATGGTGCGCTCCGGTGAATTGTCAGCGCCTGTGGTGATTGGTCGAGACCATCTGGATTCTGGCTCTGTGGCGAGTCCTAACCGAGAAACGGAGGATATGAAAGATGGCTCTGATGCAGTATCCGATTGGCCACTGCTGAACGCGTTGTTGAACACAGCCTCTGGCGCGACTTGGGTATCTTTGCATCACGGTGGTGGTGTGGGCATGGGCTTCTCGCAACATTCTGGTGTGGTGATTGTCTGTGACGGTACTGATGAAGCCGCCGAGCGCATTGCCCGCGTGTTACACAATGACCCAGCTACAGGGGTGATGCGCCATGCGGACGCAGGTTACGACATCGCCATTGAATGCGCCAAAGAGCAGGGTTTGCACCTGCCAATGATTACTAAGCCAACTAAATAACGGACGGATGAGAAGCAAAGTATGTTTGAACTAACCCTAAAACCTGGTCAATTGAGCCTAGCGCAGTTACGCCAAATCAGCCGCCGTCATGTCAAAATCAGCTTAGATCCTGCGGCGATCCCAGCTATTGAAGCCAGCACTCAAGTGGTCAACGATGTGATCCGTGAGGATCGTACCGTATATGGTATCAATACCGGTTTTGGTCTGCTTGCCAATACCCGCATTGCTCCGGAAGACCTTGAGGAACTGCAACGCAGCATTGTGCTGTCCCATGCGGCAGGTACCGGTGCGCTGATGGACGATGCCACGGTTAAGCTGGTCATGACCTTGAAAGTAAACAGTTTGGCTCGTGGTTTTTCTGGTATCCGTTTAGAAGTGATCGAGGCGCTGATTACCTTGATTAATAAAGAAGTCTATCCTTGCATTCCCAAGAAAGGCTCGGTCGGGGCATCCGGAGATTTAGCACCGCTGGCTCATATGAGTGCCTTGCTGCTCGGAGAGGGTAAAGCCCGCTATCAAGGGGAAATACTGTCTGGTAAAGCGGCCTTGGCAGTAGCAGGACTGGCGCCCATTACTTTAGCACCGAAAGAAGGCTTGGCGTTACTTAACGGTACCCAAGCGTCGACAGCGTTTGCTCTAGAGGGCTTGTTTGAAGCGGAAGACTTATTTGCTACAGCCATTACCTGTGGTGCGTTTTCTGTGGAAGCTGCATTAGGCAGTCGTCGTCCATTTGATGATCGTATTCACCAAGTGCGTGGCCATCGCACGCAAATCGATGTGGCCGCGGCTTATCGTCATTTGTTAACAGACAGCAGTGATATTGGAAACTCCCATGTGGGCTGTGAAAAGGTACAAGATCCATACTCGTTACGCTGTCAGCCCCAAGTAATGGGAGCTTGTTTGGAACAAATTCGAAATGCTGCTAACACTTTGGTTGTGGAAGCGAACTCGGTATCGGATAACCCGTTAGTGTTCGCTGAAGATGGTGACATCATTTCGGGCGGCAACTTCCATGCGGAACCTGTCGCCATGGCAGCGGATAACTTGGCCTTGGCGATTGCTGAGATTGGCAGCTTGTCAGAACGTCGTATGGCGTTGTTGATTGATAGTAGCTTAAGCAAATTGCCACCGTTCTTGGTGGACAATGGCGGTGTGAACTCCGGCTTTATGATTGCTCAGGTGACCGCGGCGGCGCTCGCCAGCGAAAACAAAACCTTTGCTCATCCTGCGTCGGTAGACAGCTTGCCGACTTCTGCCAACCAAGAAGACCATGTATCCATGGCAACGTTCGCGGCGCGTCGTTTGCGAGATATGGCGGAAAATACTCGCGGTATTCTGGCAGTTGAGTTGTTGGCCTCCGCGCAAGGCTTGGATTTTCGTGCACCGTTGAAAACCACGCCCATCTTAGAACAAGCCAAAGCCGAATTGCGCTCTCATGTAACTTTTTACGATAAGGACCGCTACTTTGCCGCAGACATTGAAAAGGCGACGGAACTTATTAAGAGCGCCGCACACAATGGCCTGATGCCCGCAGAACTCTTGCCGAGCTTTGGTCAATAAGTAGGGGATGAGTATGACAGAGCATGAAACTCAACATGATTGGGACAGCGTATGGCTTGGGGCTAATATTGCAACCATGGAAGATGGTCGCTATAACCTGATCGAGCAAGGCGCCATCGCCGTGAAGAATGGTCAAATTGTCTGGCTCGGCGTTGCTTCAGATCTGCCTCAGTATCATGCGGCGTATACCTATGAATGGGATGGTGGTTTGATTACACCGGGCTTAGTGGACTGTCATACGCATCTGGTATTTGGCGGCAATCGTGCCAACGAATTTGAAATGCGGCTCAATGGGGCAAGTTATCAAGACATTGCCAAAGCGGGTGGTGGCATTCTTTCTTCGGTCAATGCAACTCGCGCGGCAACTGTGGCGCAGCTTGTGGACAGTGCGGAGCCTCGTTTGCGCAGTTTGATGGCCGACGGCGTTACTACACTGGAAATTAAGTCGGGCTATGGCTTAACGAGCCAAAGCGAAATTGCCATGTTGCAGGCGGCCAAAGCCTTGTTAGACAAGCACTCTGTGGATATTAAAACCACCTGCTTGGCCGCCCATGCATTGCCTTTGGAATACGCTGATCGGGCTGACGATTACATCGATTATCTGTGTGATGAGTTGTTGCCCAAGGTCGCGCAACTGGGTCTCGCAGATGCGGTGGATGCCTTCTGTGAGGGCATTGGTTTTAGCGTCGAGCAGACGGAGCGTTACTTCAAGGCGGCTCAGGCATTAGGTTTACCGGTTAAACTGCATGCCGAGCAACTGTCTGCGCTCGGTGGCGCTTCCATGGCGGCGGGGTATCACGCCCTGTCGGCAGATCATTTGGAGTATGTCACCGAAGCCGATGTGATTGCCATGGCGCAGGCGGGCACTGTGGCAGTAATCTTACCTGGGGCTTTTTATGTATTGCGGGAGACGCAAAAGCCCCCCATCGAGCTGTTTCGTAAACACGGTGTGCCCATGGCCATCGCAACGGATGCCAATCCTGGTACCGCGCCGGTGTTGTCGTTACGTCTAATGATGAACATGGCCTGTACTTTATTTGCCATGACACCAGAAGAAGCGCTCGCGGGCGCTACCCTTAATGGCGCGAAAGCCTTAGGCATAGCGGATCAAGTGGGATCGTTAGCCGTGGGGAAAAAGGCCAACTTTATCCACTGGAATGTCGCAAGCCCCGGGGAACTGAGCTACTGGGTTGGCGGTCAACTGTTACAACATCGGGTATACAACGGAGAGCTAACATGACCAAGGTGCCAGCGTTCAACTTTTCTCAAGGCGATTCACCATTATTGGTCAGTATGCCTCATTCGGGGCTAGCGTTAACGCAGGCCGTGGCGGCTGGGCTAACGGAGGCTGCCACGGCTCTGCCAGATACGGACTGGTACATTCCTGAGCTATATGACTTCATAGATCAGCTGAAGGTCAGCCGTATTACTGCCAACTACTCTCGCTATGTGATCGACCTGAATCGTCCCTACGATGATAAGCCCTTGTATCAAAGCAAAACGACAGGCTTATTCCCCGAGATTCTTTTCAGCGAGAGGCCTCTATTTAAAGCGGGCCAAACGCCGACCGCAGAGCATCGTCACTGGTGCAAAGAGCACATTTGGGCGCCTTATCATCACACCATTGCACAGGAATTGGCGCGACTAAAGGATAAGTTCGGCTACGCGATCCTGTTTGATGCCCACTCCATTCCTGCTCAAGTCCCCATGCTATTTGAGGGGACCTTGCCTGACTTTAACTGGGGCACAAACGATGGTAATGCCTGCGGCGCCGCTTTACTTGATGCGGTAACAGGTGTGGTCGAAAGTCGTTTCAGCCAAGTCAGCAATGGCCGTTTTAAAGGGGGTTATATTACCCGCCACTTTGGTCAACCCGAGCAGGGGATTCATGCGATCCAATTAGAACTCTCTCAAGCCACCTATCTGGACTTAGATAAGGCGGCGCAGCAGCACTATCAACTTGATGCTAAGAAACGGCCAGACATTCGTGCGCAACTGCAACGGATCATCGAAGCGCTGTTGAACGAGCCCCCAAAGTGAGTTGTGTTCTGTTTTCTTAAGCGCTGCTCATTCGATCTGCTTCCATTTAAGCTCAAATTCTACAGACTGCTGCAGTATGAAGGCTGGTTTCTTTTTCCATAACGGGAGAATGGTCTAAACTGCTAGTTAGCAAAGCAGTTAGGATATTGCTTGAGTATTTGAGAAAGGAGTTAAGCAATGATGTTGATACCTACGGAAGCCATTGGAAGCATCCCAAGATCACCTGAGTTAATGCAGGCGCAGCGACAGTTTGATGAAGGTAAGATTGACTCTGTGGCAATGGAGGCCCTCTATGAAGAAGCGATTGAAGAGACCATTCACGCTTTTGCAGCGACTGGTTCACCGATTCTAAGCGATGGAGAGCAACGCAAGTCGCACAGTTTTGTCACCTATTCTGTCGAGGGGGGTAAGAATTTCGCCCCCGATGGTTTCGAAATTCCCTTTCAAGATGGTCACGTTCGACGTTTACCGCGTCTTACGGCGGGCCCGTTTCGTTTTATACTCAACGCATACAAAACGTTCGATGTTGCTAAACGTTTCACCGATCTTCCGATTAAACAGTCTATTATCTCTATTTCCGCTCTAAGTTTATTGTACCCAGCAGAAAGCCTAGCGGATTATAGCCGTGAAGACTTTTTAAATGACTTAGTCGATGAGCAGGAAAAAGAAATTCGTGGCTGTTTTGAGGCGGGCGCCTATAAAGTACAAATTGATTTTACGGAAGGGCGTCTGGCCATCAAGCTCGACCCAAGTGGTAGCTTATTGAATGCCTTTATTGAGCTTAATAATCGAGTATTGGAACGCTTTAGCGAAGCAGAGCGAGCCCTGATTGGCATCCATACATGCCCCGGCGCGGATCACGACTCGACCCACAGTGCAGACGTCGATTACGCCGAGCTTTTGCCGAGTCTATTTGAGCTGAAAGCAGGCAACTTTTACATTGCCATGGCGGGAGAAACCAACCCAGAGCGCTCCTTAAAGATCGTGGCGCGTTATTTAAAACCGAATCAACGTGCCTTTATCGGTGTTATTGATGTCATCGATCCTCACATTGAAACTCCGGAAGAGGTTTGCCAGCGGGTTTTACTGGCGGCACGTTATATTCCCTTGGAACAGCTAGGCACCACAGATGATTGTGGCTTTTCACCTTTTTGTGATGACGTCTCTACTACGCGTGAAACGGCTTTCGCTAAAATTCGTGCGCGTGTGTTAGGAACCGCCATGGCCGCGGAACAATTAACGCATCAATAAGGAATGTTTCATGGATAAACAGCGATCCTTCAGCCGTAGTTTTGCCGTGTTCGATGCTCAAAAGCGTTTGCTCGACTGGTCTGAAGGCTTTGCCGATGAGTTTGCCGATGCGGCACCGATTCTAGCCGTTGGTATGAGTGTCAGAGACATTTATGACGCCTGTTTGCTACCTGAGCGTGCACTGGACTTATCATGGGTAGACCGTGCTGGTAGCGTCAATACTTTAGAGTACATTAATAACCGGCAAACAGTTGTCGTCGAACAAGAGGTCAGTGCCTCAGGGAATATTGTTCGCATGGCACGTAGTACGAGCATCGTGTCTCAAGTGCATCCTTCCATGTGTGAAAGTAGCGATGAGCTGCTTCGTTCTGCCGCTCTGCAAATGTCTGTTGCCGTACTCAAGCAACGTGAGGAAGAAAATTCTCGCTTAAGTGAACAAGCGCAAGCGGCTGAGCGCACGTCTAAAGTAAAGTCGGAGTTCTTGGCGAATATGAGTCATGAGATTCGTACGCCAATGAACGGCATATTAGGCATGGCGGCACAGTTATCGAATACGGATTTAGATGAAACACAACAGGAAATGCTCGATATTATCCTCTCATCTGGGCAAAGCTTGCTGGTCATTATTAATGATATTTTGGACTTAAGTAAGATCGAAGCCGATAAAGTTGAGTTAGAAAATCACCCAATAGTGTTGAGTAAGTTATTGAAAGAACTTGAGCTGTTATTTAAGGGGGTGGCTGTTTCTAAAGGGGTTATCTTATCGACTCAAAGCCAGTTTGATAGGGGAGATCTTGTCTTCATGGGGGATGAGACAAGAATCAAGCAAGTACTGATTAATTTGCTCGGCAATGCAATAAAGTTCACTGATCAAGGCGAAGTCACGCTGGCTGCACAGGTCACTAAAGGACTGGCTGAAAGGGTTAGTATTGTGTTCAGTGTCACGGATACAGGGATGGGCATCCAGCAAGAAAATGTCGAAAAACTGTTTGAAGCGTTTTCACAAGCAGACACGTCTATTACGAGAAAATTTGGTGGAACAGGGCTTGGGTTGACCATCGCCAGCAAGTTACTCACCCTGATGGGATCTGAGCTCAAAGTAGAAAGCGAAATTGCAAAAGGATCGAAGTTCTTTTTTGCTATTGAGACGAATGAATGCGTTGTCGAACAGCCTGCGACACCCATACGGACTCTAGGTAATGGGCCTGAGCGGGTTGATTATTCGCATGTATCAGTATTGATCGCCGAGGATAATAAGACCAATCAACTTGTGCTTAGCGGATTTCTTAACCAGCTAGGTGTTGGGGTCATCACCGTCGCAGAAAATGGTGAGCAAGCCATTACCTTGTGCAAAGCAGGGCACTTTGACCTCATCTTTATGGATATGCAAATGCCCATTAAAGATGGGCTTCAAGCCACTATTGAGATCAAACAGATGGACAACTATCGTGAGGTGCCCATTATCGCGCTCACGGCAAATGTATTGGAAGAAGACTAAAAAAGCTGTTTAGACGTAGGCATGTGCGATTTTATTGGTAAGCCGATCAGTTTAGCGCAGCTAAAGTGCGCCCTTAATACATGGTCTTAAGCAACGAACCAATAGTATAGTTGATCTGCATTCCAAGCTAAGAATATGCCACATATAGAAGGGGTCAGATCCCTTTAGTGATGGCTAGAAAAATTTAAAGCATTTCTAGAAAAGGGATCTGACCCCTGAGTGTAAAAGATCGAGAGAAGTGAACCGTGAGATTAGAAGATAAGCGCGTATTGCTATTTGATTTGGATGGCACACTGGTTGACAGTGCGCCGGATTTGGCTGCTGCCGTTAACCAAACCTTAGAACATTTAGGCCGTGAACCGTTTCCAGAAGCAACGGTGCGTAACTGGGTTGGTAATGGTGCGTTGGCACTGATTTCCCGTGGACTAAGTGGCTCAAAAGAAATCGACCCTAATTTGCCTCAAGCGTTGGTGGATCAAGCATTAGCGGCGTTCTTAGAGTTTTATGCTGCAGGGGTTTGTAAGCAAACGGTGCTGTACCCAGAGGTTAAGGAAACCTTGTTAGCGCTTAAAGAGCGCGGCTATCGTCTGGCGATTATTACCAACAAGCCTGAGAAGTTTATTGAGCCTATGCTTGAGGGGTTAGGCTTGTCAGGCGTGTTCGAATTTTCCCTAGGGGGCGATTCGTTACCGGAGCGTAAGCCGAATCCACTGCCGTTGTTCACTGCTTGTGCCATGATGAATGCCGAGATCGCTGACTGTGTCATGATTGGCGATTCAAAAAATGACATTTTAGCTGCGAAAGCGGCCAAAATGGACAGTATTGGTGTCAGTTACGGCTACAACTACGATGAAGATCTAGGCATTTATGAGCCAAACTATTTGTTCGACCACTTCAACGAGCTACTTAGCGTTCTAGACGATCTGAAAACGCTAGCGTAACCCAAATAGTAAAGGGTCAGACCCCTAAGACTAAAAAAGGCTTGGCGATTTGATCACCAAGCCTTTTCTATTTAGTCTTGAAATACGCGTGCTAACGCATCTGGGTATTGACGATCTCGGGCGAATTGTTCTGCTTGTGCTGTGACTTCTTCGCTTTGACATTGTTGTGTTACGGGGAAATAGTGATCATGCAAATGCTGCTTAGCCAGCTGCGATTGCACGATGCCTGAATCGAGCAAGTCTTTTAGAATGGCGTCCGCGGTCGCCAGTGCTGAAGACGCTTTGACGATTTCCGCGCGAGCATAACCTTGTCGACCAAAAGAGACGTCCGCCGCACGTAGATCTGGGTCTTCTCCTGGGATTTGTTGCGCCCCAAACAATGGCTTGGACGCAGTTTTTGCGGTGATAAAGTTGGGAATAAATTGCGCGATGTGCGCAATATTACCTTCGGTACGTTCATGCACCAGTTGCTCTGGCCACTCACCATCTATCTTCTGCAGGAAGTGTGGGGCAAGCTTCGGCTGAGAGCTTTGTTCACAACTGGTCACTAAGCCATCTTTGAATAGAGTAATGGCTTGAGTCATGCCATGCAGCTGAAAGTAACCGCCAGGGTAGGGCGTTAGTTGCGCCATGCCTTGCGGTGTGCCACGCTCGCCATGAAACACCACTTCGGGCCACAATCCTTGGCATTCCGGCCAATAGGTGACGAACGACGCTTTAAACTCCACCATTCGCTGGCGCTTGGCTTCGACCATATCGTCCAGCTCACCACTCTTAAAACCACAGGCGTTGACCACGTAATCGTATTCGGCCACTTCAAGCGTGTTGCTATCTGTAGTAGCAGTAGGCTGGGTACAGACTTGCCAACGCTTACTACTGGCACAAGGTCGAATATCCACCACACTGGTGTTGGTTTTTAGCTGACAGGCGTCTAAGCGTTCAATAGCAAGGTTGGCGATGGCCGCCCAACGAAACGCGGACAAACCGTATTCTTGCACCATTACGAGCGGGAATTTGAGTGTGTCGAGATTGGTTTGCTTGGCAAATGCGACCAGCCAATCCTCATCGCATTGTGCGTGCTCCGGAAGTTCCCGTTGTGCTAAAAATTCGATCTCACTGCGCTCGTAGAAACGAAAGTAATCCGCCGGTTTGCCCAATACTTCATTGCTGGCGTCTTGATCCACTAAGGCTTGGTAATGCGCGCGCAGTTTTTCTAAGCGTGTTAATAAATCCTGTGGCTCGCTACGATCAGACTTAGGGACTGCTAATAGGGTTGGACGAATATTAATGCTTTGCGGATACACCTTTACCGTATCAATGGACTGCTGTAACAGCGTCAAACATTGTTGATCGGAAATTTCACGATACAGGTTGCCGCCTGCGTGCAAGTGGCAGAACGGCGGGCCATTAACTAAGCTCGGTCCACGTTCAATTAGTGTGGTGTCGATGCCTAGTTCCGCTAACCGTAACGCAATGGTTGAACCCGCGACACCTGCGCCAACCACGGCGATCTTAGGTGTGCTTAAGGTGTCAGCGGTTGCACCGGTAAGTGTTTGAGTCATGAGCTTCGCTTATTCAGTAAAAGGTTCAAAGTTTGGCCGCTATTCTACGTGGCTCACTAGTCTATTTGTAGCAACAAAAGTGAAGATCTTTTAGCCAAAAGAAAAGCTGTCTCAAAGAGGCAGCTTTTGTATAGCAGTTTGATGTCATTGGCTTACGTACAATTGCTTCTAGTTAGATCAGTTTAGGGCTTTATCTTTTCTAAAAGCGTTACTAAATAAAGCTTGGTTTTGGTTTACCAAAATCCCAGCACTTTCCACCATAAACCACCAACAATGCCCCAAACCGCTAAGTTCACAACACTCATGATAAAGCCCATTTGCCACCAGTTTTCCATGGAGACATAGCCTGAGCCAAAAATAATCGGTGAGGTGCCGGTGGCATAGTGGGTCAAAGACATCATCAAAGAGGAGGCGCCCGCGAGCAGCAAACCAAGGTACAAAGGTGGAGCACCTAATGCTAAGCCCGCCGCATAAAATGCAGCGAACATCGCCGTAATGTGGGCAGTGGTGCTGGCAAAGAAGTAATGGGCATAGAAGTAAATCGCCACCAAAATCAGCACTGAAATCGGCCAATCAAAACCGAGCTGAGCAATATTGCCTTCCACCACAGAAGAGAACCAAGCGACTAAACCGAGCTTATTAAGGAAGGTCGCCATCATCACCAGAGCCGAGAACCAAATGACCGTGTCCCAAGCAGACTTCTCTTTTAGCACATCTTCCCAGCTCAACACCCCAGTGATCAGTAGAATCGATAAGCCAAGAAATGCCACGGCGGTGGTATTTACCGCAAAGCCAGAACCCAGCAGCATCGCTGGAAGGCCAGCCCAAAGCAGCAGTAGTAGGGCAAACACAAACACCATGATTTTTTCGTCGAACGACATAGGACCCATGTCAGCAAGCTTAGCTTTGGCAAATACCTTAGCATCCGGAGTGTTTTTGATTTCCGGCGGATAAACGAGATATACCACCAGTGGAACCAATGCGATACACACTAAGCCTGGTAACAGTGCAGCCAAGGCCCACATGCCCCAAGTAATGTGGATGTCAGCGCCTGTTGCATCGGCAATAAACTGCACTATCAGTGGGTTGGGCGCAGTTGCGGTGATAAACATGGCCGAGGTAATGGGGTTGATATGATAATTTACCAACGCAAGATAATGACCGATTTTGCGAGAGGTGCCATCTTCTGGATGGGAGCCAAAACTGCTGGCGATGGATTTCATAATCGGATGAATCACACCGCCACCTCGGGCCGTATTGCTCGGCGTCACGGGGGCAATAATCAATTCCGAGATCGACAGTGCATACCCAATCCCGACGGTTTTCTTACCAAACAGGGAAATAAAATAATAACCGACCCGATTGCCAAGGCCGGTTTTTGAGAGGCCACGGGAAATGATGATGGCGATACCAATTAGCCAAATCAGCGAGTTAGAAAAGCCACTTAAGGCATCTTTTATCGCGCCAGACGGAGAATCATTGGTCACACCCGTTAATGCCACCAAAGTGATGGCTAAGACTGCAATAGCACCGATTGGCATGACCTTACCAATAATGGCAGCGATGGTGCCGACAAACAGTGCCAGTAAATGCCATGCGTTGGCCGACACGCCTTCTGGAATCGGTACCACAAACCAAATACCTAGGGTTAATGCCATCGATATCATACCGGGGACAAGCTTAACTCCACCCGCTTTCATACTCGCTCCTTGGGATTGTCGGTTCGTTTTGAATAAGAATTACTAATAGAGTACTGAGCTATCAATTCTGGAATGCTGACATTTGTCATGAGAGATCTTGTGGGATGTGATTAAGCCGATGGCCAATGAGAACTTGGACAATTCTTGCGTAATCACCTCTGACTGGCATGAAGAGAACAGGGTATTCATGCAGTCATTCGCTCCGTGCAAGATTTAGTTCTGTGTCAATGCTTGATGATACAGGCAAACAACTAGGTGATAGTTTTCTTACAAAGGCTTCAAGATCCGTTATTATTCGTGCCATTGAATCTCTTTATTATCAGGCGATTAGAATTGAGTAACTCAGTAAATGACTCCCAGTTTTGGGTAATGTGTCCCGACTGCCAAGGACGTGGTAAGCGTAGCCGCCGCTTGCGTAAGAAAGTGCGCATGGAATATCAAAAAGCGTTGGAAGCCTTCGCTAAAGATGCCTCAAATCAGGAGGAGCCGGTCAAACCAAAAGGGCATTTGGAGGCCTGCGCACACTGTTTCGGTCAAGGTGTAATTCGTGCTTCGGAGCCGATGCCAGTCGATACCGAACGTTTGCCCCATGTGGCGATTATCGGTGCGGGGATTGGTGGCATGGCCTTAGCTGTAGCCTGCAAACATCGCGGTATTCCCTTTACCTTGTATGAACGTGATACAAGCTTTGATGCTCGCTCACAAGGCTATGGCTTGACGTTGCAACAAGCCAGTCGTGCGATCTCTGGTCTAGGTATAACCCAGCTGGATGAGGGCGTGGTGTCAACCCGCCATATGGTGCATAACACTGAAGGTAAGGTAGTGGCCGAATGGGGTATGCGCCGTTGGTTAGAAGGCAAGCCTAACGCTATCCCCAAACGCTCTAATATACACATTGCACGTCAGTCCTTACGATGGCAAATGATGCAACAGCTTGGTGGCGCCGACCAAGTGCATTGGGATCATCAGTTGCTCGATTTCAATCAAGAAGCGGGTGATAAAGTGCAATTGACCCTGAATGCTAAGGGGCAAGTAAAACAAGTCGAAGCGGATTTAATTGTCGGTGCGGATGGGATTCGCAGTGTCGTGCGTCAGCAGATCATTGGTGAGCAGGCAACACCTTTACGATCTTTGGATTGCATGGTGATGTTAGGAATTTGCCCTCTGTCTGAACTCGGAAACTTACAGTCGGACTTACTAGACGGTGCGACCGTATTTCAGACGGCTAATGGTAATGAACGTATTTACATGATGCCCTACAAAGCAGATTCGATCATGTGGCAGTTGAGTTTTCGCATGGACGAAAAAGACGCTAAGGTGCTCAGTGCACAGGGGGCAGAAGCATTAAAAGCCGAAGCTTGCCGCCGTTTGCCTTGGCATTCGCCGATTCCAGAAATTCTCGCGGCAACGCCAGCCGAGCTAGTATCTGGCTACCCAGTTTACGATAGAGAGTTACTGACACCGGAACATTTTGCTAACAGTCCGCGCGCCACCTTGATTGGCGATGCAGCTCACCCGATGACACCCTTTAAAGGGCAGGGAGCGAACCAAGCTATCTTGGATGCCTTGTCCTTGGCAAGGGAAATTACCCAAGGCTGTTGGTCGGCATCGGTATGGCGCGAGACAGGTATTCGCCAGTCTGTATTGAATGCTTATGAAGTCGCGATGCTTGAGCGTAGCTCAGTCAAAGTGGAAGGCTCAGCCGCGGCAGCGGAGTTTTTACATTCGGACATCGTGTTAGAGCCGATTGATCAACCTCGTCGTCTGCCAGAGAAATAATCAGGATCGAATATAATGTGAATGTGGCGCGTTCGGATGGTTTCGCTCACACTTAGAGTAAATGAAGTGATGGGTGGTAGAAGATGATGTATCAAGAGGTATTAGAATTTTGGTTTGTGGACAGTAAACCTGAGCAATGGTGGCAAAAAGACACTGGGTTTGATCGAGAAATTGAACGCCGCTTTTTGAGCCTGCATCAACAGGCAAAGGCGGGAGAACTGTGTGACTGGCGTTCAACGGCAGAAGGCAGCTTGGCGGAAATCATCGTCCTAGACCAGTTCTCTCGTAACCTATTCCGCGATCAGCCCGAGTCGTTTGCGAGTGACTCCTTGGCACTAGCGTTGGCTCAATTTGCCATCAATAAAGGTTTCGACCGTGCGTTAGAACCAACCGAGCGCAGTTTTTTATATATGCCCTTTATGCACAGTGAATCCAAACTGATTCATGAGCAGGCGCTAGTCTTGTTTGAAGATTTAGGTAACGCCAATAACTTAGACTTTGAACGCCAACACAAAGCCATTATTGATCGCTTTGGTCGTTACCCCCATCGCAATGCCATCTTAGGTCGAGAGTCGAGCGCAGAAGAGCTGGCGTTCTTAGCGCAACCCAACTCCAGTTTTTAAAAGGTTTTATTCGTCTTCATCGAAAATAGGAGTGGGCTTTTTATTTTCATCGATGGCAACAAAGTTAAACGCGCCAGTGATGGCTTTTTCACGTTTATCGCTGTAAAGCTCTTCTAAAAAGATGTCCACTTCGACCTTAAGGGACGTGCGGCCAACTTTGACGACGCGGGCCACTAACTCAACCAAGATGCCTGATGGAATGGGACGTTTAAAATCTACTTGTTCGGTTGAAATCGTAACCACTTGTTTACGAGCAAAACGAGTTGCTGCGATGTAAGCCACTTCGTCCATCCATTTTAGCGCTTCACCGCCAAATAAGGTGTCATAGTGGTTAGTCGTACTGGGAAACACCATTTTTGCGACTCGTGTTTCGGAAATTTCTTCGCGTTTTTGGATTAGAAGAGTATTCATCATGACGTTACTGCTCTCTCGAAAGTCAATTATAGTCGTGCTTATGGGCATGTTGCTGGTTGGTTGCGATGGCCAATTTGCTCCACAGACAATGTTTGAGTCGTATTTAAAAGACTTGAACAGATCAGAACACGTGCAAATCGAGCTGGATTCGGAGGTGTCATGGCGGTCGCTGCCGGCTTTAAGAGCGCGGCAAATGGAGCTGAGTCAATTTGATGTTGGCTTATTAGAATTTTTGTCGCTGCAACGGTGTGATGTCGGCGCATTAGCGGGACAGCGCAATAGTATACTGGGGCGGGTGATGGCGACAAGCCAGCGCTTTGTCTATGAGCTGGATATTATCCGCGCGATTCGCAGTTGTGAAATACAGGATACTGAATTGCGAACCAAACTGACGGAAGTCGCCAATATCAAAGTCAGTGAGTTGCCGATGGCTTTTTCTAATATGCTTTGGGCCGGTGAGGAAACCGCGAGTTTTTTTAGTTTAGCCAATGGTTATATCCCAGTATCCCCTGAGGCCTCACAATACCAAGACTTAGTTGCAGCTTTACAACGTTTAGAACGTATTAGCCGGCACCTTGATGAGATTCCTTTCCTGCGCAGCGCCGATGTGGAAGCCGATATGCAGGCAATTTATGAGAGTGAATACCTCGGTAAGTTGCTTTATAGCATTGTTCATATTCGTCGTTATCTTGAGCACACGACGCAAGCATTAGAACCACTAAGTCAAAATCAAGCTGTGTGCGGTGCGCCGCTTAACTTTTTGAAACAGCAGTTTGAGTCCCACTACATCAAGATTCTACAGCCCTATATGGCACGTATTAATCGTGTTGCTTATGAAGTGTTGCCGCTTGTGGATAGCCTGCTGCAGCGTAGCCCGCTGCAAGATCCCGAGTGGCGTACTTTTATGCGCCAGTTTGATTTACAAGATAGCCAAGGTGCTTGGCAGCAATACCTCAATGCATCGCGCGAACATGGTCAAGCTTGGAGTCGTGTCTTTGCTGTGTGTGGTGAAGCGGTGGGCAATGCTTAAGCGTGGGTAGAGATGAGATTATCCACCGCGGCCACCGCGTCGTAGGCGGCGATGTTGCCTTGCGCCAAAGGCTCTTGGCTTAGGGCTTTAAGTAACGCTAAGTTGGCGGTTGGGTTAGCACCAATACCACCGGAAAACTGAATCGGTCGGGTGACCGCATGGGGTTCGTGTACGCTCAAGGTATCTTCGGCGTTACGCAGACTGGGTCCTGGTTGCGTAAAGAGACTCATAAACAGCGCAAAGTTGGCATTGCCGGATACTCGGCTGCCCGCTTTTACCTCATGGGTTAACTGTGTTTCTAAGACGTCTCTAATATTCATAATAAAGCCAACTCTCTGGATAAGATGTTTATCGGCTAAAATGGATTTTCTTTAATAAAGACAGCAAATTAAGCTAAAGTTTTTCATAGATGGTACGTTTATAAGAGTATTCCATTTAAAAACATTTGCACAAAAACTAGACAGGCAAAAAAGGATAGTGTTAGCTGGCTAGTAAAGTTGTCCATAGTAGTCTGATTAGGTTGGTTGGATGCAAAATATTAATGAGCTAATAGAGAACGTTAGGCATAACGAGCAGATCGCGCTGAAGTTTTTCGACATTGAGCGTTGTATCTTATCTATTGGCCGTTGTGACCAATTTGTTTCCACCTTAACCAAAGAAGTGCAAAAACAATTTAATGTGCCCTTTGTTTGGGTCAACTTGATCAGTGAGCCTCCTCTAGCGCATCTGGTTGAGACTTTAGAAAAGACCATCGGTCTTCGCGATCGAGTGCTGTTTACCCGTCGTGGTGCCATGATAGATGCCATTGGCGCAGGTAATAAAACCGTACTGATGAATCAGGATATTGGCCAGTACTGGGAAATAATTCCTCAATCTTATCGCAGTATCATAGGATCCGTTGCGATTTCTCCCCTTACAATGGACGGTGAGCTGGTAGGTTTGTTTTGCCAAGCGGATCAGGACGTTGGTCGATATGACCCGACCGCTAAAGACACCTTCTTGCTTGACCAGTTGTCGATCAAGATCTCTATCTGTCTAAGCAATGTGACCGCCCGTGAGAAATTAGAGTATCTCGCGACTCGTGATCCATTGACTGGCTTATTGAACCGTCGCCAACTAGAGTTGATGTTAGAGCGTGAATTTACGCGTTGTAAAAGTCAAAACCGAGACCTAACCGCGGTATTTGTCGACTGTGATGCGTTTAAGTCGATCAACGATACTTTAGGCCACAATTGTGGTGATGAAGTGTTAGAATACATAGCGAAACGTCTTTTGAAGCATGTGTACAAGCAAGGGTTGGCATTCCGCTTTGCGGGCGATGAGTTTGTCTTTGTAATGCCCGGGAAAAGCTATGAGCAAGCGATGGAAGTCGCTGACTCAATTCATGACTATTTGCATGCTAATCCGTTGCGTTACAAAAGTAACTTAGTGCCGATCACAGTCAGCTATGGTGGCGCCAGCGTGTTGTCTGATTCGCCTACCAGTTATAAGCACTTGCTGAAAATAGCGGACGAGCGCCTCTATAACTACAAAAACAATCGCAAGCGATCTGTTCCCACAAAAGTCTTCAAGTTTCTGAACAAAATTCGTTAAATTGTAATTAAATTACGATATTAACGGCTAATATTTTTGTTTTCAGGTGTTTTTACACGCTTTTTCGTTGTAAAATTTCAAAAAATAGAACTCCAAAGAGGTTTACTATGTCTCATGCTTTGATCGCGGATTTGGGAGGGACAAACGCACGTTTTGCCTTAGTACCGATCAATCAATATCAGCCACAGGAAGTGAGCGTTTACTCTTGTAAAGAGTACGAGTCTTTCTTTGATGCTGTTTCCGCTTACGTTGAGCAATGTAGCGTAAACTTCGATTCCATTGATGCGATTGTTTTAGCCATCGCTGGCCCCGTTAACCAAGAAGTGATTCGCTTCTCCAACAATCCTTGGCATTTTACTCGCCAACAGATTCAAGACCACTTCGGTCACGATAAAAAGATCGCGCTACTGAATGACTTTGATGCAATTGGCCACAGCTTAGAAGTCATTCCAAAAGAAGAATTGGTGCAAATCGGCGAGCCTTCTGAAATTGATCCAAACGCCGCGTCTTGGGTGTTAGGCGCGGGTACCGGATTAGGTGTGGCCTGTGTGGTACCGCAAGACAATGGCGCCAACATTGTTTTGCCCGGTGAAGGCGGACACGTTGACCTAGCCACTTGTAACGATCAAGAAGACTACATTTTGCGTTTCCTACGTGAGCGTCATCATCGAGTCTCGGCAGAGCGTGTCTTGTCTGGTATGGGCCTTGAAAACATTTACGAAGCCTTAGCACACCGTCAAGGTATTGAGCGTCGTCTGACTGCACCAGAAATCGGTGCAGCGATTGAAGCGGGCACCGATCCGATCGCTGATGCGACCTTGGATCAGTTTTTCACTTTCCTAGGCCGTGTCACAGGCGATCTTGTATTGTCCGTGGAAACACGCGGTGGTGTGTACATTGCTGGTGGCATTGTGCCACGTTACCTAGAACAAATTAAACGCAGCGCGTTCCGTGATGCGATGCAAGACAAGGGTCGTATGAAGGCATTTGTATCGCCGATCCCGACGTTTGTTGTGATGTCAGAATTCCCAGGGCTGATGGGGTGCGCCAACTACGCATCGTATCTTGTCAATCAAGCCTAAATAAGAACCGGAGAGAAAATGATGAAGGCAAGTTTAAAAGCCTGTGATGTGGTGATTTTTGGTGGCGGTGGCGACTTAGCCATGCGCAAGCTTCTTCCAGCTCTCTATCACTTGGACCAAGACGGTCTACTCGCCAAAAATACTCGCATCATTGGTGCATCACGCCGCGAAATGAGCGCTGCAGACTACCAAGCGAAAGTGCGTGAAGCACTGGACGAGTTTGTGCCAAAGAGTATCGGCGATGAGAAAACTTGGCCACGCTTTAAGGAGCGTTTGAGCTACGTATCAGTAGACGCTCAGCAGGAGTCAGATTTTGCGCGCTTTAACGATGCTAAGGTTGGTGCAGATGATAAAGATGTCGTGTTTTACTTAGCAACGTCCCCAGATCTATTCGGTTCGATCTGTTCTTCATTGGCTAACCACGGCTTGAACCAAGAGCGTATGCGTGTGGTATTAGAAAAACCACTGGGGCGTGATTTGACGTCTTCGCGTGCGATCAATGATGAAGTCACGCAGAACTTTGGTGAGAAACAAATCTTCCGTATCGACCACTACCTTGGTAAAGAAACGGTGCAAAACCTATTGGCGATCCGTTTTGGTAACACGCTGTTTGAACCTTTGTGGGACAGCGCTCACATCGATAACGTACAGATCACTGTATCTGAAACCGTCGGAGTAGAAGGTCGTTGGGGATACTACGACAAAGCTGGCGCGTTACGTGACATGGTGCAAAACCACCTTGTACAGCTGCTATGTTTGGTGGCGATGGAGCCGCCTGGCCGTAACGATGCAGACTCTGTTCGTGATGAAAAGATCAAGGTATTGAAAGCACTGCGTCCCATCGAAGGCGCTAACGCTTACACTAAGACGGTTCGTGGTCAGTACGCCAAGGGCATGATCAACGGCAAAGAAGTAAAAGGCTACTTTGACGAAGAGGGCTCTAACCCAGAGTCACGCACGGAGACTTTCGTCGCGCTGCGTGCCGATATTGATAACTGGCGTTGGGCGGGCGTGCCGTTTTACCTACGTACCGGTAAGCGCCTAGGTCAACGTTACTCTGAGATCGTGATCCAATACAAAGCGATTCCACACAGCATCTTTAACGATGAGAGTAATCGTCAGCTACAACGTAACCAGCTGATCATTCGACTACAGCCAGAAGAGAAAATCTCGCTAACGGTAATGAACAAGGTGCCGGGAGCGGGTGAAGGTATGAATCTTCAGCCAGTAGACTTGAACCTAAGTTTGAGTGAAGCCTTCCATAACAAACGTAGCCCTGAAGCCTACGAGCGTCTATTGCTAGACGTGATGCGCGATGACGCCACACTGTTCATGCGCTACGACGAAGTGGAAGCGGCTTGGAAATGGGTTGATGGCATTATGGCGGCTTGGAACCAAACCAGCGAACGTCCAAAAGAATACGCTTCAGGGTCATGGGGCCCAGCGGCGTCGATGGCATTACCAATCAAAGATGGCCGTAACTGGCACGATTACTAAGCAAAAGAGGATTTACCTATGACAACTTACACAGCCGCTCAAGTCATGACGGCAACCCCTGTGGTTCCCGTCATCGTGGTTGATGATGTGGAGCAAGCGGTCAACCTAGGTAAGGCCTTGGTCGCTGGTGGTGTGCCTGTACTGGAAGTGACGTTGCGTACCGAAGCGGCGTTGGAAGCGATCACTGCTTTGCGTAAAGAAGTACCGGATGCGATTGTTGGTGCAGGTACAGTGTGTTCACGCGAGCAATATATCAAAGCAGTGGAAGCGGGTTCTCAGTTCATCATTAGCCCAGGCATGACGCCGGATTTGCTAAAAGTGGGTAAAGAGTACGACATTCCGTACCTACCAGCCGTCGCGACCATTTCTGATATTTTGTTAGGGATGGAGTACGGTTACGACCACTTCAAATTCTTCCCAGCCGAAGTGAATGGTGGCGTAAAAGCACTGAAAGCTTTCTCGGGTCCTTTGCCTCAGATTCGCTTTTGCCCAACTGGCGGTATTAATGAAAAGAACTTTAAAGAGTACTTAGCTCTAGACAGTGTGCTATGTGTCGGTGGTTCTTGGATTGTGCCGGCGGACTTGGTGAAAGCGGGTAAATGGGATGAAATTACTGAACTGGCGAAATCGGTTCAGCAGTAATCACTTACTTACTATTGGTTATCTGAAAAAGGCCTCCCTAGACTCTAGGTGAGGTCTTTTTTATTTAGGTACCCTGACTGTAATCGTAAAAGGCCATCTATGGTTAAAGAGTTTTGCTTCGTGCTGTTCATTGCTATGATGCCTAACTATTTTTCAGGAGTGTAAGGCATGACTATTCATCGAATTAACCCTTGTAAGCGTTGGTCAGATGTGACCATTTTCAATGGCATAGCGAACTTTGTTGAAGTACCAGAAAGCGATACGAGTGCAGACATTACTGGTCAAGTTGAACAAATTTTTGCACAGGTAGAACAGCGTCTAGCGTCCATCGGCAGCGACAAATCACGTATTCTATCGACCACTATTTATATTACTGACTTTGCTAATCTTAGTGCATTAAATGACGTGTGGGATGAGTGGTTCCCAGAAGGCTGTGCCCCAAGTCGAGCTTGTATTAAGGCTGAATTAGCGGATCCGGAGTTTCTAGTGGAGATGGTTTTCACCGCGGCGGCTGGTGAGCAATTCTCTTCATCTTCGTTACAGATAATATAAAAGAGGAGGCTCATTATCTGATTGTGAGCGGCTTTTCAGAATTAAAGGGTTTGCCGGTAAAACAAACAGAGTAAACGATAGACCTCCGATAAATACTGTTCTAAGCGTCTTGGGTCTTCAAAAAATGTTTCACTGCAGACGGCAAAAAACTCTGCAGGATTGGTTAGAGCGTATTCATCAATGGGGAGGCCATGCTGCAGCTGATAGTCCTGTTGTAGCCTTGCCCATGCTTTGCTGAAAACATCATGCCATTCCCCAGCCTGCATGTCTTTATGCATTGGCGGTGCGCCATTGGCGCCATCGCGCAGCATATCCAATTTATGGGCAAATTCATGAATCACCACATTGCTTGCATGACCATGGCGGGCATGAGCACCGCTGTGTGCAATCGACTCCCAAGATAAAATCACTGGGCCGCGTAACCAAGCTTCGCCGCTCAAGCCAGGTGCTTGGTTATGCACCACGCCATCTTCGCTACGGTAGGGGCGGTTAGGAACAAAATCTCCCTGATAGACAATCACGGTTTGCCAATTATCGTACCAATGCAAGCCAAGCTCTAGAATTGGTACGCAGGCCATGGTGGCAACACGTAGGCAGATTTCATCAGTGAGGACAGCATCACCACCTGGAGCAATGGCTTTATGAACTAAGAAGCGTAATGTCAGTTGATACAGCTCATCACGTTTTTTGCTCTGATAATGCGCCATCACCGGCCAATCAGACATGACACTTTCCCATTGCTCTCGGGTAACCGGGAGCTGGCGAATGCGACGGTTTTCCCACCATGTCGAGATCCATTTGATCATGATTTGTCTGCCTAAGTTTGCATTGACTGGAAATAAAAACGGCTTCCTAAGGAAGCCGTTTTCAGACGAGTGAGTTACGCGAAGCGTTGCTCTAAATAACGAATAATATCATTTGATTCGTACATCCACTCTACTTGACCGTCTTTCTCAATACGAAGGCAAGGCACTTTCACGCGACCACCACCGACTTCTAGCTCTTGACGGTATGGAGAACCTTGAGACGCACTGCGTTTTTCAATCGGCAGATTCAACTTATACATGGCACGACGCGTTTTAGTGCAAAACGGGCACGCAGTGAAGTGGTACAGGGTAAGGTCTTTTACCTGTTCGTTTACTACTTTCTGCTGCTCAGGTGAGCGTTTCTTTTTGGCACCTCGTGTGATTAGGTCCAATAAAACAATAATGCCACCAAGTAGGTTACGGATTAGCTTGATCAATAATTTCATGGTTTAAACTCTCTCGGCTGATCAGGACTTTCAAATTGGCGAATATTCTAGCGGCAAAGCATGTCGAGTATAAGTGTCATTACTGTCTATTGTTGAATATTCGCGACAATTTGGTCAGCCCGTTCTGGTGATAAGGCGATCTTTGAGCGTAAACGCGGGTATTTGCTTTCGATGGTATCTAGGTTGTTCGCTTTGCCAACTTGGATAACACCTATCATGCCCATCATGAGATGTGGTGGACAGTAATATAAGTGAACCCCCTCGTGTTGTAACGCTAGCGTGTAGCTTTCATTGATTGGGCTAGTCCAAGCCTTCGTATCCCTTGGCACCACATAAGATTTAGCATTATGCCCAGATTGAGTCGGTACGAAGGTTACGGTATCGCCAATCTGAGCATGAATATAGCTAGGCTCGAATACCATCGAGCCAGCGTCACCGTAATTGAGCATTTGTACTTGCCAATCTTTGGCTTGGACAAACCAAGGCAAACAAATGGTACTTAAGACAACAGCGATACGATGTTTAAAAGTCATAACATTACTCTTCCATAAATATGAGCACAGGATGGCGCACTGAAAGTGCGCCAAAGTAGAGATGAGTTTTGCTAGTGATTAGTCTTGCAGGCTAACAGTAAACGTTCCGGTGGGAGTGACAGGAAGGTAACGACGATAGAACTCTAGGTAATTTTGTTCTGGCGTTAGGTCGTGAAATAGCTCGGGGTACTGTGCTTTGGCGATAAACTGCAACATACTGCCATCCATAATGGTGCGCGAGGCGCCTTGATAAATGCCGTAGACACGATTGTTTTTAACGGCCTCTAACTCGCTCCAACCTGAACGATGAGTAAAGCCTTCTAAACGCTCCTTTGCTATGGTTCGATCAATGTTTTGCCCTATGATCATGGCATCCGATTTCTTACCTGATTCGGTGCCTGCGATAAAAATTACTTCAGGATTTGATGCGATCACTTGCTCGGGGTTGATAGGGCCCCACCATTCGACAAACGGTGCGGCGATGTTATTGCCGCCAGCACTAGAGACCATGGCCCCCCACATATTTTTACCATAAGTAAACGAGTATTCATTTGGGCCTTGGTTGCCGAATTCAACGTAGACACGTGGTTGTGGTAAACCAGCGTCGGCGATTTTGCGATGGATATGCGTAACGGTTTGCTCATATTCATTGGCAATTTGGTTAGCGCGCTCAGCTTGTCCTGTGAGCTCTCCGATAATATGCGTGCTTTGAAGGTGTCGCTCTAGTGTCTGCGCATTGTAATCGATTACAACAATAGGAATTCCAGCATCCTCAAGCGTTTCTACGTCCATGCCTAACCCTTTGTATTGCCAGTCAGCAAGCAAAACAACATCAGGATTAAGGCTGAGAACTTTTTCAATAGAGAATGTTTGGGCTTCTACTTCACCTACATCAGGAATGTCTTTAAGAGCAGGGCGATAGTCAGTGTAAAGTTCCCAGCTGGCAGGTCGCCAACCTTGCCAAGTATCTCGAGAAATCCCCACCACATGATCAAAGGCCTGCTCGCTCCCAATTGCCATATAGTCCTCTGCGTAAAAACCTAAAACGACTCGTTTTACAGGTACATCTAGTTCCACTGATCGCCCAAGGACATCCTCTATGGTGGTGATCTGAGCGTGTGTTGCAGAGCTGATTAGAGTCGCTCCTAAAATAGCAAGCAGGTTAGTTTTCATATGCGCTTCATCCTATGATGTTTGAAAACGTTTTAATTTAAGAAGCGCTATTTAATAGTAGAATATTCTCTTTTGCAAATAGTTCTCATTTATATGTTGCGTGATTTCCTCAAGGAACAGAGGCGATAATTACGCTACTATGTATGCACGCATTGCAAAAGCATGAGGATCTATTTTGTTTGAAAAGCTAAGTTTTAAGAAAAATAATCGTCAGCAAGAAAACGACACATTACCGTTGCTTACGCCAGTGTCCATCGAGGATGTGGCCGAAGAATACGCTGAGGTTTACGACGAACAGGGATTCTGGAGTAAATGTAAACGTTACGCGCGCTCTATCGGTCGCGCAGGCTTAGAAAAGGCGTTTACGCTGTATTACGCAACAGAGCATAAAGACTGTACCTTGGCTCATAAAACAGCCATTTATGGAGCCTTAGGCTATTTATTAACCCCTATCGATGCGATTCCTGATTTAACTCCTTTCTTGGGTTACAGCGATGACATTAGTTTGATTGGTGGCGCTTTGATCGCCGTGGCATCGTGCATTGATGACGGGGTGAAATACAAAGCAAAAAATCGAGTCAGTCGATTATTAGGTGAGGGCGCTCTGGAAGGCGTGCGTGAATGCAAAGATGAAGACATGAATACTGTATTGAGCATTTGGCTAACGGCTTCGATCAAAGCTCACGACTTCGTTGCCCCCGATTTCTGGGCCGCTCAGGTTGAAGCAATGCGTGATCAATATTTACCTTGTGCCAAGGTGTATGTGTATGAAAGAAATGGCCAAGTCGTGGGCTTTTATGCCTTGTGTAATCATTCGCTAGAAGCGTTGTTTGTGGCGCCAGAGCAACAAGGTGAAGGGGTGGGTAAAGCGTTATTGGCCCATGCCAAGGCGCAGCAATCAACGTTGACATTAAGTGTATTTAAAGCAAATGACGCCGCTATTGGTTTTTATATGGCACAAGGCTTTAAAGTGGCGAGCGAGCAGCAGAATGCTGCCACTGGGATGCCTGAATTTGTGATGGTCTGGCTAGGTAGCTAGCCAGACTAAAATTCCAAGGATAAGTCTTCTTTGGATACGGGATAATGACTATTTTTAAGCAGCAAGGCATTTAAATCGTTTTTGTCTAATGGTTTTGAAAAGAAATAGCCCTGGAAGCGGGTGCAACCGATACTGGTCAGAACCTCTTTCTCAAACAGTGTCTCCACCCCCTCGGCAATCACGGACAGCTTCATATGTTTGGCCATGGAAATAATCGTATTGATGATTTCGTAACTGTTCGGATCTTCACTGATGTCGCGAATAAATGATTGATCAATCTTCAGCTGGCTTAAAGGCAAATGCTTTAAGTAGCGCAGGGAGGAATAGCCAGTACCAAAGTCATCAATGGAGAATTGCACACCATATTGTTGTAGGCGCTGCATTTTGGCTGCGACCGCTCTGATGTTTTCTACCAACATGCCTTCGGTGATTTCTAAATCGATGTACTTAGGGTCGACTTGCGTCTGTTGGAAAATGTTTACCATTTGATTGACGAAATCTTCCCGCGAAAACTGGTAAGGACTGATATTAATGGCCAAACTACGGAAGGTGTCAGGTAAACCTAACACCTGCTGCCAATGTTGTAACTGCTGGCAAGCTTCCCTGACCACCCATTCACCTAGCGGCACAATCAACCCTGTTTCTTCGGCAATGGGTATAAATTGACTTGGTGGAATATGGCCAAGCTCGGGGCTAAACCAGCGAACTAAAGCTTCCAAGCCGATTAACTCGCCTTTTTTATTAACCTGAGGTTGATAAACTAGGCGCAACTCACTGCGCTCCAACGCATGATGCAGAGCCTTTTCCATTTTCAGACGGTCTGTAGCGTACTGCTGCATCTCATTTTGATAAAAGTGGAAGCCGCTACGTCCATTTTCTTTAGCGCGATACATAGCTGTGTCTGCTTGTTGCAAGATACGCATACCGTCGGATTGATCCAAAGGAAACAAACTAATACCGATGCTGGCAGAGACATACAGCTCCACATCTTGAATGACAAATACTTGGTTAAGGGTTTCCAATAGCCGCTCTGCAAGGTGCGACACTTCATTCTGGGCTTCTTCTAGGTTGTTCGATAAATCCGGTAGCAAGAGAACGAATTCATCGCCGCCAATACGCGAAGCGGTATCGCCTTTCGCTAATAGGGTGGTAATGCGTTTTGAAACCTCTACCAGTAATTGATCACCTGCGTGGTGGCCCATGGAGTCATTAATGGTTTTAAAGCGATCTAGATCAATAAATAACACGCCACCGATATGACCGTGTTCCCGTCCGACAGCAATGGCGTTATCGAGTCGGTCATGTAATAAGCGGCGGTTTGGTAAATTGGTGAGTGCATCGTAGTACGCAAGGTATTTAACCTGCTCTTGATCTTTGATGCGCTGGGTGATGTCACGTACAGATACCAGATAGCATGGTGAGCTGTCTAAGTTAATCACACTGGCGCAAGCTTCCACTGGCACTATGGTACCGTTACGGCGGGTATAGTGCGTCTCAAACGTGGACACTTTCCCCAAGGCGTTTCTGGCCCATTCCAACAACTCCGTTTTATTAAACTCATGGTCAATGGCCTGCAAGTTCATCGACAATAAGTCTTGCTCACTGTAGCCCAGTAATTGGAGCGCAGCTTTATTACAATCAAGAATTTGACCATTTGGGGTGGTCAATAACATGCATTCGCGTGATTGATGAACCACTGCTCGAAAGTAGGCTTCCCGCTTTTCTAACTCTGTTTGCACTTTTTGGCGCTGATGCCAGAGTGCGGTGAAGGTCTTTGCTAGAACGCCAAGCTCATCGTCTCGTGATGATTCTGGGAAATAGACCCCGCCTTGGGTGGATTGGCTTTTGGCCAATTGGCTTAAGCGTTCAATAAATTGCGAGATGGGTCGTGATGTTTGAATATAAATGAGGGTTAAAATAGCGGCGCCGACGATGAGGATGGCAAACAGGGTACTTGATACTAAGCGAATACTGCGCCGAATAAAGTTCTCGGTGACCACAGCGTAATCAATTTCGGCTTTTAAGTGCCCCACTAGCGTGCTGTCGTAGGACAGGTCCAAAATATATTTTTTGGGAAGGTCTTTGGACAAATAATTTGAAATCCAGCCGAATGGTTTTTCAACCGGAGGGCGCTGGTATTGAGCCATTTCCCTATCAAGATCATCACACAGGCGCATGCGATAGAAAATATTGCTACGTGTGAGGCCAATCAATACCTTGTTAGCTAAATTATTATCTAAGGTGTAAGCCGCCTCTGTGGCCGCCGTTTGGACGATTTCTAATGTGCCAATGACCCGCTCGTTGAGATTGCTTTTTTCTTCCTGCCAATCGGAATAAATGTGGAACATACTGACAGAAACAGACATGATCAAAAGAAGTAGTAATGCCCATTTGGTCTGTTTGTAGGATAAACGCTTACGCAAGGCCAGCATGTTGTCTCTTCCTGAGTTATGGAGTAGTGGTCGGAGCCACTATCCCATATTTTTGATACAAAGCTTGAGTTCGGCCAGTTTCTTTTAAAACTTGAAGACCTTGGTTAAGACTTTGTAGCAACCGTTTTGAATCAGGGTACTTTTTACTAAAGCACACCCCATATTGTTTGTAGTCAATATTTTCAATGGTGTACAAGCTGAACTGATCACGCACATCAAGCTTGTCCAAAACATACACAAGGCTTTCTTTATCCGTCATAAAAATATCTTGGTTTCGGTGTAATACCAAAGACACGCCTTGGCTGATGCCATTAACCACGGAGTAACTGATACCATGATCGGTGAGTATCGCTTCTTGTGCCCAACCCGCCATAGTGATTGTTTTATGATGCAGTAGAGCATTGAGCGGTTGCTGGGGTTGTGCGCCGAGATAATCTTTAGTCGTGGCGAGCACCATGCTGGAATAGCTGACCGGATCCGAAAAATAGCTAAAACTGGCCCGTGACGTTATGGGGCGACAGGAGACACCTCCAAGTATCAGCCCAGCCTCGACATCACGCATAATGCGTTTCCATGGCCTCAATTTAAAGGTCACATTGATGCCTTGGCTTTTATAGGCTTCTCGAATCACCTCGATATCCACACCGTACATGCCGTCAGGATTTTCCTGTTCCGAGGGCGACTGAAGGACTCGAGAGTCAATCGCGTAGGGTGGAAAATAAATGTTATAAAGTTCGATGTTTTCTGCACGGGCCTGAACATACGTCAGCAGCATCAAGGCAATAATCGGCAGATTGAATCTATGCTTCAAGGTTGTCTTCCAATATCCAAGTAATGACGTTCGTTGCAAAATTATGAATTAACAAAGTACCCTTATACTAATTTTTTACACGCTTTTGTAGTTTTAAGGCTTAATTCAGTTAAGTTGCCTGCATTGTTGTCGCGAATCAACATCCTCTAAGAGCGTTATTTAAGTTGATTTAGCAATTTAGGTGCCAATAAATTCCAGAAATTGGTGCAGAATTTGGTTGTGCTGAAGCCCTCGTTTAGTGACTAGACTGATACCCTGTTGAAAATGATAGCGCTCAGTTAGCAGTGCTTTCATGCGTCCTTGTGTTACCCAGTAATTGGCATAGTGCTCAGGTAAAAAGCCAATGTAAGTACCCGTTAAGATTAAAAATGCGACGCCCTCATGATCGGACGCGGTGGCGCTACAGCGTAACAGTTGGTGCATGCCAATGGCATCGGGTGTCATGCGATGGCCGGTGATGACGGTGTTGGTTTGTTTCAGCATGGTGGCCGTTACTTGCGCCTCACTAAAATAGGGGTGCTGATCGCTGCAATAAAGTAGATATGGCTCGTTGTATAAATCTTGGTAGTTCAGCCCAGAGCTTCTGTTCGTGGCAGGTATGGCGCCTACGTGAAAGCGCCCCTCAATGACACCTTTTTCAATATCACTTGGAGTCGCCATGGTGATGTTGATATTGATTTTGTCACTCATGGTACGTAAGTCTCGAAGCGCATGAGTGATGCGCATTTGAGGCTGGGTGACCAGATTGTTGACCAGCGCAATATTTAACTCGCCACGCAGGTCGTTATTGATTTGATTCACATCGTTACGAAATTGCTCAATGGATGCCAGTAAGACTTCTATGGACGAAAGTACTGCTTCGCCCTCGTCAGTGAGGGTAATACCGCCGCGGCCACGGTGACATAGTTTCATATTCAAACGTTTTTCAAGATCGCTCATTTGGATGGAAATGGCCGACTTGGTGATGCCGAGGATGGCTTCAGCGGCGGTGTAACTGCCGCATTCGACCACTGTTTTAAACAGACGTAACAGCTTGATATCGAAATCTGTAATTTGGTTGATCAGTGGGCGCTGCTTTTTTTTGTTTTGCATTTACTTAACCCATGTAAAGTAAGTTTGTATTTAACTTAACTTAAACTCATGCGAAAACAAGCTATTCGTATTTGTCGGGGTTTAATAATGAGTCAATTTCAATTCTCTCACGGTGAAGTCGCGGTTGATCTTAGTGCGCACTGGATGCCGTTTTCTGGTAATCGTCATTTTCAACAAAATCCACGCATTATTACGTCGGCGTCAGGTTCGTGGTTTAAGGACCAACATGGACGTGATGTGTATGACTCATTATCTGGCCTATGGACCTGTGGTGCGGGGCACTGCCGTCCAGAAATTCAACAAGCTGTAGCACAGCAGTTGGGGACATTAGATTATTCGCCAGCGTTTCAATTTGCTCATCCCCTGTCTTTTCAATTGGCAGAACGCATGATCGAGAAAATGCCTAAAGGCTTAGATCACGTTCTGTTTACTGGATCGGGCTCAGAAAGTGCCGACACTTCGTTAAAGTTGGCGCGTGCTTATTGGCGTGCTAAGGGAAAATCAAGCAAAACCAAGTTAATTGGCCGCGCCCGAGGCTATCATGGCGTGAATTTCGGCGGTACCAGCCTTGGTGGAATTAATGGCAACCGTAAAACCTTCGGTCAATTGGTCGATGCGGATCACCTCCCCCATACTTTGCAAACGGAGCTAGCTTTTACCCACGGTATGGCTGCTACGGGGGGGATTGAATTAGCGAACGAATTTTTGAAACTGATTGAGTTACACGATGCGTCAAATATTGCGGCCTTGATTGTCGAACCCATGTCGGGCTCTGCGGGCGTGATTGTACCGCCGATCGGCTATTTACAGCGTTTGCGAGAAATCTGTGACCAGCACGACATCCTATTGATTTTTGATGAAGTAATTACCGCTTTTGGTCGTATGGGGCGTTGGACTGGCGCAGAGTTTTTTGGCGTTACGCCAGACATTTTGAACTGTGCTAAACAAATCACCAATGGCGCGATTCCATTAGGTGCAGTCATTACATCCGATGAAATCTACCAAACCTTTATGCAACAGGACTTGGCTGCACATGCCACCGAGTTTGCCCACGGTTATACCTATTCTGCGCATCCCGTGGCATGTGCGGCGGCGTTAGCGACTTTAGACTTACTAGAACGTGATCATTTGATTCAGCAGTCTTCAGAATTAGCCCCGATTTTTGAAAACAAGCTACATGGCTTAAAAGGCACTCAGCATGTGGTGGACATTCGCAATTGTGGATTAGCTGGAGCCTTACAAATTCAAGCGAAAGACGGTGATCCAACACTGCGACCTTTCCAAGCGATGCTAGCGTTGTGGGATAAGGGCTTCTGCGTTCGAGCGGGGGGAGACACCTTGCAATTTGGCCCGACATTTAATGCCGATCCTGATGATTTAGAGCGCTTATTCAACGCCGTACATGAAACGCTGGAAGCGCTTGATTGATTTAACTTTACGACTACGCAGAACTGATTAGGGTACTAAATTATGCAAAAAGTGACACACATGATCGCTGGCGAGATGGTTAGCCACAGCGAACAAACACTGGATGTTTTTAATCCTGCCACAGGTCAGGTGAGCTGTGTGCTGGAAATGGGCAATGCCGATACGGTGGCATCTGCCATAGCGGCGGCAGAAAAGGCCTTGCCTGAATGGCGCGCAACACCACCGTTAAAACGCGCCCGTGTTATGTTTCGCTTTAAAGAATTGTTAGAGAAACACCAAGATCAGATTGCACAATTGATTAGTGAAGAGCACGGTAAAACCCTGCCGGATGCCTTGGGCGAACTTCAACGTGGTATTGAAAATGTTGAATACGCCTGCGCGGCACCAGAGCTGCTTAAAGGTGAATACTCGTCTAATACGGGGCCTGGGATCAATGCTTGGAGCGATTTCAAAGCGGTGGGGATTGTGGCAGGTATTACACCGTTTAATTTTCCCGCTATGGTGCCGCTTTGGATGTACCCATTAGCTCTGGTATGCGGTAACTGTTTTATTTTGAAACCATCAGAAAAAGACCCAAGTTCAACCCTATTCATCGCCAACTTGCTCAACGAGGCGGGTTTACCCAAAGGCGTACTCAACGTAATCAATGGCGGCAAAGAGGTAGTCGATGCCTTGATCGCCGCGCCACAAGTAAAAGCGATGAGCTTCGTGGGGTCAACGCCAGTAGCAGAATACATCTATTCACAAGGCACAGCGAACGGTAAGCGTGTTCAAGCGCTAGGTGGCGCGAAAAATCATGCCATCGTGATGCCAGATGCAGAGCTGGATGGCGCAGTGAGTGCCTTGATGGGCGCAGCGTTTGGTTCTTGTGGTGAACGTTGTATGGCCATTTCTGTTGCTGTATGTGTGGGTGATGAAACGGCGGATCGTCTGATCGCAAAACTAACCCCTCAAATCCATGAGTTACGCGTAGGTGCCTACACTCAAGAGGGCGTCGACATGGGGCCGCTGATTTCCAAAGAGCATTTTGACAAAGTGACTCAGTACGTACAAGAGGGCGTCGACAGCGGTGCAGAGCTATTGATCGATGGTCGTGGCTTAAGTGTGCCAGGTCATGCTGACGGTTACTTTATCGGTGGTTGTCTGTTTGACAAGGTGACAACAGACATGAGCATCTACCAAGAAGAAATCTTTGGACCAGTGCTTTGTGTGGTTCGCGTGAACAGCCTTGAAGAAGGCATCGCTTTGATCAATGAACATGAATACGGCAACGGTACCTGTATCTTTACTCGTGATGGTGAAGCGGCTGAACTGTTCTGTGACGAAGTGGAAGCAGGCATGGTGGGGGTCAACGTGCCACTGCCAGTGCCAGTAGCCTCGCACAGTTTTGGTGGTTGGAAGCGTTCACTGTTTGGCGACCTGCATGCTTACGGTCCTGATGGTGTGCGTTTCTACACTCGTCGTAAAACGATCAGCCAACGTTGGCCGAAACGCGCTTCCCATGAAGCGGCGCAATTTGCTTTCCCAAGCCAACAGTAACAGGACGTACCTTACCTCCGGGGCAGGATAGTGTGATCGTTATCTGCTCTACCTTGCATGGCGCTGTCTCTTAGAGATAGCGCCATTTTTTTATGCTATTGGCTGATCAGCTGGTTAAGCGCTTTCAGTTTACTTTTCTTTTAACTTTAGGTTTAAACCAATTCAACTTGGTGCTAGCTACAGAGTTAAAGGCCATTCGTAGATACTTGCCGACTTTCTTTTGAAGCTATCGTGACCAACGGGAGTTAGGTGCATGTCTTTGCGAATATTTTCTGTCTTGTTTTTAGCAACTGTCTTAGTTGGCTGCACAGCTGAGGCGGATTCAACGGTTGCTATGCAGCCTCCAGCTCAGCCTGTCGATGTGGCCAAAGTGGTGTATGCCCAGTACAGTCCTGAGTACACCTTTACCACACGTTTAGAATCGCCTCAGCAAGTGGACTTACGTCCACGTGTATCAGGTGTCATCGATGCGGTGTCATTTAAAGAGGGTAGCCACGTCAAACGTGGTGATCTGTTGTTCAAAATCGATCCACGACCCTTTTCAGCCGAAGTCGCGCGTTTGACCGCAGAATTGAACCGTGCGCAAGCGGCGTTAAGCCAAGCGCAGTCCGAAGCTGATCGCGCCAAAAGTTTGCAAGGCCGTAACGCCATGTCAGCGGAGCAAGCGGAGTCGAGAGTTTCCCTTGCACAGCAACGTCGTGCCGAACTGGCTTCGGTGCAGGCAGCGCTGGAAACTGCACTGTTAAACCTGCAATTTACCGAAGTGCGTGCGCCGATTGATGGTCAAGTTTCAAATGCCTTCATTACAGCAGGTAACAACGTTCAAGCAGGTCAAAGTGTACTCACCACGTTAGTCGCGACAGATTCTCTGTATGCGTACTTTGATGTGGACGAACGTACTTGGAACAGCGCTTTCTCCCAAGTCAAAGCAGATGGTCAAACCAAAGCCACTTTGATGCTATCAGGTCAAGCTCAAACGGAATATCAAGGCTACTTAGACTTCATTGATAACCAGATCAATGTCGAGAGCGGCACCCTACGAGTCCGCGCTTTGTTTCAGTCAGACAGTGAAGTACTTCGCCCAGGCGCCTTCGCCCGTATCCAGCTGCAAGCAGTGGCCAGTCAGCCAACTATTTTAGTCCCTGATCGTGCCGTCGGAACGGATCTAGAGAATCGGTTTGTACTGGTTGTGAATCAAGACAATGTCTTGGAATACCGCCAAGTGCAGTTAGGCCGCAGAGAAGGGGATTTACGAGTGATTGAATCAGGCTTACAGCCTAATGAGCGTATCGCGGTCAATGGTCCTGCTCGAGTTGGGCCTGGTATGACCATTGCTCCTAGGGATGTGTCGATTAAAACGGCTGAGTTGACTTTAGCATCCGCTAAACCATCGGCGTAACAAGAGCTTTTCTAACATGAAATTCAGTCACTTTTTTATCAGTCGACCTATTTTTGCGGCGATGCTGTCTTTGCTGATTCTCATTGGCGGCGGTATCTCCCTGTTTCAGTTGCCGGTCAGTGAGTACCCAGAAGTTGTCCCTCCCACCGTGGTGGTGACGGCCAATTATCCTGGTGCTAACCCCAAAGTCATTGCTGAAACCGTTGCGGCGCCTCTTGAGCAAGAAATGAATGGTGTGGAAAACATGTTGTACATGTTTTCTCAAGCGACGACCGATGGGCGTATGACCTTGACTCTTACGTTTGCTTTGGGAACGGACTTGGACCGCGCGCAGGTACAAGTGCAAAACCGTGTCTCCAGTGCTTTGCCAAGATTGCCAGAGGAAGTGCAGCGACTCGGCGTCGTGGCCGAAAAATCGTCGCCTAACTTGACCATGGTGGTGCACTTGTTCTCGCCTGAGGGTGATCGAGATATTAGCTATCTATCAAACTATGCAGATATTTATATCAAAGACGCTTTGGCCCGTTTGCCGGGCGTGGGTGATGTGCAGATGTTTGGTGGTGGTAAATATTCCATGCGCCTGTGGCTTGACCCAGATGCATTAGCCTCCCGTAACTTGATTCCAAGTGATGTGGTGCAGGCGGTTAGGGAGCAAAACCAGCAAGTCGCAGCGGGTAGTTTAGGTGCTCAGCCAGTCGCCAATGACAGTGAATTCCAAATCTTATTGAATGTAAAAGGTCGCCTTGAAAGCATTGATGAGTTCGAAAACATCATCGTCCAAGTCAATGACAATGGCGCCATCACACGCCTAAGAGATGTGGCTAGGATCGAGCTTGGGAAAGATTCCTATTCACTTCGTGCGCTACTGAACGGCCAAACTGCGGTCGCCATTCCTATTTTCCAACGACCAGGTTCGAATGCCATTGAGTTGTCGAACCAAGTTCGAGCGCAAATGGACGAGTTGTCCCAGAGTTTTCCTCAAGGGGTAGACTATGCGATTGCTTACGACCCGACAGTCTTTGTGCGTGGCTCCATTGATGCAGTGATCAATACGTTACTGGAAGCGATAGTCCTCGTCGTAATTGTGGTGATTTTATTCCTACAAACATGGCGCGCCTCGATCATTCCATTAATTGCCGTGCCCGTTTCCTTAGTCGGTACTTTTGCCGTCATGCAGTGGCTTGGGGTCTCAATCAACACCTTGTCTTTGTTTGGCTTGGTTCTAGCCATCGGTATCGTGGTGGATGATGCCATTGTAGTAGTGGAAAACGTTGAACGTAATATCGAGAATGGTTTGTCGCCAGTGGCAGCCACTCGACAAGCAATGAGTGAGGTCACCGGGCCGATCATAGCCATTGCTTTAGTGCTGTGTGCGGTGTTTATTCCAACAGCGTTTATACAGGGCTTAAGTGGCCAGTTTTACAAACAGTTCGCACTAACGATTACGATTTCAACGCTGATTTCAGCCTTTAACTCACTAACCTTATCGCCTGCGTTATCCGCTATTTTGCTGCGCTCTCATGATGCCAAACCCGATGCGTTAACACGTATGATGAACGCCATATTTGGTCGTTGGTTGTTTACACCGTTTAACCGCCTATTTGATCGTGGTGGGCGAGCGTACGAGAAGGGTGTGAAAAAACTGATCCGTTTAGGTGTGGTGGTTGGCGTTGTATACGTGGGCTTGCTTGGCGGCACGTTCAAATTATTCGATGAGGTGCCAGGTGGTTTTATCCCGATTCAGGATAAGCAGTACTTGGTTGCGATTGCTCAGTTACCAGATGCAGCAAGTTTAGATCGAACAGAAGCCGTGGTACGTGAAATGGAACAAATTGCATTGGCGACACCAGGTGTCATGCAAACCGTGTCATTCCCTGGCCTTTCTGTGAATGGTTTTACCAACAGCTCAAACAGTGCCATTGTCTTTGTGACACTGGATGAGTTTGCTGAGCGCAAAGCGCCAGAATTGTCTGCTGGAGCCATTGCAGGCCAATTGAATGGCCGCTTCAGTACCATTGATGAAGCATTTGTGGCGATCTTTCCTCCGCCGCCTATTTTGGGGCTTGGCTCAACTGGGGGCTTTAAACTACAGATCGAAGATCGTGCCAGCCTAGGTTTTGATGCCTTGTTTGCCAATCTGCAAAAAGTCATGAATGCGGCTTATCAAGATCCAGCCTTAACTGGCGTGTTCTCAAGCTTCCGTATTCAGGTGCCGCAAATGGACATTGAAGTGGATCGCGAGCAGGCCTTATTGCAAGGCATTCCGCTGGATCAGGTATTTGAAACGCTGCAGATCTATTTAGGTTCAGCGTACGTCAACGATTTCAATCTATTTGGCAAAACCTATCAGGTAAATGCCCAAGCTGAAGCTGAACATAGGGTGGACCCTGAGCAGATTTTGCGTTTGAAGGTCCGCAATAATGCCGGAGCGATGGTGCCGTTGGGATCGATTCTAACCGTGGAACCAACCATTGGCCCGGATCGAGTCATGCATTACAACGGCTACCCAACGGCGGAGCTCAATGGTAACCCAGCGCCCGGTTACAGCTCGGATCAGGCACAGGCGGCCATTGAGAAAATTCTAAATGAGCAGCTTGATAAAGGCATGGCGTTTGAATGGACAGAAGTGACGTACCAACAAATATTGGCAGGTAATACCATGGTGTATATCTTCCCGTTGGTGGTGCTGCTTGTGTTTATGGTGCTGGCAGCACAGTACGAGAGTCTCACGCTGCCGCTTGCGATCATTTTGATTGTACCTATGACCATTTTATCTGCTTTAGCAGGCGTATGGTTAACGTCAGGGGACAACAATATTTTCACTCGGGTAGCCTTAATCGTACTGGTTGCTTTGGCCAGTAAAAATGCCATCCTGATGGTTGAGTTTGCGCGTGATAAACGTCATCAAGGTGAGTCTCGCTTAGAAGCAATACTGGCCGCCTGTCGTTTGCGTTTACGTCCGATCCTTATGACATCCATTGCGTTTACCGCAGGCGTGGTGCCATTGGTGTTGGCTACCGGCGCAGGTGCAGAAATGCGTCAGGCGATGGGGGTGGCTGTATTCTCTGGCATGATTGGTGTTACGGTGTTTGGTTTATTGTTTACACCAGTCTTCTATATGGCCATGACCGCTCTGGAACGAAAGAAGTCCTAGTCAAAAGAATACTGACGACTCTGCAAAAAGGGGGGCTCCAATTTTGGAGCCCCCCTTTTGTTTTTTATAGATTGTGAATCATATCTTCGAGTTCATGAGGACACTGGTCTTTTACATTCGCCAGCATGTAATCAATAAACACACGGGTTTTGGCTGGTAGGTAATGTCGTGAAGAATAGTAAATCATGACGCGGATTGGATCGGCTTCGTAGTCTTTCAAAATACGACGAAAACCACCTTGCTCTAGACATGTTTCATAATTGCCGACGCCAACGGCGGCAATACCTACACCCATCTCCACTGCGGTCATGGCAGCTGAGAGGTTGTTGACGATCAGGTTGCCTTCCGGTTCCATTTGAATTTGCTCACCGTCGATTCGAAAATTCCAGATTTTCTTTCTTCCAGTGGTATCTGAACGATAGGCAATGCAGTTGTGTTGAAGCAGGTCTTGCGGGCAACTAGGTTCGCCATATTTATTGATGTATTCACGACTGGCTACCAGTACTGGTTGTAGTGAGTAAAACTCCCTAGCAATCAGGGCACTATCGATATTGCCTAAGACACCAATACCAACATCGGCTCCTTCTTTAACGAGATCCCCCATACGGTCGTCAAACTTTAAGTCCAACTCAATATCAGGGTACTTCTTCAGAAAATCAGGCACTAACGGCAGTACAAACATGCGTCCAAAACTGTCCGGAAGATTCACTTTCAAACGTCCATGTGGGGCTTTTTGCTTGTCGGTACTGAGACGAATTTGATCCTCAAGTTGCTCTATCAAATGCCCGGTGCGTTTGTAGAGTTCCTGACCGTCTTCGGTCAAGGTGAGGGAGTGAGTAGAGCGATGGAACAGTCGCAATTCTAAGTTTTTCTCAAGCTGCGAAATGGATTTACTGATGGCGGCCGAAGACACGCCCAGTAATCTTGCTGCACTGGAGAAACTGCCGTTTTTCACCACCGTGTTAAAAATATTTAGCTGGTTTGGAATCATTGACGGGCCTTCCAAGAAAAAAATAAAGCCAAGCGGAAGAGGGTCCGTAGGGGCTTCTGATTGACTGAAAATTATACCATTTTCGTATTTGGTTTGGCGGATTTAATGGACTCTAATGCCGAGTTAAATGAGGAAAAAAACGGGCTTAATTTATGAATTGATAGGCTTATCTATGGCTTTTCACAGAGAGTATGTCAGGCTGACTACATCAACGAAAAATAGGAGGTGGCTATGCAGTTTAGTCGATTTCAATTTCGAAAGTGCGCAGAGTCTAAGGACAAGAATCGCGACTTTATCGCCGAAGAACCTATTTCACTAGATCAAGCAGCGCAAGAGTATGCGGTAAAATATGATGAGCTCAACTTTTGGCAAAAATGTAAACGCTATGCCAACCGCATCGGGCGAGCGGGATTAGAGAAAGTATTCAGCCTCTATTACGCCACCCAACATAAGGACTGTACCCTGGCACAAAAAGCAGCAATCTATGGGGCGTTGGGGTATCTGCTCACGCCGATTGATGTGATCCCCGACTTGACGCCATTTTTCGGTTACAGTGATGACATCAGTTTGATCAGCAGTGCCTTGATTGCCGTGGCTTCTTTAATCGATGAGGGAGTCAAAGAAAAAGCTAAGGTCAAAGTGGAACAATTAATGGGAGAAACGGAGTCAGAATGAAAACAATCGGATTACTAGGTGGTATGAGCTGGGAAAGCACACAGGGATATTATCGGGCCATTAATGAGGGTGTGAAAGAAGCCCTAGGCGGTCTTCACTCTGCCAAGCTGGTTCTGAATAGTGTGGATTTTGCTGAAATTGAAGCCTGCCAACAAAGCGGAGACTGGCGCAAGGCAGGAGAGATACTGGCTCAAGCTGCCCAAGGAGTCGAAGCAGCGGGAGCGGACTGTCTGCTAATTTGTACCAATACCATGCACAAAGTGGCAGAGGACATTGATGATGCGATTTCCATTCCACTTATCCATATCGCAGATGCCACCGGTGAGGCTTTAAAGCAAGCAGGCGTTAAACGAGTCGGGCTGCTGGGAACAGCATTCACTATGGAGCAAGACTTTTATAAAGGCCGTTTAAGCGAGCGGCACGATCTAGAAGTATTGGTACCCAAAGCAGAAGATCGGGCTCTGATCCACCGAGTGATCTTCCAAGAGCTATGCGTTGGCATTACAACGAATGCCTCAAAAGCAGAATACTTACGCATTATTGAAGCATTAAAAGAGCAGGGCGCCGACGCGGTGATACTAGGATGTACTGAAATTGGCATGCTGGTCACCCAGGCTGATACAGATACTCCGTTGTTTGATACCACAGAGATTCATGCGAACGCAGCGGTTACTTTTGCATTAAAGTAAATAATCCATTAACTATCTGGTTTTCTTTTGCCATATTTGATCCTTAAAAGCGTGCTATGTTTAAGGTCCATTGTTAATAACTATTTTTACAACACATCTGAGGGATTACCTGTGAAAGTATTAGCCTTTGCTGCAACGAACCACAAAGCATCAATCAACAAACAACTAGTGACTCACGCAGCCAACATCGTGGCGCAAAATACGGGTGCTGAAGTTGAAGTGCTGGATCTAAACGATTACGAATTACCGCTTTACAGTATCGAGCGCCAGACGGAAAACGGTATGCATCCGTTGGCTCAACAGTTCTTCGATAAAATTGGTGCCGCTGACGCTGTGATTATTTCGTTTGCTGAACATAATGGTTCATACGCAGCGGTGTATAAAAACTTATTTGACTGGGCATCACGCATCGACATGAAAGTCTATCAGAACAAGCCAACGGTTCTGCTAGCAACGTCTCCCGGCCCTGGTGGCGCCAGCAGTGTATTAGCCAGCGCGGTTGGTTCAGCCGATTTCTTTGCTATGGATCTAAAAGGCAGCTTATCTGTGCCTACGTTTAACGACAACTTCGATACGGATAAAGGTGTTTTGGTAAACGAAGAGTTGGTAGAGAAACTTAAAGATATTCTTTCAGGTCTGTCTGAATAATTTATACAGTGTTCGATGATTTTAAAAAGCGGCTTAATGGCCGCTTTTTGTTGTTTGAAATTCTAAAGATTACAAATTTTCCTCGGCAAACTCAGCCAAGCGACTGCGTTCGATGCCATTCACATGCATGATACTGGCGTATTTGAAGGCCTTACAGCGCTCCACTAGGTAGGTTAAGCCTGAGGTGAGTGGTGTAATGTATTTGTTATCGATTTGAGCCAAGTTACCTAAGACAATGATTTTAGAGTTTGATCCTACTCGCGTGACAATAGATTTAAGCTGAAACTGCGTTAAACCTTGCGCCTCATCGACAATGATCAAGGCATTGTTGAACGAACGGCCGCGCATAAAGTTTAGAGATTTGAACTGGATGTTGGCTTTTTGTTTGACGTAGTCAATGCTGCTGACGGCATGCTCATCGCTGCCGTGTAAGATTTCTAGGTTATCATCAAATGCTGCCAACCAAGGTGCCATTTTCTCTTCCTCGGTGCCTGGTAAAAAACCAATGTCTTCTGCCAGTGGCGGCGTAGAGCGCGCTACAATAATTTTATTGAAACGTTTTTCTTCCATGGTGACATGTAAACCATAAGCCAGTGCTAACAAGGTTTTACCAGAGCCTGCTGGGCCCGTCATAATCATCATGTCACTGTTATCATGGCGTAATAGATAAAATGCCATGGCTTGTTCTAGATTGCGTGGCGTAATGCCCCAGAAAGACTGATGCATTAAGCTTGAGCGATGGATATCGAGTAGATAAGCGTACTTGTCATCCAGATTGACAACGAAACCGGTAAATTCTTCGTCATCTATCACGAACATGTTGAGATAGAGTTCTTGTGGTAGCTCTGCTTTTTGAATCTTATGGACGGTGTGTACACCATGAGTTTCGGTATTAACCTCTGTAATGTTGTCCCAAAAGCGTCCTTCAATAGCGATATAGCCTTTGTTTAGAAGATCCACATCATCGAGGACTTTGTCCTTTCGGTAATCTTCCACACGCTCAAGTCCAGAGCCTTTGGCTTTGATACGCATATTGATGTCTTTGGTCACTAGACAGGCACTTGCGCGCGGGTTGGTGGCTTGTAGGCTCAGTGCAACATTGATAATACGGTTGTCGTTAGCGTGATGATGGTTGCCGTTTAAAAACGGTACATTGTCCATATGGGTAATTTGTTGATCGGGGAATATCGCAAGAGTGCCGTGGGCTTTGGCGACTTGCTCTGATTCTGGGCCGTGAATCGGTACCCCATCTTGCAGTTCTTTTGGCGTGGCATCATTAACGATTTTATCGATGATGTTGATGGCTAAGCGGGCCTCACGGCTAACGTCTTTATCTCTGCGATCTTTAATCTCATCCAACTCTTCTAGGACGGTCATCGGAATGACGACTTTATGCTCCGCAAAGGCATAGATAGCCATTGGGTCATGAAGTAACACGTTGGTATCTAAAACATAGATCTTTTCCATAGTACTTCTCTCCTCTATTTAGAGATAAAAATCCTTTTGCTTGGCTTGTCGATAAGAGGAATGCGGCCAAGTGGTACATATGGTGAATGCGCGAGAAGGGAAGTGGGGCTGAGGTCTCTGAGTCATTAAGTATCACGCTTCCCGAGTGGATGGAGGTGTTTCTTGTGCGCCTTGTCGTTAACTGCATTCACTAACATAAGGACAAGCAAACTCTGTATTACCTTGAGCATATTTTCAGTGTATGACAAAAAGACGACAACTGTGAAGTGCTGATACAAAATAATACATGGGCTATTAGGTGGGATAGGCTATAAAAAAAGCCCTTTAGGGTATTACCATAAAGGGCTTTTTAAACAATGTGTTAGATAACTGATTAGTCGTCTAGGAAGCTACGCAGGTGCTCAGAACGGCTTGGGTGACGTAGTTTACGTAACGCTTTTGCTTCGATCTGACGGATACGCTCACGGGTAACGTCGAACTGCTTACCCACTTCTTCAAGAGTGTGGTCAGTGTTCATATCGATACCGAAACGCATACGTAGTACTTTCGCTTCACGAGCAGTAAGACCAGCAAGAACCATAGTCGTTGATTCTTTCAAACCTTCAATCGTTGCGGTATCACTTGGTGATACTGCGCCATCGTCCTCGATGAAATCACCTAGATGTGAATCTTCGTCATCACCGATTGGGGTTTCCATAGAGATCGGTTCTTTAGCGATCTTCAGTACTTTACGGATCTTGTCTTCAGGCATGTCCATGCGAACAGCTAGTTCTTCTGGCGTCGCTTCACGACCCATTTCCTGTAGCATTTGACGAGAGATACGGTTCAACTTGTTGATCGTTTCAATCATGTGCACAGGGATACGAATAGTACGTGCTTGGTCGGCAATCGAACGGGTGATTGCCTGGCGAATCCACCAAGTTGCGTAAGTCGAGAATTTGTAACCACGACGATACTCGAACTTATCTACCGCTTTCATCAGACCGATGTTACCTTCTTGGATCAAGTCCAAGAATTGTAGACCACGGTTGGTGTATTTTTTCGCGATCGAAATAACCAGACGTAGGTTGGCTTCCACCATTTCTTTTTTCGCACGACGAGCACGTGTCTCACCGATCGAAATACGACGGTTGATCTCTTTTAATTCCGCAATTGACAAACCAGTGTCTTTTTCAATGCCGCGTAGTTTACGCTGGCAACGCATAAATTCAGCTTCGTTAGCCTGTAAGCCATCTGCGTAATTGGCACCTGAGTCAATACGTTCTTGAATCCAGTTCTGGTTGGTTTCGTTGTTTGGGAACAACTTCAAGAACTCAGTACGTGGCATATTCGCTTTACGTACACACAGTTGCATGATCAGACGCTCTTGCTCACGCAATTTGTCCATGCGTGAACGAATACGCTCAATCAGGTCATCAAAAATCTTTGGTGACAGTTTGATCGGCGCAAACATGATGCTTAGCTCTTCTTGCTTAGCTGCTACTTCTGGGTGTGCGCGGCCATGTTGCTCAAGCAATGCAGCCAGCTCACGATGAGCACGACGAATCTCGCCAAAACGAAGTGCTGTCTCTTCTGGATCTGGACCGCTTTCTGTTTCATTCTCATCGCTTTCAGAATCGCCGTCTTCTTCGTCGGTATCTGTGTCGTCGTCGCTAGCAGCGTCTTCGTCTACTACATCAACCGCTTCTTCAAGCTCTTCAAAAACAGGCTCTTCGCCATCGCCATCGATAAAGCCGCTAAAGATATCGCTCAGGCGACCTTCTTCTTCAAGGGCTTTGTCGTAGTGATCAAGCAATACTTCTACGGCGCCAGGGTAGTATGACAACGCCGCCATGACTTCACGTGTGCCTTCTTCGATGCGCTTAGCAATGGCGATCTCGCCGGCACGAGTCAATAGTTCTACAGTACCCATTTCACGCATGTACATACGTACAGGGTCGGTGGTGCGGGTTACATCACCTTCTACAGCCGCTAGGGCTGCGGCAGCTTCTTCCGCTGCGTCGTCATCTGTTGAGTCACCTTCTTCCATCAGAAGGCTTTCTTTATCAGGCGCGTATTCAGAAACCACGATGCCCATGTCATTAATCATGGCAATGATTTCTTCAACCTGCTCTGGATCAGAAAGGTCATCAGGTAGGTGGTCATTAACTTCGGCAAAAGTTAAATAACCTTGTTCTTTACCTTTGGCGATCAGCTCTTTAAGACGTGACTGTTGAGTGTCTGGCATTCGACAACCTATCGTTTAGAAATTCGTTTGGGAGATTTGCAAGCCGCGTATTATAACAAAAATCTTGGATTTTATCCAGATATTCTATTCTTTATTGGGTAATAATTAGTCAGTAATTATGACTTCTTTTTACGCAACTGTTCCATTAAAGCGCGCAGCTCTTGTTGTGCTTCAGGATTGTTAATGGCGTCATTGCCACGGTTTTTCAAGCGCTGAATACTAGAATTTAATCCCAGTGCATCAGATTGAAGATTAACTAGATCGAGAACTTCTTGTTTGGCATTGCCTAATTTCTGTTTGGTGCTGGCATCTGGATGGTTTAATAATTCGTAAATCGTGTACAGCAGTTCTTGATTGCGTTCCTGATATAAAAAATGTCCAGCATTATGGGTTGGATGCTTAACAAAATAACGCCAGACGCGACTAAAGGCTTGGCGTTCAGGTGTGTCGCCAGATAAAAGTGGGTCGGGGACGTCTATTTCTTGTGCGATGGCAGGGTGCATAAGTAAACAAAGCGTGGCATGCGCTACGCGTCCTAGCTTTGGTTGCTGTGATAAAGGAGCGAAGTGTTCTCGCTCATTAGACTGCCATTTACCTTGCCACTTGCCTTGCCACTTGCCCTGATCCTTTTTACCTTTAAATAGGCCTTTTTGACCAAATCCGGATTTGTTGCCAGTGACCGGAGCATTACCCGCATCAGGATAAGGTGTGTAGCCTGCATCCTCGTAATCATGGGGCGTATAACCGACGTCCATTTGATCATAGCCGTAATCATCGTAATGCAGTTGATCAGAGGTTTGCGGAGTGTAGCTGCTTGGCTGCGAGTGATCGTAATGGCGTGCAACGGGGGCGTTTGCCGTCAGCGTCTCAGAGCTTAATCCGGACTGTTCCGACAGCTGTTTGATTAGTAATGAGCGTAGTGTAGCTTCCGCTGGAATGCTTTGGATTAGCGCCATAGCATTTTGAGTAAACTGGGCTTCGCCTTCTTCATCTGCTAACGTCACCAATGAGCGAGCATGCTCAAACAGTACATGGGCCAGAGATGAGGAATCGTCTAATAGATTTAAGAAGCCTTCGGTGCCTTCTTTGCGCACGAGGGAATCGGGGTCTTCGCCCTCGGGTAAGAATAGGAAGCGAACCTGTTTGCCGTTTTGAATCACGGGCAAGGTAGCTTCTAGACCTCGAATCGCGGCCCCACGGCCAGCTTTATCACCGTCAAAACATAGGGTGACTTTATCCACCAGCTTGAACAATTTTTTGAAATGTTGGCTGTTGACTGATGTACCAAGGGTCGCCACCGCATTGGTAATACCGTATTGAGCCAACACAATCACGTCCATGTAGCCTTCCACCACAATGATGTGATCCAGCACAGGTGTGTTTTGTTTGGCTTCGTAGAGGCCGTAAAGCTCTAAGTTCTTATGGAATACAGGTGTTTCTGGAGAGTTGAGATATTTTGGCTTTTCGTCGCCAAACGCTCGTCCACCAAAGGCAATTACACGACCACGAGAATCTCGAATCGGGAACATAATACGATCACGGAAACGATCGTAATAATGACCTGCTTGCTCTTTTTTCTCGACCAGCATACCGCCCTGTAGCAGCTGCTCTTGATGCTCGGCACGCGTGCCTAGCTTTTTGAGAAGATTGTCCCATCCAGGGGGTGCAAAGCCTAAGCCATAAGTTTTGGCAATTTGGCCAGTTAAGCCACGTTCATTAGCTAAATAATGCCGTGCTTTGTCCTTATGCGGACTTTGGGTCAGTTGCTCTTGGAAATAGGTCGCGCACTCGCTCAAACGTTTTAGGAGTTCGCTGTTTTGCTCATAACGATCTGGTACGCCTTGCTCTCGTGGAACTTCCATGCCTGCGTCTTTGGCCAGCACTTCGATGGCTTCAACGAAGTCGAGGTGATCATGTTCCATGACAAAGGAAATGGCGTTACCACCGGCACCACAGCCAAAGCAGTAGTAAAACTGTTTGTTCGGGTTGAGGCTGAAAGAAGGGGATTTTTCGTTATGAAACGGACACAGAGCAGAGTAATTTTGCCCAGTCTTTTTTAGGGTGATGCGAGACGCTACGACATCGGTAATGTCGGTACGAGCCAATAGCTCATCAATAAATTGATCTGGAATGCGTCCCGCCATGGTCTGTGTATTAGCCTAACAATGCTTTAACTTGCTTGCTCACTACAGACATATCGCCGCGGCCTTGAACCTGTGGCTTAACGATGGCCATTACTGCACCCATTTGTTGCATGCTGGTAGCACCTGTTTCTGCAATCGCTGCTTTGACGATGTTTGTAATTTCTTCTTCGGTAAGTTGCTGCGGTAGGAATTCTGCAATGACTTCCATCTCTTTCTTCTCAACTTCCGCTAAGTCTTCACGACCACCGTCCGTGAATTGCTGGAAGGAGTCTTTGCGCTGCTTAACCATTTTATCCAGAATCGCTAATACACGGTCGTCTTCAACTTCGATGCGTTCATCTACCTCCACGCGTTTGATCTCAGCTTGGATAGAGCGAATGATGGTCACACGCTCTTTTTCTTTAGCGCGCATAGCGGTTTTAAGGGTATCGGAGATTAGTTTTTTCAATTCTGACATGGTTGTCTTCCTTAGGAATGGGCAATCGTGTTATTGAAGCAAAAAAAATCGGCTAGTTGTACAACTAGCCGATTTTTTATCGTAAAACTTTCACTCTACTGCAATCGGTATTGCTTAATGAAAAGCAATCAACAATTGCTTAGTACAAGCGTTGGAATTTCTTCTGTTCGCGAGATACTTTCTTAGCGTGACGCTTAACAGCAGCAGCTGCAGCGCGTTTGCGTAGAGTAGTTGGTTTTTCGTAGCACTCACGGCGACGAACTTCAGCTAGGATACCTGCTTTTTCGCAAGAACGCTTGAAGCGACGTAGTGCAATGTCAAATGGTTCGTTATCTTTAACTTTAACTGCTGGCATATCTATTTACCTATAAGTAATTTAGTCGTTTGTATACACAAAACGGCGCGAATCATACCGATTTTTCAACATAAAATAAATTGGTACGAGCCGTAATGTGCGGCTTTCACAGTGTGTGTACCCAAATATTGTACAAAATTCTCTTTGGGTGCCCCTGACTTAGCGATCCCTAGCTCTAATTGTAGAGTCTTAAAGGGAGAGGGACGGAAAAAATCACCTGCCTTTTAATAAACGATCAAATCGGGCCGCATGGTACAGGAATTGAACGGCCTTGTCTAATGCTTTACAAACTTACCGGCATTTCGATGCGAATAGTGCCTACGTTGTCCAAACAGTTTGAGGTACAATGCCCAGCATTAGCGAATAGCGTAGGAATACCATGAAAGTTTTAGGCTTAGAGACATCTTGTGATGAAACCGGTATCGCCATTTACGATACGGAAAAAGGTCTTCTGACGCACAAGATTTACACTCAAATTGCACAGCATGCCGAGTATGGTGGTGTTGTGCCAGAATTAGCATCGCGCGACCACGTGCGTAAAACCTTACCTTTGATTGATGAAGTGCTTGCGGATGCCAATCTAAAAAAATCGGATTTGGATGCGGTGGCTTACACATCCGGACCGGGGTTAGTAGGGGCCTTAATGGCTGGTGCTACCATTGGTCGTTCCATGGCCTACGCATTAGGCATTCCAGCTTTGGGCGTGCACCATATGGAAGGTCATTTGTTGGCGCCGATGTTAGAAGAAAAACAGCCGAAAATGCCCTTTATTGCGTTACTGGTTTCGGGGGGGCACACCCAGTTAGTGCGCGTAGATGCCATTGGACAGTACAAACTACTAGGTCAATCTTTAGACGATGCGGCGGGTGAAGCCTTTGATAAAGCCGCGAAGATGATTGGCTTGCCTTACCCAGGCGGCCCTTATATCGCTAAGCTAGCGCAAGATGGCAACCCTGATGCAGGCATTAAGTTTCCGCGACCAATGACCGATCGTCCAGGTTTGGATTTTAGCTTCAGTGGCTTGAAAACCGCATTTTTAACGGCAGTGCACGATGCTCTGGATCGTGATGCTTTTAATGATCAATTTCAGGCTGATATTGCTTTAGCGTTCGAACAAGCGATAGTAGATACCTTGGTAATTAAATGTCGCCGCGCGTTGGAACAAGAAGGCCTAAAGCAATTGATCATTGCCGGTGGTGTCAGTGCCAATAAACGTTTGCAAAGCCAGTTGGAGATTCAATTGGCAAAAATTAACTCCAGTGTATTTTATGCGCGCCCTGAGTTCTGTACCGATAACGGTGCCATGATCGCTTATGCGGGGGCTCAACGTTTGCTTGCTGGGCAGCATTCGCCGCTTAATCTATCCATCCGAGCGCGCTGGCCGCTAGCGGATTTGCCTGATATTAACGAGGAAATTTAAGTATGCAGGACATCGTTTTTATTGAAGGTCTCCACACAAAAGCTGTCATCGGTGTATACGAATGGGAAAAGGTAATCTGGCAAGAGTTGGTGTTTGATATTGAAATGGAGCACGACAATCGTGTACCAGCAGCAAATGACGACATCAATAAAACACTGGATTATGAAGCGATTTCCAATGCCATTGTGGGGTTCTGTAAAGAGCACCAATTTGAGCTAATCGAAACCTTGGCAGAGCGTTTGTGTGCGGTGCTGATTGATCGCTTTGGTCTCACCACAATCACTATGACGTTACGTAAACCCGGTGCAGTGCCTTCTGCTCGCGCTGTTGGGGTGAAAATTCGTCGTAGCGCTTAGTTTAGTTAGCCTTTTAGCAGCAGCGGATTGCTAAGCCCTTCGAGGGCTTCAATTCGCGTTTGCTTTAATGCTTGTCCCAACTCCGCACCACTGTACCCCTGCTTAATCAGCACCTGAGCGTTGATCTTAGCGATCCCCGTGCGCAGGGCTAACCAATGTTCCACATCAGTTTGTGTTAAATGGGCGAGAATACTGACCAGCTTCTCAAAAGGTTGTGGCTTTTTGATTGCCGCGACACTGGTTAACCAAGGCTCCCAAACAGTGGCGGGTAATGGCAATGGGTTTGCCTCGACAAAGAGACGGCTTTGCTCACTAAACCAGCAGAATTGATTAGGCGCGCGCAAATGCGCATTTAACTCTGCTAACGCGACAATAGGGGTGTGCGCTGTGATCAAGCTCCAGCGTGCGTGCTTGTCCCAATCTTTTGCGAACACCTGTGTTTGGTATTCCAGTTTAGGGAACAGATGGGATAAAGCGCCAACTTCGGCTAAGACATCGAAATACACATGAGCGGTTGGACTTTGTAGTGCATTTTCCGTTTCTCGCCAGACTCGTTCTGGCGTCAGGCTGTCTAGTTCACCAGAGCTCGCGATCTCTGTCATTAAAGCCTTGGTTTCTGGTGCAATCTGAAAGCCAAAGTTTGCAAAGCGGGCCATAAAACGTGCCACCCGCAATACCCGAAGAGGGTCTTCAACAAAAGCTTCCGAGACGTGACGCAGGATGCGATCTCGTAAATCTTGTTGGCCATTAAAGGGATCGATCAAACGGTCATCATTACTTTTGGCGATGGCGTTGATGGTAAGGTCGCGGCGCTCTAGGTCTTCTTCCAAACGAATATCCGGAGCAAAGTCGCAGACAAAGCCGGTATAACCGACACCTTGCTTTCGTTCTTTACGGGCTAGGGCGTATTCTTCTTTGGTCTGAGGATGTAAAAATACAGGGAACTGTTTGCCAACTTGTTGATAGCCTTGCGCCAGCATTTGCTCAGGTGTGCTACCTGTGACCACCCAATCTCGGTCCTTTACCGGAAGGCCGAGCAGTTCATCGCGAACCGCTCCACCGACTAAGAATACGCTTTGCTCGTGTTGCATCGATTAGCCTTGTTCGCACTGATCTGGGTACATGGCGCTCCACTGACTAAAGCCGCCATTTAGCGAATAAACTTCTTCAAACCCTTGGCTAGCTAAAAATTCAGCGGCGCCTTTACTGCTATTACCGTGATAGCAGCAAACGATTACAGGAACGCTTTTATTAGTGCTAGCAATAAATGCTTGAACATTATCATTGTTCAAGTTGATCGCAGAGTTCATATGGCTTGATTGAAAACTAGCTTCGTCGCGGATATCGACCACAACTGCGTTTTCAATAATTGGAAGGGCGTCATTAATATCAATACAAGAATAAGTGCTCATGGTTCTCTCAGGCTAAGTTACAGGGAGTGCTAAAGCGCTGGTTATCGTCCAGTCTCAAGGCAGTCAAGGCGCCACCCCAAACACACCCAGTATCTAATGCGTAGATGTTAGGTGTATTGGTAATGCCTTCAAGTGCTGCCCAGTGGCCAAACACCACGCGTGTTTCTTGTGGCAATTTACTTGGTTGTAAGAACCAGGGGGCGTAACCTTTACGAGCGGTCGCTGGACCTTCTTTTGATTTTAAATCCAGTTTGCTATCAGCACGACAAAAACGCATACGGGTCAGATAGTTGGTGATCGCACGTAGGCGATCCATACCAGTAAGGTCTTCTGACCACGTATCCGGCTTATTACCATACATGACCTGAAGAAATTCCTCTAGCTGGTCTGAGCGCAGCACCGATTCAACTTCGCGACTGAGGCGTAGTGTCTGCTCAATATCCCAGCATGGGGGTACGCCTGCATGGGTCATGATGACCTTAAAGTCGGGGTCATAATGGCACAGGGGTTGCTGGCGTAGCCATTCCATTAGCTCATCACGATCACTGGCTTGCAGAATGTTCAGCAGGGTATCGCCGCGCTTTAACGTTGCAAAGCCATGGGCTACCGCTAATAAATGCAAGTCGTGATTACCTAAGACCACTTTTGCTTTAGCGCCGAGTGAACTGACGAAACGCAAGGTTTGTAAACACTCTGTGCCGCGGTTGATTAGATCACCTGCGAACCAAAGGGAGTCCGCATCGGGGTCGTATTGAATTTGCTCAAGCAATTTTAACAGTGGCGTAAAGCAGCCCTGTAAGTCACCAATAACGTAGGTAGACATAGTAAACCTTAATGAACTTGATTAGGCACCGCTAACGTGAAAGGCGCGATGGGCGCATCAAATTCCGTGCCGTCATCACTTAAAAAACGGTAGCTACCATGCATCACACCAACCACGGTTTCAAGTACGGTGCCACTGCTATAATCGTATGAGTCACCCGGTGCTAGATAGGGGTATTCACCGATGACACCAGCGCCTTTTACTTCCTGTACCTTCTCATTGCCATTGGTAATGATCCAATGACGTGATAATAACTTTGCAGATTCCGTACCACAGTTGGTGATAGTGATGTGATAAGCAAACACATAACGATCGTCTTCGGGCGTTGATTGCTCTTCTAGATACTCGGTACGGACGGTGACCACGATATCGTGCTCTGACTGCATGCTTAGTCCCTTTTACTCACATGATTGGCAATATTGACAAAGTCTTCTACGTCTAAACGCTCTGGGCGCAATGATGGATCAATACCCAATGCTGCGAAGTCTTCGTCGTTCAGGACGCCCTTGTAGTTATTACGCAGAGTTTTGCGGCGTTGCTGGAAGCCAATGCGAACCATGTCTTCTAGCATCTTAAGGTCACTTGCGACAAAAGGAAGCGTCTTGTGTGGCACCATGCGTACAATCGCTGAGTCTACTTTCGGTGGTGGATCGAACGAATCTGGCCCCACGATAAATAGTGATTCAACACGGCAATAATATTGTGCCATGACGCTTAGACGTCCATATAAGTTATCCCCTGGACGTGCGGCAAGGCGATCTACGACTTCTTTTTGCAGCATAAAGTGCATGTCATCAATTTTCTCAGCAAAGCTTAATAAGTGGAAAATCAATGGTGTAGAGATATTGTATGGCAAGTTGCCGACGACACGGATGTTGCCTTCTGTGGCTAGGCTTTCGAAGTCGAACTTCATCGCGTCGGCTTCGTGTACATTCAGCTCTGGGTAACGGAATAAGTTAACGCGCAAGATCGGAATCAAGTCACGGTCAAGTTCCACCACATCCATGCGTTTGGTGACACTGATAATGCCTTCAGTTAATGCACCTTTACCCGGGCCGATCTCAACGATACGTTGGCCTTCTTTTGGGGCGATGCATGCAACGATACGGCGAATAATGCCCATATCATGTAGAAAGTTTTGGCCAAAGCGTTTACGGGCTTTGTGGGGATGTGATTTGCTCATTTAATGTCTTTTTTGGGCGTTTGTTGCCATGGTGATAGCATTTTCAATGGCAACTTTTAAGCTGCCATCACTCGCTTGTCCGGTTCCCGCAAGATCGAGAGCCGTTCCGTGATCAACGGAAGTTCGGATAATCGGTAGGCCAAGGGTGATGTTCACCGCATTGCCAAATCCGGAATACTTTAACACAGGTAGGCCTTGATCGTGATACATGGCCAACACACAGTCGGCTTGCTCTAGATATTTATTTTGGAACAAGGTGTCGGCCGGGAGTGGGCCGATCAGTTTGATGCCTTCTTGGCGAAGCTCCTCTAGGGTCGGGTTGATTACTTCGATTTCTTCACGACCCAAGTGACCGTCCTCGCCTGCATGGGGGTTTAAACCACACACAAGAATGCGCGGTTCGTCACAGCCAAAGCGCGTTTTTAGGTCGTGGTGCAAGGCACGGGTGACCGTTTTGAGCGTCTCTGGCGTGATCGCCGCAGGAATGTCTTTTAACGGTAAGTGCGTTGTCACCAAGGCCACACGCATGGCTTGGCTCGCCAGCATCATGACCACTTGCGGGCTGTTGCATAGGTCTTGGAAAAACTCCGTATGACCAGAGAAATGTACCCCCGTTTCACACAACACACCTTTATGAACTGGCGGTGTCACCACTGCATCAAAGTTGCCATCCAAGCAACCTTGGCCGGTGATACGGAGTGTTTCTAGCACATAAGGAGCATTCGCTACATTCAGCTGTCCGCATTCAACCTCGGCGCTCAATGGTGTTGGCAAGATTTGTACCTCACCCGCTTGATGATCCGTTAACTCTGAAAGGTTGTTGCAGACCTTAATGTTCAGCGCTAGACCCAGCTGTTTAGCGCGTTGGCGGAACAGCTCAGGGTCGCCCACCACCACAAGTTGCGCGGCGAAGTTATCTTGCAACGCAGACAGGATAATATCTGGGCCAATACCAGCCGGTTCACCAGAAGTGATGGCAATACGTGGACTCACATTTCTCTCCTAAAGCTTACTCGCCTTTACGATCAATAAAGGCATCTGCGCGTAATTCGGATAACCAGTTATCCAGCACAAAGTCCTGTTTTTGGGTCATAATAGCGCGCTCAGCATTGCGTCGTTTTACTTGATCACTGATGTCATTTTGACGACGGCCATCGACTTCTAAAATGTGCCAACCGAATTGTGAGCGGAATGGTTGGCTGATTTGACCAACGGCTGTTTGGTCCATTTTGCTCTCAAATTCCGGCACCATAGTTCCAGGCGTCACCCAACCTAGATCACCACCTTGAAGGGTTGAGCCTTGGTCTTCACTGTATTCGCGGGCAATGCTGGCAAAGTCAGCACCATTTTTTAGGCGGTTGTAGAGTTGCTCTGCCAAGGCTTTCGTTTGTTCGTCGTTACGGATTTCATTGGGACGAAGCAGTAGGTGGCTAACCTTCGTTTGTTTCTGGATGGCGACGTCTTTCGCACGTTTATCCACTACCCACAATAAGTGGAAACCAGCATTACTTTGCAATGGACCAATCAGTGTGCCTTGTGGTTGGGTGTTGATGGCTTGAGTGAATAAGCGCGGCAGTTCATTGGCTTTGCGCCACCCTAGATCACCACCTTGAATGGCGAATTGGCCTTCTGAATTTGCAATGGCTTGGTTGATAAAGTCTTGCTCAGAGTGAATTTGGCTAGCAATGGCTTCGATTTTTGCGCGAGCTTCCGCTACATCCGTTGCTCGCACTACAAGGTGGCGTAGGCGGAACTCGGCTTGGTTCTGCCCATTGGCCGCTTGGCCTTGCAGATAATCGTCGATTTCTTGCTCAGTAACGGAAATGCGTGATTGTGCCACTTGTTGGCGTGCTTTACTGATCAGGATTTCATTTTCAATTTGCTGACGGTAGGTGCTGTAATCGACCCCTTGGCCCGCTAGCATTCGCTTCAGCCCTTCCAAATCTGTCTGGAAGTTACCCGCCACCGTTAGAATCGCCGAATCGACTTCCTGTGAGCTGGCGCGAATACCTTGCTTACGAGCGTAGTTGACCTGCAAGGCTTCATCAATCAGTTGGGTAACGATTTGACGATGGATGGTCGTCGTCAAAACGCCACCGGGGACACGGTCTTTTACTACCTGAAAGCGCGTTCTGACGTCGCTATCTAAGATCGGACGTGAGTCCACGATTGCTGCTAAACCGTCAATTTTTACTGGCTCAGCCAATACTGGAGTTGCAGTCCATACAGCGGAAGTCACTAACAGTGAGCAAATAAGCTTCTTATACATCATTAATATCCGACCTTGCCTTGGTTCCAGTAGTCGTCCGCGATGGTGTCGATGTCCGAGTTGGTACGACCCACGCCACTTAAACTACGTAAAATAAATTGTATGAAAACACCTTCGTCAAAGAGACCGTCGTTATCACGCCAACGCTGGTAACTGAAAGTGGTTTTGATACAGCAGTTTTCATAGCCAAATCCTTCCACTTGAGCGGTCTGCTCGCGATCAACCCAGTCATAGGATTGCTGATGGAAGAAATGCCAGTTGTCATTAATTGGGATGATGGTGCCAAAACTCGATTGCTTGGTCATATCATCTTCGTTGTCATCGTATAGATATGAGAAACTAAGATTAAACACAAAGCCACTGTCTGGGGTATATTTCAGCGCACTTTGCGCAAGATCTACACGATTTTCATCAAAATCATAGTTAAAGTGATTTGCTAGGGTGAAATTGTCACCGTTGTAGGCGGCCGTGGTGAGCACCGCACTATGAGTGCTGTCATCCACTACCTCACCAGTGTTGCCATCAATGCCGACTTTACGATCTTTTAAGTAAAACACTTGACCCCCTTGTAGGGTCCAGCGATTGACGTTGTTGTCATCGTAAATGCGACTCTCTAGGCCTAGAGCTACTTGTTCAGTATCACCGATACGGTCATTACCACTGAAACGACGGTGCGAGAAAGCTTGAGCATAAGTCATTTCCATTTCGTTCGCGTCAAAGTCAGGAATGTCCGACTGTGCTTCGTAGGGCGCATACAAGTAGCTCATTTGCGGTTCAAGTGTTTGACGCCAATTGCCATTGAAACGACGCTCGAACACCACGCTGGTATCTAAGTAATAGGAAAGGTGGTTAACACTGGCGCGGTTGTTTTGATCATTATCGTAATCGTGCAGTTGGTAATCACGATATTGATGCAACATACCTGCGGTGATTTCGCCCCACTCATTGCCAAAACGGGCGTTAAAATCTTGGTTTAATACCGCGCGCTGACCATCTTGACCTTCTTTGTCTGGTTCGAAGAAGTCGGTAAATTCAATATCTGGGCGATAGCTGTATTGCGTATCAGCGTAGCGATAAGAAGCACTCACACGCGGTAGCCATTCCAATGGCTTGTCTTCCGCTGGATCCGGGGTCTGGAAGCGACGCACTTGAACGTTGGAGCTGAAGTTACCGAGGTTATAACGTGCGTAGCCACGGCGTTCGTAATGGTCTTCTTCTTGAATACTGGTGTTATTTGCTTCTGGAACACGGTTTTCGGTCGGGTTATCTTCTAAATATGCACCAACACCAAAGGAATCGGTTAGACGCTGATCCGTGGTGAATTTTCGTAGCGTCGCTTCGTCACCGTTTTCATCGTAAAAGGTCGACTGTTCGAACTGAGTTTCGCCATAACGACTTAAGTGGCGCAGCTCAATATCGATCCCTTGCCCATTTTGGTCTTTATCATCTCGATCGGCTTCACCGATTGGCAGCACAAGATTCGGAGTGATGGTGGCATCATATTCCGGTGCAAGATTAAGGTAGTAGGGGGCAGATAGAGTGAAGCTTTTGCCGCTAATGCCGAAGCTTGGGAATAAAAAGCCGGATTGTCGTCGAGTATCTAGAGGAAAGCGTAACCACGGGAAATAAAAAACTGGGATATCATGGATTCGAATCTGTACATGCTTGGCCGTACCAAAGCCGCTGTCTGGATTCAATTCAATACTCGAACCGTATAACTGCCAACTGTTCTCACCCGGCTCACAAGTGGTGTAAAAGCCTTCTTTAATAAAGATTAGGCCATCTCGGGTACGAGAGATTTCACCCGCTTCACCACGGATGCGACTTTTGTGAGACAAGAACTTGGCGTTATCAAATTGGGCAGTTTGGTTGCCGTCCATTGAGCTGATATAAGCGTTGTCACTACGAATGATTTGTCCTTCAGCGCGCAGTGAGACATCACCTTTGGCTTGATAATACTCGCCAGGAACCCCTTTAATCGAATCGGCATCTAGCTGAGACAATGGTTGGCGCAGGGTCGCAGCCCCATCCATAAACAAGGTGCCTTGCTCATCCCGATAGATCATATCGGCCAGTAAGTGAGTATTGTCGCCATCAATAACCTGCCAGCTGTCGACGTAAGCGCCACGGCAGTATTGGCTAAGAGTCGCTTGCTGTGCTTCGCTCAGCGATTCCCTCGGAACCCAATCCCACTCATTTGCCTGAGCCATAGGCAAGATGAAAAGACTTTGAAATAATAGCGCGTAAGAGCGTAAATGCTTTGGCATGCGGAGTATACTAAATCTCTATTACGTGCTAGCGCGATCAACAGCGCGGCACATGTCGGTCCATAATGTCGACAAATAATAATCTATGCGCCCCCTAGGGGGCTACCGATTCGGAGAAATATCTTTATGTGGAAATGGGTTGGGGCAATCGTTGGGATGCTGTTTATGGGCTTTTATGGCCTGATCGGCGGTTTTGTGATCGGCATGTTGATTGACCGAGCAAAAGGCACCAGCACAGGCTACCGTCGCACAGGGGCGTCTTTATTTGAACAACAACAGGTGTTTTTCCAAACCTTATTCCAATTAATGGGGCGTTTGGCGAAGTCGGATGGTCAAGTTTCTCAAGCAGAAATTGAACTAGCCAAAGCGGTAATGCAGCGTTTGCGTTTGTCCACGGATGCCCAGCGTCAAGCGCAAGATCTTTTTAATCAAGGCAAAGCTGAAAGCTTTGATGTGGATGCTGCTATTAATCGCTTTAACAGCGTTGTGGGTGGTGGCATGATGCGCCGCTCTCTGGTCGAAGTGCTGCTGCTCTCTGCCTATGCGGACGGCTATTTTTCTTTAGAAGAAAAAAATCTGTTAAGCCAAATTTGCCTGAAGCTGGGTATGTCGGAAGCGGAATACAACGCTATCCATGAGCAAATTAAACGTCAGACGCATTTTCATCAAGGCTACCAGCAACAAGCCTCAGGTCAGTCTTCTCCTGATTTACTAAAAGCGGCATACGATGTATTGGAAGTTGAGCCCAGTATGAGTGATGCTGAAATCAAAAAAGCATACCGTCGATTGATGAGTCAGAATCATCCCGACAAGTTAAGCTCTCAAGGATTGCCAGACGAAATGATTGAGCTGGCAAAAGAGCGCACGCAAGAAATTCAGTCGGCCTATGAGCTGATTAAAAAATCCCGCAAATAACTTCGCCATCATTGATCGTCTCACCTGCGTGAGGCGATCAATCTAATGGACTTTTATAAAACAGTTCTTTCTCAAATTCAGGCAGCTCTTTTCGTTGACTTTGCTGATTGATATTTTGTTTTAGAAATCCCCATACCCGTTGCACTAAGCGCTTATTTCCCGTTGGGTCATAACGGGCATCAGGCAAGGCATCAATTTGTGTGTAGGCTTCTTGTCGATTGGTGCGTTTGTTGGCTGCGGCTTGGCGCTGGCGTGCGAAACGCTCATCTTGGGGTGTACGGTTAAAGTAATAATCCAACACCGGTAAGCGTAAACGCTCTATGTTTTGTGCCAGCTCGAATTCAGACACGGGTGAAAAAGAGCGTGGCTCAATCAGTATCAAAGCCTGATTGGTGGTGCCACGCTCTGCTGTGTAACGCAAGGCATAGGCTGCACCTGAACGGTAGCCCATATAAGCGACTTGGCTGTAACCTTTATCGCGAATCAACTGTGCGGCCGCATCAATTCTGGCAAATACCGTTTCTTCATTAGGTAAGGTTGGGTTCTCTTCCGGCGCTGCGCCATCGTTTTCGCCCGTTGTGATCGTTACGGGTGTCGCACGACCGCCAATATCGGGGACTTCAATGGATAGCGTACACCAGCTATGTATCGGCAGAGCTTCACGAAGTGGCTGGATTACTTGCGGCCAATCAGGGTGGCCATGGTCACCATGAAGCATGACTAGGCAGCCTTGCGGATCACCGCTTTCAGACTCGCGGAACAAACCTAAGAAGTCTGTGCCATCGGCATTTAAGGTTTCGATTTCATGGCTGTCATTCTCACTAAGTCGAGCAATCAGCCCTGCGATACGGGTTTGCTGTGGCGTCGGCATAACCCGCGGCACATCTGCTTGGACGGTATTGCTACCAGCAGCAGTGTCCGTTTCAGGAGCGGGTGGGTCTTCGGCCCAAACATTGCCTAGCGACAGTGTCAAAAGCCATGTTGTCAGAGTTAATTTCTTCATTGAATTCAATACTTATGTCACTGGCCTTGTTAGAATATTGCGCAAACAACATTCTGTCACTGCCGGAGACAAATATGAAAGATTTTCTTATTGCACCGTCTATTTTAGCTGCGGACTTTGCTCGTTTAGGGGAAGAAGTGGACAACGTATTGGCAGCGGGTGCCGACATTGTGCACTTCGATGTTATGGACAACCACTATGTGCCGAACCTAACCATTGGTCCTATGGTATGTAAAGCGTTGCGTAACCATGGCGTGACAGCGGACATTGATGTGCACCTGATGGTGAAACCAGTAGATCGTTTGATTGGTGATTTCATTGAAGCGGGCGCAAGCTACATCACGTTCCATCCACAGGGCAGCGAGCACATCGATCGTTCTTTGCAAATGATCCGTGACGGTGGTTGTAAGTCAGGTCTAGTGTTTAACCCTGCGACACCGCTAGATGACCTGAAATACGTGATGGACAAGGTGGATATGATTCTACTGATGTCGGTGAACCCTGGTTTTGGTGGTCAGAAGTTTATCCCTGGAACTTTGGATAAATTGCGCGAAGCTCGCCGCCTGATCGATGAAATTGGCTACGACATTCGTCTTGAAGTAGACGGTGGTGTGAGCGAGAAGAATATCGCGGAATGTGCGGCAGCAGGCGCTGATACCTTCGTGGCAGGCTCGGCTATTTTTGGTAAGCCAGATTACAAAGCCGTGATTGATCAGATGCGCGCCGAGCTGGCTGGCGTGAAGCGATGAGAACACCACAACATCTAAAGCGATTGTTTGAAGGTTGGCCTGAGTTAGTTTGTTTTGACTTAGATGGCACACTGGTGGACAGTGTGCCGGACATTGCTGCGGCGCTGGACCAAAGTTTGGTGGCCCTAGGTGGAGCTCCTGCGGGTGAAGAGCGAGTGCGTGGTTGGGTTGGCTATGGCTCCGCTAAATTGGTGCAACAAGCCCTAGAGTGGGCGAATTTGCCAGAAGCACGCATTGAAGAAGGCTATAAGATTTTCTTAAAGGCGTACTTTGAGAACTTAGCGGGGCGCTCGACCTTATATGCCAATGTCGAGCCTGTTTTGAAAGCGTTTAAATATCAAAAAGTACCAGTTGCTCTCATTACCAATAAGCCAAGTTTGTTTATTAAACCGCTGTTGGATCACTTTGGTATCTCTACTTACTTTAGTTGGATGCTCGGTGGTGACTCGCTAGAAGATAAAAAACCGTCACCAGTACCGTTATTGCATTGTATGGAAGACATTGAATCAACGCCGGAAAAGTGTCTGATGATTGGCGATTCACTTGCGGATTATCGCGCTGCCAAAGCGGCGGGCTTTAAATGTGCATTGGTCACTTATGGTTACAATCATGGTGTGGATCTCACCGAGCTTGAAGCCGATATATTGGTCGATGATCTGGCTGAGCTGTTAATGTGATCTAGCGCTAGCTTTATTTGGTAATTCTAATAAATGGGCAGGTAATTGTCGTAATGGACATGACCAGCCCATTTTTTTTGGCTAGAATCCTGCACGCTTAAACTTTGAGTGATGATGTTGTCGATGTTGCAAACTTTCCTAACCCGAGCAAACGAACTTGCGCGCATTGGCCTGTTGGCCATGCTGTTGCTGACGTTTGGCCCATTGGTAGGACAGATTAGCGCTGCATCCCATCAAGCGGCAATGGCCGATTGGGTTTGTGGTGATGAGGTGGCGACGAGCGCCATGTCTCACGGACATCATGGAGCCGATCATAATCACGCTTGGTATGAGCAGTGTGAGTACTGTTCTCTCGTTCAGCACTTTCCCTTCTTAAGTGTCTACACGCCTCAATTCACCGCTGCAAATAGCTTGGTGGAGGCTGGTCCAGTCGTACCGGTTCGCAGCGCCTTTCGTAATAAGGCCTTGTTTGCCCATGCCCCCAATCGCGCGCCACCTGCTCTGATCAGTTAACCGTTTTAATTTTTTTATTAACTGAATTAGAGATGTAACAATGAAGCAATTTTTTGTGGCTGGATACGCACGTCCAGCGAATACTGCACGTCCTCAACTTATCGCACGCCGCCCATTATTGGCATTGGCACCATTAACCATCGCAGTGGCCTTTGCCAATCATGCACTGGCACAAGAAGTCGCCTTATCGAATGCTATTGTGGTCAGTGCTCCACAAATGGAAGCACCAGTGATTACTCGCGTGAATTTACAAGAAACCCCTGTCCTACAGTCCGCGACTGATGGTGCGACAGTATTGGAACAAATTCCCGGTTTTTCAGCGATTGGTAATGGGGGAACTAATGGTGACCCGACGTTCCGGGGGATGTTTGGGTCCCGTTTGGCGATTTTGACCAGTGGCGCGCAGATGGCAGGAGCCTGCCCTAATCGTATGGATAATCCAAGTGCTTACATTAGCCCCTATTCTTACGATGAAGTGGAAATTATCAAAGGTCCTCAAACGGTACTATGGGGGCCTGGGGCATCGGCAGCCACAGTGCGTTTTGAACGAGCTAAAGAAGATTTTTCTGAGCAAGACTACCGTTTAAATGCTAGCGCATTAGTGGGCAGTAATAATCGCTTTGACCGCCATATTGATGGCGTCTTGGGTAATGAAAAAGGCTACCTCCGCTTAGATGCGAATGATTCACGAGCGGATGATTACGACGATGGTAACGGCGAGGTGGTGCCTTCTGAGTGGGATAAGTGGAACACCAGTGCGGCCGTCGGCTGGACGCCGGACGAAGACACTCTGCTTGAATTAGAAGTGGGTCGTGGTGACGGTGAATCCAAATACGCGGGACGCAGCATGGACGGAACTAAGTTTTTGCGTGAAACCGCAGCGCTGCGTTTTGAGAAACAAAATCTGGGCGAAAACTGGCGCAAGCTGGAAGCGCAATTTAACTACGGCTACGCCGATCATATAATGGATAACTTCACCTTACGAGAGCCGCCAATGATGCCAATGGCGATGGAATTAGACCGCCGTACGCGTAGCGGCCGTGTGGCCTCTACATGGGACTGGAGTGATTACTCATGGATCTTAGGGGTAGATGCTAAGGAAGAAGAGCATCGTCGTGGTTTAAACATGGCGAAAACCATGACGGACTACACCAGTGAGCAAGCTGGCCTCTTTTCAGAGTTAACTTGGTTTATGAATGATACTCAGCAACTGGTATCTGGTTTGCGTTTTGATCGAGTGAGCGCCACCGATGAACTGATGACGACGGCGACAGCAGGGCAGGAGCGTTCGGATAACTTGGTCAGTGGCTTCATGCGTCTAGAAACCGATCTAAGTAGTATGCCTGCAACGACGTATGTGGGCTTGGGCTATGTGGAACGTTTCCCTGATTACTGGGAGCTAAAACCAAGTAATGCTAGCTTATCTGGTGATGTAAATGCCTTCGCTGGAGTACAACCTGAGAAAACAGCACAGATAGATTTAGGGATCAACTACCAAGTAGAGGATCTAAGCTGGTGGCTGTCAGGTTATGCGGGAGTTGTGAACGACTATATTTTGTTTGATTACTCGAATGGCACGCAAGTAGGTAATGTAGATGGTTACATTGCAGGGGCGGAAGCCGGGGCTCGTTATCAGTTGAGCGATAACTGGAGTTCAAATGGCTCGATCGCTTACGCATGGGGTGAAAATCGAGACAGCAATGAAGCGTTACCGCAAATTGCGCCACTGGAAGCGAAACTGGGTTTAACCTATGAGCAGCAAGCGTGGGCAGTAAACTCGGTTGTGCGTTTGGTCGCTAAGCAAGATCGTGTGGCACTTGATCAGGGTAACGTGGTGGGCTATGACTTCGCCGAGTCGTCTAGCTTTGCCACCTTTGATATCAATGGTGAATACCGTTTGAATCGGGTGGTGACATTGCGTGCAGGGATCGACAACTTGTTTGATCGCACTTATAGCGAACACTTGAATAAAGCGGGTAGCTCAGCGTTTGGTTATGCTGCTGATACCGCGTTTAATGAGCCTGGACGAACGGTTTGGGCCAGTGTGAACGCCTCTTTCTAAGGCATTGAGCTTTGAGCTATGAATAAAAAACGGGGCATCACTTGATGCCCCGTTTTTCTAGATGGGTGAGTGTTGTTACTGGTTGGTTTCTTCGTCACCCACTTGGGAGGTATCCGCTTGGTTTTCGTTGCCGTTTTGGCGCGAATGCTTCGCGGAAATTTTTGGCTTAGCGGCCGGCTTAGCGGTGTTGGAAATGAACTCTTCCCCTGTGTCTTGCTGTTCATTAAATAAATGCAAAGTGCGTGTCGGGAAGGCGACTTCGGCTCCATGTTGTTCAATGATTTGCATGGCTTGGAATAAGACATCTTGCTTCACTTCGTGGTACTTCGCCCAGTTGGTAGTGCGCGTGTAAGCATAGATAAAGAAGTCTAAAGACGATGGGCCGAACTGGTTAAAGTTCACCATATAGATTTCGTTGTTATCAATCTCATCGTGCTTGCCGACCATTTCTTTGATGTCATCTAGAATTTGCGCTAGCTTGCTAAAATCATTGTAACGCACACCAACGGTTTCGTTGATTCGACGATGTGACATACGAGATGGGTTTTCTACCGAAATGGTGGAAAAGGTCGCGTTTGGTACATACAGAGGGCGTTTGTCAAAGGTGCGAATACGCGTTTGACGCCAGCCGATATGTTCGACTGTTCCTTCGATATTCTTATCTGGAGAGCGGATCCAGTCGCCGACTTTAAAAGGGCGATCTAGGTATACCATCAAACCACCGAAGAAGTTTGCTAATAGGTCTTTGGCAGCAAAACCCACGGCGATACCACCGATACCACCAAAGGCTAATACACCAGAAATACTGTAGCCGAGGTTTTGTAAAATCACCAAGGCAGCGGTAATGATCACGGCTGCGCGCAATAGTTTACTAATGGCACTAGCCGTCGTGTAGTCCACGGGCTTGTTGCTGGCGCGACCAGAAATCAAAGTGGTTTCAATGCCTTTTACACAGCGCAAAAGGAACCAAGCGATGATGGCGATCACACCAATCTGACGAATCTTTACGACAATTGCGGTAAATTCTTCATCCAGTTGGTTTTCTGAAATCTGTGCCGCAATGCTAAGGCCGATCAGCCAGATAAATAACCGCAGAGGCGGCATGGCTGCCTCGACGATCATGTTGTCCCAAGGCGTACGTGTACGCTGAAGTTTGTCGTCAATACGAAGTAATAAACGACCAATAACGAAGTTTAAGGTGAGAGTGACAAACACTACGATAAACACCTTCACGATCCAGTGCATCGGGCTATCACCAAAACCCAAGTATGGCTGAATGGTTTCCCAAGTCATGCTTGTTGATCCCTTTAAAGTTTAACAAGTAACAGTTTACAAGTTGCCTTATTACAAAAGTAGTAAGGTACCCAAGCCTAAGAAGGCAATGTAACCGGCAATGTCTGTCACTGTGGTCAGAATTACCGAGCCAGATAGGGCTGGGTCGATTTTCAATTTATCTAAAACCACAGGGATTATGACGCCAGAAAGTGCAGCCATTAAGATATTAATAACGATAGCCATCGCAATCGTAAAACCGAGCATTGGGTTTTGGAACCAGAATAACACGGCTGCACCGATACAAATTGACCAGACAATACCGTTTAAACCGCCTACCTGAAGCTCTTTCTTTAACAGGGAACTGAAGTTGGCGCGGGTAATCTGACCGAGTGCCAAACCACGCACAATCAAAGTTAAGGTTTGGCTACCGGCGATACCGCCCATGGAAGCCACAATGGGCATTAATACCGCCAACGCCACGACTTGTTCAAGTGTGGCTTCAAACAACCCTATAAATGCCGACGCCATAAAGGCTGTCAGTAAGTTAATGCCCAACCAAATACCACGGGACGCAGCGCTGCGTTTTACCGGCGAGAATAAGTCCGAGTCTTCGTCGAGGCCGGTATTCGACATCTGCACCGCTTCTTGCTCAAGGCGTCGGGCTTCAAGTGCATGCCCAGCGTGAAAGCGGCCAACTAATAATTGGTTTTTATCCAGCACTGGCAATGCCGATACTTCACTCTTTTCCAGTAAATCGGCCGCTTTGATAACATCTGTTTCGGCATCAATAAAGGGGTAATCTTCTTCCATTAAACCGGAAACATGCTCATGGGGTTGAGCATTGAGTAATGCATGAAAATGCACACAGCCGACCCAGCGCCCCGTACGGTTGACTAAATAAATAGTGTCTGAGTAGGGAGCCGAAGCGCGACGAAATAAACGCATGGCTTCTGAAACACGGATGGTTTGTGCGGCCACAACTAGCTCGTGATCAACCCAACGCCCCGCTTCATCTTCCTCGTAGGTAACACCCTGTTGGTAGTATTCGCGCTGCTTTGCATCCATTTTTTGCAAAGCAATTTCGATCATTTGATCGGGAAGCGAATCCGCTATTTCAAGCAGGTCTTCTGCATCCACGTCAGAAAACAGCTCAGCGATTTCAATATCGTTAAGCTCTTTTAAGAGCAGCAAGCGTGATTCACCACGCATCTCTACTAAGATGTCGAGTCGATTAGTCTGCTTAATACTGTCCCAAACAAAGCGGCGTTGGGAGACAGGGATGGACTCTAGGGCAAGGGCGACGTCATCCGGCGGCATCGAGCTGATGGCTTTATTGATGGCGTCGTTGGAAATGTTCTCTTGAGTCAATAGCTCAATTAGTTCTGCAATCGGGTTGGACATTGGCTTGCCCCTTATACGTCTTTATTAATGCTATCAGTTTGAGCGAATTCATCTTTAGAATCAATGAAGTAAGCATCGATAAAAGCGTTGGTTTACAGGGCTTTTTCAATTCCGAGAGCTATCTCGCTCACTAATGACGGTTAATTCATCAGGATTTCTTGGACTATTAATATAGCCCAGTGTCGCATTGGCGTGTTCGCGCATAATACCTTCTGCTCGAGAACCAAAGCCATTCACCATGGCATAAAATACATGATGGTGCTGCTGGTGGGCGAACTCGAAGCGCTTGGTTTCTTTGCTCATTTGTTTCTTATCAAACGCCAAAGCGCTCGATGAGGCAAAGGGTAAATGCTCATTACGGCTCAAGGCAGCTTGTATAGCGGGATTATGAGCGGCTTCGATGACAATGTCATGAAAGCGCTTGTTCATTTGTTGATAACGTTCAAGATCGGCTTCATTTAATTGATCACCCGCCAAAATCTCATCACCAAGATCTAATAAAGTCTGTAGCTCGCTTCGATGAGCTTCGCTTAGACCTCGCTCGGCGGCTTGGCGGGCTGCCAAGCCTTCTAATACGCCACGAACCTCTACTGCCCCTATTATTTCCGCCACGGACACCGAGCGCACCTCGTATCCTCTTCCCGGTAGCTTGGTTAGCAAGCCTTCTTGCTCTAGAGCACGAAAGGCGATCCGTACTGGTGTGCGCGATACCCCGAGTTTTTCTGCGGTGGGAATTTCTGCTAGGCGTGAGCCTGCGGCCAGTTCTCCATCCAGAATCATTTGACGTAGAGTGGTAACAACATTGCTCTGTGTTTTTTGCATGAGTACAGGTGGCCTTGTTTTGGATCCAATTATGTTCTTTTAATCAAAGTATAGAGTTAAAAAAGCGTTTTAAAAGGAGGTATATCTAGTTATTGGATCCATTTTTGCGTTTTTTTTATGGGCAAATCGGTGTCATTGCCGCTATATTGGATCCATTACAAAACAAAAATAACACATTAGGAGAAAATTATGAGCCAGTTAACTTTCCCAAAAAACACGTGGTATGTGGCAGCAATGTCGGATGAAATCGGTACGGAGAAGCCGCTAGGCCGTAAGATCTGTGGCGAAAGCATCGCTTTTTACCGTCCTTCTGCCAATGAAATCGCCGCGGTGCGTGATTTCTGCCCACACCGTGGCGCAGCCATGTCACTCGGTTATGTTGAAGACGGCCTTTTAGTCTGCGGCTACCATGGTTTAAAAATGGGAGCAGACGGCAAAACCAAAGAAATGCCATTGCAGCGTGTGCAAGCCTTTCCCTGTATGAAAGCGTTTGCGGTGGAAGAGCGCTACGGCTTTATCTGGGTGTGGCCGGGTGATCAAGATCTTGCGGATCCTGATTTGATCCCAGTGCAAGAATGGGCAATCAGCGATGAGTGGGCATACGGTGGTGGCTTGTATCACATTAACTGCGACTACCGTTTAATGATTGATAACCTAATGGACTTGACCCACGAGACTTATGTTCATGCTTCAAGCATTGGTCAAAAAGAAATTGACGAATCCCCAGTGGATACCAAAGTAAATGGTGATGAAGTTATCACCAGTCGTACCATGGAAAACATCACAGCGCCGCCGTTTTGGCAAGCTGCGCTAGAAGCGAATGGTCTACCAAAAGATGCCCCTGTTGATCGCTGGCAGCGTTGTCGTTTCACACCTCCTTCTCATGTCATGATTGATGTGGGCGTTGCTTTAGAGGGTAAAGGAGGGTTTGATGCGCCGAAAGAATTCAAAGCCAGCAGCATAGTAGTAGACTTTATTACCCCTGAAACAGAGGACACTATGTGGTACTTCTGGGGCATGGCGCGTAGCTTCAAAGCAGATGATCAAGCGCTCACTGATAAAATCCGAGAAGGCCAAGGCGGTATTTTTAAGGAAGATTTGGAAGTGCTTGAATATCAACAGGCCAACCTTAAAGCCTTCCCAGACTACGACTTGTTAAAACTCAATATCGACGCCGGTGGTGTGCAGTCTCGTCGTGTGATTGAGCGTCTGATCAAAGCGGAAAGTGCAGCCAAAGTGGCTCTAAAAGACGTGCCACTACAAACAATTTCTTTCTAAGGTGACGTTATGATCGAAGTTGTTGTACTGAATAAAGTAGAAGAAGCGGCCGCAGTCGTGCGCTTAGTGCTGGGCAAAGCTAATGACAGTGCTTTGCCCCCGTTTGAAGCGGGCGCGCATATTGATATCAAGTTACCGAGTGGTCTATTGCGTCAGTATTCTTTGTGCCGTTTGCAGTCGGATCCGCGTTTTTACGAAATTGCTGTGCTCAAAGACCCGCAATCCCGTGGTGGTTCAGAAGAAGTGCATGCTTTAGATATCGGCGATGTGGTTCAGATTAGTGAACCAAAGAATCACTTTCCACTGCGTAGCAAAGAGGCTAAGTCCTTGTTGATCGCGGGTGGTATTGGCGTGACGCCATTACTACCGATGGCGCAAACCCTGCAGTGCGCAGGCACGCCGTTTGAGTTTCACTACTGTGGTAAATCGCCCCGTACAGCGGCGTTTAGTAGCATCCTAAAGCAAGCCTCGTTTGCCGATAAAATGCATTTCCATTTTAGTAGTGAGCCGCAATCTTCTGGCCGTATGGATGTTAAATCGGTGCTGAGTCAGCATGTGGCGGATTCGGACTTGTATGTCTGTGGCCCAGCTGAATTTATCGCTAGCGTGCTGGAGTACGCTGAGGCGTTAGGCTGGCCGGAAGAACGCGTGCATCGTGAATTCTTCGCCGCCCCAGCCATGGATGTGGATCACGGAGATAACCATGCTTTTCAAATCAAGCTTGCTAGCACAGGGCAGATACTTGATGTCGCGGCAAACCAATCGATTACCGATGTGTTGGATGAACACGCTATTTTTGTCCCTGTCTCCTGCTGTGAAGGGGTCTGCGGTACTTGTTTAACCAATGTAATCAGCGGTGATATCGAACATCGTGATGTCTTCTTAAGCAAGCAAGAGAAAGCCGAAGGCAAGCAAATGCTGACTTGCTGTTCCCGTGCTAAAGAAGCGGGTGGCTTGATCGAACTGGATATTTAGTTATTTGTGGAGTGAAATGAAAATGCTAGATATCTATCTAGCATTTTTAGATCTTAGTAGTTATCTCAACATGGTTTTATTTTAATTAGGGGTGGAATAGTTTTAGTATAAAAATTTTAAAGCCTACTAAGGTATTAAATTTTGACTTTTATATTTTGGATTATATAATTCGATCAAAATTGCTTCGTCAAGCTTTCGCTAATGGAATAGAAAAGGAACAGTATGGAAGGGCTTGCTTCGTCAAAAAGCTACGCTATCGCCGTATCATTGTCTGGGGTTTTTGGTGTTGTAGGTATTCATCAATTTTACCTTGGGCGTTACGCTGAAGGCGTTATTGACCTCTCTCTTTTTTGCTTCACTCTATATTTCTATTTCACAGATCAGCTTCTTCTTGCGTTGCTATTTTTTGTTATTGATGCAATACATACTTTAATTGTAACTATTATGCTTATGACTGGGTCCATCAAGGATGGAAGAGGCAAGTACGTCTACTACCCAGGGCAAGAGTTGAACTAAAAAGGACTATAACATGAATGATTTTTCCATAGAGAAAAGTAATAAAGGCTTTGTGCCAACATTGTTGCTTTGTTTCTTTTTGGGCGGTCTTGGCGCGCACCGTTTTTACGCCGGAAAAATTGTAACAGGTATTTTAATGTTGATTACCCTTGGTGGACTGGGTATTTGGACAATTGTTGATTTTGTGATGATAGCAACAGGTAACTTTAAAGACGTTTTTGGGCGTCGAATTAAGTCATAAAACGTGTCATTGAAGTTTATTGACTGACTTTATGTTGTCTTTTTTATCTTTTCTTGAAAAGGTTTCTGCATTTCACTACTCAATTGATATCTTTTAATATGAAGTTGTTGTGCGTTGGATTACTGTATTATTGAATCTGGATATGCGCACAGCAGCTATCTTTTTACAAACATTGTTGCCCTTTAAATTGATTTTTCTCTGTCCAGAGGTCTAGGATAGATTTGAACGCTTTCCTTAAAGCAGTAGTTCTACTCGTAAGACTGCATGTTCCTTCCCTTTCAATTTTTCTTCGAAATAGCGCTCATTCTGACAATCATGTAGTATTGACCGAGCTCAAATTCCCTCTTTCTAATATGCTGCCAAAAGCATGGCGGATACCATTGGGCTGATTGTCTAAAAAGCTTTATATATCAGTGGTTTAAAATCTATGGTTTTGATGATCGATAACTACGACTCATTCACCTACAATTTGGTGCAATACATTCGTGAGTTGGGTTATGACGTGGATGTGCGTCGAAATGACACCTTAACAGTGGCAGATATTGAAGCTTTGGCGCCAAGCCATATTGTGATCTCGCCTGGACCTTGTACGCCCAATGAAGCGGGCGTGTCTTTAGAAGCGATTCAATACTTTGCTGGTAAAATCCCCGTGTTAGGTATTTGCCTTGGTCACCAGAGCATTGCTCAAGTATTTGGCGGAGATGTGATTCGTGCAAAAACAGTAATGCACGGCAAAACCTCTAAGGTGTACCATAAGGGAATCGGTGTGTTCCGTGATTTGCCAAATCCTTACAACGTAACTCGCTATCACTCTTTGGTGGCGAAGCAAGAAACCTTGCCTGAATGTTTGGAAGTCACCGCGTGGACCCAAAATGAACAGGGTGAGTTGGATGAAATCATGGGCTTACGACACACAACTATGAACATTGAAGGGGTGCAGTTTCACCCCGAGTCGATTTTGACAGAGCATGGTCACGCTCTGTTAGACAACTTTTTCAAACATTAGGAGTTGGCTGGTGGATATTAAACAAGCGATTGCCAAGGTTGTGAATAAAGAAGACCTAACTGGCGATGAAATGCGTGATGTGATGATGAGCATCATGACATGCCAAACAACCGATGCGCAGATTGGCGGATTTTTAATTGGTTTGCGTATGAAAGGTGAGACGGTCGAAGAAATCATAGCGGCAGCCCAAGTAATGCGTGAACTGTCCACTAAGGTTGACCTAGGCGGCGATGAGATTGTTGATACTTGCGGTACTGGTGGCGATGGCGGCAATCTGTTTAACGTTTCCACCGCAGCCTCTTTTGCGGCAGCGGCAGCGGGTGCGCATGTAGCGAAACATGGCGGTCGCTCTGTTTCATCTAAGTCTGGCAGTGCTGATGTGCTTGAAAAAGCAGGCGTGTACTTGGGTTTAAACAGTGAACAAGTAAAACGCAGTGTGCAAGAGCTTGGTTTGGGCTTTATGTTTGCTCCCAATTACCATTCAGCGATGCAATATGCGATTGCGCCACGTAAAGAAATGGCTACTCGTACTATCTTTAATCTATTGGGTCCTTTGACTAACCCTGCTGGCGCAAAGCGCCAAGTGATGGGCGTGTTTGCCAAAGAGTGGGTGCGACCCATTGCTGAGGCTTTAAAAGCGCTGGGCAGCAGCCATGTGCTGGTGGTGCATTCTGCGGATGGGTTGGATGAAATCAGTATTTCTGATAAGACTTATGTCGCAGAATTAAAAGATGGCGAAATTTCTGAGTACGAGGTTACGCCGGAAGATTTTGGTTTGGTGCGCCAACCTTTATCGCTAGTACAAGCTGAAGACGCTGATGCGAGCTTTGAAATGCTTAAGTTTGCTTTGGAAGGCAAGGGCAAAGAAAACGCGCCCCGTGATATTGTATCTTTGAATGCTGGGGCGGCAATTTATGTGTCTGGTGTAGCAGACTCCTTAGCTGAAGGGGTGGCGATTGCAGAAGATGTAATTTGTGGCGGCTTGGCAAAAATTAAGGTGCAAGAATTAGCGAGTTTCTCTCGTTGCTACATGCCTGATACTACTGAAACAGCGAATTAAGACAGAGAGTTAATATGCAAGTCGAAACTCCAACGATTCTGAAGAATATTATCGCGCGCAAGTACGAAGAGATTGCTGAGCGCCAAGCACGTACTTCTTACGCGAACCTAGAAATTGCGGCAGCGGCAGCGAATGCACATAATCCGACGCGTGGTTTTGCCGCAGCGTTACGACGTAAGATTGGTCAAGGTAAAGCGGGCGTTATAGCTGAGATCAAAAAAGCCTCGCCAAGCAAAGGCATTATGCGTGATCCGTTTTTGCCAAAAGACATCGCGGTATCCTATGAAAAGGGTGGGGCGGCTTGTTTATCTGTTCTGACCGATCATGATTTCTTTAAAGGTCATGAAGACTACCTAGTGGAGGCTCGCGCTGCTTGTTCGTTGCCAGTCATTCGTAAGGATTTTATTGTTGATCCCTACCAAGTGATGGAGGCGCGTTCTATCGGTGCTGACTGTATTCTTCTAATTGCCGCTTGTTTGACGGGTAAAGAATTACGAGAGTTGGATCAAATGGCCCGTGATTTGTCGATGGATGTGCTTGTGGAAGTGCATAATCGTCCTGAATTAGAATTGGCGCTAGAATATACCGAGACTGAGTTGTTAGGTATTAACAACCGTGACTTGCACACTTTTGAACTAAGTTTGCAGCATACCTTTGAGTTGATGAACGATGTGCCAAAAGACCGTTTGATCGTGACTGAGAGTGGAATCCATACTCGTGACGATGTGGCGGCGATGCGTGAAAATAACATTCATGCTTTCTTAGTGGGTGAAGCCTTTATGAAAGCTGACAATCCAGGCGACAAGCTTGCGGAATTGTTTAAATAAGATTTGAGAGATTAACACCATGAAGACAAGTGTTGCTTGGCAAGAAGACGTACATTTTACGGCAGAAACGGGTACCGGTTTTAAAGTTGAGATCGATGGCAATCAAACCGCTGGTCCACGACCAATGGAGTTGATCTTGGCCGGCCTAGGTGGTTGTACATCTTACGATGTCATCAATATTCTTAAGAAGGCACGCCAAGATGTGGTGTCTTGCGTAGCGCATATTGATGCAGATCGAGCTGATTCTGTGCCATCTGTTTTTACTGAAATTCGTGTGCATTTCGTTGTCACAGGACGCAATATCAAAGAGAGTCATGTCGCTCGTGCGGTGAAATTATCCGCTGAAGAATACTGTTCAGCATCCTTGATGCTTGAACGCGGTGGCGTCAATATTGTGCACAGTTACGAAGTGGTTGAGGTTGAATAAGCTATTGCTTAATAACTGAAAAAGTATCAAAAAGGCCTCAATTTGAGGCCTTTTTTACGTTTTTAGGTAGGTAAAGTAAGTATTACTGCTGGTTAGAGCGTTTACGGAAATTACTGGGTGCGACGCCGAAGTAGTCTTTAAAACAGTTGCTAAAGTGACTTGAGCTGACAAAACCACTGGCAATAGCTACTTCGATAATTGGCTTGTTGGTCTGTTGTAACAGGCGTCGTGCATAGGTGATTCTCAGCTCAAGATAGTAACGAGATGGACTGGTTTCTAAATGGTTTTGAAATAGTCTCTCTAGCTGTCGACGCGATACGCTCGCATAGTGTAGTAGTTCTTCTAAGGTGAGGGGTTCCTCGATATTGCTACGCATTAACTCCAGTACTTTTTTCAGCGCTTCTGGGTATTTTGCGTCATCTGTAGGCTGTGTGATCGGTGTGACGGTGCTTTCAGACAGTTGGTCGCATGTTAAAATTTCTTTTACTGCGCGTGCAATACGGTTACCTTGCAAGTGCTCTACCAGAACGAGCATCATGGCTAGGGCGCTCACAGGGCCAGAACAGCTAAGGATGTGACCATCCAGGACAGAGGTTTCCTTGGCAATGACGGTATCTTGGAAATGCTCACGGACATAGGGGTGGTTGTCTGGATGAACCGCTATACGGGTCTTATTTGTCAGTCCTGCGTGGGCTAGAGCGATGGCACCATTCCATAAGCCGCCTAAGTAAGCGTTCTGTTTATGATAAGACTTTAGGTATTCAGTTAACTTATGCTGTTCTGATAATTGGCAACGATATCCACCACAAACGATTAAAACATCGAACGGTTGAGTGGCGCTCTGTAATTGTTCTTCTATACTTGTGCCCGTTGCGATTTCAATACCTAAATCGCTTACAACGGAAGATCCTGAAAGGCTAAGGGTTGCATAATCAAACAGATTTTCTGTTTGTACTAGGTTAGCTGTGACGAGCGCATCAACAGCCCCTGTAAAGGCCACCATGGAGAAATGGTTTAGTAGCACGAAACCTATCGTGATCGGTTTGTTTTCATGCTCATGAGAGATAACATGAGCGTGATTATGATCTACGTTCGATGGGCTAAAGTGTTTCTTGTGATAGGTTTGGGTCATTTGTAACTGTGATTCCTGAAAGGGGATTTCGTCAGTAATTGTGCAAGTTTAAAAGAAACGGGAATCCAAGGTAAGGCTCTTGTGCGTATTTAACGTGAAAATGTTGATGCAACCTAGTAATTTAGCACATTTGGCATGGCTGGAAATGCTGCATTTTTACTGTCGTAAATAACCATCTATATGACGCATACGAGAATGTGGCAGAAGGGTGGTTTTCATAGTATTTCTCTCGTAAATTGTTTCTTCATAAAAGTAGCAATTATTGAGAGACAGTCGCAATGACGTGAACCTTCTTTGTCGGCTTTTGGGTCGCCTAGATAAAGCAGGTTTCAGACGGATCTAACTCTGTTGTTTCAATCATTGAGATAACCAGAAGAGAAAATCAACGCAGTGAAAGAGCAAGTAAAAGCGCCTCCCGCGCCGACTACCCAGTCTATCGCTAGTATTACCACTTTGTAATGCAGTCTTAAAATAGGCTGCCATGATAAGGAGCTGACACAATGCAGCAGTATTCCGGATTTGGCTTGTTAAAGCACAGTCTAAGCCATCATGAAAATTGGCAACGGGTTTGGCGCAACCCGACACCGAAGAAAAAATACGATGTCATCATCGTTGGTGGTGGTGGTCACGGTCTAGCGACCGCTTACTACTTAGCAAAACAGTTTGGTGTAACCAATGTTGCTGTAATTGAAAAAGGCTACCTAGGTGGCGGTAATACAGCACGTAACACAACAATCGTTCGTTCTAACTACTTATGGGACGAAGCGGCTCACCTATACGAGCACGCAATGAAATTGTGGGAAGGCCTATCTCAAGATCTTAACTACAACGTGATGTTCTCTCAGCGTGGCTGTCTAAACTTAGGTCACACGCTACAAGACATGCGTGACATCGAGCGTCGTGTAAACGCAAACCGTCTAAACGGTATCGATGGTGAAGTGCTAGATGCTAAGCAAGTTCAAGAAATCGTTCCTGCGTTGGATTGTTCTGAAAATGCTCGCTACCCAGTAATTGGTGCATCTTGGCAGCCTCGTGCGGGTATCGCACGTCACGACGCTGTGGCTTGGGGCTTCGCACGTGGTGCTGACATGCACGGTGTTGACCTTATCCAACAAACAGAAGTAGTTGATTTCATCATTGAAGACGGCACTGTTGTTGGTGTGAAAACTGACCGTTACGGCGACATCAAAGCAGACCGCGTGGGTTGTGTTGTTGCTGGTCACTCTGGTGTGATGGCGGCGAAAGCTGGTTTCGAACTACCGCTTGAGTCTCACCCGCTGCAAGCATTGGTGTCTGAGCCAATCAAGCCAATCCTAGATACAGTAGTCATGTCTAACCACGTACACGGTTACGCATCTCAGTCTGACAAAGGTGACTTGGTAATCGGTGCGGGTATTGATAGTTACCTTGGTTACGGCCAACGTGGTTCTTACTCAACGATCGAACACACAATCCAAGCGATTGTTGAAATGTTCCCGATCTTCAGCCGCGTACGCATGAACCGTCAATGGGGTGGTATCGTAGATACATGTCCTGATGCATGTCCGATCATTTCGGAAACGCCTGTTAAGAACCTATTCTTCAACTGTGGTTGGGGTACTGGTGGCTTTAAAGCAACACCTGGTTCTGGCAACGTATTCGCAGCGTCTCTTGCTAAAGGCGAAATGCACGAGTTGGCTAAGCCATTCTCTATGTTCCGATTCCACAACGGCGCGCTTATCGATGAGCACGGCGCAGCTGGCGTAGCACACTAACGGGGAGTTATTTCATGTTTCTTATTTATTGCCCGCACTGTGGTGAATACCGTGAAGAAGAAGAGTTTCAAAACCGCGGTCAAGCGCACATTGCGCGTCCACTAGACCCTGATTCTTGCACTGATGAAGAATGGGGTAACTACATGTTCTTCCGTAAGAACCCTAAAGGACTTCATCACGAGCTTTGGGTTCATGCGGCTGGCTGCCGTAAGTTCTTCAACGTTACACGTAACACTGCAACGTATGAAATCAAAGAAGTTTACAAAATCGGCGAGCAGCCAAAAGTGGTTGCGTAAAGGGAGCGGATCATGTCTCAAAAAAATCGTCTACAAAGCGGTGGCCGAATTGACCGTTCTAAGCCACTTACTTTTACCTACAATGGTAAGCAACTAGAAGGTTTCGCTGGTGATACACTAGCGTCTGCACTTCTAGCAAACGGTGTTGACCTTGTTGGTCGTAGTTTCAAATACAGCCGTCCACGCGGTATCGTTGCAGCAGGCGCAGAAGAGCCAAACGCAATCATGCAGCTTGGTGCGACTGAAGCCACTCAAGTACCTAACGTACGTGCAACTCAACAAGAACTTTTCTCAGGTCTTGTTGCAGGTTCAACTAACGGTTGGCCGAACGTTGAAATGGACTTGATGGGTCTTGTTGGTAAGATCGGTGGCAAGATGATGCCTCCAGGTTTCTACTACAAAACCTTCATGTACCCACAATCTATGTGGGAAACATACGAGAAAGTGATTCGTCAAGCGGCGGGTCTAGGTCGTTCTCCAAAAGAATACGATCCAGATATCTACGACAAGATGAACCAACACTGTGACGTGATGGTTGTTGGTGCTGGCCCTGCTGGTTTGATGGCTGCGTTGACTGCGGCACGTGGCGGCGCTCGCGTTATCATCGCTGACGAGCAAAACGAATTTGGTGGCAGCCTACTAAGCAGTAAAGAAACGGTTGACGGTAAAGCGGCAGCGGCATGGGTTGCAAGTGTAACGAAAGAGCTAGAAGCAAACGAAAACGTTTTGGTTCTACCACGTTCTACTGTGAACGGTTACCACGACCACAACTTCCTAACAATCCATCAGCGTATGACTGAGCACCTAGCTGACCGTGCTCCAAATGGTCAAGTGCGCGCTCGTTACCACCGTGTACGTGCGAAATGGGTTGTGCTAGCGACGGGTGCGCACGAGCGTCCACTAGTATTCGCTAACAACGACGTACCAGGCGTTATGCTTGCAGGTGCGGTGTCTACTTACATCAACCGTTACGGTGTTGTACCAGGCAACGAACTTGTTCTGATGACGACGAACGACAATGCTTACCGTACTGCACTTGATTGGCACGATGCGGGCCGTAAAGTACAGGCGATTGTTGATACTCGTAAGAACCCAACAGGTCCTCTAGTTGAAGCAGCGCGTGAGCGTGGCATCACAGTGATGGCTGGTTCTGCGGTAATCGATGTACAAGGCAGCAAGCGTGTATCGGGTGTATCGGTTGCTTCTATCAGCGAAGATGGCTCTAAAGTAACGGGTTCTGTTAAGAAACTAAGTGCTGACACAGTTGCTTCTTCTGGTGGCTGGAGCCCAGTGGTTCACCTATCTTGTCACACTGGTTCACGTCCTCAGTGGAACGACGAAATCATCGGTTTCGTACCAGGTGCAACAGTACAGAAACAACTTACTGCAGGTGCTATTAACGGTAACTTCACAACGTCTGGTGCGCTTGAGCAAGGTAAACAAGCAGGTGCTGATGCACTTGAGAAGCTTGGTCTTAAAGCGGCTGATGTTGCTGTACCAGCAACAGTGGAAATCAAAGAATCTAAGCCAATGGCTTTGTTCCACATTCCGCACACTAAACCGACTTCACAGGCGCCTAAGCAGTTCGTTGACTACCAAAACGACGTAACAGCTTCTGGTATCGAGCTTGCTTGTCGTGAAGGTTTTGAGTCGATCGAACACGTTAAACGTTACACTGCAATGGGCTTTGGTACTGACCAAGGTAAATTGGGTAACATCAACGGTATGGCGATCGCTGCGAAGTTCTTGAACCAGTCTATTCCAGAAACGGGTACAACGATCTTCCGTCCGAACTACACGCCAATCACTTTCGGTGCGATTGCTGGCCGTGATTGTAAAGAGTTGTTCGATCCAGAGCGTTACACTGCGATGCACAAGTGGCACCTAGAGCACGGCGCTAAGTTTGAGGATGTAGGCCAATGGAAACGTCCTTGGTACTTCCCGAAAGCGGGCGAGTCAATGCAAGAAGCATTGAACCGTGAGTGTCTAGCGACTCGTGAATCTGTAGGTATCCTAGACGCTTCTACACTAGGTAAGATCGACATCCAAGGTAAGGATGCGCGTGAGTTCTTGGGTCGTGTGTACTCAAACGCTTGGGCGAAACTACCTGTTGGTAAATGTCGTTATGGCCTAATGCTGAAAGAAGACGGCATGGTATTTGACGATGGTGTTACATCTTGTCTTGGTGAAAACCACTTCTTGATGACAACAACATCTGGTGGTGCTGCGACAGTTCTAACTTGGTTGGAGCTTTACCATCAAACAGAATGGCCAGAACTAGAAGTGTACTTCACTTCTGTAACTGACCACTGGTCAACAATGACTATTTCCGGTCCAAACAGCCGTAAGCTTCTAGAAGAGCTAACTGATGCGGATGTTTCTAAGGAAGGTTTCCCTTACATGGATTGGAAACCAATGACAGTTGCAGGCGTTCCTGCTCGCGTATTCCGTATCTCGTTCACGGGTGAGTTGTCTTTCGAGATCAACGTACAAGCGAACTACGGTTTACATGTTTGGGAAAAACTGTTCGAACACGGTGCCAAATACGATCTAACGCCATACGGTACTGAAACAATGCACATCCTACGTGCAGAGAAAGGTTTCATCATCGCTGGTCAAGACACAGATGGTTCTGTACACCCTTACGATCTAGGTATGGGTTGGGCAGTATCTATGAACAAACCATTCAGCTTCATCGGTAAACGTGGTATGAAGCGTGAAGACTGTGTTCGTTCTGATCGTAAGCAACTAGTTGGTCTGAAGACTATTGATCCAAACATTGTATTGCCAGAAGGTGCACAGGGTGTATTCGATCCTACTGCGCCAATCCCAATGCCAATGGTTGGTCACGTAACCTCTAGTTACTGGTCTGCAAACTTGGGTCGTTCTATCGCGATGGGCTTCGTTAAAGGCGGCCTAGACAAGATGGGCGAAAAAGTTTACTACCCACTAGTAGATGGCCGTATTGTTGAAGCAGAAATCTGCAGCCCAATTTTCCTAGATCCAAAAGGGGAACGTCAAAATGTCTGATGTTAAAACCGAAGCAGTGACTGTATCCGTTATCAATCAGTTGCCTGATGCGTCAATCCAAGGTCAGTCTCCACTGTTTCACGCTGACCTAGCAACCATTGCTAAGAGCGGTCCAAAAACGGGTGGTGTTACATTGAAAGAAGAAGCGTTGTTGGGTCACCTAACGCTTCGCATGAACCCAGAAAATGCTGACCAGCTAAAAGCTGCTGAGAAAGTACTAGGCGTGGCTCTGCCAACTCAGCCTCTTACTTCTGCAAGCAAAGGCGATGTGGTTGTTCGTTGGATTTCTCCTGACGAGTGGTTGATCACAGTTCCAGGCTTGAAAGCATTTGAAGTTGAAACTGCGTTCCAAAAAGAAATGAAAGGTCATTTCCAAGTGGTTAACGTAAGTGGCGGTCAAACGATTGTTAAACTTTCTGGCAAATACGCTCAGTACGTGATTAAGAAGTCTTCACCGATTGATATTCACCCAAGCGAATTCCCAGTAGGTAAAGTAGTAACTTCTGTTTTTGCTAAGAGCTCAGCGATTATCCGTCGCTCTGGCGAAAATGAATTTGAGTTGGTGATTCGCCGTAGTTTCTCAGACTACCTATGGCTATGGCTACAAGACGCTAGCCGTGAATACGGTTTGGTTATTGAAGCCTAAGTAATATCCCCTCCCATTTAAGCCGACCTGCGCAAGCAGGTCGGCTTTTCTTCCAGAGAGAACTTCCTATGAAAGCAACTACAAAACCATGGATTTTCACCGCCAGCTGTCCAAGTGTTATTGGTACAGTGGATGTTGTCACACGCTTTATGGCCGAAGCCGGTAACTATATTGACGAAATCCATTCTTTTGACGACCGCGAAGCGAATCGTTTTTTCATCCGTGTTGAGTTTTACCCACAATCTGCAGACTTTACTGCAGACGAGTTCACGGCTGAATTCATGCCACGTGCTAAGCAGTTTGAGATGGATTGGGAACTAACTCCGCCAAATCATCGTCCTCGCGTTGCGATCATGGTGTCAAAGTATGATCACTGTTTAAACGATCTACTTTACCGCTACCGTACAGGTCAGCTAAATATCGAAGTACCGGTTATTATTTCTAACCACCCAGATTTAGAGTCATTGGCTCAGTGGCATAATATTCCTTACTACCACTTGCCAATTACTGCCGACACGAAGCATGAGCAAGAAGCAAAAGTTCGTGAACTGATTGAACAATACGATGCAGAGCTTGTTGTGTTGGCTCGCTACATGCAGGTATTGTCTTCTGAAATGTGTCAGTACCTAGATGGCCGTGCAATCAATATTCACCACTCTTTACTTCCTGGTTTCAAGGGCGCACGTCCTTACCACCAAGCATGGGAAAAAGGCGTGAAAATGGTCGGTGCAACGGCTCACTACGTGAATGATGACCTTGATGAAGGTCCAATCATTGCCCAAGGTATCCAAACAGTGGATCATGCGCATTATCCTGAGGATTTGGTCGCAAAAGGGCAAGATGTTGAGCGTGTTACATTGTTTAATGCGATCAAATGTCATGTTGAAAAACGCGTATTCTTAAACGGTAAGCGTACGGTAGTATTCGGTCGTTAAGACTAAATTCCTTCCAAAATTTGCTGTTCTAATTATCTGCATTTAACCATGTCGTACATAGCTAAGGTGAGGTCGAGGTAAGTTACTCGATCTTGCCTTAATATGGATATACTTATAAAAATACATCTATATATTTCCGAAATAGGAATCTTCTGGAGGCTTTATGTCTATCAGTGTGTTTGACCTTTTTAAAATCGGCATTGGTCCTTCAAGCTCCCACACTGTTGGCCCTATGTCAGCTGCGGCAGATTTTGTGGACGCTTTGACAGCGAAGCAAGCAATACAAAATACCGTACGAGTCGTCTGTGATCTGTATGGCTCATTGAGTGCAACAGGTGTAGGTCACGGTACTGACAATGCCGTCATCATGGGTTTAATGGGTGAGCGCCCAAGTCGTATTGATCCTGAATGTGTATTAGGTCGTATCGAGACACTGAAAGAAAGCAATCGCATGCAGCTAGCTGGCGGCCATGAAATTGAGTTCATTTGGGGCCGTGATATGCTTCTTTTAGAAGAAGACTTGCCGTATCACCCAAATGCCATGCGTTTGACGGCATATGATGCGTCGGAAAATGTGCTGTATCAAAATACGTATTATTCGATCGGTGGCGGCTTTGTTATCGATGAATCAGAAGCAACTGCGGATGCTCGTTTGGTGCCTCAAGTAGATGTGCCTTACAAGTTTAAGAACGCGGTAGAGCTGCTTAAGCTATGTAAAGAGCATAATCTAAGTATCAGTCAGCTGATGATGGAAAACGAAAAGGTTTTGCGGACCGAGAAAGAGGTGCGCGAAGGCTTAATGGAGATCTGGGGAGCGATGAAAGAGTGTATCGCTAACGGTCTTCACAAAGATGGCAAGTTGCCTGGTGGTCTAAATGTTCGCCGCCGAGCAATGACGCTTCATAAATCTTTGATCCGTGCCACGCGTCCCAATATCATTAGCTCGACTTTGAGTGCAATGGACTGGGTGAACCTATACGCCTTGGCGGTGAATGAAGAAAACGCCGCTGGTGGTCGTATGGTGACGGCACCTACCAATGGAGCAGCCGGTATTATTCCAGCAGTACTAATGTACTACATGGAATTTATGCAAAACCCAACCGATGAGAACGTCGTCGACTTTTTCCTAGCAGCGGCTGCGATTGGTTCGTTGTGTAAGATGAACGCGTCTATCTCAGGTGCTGAAGTGGGATGTCAAGGAGAAGTGGGTTCTGCTTGTGCAATGGCAGCAGCAGGACTTTGTGAAATTCTTGGCGGCACACCAGCACAAGTAGAGAATGCGGCAGAGATTGGTCTAGAGCATAACCTTGGTCTGACTTGTGATCCGGTAGGCGGTCTAGTTCAGGTGCCTTGTATCGAGCGTAATGCGATTGCGGCGATGAAAGCAATCAATGCAACGCAGATGGCTTTGCGTGGTGATGGTGAGCACTTTATCTCTTTGGATAAAGTGATTCGTACCATGCGTGATACAGGTAAAGACATGCAAGACAAATACAAAGAGACCTCTCGAGGCGGCTTAGCGGTCAACGCCATCGAGTGTTAATGATTGCGAGAAATGACTGCTTAGTGAATGAAAAGGCCCCTTGCGATTGTGCGCAAGGGGCCTTTCTTATTGTCATTGCTAATAAGGCTCAATGTGTGGGTCAATAAACTGCTTATAAAGATTTATTTGCTAAACGCTCTAACGCATTGAGCAGCCACTGTTTTTCCTCATCGCCATCAAGGCACTTTGCCATTTCATTTTCATAGCAGCTAACGCGTTTTACCGCATTATCAAAGAAACGACCACCTTCTGCAGTCAGAAACAAAGCGTATGAGCGTCGATCATTAACGGCAGGACGGCGTTCTAGCAAGTTTTTACTTTCTAACTTATCTACTGCAGCAACCATGGCGGAACGATCATTCCCCAATGCTTGAGCGACAGCTGTCTGAGTTAATCCAGGGTTACGCTCGACAATCGCAAGAACGGCAAATAGTCCAGGGCTAATGCCTAAGTCTTCGCAAACTTCGCCGAACTTCGCAAAGAAGTTCATCTGAGCGCGACGCAAGCGATAACCCAAAAACTCGTCTAAAACCCCAAAATCAATGTCTTGATCCGACTTTTTTGGTTGATCTTGCATGTGTTGACTTCCTAGCATGGTCAAATTTAAAGCACCGTATTGTATACCAACGGGTAAGTTTGGTGAAAGCTATAACAATTTAGTTGTTTAACCTAAATATCATAGAAAGCGTAGCGTTAAAAAGAAGGGCTCAGAAGAGCCCTTAAAGTTCGACTACTACATTCATTCACTCGTAGAACTATCCAATGGCATGAACTAGCCACAGTGTGATACCTGGGAACATTACTAAAAGCGCAACGCGGACAAAGTCAGATATCAAGAAAGGTACGACTCCCCTAAAGCACTCTTTCAATGGTAGAGAGTTGTCAAATGACTTGATGATAAATATGTTCATGCCCACGGGGGGGGTAATCAAGCCTACTTCTACGACTACCAAGGCAATAATACCGAACCAAATACCTAAGTCAGCGGCAGGGATACCAAAATCCATCGCCATAATGATTGGGAAGTAGATAGGAATAGTCAGCAATATCATGGCTAAGCTGTCCAAAAAACACCCCATGATAAGATAGGTAATCAGCATGACTACTAGAATTGTGTAAGGCGATAGGCCTGAGCTGGTCAGAACTTCAACACCAATCTCAGGCAGTTTAGACAGTGCAATAAAAACACTGAATAAGTCTGCACCCAACACAATAAAGAATATCATGGCTGAGGATACCGCAGTACGGATTAGGCTTGTTAGTAAGCCGTCCATACGCATCTTACCGTGTGTGATCGCCAGTATTAGTGTTAGAACGACACCGACTGAAGCCGCTTCCGTTGGCGTGAAGATACCAAAGTAAATACCACCTAGTACAATCAAGAAGATTAAAGTGATGTGCCAAACATCTTTAGTAGAGCGAATTTTTTGTGCCCAAGTGGTTTTCTCGCCACGTGGTCCTGTATGTGGGTACAGGCGTACATAGATAGCAATGGTTAACATGTAACCTGCTGCCGCAAGGAAACCAGGGATAAAGGCGGCGATAAACATTTTAGAAATGTTCTGTTCTGTTAGTACCGCAAAAATGATTAGCACCATAGACGGTGGAATCAAAATACCTAAAGTACCGCCAGCTGCTAGGGCGCCTGCTGCTAAGCTACCGGCATAATTTAGACGACGCATTTCCGGCAATGCCACTTTACCCATAGTCGAAGCTGTGGCTAGTGATGAACCACAGATAGCACCAAAGGCAGCACAACCAGCCACGGCAGCCATAGCGATACCGCCTTTCTGGCGACCAACCCAAGTGTTACAGGTACGGAATAACTCGGTGGTAATCCCTGAGCGTGTCGCAAGCTCGCCCATTAATAGAAATAATGGCACCACAGATAAGTCATAAGTAGAAAACTTGGCCACTGGAGCTGTACCCAAATACTCGAGTAGGGCAGGTAAGCCACCAATCATGACATAGCCAAAGGAGCCACAGACCATCATCGATAATGCGATTGGGATGCGGATACTCATGAGGATTAGCAAGATCCCCATCATTAAGAATGCTAATTCAACGTTACTCATCACCTTCTCCCGAACGGCATGTAATTAGGCGATTGATGCCACATAGGGCACAAAGGCTAAAACAGATCACACCGACAACATAAACCCACCAGATTGGTAGTTCGAGAATCATGGTTTGTTCATAATAATCTTTTGATTCCATGCCGCTAAGCACCATTCGATATGCAAAGGCTATGGATACGAACGTGAAAATAAGGTTTCCTAATTGATCCAAAAGATAAAGCGTTTTAGGCTGACAGTTGGCTGTAAACAGATCAACAATGATGTGCCCTTTGCGTAAATAACATTCGGGTAAGAATAGGAAAACAGACATGGCGAGACCTAATTCGGTCAGCTCATAATCACCTTCAACAGATTGGCCAAAAAATGTTCTGCCGATGATGCTGGCGACCGTGATGATCGCCAGCGACAGCATGATTAGACCCCCAAGGAGAGCAAAACTGCGCGCTGTACGCTTTAGCCCACCTTCAACAACATTCATTACGGATAGCTTCATGCTTAATCACCGACCAACAGTTACATAGACTCGTATTTCTTAATCAAACTTTCAGCTTTCTCAAGTAAGCGTTCAGCCTCGTAATCATCGTCATTCATATCCTCAATCCATTGCTCGCGAACGGGTGCAAGTTTTTCTTTCCAAGCATTGTACTCAGCACCTTCGATGTAATCGAAGCTGTTGCCTTGCTTCACCGCGTAAGAGCGAGCATGTTGCTCATAGTTGTCGAACAGGTTGCCGATGTGGCCAGCCAAAGCGACACCAGAGTTGTCATCAATTACTTTTTGCAGGTCTGCAGGCAAGTTAGCATAGACATCTTTGTTCATGGCAAAGATAAAGAACTGGGTGTATAGGCCACGATCACCTTTGAACTCAGTATGATGTTTCACTAACTCATAGATTTTAGTTGGCAATACAACTTCATAAGGTAGGACTGCAACGTCCAGTACGCCTTTAGAGATTGCGCTGGCCATCTCTGTTACCGGCATGAAAATGGTGTTAGCACCGTATTCTTTGAAGCCCTCGGACATGATTTTATTTGGGGCGCGCACTTTCAATCCGTCCAGATCAGCACCTGTTTGAATGGCTTTGTCTCGAGAGTGGAGCGAACCGGGTGCGTGAGTATGCATCGCAAGCAAATGAACATCTTTCATTTCATCTTGCATTTCTGTTTCAGCGTATTCTTGCAGTGCCATACTGGTGGCTTGTGCTGAGCCTGGTATGAATGGTAATTCGAATACCGTTGCTTTTGGGAAGCGACCTGGAGTGTATCCGCCGACCGTCCAAGTGATGTCTGAGATGCCTTTGCGTACCTGGTCAAATAATTGAGGTGGTTTGCCACCCAGTTGCATGGCTGGATAGATTTCAATGTCGATACGGCCATTTGACTCCGCTTCAACTTTCTCTGCCCAAGGCTCTAAAAATTTGGAGTGTGCCATCGACATCGGTGGCAGCATGTGGTGTAGCTTTAGCGTGTATTCCGCTTCAGCCATTGCGTTGATCGAAAGTACTGCACCGGCGATTAGAGTCAAACCTTTGCGTCCTAGATACTTCATTATCCACCTCACATTGTTTTTTTTATTCGTGTTTTTATGGCTTTTAGTGCGTCTCAGAGATATCAACTGATGACGATTTATACATTTTTTGCACATATTGTTGAGTATTTCAACAATCTTGGTCATAGAATTTTCCGACTGCCCATCAGAAAAAAAGATAACTCTCGTTACATTTTTAGAATAATTAACAATGGGAATCAAAATTATTTGTAAAAATAATTGTTGTGTAGTACAACAAATAAAAATCTACGTTCAGTAGCGAATTTTTCAACACCGGAACAATGCTAAAAATAGAAGGTGAAACATGAGCAAGGTGATTTCTTTAGAGCAGGCGGCTAGCCTGATCCAAGACGGTGATTCGGTCGCTTGGTCGACTATCGGTATGTCATATTTCGCAGAAGCGGTGGCAAGCCAGTTAGAAAAACGTTTCCTAGAAACGGGTCAACCAAAGAACCTAACGCTGATCCACGATTGTGGCTGTGGCGATGGTAAAGATGCTGGCATGTCCCACCTTGCCCATGATGGCTTAGTAAAACGCTTAATTTCAGGACATACCGGTCAAGCACCTAAAATGGCGGGCATGGTGGTGGAAGATAAAATCGAAGCCTACCTTTTGCCACAAGGGGTGTTAACCACCATGTGGCGTCAAATTGCCGGCAACAAACCGGGCGTGATCACCAAAGTAGGGATGGGGACTTACGTTGATCCGTTAAACAGTGGCGGTAAGGTTACCTCTAAAGCAACCGAAGATCTGGTGAAACGCATCGATATCGAAGGCGAAGAGTGGCTGCTGTACAAAAAATTCCCGCTAAACGTTGTCGTGATTCGTGCAACGACGGCGGATGAGCACGGTAATTTGTCCGTTGAAGAGGAAGCGCAGTTAGCGGAGATCCTGCCAATGGCGCAGGCCGCACGTAATAGTGGCGGTATTGTGATTGCACAAGTTAAGTATCTAGCCGAAGCGAAAACCATCAAGCCAAAAGATGTCAAAGTGCCAGGCGTGCTAGTGGATTATATTACCGTGGCGCCTGCGGAGCAGCACAAGCAAACCATTACCACTGAGTACAACCCAAGTCTTGCGGGCAATGCTCGTATTCCTCTGAATGCCATTCCTCCAGTGCCTTTTGGTGAGCGTAAGATCATTGCCCGTCGGGCGGCCATGGAGCTTTATGATAATGCCATTGTAAACCTAGGAATTGGCATGCCTGATGGTGTGGCATCCGTTGCTGCCGAAGAGAACGTTGCCAGCCGATTTATGCTGACTACCGAATTAGGCACTTACGGTGGCATTCCTGCATCGGGGGGGGACTTTGGTGCGGCATGGAACGCTGAGGCTATTATCGAGCACGAAGCGCAGTTCGACTTCTATGATGGCGGTGGCTTGGATATTGCTTTCCTAGGTTTGGCTCAGGCGGATCAAAACGGCAACTTAAACGTCAGTAAGTTTGGTCCGAAAGTGGTGGGACCTGGTGGTTTTATTAATATTTCGCAAACTGCTAAGAAAGTTGTGTTCTGCGGCACTTTGGTTAATGGCGCTAAGCTGTCTTTTGAAGGTGGCAAGGTGGCAGTGCTTGAAGAAGGTCGTACACGTAAGTTCGTTGAGCAGGTCGATCATGTCACCTTCAGTGGTGAGTTTGCTCAAGCGAATAACAAGCCGGTGTTCTTTATCACTGAACGTTGTGTTTTAGAGTTACGCAAAGAAGGTATGGTGCTTACAGAAATTGCACCGGGTCTTGACCTAGAAAAAGACGTGTTAAGCATGATGGATTTCAAGCCAATCATTGCTGAGGATCTTAAAACTATGCCTGAGGCGATCTTCCAAGAAGTTTGGGGTGGCTTAGGTGAGTACATGGCTGGTACAGCAGAATAACAATAAGGGTGACCTAAATGACGATGCAAAATGTAGAGATTCCATACGGTGCTTATTGGAGTACGCCGTTCACCAAATGGCAGGGCTCATTGCAATACCTGCATTCGATGAAATTTGCGGCACACGTTGCAAAGCAAGAGTTGGCAAAGCGCTCAATTGAGCCAGCGGTGTTTGATTCGGGTGTGCTGGGGATGACCATTAACCAATACCAATCTTTCAACGGCGCGCCTTGGCCGCTTTATGAAATTGGTGCCGTTCATACGCCCGGTCATGCTGTGAATCAAGTCTGCGCGACCGGTGCTCGTGGTTTATTTGCTGCGGCCTCGGAAGTTATGTGTGGTATGGCAAGTGTGTCTCTGCTCATGGCGGCTGACCGTTGTTCAAATGGACCGCATATTTTCTATCCAAACCCACAAGGTATCGGTGGTGCAGGTCAGTCTGAAGATCAAGTGTTCTATAACATGATGAACGACTGCGTCGGTGGTCATTCTATGATGCAAACCGGTGAAAACGTGGCTAAGCGCTTTGATATCACTCGAGAAGAATTAGACACAGTAACCTTACGTCGCTATGAACAATATCAAGACGCGCTAAAAGATGAGCAGGCGTTCCAAAAACGCTACATGACGCTCCCGTTGTCAGTGCCGACACCTAACTTCAAAAAAGAAGCCTGCGTGATCACTGGTGATGAAGGGGTGTTTCCAACCACTGCTGAGGGGCTGGCTAAGCTTAAGCCTGTGATGGAGGGTGGCGTAATCACCTACGGTAACCAGACTCACCCGGCGGACGGTAACGCCGCGATGATTGTATGTCATGGTGATAAAGCTCAAGAGCTGTCTACAAATAGTTCGATCAAGATTGAAGTGCTGGGCTTTGGTCAAGCGCGTGATGATTTGGCATACATGCCTGCGGCGCCGATTGAAGCAGCGAAGCGCGCTTTGCAGATGGCAGGTATTGGTATTGAGCAAGTGGATGCAATCAAAACTCATAACCCTTTTGCTGTGAATGATGTGGCCTTTGCGAAAGCCATGGATATTGACGTGATGAAGATGAATAACTTCGGCTGTTCTTTGATCTGGGGTCATCCTCAAGGGCCAACAGGCTTACGAGCCATGATTGAAATGATCGAAGAACTGGCGATGCGTGGTGGTGGTTATGGTCTGTTTACCGGCTGTGCTGCGGGGGATACTGGCATGGCAACAGTGTTGCGCGTGTCAGACCGTTAAATGGTAGATGTCCCATATTTAGCCACACTGCGGTGTGGCTTTTTTTTGAGAAAAACTTAAATAGTTGTGTTTGACATTTGTTTAGTAATACAACTATTATATTTTCAATTAGTAGAATTACTCTTATTAAGGCGCCTCAGCCATAAACATAAAAACAAGAGGTAAGCGAATGACAACTTATCAGTTCATCGAATTCTCAGTAGATAATGGCATTGGACATCTTCGACTGAACCGACCTGAAAAGAAAAACGCCATCAATGATTCTCTATGTCTAGAGATCGAGCATGCGTTCATTAACCTTCCTGATGACGTCAACGTTATCGTCTTCTCTGGTGCTGGCCCTGAATTCTGTGCGGGTTTAGATCTTGCTGAGCACAAAGCTCGTGAACCATTTGAAGTGGTGAAACATTCCAACATGTGGCATCGCGTATTTGGTCATATTCAAAACTCTGGCGTACCTGTGATTGCGGCTATGCAAGGCGCAGTGATTGGTGGTGGTTTGGAGTTGGCGATCTGCGCCCACATTCGAGTTACGGAAAAGGGCACCTATTACCGCCTGCCTGAAGGGCGCCACGGTATCTTCGTTGGCGGTGGTGCATCTGTAAACGTCGCTCGCGTAATCGGCACTAGCCGTATGACGGAAATGATGTTGACAGGGCGCGATGTGGATGCCGAAGAAGGCTACCGCATTGGCTTAGGTCATTACGTTGTGGAAAACGGTGCATCCTTGGATAAGGCAATGGAACTTGCCGCCAGCATCGCGAAAAACTCGAAGTATTCAAACTGGGCCATGACGACAGGCTTAGCCCACATCAGCAACATGGCTGCTGATGACGGTTTGTACACAGAATCACTGATCTGCGGTATTACGCAAACCAGTGACGAAGTGAAAGCACGTATCGAGTCGTTCCTAAATCGTAAGAAAAAATAAGTCATTCCAGGAGTCTAATCATGCAAGTTCAAGGTCGTCATTTTGTTGTCACAGGTTCGGCATCGGGCATTGGCGAAGCGGTTGCACGTCGCCTACATGGTTTAGGTGCCAGTGTTTCGTTAGCGGATATCAATGAGCAAGGCTTAAAGCGCGTCGCTGAAAGCCTAGGTGAGCGTGTGCAGTACGCGGTAACAGATATTTCTGATGAAGCGTCTGTAAAAGCTTCTTTGGATCAAGCGGTCGCTACCTTTGGTGAAATCAATGGTTTGGTGAACTGTGCTGGCATTCCAGGTGCAGAGCGTGTGGTTGGCCGTGAAGGCCCTCATTCACTAGCTGGTTTTGAGCGGGCACTACGTATCAATCTTCTAGGTACGTTCAATATGATTCGTTTGGCTGCGGACAAGATGCAGCACAACGAACCTCAGTCAACCCAAGAGCGTGGTGTCATCATTAACACCGCATCGGTTGCGGCGTTTGATGGTCAAATTGGCCAAGCCGCTTACTCAGCTTCGAAAGGTGGCGTGACAGCAATGACGTTACCAATCGCCCGCGAATTGGCTCGCTTTGGTATTCGTGTAATGACCATTGCTCCAGGTATCTTTAAAACGCCGATGATGGATGTGCTACCAGAAGAAGTACAGCAATCTTTAGGTGCAGCGGTGCCATTCCCACCACGTTTGGGCGATCCAGATGAGTTTGCCATGTTGGCGCAACAAATCATTGAGAACTGCATGTTGAACGGTGAGGTCATTCGTCTCGATGGCGCGATCCGTATGGCGGCGAAGTAGGAGATCAATGATGAGCTACCAAGCCCCATACAAAGACATGCAATGGTTGGTTGAGCAAGCTTACCAAACGCAACAACTTGGCAATCTTGAATCTCTGCAGGATTTCGACTTAGACCTTGCTAATGCCATCATGGATGAAGCGAATAAATTCGCCAGTGGCGTACTCGCACCTCTAAATATGGTCGGTGACGAAGAAGGCTGTAAATTCTCTGATGGTCAAGTAACTACGCCAACCGGTTGGAAAGATGCCTATGCTCAATTCCGCGATTCCGGTTGGATTGGTCTCGCTCTGCCAGAAGAGTTTGGTGGACAAGGCTTGCCCAAGTACATTGCTCAGCCAGTCAATGAAATGTGGTTGTCGAGCAATCTGGCATTCGTCATGTTTGCGGCGTTGGCGCAAGGTGGTTCTGAAATCCTATTGAAGTTTGCTTCTGATGAACTAAAAGCTCGTTACCTGACTCAAATTGTCACGGGTGAATGGACAGTGGCAATGGCGCTGACTGAGCCAAACGCAGGCTCTGATCTTGGTGCATTGACGACAAAAGCTATCCCACAAGCGGACGGTACTTACCAAATTAAAGGCCAAAAAATTTATATCACCTACGGTGAGCATGATATGGCCGACAACATTGTTCACCTAGTACTTGCACGTACACCAGATGCGCCAGCAGGTAGCCGCGGTATTTCTTTATTTGCGGTACCAAAATACCGTGTCAATGAAGACGGCTCTTGCGGTGAGTTCAATGATATCCGTTGTACCGGTATTGAGCACAAAACAGGTCTACACGGTAGCCCTACTTGCTCGATTAGCTATGGCGATAACGATGCCTGTGTTGGTGAATTAATTGGCAACTTAAACCAAGGTCTGGTGGCGATGTTCGTATTGATGAACGAAGCTCGCTTAAGCTGTGGTATGCAAGGTGTTGGCCTAAGTGAATTGGCGTTCCAAAAAGCGCTGCAATACTCAAAAGAGCGTGTCCAAGGTGCCGGTGCCAACGGTCAACGCGTTGCCATTATTGAACATCCAGATGTGAAGCGTATGCTGCTTAACCTTCGCTCAGAAAGCTTTGCACTGCGTTCACTGGGCTACCAAATTGCAGCCTTGATCGATGTGACCGAACAATCAGACGATGAAGAAGCGGTAAAGGCTGCAGAAAAACGTATTGCCTTGCTGACGCCTATTTTTAAAGGCTTTGCCACAGAACAAGTGAATGAATTAGCGGGCGATGCCATTCAAGTTTATGGCGGTATGGGGTTTGTTGAAGAAACCGGTATAGCGCAAGTGATGCGTGATGCACGCATTACGACTATTTATGAAGGTACCACTGGTGTGCAATCAAAAGACTTAGTACACCGTAAGATTCGTATGGATCAAGGTCAGGCAATCAGTGGACTGTTGGCAGAAATGCGTGGTGATATCGCTAAAGCACCAGACAATCTGGTGAATAAGCGTTTATCGGCTGCGGTGGACCAGCTAGCACAAGTGCTGGATACCACAGTATTAAATCCTAATGCCGATCTTGCTCAATTGGATGCGGTAGCGGTGCCATTCTTAAATGCAATGGGGGGCATCTGTTGCGCATGGCAATTGGCTCGTTTAGCGCTTACAGCGCAAGAAAGCAAAGCACAAGACGAAGCGTTCTTTGGCAATGTAGAAGCGTTAGCGGAATTTTACAGCGCATACAAACTTCCGCTTGCTCAGGCGGCTTTGACAACGGTTTCACTAGAACAAAATGGTGTAGCTGCCTATCAGTTTTAGCGTCTAACACACAAGGTGCATAGCCTTCTTTGAACGAATAAAAATAACAAGTCTCAGGAGTATAAAATGACCAGCGAATTCCATCCCATTAAGGTGGTGAGTCACTCTGTTGCGATCGAGAAACGCGATAATGGTGAGCAAATTGTAAGTTGTGAAACACCGCTTGCAGACTATGCTCGTTGTCTAACGGATCGTCTTGAATACTGGGCCGAAAAAACACCCGATGCGGTATTTGTGGCTCAGCGCGATGACGAAGGTGAATGGGACCGTTACACCTATGCAGAAGCCTTAACAAAGGTTCGTCAGCTTGCGTCTTGGTTGCTAGAACAGCCGGTTTCGCCAGAGCGTCCTATTGCTTTCCTTTCGGGAAATAGCATTGAGCATTTGCTGCTGGCGATTGCGGGTTACTACATTGGTGTACCTCATGCGCCAGTATCACCGGCGTATTCATTGGTGGCAACTGACTATGCTAAGTTAAAACATGTGGTGGAGCTGCTAACACCTGGCTTAATCGTGGTAGATAAATTAGGCCCATATGAAAAAGCCATTAGTGCTGTCGCGAATACGGATGTGCCAGTTGCGATAATGTATGGCGATACTAAAGCAGAATTAATCGCCAATCCGACCATATCCTTCTCTGATTTCTGGAACCATGAAGAGAACATTGCGATTGAAGAACGCAATGCGACTGTCACAGGAGACAGTGTCGCTAAAATCCTATTCACTTCAGGCACAACAGGTATGCCAAAAGGGGTCATGAATACACAGCGAATGCTGTGCGCGAACGCTGTTATGATTCGAGATACCATGGCTTTTCTTGCGGAAGAACCGCCAGTGATGGTGGATTGGCTTCCGTGGAATCATACTTTTGGTGGCAATCACAACGTCAGCATTGCTTTATACAATGGTGGCTCATTTTACCTAGATGATGGTAAGCCAACCGAAGCTCATTTTCACAAAACGCTTAGTAATCTTGCAGAAATTGCGCCAACAGTCTATTTCAACGTACCGAAAGGTTTCGAGTTGTTGGTGAAAAAACTGCAGCAAGACGATGAGCTAGCGCGCAAATTCTTCTCGCGTTTACAGTTTATGTTCTTTGCTGCTGCAGGTATGGCGCAACACATTTGGGACGACATTGATGCTTTGGCGATTAAACACACAGGCAAGAAGATTCCAATGTTGACTGGTCTTGGTGCTACCGAGACTGCTCCCTCTGTAACTTTTGCCTCAATTGAAGAAAGTGCTTCAGGTGTGATTGGTAATCCAGCACCAGGAGTGACCCTTAAGTTAGTTCCTAACGAAGGCAAATTGGAAGCACGTGTAAAAGCGGTAACCGTTATGCCTGGTTATTGGCGTCAACCAGAGTTGACCGCGAAGGCATTTGATGAAGAAGGTTATTACTGTCTCGGTGATGCAATTGCTTACCTAGATGAGAGCAATCCTAGCCGCGGCTTCCGCTTTGATGGCCGTGTCTCGGAAGACTTTAAACTGGACAGTGGTACTTGGGTCAGTGCAGGAACTTTGCGTGCGAAATTCATCAGTGCTTGTGCACCACTGGTACAGGATGTGGTGTTGTGTGGCACAAACCGCGCGTACATTAGTGGCTTGGTGTTTCCTGACTTCGTGCATTGCCGTAAATTAATAGAAGGTGGTGATTTGTTGACCGAGCAACAGCTGGTTGAGCATCCTGAAGTGAGGGCGGCGTTTGAAGAAAAGCTAAAAGCTTTCGAAGCTCAAGGAACCGGCTCTTCAACTGTGGTGCAACGTATTCTGTTACAACATGAAGCACCAAGTTTGAATGCACATGAAGTAACCGATAAAGGTTCCTTAAACCAACGCAATGTCCAGGAACATCGTGCGGATCAGGTGGAAGTGTTATATCAAGAGCCTCAATCTGTCAGTGTAATTAGCGTTTAATGTTATTGAAGAACGCCAATATAGAAGCGAACCTTAAAGGGTGATTGGCGTTTATTGTTATAAGAAAAGTATCTTTAGGTGACGATTATGAAAGTATTAGTCGGTGTCAAACGCGTAATAGATTACAACGTTAAAGTACGCGTAAAGTCAGATAACACAGATGTAGATCTAAGCAACACGAAAATGGCCATCAACCCATTCTGTGAAATCGCAGTGGAAGAAGCGATCCGTCTGAAAGAAGCAGGTGTTGCAACAGAAGTGATTGCCGTCAGTGTCGGGACCACAGCAAGCCAAGAACAACTGCGTACTGCGCTAGCGCTGGGTGCCGATCGTGCCATTTTGGTCGAATCAGAAGACGGTGCTGAGCCACTAAACGTTGCTAAAGCGTTCGCCAAAATCATGGAGCAAGAACAAGCGAGCTTAGTGATTCTTGGTAAACAGTCAATCGACTCGGATAACAATCAAGTCGGCCAGATGTTAGCGGCGTTAACCAAACGCCCACAAGGTACCTTTGCCTCAAAAGTTGCGGTAGATGGTGATTCAGTATCTGTCACCCGTGAAATTGACGGCGGTCTGCGTACGGTTAAGCTAGCATTGCCTGCGATCGTGACGACTGACCTTCGTTTGAATGAGCCACGTTTTGCTAAGCTGCCAGACATTATGAAGGCCAAGCGTAAGCCGCTAGAAACGAAAACATTTGCTGACTTGGGTGTGGAAGTCAAACAACACATTCAACTCGATAAGGTGGAAGCACCAGCTACACGCCAAGGTGGCGTTAAAGTTGGCTCTGTTGATGAACTTATCCAGAAACTGAAAGACGAAGCGAAGGTGATCTAATGGCTACTTTACTCATTGCAGAACATAACGGAACGGAATTGGCTCCTGCAACGCTAAGTGCTTTGACGGCTGCGCAGCAGATCGGTTCTGAAATTACGATATTGGTGGCTGGCGCAAATGCAAAAGCTGCAGCTGATGCTGCGGCTCAATGCTCGGGTGTAAGCAAAGTGTTGTTGGCAGAAGGCGACAGCCTTGCCCATGAGCTAGCCGAAAACCTAAGCGAGTTGATTGTTTCTCTTGCTGGTGATTACTCACACATCATGGCGCCTTCTAACTCAGTGAGCAAAGATACTATGCCACGTGTGTCGGCGTTACTGGATGTTGGACAGCTTTCCGATATTACCGCGGTTCTAAGTGATGCTCAGTTCCAGCGTCCAATTTACGCGGGTAACGCCATTGCAACCGTAACCTCCAAAGATGCGAAGAAAGTGATTACAGTTCGTGCTGCGGCGTTTGATAAAGCGGCAGCAACGGGCGGCTCAGCTTCGATTGAGTCTGTGGCGGCACCAGCAGAGAATACAGCAGCGACGTGGGTGGGCGATGAATTGTCTAAATCTGAGCGTCCGGAATTGACTGCGGCAGATCGCATTGTTTCAGGCGGTCGTGGCGTAGGAAGTGCTGAAAACTTTGCTTTAATTGAAGCGTTAGCTGATAAATTAGGCGCGGCTGTCGGGGCTTCTCGAGCAGCGGTCGATTCTGGCTTTGTTGCCAACGATCTACAAGTTGGTCAAACCGGTAAAATTGTCGCTCCAAGCTTGTATATGGCGTTTGGTATTTCTGGGGCGATTCAACATCTTGCCGGTATGAAAGATTCAAAAGTCATTGTTGCCGTGAATAAAGACGAAGAAGCGCCAATCTTCCAAGTCGCGGATTACGGCTTGGTAGGTGATTTGTTTGATGTTCTACCTGAACTCACTGAAAAATTATAACGATAAAGAATAGGAGTGCAGTTATGCGTGAATCGATGGAATTTGATGTAGTCATCGTTGGAGCTGGTCCATCTGGCCTATCTACTGCCATTCGTTTAAAACAGCTTAATGCTGAATTAAATGTCTGCGTATTGGAAAAGGGGTCTGAGGTCGGTGCGCATATTCTTTCTGGTGCCGTGCTAGAGCCAAGATCTCTCAATGAGCTGTTTGAAAACTGGCAGGAACTGGGCGCTCCTTTAAATACACCTGTTACAAAAGACGAGGTTTACCTATTAAAAGATGGTGAACTGAGTAAGGCGATCCCTCATTCTTTGGTACCCAACTCGATGAAGAATGATGGTAACTATATTGTTAGCGTCGGTAATCTATGTCGCTGGCTAGCAGAACAGGCAGAAGGTCTTGGCGTTGAGATCTTCCCAGGCTTTGCTGCCGCAGAAATTCTGTACCATGAAGATGGTAGTGTTAAAGGTGTCGCAACCGGTGATATGGGCGTATCCGCATCCGGTGAAAAACTGCCAACCTATATGGAAGGCATGGAGCTACATGCAACTTACACAGTGTTCTCTGAAGGTTGTCGTGGTCACCTTGGTAAGCAACTGATCCAAAAATTCTCATTGGATAAAGATGCGGATCCGCAACACTACGCCCTAGGTATTAAAGAGCTTTGGCAAATTGACCCAAGTAAACATCAGCCAGGCTTGGTGGTGCACGGTGCTGGTTGGCCATTAGAAGAGGCGAGTGGTGGCTTCTTCTTATATCACACGGATAACAACCAAGTAGTAGTGGGACTAATTGTAGATTTGAACTACAAAAACCCTTGGATGAGTCCATACGAAGAATTCCAGCGTTTGAAGCATCATCCAGTGCTTAAGCAATATTTAGAAGGTGGTGAGCGCGTTTCTTACGGTGCTCGTGCGATTACCAAAGGTGGTTGGAATGCATTGCCAACCATGACCATGCCTGGTGCTCTATTGGTAGGTTGTGATGCGGGTACGTTAAACGTAGCTAAAATCAAAGGCACCCATACCGCCATGAAATCAGGTATGTTAGCTGCCGAAGCGATCAATCAAGTGTTGGCGGATGAATCTCAAGCTATTGCTGATGCATTTAAAGAACTCTTCGATGCTTCTTGGTTAAAACAAGAGTTGTACAGTACCCGTAACTTTGCTCCTGCTATGCATAAGTTCGGTACTTTCTTGGGCGGTGCTTTTAACTACATCGATCAGAATATCCTTGGCGGAAAAATGCCGATCACCTTGCACGATACCTCGTTGGATTATGCGCAACTGCAAACGATCAGTACAGCCAAGAAAATTGATTACCCTAAACCGGATGGCAAATTAAGCTTTGATCGTCTTTCATCTGTATTCCTATCGAATACTAACCATGAAGAAGATCAACCATGCCATTTGACTCTAGCGGATGACAGCATCCCAACAGGTAGTAACCTAACTGAGTATGCCGAGCCTGCTCAACGATACTGCCCAGCGGGTGTGTATGAAATTGTTGAGCAAGAATCTGGTCCTAAATTTCAGATCAATGCACAGAACTGTCTGCACTGTAAAACCTGTGACATTAAAGACCCTGCGCAAAACATAACTTGGGTAACACCGGAAGGGACTGGTGGTCCAAACTACCCGAATATGTAATAGAGGCGTTAAGTCACTTAAAAGCCCGCTACTGAAATCAGTAGCGGGCTTTTTGCTTTTAGGGCCCTTAACCCCCTCCCAGCCTCCCCCTTGGAAAGGGGGAGAGGTTTAGTTTTTGTAGTATCTACGATATCGCATGTTCCCTCCCCTTATTAAGGGGAGGGTTAGGGTGGGGTTAGGGGCCTTGCAACCTTTATACGGCTTGTTTTGCTAGCTTTTGTCTATTTATTAATCAGTAACTATTTGATTGTGATTAATAAATAATCAATCTTGGCGTTTTCTCGCAATAATCGCATCTTTTTTAAAATTATTTCAAAAAGTGCTTGCGCTGAAAATTCTGATGCGTATTATACGCCTCCACTGACACGGCAGACCACCACGGACTGCACAGCGAACTGGAAACGGTAAGCAGTTTAAAGTGTCAACGCTCTTTAAAATAGATAATCAGATAATTTGTGTGGGCGCTTGCTGGAGACTTCTCAAAAACTTTGAAGTCTTAAACAAGTGACCATGTCAATTCGCTTTACGTTCTTTAATCTTCGGGTTGAAGAATATAGTAAAAGTCAGACGTGATTCACGAGTTTGAGCAAACTTTTTAAACTGAAGAGTTTGATCATGGCTCAGATTGAACGCTGGCGGCAGGCTTAACACATGCAAGTCGAGCGGTAGCAGGGATTAGCTTGTTCCTTTGGTGACGAGCGGCGGACGGGTGAGTAACGCGTAGGAATCTGCCTGGTAGTGGGGGACAACATGTGGAAACGCATGCTAATACCGCATACGCCCTACGGGGGAAAGGAGGGGATCTTCGGACCTTTCGCTATCAGATGAGCCTGCGTGAGATTA